>LNED01000028.1 GCA_001464915.1 Sphingomonadales bacterium Ga0077531
GAGGAGGCGGTGCGGCGGCTGCGGCAATCCGCGATCCTGCCAATCGATGTCAGCCCTGGCGCGGCGGCGGCGCCTGCGGGCGCGGTGAAACGCACGGGTAAGACGCGGCAAGCGATCACCCGCGCGATTGGCGAGCTTGCGGTGCTGCTTAACGCCGGAATCGCGCTTGAACGGGCGATGACGCTGATGCTGGATTCGGTTGAGGACGCAGCCTTGCGCGCGGAACTCGCCAAGATGCAGCAGGCGGTCAAGGAAGGCGCGCCGCTATCACGCACGATGACGGAACGTGCAGGCCTGTTCCCGCCGATGGCCCCCGCAATGGCCGAAGCGGGTGAGGCGGACGGGAAACTTGGCGCGGCGCTCGAACGGCTGGCGGACGCGTTGCAGCGGGATGATGATCTGCGCAGCCTGATCGTGACCGCGATGATCTATCCGATCATCCTCGTGGTGCTGTCGGTGGCGGTGATTGCGATGATGCTATTGTTCGTGGTGCCACAGTTCGAAAGCCTGTTTGCTGGCGCTGCTGACCGTCTGCCCGCCGCCTCGCGCTTTATTATGCAGGCGAGCCAGACCCTACGCTCAGATGGCTGGTGGATTGTGCTGGTGCTGATTGCCGCAGGGCTGGGCGTGCGCCAGATGCTGCGCCAGCCGCAGGCTCGCGCCGCGCGGGATCGCTGGATTCTGGGCGTGCCGCAAATCGGATCGCTCGTGCGGGCGGCTGAAACCGCGCGTTTTGCGAGGACGCTTGGAGTTTTAGTGGAAGGCGGTGTGGCGCTGCCCTCGGCAACGCTGCTGGCGGGCCGCTCCATCGGCAACACCCACATGGCCGCCGCGGTGCGGGACGTGGCCGGCGGCATGAAGGAAGGCGGCGGATTGACCGCGCCCCTCGCCGCCGCCGACATCTTCCCGAAGAAGGCGATCGGCTTCTTTCGCACCGGAGAGGAAACCTCGGAACTGGGGCTGATGCTCATCCGGCTCGCCGATGTGCTTGATCGTGACGTCAAGATTCAATTGCAGCGGCTAGTCGGTTTGCTTACTCCTGCAATCACCGTGATTTTGGGGGCGGTGGTTGCGACGATTATTGCTGCTATCATGGCCGCAATTCTCGGTTTCAACGATCTGGCACTGGTATGATGATGAATCAGAAGCTTTTGGCGAAGCGGCGCAAATCGGCAGGGTTCACCCTGCTTGAACTGTTGGTCGTGCTGGCGATCCTCGGGTTGCTGGCGGCGATCGTCGGGCCGCAGGTGATCAAGTATCTCGGCAGCTCGAAAACCCAGACCGCCACTGTGCAGGTCAAGAACATTGCCGCCGGGCTGGAACTGTTCCGACTGGACGCGGGCCGTTATCCGACGCCAGATGAAGGTTTGCAGGCGCTGATGGCGCAGCCGGCCGATGTGCCGATCTGGAATGGGCCGTACATGGGTCAAGCAAGCGGGCTGGTTGATCCATGGGGCAATCCCTATCGCTTCAAGACGCCGGGCGATCATGGCGAGATTGATGTGTTTTCGTTCGGCTCGGACAATGCCGTTGGCGGCACGGGCGAGGCAAAAGATGTCGGGAACTGGTAGCCCTATCAGTCCTTCAGGCAGTCCCCGGCAGCGCATGACAGGATTTACGCTGATCGAGATGCTGGTGACGCTGGCGGTGGCCGGGTTGATTGCCGGGATCGCGTTTCCGCGGGTGCAGAACAGCATGACCGCTATGGAATTCCGCATGGGCGCAGGGCAGGTGACCGAAGCATTGCACGCGGCCCGGGCCGAGGCGATCCGGACAGGCGAACCGGTGCGCTTTGCGCTCGAAGGGCGCACGCTGGTGATCGGCAACGGTGCGCCAATCGCGTTACCGGAGTCTGTCACTGTGACTGCAGGGCAGGACGTACCAATATCCTTTTACCCCGATGGAACGGCAGAACCTGCGCTCTATCGCATCGGTTCACGCGGCAGCGGAGCCGGTAGCGACAGTGCGCGCGAACGGCGCATCACCGTGTTCGGCAGCACGGGATACATCGCGGAATCCGGTCAGTGACCAAGGCGGGGGGGCAACATCATCGGCGCAAGCGGGATCGGGGTTTCACTCTGCCCGAGGCTTTGGTGGCCTCCGCCATTGTCGCTGCCATGCTTGGGGTAACGCTCAACGTGGTGCAGAACAATGCTCGCGCTGCGCGAATCAACGAAGAACGCCGCGCCGCATTGCTCGTGGCGCAATCTCAACTGGCGGTGGCCGAGGTGGCGGTACCGGGACGCTTTGCAACGCGCGAAGGGCGCAGCGGCACCATCGGCTGGCAATTGCGGATTGAGCCGTATCGCGGCGGGTTCTCTAGCCCAGCGCTCGATCAAATAACCGTAACGGCTGGCACGGGGCCTTCGGGCCAACCGCTGATAGAACTGAGCACGTTGCGGGTGGGAACACCATGAGCGCGAGCCCACGCCGCCCCGCACGGCCTGTTGCCGAGGCAGGCTTTACCCTGATCGAGCTGTTGGTCAGCCTTGCAATTGTCGCGGTGCTGGCAGGCATGGTGCTGGCGGGCGCGCAGCTGGGCTTTCAGACCGCCGCACAGGCTCGGACGCGCGGGGTCGGCAATGCTTCGATCATCACCAGCCAAGCCGTCTTGCGCGACCGGATCGAAGCACTGGTGCCGGCCACCCGGTTCGAATTTGATCGCCCGATTGCGGACGTTCGCGGTGAAGGCACGATTGTCAGCTTCTTCGCCCCGGCCCCTCCGGCAGAGCGACCTGCCAGCCTGATGCGCTATCGCCTGATCCGCAGCAATGCTGGCGAACTGGTGCTCTATTCACTGCGGGACACCACAGCCGGGATTAATCCCTATGCGCCGGGGCAGGCGGGCTGGACACCGCAGGTGCTGCTAACCAATGTTGAACGGATTGAGCTCGCTTATTTCGGCAATCGGCCGGGGGAAGCCGGACGCGAATGGCGCAGTTCTTGGATTGAACGCGGCAACCCGCCCGAGTTGGTACGTATCCGGGTGACCTTTTTCGAAGGAGACCGGCGGCAATGGCCCGATCTGATCATCCGGCCTGCGCCGACAGTGAACGCGGCGTGCAACCTTGATCCGTTCACCGGGCAATGTTCGGGGGACGCGGCATGATCCGCACCGGCACTCTGCTCGATATGAATATGGCCGATCTCGGTAGTGCGCTGCGCAGTGGGTGGGACTGGTGGACTGATGAATTGGCTCGGTTGGTGCCCGAACGCTGGCAAGCACGCGAAAAGGCGTTGTCTGGCCCGTTGGCCGAATTTGATGATGCCGGGCAATTGTGGTTTGACGGTGCTCCGCTTGAGCCGGTGGCTGAAAGTACTCGCCGCCGGTTGATGCACGTGCTGCTACCAACCGGCGCGGTGATGGCGCGCTCGGCGATGCTGCCGCGTCTTGCCAGCCGTGATCTGGCGCGAATGGTCGCCCTGGAACTTGACCGCTTGTTGCCATTCCCAGCCGGAACCGCGATTGCGGCGGCGCGGGTGATCCCGGATGCGGGCGGTGCTGGACACACCAAAGCGCCCACGCTCGTCGCCGGGATGCCGTTGGCGCGTGCCGTGGCATTGGTCGAAACCGCGCGTGCCGCCGGGGTCGAGCCGCTCAGCCTGACCTGGCGCAGCCTGGATGACAGCGCCGCCACGATTGACTTGCTGCCGGCATTGGTCGCCACTGGCCACATTGCTCCGCGCCGTGATGGCCGCGCGTTTTGGTGGGGACTGGTCGCTGCGCTGTTCATCGTCAACATTGGCCTGATGATCTGGCGCGACGTCGCCGCCACCAACGCCTTTGCCGAAGAAGTGGCCGAGCAGCAGGCGGCCAGCACCGCCGCGCGCACGATTGCCGCGCGGATCGGTAGCGAAGCGAGTTTACGCAAAGCCTTGGTTACCGAACGGGCCGCGCATAATCCGCTTGAGCTGCTGTCACTGACCACCGGCGCGCTGCCGCAAGGCGCATGGGTGCAGCGTTATGCCTGGACGCCCGAGACGCTTCGGCTGACTGGATACAAGACACCTGGCAGCGATGTTCAGGCGGCGCTGCGGCGCACTGGCAAGTTCGCTTCGCTCCAGACCAGCGTATCCGATCCCACGGCCGAAGGCGGGGGCGGGCAGCCGTTCGATGTCACGGCGGCCTTGGCTGGGTCCACCGCGAAGAACGGCGGGCCGCAATGACCAGCCTGTCCGACCGCGAACGCCGCTTGGTGGCAATCCTGATCCTGATCGCGTTGATTGCGCTGGGGTGGCTCGCCGTCGTCTCTCCGATCCTGTCAGGATTTGAAACTCGCGCGGCTGAGCGTGAGCGGCTGGCGCTGGTGCAGGCGAGCAATGAACGCTTGATCGACAACGTAGCGCGCTTGCGGCGAACGGCGGAGGCACAAAGAGCCAACAGGACAAGGTTCCATCTGATCGCTCCCACGCCTGAGGCCGCGTCCGAACAGCTCAAGGACCGCGTCTCGGCGCTCATCGGCGAGGCAGGCGGTGAAGTGCGCGCCTTGCAGGATGTCGAGACCGCCCAAGGCCGGATCGAACTCAGGATCGAGGCACGAGTAGGCGGGGCGCAGCTCGCCCGCTTGCTCGAACGCTTGCAGAATGCCGAGCCGCTGCTGATTATGCGCTCGTTGTCCGTATCCGCCCCCGGCGCTCTCGGTGCTGAGCCTTCCGCCCCTTCGTCCCGCAATCTGGATATCCGGCTTGATGTTGCAGCCTCGCATTCCCCGGCCTGAACGCGCCGAAGGCACGGTGCTGGCAGCACTGCTGGTGGCGCTGCTGGCGCTGCTGGTGGTTGTACAATTTGTGCTGCCACAAGACCGGCCCGCAGTGCCCGATGTGCCGCCCGCCGCGCTGCGCGCTGGCCCGGCGCAGATTGGCGCGGTGAGCGCTGATCCGGTGCTGGCGCGGCGTTCGATCTTTCAAGCCACCCGCATCGCCGTTGCCGGCACCGCTGGCGTCGGGGCACCGGGCGGCCCGCTCGACGGTGCGATCCCTGCCGGGATCGTGCGGGTACGCGGCGCTGCCCGATTGGTGCTGCAGACGCCCGATGGCAAAAGCGTGACGCTGCGACCCGGCCAATCGTGGCAAGGTTGGCGGCTGGTCAGCATCGGCCGCGACGATGTGCGCTTCCGGCGCGGGGGTGAGAGCGTCACGCTCGGCCTTGGCGCCAATGACAGCTTTTCATATCCCGAATATGCGCCGATACCCTATGACCCGCGTGGGCCCGACAATGGGTATCGGCCCAATCAGGCAGACGAACAATGATGAGTCATCTTCGCCAGCACGTTTTGCAGCGCACTTTGTGCGTTGGCGCGGTGTTGTTGAGCGCCGCCCCGGTCATGGCGCAGACGGTGCCCGACGATCCGGCGCGGGCCGGGCAGACGGTGGATACCACCATTGTCGAGGGTGAAGAGCGCCCACCAGTGGTTGCGCAACCGACTCCTGTGTTGGTGCGAGGCGGGGATATTGCGCTCAATTTCCCAGAAGCCGATGTGCGCGTTGTTGCCCAAGCGGTGCTGGGCGATCTGCTCGATATGGAATACACCGTGGCCACGGGCGTTTCAGGCCCGGTCAGCGCAGTCACTGCCCGCCCGATCAGCCGGGATTCTGTGCTGCCGTTCCTGGAAGATGCCTTTGCCATTGGCGGGTTTGCGCTCGTGCTGGATGGCGGCCGCGCAAGGATCGAATCAATCCAGCAGGGCATGAGCAGCGGCATCGCTTCGCCCGATACGCCCGGCTTCGGCACGGAATTGCTGCAATTGCAGTTCGTCAACGCCGATCAGATGCGCGCGCTGATATCACCCATTCTGCCCAATGTGGTGTCCGTCTCCGACCCTTCGCGCAATATCCTGCTGCTGCGTGGCTCATCAGGCCAGCGGGCGAGCGCGCGCGACCTGCTTCAGCAGTTTGATGTCAACTGGCTGCGCAATATGAGCTTTGCGCTGATCGTGCCCAAACGGACCGATGCGCGAGTGATCGTGCCCGAGCTTGAAAAGCTGATCAACGCACCCGATTCCCCGACCCGCGATTTGGTGCGCATTATCTCGATGGACAAACTCAACGGCATTCTCGCGATCAGCCGTCAGCGGCAATATCTTGATGATGTGAACCGTTGGATCGAAATCCTCGACCGGCAGGGCCAGAACAACGAGCCGCGCCTGTTCGTTTACCGCGTGCAGAACAGCCGCTCACGCGATCTTGCCCGCACCCTGAACCGCGCATTCGGGCGCGGCGGAAACGAGACCGAGCAAGTAGAGCAGCAGCAGGCTGCCTTTGCCGATTCCGGTGCGCCTGATGGTGCCACACAGACCGGAGGACGAGCTGGATCTGGGCAGCAGCGAGGCAGCGGGTTTGGCGGTGGCAGCTTTGGCAGCGGCAATGGCCTCGGCGGCGGTAGCAGCACCGCACAGGGGCAAAGCCGCAGCAGTTCCGGTTCCAATCAGACGGGCGACGACAGCGGCGGCTCTGGCGGGTTTGGCAATGTCGGGGTGCAAATCTCCAGCGATGATACCAACAACGCCATCCTCGTGTTCGGCACCCCGCGCGAATATGCGGTGGTTGAAGAGGCGCTGCGCAAGCTCGACGTGCCGCCGCTGCAGGTTCTGATCGAAGCCGCGATCACCGAAGTCAGTTTGACCGATGACCTGCGATACGGGCTGCAATGGAACTTCGTGCAGGGCAATGAAAGCGCGGCGCTGACGGAATCTACCTCCGGCACCAATCTGGTCCGCGATGTGCCGGGCTTTTCGTTCCTGTTCGGCAATACGGGCAGCCTGTCGGGCGTGCTCAATGCGCTGGAAGGCAAGACCAAGGTCAATGTCGTCTCCGCGCCGAAACTATTGGTGATCAACAACCAGACTGCGAATTTGCAGGTTGGCAATCAGGTGCCGGTGCTCACCCAGAGCTCAACTGCGACCATCGGCGACAACTCACCGGTGATCAATGGGATCGAATATCGCGATACCGGCGTGATCCTCAACATCACCCCGCGCGTGAACAGCAGCGGATTGGTGCTGCTCGATATTTCGCAGGAGGTCAGCGACGTCTTGTCGTCGCGCGCGTCCGGATCTGGGATTGATTCCCCGGTGATCTCTACCCGCAAGGTCAGCACCAGCGTGGCTGTGCAGGATGGCGAAGTGCTGGCGCTGGGCGGGTTGATCCGCAACGTTCAGACACGTGACAAGACCGGGATCCCGTTCCTTTCGCAAATACCGGTCATCGGCGCGCTGTTCGGTCGGCAGGTTGAGGAAAATGACAAGATCGAACTGGTGATCCTGCTCAAACCCCGGGTGATCCGCACGGTCGATGATGCCCGCGCCGTAACTGAAGAATTGCGCAACAAGATCCGCTCCCTTGAGCCGTTTTCAACCACTGGGGACATCCCCTGATCGCACCCGCGCCTCAAGACAGGGGCGGTCGGCAGAATGGCTTTGCCCTGGTGGTCGCTGTGGCGAGCCTCGCGGTGTTGGCGCTGTTGGCGCTGACGATGATTGAGGCGACGCGCGGATCGACCCGTTCAGCCCGCGCCGAGCTTGACCGTGCGCGACTGAGCGCGGCGGCGAACGCCGGGATTGTGCTGGCGGTGCAGGGGTTGAGCCAAGCAAGCAATGCGCGCCGGTGGCAGCCCGATGGACGGCTGCGCGAGGTCGAATTTGCAGGCGCCACGCTTGAAATCCGGATTGAAGACGAGCTTGCCAAGGTGCCACTCAATCTGATTGGCGAGGAGCAGGCAGAGGCTCTGCTAGCCGAATTCGGATTGCAAGGCGCGGAGCTTGAAACCGCCCGCGACGCATTCCTCGATTGGCGTGATC
Organism: Sphingomonadales bacterium Ga0077531; assembly: GCA_001464915.1. GTDB lineage: Bacteria > Pseudomonadota > Alphaproteobacteria > Sphingomonadales > Sphingomonadaceae > Erythrobacter. The sequence continues at coordinate 7,797 of LNED01000028.1, forward strand.
GTGATGACTTTCCGCAGCCGCGTGGACGTGAGCGGGACAGTTATGCGCGCGACAATATCCAGCCGCGCGATGGGCCATTGCGCAGCAATGGTGAACTTGCCGCAATCCCCGCAATCGGTCCGGCGCTGGCGGCGCGGATGGATCCGTTTGTGACTGTGTTTGCCACCGGCAACGTGCGCTTTGCCGAGCAACGCGCTACCCCGCTGGCGCAGCGGGTCATGACCGAGCGGGTTTTCGCAGAGTCCGTCAACGGCGTGGCCGTGCGCGAGGGTGGGTTAGCCCCGGAAGATACTGGGCGCGTCGATGACGGGGTAACCGGGCGGCCGCTCAGGATCATTGTCCGGGCGCGCGGCGCTGATGGCTCAGCCGCGCGGCGCAATGTGGTAATCGAACTGACAGAAAATCCGCAGCGCCCCTACGTGGTCAGGGCCAGAGACTAACCAGAGACTAAGCGCCGCGATTAGCGACGGGTCTGCCCAAGGCTAAGGCCCCATGGCGCAAATTCACCGTTCTTGATCGCTGGGTTGGCGGGACGCGCGGGCGGTGGCTGGGAGGCGCGCTCGTCCGCGCTTGGTTGGCTCGCCGCCAGTGTCACGATGATTGGCGCGCCATCACCGCGCAGGGCCGCGCCGGGCGTGCGATAGAAAATATGCGTCGCGATCTGGCGCACCCGCGTCAAGCTCGGCGCCCAATACGGCGCAACATAGTTGGCGTGGTAGTGGGTCGCGCCGCGCACATGATCCTCGGTCTGGCCTGCCAATACCCGCACCGCCACTTGCTGCGCTGCGATCAGCGCCGCAATACTGCGCTGGCGCCGCAGCGAACCATCGCAGGTGAAGGTGAATTGGCACCCGGTGCGCCGCTGCGACCCCTGCCAAACAACGCCGCACACTGTATCGGGATAGGCTGAATGGCGAACCCGGTTGAGGATCACCTGCGCCACCGCTTCCTGTCCAGCGAGCGGTTCGAACCCGGCTTCGTAAGTGATCGCCAGCGCGAGGCATTGCATGGCGGCTGCGGGACTTTCGGAGCCTAGCGAGGGAGGGAGAAACTGCGCAGGGGCTTGCCAATCGGCCAACGCTGGCGATTGCGCTGAGGCCGCGCCGGACACACCTGCCCCTGCCGCGAGCGCAGCAGCCATCATCAGGCGAGACAAGACTTGGTGCATTGGTTCGAACAACCCCCCGGCTTGGCGCGAACCTGAACCACAGATTGGACGGCGTCAATTGCTCTTGCCAAACCCACCGACCAGAAAGATCACCCAGGCGGCCGCAGCCAGCAGCGTGCCAAGCGGCAGGGCGGTATCGCTTGCGACCGGACGGCGTGCCAGCAGCATGACCAGCGCCGCCACCATCCCGGTCAAGCTTGCACCAATCACCGCGCCGATCGCTCCCATCGGCCCGATCCACAGGCCGATCGCGCCGAGCAGCGGCGGATCGCCGCCGCCCATTCCGTCACGCCCGCGCAGCATCCGATACCCGCGCGCGACGCTCCACAGCATCACAAAGCCAAGCGCGCCGCCCGCCAGCGCAGTCCACAGCGGTGTGAGGCTCGCCACCTGCCAGCTGCGCCACGCCGCAAACCCCGCGCCGCTGACCGCCAGCAACGCCACCAGGCCGCGCGGCAACCATAAATGGCGTACATCGATCATGCCGAGCAGCAGCAACTGCCATCCAAAGGCCATGGCTGGAACGGCCAGCCCCACAGGCGCGAGCAGCACCGATACCGCTCCGATCAGCGCAGCCGCCGCCTCGCAACCCGGCTGCCACCCCCCGATTGGTGCACTGCACGACCGGCACCGACCGCGCAGCATCGCCCACGACAGCAGCGGTACCAGATCGCGCGGACTGATCGCAGTGCCGCAGCTGTCGCACGCTGATCGCCCAGTCAGGATCGTGCGATCTTCGGGCAAGCGGACTAATACCGTGCCGATGAAGCTGCCAATCGCAGCGCCCACCAGACCCGCGAACAGCGCCAACAATGCGGGCGGCACGTCAGGCATGGTGCGGTCCACGCAATGCGCGCAGGTTGGTATTGTGGCGGAACGGCATGGGCGTGGTGATGATCTCCATCAGGTTGCCCCCTTGGCGGCCCGATCACTTTGCCATAGCGATGACGAGGCGATGTTGCCACGGGTTGCGGCAGTCTTCCTTGTTCATTGGGCTGGGATAATTGTTTTGTAACCTTTGCGTGCAGCATCCCGAACACGATCATGTGCGCCGTTACGGCCACTCAGAAATTCGCAAAAGGATACAAGCATGAAGTCGACCCTCGGAATCGCCGCCGCTTCATTGGCCTCGCTGGCCGCTGCATCGCTGCTCGCCACTTCGCCTGCCGTTGCGCAGAGCAAGGGCGCCAAGGAAAAGTGCTACGGCGTCTCGCTCAAGGGCAAGAATGATTGCGCCGCCGGCCCCGGCACCAGCTGCGCTGGTACTTCGACCGCAGATTATCAAGGCAATGCCTGGAAGTATGTTGCCAAGGGTGAATGCGAAAAGATGGGCGGTTCGCTCGCTGCCAAGGCTGGCAACAAAAAACCTGTTCCCCAGAAGGGCTGAAGCCCTCGGGTCGTCCGCGATGCTGGCCCATACCGCCCCATCCTGCCCACTCCCCCTTCGGACTGGGGTGGGGCTCAAGCCGCAACATTATCCTCGCGCGCTTGAGATGGTATCGGCCGGCATCGATGACCCATCTGATGATCACGCACATGCGCCCACCTGGTTTGAGGTGCATCCGCAAAACTACTTTGGTGCTGGCGGCCCGCCGCACCGCTGGCTGACCGCTTTTGCGCAGGTCGCCCCGCTCAGCTTCCATTCGGTCGGGCTGTCATTGGGCAGCAGCGACGGGGTGAACCTGGCCGAGCTGGAACAGCTCGCCGCCCTGTGTGATCGCTATGCTCCGGCGATGGTGTCTGATCATCTCAGCTGGAGCGGCAGTTCCAGCAATCGCTATCCTGATCTTCTGCCAGTGCCCTATACGAGAGAGGCGCTCGATCATTTCGCCGCGCAAGTAGGCCGGGTGCAGGATCGCTTGGGCCGCACCATGCTGATCGAGAACCCCTCACGCTACCTCGCCTTTGCGGGGGACACTATGGACGAAGCTGCGTTCCTCCACGCGCTGTGCGCCCGTACCGGCTGCGGGTTGCTGCTCGACATCAACAATATCGAAGTGTCGGCGACCAATCTCGGCCTCGATGCCTATGCTATGATTGACGCGATTGATCCCTCCTTGGTCGGTGAAGTCCATCTGGCCGGTCACGCTCGCGAAGACCACGCCCACGGGCCGCTCCTGATCGACGATCATGGATCGGCGGTTTCGGGCGAAACATGGCAATTGTTCGAACGCTTTGTCGAGCGTGCAGGCCCCTGTCCGGTGCTGATCGAATGGGACACCAATGTCCCCGAATTTGAGGTGCTGCTGACCGAGGCCGGGGTTGCCGATGCGATCCTGCGCAGGGCAACACGCAGCCGCGAAACAATGCGAGCGAGCCTGCATGCCGTGGCTTGATAAGGGCCAAAGCGCGATGATGGCGGCGCTCGATCATGGTCCTGCGCATCTGCCCGATGGCCTGTTCATCGGGTCGCCGGAGCGGGTTCTGGCTGGCATGAAAGTTCACGCGAATACCATTTCGCACGCTCGGCTGGTGGCGCTGGAAGAGACTTTTCCGCGCACCCGCGAAGCTATCGGGCATGATCGCTTCAATACCCATTCGCGGTTATTTCTTGATCAGCCGGGGGCGGCCTCGCAGCCGCTCGCCGCAATCGGCGCGGAGTTTGACGCTTTTCTGATTGCGGCCGGCGAAGATGATGGCGCGGCCGATCTCGCTCGGTTCGAATGGTTGTGGCTGCAATCGTATCACGCCGCCGATGCAGAGCCGCTGTTGCTTGCCGAATTGGCAGGGCTCGCGCCCGAAACCTTGCTCGAACAGGTGCTGACGTGCCACCCGGCAGCGGCGATCGCTCGGTTCGCGCCGCTGGTGCACGACCTGATCGGGGCGGAGGTGCCAGGACTGGGCGATGCCGAAGCAATCCTGATCACTCGCCCGCAAGCCGAGGTGCTTGTTACGCCCGCCAGCGATCTGATGGGCCAAGTCTTTGCGCTCGCAGAAAATCCACGCTCGATTGGTAACCTTCTTGCGCTAGGCAGCGAACCGCAGGGGGACGATGCGGAACTGGTCGATGCAGCAATGCAGGCGCTGGTGGCGCTGATCAATGCTGGCGCGCTGATCCGCGTTAGTTGACCGGGCAAGGGACACAGCGTGAGAGCCATTTTTCGAGCCTATGACAGTCTGATAACTGCTGTAAGCGGCCGCGCTGTGGAAGCCGTTACGCTGTTGTTCGTGCGCGTGGCGTTTGCGGGCATCTTCTGGCGTTCGGCCCGCACCAAAGTGGACGAGGGCAGTTGGCTGTCGATCAGTGACACGACCTATTTCCTGTTCGAAGAAGAATATGCTGGCCTCCCGCTGCCGAGCGATATTGCCGCGCCGCTGGCGACCTATGCCGAACACCTGTTCCCGCTTCTGCTGGTGCTGGGCCTGTTCACGCGGTTTTCGGCGCTCGCGCTGCTGGTGATGACGATGGTGATCCAGATCTTCGTTTATCCCGAAGCGTGGTGGAGCGTGCACATGATCTGGGCGGCGTTGGCGCTGATCCTGATCGTACGCGGCAGCGGGTTGCTAAGCCTTGATGCGCTGTTGTTGAAAGCACGGCGTGCGTGAGAGCTGACGAGGCCTCGCTCGCCCGTTTGATGGCGATGTCGCAGCAAGGCGACAAGCAGGCTTATGGCGCGCTGCTGGAGGCGTGTCAGCGCTGGCTGCGCGGTTACTATGCCCGACGAATAGCGCCCGCACAGCTCGATGATCTGGTGCAGGAAACGCTGATGGCGCTGCATACCAAGCGTGCTTCGTGGGATTCCACCCGCCCGTTTTTGCCGTGGCTAGCGGCCATTGCGCGTTATCGATGGGTCGATCATCTGCGCCGTCTTTACCGGGCCGATGAAACCGCGCTCGATACCGATGTCGCGGGCCATGATGATGAGCCTGCGATTGCGGCGCGGATCACGCTCGAACGTTTGTTCAGTGTGCTGCCCGACGCGCAGGCGCGCGCAATTGCGCTGGTAAAGATTGAAGGGCTGAGCGTTGCCGAAGCGTCGCAAGCGACCGGACAAAGCGAATCCCTTGTTAAAGTGAACATCCACCGGGGCCTGAAAAAACTGGCCCATATGATTGAGAAAGCCTGAGTTATGGTGCGCAATTCCGATGTTCTGATCGCAGAACTGGTCGGCAGTCTGGAACCGGTCAAGCCTTTGCGCTTTGCGCAGGGGATGGGGCTGACATTGGCTGTGGCTGCCGCGTCAATAGTCGCGGCGGTGAGCTGGTTCGGTCTGCGCGCCGATCTTCAGGTCGGGCAGGTCAATCCTGTGCACCTGATTTCGACGGGGCTGTATCTGGGTCTTGCGATTGCTGCGAGCATTACGGTGGTGGTGATGAGCCGCCCTTGCGTTGGTTCCGACCATAGCGGCTGGACCTGGGCGGCGGCGATGGCTGCGCTGTTGCCGGCTGCTGGCTTGATCGTCGGCGTGTCGGGTGGTCGTGACTTGCTGGCTGCCAGCAGTTTGGCGCATGGCATCGATTGGTTTGCCAAGGGCGGCGCAGCGTCGCTGGCGGTGTTTGCGCTGTTGGTGTGGTGGCTGCGCAAGGGCGCGCCGACCGCGCCGGATCGCGCCGGTTTGGTGGCCGGAATCGCGGCGGGTAGCTTTGGCATTTTCGCCTTTTCGCTATCCTGCGCAGATAACGACATCGTCCACATTGGCGTGTGGCATAGCGCGGTGGTATTGGCGATGGGCGCAATTGGCCGGGCTACTGTACCATCGCTGGTGCGTTGGTAAGCAGGCGTTATCGCTGCCAATGTTTCACATGAAACATTGATCAAGGCAGGGGCAAGGCGGGTCTAGAGGGGGTCTAGCCCCCACCTAGCCGGGTCTAGCGTCTGGCTGAAAATGCCAGACGCGCCGCCCAATCAGCCACGGCCCTTGGGCTTGGGTTTTCCGTGAGCAAAGGGCTTCGCCCCGCCATGCGGCTTGCCACCGGCATATGGCTTGGGGCCACCATGCGGTTTGGCCCCGTCATGCGGTTTGGCCCTGAAAGGACGCGCCGGCGCAGGGCCGTTGGGCTTACCACGCCGGGCGTTTTCACGCGCAGCCATGCGCGGCGGCTCGTCCGAGGGAGCCATTGCTACATAGCCGCCGTTCTCTTCGCTCGACGCTGTTGCGATGATCGCTTCGGCAAATTTGCCGGCAATCGCACGCGGGATCTGGAAATAGGTCTCGGTCTGACCGATGCGGATCGCGCCGATTTCGTTGCGGGTGATGTGCCCGCGGCGGCAGATCAGCGGCATGATCCAGCGCGGATCGGCATTCTGGCGGCGGCCGATTTCCATCTTGAACCACACCGTGTCTTCAAACCCGGCGCGATGCTTGTCCTGATGTGCGGCGCGCTGCGCGTCGACCGATTGGGCGAGCAGTTCTTCAGGTTCCGGCATGGTTGCACGGTGCGCCTGCACCAGCATCGCCGCGATTTCCTGCGGAGTGCGGCTTTCCAGCAGCTTATCGGCCAATTCGCGGTCGCCATCGGTAACCTCGATCGGCTGCATCAGCTTCTCGAGCAATCGCACCCGGTCCTGCGCGATAATCGCATCACGATCAGGCGCGGTGATCCATTCGGCCTTGATCTTGGCGTGGTGCAGCATCGATTCAATCCGCTTGCGGCGCGGATAGGGGACGATGATGACCGCAATGCCCTTTTTGCCCGCGCGCCCGGTGCGGCCCGAACGGTGCTGAAGCGTTTCGGCATCACGCGGAATTTCGACGTGCACGACGAGGCTGAGCGAGGGAAGATCGATCCCGCGCGCAGCAACGTCAGTCGCTACGCACACCCGCGCGCGGCGATCGCGCAGCGCTTGCAGTGCCTGATTGCGTTCGGACTGCGAATGTTCGCCCGACAGCGCAACCACGCCAAACCCGCGTTCCTGCAAGGTTGCGTGCAGATGCCGGACATTGTCGCGCGTGGCGCAGAACAGGATCGCGGTTTCCGCCTCGTGGAAGCGCAGCAGGTTGACCACCGCGTTCTCAATTTCCGAAGGCGAAACGGTGACTGCCTGATAGGCAATATCGCCGTGCCCGCGCTCGCTGCCGCCGGTCTGGATCCGCAGTGCATCGCGCTGATAACGGCGGGCCAATGCTTCGATCGGGCGCGGCATGGTGGCCGAGAACATCAGCACCCGGCGTTCCTGCGGGGTCGCGTCGAGGATTTCCTCGAGCTCTTCGCGGAAGCCCATGTCGAGCATTTCGTCGGCTTCATCGAGCACCACCACGGCGAGCGCCGACAGGTCGAGCGCGCCGCGTTCCAGATGATCGCGCAGGCGTCCCGGCGTGCCGACCACGATGGTCGCACCAGCGGACAGCGCGCGGCGTTCTTCCTGTGGGTTCATCCCGCCGACACAGGTGGCGATGCGTGCCCCTGCCGCCTTGTAAAGCCATTCCAGCTCGCGGCTGACCTGCAAGGCGAGTTCGCGCGTCGGCGCAATCACCAGCGCCAGCGGCGCGCGCGGCGGCGGCACGCGCCCGTTATCGGCCAGCACCTGTGCGGCAAAGGCCAACCCGAAGGCGACCGTTTTGCCCGACCCGGTCTGCGCCGAAACCACCAGATCGCGGCCATGGGCTGCGGGCTCCAGCACGGCGTCCTGCACCGGGGTAAGGGCTTCATAGCCACGCTGGGTCAGGGCCTCGGCGAGGCCAGCGGGCAGTTCGGGAAATGGCATAGGAAAAGGCTTTCAGGCGGGTGCGCGCGCTGCGGTGCAGGCGGACCAAGGAATGTGAAATCGACAGAGCAAGAAGGGGCGCGTGGCCCGTTCGCCAATGCGTCGAAGCACGACCCATACACACATTTGGCTGGTTTGGCTTGCGTTTAATGCTCAGCCTTGCGCAGGCGGGTGCTATTCAGGGGTGGCGGCGGCCAGCATGTCCATGAGATTGCGGGCAGCCTCGCGGTCTTCCTCGTGTTTGAAGGCAACATCGAGATCGGGCGCATCTCCCAGCACCAGCAGCAGAGTCCATAATGCAAAGCGCGGACCGCGTTCGTGTTCCATCCCGAAATCGACCCGCATCCGCTCAACCCCGGCGGGTAGCGCGGCGGGCGCAATCGTTTCAAGATCGCGGGTGCCGAAATAGCGTTGGAGAAGATCAGCCATGTCCATCACCGCGCCTTACGCCAGCGCGGGCAGGTCTGCAAACCGGGTCAGAACGACTGGACCACCCGCAGATTGACGCGCGGCGAATTGTCGCCAGTATCGTAGCGTTCCTCGGAAAGCGGCACGGCCACTTCAAGGTCGAGATCGAGGTTGCGGGTAATATCAGCGCGAAAGCCCCCGCCGCTCGACGCCAGAGTGCCGCCGCCGACCCCGTCGCCAATGTTGGTCACCGTGCCGCCATCGGCAAAGGCATAAAGCTGCACATTGCGCACCGCGCCGAGCGCGTCGGGCCAGTCATACCGCAGCTCGCCCACCCCGGCGATACCCTGATCGCCAACGCGCTGGGCGAAGTCATACCCGCGCAGGAAGGCATTGCCGCCCAGCGCATAGCTTTCGCCGATCAGGAGCGGCGCCGTAGAGAATTGTCCGTTTGCCGCCAACGACACGCTAACCCGCGGCGCAATCCCGCGCCGCCAATTGAGCCACCATGACAAAGTGGTGAAATCGGGCGGGGCATCGTCGCGGGACGCAAGCGGATCGGCAAGCGCGGTTGCGCCTAGGATATCGAAGCCTTGGCTTACAGTCGCGCGCCCCTGCAAGGTGCCGCCTGCCAGCGGGCCGAAGCCATACAAGCCGACCCGTGCGAGGACGATCCGGTCTTCCCGCGCAAGCGTGCCAAAGCTGTCTTGCCGCAGGTTCTGCACCTCGCCGCTCGCTTCAAGCCACAGGCTGCGTTTCTGCGTGCGCAGCAGCGGATGGCGCATGCGGATGCCACCCTGCCACGCTTCTCCCTGCAATTCGCGGTCGGCAAGGTAGGCGCCGGGTTCGGTTTGCGAATAGGAACCATACAGCCCGACCTGCGTGCCGCTGGCGTTGACGATGACGCTGTAACGCGCACTGAAAAACGCCAGCTCATCAGGATCGAGCGGTGTCATCGAATAGCTGAGATCCACCCGGTCGCGCGGGGAGATTAGCCCGTTGGCATCCAGATCAATCCGCGCGCGCACGGGGCCGACCGGGCGAGTGCCGTCGGTGGAGATGAGTACCGAGCCGCTGAAATCCTCGCGCCGGGCATCTACCACGAGCACGCGGGACTTGCCGTCGCCTTCGAACCGGGTGGAGCGAACCCACACGCCCGGCAGGTCATCGGCCAGCAGCACTGCACGCTGCAAGGCGCTGGCCGTTAGGGGGCGTTGGCCAACCAGGGTTTCCAACTGCGTGCGGATCGCCGGATCGTCCGACCCTTCGACCCGCACCGCATCAATCCGGCCTTCATCGACCTCAACCCGCAGCATGCCACCGACCAGCGCCTGCTGCGGAATCCATGCTGTGGCGAGGATCAAGCCGCGTTGACGGGCATGCTCGGCCACGGCGTCGGTCAAGCGGCGCAGATCCGCCCGGTCAAGGTTGCGCCCGGCATAGGGTTCAATCACAGCGGCAAAATCGCTGCGGGGGAGCGTTTCCAGCCCGTCGATCACAATCGATCCGACATTAAGAGCGGCTGTCCCTTGCGGGGCGACCGGCATATCCAGCACCGGTTGGAATTCGATCCGCACTGCCTCGTCCACCGGGGCCAGTGGACGATCACGCTCAGCCTGCTGCGCGGGATTCGTCCGGTCGAGCGCATCCTGCGCCGCCAGTCCATGACCGGCGAGCAGGAATGGCCCCAACCCGATGAATTTAATCCAACGCAAAACGTGGCTTTCCCCTGAGAATCGCAGATTGGCCTAGCGTCAAATGGTTAAGCAAAACTCAGTGGAAGGTTTTCTTTACCATGCCCGTCAACGCAGTCTGCGGACTCGTTAAGCTATTAGGCAGGCAAGGAGCTTTTTATGCGTAACCTGTCACGCCTTCTTCTGCCGCTTTTACTGCTGCTGTTCAGCGGTGCGCCTGCATTGGCGCAAACTGCTGGCTGGACGATCAGTGAAGCCAAGGGTTCAGTGCTGGTGATCGATAGCCGCGGCGAACGTGCGGCCAGCGTTGGACTTGCCATAACGCCCGGCGCGACCGTGCGCACCAAGGCGCAATCGAGCGCCGTGCTGGTGCGCGGGCGCGAATTCGTGACGCTGCGTCAGAATGCCCAGATCCGCATTCCGCAAGTCACGTCCGAAAAATCGATCATCCAGATCATTCAGGATTATGGCAGCGCGCTATTCAAAATCGGCAAGCAGGCCGATCCGCATTTCGGCGTTGAAACGCCCTATCTTGCGGCTGTGGTCAAGGGCACGACCTTTATCATTGCGGTCGGCGCGGACGGCGCGACCTTGCAGGTCACCGAAGGCGCGGTTGAAGCATCGACGCCCGATGGCGGCGCGCGTGAGCTGATCCTGCCCGGCGCAGTCGCGATGGTGGCAGCGGGCGATACGATGCGGCTGGTGATTGAGGGCGAGGGACGCAAGGTGATCGATTCGCCCGCGCGGCCTGCCAGCGGCCCCGCCGCCACTCCGGCACCTACTGTGTCTTCCTCTGCCGCAGGCGCAGCCTCAGTTCGGGGCGAAAACCGGGTTGATGCGGCGGTGGTCAGCAGCCCCAGCGATGTGCGCAATTACACCGGCGGCTTTGCCTCGGGCGAGGTAGCGGTGCTGGCCGGGGTGGTCGTCGCCGATAACAGCGTGCGCGGCGCCGCGCCGCCGTTCAATACCGATGGCGGCGGAATTGGCAACGGCAACGGCGATGGCACCCCACCTGCGGAGCCGGGCAACGGCAACGGCGGCGGCACCCCGCCTGCGGAGCCGGGCAATGGCAATGGCAATGGCAACGGCAACGGCAATGGCCCAACGCCGCCAGTCGATGAGCCTGGGCCCCCAGTGGACGTCCCTGGCCCTCCTGTTGATGCAGGTCCGCCAGCAGACGTAGGGCCGCCTGATGACATTCCAGGTCCGCCAGCCAATGTCCCCGGTCCGCCAGACAACGCTCCCGGCCCGCCTGATGGCGTGCCGGGTCCGCCCGTTGATGTCGGCCCTCCCATTGACGTAGGCCCGCCCGACGATTTGCCGGAGCCCCCCGGCGGTGATGACGACGTCGGCGATGACGATGACGGCGGCAATGGTGACGACGATGACGGCGGAAACGGCAACGGCAACGGCAACAACGGCAATGGCAACGGCAATGGCGGCGGCAACGGCACCGGTGACGAGGGCAGCGGCAACGACGATGGCGGCAACGACAATGGCAATGGTGGCGGCAACGATGGCAGACTGAATATCCGCGTTGGCATTGGCGCGGATGGCATCGAGGCAGGGCTCTCGGCCCGCGATGCGATGGCCGATCCGTCGGGCCGCGATCTGTCGATCCAGCCCTGATTTAGCCAGCACCCGCGCGTGACACCTTTGCGGTTATCTTTGCCGGACGTGCCAGATACGTTCTTGCTGCGGATCGCGGCGACGCTGTTCGTGGCTGTGCTGGTGGCGTTGGCTGCTGTCACTGGTTCATTTCGCCCGATCGAACACCGGCTCGACGAACTGACTTTCGCCGCGCTCGAACGGGATGCCAGCGGGCAGGTGCACGTGGTCGAAATGGACGCCGCCAGCATGGCCGCGATCCAGAGCTGGCCGTGGCCGCGCGATCACTATGCGCGGGTGGTTAAGCAGCTTGATGCCGCAGGCGTCCGTTCAATCAGCTTTGACGTCGATTTCTCGGGCAGTTCGGATCCGGCGCGCGATCAGGAGTTCGGCGCGGCGATTGCGGCGGCCAACGCGCCGGTAGCGCTCCCTACATTTTCCCAGAACGCAGGCTTTCGCGCCGGACGCCAGCTGGACTCGCTCCCCATCGCGCCGCTGCGCGAGTCCGCACACCTCGCCTCGGTCTCGGTTGCGCCCGATCCCGATGGCTTTGTGCGCCGGATGAAGATGGGCACCGTCACCGGCAATTTGGCCCGCCCATCAATCGCGGCCTTTGTCGCCGGGCGCGCGGGCACGGTGGGGGAGAGTTTTCCGATTGATTTCGCAGTCGATCCCACCACGATCCCGCGCCACAGCTTTATCGCGATTGAACGTGGGATGTTCCAGCCCGGCGCGCTCAAGGACAAGGACGTCATTATCGGCGCGACCGCCATCGAAAATGGCGATCGTTATCCGGTGCCGCGTCACGGCGTTATCCCGGGCGTGATCGTGCAGGTGATGGCGGCTGAAACGCTGAGCGATGCGGTGCCCACATATGGCGGCTGGACGGCGCCGCTGGTGGGTGCAATTCTGCTATCCCTGTTGGTAGCGTCGTCGCGGCGTCGGCTGGCGGTGGTGCAGCGTGCCGCCGCGAGTGCGGCTCTCATCGTTCTGCTATGGCTGGGTGCCAAGACGATCGGCGCAATCTGGTTTGAGATCGTCCCGGCGCTGGCATTGGTGGGAGCGACCGCGCTGCTTAGGCTGGCCATCCTGACCCACCTTTACGCGGTGCAACAAAAGCGGATCGACGCCGAAAGCGGCTTGCCCAACCGGCTGGCTTTGGATGCGCGGCGGATCACCAACGAGGATCGCTATGTCATCGCTGCCCAGATCGATGATTTCGACGCGCTCAAACTGGCGGTGGGGTCGCAATATGTTGGCGAATTGCTGCGGCGGCTGGTCGAACGGTTGCAGGTGACAGCGTCTGCCACCACAATCTACCGCATCGAAGATCGTATGCTGGTGTGGAGCACGCCGCTCGAAATCAGTGAGGTTGAACCGCTGATGTCGGGCCTGCGGGCGATCATGCGCAGCCCGTTTGAAGTGGCCGGGCGCAGGCTTGGCGTGTCGCTCACCTTCGGGGTCGCCGCTGCTGAAAGCGTCGGGGCCGCGTCCAACGCGGCCCACGCGGCCAGCCTCGCGCGCCGTTCGGGCAAGCCATGGCGGCTGCATTCCGATGGTGCGGGCGAGGCCGCGGCACAGCAATTCTCGCTGCTGGGTGAGCTTGATGATGCCCTGCGCGAAGGCAATATCACGGTGCTGTATCAGCCCAAAATCAACCTCGCCACGGGACGGATCGACGCCGCTGAAGCGCTGGTGCGCTGGCGCCACCCGGTGCGCGGGATGCTGCCGCCCGATTGTTTTATTCCGGTAATTGAGGAAGCCGGCCGGATCGACGATCTGACGCTGGAGGTGCTGGCGCAATCGATCAGAGCGATGCGCGCGTGGTGCGTTCAGGGGCTGGTGATCGGGGTTGCGGTGAATATTTCGGCCGGATTGCTGGCGTCTGACAGCTTTGCCGCCAAGGCGCTGGCATTGATCGCGCGCTCCGGGGTTCCGGCAAACCGGCTGACGTTCGAAGTGACGGAGAGCGCACAGTTTGAAGATTCGGACAAAGCGGTCGCCATGCTCCAACAGTTCCGCGCCGCCGGTCTCCAGATTTCGATGGATGATTATGGCACTGGGCAGTCGACGCTCAACTATCTCAAGCTGCTGCCTTTGACCGAGCTGAAAATCGACCGCAGCTTTGTCCAGCACGCGCATATCGACAAGGGCGATGCGATGCTGGTGCGTTCGACGGTGCAGCTGGCCCACGAATTGGGCTACAAAGTCGTGGCCGAAGGGATTGAGGATGCTGCTTGCCTTGCGTTCCTGAAGACGATCGGCTGCGACTATGCGCAGGGATATTTCGTCGGACGGCCATTGACGGCGGCGGATCTGGCAGCGTTGGTCAATCGTTCCGCCGATATTGCTGCATAAGGGCTAACTTACCAGCAGTTCGGAAAGCGGAAGACGTGCGGGCGCAAAGCCTGTGCCGCTGCGCCGCCCGATGCGGAATGCGCTGACGAGGCGGCGATTGCCACCGATGCTGTGGTCACGGGACAGGGCGACGGCGGTTTCGGGATGATCGGCCAGCGCGGCGAGGACATTGCCGCCCATCCCGGCCGCGTCGATCTCCAACCACAGGCGGTGGAACGCGCGCCCGCTTTCGAACGGGTCTTCCTCGGCAGCGCGGTGGAACAGCACGAGTCCGGCGGCGTGGGCAAAGCCCTTGGCCTCAGCCAGCAGTGCGGGCGCAAGGCCGATGGCAGCGAGCGGGCGGAAAAATGGGCCGAGCACGGCGCCGGCGGCGGTCGCTTCGAGCGACGATAGCTGCATCGCGGCGGCGTTCAGCCCATCGCGCGCCCAATCGGGGTGGCTTGGTTTCAGGCGCATCCAGTGGGTGAGTTCAGCGCGAAAGCCTTTGCCGCGCATGATCGCATAGCTCGCCCGGTCGTAAGCGGCGGCGATGGCTGTGATCGCGGCGGGATCGGTGATGACGGTGCGATCTGTGCCCGCGAGGGCAGCAGCGGCGGTACGGTCGGCGGGCGAGGGCGGCAGGAAGGCACCGCGCCACGACGCACGCTTTGCCAGAACCGGTAGCAGCGGATCGGGCGATGCGCCGGGGGTGAAGGTCAGGCGGGCGATCTGATCCAGCGCGCCGTGCGTGTCCGACAATCGCTCCACTTGCGTCGTCAGCCCTTCGCCCGAGGCGGCAATCGCCAGCCCTTCGGTCGCCGCGCCAAGGCTGATCGCGGCGTCATGCCCGCGCGGGTCGCCGACCGCCAGACGCCGCGCCGGGTCCTCCAGCAGCACCAGCGTATCGCCATCAATCCGCCAGCGCGCAGGCTGCACGTTGTGGACGCTGGGCGAGGCGAGCGCGGCTTCGACCAGCCGAGTGAGCAGCGCGCTCATGCCCCCGCTCATTTCAGGCCTTTGCGAAACAGGTGGAGCTTGTGCAGACTGCGTCCGCCAAGCTTTTCGACCTGTCGCAAGCTCGCAGGGTTCTCGTCCGCGATCCAAGTCCCGCCGACCGTCTCGTACCCCGCCGCCTTCACCCGGCCGAGCGTATGCGCGATCATCGCGCCCATGATCCCCTGACTATGCGCCGCGCGCGCGACTGAATAGAAGATCAGCACCGCGCGCTTGCGGTTCATGCGATATCGCAGAAAATGCCACGGGGTGGTGATGCCGAAGCGCGACCGGGTCGCCTTCAGGAACCCGTTGAGGTCAGGGATCGCAATGATCACCCCCACCGGCTCGCCATCGCGTTTCAGCACCGATGACAGGCGCGGGTCGAGGATCGTGCTGAGTTCCCCCGCCTGAAACTGGAATTCGTCGGGCGTCAGCGGCACGAACATCGGGTTGTCGTAAAACCCGTCATTCAGCAGCAGCCGCGCTTCTTCCATACGTTCGGGGAAGGTCGATTGCTTGATCGGCGCGAATTCAAACCGCGCCGGGTCGAGCGGGGGCACGGGGACGTTGGCTTTGGTCAGGTCGACCTCAAAGGTGGTCATCGGGAAGTATGGCGCGAACCCCGCCGCCTCCAGCATACCCGGCAACCACGGCGCGCCAACGATCATGTCGGTGTAGGCCGCCTCACCAAACCCGCCGGTCATCACCCCGCATTGCTGCATCGCGGTGAGGTTGAAGTTGCCGACCAGCTCCTCGGCCCCTTGCTCGCGCGCGAATCTTTCTGCTGCTTCGAGCAGCATCCGGCCGGCCTCAGCGTCATCGGCGCAATCGAAGAACCCGAATTGCGCGCGGTTCCAGCCCCACCGCTCGTTCGAGGCGCGGTGCATATGCGCGATGATCCGGCCCACTGGCTTGCCGCCGCGATTCACCGTCCAGAACCGATAGGGGTTGCCCGCCAGCCACAGCGGGTTCTTGGCCGGGTCGAGCATCTTCATGATGTCACCCTTCAACGGCGAGACATAGCCGACGCTGTCGGGATAGGCGTTGAATGGCGCGTCAAAGAACGCCTTCGGGTCGCCTTCATGCAAGGTCAGGGCGTGTAGGCTCAGGGTCATGGGGCACGCTCCAGCAGCCGAGCGACAATGGTGAGTTCGCTCGTCAGGCGATCCTGATTGAGCGCGCCGCCCGATATGGCGAGGAAGCGCGGCGGGTGCTGCGAGAGGCGAAGCAAGTGGCTCGCCCCGTAACGGCTGAGCAATTCCCGCGCTGCGCCGGTGAGGGTGTCGATCGCGCCGCCTTCAGCCGCACACACCACCGACTTGGCGGCGAGCGCGGCGATCAGATCATCGGGCAGGTCAGCCAGTGTCGCAGCGGTCACCGGCACGCCGCTGGCAAGCAAGGGATGCGCGGCGAGGATCGCGGCTTCCTCGTGTCCTGCCTTGGCGATGGGGGGGAGCAGGCCTTCCGCGCGGCTGGCCGGATCGGCGAAGCGTTCGACCAGCAGCGCCAGCGCCGCCGCGCCCGCCGCCGTCGCTGACAGCGCCAGCGTCACCGGGTCGGCGGCACCCATCAGCTTGGCTCCCAGTGCGACGATCCCGCCAGCGCCAGCGATGATCACAATGTCGCCCAGCAATCGCAGCGGCCGGCTTGCCTCTCCCGCCAATCGCGAACAGGCGAGCACGAACACTAGCGCCGCAAACGGCCCACCGCGAAACGGCAGGTCGGGGAACAATCGCGCGAAATCGGTCGCCAGCAGCGGTACCGCCAGCGCAAAAGCCAGCGCAAGCATATCGACCGCGCGCCGCTCCGCCAGGGAAACCGCGCTGCGCTGGCTGACGAGATGCACTAGCAGCGCCGCCATCACCGCCGCCTGAAACAGCGCCAGTGCGATGATCGCTGCGCCCGTCCACACGATGCCAAAGGTGACGGCGAGCACCGAAAACCCGATGGCTCCGAACAGCGCCAGCAGCTTGAGCCAGCGCGGGGCATGGCGGCGAACCAGCTCCTCCGCCAGCCGCAAGGTGGCGAGCGGCAGCCACGCGGCAACCACCATCGTAAAGGCGACGAAGAATGGCGAGGGCAGGGCGAAGTTCGCCAGGCGCAAGCCCAGCAGCAGCGCAATCAACGTCAGCAGCAGCTGCAAATGCCCTGCCACCCCGCCGCCGCGCGCAGCCGCCGCCACGCCCGCGCGCGCCACCAGCGCGGCAAGCAGGCCAATGGCGGTCAGCAGGGCGCCAATCGCGGTCATGCCAGCAGCTTTTCCATAAAACGCCGCACCAGCAACCGCTTGGCGAAAGCGAGCGGGGCGGGCAGCGGGCGTTCCACCTTCATCGCGTGGGCATTGAAGAAATAGCCGCGATAATCCGCGCCGCCGGGCCGGGCGAGGATCACCCGGATCGCTTCCTCCGCCATCAGCGTGCCCGCCATCGTCACCATCGTCGAAAAGCTGAAGCGTGACCGCTTGCCCGATGCAACTTCGCCCGCGACGTCCAGATCGACATATTTGTGGCTGGAGGAATGGACGAGGACGTATTCAATCTCGCGCATCAGGCATTCCACGCCCATGTCCTTGGTAATGTCCTGCCACGGCACGCCAATGGTGGGATAGCCAAGCCGTTCTTCCAGCCGGGGATCGCCCGGACGCACCACCGTGACCGAGGGCAGGGGCGAGGCATAGGCATCGATCAGCGTGCGGCCATGCGTGCGGCATTGACGGTAATATTCCGCGCCTGCCGCCGCATCATCGGTGCCGTTGATCGCCACATCGACGCGCGGGAGGATGTCCGGCAGCTGATTCGTCCACTCGCGGCCAAACACCTCGATCTGCAATTCAGGGTTGAGTTCCAGCGCCAGCCGCGCGGCGGCCTCGGCCTTTTGTTCGCCGATGGTGTCGGCCCGGCAGAACAGCTGGCGGTTGAGATTCGATACTTCGAACAAGTCGATATCCGCAATCACGAAACGGCCCACGCCGGCGCGCACCAAGGCCATAAACGCCGCGCCCCCCATCCCGCCGACGCCGGGGATGAACACGCAGGCCTCGCGCAGGCGGGCCTGCTCCGCCTCGGTCACAAAGCCGCGATTGCGGGTGGTCATTTCGGTGTAGCTGAATGGGGTCATGGTCGTGCTCACGTTCTGGCCCTCAGTCGGCCATAGGGACGGGCGGAATCCAGCCACTGGATCAACGGCACCAGCAGCGCGCCGGTCAGGAGCAGCACGCCTTGCAAGGCAAGCAGCGGCAGCGCGCTGCGAGGCACGCTGCGCGACAGGAAGCGGCCGCCTGCGGCCAGATCAAGCGCGCCGATTTGCAACACATCATCGCCGCGCGCGTAATCGAGCTGCGCTTCGCAATAGGCATTGAAGTCGTCGCGCCGATGTTTGGCGGCGACATCGAAGGTCTTCTTCAGATTGTCCGACCCGCCGGTATAGGCGTTGGTGATCACCTGCCTGTCCGCATCATAGCCGGCATCCGCGCCCACGCCGAACGCCGCGCGGTGCTGGCGCATGATCTGGTGCGCCAGATGGCGGTGGGTGAAGGATTGCGGTGTCGTCGCTTGCGCGGGGAAGACGTTGCTGAACGTCTCGGCCACCATGCCCACCACGGCGGGCACCTGCGTGACGCTGCTGATCCACAGCGGACGCATCCCCTGGCGCAGGAACAGCGCAAAGCAGGTGAGGCCATAGAGGATCCAGCTCAGCCCCCCGCTCCGTTCCGCCGGATCGACCATCACGAGGCCGAGATGCAGCACCGCCGCGCGCTCGCCCCCTTGGATCACATCGAGCAAGGGCATGGCGTTGAAAGCGACCGGCTGGCCGTCTGACGTGCGGGTGACCAGCGTGATGACGCTGCGATCCCACGCCGCGCCGTCATCGGCAAACAGGCCATAATCGAGCATTGCACCGCCAAGGCAGGTGCGCACCACGCTTTCGCATTGCTGTTTGAGGGTCGCGAGCGCGCTGTCTGCCAACGTCGCGCCGGGACGCTCGACGATCCACACCCGATATTCGCGGCTGGCGTTAAAGCTGACCGAGAGCGTGTCGCCAGCCATCGCCTTGAAGACATGAAACACGTGTGCGGCCCCATCGGCATTGCGCCTGCGCCGGAATCTAACGCAAAGTGGTTAAAGGACAATGCCTGTCTGGTGCGCCGGTCAGGTTCGCGGCGAGCGTCACGCCGTCTGCCGCACCACCAGTTGCGGAGGCAGGACAAGGCTTTCGGTCTGCTCCCCCGCCAGCCGTCGCAGCAACAGATCGACCAGCCCGCGCGCACCCGCTGCGATATCCTGCCGCACTGTGGTGAGCGGCGGGACGGTTTGCTGGGCGATGGGCAGATCATCGAACCCGACCAGCTTGATGTCGTCCGGCACGGCCACCCCGCGTTCCCGCAGCGCGGTGAGGCACAGCGCGGCGAGCGTGTCGGTGGCGGCGAAAATCCCATCGATCCGGCCATCGGTGGCGGCCAGATGCCCGGCGATTTCCTCGCTTGCGCGCTCGGGCGAGAGGTGCGTGGGAAGGGCGATGATCGGAGCAAGGCCCATTTTCTGCGCCACATCCCGCGCGCCAGCAAACCGCGCGGCGAATTCAATCGCGGTGGTATCGCCAAGGAACGCGAGCCGCTTTGCTCCGGCGGCGATCAGGCGTTCGGCCGCCATCCGTCCGCCGAGCCGATTGTCGGTGCCGACCACACAATGCCGCTGGCCTTCGGTGTGGTTGCCCCACACCACCATCGGCCCGTAACCATCGGCTACATCTTCGATCCGGTCGAACTGATCCGACTGGCCGATCACGATCACCCCGTCGATCATGCCCGATCCGATGAAGCGGTCGAGCCAATCGGCGTCGCTTTCCGGCACCACGCGGCGCAGCATCAGATCGTATCCCTGCCGCGTCAGCTCGTCAGCCAGAAAGCCGAGCAAGGTCATGAAGAAGCTGTCGGAAATCTGCTGGCGCGTATCGTGGCCGAGCGGGATCACCACGCCGATCACGCCGGTTTTCTGGCGCCGCAGTCCGCTCGCCATCTGGTTGGGGCGGAAACCGTGTTCGCGGGCGAGTTCCTCGATCTTCTCGCGGGTCTTGGTGTTGACCAGGCTCTTGCCCGCCAGCGCGCGCGACACGGTGCCGGGAGAGACTCCCGCCAGCCGCGCCAGATCGGTAATCGTGCGCACCGATCCGCGCGTTGACTTGTCGTCGTTCATGCCTAGCCCGTTACCAGTCCCTGTTCGCGCGGGGCGCGGTGCCCGGCATCGACCAGCAGCGTAGCCACAGCGCCCGCCAGCATCAAGATGCCCCCCAGCATCAGCACATTGCGGGGATCGCCGCCCAACAGCGGGCGATAGATCAGCGGCATGGTGAGTGTCTGGATCAGCATCGGGATGACGATGAACAGGTTGAAGATGCCCATATAAATCCCGTTGCGCGCAGGCGGGATGCAATCGGCGAGCATGACATAGGTGTTGCCCATCATCCCGGCCCAGCCGATCCCGATACCCAGCATAAGCACGAATAGCGCCGCCGGCGTGCTCGCGCCGGGGATAAGCAGCATGGCGATCCCTGATGCGGTCAGGCACACGGCATGCACCCGGCGCGCGCCGATCCGGGCCACCACCGGGATCAACACCAGCGCGCCGAGGAACGCGACGAAGTTATACAGCGCGCCCGCCTGCTGCGTGGTGAGCGTCGCCTCACGGAAGGCGGCGCTGGCCGGATCGCTGGTATTGTACATCGTGCGCCCGACGGCGAAGGTGATGTACTGCCAGTAAGCGAACATCGCATACCATTGGCACAGCATCGCACCCGCCAACTGCTTCATCGGGCGCGGCATATCGCGGATCGCGCTCCCGATTTCAGCAAAGGTGGCGCGCACGGTGAGCGGTTTGGCTTCCAGTTCGGCCTTTTCGGTCTCTGACAAAGGCAGTTCGGGCACCCGGAATACCGACCACACAATGGTCGAGATCGACAGGATCGCCCCGATCACGAACGCGATCCGCACAATCACCGGAATGCCGTTGGCATCGAGCACATCGCGCGCCACAAACGCAGTCAGCAGGCTCGGCGCGAGATAGGACAGCGTCTGCGCAAGGCCGGTAAAGGCGCTCTGCGTCAGGAACCCGACCGACCGCTGGCTCGCCGCAAGCCGATCCGCCACATAGGCGCGGTACGGCTCCATCGTGATGTTGTTGCCCGCATCCAGGATCCACAGCAGCGATGCGGCCATCAACAGCGTGCTCGAATAGGGCATTGCGAACAGACTGAGCGTGCAAATCACCGCGCCGATCAGGAAATAGGGCGTGCGGCGCCCCAGTCGGGTGTTCGTCCGATCGCTCATCGCGCCGACAATCGGTTGGATGATCAGCCCGGTCATCGGGCCTGCCAGCCATAACAGCGGCATGGTCGCCTCATCCGCGCCAAGGAAGCCGTAGATCGGCCCCATATTGGCCTGTTGCAGCCCGAAACTGAACTGTAAGCCGAAGAAGCCGATGTTCATTTCGATGATTCGCAGCAGCGAAAGCCGAGGCTTTTCCGTCATGTGGCGCCTTTTCCGATCCTGTCCCTTGCGCTGGTCTTTGCCGCGCTGTGACTTGGAGGTGACATGTTTCAGTGTAATTTGCAAACGTTTGCAATTTTCCTATTGCAAACGTTTGCAAGAACGTTACCCCTTGCGTCGTCGTCGCCAGAGAAGCGCGAGTTCGAGAGGAGAATACCCATGAAACTGCGTACCGCGCTTTGCGCAAGCGCCGCCCTGTGCGGCTTTATCGCCCCAGCTTTTGCTCAGGATAACGCCGCTGGCGATTCGGTTGATACCGAAGGCAATGAAATCATCGTCACCGCCGTGGCGCGCGGTCAGAACCGGATCGAAAGCTCCGTTTCGGTCAGCACCATCGGTGCCGAAACGCTCACCAACCTTGCTGCGCCGTCCTCGGCTGACCTTATTCGCCAGATTCCCGGCATCCGTTCGGAAGCGTCGGGCGGCGAAGGCAACGCCAACATCGCGGTGCGCGGCATTCCGGTCTCGACCGGCGGTGCGCGTTACATCCAGTTGCAGGAAGATGGCCTGCCGATCCTCGAATTCGGCGACATCATCTTCGGCAATGCCGACAACTTCCTGCGTGCTGACCGTTCGGTCGCTCGGGTCGAAGCGGTGCGCGGTGGTTCAGCCTCGACCTTTGCATCGAACGCGCCGGGCGCAGTCATCAACTTCATCTCCAAGACGGGCGAGCAGGAAGGCGGCGCTATCCAAGGCAGCGTCGGGCTCGATTTCGAAAGCTACCGCCTCGATTTCGATTACGGCGCGCCGCTGGCTGACGATCTTTATTTCCACGTCGGCGGTTTCTACCGCACCGGTGAAGGCCCGCGCGACATTGGCTACAACGGCTATGATGGCGGCCAGATCAAGGCCAACATCACCAAGGAATTTGACGGCGGCTACATCCGCTTCACCGGCAAGTATCTCGACGACAAGACCCCGACCATCCTGCCGCAGCCGGTGTTCGTTGGCGGCACCAATTCCAGCCCCGATTACAACGCCATTCCCGGCTTCGATCCGCGCACGGACTCGCTCTACAGCCCGTTCCTGACCCCGCAGGTCACGCTCGATGGCGGCAACAACCCCACCAGCTTTGATTTCCGCGACGGGTTGTCGGTGCAAAGCAAAGCCTTCGGCGTGGAGGCCGAAATCGACGTAGGCGGCGGGTGGACGCTGACCAACCGGTTCCGGTTTGCCGACAATTCGGGCAGCTTCCAGTCGCCTTTCCCGGCGGGTGCAGGCTCGGCCCAGTCGATTGCCGACGGCATTGGCGGCGCGGGTTCGACAATCGAATTCGCCAGCGGCCCGAACACCGGCGATGTCGCCAATGCGGCCAATATCGGCGGCAATGGCTTGCTGGCCAATGTCGTGGTGTTCAACGTCCGTTTGAACAGCCTCGACAATGTCACCAACGATTTCCGCGTGAACAAGCAGTTCGATTTCGGCGGCGGTTCGGCCAATTTCACCACCGGTTTCTACCTGTCGCGCCAGTCGATCAACACCGATTGGCTGTGGACGAGCCACGTCCAGACCGTGCAGGGCGATGGGCAGGCCGTGCTGGTTGATATCCGCGATGCTGAAGGCGATCTTGTCACGCAGAACGGCACCGTCGGTTTCAGCGCCAGCTTCTTCGGCAATTGCTGCCGCCGGAACTATAACGTCGATTACAGCACCTACGCGCCATTCGCCTCGCTCTCGCTGGAGCTGGACAAGCTGACGCTCGATGCCTCGATCCGTTATGACTACGGCGATGCCAGCGGCACGATCACCGGATCGGACAGCGGGTTTGGCACCGGCATTTCGGAATTCGATTTCGACAATGATGGTAACATCAGCCCGGCTGAAGAACTGACCGCAGTCCTCCCGCTCGGCAATGCCCGTCCGGTGAACTACGACTTCAACTACTTCAGCTTCTCGCTCGGTGCGAACTACCTGCTGACCGATGATCTGGGCGTGTTCGCACGTTACAGTCAGGGCGGCCGTCACACCGCCGATCGCAGCCTGTTCTCGCCTGCAGTCAGCACCACCGACGGCAGTCTGCCGGGCGGTGATGCGGGCGTGGTCGCAACCGTCGATCAGCTGGAAGCGGGTCTGAAGTATCAGGCCAATGGCCTGTCGCTGTTCGCCACCGGGTTCTTCGCCAAGACGGCGGAAACCAACGTCGAGCTCGCCCCGCTGGAACTGTTCGACACCGAATACGAAGCTTACGGCGTCGAACTCGAAGGTGCCTATCGCACCGGGCCGTTCAGCCTGACTGCGGGCGTGACCTGGACCGATGCGGAAATCGTCGATGCGCTGGATATTACCACCATTGGCAACACTCCGCGCCGTCAGGCCGATTTTGTCTATCAGGCAACGGCGCAATACGAAGCTGACCAGTTCACACTGGGCGCGAACATCGTCGGCACCACCGACAGCTTCACGCAGGACAGCAACCAGCTGGAACTGCCCGCCTTTGCGCAGGTCAACGCCTTCCTCGCCTTCCGCCCGATTGACCGGGTTGAGGTCGGACTGAATGCGCAGAACCTGTTCAACGTGTCGGGCTTTACCGAGGCAGAAGAAGGTTCGATCCCGGGCAACGGCATTGTGCGCGCGCGCTCGATCGCTGGCCGGACGGTACTCGCATCGGTGCGGTTCGACTTTTAAGAACCCGCCAATGCATCAGGGCTGGCCGCCATCCCCCCGGCGGCCAGCCTGTTTTTCATTTGCTGAATTGGGATAGACAGCTGCCATGACCACCGCCTGGACCGGGGATCACGTGCGCCGGATTGCACCGGGAGCAGCGGCGACTATTCCGCCGATCATCGCGCCTGATCGTTCACGGTTGGAACCGGGGCGGCTCTATTGGGATATGTGGCCGGTGCAGGATGCGCACGGTGCGCGTGCCGTTGTTGCCGGGCGCGAGCTGTGGATGGCGCTGACTGCGCCGGATCGCGGCGATCCGGGGCTGCGGCATTTTGAAGCGAAAATCCATTTGTTGGAGCGGCGCGCGGATGGTTGGATCGACCTTGGTCCGGTGTTGCCCGATTTTGCCGTGCCATACGAACGCGAATGGGCCGGGTCAGCGCTGCTCGATTACGGCGTGCTGACGCTGTTCTTCACCGCTGCCGGAACGTCCACCAAGGCAGGCGGCTATCAGCAAGAATTGTGGCAGGCCAAGGCGACCCTCGGCCCGGACGGGCTGCCGCAGGAGTGGTCGTTTCCTGCTCCGCTGATTGATGGCTACGCCCCGCATTACATGCCCGCTGACGCGCATGATGGTGAGCCGGGCAGGATCAAGGCATTCCGCGATCCGGCCTATTTCCGCGATCCTGCTGACGGCTCGGAATATCTCGCTTTTACCGCATCACTGGCCGGATCGGATTCGCCTTTCAACGGCGCATTCGGATTGGCGGTTAGAGGCCCGCTAGGGTGGGTCTTGGCCCCGCCTTGCCTGCATGCAGAGGGCGTGAACAACGAATTAGAGCGCGCTCATCTGGTGTTTCACGGGAAACATTACTACGCTTTCTGGTCAACGCAGACGGGCACTTTCGCGCCCGATCTGCGGCATGCGCCGGGGGGCTTGTACGGGATGGTGGCGGATCACTTGCGCGGCGAATGGCGGCCGCTGAACGGCACCGGATTGGTGCTGGCGAACCCGGCAGACCGGCCCTTGCAGACCTATAGCTGGTTCGTGGATGCCAGCCTGACCGTGTGCAGTTTTGTCGATATGTTGCCAGATGGCACGTTTGGCGGGGTGCCTGCGCCGCTGCTGCAACTGGAGCTTGATGGCGACCGAGCAAGCGTGCGCGCCTTGGCACCGGAGCAAGCGGGCTGATGCTTGGCGGGATTGAGGCAGGGGGCACCAAATTCGTGCTTGCCGCCGGGCCTTCGCCGCGCGAAATCACCGCTCGCCACACGATCCCGACCCGCGATCCGGAGACTACCTTGGCCGAGGCCGCCGCATGGTTTGCAGGGCTAGGCCAGATCACTGCATTGGGCATCGGCAGCTTTGGCCCGGTTGATCTTGACCCAGCCTCCGTCACCTGGGGCCGGATCACCAATACCCCAAAACCGGGCTGGGCTGACTGCGACATTGCCGGGTTTTTTATGGACAGGCTGGGCGTGCCGGTGGGGTTTGATACCGACGTGAACGCCGCCGCCTTGGCCGAATTTGCCGCATCGGGAGGGGCAGTGGGCAGCCTTGCCTACCTCACCATCGGCACCGGGATTGGCGGCGGATTGGTGCTGGATGGCCAGCCCGTCCACGGCATCGCGCACCCTGAGATGGGGCACATCTACCCGCGCCGCCATGCCGATGACCGCGACTTTCCTGGCACTTGCCCGCACCACGGCGATTGCCTGGAAGGACTTGCCAGCGGCCCAGCGATTATCGCGCATTGGGGTGCATCGCTCTCACATTTGCCTGCGGATCACCCGGCCCACGCAGTCATCGCCGATTACATCGCGCAGGCTTGCCACATGCTATTTGCCAGCGTCGCGGTCGGCGAGATCGTCATCGGCGGCGGAGTGGCAAACACGCCCGGACTGGTTGAGCGGGTCGCGTCGAGGGCGCGCGAACTCGACGCCGGCTACCTGCCGGGCGGGACGCGCCACAAGATCATCCGCCCACGGCTGGGCGATAATGCCGGGATCACCGGTGCGCTGATGCTGGCCGAAAAGGCTTAGCGCAAACCGCAGGCGGCGCGGGCCATCGCCTCGATGTTTGCCTTGTCAGGCGCACCCTTGGGCGAAACCCAGCTGCCGCCCACGCACAGCACCGGATCGAACGCGAGCCATTCCGCCGCATTATCCGGCCCGATCCCGCCAGTGGGGCAGAACCGGCACTGCCCGAACGGCGCAGCGAGCGCCTTCAATGCGGGCAATCCCCCTGCCGCCATCGCCGGGAAGAACTTGAACCGTTCCAGCCCCATGTCGAGCCCGCGCATGATGTCGCCCGCATTGGCGATGCCGGGCAGGAACGGCACGCCGCTGGCAATCGCCGCCTTGCCCAGTGGCTCTGTCAGGCCGGGGGAGACGATAAATTCGCTCCCCGCCGCCAGTGCCGCGTCCAGCTCGCGCGCGTTGGTGACTGTTCCCGCGCCGACAATCGCGCCGGGGACAGCCTTCATCGCGGTGATCGCATCCAGCGCGGCCGGGGTGCGCAAGGTGACTTCGAGCACCCGCAACCCGCCCGCCACCAGCGCTTCGGCCAGCGGGACAGCGTGGGCGACATCGTCGATCACGATCACCGGGATCACCGGGGCGGTCCGCATCAATTCGTCAATCGTGGCCATTTTTACATCCCTCCGCTGGCGAGCATTGCGCTGGCGCCCTGTTCCGCTCCGTCGGCCAGATGGCGGAACATGCCGAACAATTCGCGCCCCGTGCCGAAGTCTGGTCGCGGATCAGGCGCGGGGTCGCGCGTTGTGAGATCGGCAGTGGTGTTGAGATCACCCGTAACCGCGCAAAGCCTGATCACATCGCCATCCCGCAACCGCGCCAACGGCCCTCCGCCGAGGGCTTCGGGGGTGCAATGGATCGCTGCGGGCACCTTGCCGCTCGCGCCCGACATGCGGCCATCGGTGACCAGCGCAACGCGGAACCCGCGATCCTGCAACACGCCGAGCGGCGGGGTCAGCTTGTGGAGTTCGGGCATCCCATTGGCGCGTGGCCCCTGGAAGCGCACGACGACGACAACGTCGCGGTCAAGCTCACCCGCCTTGAACGCGGCGGCGACGCTGGCCTGATCCTCAAACACCCGGCACGGCGCTTCGATCGTCCAGCGTTCGTGATCGACCGCCGAGGTCTTGAAGCACGCGCGGCCCAGATTGCCGGTCAGCAGGCGCATGCCGCCATCGGGCTTGAACGGATCGCTGACCGGGCGGAGCATTTCGGGATCGCCCGCAGCGCCAACCTCGCGCCACACCAGCGTGTCGCCTTCCAGCCCCGGTTCGCGCGCGTAATCGCTGAAATCCCCGCCCCCCACGGTGAGGATGTCCGGATGGGCCAACCCGGCTTCGAGCAGCTCGCCGATCACATAGCCCATGCCGCCCGCGCTGTGGAACTGGTTCACATCGCCCGAGCCATTGGGATAGACCTGCGCGATGAGCGGGACGGCGTGCGAGAGCTCCGAGAGGTCGTCCCAGTCGAAGATCACGCCCGCCGCTCGTGCCATCGCGGGCAGGTGGATCGCGTGGTTGGTCGATCCGCCGGTCGCCAGCAGGCCAACCGCGGCGTTGATAATCGCCTTTTCATCCACGCACAGGCCGAGCGGGCGGTAGTCATCGCTCTTGCGTCCGATGGCAGCGACGCGGTGCACCGCCTCGCGGTCAAGCGCCTGACGCAGCTGCGTGCCGGGCTGGATGAAGGCGCTGCCCGGAATGTGCAACCCCATCATCTCCATCATCATCTGGTTCGAATTGGCGGTGCCGAAGAAGGTGCAGGTACCGGGCGAATGGTAACTCGCCATCTCGCTCGCCAGCAATTCGGCGCGGGTCGCCTTCCCCTCGGCATAAAGCTGGCGGATGCGCTGCTTTTCCTTGTTGGGAATGCCGGTGGGCATCGGGCCTGATGGCACAAAGATGGTCGGAAGGTGGCCAAACCGCAGGGCGCCCATCAGCAGCCCCGGGACGATCTTGTCGCAAATGCCGAGCATCAGCGCGCCATCATACATCGCATGGCTGAGCGCCACCGCCGTCGACAACGCGATCACATCGCGGCTGAACAGCGACAGCTCCATCCCTGTCTCGCCCTGCGTTACCCCGTCGCACATTGCGGGCGTGCCGCCAGCGACCTGCGCAGTGGCGCCGATTTCGCGGGCGTAGATTTTCAGGCGATCAGGGTAGCGGCCATAGGGCTGGTGGGCCGAAAGCATGTCGTTGTAACTGGTGACAATCCCGATATTCGCGCCCCGGCCAGTGACCAATGCGGCTTGATCCTCCACCGCGCCCGCATAGGCATGAGCGAGATTCGAGCACGATACCGCGCTGCGCTCGCCCATATTGTCGCCTTCGCGGGTGATGAGATCGAGATAGGCGGCGCGGCTGGCGCGTGAGTTTTCGACGACGCGTTGCGTCACCCGGTGCAGTGTGTCGTTCAGGCTATTCATGCCACGTCACTCCGTCTCGTTCGGCCAGCGCAATCGCCGTGCTCGGCCCCCAGCTGCCCGCGGTGTAGGTCTTGGGGGTTAGCCCCTCCGTCTCCCACCCGGCGCGGATCGCATCGATCCAGTCCCACTGCGCTTCGACCTCGTCTCGGCGCACGAACAGGGTCTGATCGCCCTCGACCAGATCGAGCAGTAGGCGTTCATAGGCGATCCGCCGCACAGCGCCGCTGAAGGCATCCTGCATCGCGATATTGAGCGGCACTTGCCGCAACCGGATGCCTTCACGGTCAAGCCCCGGCACCTTGGCCATCAGCGACAGGGTGATGTTTTCTTCGGGCTGGATGCCGATGACGAGCCGGTTGGGCTGCATCGTCGCGCCTTTTCCCGCAAAAATTGAGTGCGGCACGCAGCGGAACTGGATGATGATTTCGGTCACGCGCTTGGGCAGGCGCTTGCCAGTGCGCAGGTAAAACGGCACGCCCTTCCAGCGCCAATTATCGACATGGGCCTTGATCGCGACGAAGGTTTCGGTGTCGCTGTCTTTGCCCAGCTCCTCATCATAGCCCGGCACCGCTGCGCCATTGATTGCGCCCGCGCGGTATTGACCAGTAACGGTCTCCCCAGCGGCGACCGGACGAAGTGCGCGCAGCACTTTCACCTTCTCATCGCGCACGGCAGTCGCATCGAAATGCGCAGGCGGCTCCATCGCCACCAGCGCGAGCAGTTGCAGCATATGGTTCTGCACCATGTCGCGGATCGCGCCGGCATCGTCGTAGAACGCGACGCGCCCTTCGAGGCCCACGGTTTCCGCCACGGTGATCTGCACATGATCGATGTGCGCTGCGTTCCACAGCGGTTCGAACATCAGGTTGGCGAACCGCAGCGCCAGCAGGTTCTGCACCGTCTCCTTGCCGAGATAGTGGTCGATCCGGAAAATGCGGCTTTCTGGAAAGGCACCCGCGACCGCGTCATTAATCTCGCAGCTGGAGGCGAGATCGGTGCCGAGCGGCTTTTCAAGGCACATCCGCACATTCTCACCCGTCAGCCCAGCGGATTGCAGCCCCTTGATCGTGGGTTCAAACAGGCTCGGCGCGGTCGAGAGGAAGATGGCGAGGCCGCGCGAAGGCTCTCCGACCTTGGCGGCGAGATCGGCGTAACCTTCGAGCGTGGTCGCATCCAGCGTCTGGTAGGCGAGCCGGTTGAGGAATTCCGCCATCCGTCCGCGCCGTTCTGCGGGGAGATATTTCTCCAGCGCCGCACGGGCGAAATTGCGGTATTCGCTGTCGGACATGCTGCTGCGGGCAGTGCCGATGATCTTGAGGTCAGGCGCGAGCAAGCCGTCCGCATCAAGCGCGAACAGGCTCGGCAACAGCATCCGCTGGGCAAGGTCGCCGGTGGCTCCGAACAGCAGCAGGCGGTCAGCGGTGAAGCTCATGCAGGTGGCCCCTTCTTGGCGTGCGCTCTACCTACGCGCGCACGCCCCAGCCTGCCACCCCGGCGCATACTTATTCAAGCGCGAAGCTGTCAGGCCGAGCGGGTCACGCGGGTTTTCTGGCGAAGATCCCGAACCCGGCGATGATGGCATAGCAAGCCGCGGGCAGCACCAGCGCAAAGGCGAGGCTGGTGGCGTCCGCGAGCGCCGCATACATCGGCGGAATTATCGCCCCGCCGCAGATTGCGACGTTGATGATGCCCGATCCATCGGCGGCGCGCGGGCCGAGCTTCTCACAGGCCAGACTGAAGATCGTCGGGAACATGATCGCATTCATCAGACCCACCGCCAGCAGCGAATAGCCCGCGACAGCGCCGGTTGAATTTGCCGAGATGGCAATCAACGTAATCGCCCCAGCAGCAACCGCTGCCAGCGTCAGGCCGGGGCTGACCATGCGTAGCACGGCCGAACCAATGAACCGCCCGATCAACGCGCCGCCCCAATATAGCGAAATCAGCTTGCCCGCGCTCTGTTCGGGCAGGTTCAGCACCTCGGCCTGCATCAGGTAGTTGACGATAAAGCTGCCAATCGCGACTTCCGCGCCGACATAGAGAAAAATGCACGCAGCCCCGTAACCGAACCGGGGGCGTTTCAGTAGCGCGAGGCCTTCGGCAAGGCTGGTCTGTTCGTGCTTTTCGCCTTTTAACCGGTTGCGGAACAGCCAGACGACGCCTGCGACCACTGCCAATGCTGCTGCGAGGCCGAGATAGCCGTTTACAATCGCCTGACTCTCGGCAGTGCGATAGGCGGTAAGTTCAGCGCCCGACAATTCGGCGGCGGTCACCCCGGCAAGCCCGCCAAGGATTAGGATCGCGCCAAAATAGGGAAAAATCGTGGTGCCGAGCGAATTGAACGCTTGCGCGAAGGTGAGGCGGCTATGCGTGGTGCTGACGGGCCCCAGCACGCTGATCAGCGGATTGGCGACAATCTGTACCAGCACCACGCCAGTGGCGAGGATGAAATAGGCCAGCAGGAACATCGGGAAGGCCGCGGTTTGGCTTGCTGGGATGAACAGCAGGCAGCCAGCCATCATCGCCAGCAATCCCGCCACCGCGCCGCGCATATAACCGAGCTTCTTGACCAACCGCGCGCCGGGAATGCCGACCACGGCATAGGCGATGAAGAACCAGAACTGCACCAAGCTCGCCTCGAAAAAACTGAGCGTGAACAGCTCTTTGAGCTTGGGGATGATCACATCGTTGAGGCTGGTGATTCCCCCGAAGATGAAGAATAGCGCGAAGACGAAATAGTTGAGCCCCGGTGCATCGACTTGCGGCGCGTCGCTCGCGCCGCTGCCCATGCCCTCTGCCGCGCCCACACCCGGTGCCATTGCCATTTCGCTCTCTCCCCGTTGCGCTTATATCTGCGAACGTTCACAATCCGCGCGCTCCGCCTGATTTGCAAGACCCCCGCGCACAAATCCAGTGCGAATAGCAATGCAGGCGCGGCTTGCGCGGGGGTGGCAACCCGCCCTAGAAGCCTCAGCCATGAGCGGGGGATCACGCAGAAGGCCGACATCATTCGATGTGGCGGAACGGGCCGGTGTCAGCCAGCCGACCGTCAGCCGTGCGCTGTCCGGCTCCCCCGCGATTGCCGAGGCGACCCGGCGCAAGGTGATCGAGGCGGCCGAGGCGCTCGGATACTTCGTCGATGAACGTGCCGCGCGGCTGCGGCGGGGTTCGACCGGAACGCTCGCGGTTGTGGTGATCTGCCGCGAGGGCGACAGCGCCGCCAGCATCAATCCGTTCGCCTATGCTTTGCTCGGCTCCGTCTGCGTGGCGGCGTCGGAACGCGGGTTTGAAACGCTGGTCAGCTTTCAGGCCAGCCCCGAAGCCTTCTTCGGCCACTATCAGGAACAGGGCCGCGCCGATGGCTTGGTCGTGATCGGCACCACCACCAACGCGCCCGCTTGGGAGCATTTCCGCGCGCTTGATAGCGAGGGGCGCAGAGTCGCCTATTGGGGATCGCCGCATGACGAGCTTGACTGGGTGCGGTCAGACAATCACGCGGCGGGCAGGCTCGCGGTCGAGCACCTGCTGGCCGCCGGCTATCGCCGCCCGTGCTTCCTCGGCGCGCTGAATACCCCGCAGGTGCAGTTTACCGAACGGTATGAAGGCTATGCTGAAGCGATGCGCGCTGCCGGACTGGAGCCGTGCCTTGCCCCCACCGTCAACGCCGCCACCCGCGAAGAAGAAGGCCGCCGCGCTGCGCGCCGCTTGATCGAGCGGGGGGAGGACATCGATGCGGTGTTCGCCGCTTGCGATGCGATGGCGCTGGGCGCGCTCGAAGCCTTTGCCGCCGCAGACGTCACCGTGCCGCGCGATATGGGGGTGATAGGCTTCGATGATCTGGTCGCAGGCCGGTTCAGCCGCCCGCCGCTGACCACGATAGCCCCCGATCCAGCTGAGGCTGGCGCGGCGCTGGTTGAGGCGGTGCTGGATGATAGCGATGCCATGGCGAGGCGGCGCGTGCCAGTGTCGCTGATCGTACGGGATAGCACTTTGCGGGCTGGTTAACCCCGCACGTCACCCATGCGCGCCGAACTCATTGGCAATTGCGGTACTGATCCTGAGCGAGAGCGCATGGGCGCGGGCGATGGGCGTGAGGCAGTCGCGCTCAATCGCGCCGTAACCTTCCTCGCCGCCGTCAGGATAGTCGGACGCCTCATCCAGCGGGAAATCGCGCGGGCCGGGGATGCGCACCGGGAAGGCGCGGCGCAGCAGTGCCAGCGCCTCGTCCACTCGCAAGGTCAGCACCATTTCGATCACGTCGCCCCGGCTGATATCGTTGGCGCGGCTGAACGCGGGGACGGATACGATCTTGAGGAACATGTGCTGGAGCAACGCCAGCCGCAACGCCTGCAATACGCCAATCCGGCGGCGGACATGCTCGCGTGTGGGGTCTGGCACATCATCGGGGATCAGGTCGGTCAATCGGTGCAGCTTCAGCGCATCGATCCGCAGGCGTGAGGCCAGACGGCGGAACACGCCGGTGCGGTCATCCCCGACCAGATATTCGGCCAGCGCCGCGCACGCCCCAGCCAGATGGTCTTCGGTTCCGCGATAGGTGCGGCTCGCCCAATAGGCCGAATTGAACAGCTCGCCGAAAGCCGCCACGGTTTTGATGCTGGCGAGGCCGTTGGCAGCCTTCAACAGCCGCAAAATCTGCCGTCCGCGTGCGCTATCGGTCAGCAGCGCAGCGATTTCTTCGCGATTGGCGTCTGCCGCGCTGCCGATCCCGGCGATGACGTTGACTGGGTAGCCGAGCTGCTGAAGGATCGCATTGTGCGGGATCGCGCGGATCTGGCGCAGGCTCATCTCGCGGTCGGCATTGATGTCGGATTGGCGGCGCGAAACGCGGCTGCCGGTGGGGTTCAAGAGGCCCAGCCCGAAGGCTGTCACCGCGCGGGCATAGGTGCGGCTGGCGAGGTGATCGCCCTGATGCTCCTTGATCGCGCGGTAGAAATCCAGGCTGATGTCGGTGCGGTGGTAAAACGGATCGGCGGGCGCGGCGAGATCGGTTTCGGCCGGGCGCAACTCTGCGATGCGCGAGAGCGTGGCGAGCGCCAGTTCGGGCGTCGCAAAGAACAGATAGCCATCGCCGCCCTGAAAGCTGACCTCAGGCTCCAGCCGGATGCCCGCCCGCGCAAACCGCCGCCTCGCCCACGGGGAGAGCGGCCATTCCAGGCGGTCGCTGAAGCTCGCCGGATGCGCGCCGCGCCCCATGCTTTCGCCGTGGGTGTTGAAGACGAGCGCGGCGACATCGCCCAGCCCGTTGGCTGCCATCGCTTCGGCCAAGCGGCCTTGCAGGCGTTCAATCGCTAGACTGGCGGGAATCTGTCCGACGAAACGCCCGGCGTCTGAGAAACCCGTCTGCACCGCGACCCTGCCGCGCACCCGCGCATAGGCACGGTAGGCAGGCTCGGCCAGCAGCGCGTCGAGGAACCGACCGCCGTGCTCCAATGCCGCTTCGGTCTCGAACAGCGGCGAGACATCGACCTTGCCCTCCACTCCGAACAACTTGGCGAAATAGAGCGCGGCGAGGACGGTGGCAGGCTGTTCGCATTCTGCCACCAGCATCCGGATCGGCGCATCGGAATCGATATGTTTGAGGATCTGCGCCATCGCGATGAACTGCCGGATCGCGGTTGAGCTTTCGGTGGCGAGCGCGGCAAAATTGGTGCGCAGCGGCCTTGCCTCGTCCACCATTGCGCGCAGCGTGGCGAGTGCGCTTTTGCTGGCGAGTTCGATCGTAGTGCCATCAGCCAAGCGGCGGCGGATCGCGTTGTGGAGCTGTTTGGCGTTCACCCGGAAATGGATCCAGCCCATCCCCAGCCCATCGGCGCGCATCGCGGCGGCCAGCGTAAGCAGGCGGATGGCCCGGTCGGGCGCGGCGGTTTCTGCCTCGGTTTCCAGCGCGGTGATCAGCGGGGTAAGCGTCAGCAGGTTGTCGGGGCTGTGGGTGGTCAGCCGGTTGGCGGCCCGTGCCAGTGCCTCGGCGCTCGACAAATCGCCCGCGAAATCCTCGGCGCGCGCTTTGGCAAAGGCACAAGCGGGTTGCAGGGTGCGGAGCAGCGGATGGGCGGGGTCGATCACTTCGAGGCTGGCGGTATAGCGCGCCAACCGCTCGGCTTTTTCGGTCAAGCGGAACCCGATCGAGGTGTGCCAGCCGATATCGGTGCGCCCGTCCATGTCATACCCGACCCAGCTCGCAAAACGGAACGGCAGCGGGCGCAGCTTGCGCCAATCATCGGGCCAGCGGGCCTGCGCTTCGGCGAGCAAGCGCGCCACAATCACATCGCGCGCATCCTGCGCCTGCGCCATCGCGTCCATCGCCGCGCGATGTTCGTGGTCAAGCGTGACGGCGGAGCGTTCGGCACTGGCAGCGCAAGCGGCATCGTCCACGTCTGCGTTAGACGACGCTGCGGAGGCCACCGCTTTGGCCTGTGCTGGTGTGAGCAGGAATGTCGGATGGGCGGTGAACACAGCGTGCAATTGCGGGCGTTCCCAGCGCGCGCGGAAGGTGTCGAAATCCTCCTCGTCACCCACCATCGGCGCTGAGACGGCAGGCGGAGCTAGCAGGGTGCGCAGCTTGTTCGCCCGCGCCTTCAGCCCATCGCATTCTAGTTCCGTCACCAGCCCGGTCAGATCGTCCAAGCTGAGATCGCCCCCTTCCAGCGCGCGGGACAGGTCGAGCGACAGCTGGAACACCGGGTTGAACAGCGGGGTTTCGCGGGTGCGCTGATGGAGCTCGCCCAGCCGGGCTTCGCAATCGGCGACGGTCTTCATGCCGCGTCCCCATGTTCGGCCGCGAATGCCGCCGCCGCGCCAAACAGGCCGGGCTGCGGGTGAACGATCAGCTTGACCGGGATGTTCGCCATCAGGGTTTCAAATCGCCCCTTGGCCTTGAACCGTTCGGCGAATCCCGATGCGAGCAGGCTGTCACGGATGCGATAGCCGAGGCCCCCGGCGATCACCACGCCCGCAAACCCGCCCTGCGCCAAGGCAAGGTCGCCCGCGACTGACCCTAGCGATAGGCAGAACCGGTCAACCGCCGCTGCCGCCAGACTGTCTTCGCCGCTAGTGCCAAGGTTCCAGATTTCGATCGCGTCACGCTCTGGCTCGGTGCGCTGTTCCATCGCGGCGAGCGCCTGATAGATATCGACGATGCCGGGACCTGCCACCACGCGTTCCACCGACACCCGGTTGTGGCGGCGGCGCAGACGGGCGAGGATCGCGTCTTCGATGGTGTCCAATGGGGCGAAATCGATATGCCCGCCCTCGGTTGCCTGCACGCGGTATTGGGTGCCGGAACGCCATAGGTGTGCGACGCCCAGCCCGGTGCCGGGGCCGATTACGCTGATCGTGCCATCACGGCCCAGCGGCGCGTCCGGCCCGGCAAGATGCAGGAACTGGCTATCGTCAGCCCGCGCCACTGCATGGGCCACGGCGGCGAAATCATTGACGAGGGTGAACCGCTCCACCCCGAGCTTCTCATTGATGAGCGCCGGGCGGATGATCCACGGGTTATTGGTAAAGCGGATCACCGAGGCAAGGTTGCCGGGGCTGCCGACCGGCCCGGCAATCGCCATGCTGACAGCGGGGGGAAGCGTGCCGCCCTTTCGGTCGCGGAAAGCCTCCCACGCGGTCTGAAAGCTGGCGTGATCGGCGGTGTGGAGCGTTTCGGGTTCGTCGAGGCTGATTGCGCCATCAACGCCGATGCTCGCAATCGCAAAGCGGGCATGGGTGCCGCCGATATCGACCACCACCAGATCTGACATCAGATCGCGCATATTCGTCTCCCCGCCTACGTTGGCGAGGGTGTTAGCAGGCGGCGCGCGGAAATCCCACGCGCCGCATACTTATTCAAATGGGATGGGGCCTATTCGGCAGTGACGCCCATTTCCTTGAGCAGGCGGTCAGCCCCATCGACCTTTTCCATCGTCCACAGCATGAAGCGGCTGTCGACGTGGATCGTGCGGTTGATTTTGGGATCATACATCCAGTCCGACACCACGCCTTCGATTGTGCCGTCGAACGCCAGACCGACAAATTCGCCGCGCGCGTTGAGTGTCGAGGAACCCGAGTTGCCGTTGGTGATATCCACCGTCGAAAGGAAGTCGACCGGCAGCGTGCCGAGTTCGGGCGCGACATAGCGGCCGTAATCCTTGGCCTTGATGAGCTCGATCATCTTGTCGGGCGCATCAAATTCGCCGCGGCCGGTATGCTTGGCGACGATGCCTTCGGCGGTTGTGAACGGCGTCCATGCCTGCCCATCAACCGCCTTGCCGGTCACCTTGCCATAGGTGAATCGTAGCGAGCCATTGGCGTCGGGGTACATGGTCTTGCCCTGTGACGCGGCATAGGCGAGGCGCGCTTCCATGACCTTGGAGCGGGCCTTTTGGACTTCGCCCGAACGAGCTTTTTCTTCGGCTTCCCCGGTCATGGCTTCGTCAAACGTGGCGACCGCAAGCTGAATGAACGGATCATTCGATGCCTTGAAATCGGCGACCGATTTGCCCATCCATTCGAGCCGTTTGGCCGTGTCGCCCAGTTCGGTGCCGGCATAGAACGATGCCAGATCGCGGCCTTCCATGAAGGCATCGAAGCTTTTGTTGCGGTCGCCTGCATCAAGGGTCCGGTATTCCGCGATGCCGTCTTCCCACAATGCCTTGTCGATATCGGCGACATAGCGGCGCTCGATCCGCTGCATGCCCTGCGTCAGGAAGGCGCGGTCACGCTCCTGATAACCCGGCTCACGCATCTTGTCGGGCTTGGCCTGTTCGTTAGCCCAGCGATACAGTTGGCGGGCGGCCCCATAAAGCTGCCCGCGCGTCAGCATCCCGCGCTTGGCATCGGCGAGCGACACAGCGTTGCTTTCGAGCACCAAGCGGTCAAGCTCTGCCAGCGCCGGGCCATATTGTGCCTGCCGCTTGGGATCGGCATCGACCCATGCCCGGAACGCCGCTTCTTCGGCGGCCTTCTTGTCGATCAACGAAATGGCATCGGCCCCGGCCATCTGCCCGGCGATCTTCTTTTCGTAGTTCTCAATGCCCTGCAACGTGGCTGCATAGGCGATGGTCGCCGCCTGCTTGCCCGCAGTCAGCGCGTCGATATTGTTGCCATACTCGGTCAACATGGCTTGCTGATAGGGGTAGAGTTCTTCGTAATAGAACCGCGCTTCTTCGGCGGTGCGCAGGCGTTCGGTGGTGCCGGGGAAGCCTGCGACCATGATGAAATCACCGTCCTTCACGCCCTGCTTGGCGATGGGGAGGAAGGCCTTGGGCTTGAACGGCACGTTATCCTTGCTGAACGCAGTCGACGAACCGTCGGGCGCAACATAGGCGCGGTAGAAGGCGAAATCGCCGGTGTGGCGCGGCCACTGCCAGTTGTCCTTTTCCCCGCCAAAATTCCCGACCCCGCCGGCGGGTGCATAGACCAGCCGAACGTCCTTGATTTCAAGCTGCTGCTGCAACCAATATTGCTGCCCACCGAAATAGGCGCGCACATCGCAGCGGCGGTTGGCCTGCTTTTCGCATGCTTCGATCAGCGCGGTGCGGTTGGCTTGCAGCCGGTCATAACGCGCGCGGCCTTCCAGCTTGTCGGCGCCCTTGAGCATCGCGGCGGATACATCGCGCAGATCTTCGATCACGTAGATGCGGCTGCCGGGCGCGGCGGGCAATTCATCACCAAGCGTCGCGGCGAGGAAGCCGTTGGTCAGGTAATCCGCTTCGGGCGAGGAATTGTATTGCAGCGATCCGGCGACGCAGTGGTGGTTCGTGGCCACCAGGCCTTGCGGCGATAGGAACGCGGCCGAACAGCCACCGAGCGAAGCAATCGCGGTCAGCGGCGGGCGTTGCAGGTCGCCCAACGTGGTCGGATCGAGTTCGAGGCCTGCCTGCTTCATCGCATCGGCAATCGCGCCGGTCTGGCTTGGCAGCCACATGCCTTCATCGGCGCTGGCGGCGGCGGGTGCGCAAAGCATCAGGGCGCTGGCCCCGGCGAGCAGGAAGTTCTTCATGGCTGCAATCCCTTTGGTCTGACGCCGCAGGCCCAGCGGGGCAAGCGGCGGGAGTATGTTTGCCCGGTGCGGGCGAATGGCGGCTGTTAGGACACTTCGCTGCATTCTGAAAAGATGGAATTTGCCGGATCGACGAACGACTTTTCCTCGCAGGTCAACGGCGCGCGCAAATGGTTCTTGCGAATGATTATCATTTCCGCCATGAGGCACGCCAATCTGACTTATCACACAAAGGACAATCGCCGATGAACAGCACCCTCAAGCTCTGGACGCAGCTCGGCCTTGGCACGGCGCTGGCCGGGGGGATGCTGGCTGCGTGTGGCGGTGAATCCGGGGGAGAAGGCGGCGAAGGGGCTGGCACGCAGGCGGTCGCTTCAGGCGAAAGCGGCGCGGCGGGCGGCGAGGGTGAAGCTGGCGCAGGCGGCGAAGGGGCCGGCGGCGAAGCAGCAGGTGGTGAAGGCGAAGGCGGAGTTGCCGTTGGCGATGCGGGCACTGATCCTGTCGCCTATGGGATCGCGCTGGCCGTGACCGAAGCCCACGTTGTCGCCGCACGCGATGCCTATGCGGCGGGCAAAAAGGACGCGGCGGCGGAAATGTTCGCGCACCCCGCTTCTGAAGTGCTGGTGGAAATGGACCCGGTGTTTGCCAAGTTGGGCGTTGCTGATTTCAAGCCGCTGCTGACCGATGCCGCGACCGCCGCTGCCGAAGGCAAAAGCGTCGCCGAGGTTGGCAAGGCCTATGACAAGATCATCGCCGCACTGCGCGCTGCGGCGGCCAAGGGGCCCGATAATGGCGCAACCGATGCCAAGGTGGCCGCAGGCGTGATCGCCGATCAGATCGAACGGGCGAGCGCGATGTACCGTATCATCGCCAAGGATGACCGCTACGAAGCCTATCTCGACGGATATGGCTTTGCTAAGGTCGCAGCGAGTGGGTTTGCGACGTCCGGCGCGGCGATCAAGGCAGAAAATCCCGCGCTCCATTCTCGCATCGCTGAGGCGCTCGGCGTATTGAAGCAGGCCTACCCTGCCGCTACTCGCCCGGCCAAGCTGGCAGTGGAGCAAGGTGCGCTGTCCGCCGCTTCATCCAAGGTGATGCTCGCCGCAGGAAGCTGAGCCACGCTGCGCCCGCGCGCCGCCAATGCGCATAGCCAATCTTGGCCCATATTTGTGCAAATGCGACAAAGTGCCCGGCATGGGGGCATAAAATCGTTTGCGCGCTTGTCTTTGAGGGTGGGGCGAGTAGGCTTTCTAACTACGAGGGGTCGTGGGTTTTGAGACGGGAATAGGCGCATAAGCGCCAGAAGCTCAAAGCCTTAGAATACAAGCGGATTGCAACGGGCTGCGCATACTGCGGTGCCCGGGTAAAAACGTTTTGGGGGGAAATTTGCGGCACACTCAGCTCAGCCAGCATTGCGTGCGGCGTGAAAGCGCGGCGGCGCGTGTTCGACCAGCCCTGTTGCTGCCAACGCAGTTTCTGTCACTCCGGGCCATGGCGCGCGGCCTGGCATCGGCGTTGGCGCTTGGCACATGTCTGGTCGGGCTTGATCAGGCCGCCCATGCGCAGCAAGCGCCGATCACTCCTCCGACCAGAAGCGACCTGATCCCGCCGGACACGCAGCGCCGTGATGATCGCAGTGTCACGCTGACCGTGGATGGTGACTTTGAGCGCGCGCCATGCGCGCTCGACCGGCCGGAATTCGCTGACATCCGCTTCACCGTGGCCGGAGCGCAGTTCAACGGGCTCGACCGGGTGCCGGGCCTGTCGCTCGATGCGGCCTGGGCTGATTATCGCGGGCGCGAGCTGCCGGTGTCCGTGCTGTGCGACATCCGCGCCGAAGCGAACGCGATCCTGCGGCGGCAGGGCTATCTCGCCACGGTCGAAATCCCCGAACAAAGCCTGTCCGACGGCATCCCCGATTTCACCGTGGTGTTCGGAAAGCTGACAGCAGTGCGGGTGCGCGGCGATGCAGGGCCTTCGGAAAAGATCGTTGCGGGCTATCTCGAAAAGCTGACGCAGGCGGACGTGTTCAACACCAACACCGCCGAACGCTATTTGCTGCTGGCTGACGATCTGCCGGGGATGGATGTGCGCCTGTCGCTGCGTCCGGCAGCGGGCGGCGCGCCGGGCGATCTGGTCGGCGAAGTGGCAGTGCTGCGGACGCGCGGGATGATCGATCTCAACGTGCAGAATTTCGGATCTGAGGCACTGGGCCGGTTCGGCGGGGTGCTGCGCGGTGAGATTTATGATCTGACCGGGCTGGGTGACCGCACGTCGGTGGCATTGTTCAGCACGCTTGAATTCCGTGAACAGCACACGCTGCAAATCGGCCATGATTTCCGGGTTGGGAGCGAAGGGCTGCGCTTGGGGGGGCAGTTCACTTACAGCACCGCCAATCCTTCGGCCGCGCTGCCCGGCTTCAATGTCGAGGCGGAAACGATCTTCGCCAGCATCTTTGCCAGCTACCCCTTGGTGCGCACCCGCCGCCACAGTGTGTTCGCCGATGCCGGGTTCGACTACGCCGATCAGGAAGTCGAGCTCAACAATTTCGGCCTGACCGAAGATCGGGTGCGGATGCTGTTCGCGCGGGTCGCGGGCGAATGGACCGATCAGCAATCGGTGCTGCGCGCCGGGGGCTATAGCCCGTTCGAGCCAAAGCTGCGGCTGCGGTATGGGGTTGAGGCGCGCCATGGACTAGACGTGTTCGATGGCAGCCCCGATTGCCGCGCCAACCTGCTCGCCTGTCTGGTCGGCGGCATGATCCCGCCCAGCCGGATCGAGGCTGATCCGACGCCGTTCCTCGTCCGGCTCAACGCCGATATCGAATACCGGCCCACCCCGCTGCTGGCGTTCTCGCTTGAAACGCAGGCGCAGGTCACGGGCGATGCGTTGCCCGCGTTCGAGGAAATCGCCGCGGGCAGTTTCTCGGTCGGGCGCGGGTATGATCCGGGCGCGGTTCTGGGCGATAGCGGCATCCTGAGCGCGTTTGAACTGCGGTATGGCACGCTGGTGCCCGCAACCATCAGCGGGTTCGCTTTCCAGCCCTATGTCTTCACCGATGTCGCCTTTGTCTGGAACGAAGACCCCAGCCGCCAGCCCGGCAATCCCGACCGGTTGTGGTCGGCTGGCGGCGGTTTGCGCATGGCGTGGGGATCGGGCCTGCAAAGCGATGTGCTGATTGCCGTCCCGCTGGAACGGCCTGATCTGGCTGCGACCAAAGGCGATGTCCGCTTCATGTTTACCCTGACCGCCCGCCTGTTCCCGTGGAGATACTGAGATGATCTGTTCGAACCGGAACCGTTCACGATTGCTGCTTGGCTGCGGCAGTGCCGCACTGGCTTTGGCGCTGACTTTCGCCCCGCAACGGGCCGCAGCGCAGGCGATCAATGCCGAAGGCAACGTGATCGACGGTGTGGCCTTTTTTGACAATCCCGGCGCGGGCCAAACAACGATTGATGTCGTCACTCCGACCACGGTGATTGACTGGCAGCCGTTCGAAGATGTGAACGGTGATGCGCTGACGTTCCTGCCCGCTGGCAATACGGTGACATTCCAGTCTGGGCAGCTGGCGAATTTTGCAGTGCTCAATCGCATTCTGCCGTCCACCAACAACAACATCGCC
Source organism: Sphingomonadales bacterium Ga0077531 (assembly GCA_001464915.1). Lineage (GTDB taxonomy): Bacteria > Pseudomonadota > Alphaproteobacteria > Sphingomonadales > Sphingomonadaceae > Erythrobacter. The sequence continues at coordinate 49,895 of LNED01000028.1, forward strand.
GTGATCAACGGCAACGTGATTTCGCAGATTACGCAGGTGTCTGGTGCCCCGATGACTGGCGGAACTGTGGCGTTTTATTCGCCCACCGGCATCTTGATCGGCAGCACGGCAACGTTTGATGTCGGCAGCCTGCTGCTGACCACGCTCGACACGACCCCGGAAAGTTTTGCGAACTTTTTCAATGGCGGCAACCTCAACCTTGCGGCTGCCCCTGGTTCGACCGCCCGGATTCAGATCGATCCCGGCGCGCAGATTTCCGCGCTGGCAGAAAATTCGTTCTTCGCAGTCGTCGCCGCCGATGTCGAAATGCTCGGCACCGCGCGGATCAATGGCAGCCACGCCTATGTTGCGGGCGAGGTGGTCAACCTGTCGCTATCGAACGGGTTGTTCAGCATCTCGATCCCGGTAGGCACGGCAGCTTCGGGAGAGGTGGTAACGCTCAACGGTGATGTCGGCGGCCCTTCGAGCACCGGGGTGGGCGACAATCACATCATCTACGCCGTGGCGCGCGCCTCGGCTGATCCAATCAGCATGCTATTCAGCGGCAATCTCGGCTTTGATCCGGCGCAGAGCGCCGGCATCGTCAATGGCGAGATCATTCTGGCAGCCAATTACAATGTGTCCGGGCGGAACGTGGACAGCGGCTCGATCACGCAAGGGATCGATGCTGTGTTCCGCGGCACCAGCGCCACCAGCGATGTGCGCGCAGACATTACACTTGAAGATTTTACCGCCCGATCAAGCGTGCTGGCGATCGGCACCGGACAGACCATCGCGCGCGGTAATAGCAGCGTGGCGGGCAACCTGCTGCTGGTGGGCCGCGATGTGGCAGCCGTTGAAGCGACTGGCGACGATCTGTTTGAAGTCACCGGCGATGTCCTCATCGATGCGCGCGATTACGGGGTGGTCAGCTCTAGTCTGCAAACACTTGATGCAATCAACGCCACCGGCGGCACGGCACGAATCCTGTCAGAAGCTGGCGCAACCGTGCGCATCAACGGCAATGCGCTGGTCACCGCAGAGGCGTTTGGCGGTGCAGAGGATATCAGCGGCATTGCTGGCAGTTCGGAGGGCGGGACAGCTGAAATCGTTGCGGCTGGCGGCGACGTAACGATCACCGGCCTTACTAATGTGCGGGCATCGGCATTCGGCACCAATCTCGATTTTATCCGCACCGGCGCGACTGCGCGTGGCGGCATGGCCCGTGTTACGGTCAGCGGCGGCGGCAGCGCGACGTTTGACCAAGATTTGCTGATAACGGCCATCGGTTCGGGTGCGGATAGCGATGTTTTCAGCCCATCGACCGGGTCGGATTCGTTTGGCGGCACTGCGCTGCTATCGATTACCGGCGCAGGCATGGTCGATATTGGTGGTAACGCTGTGCTGAACGCAAGCGCCTTTGCGCGCGGGGCTAACGCGGCAAGCGGTGGTGCACTGGCTGACGCGGGCGAAGCGGCGGTTTCGGTTGACGGATCGGGCACCATCACAATCGACGGCGATCTCGATCTTGTTGCCACCGCCATCGCCGGTGACAATGGCGGCGGGCAGGGCGGGCAGGGCGGTCAGGCGCTGGGCGGCGCGGCGCGGGCGATCACAGTGAATGGCAACGGCCAGATCACGGTTGTCGGAGATTTTTCGGCCTTGGCCGATGCGCGCGGCGGTAACGGCACCAGCGGCGGCGATGCTTTTGGCGGGGTTGCCGGGGCCAATGCGATCAATGGCACCATTGACTTGCAGCAACTTGCCACCGCCGATGCCTCTGCTTTCGGAGGCAGTGCTGCGTTCGGGTTTGGCGGTAATGGCGGGATCGGGCGGGGCGGTAATGCCTTCTTCCAAGCCAACGGCACCGCGGCGCAGCAAGCCACCTTGATGATTGGCGGCGATGCCGAAGTGTTTGCCACCGGCAGCGGCGGTGACGGCGGCAGCAGCGATGGATCGGCGATTGCCGCCGGGCGCGGCGGCGATGGTTTTGGCGGCGATTTCGGCACTCCCAATCAGGCTGACCCCAATTTCACCAGCGGTGCCTTTTTGTTGGCGAGCGGTGACTACGGCACGATCAGCGTCGCCGGCACGGCGACCCTCGATGCCAGCGGCTTTGGCGGTTTTGGCGGCAGCGCGGCTGGGCCTTTGACCGGCGGGCGCGGCGGCGATGGCTTTGGCGGCTTGGCGCAGGCGGGCCTCGCCTTGCTCGGCGGGCCGGGAACAGTTGGCGGCGGTTCGGCCACGTTTGGCGATCTGTTTGTCGACGCCAATGGCCGCGGCGGTGATGGCGGGATTGACGGCCAGATTGATGCCGTCGTCGGCCTTGGCGGCAATGGCGTTGGCGGCGGCGCGCTCGTCACTGTGCGCGCGGGCGACGTTACGGCGGGTCTGGTGCAGTTGAGCGCGCTCGGCCTTGGCGGCGTGGGCAATGATGGCGGCATGGGCAGCGGCGGCACTGCCGGAGTATTGGGCGGCCAGAATGGCAGCTTCACCGCAACCGGGATCGATTTGTTCGCTGGCGGAATTGGTGGATTTTCCGATGCCGGGCGCGGGGGCGATGGTTTGGGCGGAACCGCCGCGATTGAAGGCGACGGGATCACTGTCATCGTCAATGGCAATGTCACAGCCGATGCCAGCGGGCTTGGCGGATCGCTGGAAGATGGGGCTGGCGGCAATGGCAATGGCGGTGAGGCCTATATCGGGATCATCACCAATACGCCGGGCACGATCACGGTCACCGGCCATGCGCGCGTCATCGCCAATGGCCAGGGCGGCGATAGCCTGACGAATTTCGCTGCGGGCAATGGTCAAGGCGGAATGGCCTATATCCAGTCGCAAGGCAGCAGCACCATTACGCTGGGATCAGCGCAGGCGATTGCAATCGGCCAAGGCGGTTCTGCGGCGCTTCACCAAGGTGGACAGGGCAATGGCGGCACCGCCGAATTGCGCAGCCTTGGTACTGGCAGCCGCCTCATCATTCAGCGCAACGTGCCGGCCGACCTTGCCTCGGCAACGGGCGACGGCGCACTGTTGAATGCCAGCGGCATCGGCGCTGCTACCAATGGCGGAAACGGCATTGGCGGCGGCGGGAGAGGTGGCCAGATCGGCATTCTGGCACAAGGTGGCGGCAGCATCGCCTTGCCTACCGATCCACTGGGCGACCCCAATAGCGTTGGCGCGATCCAGTTGATCGCGCGCGGGATTGGCGGCGGGTCTTCGGTTGAAGGCGGCACAGGCGGCTTTGGCCGTGCCGGGGGCGGCTTGATCGAGGCTGACGGCGGCACGATCATCATGGGCGACACGATTTTCACGGTGTTTGGTCAAGGCGGGTCTAGCCTCGTTTCAACCAGCAACATCACCGGTGGCAATGCCTTTGGCGGTCAGCGCCGGATCCGCGTGCTCAATGGCGGCGAAGCGACCTTGGCGTTGCTCGGCGGCACAACGGGCACGCGCGGCGGCGATGGATCGGGCACTGGCAATGGCGGCGATGTGTTTTCCGGCCGTACGGAGGTCGAACTCACCGGCGGCACGCTGAACATCATCGGCGTGCTCGACCTGAATGATCAGAACCGCGGCGGCGATGGCGCTAATGGCGGCAATGCGTTTGGCGGTGGCGAAGGCGGCGGGGTCAGCTTTGTTGCCACCGATTCGACCATCACTGTGACGCCTGATGCCAGCGGGTTGGCGGGGATTACCATGGGCGGTACATTCCGTGGCGGTGATGGAGTGGCGGCGGGCGGCAATGCATTCGCGCAGCCAGTCACGTTTACGCTGACCAATACCGATCTTCTGGGCGGCTATCTGCGGATCACTCCACTGGCACAGGGGGGCAATGTGTTCGGCGGCGCTGGCCAGGGCGGCAATGCAACCGGCAGCGGTGTTTTTGTCACCATCACGGATTCGACGGTCAATCTGGTCGACGACAATCTGATCACAGCCAATGCCGAAGCCGGCAATGGCGGCATCGGCCCAGGTAGCATTGGCGGTTCTGCGATGAGCGGCGGGGCCACGCTTTCGCTCAACAACAGTGCGGTCACGATTGCGCCGGGGACGACAGCGGATGCCCGATTGACGGTGCAATCCTTGGCCGTCGCCGGAAGCGGTATGCAGGTCGGCAACGCGACGGCCAGCGTGGCCCGATTGGCAATCGACAATTCATCGCTCCAAACCGGTCAGCTGTTGGTTGAGGGTGCGTCCACAGCGTTTTCAAACATGTCCGGCGCGCGCGGCGGCAGGGCGATATCGAGCTTGGCCGAAGTAACGGTCGCAGGCGCATCGCAGCTGAATGTCACAGGTTTCCTAACTGTGGGCAGCAACGCCTTCACCTCGGCCGGGGGAGTCGCTGAAGGCGGGTTGTCATCGTTCACCGTTGCAGTTGGCAGCCAGGCCGTGATCAATGCTGGCGAGTTGAGCCTGATTGCCGATGGTTCGGGCAGCGACGATCCGCTTGGCAACTTGGCGGGCCAATTCGTGCTCGACGTGCTTGGCGGCAATATCAATGCGGGCAACCTGTTCGCCTCGGCGCGTGGGGGTTCGGTTTCCGACGTTTTTGGCCCGTCGCGGCTTGTCGCGCGCAGCGGCAATATCAATGTGGCCGGGAGCCTGTTCGCTGAGGTGCAGGGCGACCTTTCGATCCAGACCGGACAGGGCGGGATCATCGGCGCGCTGCGATCGGCAGCGACAACCACCAATGTCCAGATCAGATCGGAAGGCGTGATAGAGATTGCGGGCGACAACAACGCCGTGGCGGGCCTTGGCGGCGATGTGATCAATCTGGCTGCGCGTGAGATCGATATTACAGCTGGAGCGCGAATTGGGGCCAACCGGGTGTTTATCACCTCGCTCAACCAAGCGGCGACCGCCATTCTTGGCGGCACCACCGAAGGCAGCGGCTTCTCCCTGACTTCCGATGAATTGAGCCGGATCAGCGCGCGCGAGCTGGGTATCGCCGTGCCGAACCTGAACTTCAGCAATGATCCCAACCTGCCCGATCTGCTGGTGCGCGACCTGTCGCTGACGGGAACCGGGAGCAATGGCTTTGCGCTGGTGCAGATCTTCGCGGGCAGCGATGCCGCCGATGGCATTGTCAGGTTCGAAGGCACGCTCACCTACGCCAATGCTGGCGCGGATGATCTGCTGGAAATCGACGCGGGACGGATCGAGATTGTCACGCCGGGCGGCATTCGAGTCACCGATGCCAATGGTGCGCCGGGCGGCAATCTGGCGCTCAACGCTGACAATATCTGGGTGGCGGATGCGGCGACAATCACGCAGTTGCAGGGCAACCGCAACTTCGCCGGGCGCGATGCACTACTGGCGGTGGCAGCAACCGGCAGCAACGATCCGCTTGGCAATGTCCGCGCGGGCGGGGTGACCGTCAACGTCCGGGAAAGCCTGCTCGTGCGCAACACCGGGACTGCCTTTGCGGGCGGGGGCATCCTGATCGGCGGAGGTATCTTGTCGATCGTTTCGTCTGGCGGCAGTCAGTCGGGATCAAGCCCGCAGCTTGACGTGTTCGCCTATGGCCGCCGCCAAACCGCGCCGGGCACCTTTGTCGTTGGCGAGGCGTTTTTTGACGAGGTGAACTTCAACCGCGTCAGCCCCGGCAGCAGCCTTTACCTTGATGCCAGCGCCTTCAACGATTGCGTGATCAACACCGGCGTATGTCCGCAGGCGCCCGAACCGCCGGAGCCAGAGGTTGAAGCGCCGCCGCAGATCAACAATCCGACGTTGTTCGATGGCCCGATTAACATCGGCGGCACCCCGCAGACGGGCGAAGGTGACGAGGAGGATCGCTTTGGCATCGACTTCCCCGAACAACCCGAAGCACCGCTCATCACCGAAGACCCGCTGCTTGATGATCCTGTCACAAGCGGGGGCGATGCATCGGTGTATGGCACGGGCGCGACGCCGCCTGTAGGAGGCAAGTGAGATGACGCTGCGCCGCAACGCCGCCCGCCTGATTGTGTCCTCCGCCACCGCGCTGGGGCTGGCGGCGATGCTTATCGCCGTTCCCGGCGCAGCGCGGACAAAGGCCGTTACCAGCCTTAGCCTGCGCGACACGTTTCCCATCGGATCGAACGGGTTGTGCGAAGCCCAAATCCTCGTGCCGGAACCGGGGGCAGGGCTGTTCGACCGGCGTTATTCGGTGATCTGCCGCGATGCCGCCGCGCCAGTTGGCACGCTATGGGTGGTCAAGGCCAAGCCCGAAGATGCCGCGCCTTCGCGCTTCGCCGGGGCGGATGCGACCTGCACGCCGGGCGCTGCGACTGCCAGTGAATTGCCCGGGCTCCCCGCGGCGCAGCGCTTGTCATGTTCGCGCGGGGATTCAATCCTGCGCACCGATCTGCTGATCGGCAACCGCGGCGGGCGCACCTATGCAGCTAGCGGCCTGTCTGCCTATGGCAAAGCGCTGGAGCTTGGCATTGCCTCGCTCGCCAGTGACGAAGTCGTGCCCGGCAACGTCGAAATCCCGCTCACCAGCACCACCGATGCGCTCGCCTTTGCGCGCCAACAGGCTGAAGCGATCGCCGCCGATCAGGCGCTGGTCGAAGCGTACCGCCGCAGCAATGCAGGCAATTTCGCTGAAGCGGCGGAGTTTTTTGCGGTATCCTCCGGCGCGTTGTTGGGAACTGGCGCTGCCGAAGCGCGGCTGAACGAGGCGCTCCAGCAGTCGAACCTCGGAAACTTCAACGAAGCGCGCCGGCTGTTGGTTGCCAGCCGCGCGGCCAGCGCGACCAGTCCGCTGCTCGCCCGATTGCAGCGCAATTTTGAGGGTATGGACGCGCTCAACCGGCGCAAGGCGGGTGATGCTCTGGCGATCCTCGATACCCCGCTGGCAATCGAATTTGCTGATGGAGATGCGATCCGCACGCTAACCATCGGCCCCGCGCTCGCCGGGCAATTGGCGAGCGAGAGCGGACGGATCACGAGCGAATATTCGCTGAGCTTGACCCCGCTGGAACGCGCGCAGTTGCTTGATGGTCAGCACGCCTATCTCAAGGCAACGGCCCTGCGTCTGCTTGGCCGGGGCGATGAAGGTGCGAGCCTGCTGCGCTCCGCCGAAGCTGCCTTCGCAGATGTGCGCGGCGGGCGTGTGGTCTCGGTCGCATGGCTGCGTGCGCAGGTGCTGAGCGAGCTGGCGCAGGTGGCCGAGCGCGGCGGGCGCGTGGCTGAGGCAGAAGGTCTGCACAGTCAGGGCATTGCGCTGCTGGCCTCGTCCTATCCGGGATCACCTGCATTCGACAGCGCGCGGGCGCAGCTCGCCGGGCTGTATGCCCGCAACGGGCGGCAGGGCGAGGCGTTGACGATCTATCGCGCAATCGTGAGTGAGGCCAAGGGCCGCGCGCTGCCATCGCTGCGCGGCTTGATGACGCCCTATTTCGCGCTGTTGATCGAAGGCGATGCGGCTGGTGGCGCTACAGCCGCGACTGATGTGTTTGCGGCGAGCCAATTGCTCAGTCGCCCCGGACTTGCGCAGACGCAAGCAGCGCTCGCCCGCGAATTGTCGGGCGGCAGTGACGAGGCGTCGCAGCTGTTCCGCACCGCCACCAATCTGGGGCGTTCGATTGAGCAATTGCGGGTGGCGCTGCTTGAACTTGAAGCCGCGCCCGAAGCCAGCAGTGGCCAAACCGCGCAGATCGCCGAGCGGCGCGGGCGGCTCGACCAATTGCAGCAGCAACAGGCCGAAGTGCTACAAAAGCTGGCGACCTATCCGCGCTATCGGGCGGTCGCAGGCGAAGCGATTGCGCTGCCGGAATTGCAGGCGATCCTTGGCGAGGGTGAGGCTTATGTGAAGCTCGTCACGCTCGACCGGGATGCCTACGTGGTTTACGCGACCCGCACCGAGGCGATGACATGGCGCGCCGATGCAACGCCCGCGCAGCTCGACAGTCTGGTGGGCCAGATCCGCGAAAGCATTGCGGTGGTCGAAGGCGGGCAGGTGCTGACCTATCCGTTCGATATCGCCCGCGCGCGTGAACTATATGTCCGCCTGTTCGCACCAGTGGCCGACCGATTGCCCAAGGCGCAGCACATTGTGTTTGAACCCGATGGCGCGCTGCTCAAGTTGCCGATTAACTTGCTGGTGACCGACGATGCCAGCGTCTCCGCCTACAACGCTCGGATGGCGGGGCGTGATGCGGATGAGTATGATTTTCGCGGCACAGCGTGGCTGGGGCGCAGTGCGCAGATCAGCACATCGGTCGCCGCATCGGCGTTCCGCGATGTGCGCGCCGCGCGACCTTCGGACGGGACACGCGCCTATCTCGGCCTCGGTGAAAATGCGCCGGTCGGCAATGGTTCGGCGGGTGCATCGCGCACGCGGGCTGCGCTGGAAAGCGGGGAGCGGTGCCAGTGGTCGCCCAATATCTGGGCCAATCCGATCAAGGCGGATGAACTGCGGTCAGCCGCGTCGCGGTTTGGCGGCGGCGGGCGGGTGCTGACGGGCGCGGACTTCACCGACAGCGCGATCATGGGGCTGAACGATCTGAGTGAATACCGCATCCTGCACTTCGCCACCCACGGCCTCGTCACCGCGCCGCAGCCCGAATGTCCGCCGCGCCCGGCGCTGCTGACCAGTTTCGATGTGGGTGAGGGGTCTGACGGCCTGCTCAGCTTTGCCGAGATTTTCGGGCTCCGGATCGACGCCGATCTGGTGATCTTGTCGGCCTGCGATACGGCCGGCAGCGCCACTGTGGGCGCAACGCGCGAAGCCGGTATCACTGGCGGCGGAGAGTTCGCGCTGGACGGATTGGTGCGTGCGTTCGTTGGTGCAGGCGGGCGCACCGTGCTGGCGAGCCATTGGCCGGTGCCGGATGATTTCGACGCGACCGGGCGGCTGATCGGCGGACTGTTTGCTGCCAATGGCCAGGCCACGGCAGGCGCGCTGCAATCGTCGCAACGGTTGCTGATGGACGATGCCGAGACTTCGCATCCGTTCTACTGGTCAGCCTTTGCGGTGGTGGGTGATGGCGCCGCGCGCCTGACCCGCTGACGGGAAGGCGCGCGCGTAATGAATGCAACGCCAGACCGCACGCCATCGCGGCTCGGCTGGATCGCGCGCGGCTGGCGCAATGTGCGCGAGGCGGGCGGAGTGCAGCTCGCCGCGACGCTGGTGGTGCTGTGCGCGGCGCTGTTCATCGCGCGGTTCAGCTGGGTGCTACCCGACGGCGAAGTGCCCACACCGCTGACCGGGGAGGCCGAGCGGGCGCTGTATGACCTGCGCGCCTATTACGCCGCCGATCTGGTCGAGCAGGACGACCGGGTGGTGCTGGTGGTTTATACCGATCAGACGCTGATCGCCGCGCGCAAACGCTCCCCGCTCGACCGGGGCCTACTCGCACGCACGCTGACCACGCTGGACGGGATGGGCGCCAAAGCGATCGGGATCGATATCCTGTTCGATCAGCCGCAGGATGAAGACCCCGAACTGATCGCAGCCCTGCGCGGGATGAAGACCCCGGTGGCGGTCGCTTACGCCAATGTTGCCACCAATCAGGACGATGTGGTCTACGAACAGCAGCAATATCTTGAGGAGTTTCAGGCGCAACTGGCAGGCAGCAAAGCCCGGCCTGCCAGTATCCGGCTCGACAACACCTTTGGCGCGACGCGGGTGTGGCCAAGTATCGTGGAAGGCCTGCCGCCGCTGTTGGGCCGTGCGATGCTGGATGATGCAGGCGTGGCGGCGCCTCGCTTTAACGGATACGAAGGCGCGCTCGATTACCGGCGCCCCAAATTTGTCGACGCGCCGCTGTTCGCCTCGCTCCAGATTGATCTGCTGGCCGACTCCGATCCCGAAGTGCTGCCGTTTCTAGCCGAGCAGATTGCGGGCAAATATGTGCTGATCGGCGGCGATATTGTCGATTATGACCGGGTGGAAACGACCTTCACCTCGATCAATGGCGAAGTGCCCCCAGGTCTGGCTGTCCATGCCGAGATTATCGCGCAGATGCTCGACAACCGCGTGCTTGAGCCTGTCCCGCAATGGGCGCTGTGGGCGATGGCGGTGCTGGTTGTGCTGAGCGCCGCGCTGACCGCGCTGCTCGAATGGCAGGCACGGCGGTTAGCGCCGCTGGTGGTGCTGCTGTTCGTGGGCTTTGTCGGTATCCCATTGCTGCTGCAATTGCGGAACGTCGATACCTATGGTCTGCCCGCAGTCGGCTGGCTAGTTGGCTGGATCATCGCCTTCGCCGCCGTGACTGCCGCCGCGCGCGCATCGGGCGCGGTGCAGCGCAATTTTGCCGCCAGCGCGCTGGGCAAATACATCCCGCGCGATATTGCCCAGGCGATTATCGACAAGCCCGAATTGCTTTCCCTCGGGGGGGAAAAACGCGCGATCTTTGTGCTGTTCAGCGATCTGGAGGGCTTCACCAAGATGAGCCACGCGATTGCGCCGGAAATGGTGGCAAAGCTGCTCAACCGCTATCTCGATATGCTGAGCCAAGTGGTGCTCGATCATGGCGGCGTGATCGACAAGTTTGTCGGCGATGCGGTGGTGGCGTTTTGGGGCGCGCCGATTTCGCGGCCTGATGATGGGATGCGCGCTGCCAAGGCTGGCTATGCGATCTGGCAGGCCGGCGAGGCTTTCCGGCGCGAAGTGGCGGCGATGGATCCGAACCTGCCCCCCATCGGCAAGACCCGCGTCGGCCTGCATTACGGCGAGGCGGTGATCGGCAATTTCGGCGGTGCGACTCGGATCCAATACACCGCGCTCGGCGATTCGATGAACACCGCCGCGCGGTTGGAGGCTGCGAACAAAGCGCTCGATTCCGCCGTGATGGCGAGCCGCGAATTTGCCGAAGCCTCTGGGCTCGATTGGTGGCGGGCGATGGGCCGGGTCCAGCTGCGCGGGCGAGCGAGGCCGGTCGATCTGTTTGAACCCGCGCCCGAATTTCCGTTAGACGACCGCAGGCAACTGGCCGAAGCTTGCGCGCTTGCCACAGATGACCGCGAAAGCGCGCGCATGATGGTTGAGGTAGTCGCGGCTCGCCACCCAAATGATTCAGCGCTAGGCAATCTTGCCCGGCGCATGCAGGCTACGGACGAGGGAGGAACCTATGTTCTCGGATAGATTGAAAGCACGCTTTGCCGGATTGGCATTGGCAGGCGCAGCGCTGGCTTTGCCGGTGGCAGGCATCGCGGGGGTTGTGGTCAAATCGACCGGGCCATCAGCGTCGACCTACAAGGTTGGCACCAAGCTGGAAGATGCTGCCACAATCACGTTGAAGGCAGGCGACGTGGTGACCGTGCTCACCGCCGAAGGCACCCGCGTGATCAAGGGCGCGGGCACGTTCCGCGTCGGTGATCGGCCGCAGGTTGCCTCTGACCGTTTCGCCTCTTTGACCCGCAGACGCGCCGCCACCCGCGTGCGCACCGGGGCCGTACGTGCGCCCGAAGATGATGCCGTGACTAACCCCAGCCTGTGGTATGTCGATGTCACGCGATCCGGCACGATCTGCCTCTATGATCTTGCCACTGTGCGGTTGTGGCGTCCGGGCACGGCAGGGACTTCGACCTATCGCATCAGCGGCGATGGCAACGACGCGCAGGCCGAAGTCACCTTTGACGACACGGTCACCGTCGCGGCGCTCGACCCTGCGCGCCTGCCAATTGCCGAGGGAGCACCCTACATGATCACCGCGCCCGATGGATCGACATCGGCGCAGATCAACTTCGTGCTGCTGGGCGAAGATTACGAAGCGCCTGACGCATTGGCGGAAGCGCTGATCGCCAAGGGGTGCAGCGTTCAGCTCGAATCGCTCGCCACCAGCCTTGAAGCGTCTGCCGAGGCGGTCGGCGGCTAATCCAAGCGGGGGGTTAGGGCGGATAAGCGGTTGCATCCACGACCCAAGCTTGGGACAAGGAGCGCGGGCAGCCTAGGGGGAGTCGGCAGACGGGACGACTTTTCCTGACGCGGCTCTACAAGCGCCGATATTGCAGGCTTGCTAGCCTGTATACGCTCGGCGCTTGCTGGCGGGACAGCATCTCGGGGGGGATGGCATGAGGGGAGTTCTGGCGAATTGGATCGCGGGCCTGATGCGCAGGCCGCAACTGATCCGCGTCTTCGCCGTGCTCGGTCTCGCGGCGCTCTACCCGGCATCGGGCGCGATCGGTAATCCGACCTTCGAAGGCGTGGCAAGCTGCGCCGGATCGACCTGCCACGGCCGCGCCGAAGGCAATGGCGCAGTGGTGCGGCAGGATGAAATCGCGACCTGGCAGGAACCGTCCTCGCCCAGCGGTGCGCATAGCCGCGCCTATGCCGTGCTCGGCGGACGGCGCGGGCAGCAGATCGCGGCGAGCCTTGGCCTTGGCAATGCGCAGGCGGCTCCGGCGTGTCTGGGTTGCCATTCGACCTATGCGCCCGCTGGACAACGCGGGGCAAAATTCGCGCTTGGCGATGGGGTCGGCTGCGAAAGCTGCCACGGCGCATCAGGTGGCAGCTGGTTGGCGGAACACTATGCTCTGCCCGCCACCCATGCCTCGAACATCGCAGCGGGGCTGACCGCGCTCGACAATGCGAAAACGCGGGCGAATGTATGCCTCGATTGCCATTACGGATCGTCCAAGCCGGGGCAGTTCCTTACCCATTCGATGATGGCGGCGGGCCACCCGCGCATCTCGTTCGAGCTCGACCTGTTCAGCGCGCTCCAGCAACACCACAATATCGACGGCGATTACACCGCGCGAAAGGCTGCGCCCAACGCGGTGCGGTTCTGGGCGGTGGGTCAGGCCGAGGCGGTGCGCCGCGCCACCACGCTGTTCGCGCAGCCAAAGTTCGCGATGGAAGGCGCGTTTCCGCAGCTCACCTTCTACGACTGCCATTCGTGCCACCGGACGATCACCGATGGCCCGCAGCGCAAGCTGACGTTCGAGACCAATCCCTCCCGCCCCATACCGTTCGGCAACCCACCCTTCAATGATGAGAACATCATCATGCTCTCTGCCGTCGCAGGGGCCTTGGTGCCGGGTGAGGCGGCGGCGTTTCAGGCCGCCAGCCGCGATTTCCACCGGGCAATGGGGCAAGGGCCGGGTGAGGCTCGCGCGGCCGCGCAGGCGCTGGCGGGCCGCGCAGGCGCACTTGCCGATGCGCTGTCTGGCCGCGCCTATGCCAATGCCGATGCCTTTCGGGTGATCGCGATCATCGCGGGCGAGGCGACCACGCCGCGCTTTACCGACTATGCCGGATCGGTGCAGGCGGTGATGGCGATCGACACGCTGCTGAACGCGCTGGTCAGCGAAGGGCGCGTGACCACAGGCGCCGCTGCGGGCATCCGCGCCGATATTGCGCGCGCCTACAAAGCGGTGGACGAGCCCAATGCTTACCGCCCCGCCGATTTCCGCATTGCGCTGAAATCGGCAGCGGGCGCGATTGGCAGGCTGCAATAGCAATGCGCAGGGGGGCGACATTCTGGCTTGCGGTTAGCGCGCTGGCGCTCGCGTCCTGCGGGGGTAGCGGCCCGCCTAGCAATGGCGGGGCCACCGGCGGCGGGCCAACGCCCACGCCCACACCGCCGCCCGTGGGTCAGGTGTTCAACGTGCCTGCTGCCGAAAGCCTCAGCACAGGCGAAGTCGGTTCGATCATCGCTCAGGCAGCGGCGGAAGCCCGCGCGCGCAATGTTGCCGCGACCATTGCGGTGACCGACCGGGTCGGCAATGTCCTTGCCGTGTTTGCCATGCCGGGCGCAGGCGCGACGGCGGTCATCCCCTCGGCCCCGGACGGCACCATCCGCGATGCGCAAGGCCTCACCGTTCCCAGCGCCGCTGCCGCCATCGCCAAGGCGATCACCGGCGCGTATCTTTCAAGCGGCGGGAACGCCTTTTCCAGCCGCACGGCGAGCTTCATCGTGCAGGAACATTTCCCGCCTGCACCGACCACTGTGGGGCTGGAAAGCGGGCCATTGTTCGGGGTCCAGTTCAGCCAACTGCCGTGCAGCGATCTCGCCGCGCGGGCGAGCGACGGGTTGATCGGGCCCAAGCGCTCGCCGCTCGGCCTGTCGGCGGATGCCGGGGGCTTCCCGCTGTATCAGAACGGCGTGGTCGTCGGCGGGGTGGGGGTGATTGCCGACGGGGTCTACGGCTTCGATCCCAACGTGCTCGACCGTGATGCCGATGTGGACGAGGCGATTGCGCTCGCTGGCACGGTCGGCTTCGAGGCTCCGGTGAGCATCCGCGCCGATCGCATAACCGCTGACGGCACGAGTCTGCGCTACACCGATATCGAATACCCGCAGTTGAGCGCGGTGGCGGGTGCGAGCTTTGCTGGCACAGCGGGCGCGCTGGTGTCGGTGACAGGATATTACAGCGGCGCGGGGCTGCTGGCGGGCAGTGCCTATGGCTCCGAGGCTTCGGGCGTGCGTGCCGCGACCGTCGCTGAGTTCGCCAACCGCGATGCTTTTGTGCTCTCGAACGGCGCAGGCGCGAACCGATTTCCGGTGCGCGGCGGCACAGACGCGGGTGATGTGCCTGCGCCGATCACCGCCGCCGAAGCGCGCGTGATCCTCGAAGAAGCGTTTACCGTGATGAGCCGCGCACGCGCGCAGATCCGTCAGCCCTTGGACAGCAGGGCGCAGGTGACGATTAGTCTGGTCGATACGCGTGGGCGGGTGCTCGGTATCGTCCGGTCACCGGATGCGCCGATCTTTGGCATCGATGTGAGCCTGCAAAAGGCACGGACCGCCAATTTCTTCTCGGGCGCATTTGCCGCGAATGAATTGCTGGCGACCGGCGGAGAGGTGCCACAATTCGTCACCCGTACCCGCACCTTCCTTGGCGATCCGCAGGCGCTGACCGGGGGCTTTGCCTTCTCCGACCGCGCGGGTGGCAACCTGTCGCGGCCCTATTTCCCCGATGGCGAAGTGGGCCAGCCCAATGGACCGCTGTCGCGCCCGATTGCGCAGTTCAACCCGTTCTCCACCGGGCTGCAATCGGCACTGATCGTCGGCAATCTCGCCCAGCATCTCGGCTTTGTGACCGGGATGAGCGTGACCGATACCCCGCGCAGTTGCACTGGCCTGCCGCAGGTGACGGCGGGGGCAACGCGGCTCGACAACGGGATTCAGATCTTCCCGGGATCGGTGCCGATTTACCGCAATGGCGCATTGGTCGGCGGGATTGGTGTGTCGGGCGACGGGATCGATCAGGACGACATGATCAGTTTCCTCGGGCTCAACAATGGCACGGCACGTGCGGGCGGCGGATTGAGCAACGCGCCTGCCGCAATGCGCGCGGATCGGATCGTGGTGCAGGTCGGCAATCGGCAGGTGCGGCTGCGCTACGTCAATTGCCCCTTCGCGCCGTTCCTTGATACATCCGCGCAAAACGTGTGTGAGGGGCTGTAGTGGCGGTCTGGCTCACCATCCCCGCCGCGTTAATGGTGCAGGCCGCGCCCCCGCCTGAGGAAGCGCCACTACCTCCACCGCCCGCCGATTGGGAGCAGGACACGCCTCCCGTCGATCCCGCGATCATCGAAGGGCGCGAACGGCCCGGCTACACCGCCCCGCTGCCCGAACGGATCGAACAGAACAACGAAGGCGCCATCCGCGCCCCGCCGCCGCAGGCTTTCCCGACCGATCAAGTGCCGATCCCCGATCGCTGGCGGCTGATCGAGAGCCTGGGGCTGGTAAAGGAAAGCCTTCTCGATCCCTACAATCAGAACACCTACAAGGGCGACCGTCCAATCAACCGCGCCAAGGTGCCGTGGCTGCCGATCACCGGCGACGACTGGTTCTTCGTCGCCAACCTTATTTCGGACAGCGTTTACGAACCGCGCACCTTCCCGATCCCTGTCGGCGTGCAGACCACCGAAGACCCCGACCGCAATGACGTGTTCGGGAATGACTTCAGCCAGGTGTTCAGCCAGACCTTCATCGCCGGGTTCGCGCTGCTGAAGGGTTCAACCACCTTCGCCCCGCCGAGCATCGAGTATCGCGTCACGCTGGCCTACAACGTCAATTACGTCGATGTGCCCGAACGGCGCGTGCTGTTTGTTGAACCGTCGCGGAATAGCGAACGGCTCGACCATTTCCTTGGGGTGCAGGAAGCTTTCGTCGATTACCACTTCAGCCAATTCGACACGGATCGGTTCGATTTCATCTCGATCCGGGCGGGCATCCAGCCGTTTCAGTCGGATTTTCGCGGGTTCCTGTTTAATGATCAGCAGCTGGGCGTGCGCCTGTTCGGATCGCGCGACAACAACCGCTTCCAGTTCAATCTGGGCGCGTTCTGGCGGTTGGAGAAGGACACAAATTCTGGCCTCAATTCCGTGGTGCAAAGCCCGCGCGATGATTTCGTGTTCGTCGCCAATGCGTATCGGCAGGATTTCCTGATCCCGGCGCTCACCAGCCAGTTCACCGTGGTCTACAATATGAACCGCGAGGCGGATGATGTTGAGATTGACGACAACGGCTTCCCGGTGCGCCCGGCGCTGCTCGGCACGCTGCGGGGGCGCGAGTATGATGTGGTCTATCTGGGCTACAACGCCGATGGCCGCATTGGCCGGGTCAACCTGACGGGCAGTTTTTATTGGGCGCTTGGGGAGGATCGCAACAGCTTCTTCACAGACCGCCCGGCCAATATCAACGCGCAGTTCGCCGCTGTGGAAGCCAGCTATGATCGCGACTGGATGCGTTTCCGCCTGTCGGCCGCCTATGCCAGCGGGGACAGCGACCCCTACGACGATACCGAAGGCGGGTTTGATGCGATCTTTGAAAACCCGGTGTTTGCGGGCGCGGACACCTCCTACTGGATCCGCCAGACCATCCCCTTTGCGGGCGGGGGCCGGGCGATTGCGGTCAATGGCCGCAACGGACTGCTCAATTCGCTGCGCAGCTCGAAGGAGCAGGGGCAAAGCAATTTCAACAACCCCGGCCTGATGCTGGTGGGCGCAGGCGCGGATTTTGACCTCACCCCGCAGCTGCGCCTGTCGGCCAATGCCAACCACCTGTGGTTCGAGAATACCTCGAACCTTGAGGTGCTGCGCAACGAGGGTTCGATCCCGCGCGAAATCGGATTTGACCTGTCCGCCGCCGCCATCTGGCGGCCCAAGGCGACGCAGAACATCGTCTTCCGCCTGTCTGCCGCTGCGTTGGTCGCAGGCGACGGGTTTCAGGACCTGTTCGACAATCTGGGGCGCGAGCAGAAGTTCTACTCAATCCTCGCCAATGTGATTGTGACCTATTGATGCGCGCACTGACCCATCCCTTCATGCGTCACCTGGCGTTGTTGCTGGCGGCGGTGGTGCTTGCCGCCCTCATGTTTGCTGGCGACACACAGGCGGCAGACAAGGAAAAGCCGGTCAAGCGTGATTACAGCGCAGTCTTCGCTCCGCCCGCGCCGCAGCGGCAATCGGTGGCAGAGATGATGGCGAAATCGGATGGCTGCACATCCTGCCACATGAAGTCCGATGCGCCGACCATGCACCTCTCACCCGCCGTGCGGCTGGGCTGCACCGATTGCCATGGCGGCAATGCCAGCGTGCGCGGCAATTCGGAGCTTGCCCACGATCACCCCGATTACGTTGCGGCGCGCGATACGGCGCACGTGCTGCCGAAGTATCCCGATAGCTGGCATTTCCCCTCGTCCGCCAACCCGAAACGTTCCTATTCGCTGCTGAACAAGGAATCGCCCGAATTTGTGAAGTTCGTGAATCCGTCTGACTACCGTGTGGCGCGCGATGCATGCGGGGCGTGCCACATCGGCTCGATCGAGGCGGCGGAACGATCCATCATGGCGACCGGCGCGATGCTGTGGGGCGGGGCCAGCTACAATAACGGGATATTGCCGTTCAAGAATTACCTGCTCGGTGAAGCCTATACGCGCGACGGCCTGCCGGCGAAGATCACCTCGCCGGGGGCTGGCGAGAATGGCAAGCTTTCAGACGATCAGACCGCGAGAGGCGTGCTGGCCGAGCTGTATCCGCTGCCCACATGGCACGTGATCCCGCCGGGCGATGTGTTCCGCGTGTTTGAACGCGGCGGGCGCACGATCAATTCGCAGTTCCCTGAAATCGGCCTGCCCAATCCCTCGGGCGCGATCCAGCGATTGGAGGAGCCGGGCCGGCCCGATCTGAAGCAATCCAATCGCGGCCCTGCAACCGGCCTGCGCGTGGCGATCCCGGCACTCAACATTCACAAGACCCGGCTCAACGATCCGTTCACCTGGTTCATGGGGACGAATGATCAGCCGGGTGATTACCGCCACTCGGGCTGCGCGAGCTGCCACGTGGTCTACGCCAATGATCGCGAACCGCGCCATTCGCTGATCTACGCGCAATATGGTCGCGACGGCCAGACCATCACCGCTGATCCGACCATCGCGGGCAAGATCGAGCACGCGGCAGGCTATGGGGAAATCAAGGGCGGCCACGGTGCGGTTAAAGAACCCGGCCACGACGACCACACGGATGATAGCGGGGCCGGCAAGCGCGCCGATGATGGCCTCACCGTCGGCGGACAGCTCAAGGAAAAGGGCCACCCGCTCCAGCACGTCTTCACTCGCGCGATCCCGACCAGCCAGTGCATGAATTGCCACATGCATCAGCCCAATATCTTCCTGAATTCGTTCCTCGGCTACACTATGTGGGATTACGAGAGCGATGCGCCCGCGATGTGGCCGGAAAAGCAGAAATACCCCACCGCCGAAGAAGTCCGCGCGGTGACCGACCGCAACCCCGAAGGCGCAGCGCCCAAGGGCAAATGGGCCGATCTCGATTTCCTGCGCAACGTCTATGATCTCAACCCGACGCTGAAAGACACGCAGTTCGCCGATTATCACGGCCACGGCTGGAATTTCCGCGCAATCTTTAAGCGCGACCGCGAAGGCAATCTGCTCGATGCAGACGGTGCCATCGTCAACCCCGATGATCCGGAGAAATGGCGCAAGGAAGGCGAGGGCAAGTTCGTCCCTCCCGGCACCAATCCGGGTAAGACGGTGCACTTGATGGACATCCACGCCGAAATCGGGATGCAGTGCGCCGATTGCCATTTCGAACAGGACAGCCACGGCAACGGGCTGATCTATGGCGAAGTCGCCAACGCAATCGAGATCACATGCAAGGATTGCCACGGCACGCCCGATGCCTACCCGACGCTGCGCACCAGCGGCCCGGCCGCTCCGCCTGAAGGCCACAACCTTGCCCTGCTGCGCAATCCGGATGGCAAGCGGCGGTTTGAATGGATGGAGGGCGCCGATGGCAGGCGCAAACTGATCCAACGGTCCATCGTCGATCCAAGCCTGGAATGGGAGATGAGCTTGGTCAAGGACAGCGTCGATCCCGCCACGCCGGTGTTCAACGCCAAGGCTGCGCGCGCCAAGCTCGTCAGCCGTTACGGCGCGGAAACCGGCAATTTCGAATTCGGCACGGGCATCGGCAAGGATGACCGCGCACACCGCGATCCGGAAATGGCGTGCCACACCTGCCACCTTTCGTGGACGACCAGTTGCGGTGGGTGCCACTTGCCGATTGAGGCGAACTGGAAGACCAAATCGCACCGTTATGAAGGCGGCGAGACGCGCAATTTCGCCACTTATAACCCGCAAGTCGCGCGTGATGAGATGTTCCAGCTGGGCAAGAGCCAGACGACCAAGGGCAATCAGGTCGCGCCGGTGCGGTCATCTTCGGCATTGGTGCTGTCATCGACCAACATCAACCGCGAACGGATCTATGTGCAGCAGCCGCCGATCAGCTCAATCGGGTTCTCCAGCCAAGCCTTCGCCCCGCACTTCCCGCACACAGTGCGCAAGACCGAGACCAAGACCTGCAGCGACTGTCACTTGTCGGACAAGGACGATAACAACGCCATCATGGCGCAGCTGCTGCTGCTCGGCACCAACTACGTCAATTTCGTCGGGTTGAATGCATGGACGGGCCTTGAAGGCGGTTTTCAGGCCACTCGCGTGACCGAATATGACGAGCCGCAATCGGTGATTGGTTCCTATCTCCACCGCTATGCCTACCCGGATTATTGGGCGATGCACGTGAACGATAATGGCCGCGAGCTGAAGAACTGGGTGCGGGGCAAGACGTTCGACGACAAGCTCAGCGGCGAAACCCACCCGATTGAGGAATTCGTCAACGTCCACGAAGGCACTTCTGACCGCGTCGGCTGCCTGCAACTGCGCGGCGAATATATGTTTGTCGCCAGCGGCAGCGGTGGCTTCCGCGCCTATGATGTCGCCTCGATTGCGAACAAGGGGACGTCAGAACGCATCCTCAAAGGCCCGTTCTCCCCCTTGGGGCATGATACGCATGTGAAATCGGCGAATGCTACCTGCATGGCGCTGCCCACCAATCAGCCGATTGCCCCCACGCGCAGCACGCCCGAATTGCGTGAAGTGAATCAGGAACAGGCGTTCCTGCCGATCTACAATTATGCGGTGGTGACAGATGCGGTCGAAGGTCTGATCCTCGTCAACGTCAACACGCTGGCGGACGGCGAGTTTCGCAACAATAAGCTGACCCGCAAGGCCTTTGCTGATGGCTCCACAGCGTGGAACCCCGACGGCGTGCTCAACGGGGCGCGTCACATCACACTGGCGGGCGCGGTTGCTTACATTACCGCCGACAAGGGCCTCGTGGTGGTCGATCTGGCAGATCCCGACATGCCGAAGCTGGCAGCGTTGCGCGAATTGCGCGATGCCCGCGCGAGCGCGGTGCAATTCCGGTACCTTTGGGTGACCGATGCCGACGGGGTGAAGCTGTTCGACGTCACGACACTGCGCGATCCGCAGGCCGTGCCCGAAGCAACCGTGCCGCTGGCCGATGCGCGGCGGATGTATATTGCGCGCACCTATGCCTATGTCGCCGCCAAGGGTGAGGGTCTGGTGATCCTCGACGTGAAGAACCCGCGCGCACCCAAGGTCTTCCAGAAGGTAAGCCTTGGTGGCACCCTCAACGATGCCGAGGATGTGATCGTCGCCACCACCAATGCCTCGCTGTTCGCTTATGTGGCGGATGGCCGCAACGGAATGAAGGTGCTGCAACTCACAAGCCCCGATAGCCAGCGCAATTTCTACGGTTTCAGCCCCGCGCCGGTGCCCGAGATGATCGCGTGGGCAAAAACACCGTCGCCCGCGATTGCGCTGTCGAAGGGCCTCGACCGGGATCGCGCAGTAGACGAAACCGGCGGGCAGATGGCGGTGTTCGGACGCTTGGGCTCGCGGCCCTTTACCCGGCCCGAGATGGAGCGCCTGTTCATGACCCGCAGCGGGGTGCCGTGGAAGGTGACGGATACAGTCGACATGGACCGCTGGGTGGGGATTGCCCCGCAGGGGCGGCAGCGGGCTGAGGCGCGGAAGTAACGGCTACTCCCGCTCGGCGAACATCCCGGCGATCATCGGTTGCAGGCCAGCGTGGAAGCGCGCCAGCACCTGCCAATCGCCGACGCGTTCGTAGTGTGAAACGAGGCTCGCGCCGTCCCAGCGGTGCAGCGCATAGGTGGGTGGTTCAGCGGTGATCAGCTCGCGATCATCGGGCACGTCCTGGTCAATCGGAGACAAGTCCATCGCAACCAGCGGCGCGACTGATGGCGTCACGCCAAGCGGGATGCCCGCAAACTGTGTAGTGATGGGACGGTGCAGGTGTCCGCAATGGATCGCCTGCACTTGGGTTTGCCCAGTCAGCACATCGCGCAGGCGGATAATCCACGGCTCATCGGGCGCAGGGTCCATCCAGTCGATCCCGGCCACCACTGGCGGGTGGTGCATGAAGATCAGTGTCGGCGCGTCGGGTGCCTCGGCCAGCCGCGCTGCCAGCCAATCCGCGCGGACCTCGCAAAACGCCCCGCCGTGGCGGCCATCCTCCAGCGTATCGAGGCAAATGATCCGCAAGCCCATCGGCGCCTCGATCACATATTGCAGAAACCCGCCGGCTGTCGCTTGAACCTGCGGGAATGCACCGAGCAGGCCGGCGCGGCTATCGTGGTTGCCGACCATCGGCAGTACCGGAAACGGGCAATCGCGCAGCAATTCGACCGTGGTGGCAAAGCTTTCGGCATCGCCGTGATCGGTGATGTCGCCCGACAACACCAGCATATGGGGCCGGTTGGGGCCATCAATCAGCCGCGCCAGCGTCGCGCGGAAACGGGTGAGGTTGAGTTCTTCGGGCTTTTCATCTGGGGCAAACCCGATGTGAATATCGGTCATCTGCGCGATCAGCACAGCAGGTTCAGCCGAGGCGGGGGCGTGACCCATGCTCAGGGTTTAGCCTGCCTTGCGATTACTGCAACAGTGGTTTTGTCAGGTGCAAGTTTGATGGGGAGTTTGGGTGGCGGCGCTGGCCTGTAATGCGGCGCCTTGCCCTTGGGCGACCACTGTCCGGCAGGCACGTGATAGGCGTGGCACATCGCGCATTCGGATGGCACGATTTTCTTGGTCTTCACCGCCGTCGCCCCAAGGTGGCAATCGCGGCAGCTCTTGAGGTCGGGGATCAGCAGGTCGGTTGCCACCTTCGAGGTATCGGCAGCGTGGCAATCGGTGCATTTCTCCTTTTTGTGCGCATCGTGGTTGAACAAGCTGCGGGTCAGGAAGCGGTCTGGCAGGTTGACCGGCATCAGATCGGCCTGCCCCTTGCTGCGGGTGGGCAAGTGGCATTCGGTGCAGACGCCGCCGGGCGACAGCGCGTTCGACAGCCCGATATAGGCGCGCACCGGCCGGCCGAAATCGGCGCGGTAGGGAGAAGCGCTGCCAATCTGACCGGGCCGCTGGCGCACCGGACCGACGCGCACGCGTGGGCCTGATGAAATGCGCGATAGGTCTTCGGCCAAGTCTTGCACATCGCCGTGGCGCAGTTTGGTAAATCCGCTGACGCCGCGTCCGGAGACGAGCGAGTGGCAGCTTTCGCAGGCGCCCTCCATCATGACCTCTTTGAAGCCGATCTTGTCGGCGGTCAGTGAGTGGCAATCCTTGCATTCGAGCGGCTGGCCATATTGCCCAAGGCTGACCGCCATCCGCGCCGCACCGCCGCGGGCGTCCATGTGGACATCGTGCGGGAAGATCAGGCCGCTGCGCTCGACCGGCTTGGTATCCAACGACGCGCGCACCGGCTTGGCCGCGCCAAAACTGGCGAAGTAGGCGGGGCGAAACTGCGGGTGTTCCTTGCCGAAATCATGCGCATTGCCCAGCGCCGTGTCGGTCAACCGCGTATCGAGCGTATCGTGACAATCAGCGCAGAAGGCCTCGCTCGCGGGCTTTTGCCGCACCGGGCCTTCGTGTTCGGCATGGCACGATACGCAGCCGAGCGGCCCTTCCTTGCCGAAGCCTTGGGCGATTTGCCATTGCAGCGCATTGCCGGGCGAGAGCGGCGGCATCCCTTTGGCCAGGCGCGGCATTTTGGCATGGGTGCCGGTGTCTTCGTGGCAGGACACGCAGGTTTCATCCTGCACGCTTTCAAACGCAGCAACGTGGCAGCTTTCGCAATTGTCTTCGAGGCTGTGGTGCTTGAGCGATAGCGCGCCGCTGGTCCACGCGGCGTCCAGCACGACTTGGCCGGGGGTTTCGCCCTTGGGGTCGGGTTTGACCGGGGTACGAAGCAGATGGCTCGACACCGGGATCGCCAGCAGCAACAGCAGGATTGCGGCGGCGAACACCCAAGACATAGCGCGCTTGCTCGGCAGGGCGCTGGCGAGCGCGAAACCGCGCAGGGCGTCGGTCTTGCCAGCGTCATCGGCGACTTGGCGGATCGTTATGCTGACCGCACCATCCGCCTCCCGCGCCACCGCCAGCCGCGCTGCGCCCAGCGCAATTTCGCCCCCGGTGCGCGGATCGATGGTGCCTTGAGTCACCACTCGCCCATCCAGCCCGAAGCCGAGCGTGCCGAGCGCTGTGGCTGACAGCGTGCCTTCGGGCGCAAGGTCGATCCGCACATGGCGCTGCTCCACCGCCAGATCGGGTAGGTGAATGTCGCATTCCGCCGCGCGGCCAATGGTGAGGCTCGTTTGCTCGACCACCCGGTCGCGGATGATCTCGCGCCCGGCGGCGGTGAAATCGATGGTGCGGATCAGGAACGCCACTGCCGCCCCCTCACCAGTAATAGAACACGCTGATAACATGCGCGGTCAGCGCAGCGATCAGGGCGATGGTGAGGGGGATGTGGATGAACAGCCACACTTCGAGCAGCGCGCGGATGCGCAGCGCCCCGCGAATTTGCGCAAGCTGCTGGGTGCGCTTTTCCAGTAGCGCTATCACCCGCTCCTCCGCTGCACCTTGTGGCATCCCGCGCAGCGCACGGCGGGTGGCGCAATGTGGGTAGCTCCCGGTCAACCGTCCCCATGCCCCGCCGTGGAAAGTGTCCTGCGCCAGCGCTGCGATCACCCAATCAGCCTCGGCCCGGCCCAGCGGCTGCGCGGCGCTTTCCAGCTGCCGATCAATCGCGGTCAATGCTTCGAGCATTTGCGCGCGGGTCATTTCCTTGCGATTGGCGCTGAGGCTGGCGGGCAGGGTGGCGTAGACGATCACCCCGTATATCCCCGTCGCAATCACCAGCAGCATCAGCACATAGGCGAGCGTGTGGACGTTCCACCCGATCTGGAAACCCGTGTGGAGCGTGCCGACCACCACCAGCGACAGGCCAAGATAGACATGCGCGCTCGTCCACGCCTTTAGGCTCCACGCGCCGGGGTTGATGCGCCGCTTGCGCACGCCCAGCAATGACAGCCAGATGATCAACAACAGCCCGATAGTGCCGAGCGTATAGCCGTACCACGACCCGCCATTGGGGCGCGGTTGCTGGTCGATCAGCACATAGCCCGCGATGCTGACGCCGCTCAGCGCCAGCGCGATCCACAGCCAGCGAAACCCACGGTGCTTCAGAAAGCTGACATGATCGGAATCGCGCCGCTTTTCGTCCTGCGAGAACCGGTTTTTCGCCGTGCTCGCCACTATTCGGCGTCCTCGGTCAGTTTGGTGAAGGTCAGGAACTTGTCTGGCGCAACGCGGATTGCCGCGCCGGTCGGGCATGCGCGCACGCAGGCCGGGCCACCATCGATGCCGGAACACATGTCGCACTTGATCGCCAGCTTGGCCTTGGGCGCTCCTTCGGCCTCAGCCTTTTTCTTGCGCCAGCTATAGGGCGCCTCCCCCGGGCCAGGGCCGCTGCCGAACAGCATCCATTGCAGCAGGCTCGGCTTCTTAGGCGGTTTGGCGTCCATGCGGATCACGCCGTAGGGGCAGTTTCGCTGACAATTGCCGCAGCCGATGCAGGTTTCATCGATGAACACTTCGCCATCCGGGCCGCGCTTGATCGCGTTGGGCGGGCAATCGGCCATGCAATGCGGGTGTTCGCAGTGGCGGCATGATGTCGGCACGTGGAGGTGGGCGTAGGTCTTGCCCGCCTCGCGGTCGAGCCGGGTCAGCCCGTCGTGGCTATCAGCGCAGGCTTTCTCGCAATTGTCGCAGCCGATGCACAGTTTTTCGTCGATCAGCAGCACATCGGTCGCTTCGCCGATACCGTTGTCGACGAGGAATTGCGCGGTTTGCGAATACATATCGACCGCGCTGGAGAAGCTGTCTTTCTGCCCTTCGATAAAGGCATTGGTGGCGCGCCGTCCGGCCATGTCCTTCATCGCCCGTTCGCGCAAAGCTGGGTTTTTGGCGAGCAGTTCGAGGAAACCTTCACCCGGCAGACGGATCACTTCGGACTTGATTGCGGCCTTGACCGTCGCGGTGCGGGCGCTCCCGTCGATCACTGCCATTTCGCCGAAATAGGAGCCCGCGGGTAGGTAGGAGAGGAACACCGGACGATCACCGATTTGCTTCTCAACGATCATCGATCCGCGCCGGATGATAAACACATCCTTGTCGTCTGCGCCTTCGGTGACGACCACTTCGCCCGCCCGCTTTTCCTCAACCTTGGCGGCGTCCACCAGCGGCGCGACATCTTCGCGCCGCAAGCCTGATCCGAACATCTGGAGCAATTGCCGTTCGATCGAAATCCGCTCAATCGCCTTTTTCGCGGCGGGCACCTGCGATTGCAGCTTCAAGGCCGCGAGGCGTGAAATTTCGACCACGATGGTGTCTTCTGCCGCGCGCACTGTCGCACCCCGCCGGCGGCCCGATATCAGCCCGACTTCGCCAAAAATCGATCCTGCTTCGATTGCGATTGTCACCGAAGGATCAGCCGGATTGACCTCCACCGCTACTGATCCGCTGGCGATCCCGAACAGCGATGATCCGGGCGCATTGCGTTCAAATATCACTTCACCGGGGGCAAAGGCGCGCGCCGTGGAATCGAGCATGAATTCGCGCATTTGCAGCGGGTTCATGCCATTGAGTATCGACACATTGGTGCGCAGGAATTCGAGCCATTCCTCGGTGCTGCGATTGCCCGGGAGGCCAGCGAATTTGGCGGCGATGATCGGTTCGTCCGCCGGTTTCAATTCGGTGTTGCCGTTGATGAACTCGATGACATCGTGGCCCTGGTTCATGCAGTGCTTGATCAGCGGATAACCCGCCAACGCGCCAATTACGAAGATGCCCGGCGCGGTCGTTTCAAAAACCGGTGACAGCGTGGGGAAGGCGCTGCGATCCTCGCTCGAAAATTCGATCCCGCATTCTTCTACGAATGCGCGCGGCGGGGCCGAGCCGATGCGGGCGATGATCCGGTCACACGGGATGCGCAATTCGCCGTCGCGGGTGGTCAGCGTGATAAAGCCGGGCTCGATCGAGTGCGTCTCGCTCTCGGTGCGAACCATCAGCTTGCCCGCCTCGTGGTCGGCCATCAGCGCGCTGACATTGGCTGCTTTTGCGGTGGGAAAATCGGTGCCGCGGTTGAGGATCGAGACGGTGTTGCGCTGCGCCGGGTCTTCGGCCAACCCGCGCGCGTTTTCGATCCCTGCGTCCCCGGTGCCGACGATCACGATATGCTCGTCAACATACTCCGCCGGATCGTCCAGCTGATACTGCACGTGGGGCAAATCCGCGCCGGGACAGCGCATCCGGTTGGGGTTGCCTTGCGTCCCGATGGCGAGGATGACGTTCTCGGCCATCACCACCTCACCATTGGTGAGCTCGATGGCATAGGGCGGGGCGTGGCGCTGGATTTCCTTGACCGATTTGGTGCCATCGCGCGCGCGGGTGACGATCTGTTGCACGCTGCCGGGGATCGGATCGCCGGTGCCCCGGATCGCCTTCGCTTCGGCGTGGTATTTCACATTGACGTGCGCGCCCGCGATTTGTTCGTCCCACTTGCCGAGGATCACCTCACGCTTGCCCGCTTCGAAATCGACATCGCTGCGCAGCACCAGATTGGATGGCGTCGCCATCACGTGCTTGCCCTTCTGGTATTTGTAGATCGTGTCCGACAGGTGATCGGTTTTTTCGAGCAGAATGTGGCTCAGCCCCAGCGCCGCCGCACGCGCGGCTGCGCTCAGGCCAGCAGGCCCGGAACCGATGATAGCAACTGCAAATACCCCGGCCAACTATCCTCCCCCTTTGGATAGGTCGAACCCCTTGAGCCACAATAGTGAAAACCACCCCCGATGCCAGAGCGAATTGCCCGATTTTGCTGGCGGTGCTAGCCAGCCGCGCATGGACACAAATAATCAGGTAGAGCCGGGCAATCAGGCAGCGCCGCGCGCGGGATCATCGAAAGCAGGCTGGTTCCTGCTGGGCGGCGCGTTGCTGCTGGCGGCGGGATCAATCGGGTACAACATCTACGAAGGATCGGGCGGCGGTTCGAGCGCGGCGGTGAGCGCCGACGGCCCGGTTTCGATCGAAGACCTGCGCGCCGCCGCTGAAGCGTCCACCGATGATGCCGGGCCGTGGAGCGATTTGGCCTTTGCCTATTTCCAGCAGGGCGAATTTGGCGAGGCCGCCGCCGCCTATCGCCGCGCGCTCGCCATCGCCCCGGATGAAGCGGTGCTGTGGTCGGCGCTCGGGGAATCGCTGGTGATGGGCAGCGAACGCGATCCCCTGCCGCCTGAGGCGCTGGCCGCGTTTGAAAAGGCGCTGGCGCTTGATGCCACCGACCCGCGCTCGCGCTATTTCATGGCGGTGAAGCTGGACATTGCCAAGGATCACGACGGCGCAATTGCCGCGTGGCTAGATCTGTTGGCCGATACGCCGACCGGCGCGCCGTGGGAGGCTGATCTGGTGCGCACCATCGAACAGGTCGGCCAGATGAACCAGATCGACGTGACGGCACGTTTAGCGAAAGCGCAGGCGAGCCGGACGCCCGCGCTGCTCGCGCCGGGATCGGGCAGCGTCGCAGGCGCGGCAGCCTCGCCCGATGTGCGCGGGCCGAGCGCAGCGGATGTCGCAGCGGCGAGCGCGATGGCACCGGGCGAACAACGGACGATGGCCGAAGGCATGGTCGCGCAGCTTGAAGGGCGATTGCTGAAAGAACCCAAGAACGTCGACGGCTGGGTAATGCTGATCCGCAGCCGCATGACGCTGGGCGAACCGGCCAAGGCCAAGGCGGCGCTGGATGCGGCGGTCAAGGCCAATCCCGGGCAGGCGGCGGAGTTGCGCGCGCAGGCCGCGGGGTTGGGGGTGGAGTAGGGCGAGCGTCCGATTTGGCGCACTTTCCCTTCGACTGCGGATGACCGAAGGTGGGTGGCTTTCGGCCGTTGACTGCGTTGCTGGTGCTAGTGGTCGGCATGCGGTTGCTGGTGGGGATTTAGCAAACCTTTAAGTTTCAGACAGCTACAGCAACAGCGAAACTAGGGAGCGTTACATGAAAACGGCATTAGGCGTGAAAAGCTTGGTCGCGTTTTTGATTGCCGCGCATGTGCCTGCAGCGACGCTGGCGCAGGATCGAAAACTGCGGGATCAGCCACAGTCGCAACAAGCACCCCCGGAGGTTATTCAAACCACGCCTGCACCGGCCCCTGCGAGAGTGGTCCGTGCAGAAACTCCGGCAGAAGCTGCCGCGCGATCCATGGCTCAAGCCGAGCAAGCGCGCGCCCGCAAAACGGCATCCAAGGCGCGAAGTGCTGTCCCCAAGAACGTCCGACAATGGTCTGGACGCATTCTCGATGCGTACCCAATCGCAGCAAAGCGTGATGGTATCGAAGGCACCGTTGGCGTCGCGGTCACGGTCAGTCCCGATGGCCGCGCAACGAAATGCAAGGTCACTCGATCGAGTGGCTATCCTATTCTCGATGACGCTGCCTGCAAAGGGATCGAACGCTACGCTCGCTTCGAGCCCGCGCTTGATCGTAAAGGCAGGCCAATCCCCGGCAAGTTCTCGACGAGAATCACCTATAGAATTTAGCACGTTGCAAGGGTGCAAAGAGTGACATTGCTGCGACGCCTCCTTCTCTTCGACCTTACAGCTCCCACATGGCCGAAGTGACTGCAATGGGGTCGTTCTGAGAATGTCGGCTTTCGGCAGCGGGGAGGCTGAAGCTGCCGGGCAGGTTTCAGGCTTGCGCTTCAGCCCCGCTCATGACCGAAGATGGGTGGGAAGCGGGAATCACCGTTGATCCATTTTGTGTTCCAATGCCGTCTCTTTTTGACGAGCTAGTTTTCTCAGGCGTGCAGCCCGTCGCATAAGCCACTTTGGATCGTCTGTGTTCTTTGGGTCATCGATACGATGCAAATGCTGATCGGCCAGTTCATCCAATTCTTCCACAGTATAGCTGCCTATGCCATCAAGCCCGAACAACCGCCCCTGCTCTACTTTTGGCACGACAACCCTCCAGCTCTCAGTATTGGTGCTTCAAGCTATCGATCCTGCGCGCGTCGCACAAGTTGAGTATGGAGCTGACATCGGTGGTTGGCTTTGAACGCCCGCTATTCTCGATTATGTCCGCAACGGGGTAGCAAGCCGAACGGCTGGTTTTTTCATCAGACACCCCGAAATTGCCATTCACCCAAAAAAGCCCCTACGCCCATGGGGAGCGCGGAGGCCTTTTATTGCCGAAATGGCAGCGCCTCAGACCACCCCAAATGCCAGCATCGCATCGGCCACCTTCTTGAAGCCGCCGATGTTCGCGCCCTTCACATAGTCGATATACCCATCGCCCTGATCGCCGTACTGGATGCAGGATTTGTGGATGCCGGCCATGATGTCTTTGAGCATCTGTTGCAGCTCGTCTTCCTTCCACGACCGGCGTTCGGAGTTCTGGCTCATTTCCAGACCCGACACCGCGACGCCGCCGGCATTGGACGCCTTGCCCGGAGCGTAGAGCAGTTTCGCCGCCTTGAAGATGTGCACGCCGTCCAGATCGGTCGGCATATTCGCGCCTTCCGATACAGCGCGGCAGCCATTGGCAACCAGCAGCTTGGCGTCTGCGCCCAGCAGTTCGTTCTGGGTGGCGCAGGGCAGGGCCATATCGCACGGCACGCCCCACGGGGTTTTGCCCGCGTGGAATGTCGCGTTCGGAAAGGCCTCGACATATTCCTCGATCCGGCCGCGGCGGTGGGTCTTGTGGGTTTTGACCCAGTTGATCTTTTCCTGATCGATGCCGTCGGGATCGTGGATGAACCCGCCGCTATCCGACAGGGTCAGCACCTTGCCGCCCAGCTGCACGATTTTCTCGGCCGCATGGGTGGCGACATTGCCCGAACCCGAGATGACTGCGGTCTTGCCTTCGAGATTCTCGCCCTTGGTAGCGAACATGTTTTCGAGGAAATAGACTGCGCCGTATCCCGTCGCTTCGGTGCGAATGAGCGAGCCGCCCCATTCCAGCCCCTTGCCGGTCAGCACCCCGGTGAAGTGATTGGTGATGCGTTTGTACTGGCCGAACATGAAGCCGATTTCGCGCCCGCCAACGCCGATATCGCCCGCCGGAACATCCACATCCGCGCCGATATGGCGGTACAATTCGGTCATGAAGCTTTGGCAAAACCGCATGATTTCGCGCACGCTTTTGCCCTTGGGGTTGAAGTTTGACCCGCCCTTGCCGCCGCCCATTGGCAGGCCGGTCAGCGCGTTTTTGAAGGTTTGTTCAAACGCGAGAAATTTCAGCACGCTTTCGTTGACGCTGGGGTGAAAGCGGATCCCGCCCTTGTACGGGCCGATGGCGTTGTTGTTCTGTACCCGCCAGCCGCGCTGCACGCGGATATTGCCGTTATCGTCTTCCCAGCAGACGCGGAAAGAAACCACCCGGTCGGGTTCCGTGATCCGGCGCAGGATCTGCTGCGAGTGATATTCTTCCTTGTCCTCCATGAATTCAAAGATGTCTTCGGCCACTTCCTGCACGGCCTGGACGAATTCGGGTTGATAAGGATTGCGGCGCTTCACCCCTTCCATAAACTGGTTGAGGTCGACGTGATCGGTGACTGCCATGATGAATTTCCCCCCTGAAATTGCTGTATGCGCCCGATCAAGTCTCCGCTTGTCGTTTTGCGGCAAACTATCAGCGCAATGTGCAATTCCTGCAAGGATGTTCGCAGGGGTGTTATTCTGCGGTCAGATCGCCGAACTGAAACTTCGCTGCGTCACCTGCCGGTAGCTGTCGAACAGGGCGGCAATCCCCCGCGCATAGGGCAGGCCGCCGGGCGCGATAGTCAGCCGGTTGCCGGTCAAGCTGGCAAGGCCTGCCGCAATGAACGGGGCAAGCCCGCCGCGCACCTCGGCCAGAAGGCAGGGCGAAAGCTCGGCTCCGCTGCGGCAGAGCAGCGCCTCAATCACGCCGCCGCGCAGGCGATCTTCGGGCCTGCGGATGATGCCATGATTGGCTGACAGCCGCCCTTGGCCCGAAAGCGTGCGATAACGGCCATTGTGCTTGTCGTTCTGGGCAAGCAGTCCGGGAAAGCCGCTGATCGCGGACGATCCCATGCCGATCAGCACCTCGGTGGGATCATCGGTGAAGCCCTGAAAATTGCGCCGCAATGTGCCGTGGCGGACTGCCTGCGCCATCGGATCATGTGGCAGGGCAAAGTGATCGAACCCGATTGCGTCATAGCCATGCGTGGTCAGGAAGGCGTGAGCCTCGCTCGCCATCGCGAACCGCGCCTCGGCCTGCGGCAGCGCATCTTCCGGGATCATCGACTGGCGCGGCACCAGATGCGGCACGTGGGCGTAACCGAACACCGCCACCCGGTCGGCCCCGAGTTTCCGCGTCATGTTGAGGCTGTCGATCAGGTCGGCGGTGGTCTGATGCGGCAACCCGTACATCAGATCGAAATTGAGCGAGGTCACCCCGCCTGCGCGCAGCCATTCGACACTGCGGCGGATCATGCTGGCCGGCTGCTCGCGCCCGATCGCTGTCTGGCAAAGGGAGGCGAAGGTCTGCACGCCCATGCTCGCCCGCGTGATGCCAATCTCGCCGATTACGCCGCTCCATTCCTGCGTCAGGCTGCGCGGGTCGAGCTCGATCGACCAAGCCGGAGCGTAGAGCGGGAAGTGGGCGTGGAGCGCATCCACCAGCGCCATGAATTCGCGCGGTTCAATCGCATTGGGGCTGCCGCCGCCAAAGGCGATCCGCCGTACCCGTGCGCCTTGCGGCAGCAGGCTGGCGACCGTGGCGATTTCCTGATGCAGCGCGGCGAGATAGCTTTCCACCCGCGCGCGCTTGCCCGATGCGCCAGTGTTGCAGCCGCAATAATAGCAGATCTGCTCGCAAAACGGGATGTGGAGGTAGAGCGAGACATCGCCCGTCGCCCCGGCAATGGCGCGTTCGATACTGCCTTCCTCCAGCGGGCCGAAATCGGCGGCGGTGGGGTAGCTGGTGTAACGCGGCACCGGCTTGGCGAGGAGGTCAGGATGATATTGCCACATGAGTGCGCTTAAAGCGGGAGCGGCATTACCCGTCTTTGCGC
Organism: Sphingomonadales bacterium Ga0077531; assembly: GCA_001464915.1. Lineage (GTDB taxonomy): Bacteria > Pseudomonadota > Alphaproteobacteria > Sphingomonadales > Sphingomonadaceae > Erythrobacter. The sequence goes on from LNED01000028.1 coordinate 82,577, forward strand.
GAGATCAATTTGGCGGATTTGTCCTTTTCACGGCAGGCGCCCGCATGGCAGCCCTTGGGGTGGCATTGCCCGTCGTCGGCGGGGGCGTCGTCGCCAAGTGGGATTATGATTGTGCCGCCATTGCAGAGCTTGGCAGTGATCGCGGTGCCTTGCGCGGGAAGCGGGCCAATCAGCACCGGGATCAGTGCGGCGAGCGCAAAAGGCAGGGCGGCGCTCATGCCGGCCAATCTTCTGAGGCATCGTCCTCATCCTCGATCAGGATGCGATTGGCCGCGCCGTCCATGTCATCATACTGCCCGTCCTTCATCGACCAGAAGAATGCGGCAAGGCCCAGCAGGCCCATGCCCAGCGCGATGGGGATGAGGATTGCGAGCCCGGTCATTGTTTTGCGCTTCCCGCGAGCCGCAGCGAATTGGCGACCACCACCAGCGAACTGACCGACATCGCAATCGCTGCGATCAGCGGGGTGACGAGGCCGGTGAGCGCCAGCGGCACTGCAAGCAGGTTGTAGGCAATCGAGAACCCGAAATTCTGCCGCACGATCCGCATTGTGGCACGCGCGACCCGCACCGCGAGCGCGACCGGCATCAGCTTTTCACCGATAAATACCGCATCGGCGGCCTGCTGGCTGGCATCGGACGCGGTGCCGGGTGCAATCGAGGCGTGGGCGGCGGCGAGTGCGGGGCCATCGTTGAGGCCGTCCCCCACCATCAGCGGGCGGCGGCCTTGCGCTTTCAAACTTTCCAACACTGCGAGCTTAGTCTGCGGGCTGGCTTCGGCCTGCGCAAAGATGCCGAGCGTCCGAGCCACATCGTCAACCGGAGCGCAGCGGTCGCCCGAAAGGATGCTGGCGTCGATCCCCTCGGCGTTGAGCGCAGCGAGGGTCGCGGCGGCATCGGCGCGCAATGGGTCGGCGAAGGTGATGGTCTGCGCTTTGTCCCCGATCCGCAGCCGAGTGGCGAGGGCTTGCGCGCCATCCTCAGGCCGTTCGAGTGCGACGTCCACGCCCTGAAAGCGCCCGGTCAGGCCAGTGCCGCTGACTTCGCGCACATCGTCGATCACCGCAGGCGTCACGCCTTCGCGCAAGCATGCGGCGGCGAGACCGCGGCTGAGCGGATGGCGGCTGGCCTGCGCCAGCCCCAGCGCCACGCTGCGCGCCTCGGCGTCGAGGCTGCTCACATCCGCGCGCGGTTCGCCCAGTGTCAGGGTGCCGGTCTTGTCGAACAGTGCGATGTCGCATTCGGCCAGGCGCTCCAAGGCGCTGCCATCCTTGACCAGCAATCCCCGCCGCAGCAGCGCACCGCTCGCCACCACTTGCGCGGCAGGTACGGCAAGGCCCATCGCGCAGGGGCAGGTGATGATCAGCACCGCAATCGCGATGGTCAGTGATTGGTGCCAGCCCGCGCCCGCGATCATCCATCCCACGAAAGCCAGCAGCGCAAGACTGTGCACCACTGGCGCGTAAAGCCGCGAAGCTCGGTCGGCGATGCGGACATAGGTGCTGCGCGATTGCCCGGCCTCGTCCATCAATCGGGCGATTTCGGCGATGGCAGTGTCATCAGCCACGCGGGTCAGGCGGATGCGCAGCGGGGCGGAGAGGTTGATTGCGCCCGCATGGACGACCGCCCCCTGCGTGACGGGTTCAGGAGCGCTTTCACCGGTGAGCATCGCGTTGTCGATGGCGCTAACCCCATCTTCAACTGTGCCATCGGCAGCCAGCGCCTCTCCGGCAGCGACCAGCACCAGCATGCCCGGTTCCAGTTCGCCCGCAAGCACACGGCGGGTTGAGCCGTCAGGGCCGACCACGCTTGCGCTTTTGCCCATCCGCCCCAGCAATGCGCCGATGCCTGCGCGCGTCCGGTCGCGCATCACGGCATCAAGCACGCGTCCGGCGAGCAGGAAGAACAACAGCATCACCGCGCTGTCGAAATAGGCGTCTCCGCCGCCGGTGATGGTTTCGTACAAGCTGAGGCATGTGGCGAGGATCACGCCAATCGAAATCGGCACGTCCATATTGGTGCGGCGGTGAGAGAGCGCCATCCACGCCGACGCAAAGAACGGGCGCCCTGAATAGGCGATTACCGGCAGGGCGATCAGCGCGCTCAGCCAGTGGAACAGCTCGCGCGTTGGCCCATCCGCGCCTGACCAGATGCTGACCGACAGCAGCATGATATTCATCATGCCAAAGCCCGCCACGCCGAGTGCACGGGTCAGGCGCTTGCGCTCAGCATCGTCGATGCCCAGCGGATTTTCAGCCACGGGCTGCGCTTCAAACCCGATGGCGAGCAAGGCAGCGGTCAATGCGGTTTCATCTAGCGCCGGATCATGCTGGATAGCCACCCGCTTGGCCGAAAAATTGGCGCGTGCGGCGATGATGCCGGGCACTTTGGGCAATTCGCGTTCGATCTTGCCGATGCACCCTGCGCATTTCATCCCCGGCACAGTGAAGCGGGTGGTGGTGAGCGCGCGGGCTTCCGCGATGATGGCGGCAGGAGCGTTCATCGCAGCTCGCTTTCCCCGGCCCATTCCTGCCCCGGCGCGCGGATCGCCATGCGGATTTGCCAGCGACCGGGGCCAAGCGGCTTGTCCGAAACCCAGCTGTTTGCGCTTTCGGGCGCAAAGGCCAGCCGAACCGCTTCACGGTCGCCGAGCGGGCGCTCGGCCTCGGCGATAATGGTCGCGTTTGCAGGCACGGCGAGGGTTTCCAGCACGACCCGCCCGTCCTTGCGGCGCACAGGCATCGCCTGCCAGCCAAGCGCGCGCGAGGCTTCGGCCTTGTCGAGCCAACCGTTGTATTTCTGGCTGGCGACATAGGAATTGTCGACCACCGTGCCATGGAACCCGCCCACCGCCTGCCACGCCATGAACAGGTTGACCGCAATGACGATTCCGAACCCGGCGATGAACACCGCCGCCATGTGCTTGCCCGTAAACTTGCCGTTTGCGCTGGCCATCAATCGTCCTCCGGCATGGCGAAGGTTGTCTCCGCCACCGCGGTCTCGCGCTGTTCGTCAAGCGAGGTCAAGCGGAAGGCGAAATGTTCGCTGTCATCATCATCTGTTCCCGGTGGCAGCATGACATAGGCGCGCACCACCTTGGTTTCGTTGGCGGGGACGGCGATGATCTGCACGGCAGCCGCGTTTTCAACGCTGACCGCGTCGGTCCACAGCAGCGCGCCGCGCGGCAGGCCAACCATCGCCACCTCCATATCGCGCGGGCGGGCCTCCATATTGCGCAAACGGAGCGTGTAGGCGTTGCGCACCGACCCGTCCTTCAGCAGCATGAACGGCGGATTCCGGTCGGGCGAGATGGTGAGATCGGTGTGCGCACGCGTGCCGAGTGCGAACAGCATCGCCAGCCCAATCGCGCCCCACACGCCAAAATAGATGAAGATGCGCGGCCGCAGCAACGCCTTCCACGCCGGTGTGGCAGGCGCGCCCGCCGCTTCGGCCTCGCATTGGTCGAGCGTAGCGTAATCGATCAGCCCGCGCGGGCGGCCAATGTCCTTCATCACCTTGTCGCAGGCGTCGATGCACAGCCCGCAGGTGATGCAGCCGATCTGCTGGCCTTCACGGATGTCGATGCCCGTGGGGCACACCGCGACGCATTGCTGGCAATCGATGCAGTCGCCGTATTGATCGGGGTTCTTGGCCGCTTTCTTTAGGCTGCCGCGCTGTTCGCCGCGCCAGTCCTTATACGTGACGATCAGCGATTTTTCATCGAGCATCGCGGTCTGAATGCGCGGCCAGGGGCACATGTAAATGCACACCTGTTCGCGCATGAATCCGCCGAGCCAGAATGTCGTGCCGGCCAGGATTGCGACCGTGCCATAGGCAATCGGCGCGGCGTCCAATGTAAAGAAATCGCGCGCCAGTGTTGGCGCATCGGCGAAGTAGAGGATCCACGCCCCGCCGGTCAGCAGGCTGATCAAGGCGTAGACCGCCCATTTGGCTCCGCGCCGGGTGATCTTCCCGGCTGTCCACGGGGCCATGTCGAGCCTGACCCGCGCGTTGCGGTCACCATCAAACAGGCGGTCGATGTGCTGGAACAGGTCGGTCCACACCGTCTGCGGGCAGGCATAGCCGCACCACGCCCGGCCCACCGCGCTCGTCACGATGAACAGGCCAATCCCCGCCATGATCAGCATCCCGGCGACGAAATAGAATTCGTGCGGCCAGATTTCGATATCGAACATGTAGAACCGGCGGTGCGCCAGATCGACCAGCACTGCTTGGTCGGGCGCATAAGGCCCGCGATCCCAGCGGATCCACGGGGTGATGTAGTAGATCGCCAGCGTCACCACCATCACCAGCCATTTGAAGCGCCGGAACGCACCATCAATCCGCTTGTTATGGACAGTCTTGCTCGCTTCATACAACGCGCTGCCAACAATCGTGTGGTCGGTCGAGCCGAGCGCTTTCGCCCAATCGCGGGGTTTCTCCGCAGCAGGGACAGGGCGCGCAGGCTCGTTGGGATCAGCCATCGTTTTCGGCCTTCGGGACTTCAGCAACATCGCCCGCCGCGTCGGCCACGGGCTGCGCCGGCGCCGCCTTCTGCCCGCCGCCGCGCGAGTGGACGTAAGCGGCCAGCATCTTGATCGTCACCGGATCGAGCCGCCCTTGCCACGCGGGCATGACGCCGTGACGCGGGGCGAGGATCTGCTTGCGCACCGCCGCCTGACTGCCGCCGTACAGCCAGATCGCATCATTCAGCGCAGGCGCGCCGACTTCGGGCAAGCCAGCACCCGCAGGGCCGTGGCAGGCGGCGCAGTTTTCGGCAAAGATAGTGGCGCCGGCCGGATTGCCCTTGGCCTTGCCGCTGAGCGATAGGACATGGCCCGTCACCGCGCCGACTTGGCCTGCGTCGAGCACGCCTTCAAAGGCTGGCATATAGTTGGCGCGGGTCTGATCTGCGCCTTCCCAGCGGATGCCGTGGGTGAGGGTGTATTCAATCTCGGTCAGCGTGCCGCCCCATATCCAGTCATCATCATTGAGGTTGGGGTAGCCGAATTCCTGATACCCGGCCGCGCCCGCGCCGTGGCACTGGACGCAATTGACCTTGAACGCCGCCGCGCCGCCGGAAATCGCCTGGCTCATCAGTTCGGGCGAGGCCGAGAGTTTCTCGATATCGGTCGCGGCAATCTTCTCGACCACGCTTTGGCGCGCCATGTCGGCCGCGCTCATTTCCTTGGCGAGCTCCCCCCGGCTCGACCAGCCGAGCGTGCCTGCGGTTGCCTTGTCGATCAGCGGCCAGGCGGGGTAGAGCACGACATAGACCGCGCTCCACGCGATGCAGGCGTAAAACGTCCACAGCCACCAGCGCGGCAGCGGGGTGTTGAGTTCCTCGATCCCGTCCCATTCGTGGCCGACGGTTTCGGTGCCGGTCGGTTCATCGACGCGCTTATTGGCCATCATCGTCATCCTTGAAAATCGAAAGCTTGGCCGCCTCGACATGCTCTTTCCCGCCGGGCAGGAAATGCCAGAGGCACAACACCAGATAGAGCGCGACAATCACCGCCAAACCATAGCTGTCGGCAAAATGGCGCAGAGTTTCGTAAAAGGTCACCGGCCCTTCTCCCCGCTCAATTCCTCTTGTGCCGCGGCGCTGTTCACATCGACCAGCGTGCCGAGCATCTGGAGATAGGCGACCAGCGCATCCATTTCGGTCACGCGTTTAGGATCGCCATCATAATCGCGGATCTGCGCCTTGGGATACCGGGTCGCCAGATCGCCCGCGTCGGCTTCCGGGTCGGCCTGCGCCAGCAGATCGGTGGCGGCGAGTTCGATGTCCTTATCGCTGTAGGGCACGCCCACCCGCCGCAGCGCGGTGAGGTTCGCCGCTGGATCAGGCACATTGACCAGCGTCTTCGCCAGAAAGCTGTAATTGGGCATGATGCTTTCGGGCACGACCGAACGCGGCGCTTTCAGATGCTGGACGTGCCAATCATCCGAATACTTGCCACCAACCCGCGCCAGATCCGGCCCGGTGCGTTTCGATCCCCACTGGAACGGGTGATCGTACATGCTCTCGGCGGCGAGGCTGTAGTGGCCGTAGCGTTCAACCTCGTCGCGGAAGGGCCGGATCATCTGGCTGTGGCACAGGTAGCAACCTTCGCGCACATAGATGTCGCGGCCCGCCTGCTCGAGCGGGGTGTAGGGGCGCATCCCCTCCACCTTCTCGATCGTGTTATCGATCCAGAACAGCGGCGCGATTTCGACGATCCCGCCGATGGCGACGACCACAAATGTTGCGACGGCGAGCAGCGTGACGTTCTTTTCCAGCCGCTTGTGGCTTTCAAAAGCGTCGCTGTGGGGTGCATTCTTGCTCATGGTTTGCGTTCCTTCGCCCAGCGCTATTCAGCGGGCTGCACGGAGAGGGGGCGGTCATTGGCTTCATCATGCGCGGTGTCGCCCATCGGGGCTTCGACGCGTTGATGCCCGGCGATGGTCATCCAGATGTTGTAGGCCATGATGATCGCACCGCTGAGGTACATCAGCCCACCCACCATGCGCAGCACATACATCGGATGCAGCGCCGACACGGTGTCGACAAAGCTGTTCACCAGATACCCGTCAGACCCGTATTCGCGCCACATCAGGCCCTGCGTGATCCCGGCGACCCACATGCTGGAGGCGTAGAAAACGATCCCCAGCGTTGCGAGCCAGAAGTGCCAGTTGATCATCCGCAGGCTGTAGAGCCGCTCCTTCTGCCACAGGCGTGGCACAAGGAAGTAGATGCAGGCGAAGGTGATCATCCCGTTCCACCCCAGCGCGCCGGAATGGACGTGGCCGATGGTCCAGTCGGTATAATGCGACAGGCTGTTCACCGCCTTGATCGACAGCATCGGCCCTTCAAACGTGCTCATCCCGTAAAAGGCGAGCGCCAGCACCATCATGCGGATGATCGGATCGGTGCGCACCTTGTCCCACGCGCCGTTCAGCGTCATCAGACCGTTGATCATCCCGCCCCAGCTGGGCATCCACAGCATGATCGAAAACACCATGCCGAGCGTCTGCGCCCAATCGGGCAGGGCGGTGTAGTGCAGGTGGTGCGGCCCGGCCCAGATATACAGGAAGATCAGCGACCAGAAGTGGATGATCGACAGGCGGTAGGAATAAACCGGCCGCCCGGCCTGCTTGGGGACGAAGTAATACATCATCGCCAGGAACCCGGCGGTGAGGAAGAAGCCGACCGCGTTGTGGCCATACCACCACTGGGTCAGCGCATCTTGCACACCGGCAAAGGCGCTGTAGCTTTTCGATCCGAGCAAGCTGACCGGGATCGCCAGATTGTTGACCACGTGCAGCATCGCAATCGTGACGATGAAGGCGAGGTAGAACCAGTTGGCGACATAGATATGCGGTTCATGCCGCCGCACAATCGTGCCGACATAGACCGCGAGATAGGCAAGCCACACCACCGTCAGCCACAGATCGACATACCATTCCGGCTCGGCATATTCTTTCGACTGCGTAATCCCGAGCAGGTATCCGGTCGCGGCCAGTACGATGAACAGCTGATACCCCCAGAACACAAACCGGGCCATTTGCGGAAAGGCCAACGTGGTGCGGCAGGTGCGCTGCACGACGTAGAAACTCGTCGCGATCAGGGCATTGCCGCCGAACGCGAAGATCACCGCGCTCGTATGCAGCGGCCGGAGCCGTCCGAAATTGAGATAGGGTTCAAGGTTCAGCCACGGAAACGCCAGCTGTCCGGCAATCACCACGCCGACCAGCAACCCGGCCAAGCCCCAGAACATCGTCGCAATCACGCCCCAGCGGATCACGTCATCATCATAGCGCGAAGGGCCGGGGGGCATCTTGAAGATGCCTTGCACCTTTGCCAGCGGATCATAGCTGCGCAAGCTGGCGACAATCACGGCCACTGCCGCAAGCCCCACGATCCCCATGTGGATCGCAAACCCGCTGTCCGGGGTGAGCGCAATAGCGATGATAGCCAAGAGCAGGACAAACGCCCACACTCCCATCCGTCTTACGACTGATTCCATGATGAATTATCCCTTCGTTGACCCGCCTGTAGCTGGCCCCCGGTGCTGCGTTGTTGATCCAGATCAAATTTGGTGAGTTTTAACGGTCCCAGCGGCCGGCCGCCCAGCAATCCGGGCAAGCGCCGCCACATCGCACAGGCAGACTTTTGACCGGCCCTCGGTTGCAACCAGCCCGGCTTCGCGCAGTTCGGTCAGCTGGCGGCTGACCGTTTCGATTGTAAGACCCAGGCTATCGCCGATATCGCGGCGGCTCATTGGCAGGGAAAAGACGCAGGCGCCTGCTGTGCAGTCCGCCAAACGTTCGGCCATCGAGACAAGAAAGTCGGCAATCCGCGCTCCAGCGGATTTGTGCCCCATCTGCATCATTCGGGTGCGGCTGCGGTGTAGGGCTTGCAGCGAACGTGTCAACACGGCACGCAGCACCGCCGGATCGGCTTGGGCAAGGTCGAGGAATCGGTCGGCCGGGAAAATCACCAGCTCGCAATCAGACAGGGCAACCAGCCGGAAATCGCCGTCGCTCTGGCGCAACACCGAAATCAGATCGCCGCCGAAATGAAACGCCAGCACCTGATGGATCGGCAACCCCGCCCCAGCCCCTAGGCTTGCTGGCGCCACCAGCTTGGCGCAGCCGCTGGCGATATAGACCAACCGGTCATCGCGCGGATCGGGGGTAAGCTGTTCGCCCTTGGCCAGATGCACGGCAGTGCCGATGGCGCACAGCCGGTCGGCCGTGGGCTGATCGCGCGTTTCCACCGGCAACGTGCCGCGAAATGCCGCGATCCCGGTGTCCGCAGATGGAGGACTGATTGTCGCCATGATGGTGCAGCAATGCCGTGGCTTTTCATTTTGGTCTTTGATGCGGATCAATGAACCCGTGATCGGGTGGGTTCTATCGGGCGGTCACAGGCAGCAATGATCCTGGGCCGCGCAAGGCGGCCACTGCTGCCGGCGAAGGACGCGATAAATGAAGACTTTTGTAATGCTTGGCGGGGCGGCGTTGGCGCTGATGGCAACGCCTGCAATGGCGCAAGATGGTGACGAAACCGATCGGGCAGGTGATATCCAGTTCAAGCTGCTGGCCACCGCTGTGCTGCCCGATGGCAAGATCGATCAGATCAATGTCAACCTGCCCGGCCTGCCTGCAACCTTGCAGACCCGTGCAAACGATAACGTCACGCCGACCATTGCGGTCGAATGGTTCGTGACCAACAACATCTCGATTGAGACGATTGCCGGGATGACCCAGCACGATGTCGATACCACCGCTGGCCTTCCGGCAGGCGCCGAACTGGTATCGAATGCCAAGCTGATCCCAGCGACGCTGACGGCCAAATATCACTTCGATCTGGGCGGAGTGAAGCCTTATGTCGGTGCAGGTCCGGCCTATTTCCTTTGGGTGGCTGATGATCCGGGCGCAGCAACCTTGCCGCTGGGCGTGACCGATACCGATCTGTCGAACGAATTGGGGCTGGCGCTGCAAGCCGGGTTTGATGTGCCGATTGGCGATGCCGGGTTCGGCTTCAGCGTCGATGTGAAGCGGTACTTCATCGACACCACCGCACGCTGGTTTGTCGGCAACACACTAGCGATCGAAACCGAACACCAGCTTGATCCGTGGGTGATCAGCGCAGGCGTTGCCTACCGCTTCTGAGGCGCAGCGGTTTGCCACAAGAAGCCTCGCCAGCGACGTGCTGGCGGGGCTTTTCTGCGCCGGTGTTGATCGGTTTAGACCCCTGCCAGGTCGGCCTAGACTCCCGCTAGCCCTGGTCAAACAAACCAATTTGGCAATGTTTCACGTGAAACATAGCCAGATTGGTTGCACCTTGGGCCGGTCAGAAATTATACTGCGTCGAAAACTGCACCCGTTGCAGATTGCCGCTGCGCCCGTCTTCCAGCGTGCGGCTCGCATACATCAGTTCCACCCCGACATTGAGCGGACCGACCGGGGTCCAGATCAGGTTGGCAAAGGCGTTCCAGCTTTCGTCGGTGACCTGATTGGTGGTAAGCAGCACCGGATTGTCGGCCTTGAAATAGGACCCGGCGATATTCGATCGCAGGTTGCCTGACCAAACATGGCGGTAGGCGGCAAAGCCCGACCAGGTGAAAATCGGATCAAGCGTGCCGTCCGGCCTGATTGCGGCATCATTGACGATGTTGACCCCGATATAGCGACCCAGCCCGTCCCCCGCAGTGGCCATGAAGCGCAGATCGTCCTTTGCGCCGACCTTCAGCTTGCCCGACAGGCTGAGGCCGTATCCCCATGCCGCATCGTCAACCCCCGTCAGATCATCGGAGGACACATGCAGTTGGCGCACAATCGCAGCGGCGGTGAATTGGCCCCAGTCCCCGGTCCAGTTGTAGCGCCCGACAATGTCCGGAATCTGGTCGTCTCCGGGCGTGACCTGCGCGCCATTCTGCGCTGTGACGACGGTTTCCGGCTGTTCGACAGCGATTTGCAAGCCGCCCTTGGTGTAACGGATCAACGGCTGGCGATCGAAGACCGTGCCCGGCGTCACCCCAATAAAATCGAGCGAATCCGGCAGCGCGCCAACGTTCTGGAAGGTCGACCAGCCCTGCCCGAAGGTCCAGTTATCGTAGTTGATCAGCGCATTGCGGATGCGCGGGGTGAAGCTGTTGGTGACGCGTTCGTTGCCCCCGTCGGTGACGTTGAAATCGAGCTCGATCAGCCCGCTCAGCTTGTGACCGGTGCCGACATCGGTTTCGGTCTTGAACAGGAAGCGGGTCTGGCGCGCGGAAAAATCGGTATCGAACCCGCTCGGCTGTCCGCCGACAGGGATCGAAGAGGGAAACAGGAAATCGCGCAGGATCGAATTGCCCGCCAGCTGCCCGCCGCTGGTGCGCTGCGAGGTCGCGTCGAGTTTGACATAGCCACTATAGGTGACGCGGGTCTTGCCCATCTTGAAGCCTTCGCCCGGCGCAATCGCGAATTCGATCAGCTTGTCCGACATCTCCGCCTGACGTGTCGCCAGCGTGCGGGTCGTTTCCGCCGTGGAATCAGCCTCGGCGCGGATCGACTGCTGCTCTGCCTGGATCAGCGCGGTCTGTTCGCGGATTTCCGCTTGAGTGGTGCGCAGCGCCTCGGTCTGCTGCTGGGATTGGTCGGCCTCAGCATCAAGCCGTGCGACCAGCCCCTCTACCAGTTTTTCCAGCCGGTCGAGCCGCTCGTCAACGTTTGCCTCCTGCGCCAGCGCCGGGGTGGCGGTCAGCATTGTCGCCCCCAGCAGCAGCGCCCTTAGCGCGCGGTGCGCAGCGTGATGAACCATAAGACCCTCCCATCCTTTTATCTCCGGCAAGAATGGCGCGATCATGGGCCTGCGCCCAGTTGGCAGATGGTCGTAAGACCTTTGTCTGAGCGCGCGCGGGGTGTAGCCTGGGTTAAAAGCGCGCTGAAAGAAGAGGGAGAGTCGAGATGATCCACGCTGTCGAGCGGCCCCGAGCCCACACCCCGACCCATTGCACGCCCGCGCAGTATGCCGCGATGTATCGCGCTTCGACCGAAACACCCGATGCATTCTGGCTGGAACAGGCGCAGCGGCTCGACTGGTTTACCGCGCCGACCAAGGGCGGGGAATGGTCATACGATCCGGTGAACATCGCATGGTTCGCTGACGGCAGCCTCAACCTGTGCCACAATGCGGTCGACCGGCATTTGCCCGAGCACGTGAACACCGCGGCGCTGATTTTCGAACCTGACGATCCGGCGAGCGAGGGCAAGACGCTCACCTATGGCGAGCTCCACCGCGAGGTCATCCGCATGGCCAATGCGCTGAAATCACTGGGCGTGAAGCGGGGCGACCGGGTGACGCTTTACCTGCCGATGATCCTCGAAGGGGTGACCGCGATGCTCGCCTGCGCAAGGCTGGGCGCGGTGCATTCGGTGGTGTTCGGCGGGTTCTCACCGGAAGCCTTGGCGGGCCGGATCGAGGATTGCGGCAGCCGCTTCATTATCACTGCGGATGAAGGCTTGCGCGGCGGTAAGCGGGTGCCGTTGAAAGCCAATGTCGATGCCGCGCTCGCCGAACCGGATCATGACACTCCCATCGATGGCGTGCTGGTGATCCGCCACACCGGGGGCGTGATCGACATGGTTGAGGGCCGCGACCATTGGCTTGAAACCCTCGCCCATGATGCTGATTGCCCGTGCGAAGTCATGGGCGCGGAAGACCCGTTGTTCATCCTCTACACCTCAGGTTCGACCGGCAAGCCCAAGGGCGTGCTCCACACCACCGGCGGTTACGGCGTGTGGACCGCGACGACGTTTCACTACATCTTCGACTATCAACCGGGCGAGGTGTTCTGGTGCACCGCCGATATCGGCTGGGTCACGGGACACAGCTATGTCGTCTATGGCCCGCTAATGAACGCGGCGACCGCCGTGGTGTTCGAAGGCGTGCCGAACTACCCCGATCACGGGCGGTTCTGGGACGTTGTCGACAAGCATCAAGTGAACATCATCTACACCGCCCCCACCGCCATCCGCGCGCTGATGCGCGAAGGCGATGCCCACGTGACGAGCCGCAGCCGCGCGTCGCTCCGCCTGCTGGGGAGCGTCGGCGAACCGATCAACCCAGAGGCTTGGCGCTGGTATTTCGATGTGGTGGGCGAGGGGCGGTGCCCGATCATCGACACCTGGTGGCAGACCGAAACCGGCGGCTGCATGATCACCACACTGCCCGGCGCGCATGATATGAAGCCGGGCAGCGCGGGTCTGCCGTTCTTCGGCATCCGCCCGCAATTGGTCGATCAGGAAGGCCGCGTGTTGGACGGCGCCGCCGAAGGCAACCTGTGCATCACCCACAGCTGGCCCGGCCAAGCGCGCACCATCTACGGCGATCACGAACGCTTCGGGCAGACTTATTTCAGCACTTACAAAGCCAAGTATTTCACCGGCGATGGGTGCAAGCGTGACGCGGATGGATATTACTGGATCACTGGCAGGGTCGATGATGTGATCAACGTCTCAGGCCACCGCATGGGCACCGCCGAGGTGGAAAGCGCGCTGGTGCTCCACCCCAAGGTGGCCGAGGCCGCCGTGGTCGGATACCCGCATGATATCAAGGGGCAGGGCATCTATTGCTATGTCACCCTGAACGTTGGCGAGGAGGGCGGGGACGCGCTGCTCTCCGAACTCAAGGCGTGGGTGCGCAAGGAAATCGGCCCGATTGCAACGCCCGATATCATCCACTTCACCGATGGCCTGCCCAAGACCCGATCGGGCAAGATCATGCGCCGCATCCTGCGCAAGATCGCCGAGAACGACTTCGGCGCGCTGGGTGATACGTCGACGTTGGCCGATCCGTCGCTGGTCGAGCGGCTGGTCGAGGGCAGGCAGAACCGCTGACGCCATGACCGCAAGGATCGTCATTGCCGATGACCACCCGCTGTTCCGCAGCGCGCTGGCGCACGCGGTTGGGAAGGTGTGGCCCGATGCCGCGATCATCGAAGCCAGCTCCGCTGCCGAGGCGCGCGTGGCATTGGCGGCGGGCGGGACGGAAGCACTGCTGCTCGATCTCCATATGGCGGATTCGACCGGGCTTTCTGTGCTGATGGACCTGCGCCAGGATTACCCCGCGCTGCCCATCGTCATCGTCTCCGCCAGCGAGGAACCGCGCGTTGCGGCGGCAGCGGCGCAATTGGGTGCGGCGGGGTTCATCCCCAAATCCGCCAGCCTTGAGGCGATGCGCGAAGGGCTTTGCGTGGTGCGTGATGGCGATAGCTGGTTCCCCGAAAGCGGGGCAGGCACGGACGACGATCTTGCCCGCATCGCCAGTCTCACGCCCGCCCAGCGGCGCATCCTCGGTGCGATCCGGCAGGGTTTGCTGAACAAGCAGATCGCCTACGAACTCACCATCAGCGAGGCGACGGTGAAAGCGCATATCACCGCGATTTTGCGCAAGCTGGGCGTGAACAGCCGCACCCAAGCGGTGCTGCTCGCCGCCAAGCTTGATGTCGATCAGCCGGTGGCCGATTCCGCCAAGGCCTGATCGCCCGCCGCATGGCCTTGTGCCAGACAGGTCGCGATCAACGCACGCAAGGCGGCGGGTGATGATGGCTTGAGCAGGCGGTTGGCCCCCATGCGCGCCGCCGCGGCCTCGGTCTCGTCCGAAGCCTCGGCCGTCAGCAGGATCGCGGGCGGGCGAGCACACCATACCTCGCACAGCGCGGCATAGGCGGTATCGCCGCGCTCGGCCCCATCGAGCCGGTAGTCCATTATTGCGATATCGGGTGCACGGGGCATCGCCGCCGCGGCCTCGGCCCCGTTCGCCGCGCAGGTCACCGTCAGCCCCCATCGGCCGAGCAGCGCGGCTGTGGCAGCGAGCGCCGAAGCGTCGTTGTCCACCACCAGCACCCTCGCGCCGGGCAACTGGCCTGAGCTGCGCAGCGGAGCAGGCATCCGGGCCGGGGTCACCTCCCGCCGCAACACCGGCATGGCAAAGGCAAAGCGGCTGCCGCGCCCGACCTGCGATGTCGTCTCGATTGCAATCCGCAGCAGTCGCGCCGCGCGCCGCACGATGGCGAGGCCAAGGCCAAGCCCCTCGCGATCAGTCGAAACGCCGCGTTCGAACTCGCCGAAAATGCGCTCGATATCGTCGGCTGCAATCCCGCGCCCGGTGTCATGGACGCAGATCAGCGCATCCTGCCCCCGCAGCCGCACCCCGATCAACAGGCCGCCTGTGTCGGTATAGCGGACCGCGTTGCTCATCAGATTTCGCAACACGGCAGTCAGCAAGGCGCGATCCGCCTTGACCCAGACCGAGGTCGGCGCGCGCCGCAGCCGCAAGCCCTTGGCCTGAGCCTGCAAGGCGAATTCGCGCGACACGTCTTCGAACAATTGGTCGAGCGCGATCGCCTCCGGGTTTGCCACCACCCCGCCGCTGTCCAGCTTGGAAATGTCGAGCAGCGCGCGGATCAGCCGGTCGGCGGCAATGATCGAACCGTCCAGATCCGCCACCAGCCGTTCGAGCTGCGGCGTCCCGGCAACCTCCTCCCCCAATGCCGAGGCGAACAGGCGCGCGGCGTTGAGCGGTTGGATCAGATCATGGCTCGCCGCCGCCAGAAACCGGGTCTTTGACCGGGTCGCCTGTGCCAGCGCATCGTTGGCGGCACTTAGCTGCCGGGTGCGTTCGGCGACTTTTTCCTCGAGCGCCTGTTCGGCCCGGCGGTCGGCGGTGATGTCGGTATAGGAGGTGGTGTAGCCGCCCCCCGGTGTCGGCGCGCCGACGATACGCAGCACGCGGCCATCATGCTGTTCGCGCTCCATCCGGTGTTCGCGCCCAGCGCGCATGTGACCGAGCCGGCGGGCGACCTGTTCGGCAATGTCGGTCTCGGGCGGCGCCCCGCGTTCAAGGTTGAAGCGGATCAGATCGGCAATCGGCGTGCCGACCCTGACGAGCCGGTCGGGCAAGTCGAAAATCTGCTGATAACGGCTGTTCCACGCCACCAGCCGCATGTCGCCATCGACCAGCGCGACTCCCTGATCAATGCTCTCAATCGCGGTCTGAAGCAGCTCGCCGCTGAAGCTGAGACGGCGATTGGTCTCGCCGAACATCGCAACCACTTCGGGCAGCGGGATCGGATCGCCGCCCGCCCATGATCCCACCAGCATCCGCGCCGAAGACGTGCCGATCACCCCCGAAATCACCCGCTCGGCCAGTTCCAGCGCAGCCGCGTCGGCCTGATCGCCATTGCGCAGGGGCAGGGCGGCCAGCGCGGCATCGGCGCGGTCCCGCCCGACAAACTGCGTCAACAGCACGCGCACATCGCCAACGCGCTTCGCGGTGGCATGGCGCGGTACAGCGCCGGGCATCGGCGTGCCGACGAACGCCGCCGCCTGCGCCTGATCGAGCAACGATGGCCGCACGATGGCCGATCCGAACCAATAGAGCAGGACATTCATACCGAGGCTGAGCGCCACACCCGATACCAGCGGATCGGAGTGAATGCTCACCACCGGCGCGGCGCCGGTGGCGGCAGGTGCAATCAGCAACACCAGCCATAGCGTAAATCCCGCGAGCAATCCCGCCAGCATCCCGGCGCGGTTGCCGTGCTGGCTCACCATCCCCAACACCAGCCCCGGTGCGAATTGCGCGGCTGCGGCGAAGGCGAGCGTGCCAAGTCCGGCCAGATCGGCGATCCCGGCGAACCCGCGATAGAACGCATAGGCAGCCAGCAGCAGCCCGGCGATCACCAGCCGCCGGATCAACAGCAGCCGCGCGGCGATCCGCCCCCGGTCACCGCGCCCTGCCAGCGCGCGGCGCAGCAGCAGCGGGGCGATCAGATCGTTGGTGATCATGATCGACAGCGCCACGCTTGCCACCACGATCATCCCGGCCGAGGCGGAAAACCCGCCCAGGAACACTAGCACCGCCAGCGCGGCATTGTCGGTCGCCAGCGGCAGGGCGAGCACGATGGTATCAGGGTCGGTGCCTGCGGGGAGCACCGCCAGCCCCGCCAGCACCACCGGCACGATCACCCCAGCGGTCAGCGCCAGATAGGCCGGGAACACCCATTGCATTGCCGGAGTGGCGCGATCGCCCGGTGCTTCGATAAAGCTCATGTGGAACTGGCGCGGCAGGCACAGCGCGGCGGCTGCGGCGATCAGGGTTAGGGTGACAAAGCGCGCGTCGATCTGATCGGGCGCGAACAGTGCGGGAGTGGAGGCAGTGGTCGCGGTCTCACCGCTCAGTAACAGCCACAGCGCCAATCCGCCCACCGCGAGCAGCGCGGCGAGCTTGACCACCGCTTCGACCGCAATGGTCAGCACCAACCCGGCGTTGTCGCCCGCCCGGTCGGCGCGGCGCGAACCGAACAGGATTGCAAACAGTCCCATAAGCGCGGCCACCAGCAGCACCAGCTCGTCCGCCGCGACCTGCGCCCGCAAGTCCGGGTCGAGCAGCAGCAGCGCGGTGCCGACCGATTCCAGCTGCAAGGCCATGTAAGGCAGCGTGCCGCAGGTGGCGATAACCGTCACCAGCGCGGCGATGCTGGCGCTTTTGCCGTAGCGGGCGGACAGGAAATCGGCGATCGAGGTTGAATGCTGCGCCTGCGCCTGCGCGAGGATCTTGCGCACCAATCCGAAGCCGAAGCTGAACACCAGGATCGGACCGAGATAGATCGGCAGGTAATCCAGCCCCGCCGTCGCCGCCGTGCCGACCCCGCCAAAGAACGTCCAGCTCGAACAATATACTGCCAGACTGAGGCCGTAGACTATGCCCGCATGGCGCGCGAGAAAGCTGCCGCTAGCCAGCTCATCGTGCGCCACCCGGTCACGCCGCGCCGCGAGCCAGAACAGCCCGGCCAGATAGAATGTGGCGGCGGCCAGCGCCGCGCCCAGCATCATGGTTGCGCCCTCTCCCTCGGGCAGAAAGCTACGCTAATCAGGCAAATCCGCAAGCTCCTGCACAAACGAAGGGGCGGCACCTTGCGGCACCGCCCCTTGCGTCTTGGTTTGCGACCCAGGGGCCATCAATCGTCGATATTGCGCCGGAAGGTTTCGGGCAGGAACAACAGCCCGATCACCACGGTGGCAGCGCAGATCGACACAGGATACCACAGACCAAAGTAAATGTTGCCGGTCGCAGCGACCATCGCGAAGGCGGTTGTCGGCAGGAACCCGCCGAACCAGCCATTGCCGATGTGGTATGGCAGGCTCATCGCAGTGTAGCGGATGCGGGTCGGGAACAGCTCGACCAGCAGTGCGGCAATCGGCCCGTACACCGCCGTCACCAGCAGCACGAGATAGGTGAGTATTGCGATCACCATAGGCGTGTTGATCTGCGCGGGATCGGCCTTGGTCGGGTAGCCCGCCTTGGTCAGCGCCGCCTTCACGTCGTCCTGATAGGCGGTGATTGCCGCCTTGCGGGCATCGCCGGACAGCTTGCCCGGATCGGGGGCGAGGAAGGTGTCCGCGCCGATGGTGATTTGCGCCACCGCGCCAGCTTCGGCCTCGACCTTGGTGTAGCTGACTCCGTTCTTGGCAAGGAACGACTTGGCAATGTCGCAGCTTTTGCTGTCGAACTTGTTCTTGCCGATCGGATCGAACTGCACCGAACAATCATTGTCGTTGACGATCACGCTGACCGGCGCGGTGGCTTGCGCCTTGGCCAGCGCCGGATTGGCCGCTTCGGTTAGGGCGTGGAAGGTCGGGAAGAAGGTCACCGCCGCCAGCGCGCAACCGGTGAGGATGATCGGCTTGCGCCCGATCCGGTCAGACAGCCAGCCGAAGAAGATGAAGAACGGTGTCCCGATGGCGAGCGCCACGGCGATCAGGATGTTGGTCGTCGCGCCATCCACCATCAAGACCTTTTCAAGGAAGAACAGTGCGTAGAACTGGCCGGTGTACCACACCACCGCTTGCCCGGCGACCGCGCCGAGCAGCGCAATTAGCGCCCAGCGACCGTTCTTCCAGTTGCCGAAGGCTTCGGAAATCGGCGCCTTGGAATTGGTGCCTTCGTCCTTCATCTTCTGGAAGACCGGGCTTTCCTGCAACTGCATCCGGATCCACAGCGACACGCCCAGCAGCAGGACCGAGATCAGGAATGGCACGCGCCAGCCCCATTCCTTGAACGCTTCTTCGCCGATCATCGTGCGCGTGCCGATCACCACCAGCAGCGCGGCAAACAGGCCCAATGTCGCAGTGGTCTGGATGAAACTGGTGTAGAGCCCGCGCTTGTTGTTGGGGGCGTGTTCGGCCACATAGGTCGCCGCCCCGCCATATTCCCCGCCCAGCGCCAGGCCCTGGATCAGCCGCATCACCACCAGCATGATCGGCGCGGCAACGCCGATGCTGGCATAGGACGGCAGCACGCCGACCATGAAGGTGGCAAAACCCATCAGGCCCATTGTGACAAGGAATGTGTATTTGCGCCCGACCATGTCGCCCAGTCGCCCGAACACCAACGCACCGAAGGGCCGCACCGCAAACCCGGCGGCGAAGGCTCCCAAAGCAAAGATGAACCCGGTCGTCTCGTTCACACCCGAAAAGAATTGCGCAGAAATGATCGTGGCCAGCAGGCCGTAAAGGTAGAAATCATACCATTCAAACACCGTGCCTAATGACGAGGCCAGGATGACGCGTTTTTCCGTCCCCGTTACCGCGTGATGTTTGGGCAGCACGTCATCATACGTCGTTGCCATTATCGCTCTCCCGCTGTTGCACCGGATTGGGCTTGTGGCCGTGCCGATGTCACCCTTCTCAACGCTTGCATGGTCGCGCGTCTTGGATGCGGGTGATAGCTAGACCTTGGTCTGATGGGGAGCGGCGGTAAGCTAGGCAACGACTCCACCGCCCAGAGAGATGCGCGCTGACGCCTATCGCCCCGCAAGTTTTCGCATGGCGCTGTCGATCCGACCCCAGTCTAAGTGCAACTGCCCGCCTGCCCGACTTCGCGGTGGAAGGAGCATTTCGTCTTCGCGGGTCCCAATGATGTGATCGGGCGGCAGACAGAAGGTTCAAAGCTGACCTTGTCGACCTTGAGCACATCCAACTTTGTGGTCAGCCACAAGAAGTGCTCCCACGTCCGCTTCTGTGCTCGCATCCGCCCCAATTGCGGATCAAATTTGGCATCGAAAACTGATCGGCCGCCTCACCATGCGTGACCGATGCGCGCGTGCCCGGCGCGACATCCGCCGTCATCTTGTCAAGGCGCACGGCAAGTTCGGCAGCGTTGAAGGGACGGTCTGACGGGGTCTGAAGCGTATCGACGCAATAGCCCGAGAGCAGCTGAAGTGACCGATAAGCATCGGCGATGCGCCGCCCATACATATGATCGGGGATGGCCTCGAGCGTGGCTTTGGCCCGGTCGGACTTTTTCTTGTTCGTAGCGGGTGTACTTCCAGCCGAACGACGCAAGTATGGCTACCGCCAGGGGAGCGAGCTGCTGCCGCTTGTCCAAAGCATTTACGCGATCATCCGAAAAATGCCGTCGGAGCCCGGGCTCCGACGGCCTTCTTGAACTGTTGGAACCAATCAGCCCTCGCGGGTGCCTGACAGCGGCATTGCGCCGAAGGCTCCGGCATTGACCGATCCGGTCAGCGTGTCGCCGTCGATTGTCGCTTCGCAATCGAGCGTCATCGGCATTGGCACGACCATGTTCATTTTCCAGCTGATGGTGTTGCCGTTGATGGTGCCACCGGCAATGTCCATCGAACCGAGGCTGCCGATCAGCGAACCGGAGAAGGTATCGCCATCCGGCACAACCGTAAGGGTGCCGGTCTGGTCGCCCATCGGGCTTTTGACGGTGGTCTTGTAGGTACCTGCAACAGACATAATCCAGCTCCTTGGCGTGATCCGGATCGTGAGCCGAGCCGGGATTTCTGGGTGCGTTATTTACACTTATGTCAGCGCGCTTCAACCCGGTTTGGGCCGGTTTGGGCCGAAGCGCGCTGGCATGGGCTTACTCGCCTTCGATCTCACGCTGTTCGATCGGCAGGCCCAGCGGTTCGAGCTGCGCTCGCACGGTGCTGGCATCGCCAACCACGACCCACACGAACTGGTCGGTCTTGATCCCGGCGCGGGCGGCGGCATCAAGGCTGTCCGTGGTTTGCGAGCGGTAGATGCTGGCGAGCGTTTCCTGATAATCGTCAGGGCGGCCATACAGCGCATTGCTCTGCATCGCGCCGAGCACTGCGGGTGAAGTTTCGAACCGGCCCGGCAGTGCGCCGACTTCGGAAGCAATGTTGCGATCAAGCTCGGCCGCGGTCACGCCTGCATCCGTCAGGAACGCCTTGGTCTCACGGATCATTTCCGCGAGTGAATCCCCAGTGCGGTCCGCCTGCACGCCGCCCGAAATGGCGTAGATCACGGCATTTTCGCGCGCCTGCGTGGCCCCGCGCACGCCGTAGCTCCAGCCCTTGGTCTCCCGCAGGTTCATGTTGAGCCGCGCGAGGAAGTTACCGCCCAGTGAATTATTGGCGCTGTTGAAGGCGATGAACGCCGGATCGCCCGCATCGAGCGGGGTTACCTGCGCGCCGGTGATGATGCTCTGCGGCGAATTGGGGCGGTTGACGAGGATGATGCGGTTGCCCGCGCCTGCCTGCGTCGCGGTGAAGGCCTTGGTGCCCTTGGCCGCAGCGGGAGCTTTCCAGTCGCCGAACGCGCCGTTTAAGGCGGTGACGATCTCGGCCAGCGGCTTGTCCGAGATGACGAAGACTTCGCCATTATCCGGACGGATCCAGCTATCCTTGAACGCGATCAGATCGTCGCGGGTGATTGCCGTGACGCTCGCTACTGTGCTGACGCCGCCATAGGGGTTGGCCGCGCCGAACAGTTCCGGTGTCAGCGTGCGCTGGGCGATGCCCTGCGGTGACCGCATCGCCTGCCGGATCCCGGTGACGGTCTGGGTGCGCACGCGCTCCAGATCGGCCGGGTTGAAGGCAGGCTCACGCATCACCTGCCGCAGCAGATCGAGGCTGGGGGCAAGGTTGGCGGTCAAGGCCGACAGCGTGAAGGTCGACCGATCATCGCCGCCGCCGACCGAAAGGTTCGCGCCCAACCGTTCGCTTGCTTCGGCGAGATCCTGCCCGGTCAGCTTGGCCGTACCTTCGTCAAACAGACCCATCGCCAGGCTTTCCAGCCCGCGCTTGTCCACCGGATCAGCCGCGCCGCCTGCGTTAAAGGCCATCGCCACATAGGTCGCCGGAACCGCGGTGCGGCGGGCGTAAGTGACCTTCATGCCATTGGCGAGGGTCGCACGCTCGACATCGGGGAAGTCCAGTTCGGCCACAGTGTCGATCGCAGGCTTGGGCCGTTCGGCAGTGACGGTCAGCGTTTCGGCGCTACGATCGCGTTCCGAGGCGTTGGCCGCAGCGCCGACCGATGCCGCTTCTTCATAGGCGGCATCGCGCGCGCCCGGTTCGAGCACCAGCGTCATTGCAGGCTTGGTCAACCAGCGCGCCATCGCGTCCTTGACCTCTGCCGGGGTCACCTTGGCGAGGCGTTCGAGCTGCGTCGCGTAGAACGAGGCATCGCCCGCCAGCACTTCGCCGTTGGCCAGAGTCACTGCCTTGCCGCCGAACCCGCCGACCTGTTCCAGCCCGCGGATCGTGCCCGCCAGATTGCTGGTGGCCGCACGGCGCACTTCGTCTTCGGTCGGGCCTTCGGCGATGAATTGCTTGATCAGTTCATCAAGCCGCGCTTCGACCACAGCGAGATCGACCCCCGGTTTGACCGTCGCGCCGACGCTGAGGATGCCGACCCGCTGGAATTCGAAATTGCCTGCCGACACGCCGACCGCGAGCTGTTCGTCGCGCACCAGCACTTCATCCAGGCGGCTGGAGGCCAGCCCGCCAAGGATCTCCGCACCGACCGAAAGCGCGGTCAGATCCGCGCTGGTGATGCCCGGCGCGGGCCAGTAGCGGGTGACGCTGGTGGCAGCGACCTGATCTTTCATTACGGTGCGCACGTCCTGCGCCAGGGTCGGCACATCGGCGGCCTTGGGCGTGTTGACCGGGCCGCGCGCGATGGGGCCGAAATACTTTTCGGCCAGCACCTTGGCTTCAGCGACCGAGACATCGCCCGCCATCACCAGCGTGGCGTTGTTGGGGCCGTACTTGTCGGTGAACCACTTGCGCACGTCCGCCATCGAAGCGGCATCAAGATCGGCCATCGAGCCGATGACGTTGTGGTTATAGGGGTGACCTTCAGGGAACAGCGTGCTGAGGATTTCGTAGAACACCAAACCGCCGGGCTGATTATCGCCCTGCCGCTTTTCGTTCTGCACCACTCCGCGCTGGTTATCGAGTTTCTCCTGCGTCACCGCGCCCAGCAGGTAGCCCATGCGGTCGCTTTCGAGCCACAGCGCGCGTTCCAATGCCGGGCGGGGCACGGTCTGGAAATAGTTGGTGCGGTCGAAATTGGTGGTGCCGTTGAAATCGGTCGCGCCCATTTCCGCCAGATACTGGAAGTAATCCTGCGGCGCGTTTTCCGATCCGTTGAACATCAGGTGTTCAAACAGGTGGGCAAAGCCGGTCTGGCCCTTGGGCTCGTCCTTCGAACCGACATTGTACCACACCGCCACGCCCACAACCGGAGCCTTACGGTCTTCGTGGACGATCACGGTGAGGCCGTTGTCGAGCTGGAATTCCTCGTAGGGAATCTGCACCTGCGCCACCAGCGCCGGAAGATCGGCGGTCGCCTGCGGGGCGGCCGAGCTAGTCGCGTGATTGTCGGCGAACGCCGGGGTCAGCGGGGCGGCGAGCGCAAAGGCAAGCGCCGAAAGGCTGGCGGCAGCAAAGCGAATGGTCATGTGTGAAGGCTCCGGTAGAAGAACAGATCAGAGGTCAGGATTGGGCCGGTCAGCGCGTGCCAATCAGCGGGAATTGGTTACGACACGCCGATTGCTGGCATTCGCCAGCAGATCATCGCGCCAGAAATGCACTGGTTTCAGCTTGTGATCGACGAACAGCTTCATCTGGTCGGTGTAATGCGGACTCTTGGGCCGCGTGGTGGCCGCGCCGAACGGCTGGATCGAGCGGGAGGACACACGCTGGCCCGGAAGCCATTCGATCCACATGATAAAACTGTCCCCATGCTTGAGGCTGAGCCGGCCATCTTCGTCCACATCCCAAGTGGTCGAAGCGCGCAAAGTGTCCGACCCGCCATCGAGCGGAAGATCGAGATTGCCCTGCCGCAGCCGCAGCAAATCGGCCATCGGCGGATCGAGCCGGCCAAAATGGGTGGTAAGGTGGTCGGCGGCGCCTTGCAGCTTCTCCGAGACGTCGGGGAAAGGCTTGTTGTTGTAATCGGCGGACATGAAATCGCGGATCATCAACAGCGCGATGGCATCCGCCTTGCCCTGATTGTCAGCGGTGAAATCCCAGCTAAGCAGCAGGTCGCGTGCCTCTGCCAGCTTGCCGTCAGCCTTCATCCGCTCAAGCGCGTCAAACAACTGCGCGACATAACCTTCGCGCTCGTAGCCGGTGTCATACTTGATCGCTTCCAGCGTCGCGCGGTCGAGCACGCTGGCTTCGCTGAGCAGCTTGTAGGCCCGCCATGAACGGTTGGTCTGCTTGCGCTCCACCCCCATGATCGGGGCGAAGTCATCGGGCGAAAGATCGCTGCCCGCGCCCGCCGCAGTAAAGGGTTCGTTGTTCGAATTGTAGATCCACCCGCTCGCCGGGTTCACCAGCTTGGGCAGAGCGGCGTAATCCACTGCGCCATCCCAGATTAGGTCTGACCGATCACCCGGCAGGACATTGCGCCAATCGGCTTTCACATCTGTAGGCCGGTTGGGGATCGCGGCATTGTAAACATAAGCGATTGTGCCGGTCTTGTCGGCGTAGATGAAATTGGTTGAAGGGATCGCCAGCCGCGCAATCTGCGCCTCCCATTCGGCAAAGTTGGTCGCCTTGTTGATGCGGTAATAGGCATCAAGCTGTTCAAGCTCGCCAATACCGCCGTAACGGATCGCAAACGCACCCTTGGCATTCTTGATCACCGGGCCGTGGGCGCTGCGCAGCACTTCGCGGCGGATCGGCAGGACGACCGGGCCAACCTTGACCGGCAGCATCACCCACTCGCTTTCCAGATCGCGCCATTCCCCGTCGAGCCGATAGCGCGTCCCAGCCTCGTCGAGTTCCAGCTCATAGATATCGATCATATCGGGCGTGTTGACCGTGTTGGTCCAGCCCAGATGCTCATTATGCCCGAGGAAGGGGAACGGCGATCCGGGGAAATTCGCGCCAGCAAAATGCCAGCCTTCGCCGCTTTCGACCACGAATTCGTACCACGCTACCCCGCCGCGCAACGGCTGGTGCGAGTTGGAGATCAGCGTGGTCGGCCCGCCCGATTTTTCGGGGCTGACCGCAAAGGCGTTGGAGCCGAGCGCTTCCGCATCCTCACCCAAGGGCAGCACCAAGGTGCGGGCTTGCTTGGATACGGGGGCCGCGTCGGCGGGTGCGGCTCCGGGCAGGGCTGCACGCGGGAAGCCGGGGATGTCGGGGCCATGTTCGCGGCGCAGTTCCTCGCCTGCGACCAGCGGCCCGATCACCCCATCCAGCCCAAAGAAGAATGGTTGACGCAGCGCGAAGCCAGCGGCCACATCCATTCCGCTGACCGGGAACAGATTGGCGAGTTTCAGTTCATCCGGGTGTGCTTCTGCATAATGGTTGAGACCCGCAGCATAGGCTTCAAACAGCGCGCGGGTGTCTGCGGGAAGCTTGGGATACTCCCGTTCCGCCGTGCCGCGTGCGTCGATCAGGTAGTAGGCATAATCAATCTTGGCGCCTTCTTCGCCCGCAATCGCGCCATACCGGCCGCGCGACATGGCGACCACGTCTTGCAGGGTGAAGAAATCATCCTCGGCGTGGGCCATGGCGACTCCGAAAGCGGCATCGGCATCGGTCTTGCCGCTGATATGCGGCACGCCGAATTTGTCGCGGATGATTTCGGCGGAGTAGGTGCGGGCGGGCGGCGGAGTGGCCGCGCTGGCAAGGAACGGTTCCCAAGTGGCCAGCACCGTCAGGCCGAGAACCAGCACCGCAGCCAAGGCAATAACGCCGCGCTTCAACCACTTCATGCCGATTTCTCTCCCAAATCGAATGGTGGCTTCATCGCCGCCAGAAGGCATGACGTCAAGGCGCGCGGATCATTGCAAGCCCCCCTTGCCGAAGGTGCATTGCCAGCTAGCTCTGGTCTTTCGGTCTGGCGCCCGACAAAGACCAAGACCCCGAGTTGCCGATTGTCCATGAGCTGTGTGACGCGGTTTGGAGCGAACCGGTCTATTCCTTTCGATTTCCTTGCTTCCAGGGAAATCTGCAGGGAACTTCGACAAAGCGCTTATCGACTGATCCTTCATATCGGGAGGAAATCCGCGCGCTAGCGGTAATTTGTGGCTGATCGAGCAAGGAATTTTCCAGTCGGCAGCAGGGAACGGAATGCGGGCGCGCAGGGATTTCTGCAATCTCAAGCAGGGTAGCTAAACTTCGCTGCACGGCTGCTTGCGGGCCTGTCCCGCAAACAAACTTTCCGCTTGCAACCCGCGCGGCTCGAGTCCTTAATACTGAGATAGCGCCGCACGGTCCGCTGTTGGAAAGTCCGATCCGGTAGAGCTCCAACGCTCTATGTATGCTTCGGGTTTCCATCGGTGACGCTGGAACAGGACCGTGCGAGATCCGAGGAATGGAGCGTGTCGATTGCAGCTCTACAGGGGAACCTGTGGAGTGGGCGGTTGCTACGCAATTGCCTCTGCATCGGCGCGCCTCCCCTTCGGTCTCTCGATGGCGTTGAAACGCGAACGGAGGCTGACATGATGAACAAGATCATATTCACGAAGACCAAAAGCACACTCGCCGACAAGACCAAGGCGCGAAAGCAAAAGCTCAACCACCAGGTGGCGGTTACGGCAGTCGCGTCAACTTCATCCCAGATGCTGCCGGAAATGAAGCTGGAGCAGCGCAAAATCAAGTCCTTGAAGGGACTGAAGCGCCGCGCGCGCAAGAGTGCGAGCGAACAGGTAGAACGGGTGGCGAAAAGCCTGCGGATTCACAAGCAGGCGGCTCCGATCCTGATCGATAGCACTGGCGAAATCATCAACGGCCATGTGGTCGTGGAAGCGATGAGATTGCTCGGTGAAGATGCGGTTTGGTGCATAGTCATCGACCACCTCGATGAGAACCAGCGCGAGATGCTGCACGTCGCGCTCAACCGCATCAGCGAATGCGGGGATTGGGATCTCGAAATCCTCGGTCCACTCCTGATCGATCTAGGTGAAATCGGGTTCGATCTTGAAGCCACAGGGTTCAGCTTGCCTGAGCTCGATGTCATAATGACCCCCGAAATTGGCGATGGATCTGACGAGGGCCCCGAAGAGCTTTTGCCAGAGTCCAATGCCGATCCGGTGACATCCAAGGGCGACCTATGGTTGCTTGGCAAGCATCGTCTGCTCTGCGGCGATTCCACGAAACTGGAGAGCTACACATTGGTGCTCGATGGCGCAGAGGTGGATTGTATCTTCACAGATATTCCCTGGAACATTCCCATCGCGGGCTTCGTGAGCGGCCTCGGCAAAACCAAACACGATGACTTCCAGATGGCAGCCGGTGAGATGTCCGAGGCCGAGTTCGCCGAGTTTGCGGACGTGTCGCATCATCATGCAGCCGACCACCTGAAGCCAGGCGGGGTATTCTTCTCCTGCATCGACTGGCGTTCGGTACACGTCGTCATGTCAGCCGGAATGAAAGCCGGGCTCAGGCACATCAACACTGCATTCTGGAACAAGGGTTCGGGCGGGATGGGCACGCTGTACCGATCGGCCCACGAGATTGTTGTCGTTTTCTGCAAGGGCGAAAAACTGGCTGTGAACAACGTGGAGCTCGGTAAGCATGGCCGGGATCGCACAAACGTCTGGTCCTATCCCGGCGCAAACAAAGTGGGCTCTTCGGCCGGAAAGGCGCTTAAGCACCACCCGACACCAAAGCCTGTCGAGATGGTCGAGGACGCGCTGCTCGATGTAACCAAAAGAGGCGCTCTTGTTCTCGATTCATTCCTGGGCTCGGGCACGACCATCCTTGCTGCAGAGCGTAGCGGGCGGATCGCGTTCGGGATCGAGCTGGACCCTGCCTATGTAGAGGTCGCCATCAGGCGCTGGGAGACCCTCACGGGCAAGGTAGCCCTTCACGCCACGACCGGGATGACCTTTGAAGAGTTTGCGCTGAGCAAGAGCGGCGAACCGCATGCGGACGCGGCCTGAGTCTGCATTGAATCAGAGGGGGCAAGACATGACGAAATCCAAAAATTACGAGGTAGGCTACGCGAAGCCGCCAAAGGCAGGGCAGTGGAAGAAGGGCCAAAGTGGAAATCCCTCTGGCAAGAAGAAGGCCGGGACCGAGGCGCTCTCGAAGCCCTTCCTCGAATGCATGGCGGCTCAGCTGTCCGAGACGGTCGAAATCATCTCGCAAGGCAAAAAGACACAGATTACTCTCGGTGATGCCCTGTGCAAAAAGCTGCTGCATGATCTGATGCCGGCTCCGGTGAGGGACAAAATCAAAGCTATTGAGATTTTCGCCAAGCTGGGCGTTTTTAATCTTCAAGCAGTGCTTGCCGTCGACCTTCCGGAAGAGGATTGGCTCACGGAAGAAGATCGGCGGATTTTGATGGCAATCACAGGCGGTGAAGAAAATTAGGCCGTGGCGGCAGAAGCGGTTCCCGCGCATGCTGATTGTGAATTCCAGACTGCTCTTTTGATGAACAGTTATGCCTCGCCTTTTCCACTCGCCTTCCTGAACCTGGAGAAGGTAATCTACCGGCTGCGCGAGACATGGAACTTCACGCCGCACGGCGCCGTTGACCCTTTTTTGTCGACTCTGATCTTAGTCGGAGAAGGCAAAGCAGACGCCAAGCTGCAGCGCGACCAGCGTGGGCCGCATAAACCCCGAGGGGGCCGCCTCGATGCCATCGGGATGGTAGCCAAGATAGGCTTCACCGCGGCTCGCCGCGTAGACGTTGCCAGTCCCTGCGGCGCAGTCGAGCGCGTATTCCCAATTGTTCTCGCGCATTGCCACGCCGTATTCGGGTTGAGGGCGTAACGAGAGGCCGATCAGCATATTCGCGCTCTTGCCGTCGAGTGGACGAAAAGCAGTAGCCCGCAAGCGCCCGTCTTCGCGCTTCGTCATTGCTGCGATCAGTTTGCCGTCACGCTCTATAGTGATCGCGGGAGCTGCCGGATCTATTTCGCCGAGCTCGATCCACCAGCTTTCTCCTGCTGCTGAAACTTCCTCGCGCCTGTCGTCAGGAGCCAAGTTCTCGGTCAGGCTCATCAGTGCTGGTTCGAAATCCGGCCACTGGCACCCGCCCCGCGCATTAAACCGCTGTAAGCCAGCTAGCAGAAAGGGCTGGGGGAGTTCGTCGTCATTGCCAAGCATCATGTCGAGCAGAGCGACCGGCAAGGGATATGGCATCATTGGTAAGCCATGGCGCGCGAGCGCCTCCGGTTTGAACTGGAGCATCACAAAGCCCTCGGGAACATCAGGTATGCCGGCCTCAGTTATCGCTTGAGGGTCATCTTCCGAATGTGTCATTTTCCGCTAATTTCATTCAGACGCTGAATGGCCGCGTCGATGGCGGCTAGTCGAGCGTCTGCGCGACGACTTCGCGTCTGATCTCGGTGTTCCGCCAAAGCTTGGTCTCGACAAACACAATGTCGCCCGACGGCGTCAGGAAGAGGTTGTCGATCTTGCCGTGCGGACAGGGTACTTCCAGTGCAGCCGGTATGAGCATGCCGAAGCCGGGCTCGATGTCAACCATTGGCAAGATGCCGGGATGGGCGTGGATGAGCTCCTGGAGCCATTTTTCATTGTGGTTGCCAACGCCAAGATAGATGCGCTCAAGGGCGATCTGACTACCTGAGTTATCGATCAGGACCGGGAAACCAAGTGCTCTTATCATGGGCCCGGTGTGCTCGAACGATCAGGCCTAGTCCAGTAAAATGAGACTTATAAGTCATGGGCTTATTAGTCGCGCAAAGGGATCGTCGCTAGTGATGGACATCCGCAAGCGCATCGGTTGGAACGTGCGGCGCCTTCGTGCGCAACGTGAACTGACGCAAGAAGACTTTGCTACCGATAGCGGTTTTGATCGCGGCTACATAAGCGGCATTGAGCGCGGGGTGCGCAACCCTTCGGTCCTTGTTCTGGAGCGCTTGTGTTCGGCACTCAAAGTAGATGTTGCGGAGCTTTTTGACGCAGGGAAAGCTGCAGAATACGCTAGTCTTAACACGAGAGGATAGCACTCTACTGCGGTGCGAGACCACGCCGACGCCCAGACGACTAGCTCGCAAAGACCTGGCGCGCGAATAAGGGTGCGGAAAGCGAAAGGCCGAAAGCGGTTACTGCTCCGGCGCCGAAGGACTTCAGCAGGAACCGCCGGGAAAGGTGGAAGCGCGAGGTTCGCGTATTAAAAAGCGTCATGGCGTTCTCCTGCGCAAAATTTCACCTTGGTCCGCCTGAGAAAGGGCTTCAGAAGTCACCTTGCCACCCTTGATGACGCGTTGATGACTGATCAAACGGGGGTTGGGCGTCTGGCTGAAAGTGGGCCGATTGCTGAACGGCGCGTTATGGCAGGGAGTGCGGGACAGCGGCACGTCGGCTTTCAGGAAGCCGCGGCAAGGCATTTCGTGGCTACAACTGCGTGGGAACCTGACCGGCAAGTGCTCGGCAAAACCAGCAGCGGGCGGACTATGCAAATCCCTTGCCTGAGGCAACCCCCGGCCGCGCCGGATAGCGCGGCCCGGTGGCTGCTCCGGCTATTGCGGTGCCGCACCCTTGAGGTGGCGGTCGAACCACTCGATCACCCGCCTGAGCGAGTCGATCTGGTTCTCACGTTTGGCGAAGCCGTGGCCTTCGTCGGCATAGAAAACCGTCTCGTTCGGAGTCCCGATCTTGGCGAGGATCGCCGCAACCTCTTCGGCCTGGCCTCGCGGCACGCGGATGTCGCGGTCGCCCTGGAGCGAGAGCAGGGGGGCTTTGATGTCGCGGATATAGGTGATCGGCGAGTTCGATTCGTAGACCTTGCGGTCCTTGACCGGGTCGCCGAGCAGCGAGATCAGATACTGGCGAAGCAGCGCGTCCGAGGTCTCATACATGCTTAGCCAATTGATGATGCCGAAAAGTTGTGCGCCTGCGGCGAATTCCTCGGGCGTTTTGGCAAGCGCGATCAGGGTCATGTAGCCGCCATAGGAGCCGCCGGTGATGCCGACCTTGGCCGGATTGACATAGCCGCTGTCGACAAGGAATTTTTTGCCTGCGATCGCGTCGCGTAGGTCTCCGCCTCCGAGGTCCTGATAGTTGGCGTTCTGGAACGGCTGGCCGTAGCCGGTTGAGCCGCGCACATTGGGCTGCATGACGATGTAGCCGCGGCTGGCGAGCGCGGTTGCGGTGCGGTTGAACCCGTCGACGCTCTGGCCGGTGGGCCCGCCGTGCGGCAGCAGGACTGCCGGGTTGGTCCCGTCGCGCTTTAGGTTGAAGGGTATGGTGACAATCGCGCTAACGAGCGTGCCGTCGAAGCTCTTGTAGGTGACGATCCGTGACTTGGGCAGGTTCTCGGACTTGAGGCTGGCAAGGCCCATCGCAGTGAGAGTGTCGGCCTTTCCCGAGGCGAGGTTGACCACCTGAAGGTCACTCGGCGTGTCAGCCCCGGAATGGACGACAAGAATGCGTCCCCCGTCAGGCGCGAAAGGCGCGCCACCGCCGGCGAATGAATTGACCCCCGCGGGCAGCGGGATCGGCGTTTGAGCGAGCGTCGCCACATCGACCAGTGCAGCCGAAGTGCGCCCGTCCTCGTTGCGGCTGACGGTCATGGTCTTGCCGTCGGGGCTGAAAGTGCCGGCCGATTGCTCCCACGGCGTCGGCGCGAGCCAGCGCCATGCCTTGGCCCGGGTGTCATAGATCCCGGCGCGCAGCTGGCCGGTGCCCTCGTTGGAGCTGACCGCGATCAGCCTCCCGTCGGCAGTTGCGTCGCTTGCTTCGTAGAGCGTCGCCGCCTTGCCCAGCAGCAGGGTCTTGGCGCCGCTTGGCACCTCGACCCGCCATACTTCGGCAAGGGTCGAATTGGCGTTGGAGCGTGACGCAATCAGCGCCTTGCCTCCCTCAACCCAAGCGACCGGTGCCCAGCGGTAGACCGGGTCGGGCTCGGTCACCAGCGGGGTGGTTGTGCCGGTGGCAAGGTCGATCAGCGCGAGGTTGACCTGCCCGTCGGCGCGGAGCTTGGTCGAGATCGCGCCGGTGGTGCCGCCGGGGGCGATCAACAGCGAGACCTCCCGCAGTTCGGGCGTATTGGTGAGGTTGCGCACCGCACCGCCGGAGGCGGGCACGGCGTAGATGTCGAACTGTTCGTCGCCGCCCACGTCCTGCGTGTAGTAAAGCAACCGTCCATCGTGCGAGGGGACGAGCTCCCCCTGGCGTTCATCGGAGCGCGTGAGCTGCACCGGCCAACCGCCGGTCGATGGGATCTTCCAGATGTTGTTGCGCCCCGTCAGGTTAGTGACGAGGAAGATCTCGCTGCCGTCATGGCTCCACGCGCTCGATCCGAGGGTGCGCGAGTAGGACAGGTCCTCCACCGGGACCGGTGCGGCATCAGGGTTGGCCGGGCTTTCGAGCGCGGCCGGATCGGTCACTGTGCGCGCAGGGCTGGCGATCTGCGCGAAGGCCGGCGCGGCGAAAAGCAGCGCGAGCGCCGAAGTGCCGGCAAGACGGCTAGCGGACAGCCTGATACTGGCCGCAAAAAAGGTCATCTTCATGATATTTCTTCTCTCCCCCTGAAAATTATTGGGGGAAGACTAACAGATCGCACCTTGCTGTCATCCCTCGATCTGCGCCGCCTGTGACGGATCGCCGCGCCGTGCTCAGCGTTCGTCCGCGAAGGAAATCTAGTCTTGCTGCTGGCCCGAGAGTGACACGAAAGTTTGTGACCGATCGCAGGAATTGCTGTTCGATGCTGGCATGACTGATTTCGGGTTGCTGGATAGCAGGAAATTCATGCGACTCCGAAAGATCAGGCATTCAGTTTTCGACCCCGAAGTGGTCATTTCGCCGGAGCTCAGGTTGAACACGATGTATCAGCGTAGCACTGAACTTACCATGGTGGCGCTGACAGGCGCTCCTTGGGCTCTTCTTTGAAGAGCATCGTCCAGACGTATGAAGTTTCGGAAGTCACGGCGGACCCGTCGCTGACGGAAGTGAGACAGCAAGAGTGCAATCGCCTCGTTGTCGTACGTGCCGCGCGATTTAATGAATGTTGCTATATCCTCATCCAGTACGTCCTCATACCCAAGCGTCTCAATGAAAAGCGCCCGGCTGCGCACCGCACCCGAAATAACGCTTTGACCGCCGGCTTTCTCTTCGAGCGCAAACTCGCTGTTGCCTATGAAGATCAGGCCAATCGGGAAAGGTGCCACCGTGCGGTCTGGGTCGTTCCAGAAACGCAGCATCTCAATGGCATCACTCGAAAGATATTGCGCTTCGTCGAACACTATGGAGAGATGGGATTCAGCAAGTAACTGTTCTTCACCCTCGGAGTATTGGGCTAATTCCTGCAAAGAGTTGTAGAGCATTTGGCGAAGAGACCAGTAGGCGTTGCTAAGGGTTGCACGAGGCGATCGACCGATACGGGGCCTTAGAGCCTCAACTGTCTGTTGCAGGACGAAAACAGGCGAAGCGCCTCGTTTCGTGGAGCCTGGCTCCACCTTGACGACAACGCAGGACCTAGAATTAATGCCTGCGAAGGCTTCTACTGCTGTGGTTTTCCCGATGCCCCAAGGCCCTGAGATTACACAAATTGCTCTTTCCTCGTGGGTCATTTGCATCCGAGTCCGGATGAACCTCACGACTGATGTCTCGATGATAGTATTAGCGAGTTGCGCGTCGTCTGGTGGCAAGATAGTGTTCCAACTCCTCTGTATCTGATAGATCGCGGGGAGAATCATTCCGCTCGCAGGCGCCGCCTTGATCTAGCTGAACCCTGATCGCCTGCCCCAAAGATGCCTCGTTCGGCAGCGCAGCCTTGTCAAAAATGGGCTCAACAAGAGACGCTTGTGACGCAGCGGCTAAGCGATCACGGTGATTCTTCTGCAAGTCAATGTGTCCCGCAGACTTTTTCAATTGGCGGACGGCGGCATCATGTTCACGCCGCCGTCTGTCGCTTGCTTGGACGCCTGCATAGTCGTCCGGAGCGAAGAGAGTATCCAGCTCGAGAGGAGCCCAACCTGTCTCGGGAAATAAAACTAGCGGGCTCGCGCCTCTCCGCCAAGGTCGTGCAACGGTCAGCGTCCGGCCATTCACTAGGTTCGGGTGCCGGTAAATCGCGCCGGCGATCTTTAGCTTACCCCTAGATACACGACGGGTATCTCGGGTGCAAAAAGCGGCATCGATACGATCGACGGGAACGAGCAGGGGGCGCCAACCTCTATCAATGTTCTCTCTCAAGAGTTTTTGGGGAGTTTTGCCTGCGAAGGGACCGGTCGAAATCGGCTCATTCTCGAAGACACGCATCCTATCGTCCGCTTCTTGGGCAAACTCCTCGAATGATCCGGGGTAGGGCGCCGGTGGCTGACCCAGATGCGCAGTCTTGTTGCGCATGCGATCACCCCCGGTCCAACCCGCCATCTGCGAGA
Source organism: Sphingomonadales bacterium Ga0077531 (assembly GCA_001464915.1). Lineage (GTDB taxonomy): Bacteria > Pseudomonadota > Alphaproteobacteria > Sphingomonadales > Sphingomonadaceae > Erythrobacter. The sequence continues at coordinate 116,708 of LNED01000028.1, forward strand.
AGACAAACCGGTCTAGTGAGGCAAACTTGCTTTCGATAGGTTTCGATGCTGCCGAGTACGGCCGAGCATTGATAATGGTTCGTATATTTTGATCCTGAAGCTCGGCTAGTGCACCCCGGATCATGTCTAAGATAAAGAACTCTGAGCCGTTGTCCCGGTAGAGTTGCTGAGGAAAGCCCCACATCGGGTCGCTTGCCATCTCGAGGAAAGTCACAGCGACATGCTCCTGGCGAATGCTTTGAGAAGGCTCCAGTAGGAAAAAGCGTCGGAACACACGCTGTGTTGCGGTGTCCATGAACGCTATCATCCGTGGCCATGCAACCGAACCATCCGCTCTCGTAACCGCACAATCGACTACTTTCACGTCCATCACGATCTGCTGCATCGCCACCAGCACCTCGTTTGATCGTCTAATCCGCGGAAGTTGATCGTCATAAGTCTTGCGATCATGTGCCCGCACGTCGACTATCCTGAAGTATCTCGCCTCTCTCACCCGGCGCTGCGAAATCGTGATCGCAGCTTCGGGCATATGTATGCGCATGTTATGGAGATGCCTCTGAAACGCAGTCACCACCTCTCGCCTGACCTGCTTCCAGCCTGCACGCTGAGCGGGCGATGACCATGCCGCTCTGATTAGCTGGTCAACCTTGGCCTGCAATGACGGCAGGAGGGCCGGATCGAAAGCCTTCAAGAACTCTCGATCAAAGGTCCTAGAGACCCAGACACGGCGCGACGCTAGGTCGTTTCGTGAACTCCTATTGAGAGAATTTATATCGCCGCCCGTCGCTTCGAACTTCGTAATCCACCGTTGCATTGTTCTGATCGGAACGCCCCATTTTCGGAAAGCGCGCCTAAGTTCAACGCCTCTTTCAAAACTCCGTGGCTTCGTTTCCAACGCTTCTTGAACAACTCTCCATCGGAATTGGATCAGAGCGACTCCCGGTGAGTCGGAGGGTTGGTAAGTGCCGGACGTGGGTTCGGAGCGCATGAATGCGGATTTGCTCGGGTTCGTTCCACAAGCAACTCAATTCGACCGCTATTCGCGTCCGTGCACCGATCGCTCTATGCGAAGAAGAGGTGTCGTCGGTGGACGCCACCTTGTAAGATCAGATCCACGGGAGTCGTTATTTTGTGCTGCGCCTCTTGTGTTGCCAATGTGCAACACTAACTTGAGGCGGCAACCTTTGGAGGGGTTAGACCACATGAATCTCGAAAAGTTCACCGACCGGGCAAAAGGCTTCCTGCAAAGCGCTCAGACCGTCGCGATCCGCATCAATCATCAACGCATCACGCCGCTGCATTTGCTCAAGGCACTGCTCGAAGACAGCGAAGGCATGGCTGCCGGGCTGATCCAGCGCGCAGGCGGTCAGGCACCCTTGGCCGTTGCGGCGGTGGATGCGGGACTTGCCAAGATTCCGGCAGTGACCGGCAGCGGCGCGCAGGCGACGCCGGGGCTGGATAATGACGCTGTGCGGGTGTTGGATCAGGCTGAGCAAATTGCCGACAAGGCGGGTGATAGCTACGTCACCGTGGAGCGGCTCCTGGTCGCGCTTGCCCTGTCGCAGACCGCGGCAGGTGAGGCCTTGAAGGCCGCTGGCGCCACACCCCAATCGCTCAACACCGCGATTGAACAGTTGCGCGGCGGCAAGCGGGCGGACAGCGCCAGCGCCGAAAACACCTATGATGCGATGGAGAAATACGCCCGCGACCTCACCCAGGCTGCGCGCGATGGCAAGCTTGATCCGGTGATCGGCCGCGACGAGGAAATCCGCCGCACGATCCAGATTCTCGCCCGCCGGACCAAGAACAATCCGGCCCTGATTGGCGAACCCGGCACCGGCAAAACCGCGATTGCAGAAGGGCTTGCGCTGCGGATTGCCAATGGTGATGTGCCTGACAGCCTCAAGGGCCGCACGTTGATGAGCCTCGACATGGGTTCGCTGATCGCAGGCGCGAAATATCGCGGCGAGTTTGAGGAACGACTCAAATCCGTGCTCGACGAGGTGAAGAACGCCGATGGCCAGATCATCCTGTTCATCGACGAGATGCACACCCTGATCGGCGCGGGTGCATCCGAAGGCTCGATGGATGCGTCTAACCTTTTGAAACCCGCGCTTTCTCGCGGCGAGTTGCATTGCATCGGCGCGACCACGCTCGACGAATATCAGAAGTATGTCGAGAAAGACCCCGCGCTCCAGCGGCGGTTCCAGCCGGTGTTCATTGCCGAACCGACGGTTGAGGACACAATCTCGATCCTGCGCGGGATCAAGGACAAATATGAACTCCACCACGGGGTACGCATCACCGACGGCGCGATTGTGGCGGCGGCGAAGCTGTCCGACCGTTACATCCAGAACCGCTTCCTGCCGGATAAAGCCATCGACCTGATGGACGAGGCCGCCAGCCGCATCCGCATGGAAGTGGAGAGCAAGCCCGAGGAGATCGAAGCGCTCGACCGGCGGATCATCCAGCTCAAGATCGAAGAAAGCGCGCTAGGCAAAGAGACGGATCAGGCGTCGAAAGACCGCTTGGTCGCGCTGCGCGATGAACTTGCCAATCTCGAACAACAATCGGCAGAACTCACCACCCGCTGGCAGAATGAGCGCGACAAGATCGAGGCCGAAAGCCGGATCAAGGAAGCGCTCGATCATGCGCGGCTCGAACTTGAACAGGCGCAGCGCACTGGCGATTTGGCCAAGGCGGGCGAGCTGTCCTACGGGCGCATTCCCGAGCTTGAAAAGCAGCTTGCCGACGCGCAGGCGCTATCGGGCAACGCGATGCTGCGCGAGGAGGTGACCGAGGAGGACATTGCCGGCGTAGTCAGCCGCTGGACGGGTATTCCGGTTGACAAGATGATGGCGGGCGAACGCGAAAAGCTGCTGCAGATGGAAGCCATTATCGGCAAGCGCGTGATTGGCCAGAACCAGGCGATTACCGCCGTATCCAAGGCCGTCCGCCGCGCGCGCGCCGGGCTGCAAGATCCGGGCCGTCCGCTCGGCAGCTTCCTGTTCCTCGGCCCCACGGGCGTCGGCAAGACCGAACTGACCAAGGCGCTGGCCGGGTTCCTGTTCGACGATGACAGCGCGATGGTGCGGATCGACATGAGCGAGTTCATGGAGAAGCACGCGGTCGCGCGGCTGATCGGCGCGCCTCCGGGCTATGTCGGGTACGAAGAGGGCGGGGTGCTGACCGAGGCGGTGCGCCGCCGCCCCTATCAGGTGGTGCTGTTCGACGAGGTCGAAAAGGCGCATTCGGACGTCTTCAACGTGCTGTTGCAGGTGCTCGATGATGGCCGCCTGACCGATGGACAGGGCCGTGTGGTGGATTTCAGCAACACGCTGATCATCCTGACCTCGAACCTCGGCAGCCAGTATCTCGCCAATCTGCCCGATGGGGCCGATGTGACGAATGTCGAAAAGGACGTGATGGACGTGGTGCGCGGGCATTTCCGGCCCGAATTCCTCAACCGGCTGGACGAGATCATCCTGTTCCACCGTTTGGGTCAGGAGCACATGGCGCCGATTGTCGAGATTCAGGTGGGCCGGGTGCAAAAACTGCTCGCCGACCGCAAGATCACGATTGAACTGACCGATGCGGCGCTGCGCTGGCTTGGGCGCGTGGGGTATGATCCGGTGTACGGCGCGCGGCCACTGAAGCGCGCGGTGCAGAAGTATCTGCAAGACCCGCTGGCTGAAATGCTGCTGGAGGGCAAACTGCCCGATGGCGCCACGCTGGCGATTGATGAAGGTGATGGCGCGTTAACGATGGCGATCCGCTGACGCCCAACATCAAATCCTAACACACAACAAAAAAGGCCCCGGTTTCCCGGGGCCTTTTCGTTTGGCGTGATCGGTAAGGATCAGAACCGCTTGGATACGCTTGCCGAGAAGGTGCGGCCGAAAGCGTCGTTGATCGAGGCCGGGATACAGAACCCGAAGTAATCCTGGCAGCGACGATCGAAGGCGTTGTTCACCACCACGTTGAAGCGGAAGTTATCATCGGTTTCGAAGTACACGTTGAAATCGACCGTCACGTAATCTTCGAGCTGGTCAAATTCACGCGTGTCCGGGGTACGGCCAGCGCGCGAGAACAGGCCTTCGCCGGTGTAGTTGACCACCGAGCCGAAGCCCCAGTTCTTGCCGAGGTAGTTGGCAGCCAACTGACCCACGAACTGTTCGTCACCAATCGTTCCGTGAGTCGGCTGCGGGCCAATGCCGGTGATGTTGACTTGGCGGAACAGGGTGACGTTGAGGTCACCACGCAGCTGGATCGAACCTGCAACACCGAGATCTTCAAGCGAAGTGGTGTACAGCGCCGAGGCCACGATGCCTTCGTAATCAATCGACTGACCGTTGACGAAGCCCGTGGTCACGCCCGGATTGGTCGGGTTGCTGACGACTTCACCGTTCGATTCGCGCTGGATCAACGAGCAGAACTGGTTGCCGTTGGCCGGATCGGCGGTGTTGAAGATCGGGTTGTCGAAACAGGCCGAGTTGATCTGTGCCGAGGTCAGGTTCGCAATCGGATTGGTGATGGCGATGTTGATGTAGTCAACCGTGACCGAGAAGTTCGGCAGGAACCAAGGACGGATGATACCACCCACGCTCCAGCTGTCAGCCTGCTCGTTTTCGAGGTTCGGGTTACCACCGCTGACCTGCGGCACCGAAGCCTGCGCCGCGATCTGCGGACGCGAGATGTTCGGGAAGGCAGCCAGGAAGGCATCGCAGTTACGCTGACGATCAGGACGAACGGTTGGGTTCGCCGCGCTGATTGCCTGCGGCAAGCAGAGGTCGGGAACGAAACCGAACAGGTTCGAACGGGGCAGGAACAGTTCGGTCAATGCAGGTGCACGGAACGAACGGGTGAAGTTCCCGCGGAGTTCGATGTCACGCACCGGCGCAATGCTGCCACCAGCTGCCCACGAGAAGAACCCACCGTTGATCGAGTTATCGACATAACGGCCACGCCCGTAAACGATGGCCGATTCGATCAGCGCATCATTGTCCGGTGTGACCAGCGGCACGTTGATTTCACCGAACACTTCGTTCAGCTCGAACGAACCACCAACCGGAGCAACGGCAGCGCCGCGGCCCCGACCCTGACGGTCGAATTCCGAAGGAGTGAAATCGCCCGATTCCTTGCGATATTCGTAACCGAGGTTCACGCCGACATCATTGCCGAAGATCTGGAACGGGGTGCCGCCGACGTTGGCGTTGAAGACGATCTGTTCAAGCGACGAGACCGACGACGAATCTTCGATGATGTAGTCGATTGCAGCTGCACTCGCCTGATCGCCGAAGAAGTTCAACGGTACGCAGCGGCTATCAGCGACCGGTGCAGGAATACCTGCTGCCGCATTCGGGGTCTGCGCGAGGGTCGTCGGTGTCGTCGAGCAGACGATCTGGCCGTTCACACGAGCGACGTTGACCGCGTTGACGAAGTTCTGGGCGTTGATGTCCTGACGGAAGTCAGTGGTATCGGAATTGCCGTAGTTGAACGACACTTCCCAGTTCCAGTCATTTTCACCGAGTTCGAAATCACCGCGAGCGCCAACCACGCCGCGCAGGAATTCGGTTTCAGCAAAGCCGGTCAAGTCAGCAAAGGCGATGTTTGCGCGAGCAACATTGAAGTTACCGGTCACACCTGCGGTCTGAAGAACGCCGCGTGCCTGATCGTTCAGGAACGGGTTGTCGAGGTTGAACCTCAGCGCACCGCTCAGCCCACCGAACAGGGTCGAGTTGAAGGTTGGCTGCTGCACCAGCTCGTTGGCGCGCGCGTCATAGTATTGCGCTTCAACGAAGACGTTGATGTTTTCGGTCACATCGTAGTTCAGGAACAGGTTTGCCCCGAAGCGGCGCAGGTCCGACGTTAGCTGGCCGAAGTCGGAGAACTGGAACGCACGATCGCCGCCAATGCCGCGAATGCCGTTGGCGGTTGCGCCGCCGACATTGAGCGGGCGCGTACCGGGGTTGAACGGCACCAGATTGCCACCAGCATCAAACTGGAAAGCGCCGGCAGCGTTGTTGAAGATGCCGTCAAGATCGGCGCCCGCAGTCGTTACACCGCCAGGACCTTCGATGATCAGGCCAAGAGCGGAAAGCGCGAAAATGCGCGACGGGGAAAACAGCGCAGTGTCGGTAACACCGTCTGCCGCACCCGTGTTGAGCGCAAGGTTCGGGTTGATCCGGCCTGCAAGAATGGTGTTCTGCTGGGTTTCGATTTCGTCGAGGAACACCGAACGCCTGCTCTGCAGAATACCGTCGGTTTGGGTGTAGAACGACGAGACCTGAATGTGGCCGCGGTCATCAGCGAAGCTGGTGCCGTATGCGCCTTCGAAGCGGTAGGCGAACCCATCGCCTTCTTCGGTGATGCTGGCGGTGGCATTCAGGCTGAGGCCTTCGTATTGATCATCAAGGATGATGTTGACGGTGCCTGCAATTGCGTCCGAGCCGTAAACCGGTGCACCGGCGGTCGAGGCGATGTCGATCTGCTTGACCAGCGCGGTGGGGACGATGTTGAGATCGACCTGCAAGCCCGGGGCAGCGTTACCGAAAAACGACGGGGAGTTCGACGACACAACCCGGCGACCGTTGATCAGCGTCAACGTGCGGTTGGTGCCGAGGCCGAAGTTGTTGATGAAGTTCACACCCTGACCGAACGCGCCCTGCGCGCCATCGGGAGTGACCGAACCACGGATCTGCGGCAGATCGTTCAGAGCATCGGCAACGTTGATGAAGTTGCGATTCTCGATGTACGCGCTGTCGATCGTGTTGGTGGGTTCGGTCGATTGCAGGTTGGGAAGGCGAATACGCGAACCGGTAACCGTGATCCCCTTCGATTCTGCCGGAGCAGCTTCGGTGGTGACGACCGCTTCTTCCTCGTCAGTCGCGTCCTGCGCGACCGCAGGAGCGGAAACAGCCAATGCGGCAACGCCGACACTAGCAAAAAGACCGATACGACGATCGGCTTCGAAGAACCTTTTCATGGATGAGAGTCCCTTGTTGAGAGCGGAGCGCCCCGCTGGGATCGTTTTAAAGGGGATTCTCACCTTAGGTGCAACGCTCGGGCCCCTGGCTGAACAAATATTCACAATTAAGTTGCGTGACGTTGCAGTTTTGCAACAATTGGACGCTAGCGAGCGCGCCACCTCCGCGCCGCAGCGATACTGTTACCGCACGCGGCGGCCCTTCACGCCTTTTTGGCCGTTGATCCGCAGGAAATAGCTGCTGAGCGCAGCGGCGCGAATTTCGATCGGCTGACCGACGCGCGGGCGCAGCAAGCGGGCGGGAACCTCGCTCAGCTGCCATTCGGCGCCTTCTTCGGTGGTTATGATGTAGGTGCCCTCGGCCCCGCTGCGCACAGCGGTGATGGTGGTCTGTAGCGTGGTGAATTCCTCCGCCTGTGCGGGGTCTTCCTTATCGCTATTGCCGCCGAAAATGCCGAGGTCGGGCAGCGCAAATCCAAACAGCTTGCGGCGGGTCTGGCGTACGTCCTCACGGTCAACCACCGTCACTTCGCCTTCGCTGCTGGCCGAAACGATCGATCCGACCGCAGCGTCATAACAGGCGAGCCTTTCGGCGGTGTCGGTCTTGCCCTGACAGGCACGTAGGGCGGTGACGTAAGCGCTCTCGCTCTTTTCATCCTGTGCGGCGAGCGGCGCGGCGGCGGCCAACATCAATACTACGGCGGCAAGTGGTGCTGCGGCGGCGCGGTAATGGGTCACGGTGTTGCTCTCCCCGGTGGGCCGCTTTGGCCCCGTTCTTTCCCCGATGAATAGAACCGCGCGCCTGCGAAGGCAAACGCTGGCGTCAGTCGTCATACCCCATCTGCCGCGCCCACGGATCAAGGATCGGCAGCACTGGCGCGAGTTGATTGGCATAGCGCCGCCACCGGCCACTGGCGCGGGTGTAAAGCTGCTCGCCGATCTGGGCGTAGCTGGCAGTGCGAACGCGGGTGCGGGTGCGCGCGGTTTCCTCATGCGCGAGCAGATTGTCGTTCCAGTCCAGCCCCAGCCAGCTGACCAGCGGCTGCAATTCGGCCTGCGGATCTTCGACCAGCCGTTCATAGCGAACGGCGTGTGCGGCAATCGGGAAGAGCGCGTTCGCACGGTGCCAGGCACGGAACGCGGCGTCATAGGTCTGCGCCGCCTCGGTCAGATCGGTGAAGCTGCGCATGGCGTGGTTGAGCGTGAAATTAGCCATGAAGCAGCTGAGCACAACATCCGCCGGATGCCGTTCTGCAAGAATGAAGCGCGCGTTCGGGAACAAGCGGTGGATCGCAGGTACCCGCGCCATGTTGAGCGGATGCTTGTCGACCAGCCAGTGCCCTTCGCGCCAGCCATAGCGCAAAGCAGTGTCGAAATAGGATTCGCGCAGCTGCTTGATCCGGTCTGGGGTTAGCGTGGCTAGATCATCCGCGCCCAATGCCGCCAGCGTCTCGGCCATCATCGGGCGTTCTTCGAGCACGCTGAGTTCGGGCAGACCCATCAGCATGGTGTCGAGCAGGGTGGTGCCGGAACGCGGGAAGCCGACGAGGAAGATTGGATCGGGCCGCGCCGAATCGGCGGGCAGGGCGGGTGTCCAGCTGGCTACCCAGCTATCGCTCCACCCAGCGACATCGGCCTCCAGGCTTTCACGATAGCTCGGCCCCTTGTGCGGCGGGGCATCGGCGATCGCGGCGGCATTCATGCGCTCGAACGCGACAAAGGCGCGTTCGGAATCGCCAAGACGCTCAGCGATATTGCCGATCAGCGCCTCTCGCCGCATTGGGTGGATCGACTCCGGGATCGCCTCGGCATGGCGCATCGCGTCTGCAAACCGCCCTTCGCGCTGTGCCAGCCAGGCGTGGAGGAAGGCGACTTCGGGCGGGCAGGCCGCCGGGTCGAGCGCGGCAAGGAATGCAGCCAGCGCCTCGGTGCGGTTGGTCGCTTCGTAGAGCCGCCCGAGTTCGAGATGCGATTCACCGAAGTCGGGCCAACGCTCCACCGCTGCTTCCAGCACGATGATCGCCTGATCCAATTCCTCGACATGGGCGAGCGCCAGCGCAAGCTCGGTCTGCACCGCGCGGTTATCGGGCGCGATTGCAGCTGCATCGCGGGCCACTTTCAGTCGCGCCGCACCGCGGTCAGCCCCGCGCAGCACATCGGCGAGGTTGAGGTAGATCAACGCCTCATTCGGCGCATGGGTGATGGCGAGTTCAAATGCGCTAATCGCGCGGTCAACATTGCCGATCTTGGCGTGGATGTTGCCGAGATTGTTCCAGCTCATCGCGTCGTCCGGCTCAGCCTTGAGCGTGCGGGCATAGGCGGCCACAGCCAGCCGGTCTTCACCGCGCTGCTGACGAAGCCAAGCTTCGATCCGGGCGAGCGCGGGGAAGCCTGACCCATTCGCCAGAGCCAGCGCTTCGTCGGCACGTCCCACAGTCAGCAGCGCCTTGGCAAGATCGGCGCGGGTCTCGACATCGTTGGGCCGCAGCCGCGCGAGGCGTTGGAAATGGCCAATGGCGCGCTCCGCTTCGCCCAGCTCAAGCGCCGCCATCCCGGCAATCGTCAGGAACGCCGCGCCCTCTTCAGTGTCGCTGGCATGGGCCTCGGCCAGCGCCAGCGCACCGTGCGCATCGCCCGCTTGCCGCAAGCGGATTGCTTCGGCGAGCTTGGGCGGAAGGGCGGGAGTTGGGGCGTTTTGGAGCATCAATCTAATCCTGTCGGGGGCGGGCAATATCGAACGCGGCTGTCAGCCGCTCGCCCGCAGTGAAGGGTCGGGTACCATGCCACATGGTTGAGGGGAACAGCACCAGCCGTCCGGGTTGTGGCTCAATCATGCGGAGCGGGGTGAGCCCAGGGGCGATGTCGCGCGCTTCCCCCAGAGTGAGCCAGCCGGCGTGATCCGCCGCCCCGTCGCCCAGCGTCTCGGGCAGGGCGAGATAGAGCGCCGAGCTGAACCAGCCTTGCGGGTGGACGTGATCGGTGTGAAACCCGGCGCCGGTCAGCCGCACCGACCAAGACCCCGCAATCCGCACCGGTGCGCGGTTCGCTAGCAGCGTCGGGTGGCCGCGTTCTGGCTGAGGAAGCTGGGCGATGTGGCGCTCGACAATCGCCAGCAGCCGTTGGCGCAGGTCGCGGATCGGGGCCTCGGCGCGCAGCAGAAGGTTGCCATCGGTCTGCGTCCCCCCGCGCACCGATTGATCGAGCGGGGCGGCAGTGGCGAAGTGCAGCTGGCGCAGATGATCGGCGAGCGCCGCAAGCTCGGCCGGGGCAAGGCCGATGTCGTAGACTCCCACCAGCCGCGGGTCGCCTTCCAGCCACTGATGGCGCGGATCGTTCGCCAGCCGCCATGCGAGCGCGAGGTAGGGCCAAATTGCGCGTTCTCCGGGCTGACCGAGCCACGGTTCGAGCAATGCGGCGGCGCGCTCGGGCTGACCGGCGCGGAGCAGGTGGCGGGCGTGAGTCCATGCTTCATTGGTGTCGGCCGGCGGGCCAGCGGCGACGAACTGCGCGTCGGCCTCTGTCATGGCGCCTTGTTCCGAGGCGATATGTGCAGCCAGTACGGTCAGCCAGCGCGGGGTGCCCAGTACAGTGGTGGCCGCCCCCTGCGCAGCGCGTGCGCGGTCAAGGTCGCGCGCCTGCAATGCCAGCGAAATAGCGAGATGGTGCAGTTCCGGCGCGTGCGGGTGGCGGGTGAGGGCTTGCTCTGTGCTGGCGAGGGGGTCTTGCCCCACCTGCCCGCGCAGGGCGGCAAGGCTGCGGTGGCCATCGACCCACAGCGGGCTGACCGCCAATGCGCGTTCGAGCAGGGTGATGGCGTCGTCTGCGCGCCCTTCGTGGAGCAGCGCAGCCGCGTGGCCGAGCATGACGCTGCCATCGCGTGGGGCGAGCCGGGCGGCGGCGGCGAACAAGTCGGCGGCGGGCGCGCCTGCCTCAAGCGCGGTGCGGGCGTGCGAATGGATGATCAGCGGATCGGCGGGGGCGAGCTGCGCCGCGGCGGCGAAGGCGGTCAGCGCCAACGCGCTTTCCCCGCAGGCGCGCGCGGCGAGGCCGAGCATTTGCAGGGCCTGCGGATTGTCAGGGTGCCGTTCAGCAAGGGCGCGGGCTTCTGGCAGCAGCAGCTCAGGGAAATCCGCCCGTAGCAATGCCATTCCCGCTGCAAACCCCGACGCCGGATCGGTGCGTGGGAATTGCGCTATCCGGGTTCGGGCTTCGTCTAGATGCAAGGCGGTTTGCTTTCCTGCCTGTCTGGGAGCGCGTTTGCGGTGCCCCAAACGAAAATGGCGGGCCTTTCGGCCCGCCATTCGTTGTCTAGCGAGAGCGATGCTTAGAAATCAAGCGTCACACCAGCAAAGATGTAGCGTCCGAGCGAGTCATAGGTCTGCGCGAAGACGTTGCCGTTGCACGGACCAGCAGGGCAGGCCTGCGAGCCAGTGGTTGGCGGCGACTTGTCGAGGATGTTGTTGGCACCCAGACGGAAGTTGAAATTGTCGCTGGCCGCAAAGGTCAGGGCAAGATCGAAGTAGCTGATCGAGTCGAAGCCAGCTGCACCCGGACGGGCAACGCCACCCGGAGCAGGACCAGTTCCACCAGCGTTGTTCAGGTTGCTGTTGGTTTCAACCGCGTCGAGCGTGACGCCGTCGAAATAACGCCAGCGCACCGAGGCACCAATTCCGTTCTTGAAATTGAAGCCAACGCGCGCCTGGTGACGCCATTCGGGGTTCGGCGAACCGCAAACGTTGCCGTAGAGGCCGACGCAATCGAAGGTCTGATCAAGACCTGGGATGACGATCCCGGTATCGGTGGTCAGTTCGTCGAGGTAGGTGCCGAGGAAGTTGAGCGTCAGCGTACCGAGATCACCAATCTCAGTCCGATAGTTCACCTGCGCATCGATACCCGCGGTCGAGAAACCACCGATGTTCTGCGTCGTGTTGGTCACGAAGCCACCAGCCGAGCGCCACAGCGAACCCGAAGCATCACGGTTGATAAGACCGCAGAAGAACGGATCCGAGGTCTGCGTGCACGCCAGCAGAATGGTGTCGGCACCAATCCCACCGATGGCATCAGTCACGGCGATGTTGAAGTAATCGACGGTGACGCTGAGGCCGGGCACGAAGGTCGGGGTGAGCACGATACCAGCGGTATAGGTATCAGCAGTTTCGGGCGACAGGTTGGTGTTACCACCGATGAAGCCGTTGTACTGATCCGCCGGGTTCGGCGCCACGAACTGACCAACGGTCAGACCCTGAGCGAGACAGCCCGGATCGCCGGCAGTGCCCGAACCACCCGAACCGATCACGAAGCCTGCGCACGGGTCAGTCGACCCGTCGAGTGCCACGCGGTTCGGCGCGAACAGATCCTGCACGGTCGGTGCACGAACAGCCCGGTTATAACCACCACGGATGCTGATGTCGCGGGTCGGAGAGAAGACCCCTTCGATCTTGTACGTGTCGGTGGTCGCGCCGGTGCTGTAATCCGAGTAACGATAACCACCGGTGATGGTGAATTCATGCACCCAGCTGTCCTGCGCGATCGGAATGCGAACTTCGGTGAAGAATTCCTTCACGTCGAAGCTGCCCGAAACCGGCAGCGTCGGTGCCCCCTGACCAGCAAGATCGCCGGTCTGGAATGCAACGTCCGACACGAACTCAAGGCTTTCCTTGCGGTATTCAGCACCGAACACCACGTCGACACCGTCATCCGACCACGGGGTCTTCAGACCATATTCGCCAAGCGAACCCGAGAAGTACGCGCTAGCAATCTGCTCTTCAACGATCCCGCGCGAGAAGCCGGGGGTCGAAAGGTAGGCATTGGCTGCGGCGCTCGGAGCAACCGTGCCGGGCGAGAAGATGTCCCACGGCACGCAGTTCGGATCGGTACCATCGAGCGTCGAGCGGCACACGGGGGTGCCGTCAGGCCCGGTCACAACGTCAAGGGCACGGCCCAGACGGTTGACCGAGAAGTCGTTCTGATAAACCTGCGAGAATGCAGTCCGCCCATACTGGTAGAACGCATCATACGACCATGCCGACGAAAGCTCACCCTTCGTGCCGACAACGGTACGATAGCTGGTGTGCTGAAGGTCATCACGACGCGGGCCACCTTCGACGTTACGACGAAGGATCTGCGCAAACGCCCGGTTGTAGGTGTTGCCGGTGCTCGGATCGGTGAAGTTGAACGGCGTGGTCGGCAGGATCGGTTCACCCAGACCGCGATCGATACGGGCCTGGTTTTCACGAGCCACGTTGCCGGTCACGATGAAGGCATCGCCTGGCAATCCGCTGACCAACAGGTTTTCGTCATCGCAAATCGCGGTAAGCTGGCTGGCCGAAAGCAGCGGGTTGTCGCAGTTGATCGACAGCGTGTTGCCGAAGTTACCCGAGGGGGCGATCTGGGCGACCGAACGGTCGTCCATGAACATGAACTCGAGGTAAGGCTTGATCGCGGGCGAGATTTCGTAATCCGCAAACACACCGGCGGTGTAACGTTCGTCGGGACGCTGGAAGTAGTTCAGCGGCGCGAAGTTGAACGCAGTGAAGCCGGGCAGCAAAGTGCGGTTCGGGCCGAACTGACCAATGGTCGAGGTCAGCGAATCCGCGACGCCATCGGGCTGATCGCCATCGGGGCCGCCGCCGACTTCGTCGGTCAAATCATCGAAATCGTCGAAGAAGAACAGTGTGCCTTCCTGCGACGTGGCCGAACCACCGCAGTTGTACTGGCGACCGCCACCGGTCACCGACGCAGCGGTGTTGGCGGAAAGTGCGCACGACGAGTAGTCACGGCGGGCCTGCAACACGGGGTCGATCCGGCGATAGCCAGCATAGGCGGTGACATGGCCACGGCCATCGTCAAAGCTGCTGCCGAACGCGATCGTACCGTCGAAGGTGCCGCCATCGGTGACCGAACCGGTCGGGTAGCCGAAGCCGCGTGCGTCGAGCGCGCCGGTGATGTCGGTGCTAGCGCGGTTGTTGTGGTTGTAGAAACCGTAGTTGGCGTCGATCTTGAAGCCTTCGAACTCGGTATCGAGCACGAAGTTGACAACGCCGGCCACAGCGTCAGCACCGTACACCGACGAAGCACCGCCGGTCAGCACGTCAACGCGCTTGATCAGCGCGGCCGGGATGGCGTTGATGTCGGCAGCCGAAGTCGACGGCGTGCCGGGCATCAGGCGACGGCCATTGACGAGCACGAGCGTACGCTCGGCGCCAAGACCACGAAGGTTGAGGGTCGCGGTGCCGGTGGCGCCGTTCGACACGTTACCGCCCTGGCCAGCAAATACCTGCGGCAGCGAGTTCACGAGATCTTCCACGCGGGTGGTGCCGGTGATCGCGAATTCTTCAGCGGTGATGACCGTGACCGGGCTAGCCGATTCAAGGTTAGGCGAACGCAGACGCGAACCGGTGACGATGATCGCCTCGCCGGATTCTTCGGTTTCTGCGGTGGTATCGGTGGTTACATCGGCGTCCTGCGCATAGGCAGGTGCACCCATGGCAAGTGCGATTACGGCAGTTGCCGCACCGGACTTGAGAAGCATGTGCTTCTTCATGTGGTCGTCTCCTTTAGGTTTGACCTGGTCAATTGACACTTCAAACGTCAAGGACTGCGGGCATTATGCCATGCAGCCCCCTCCGATCCGCGAAATGCTCCAACCCCTTTGCCAGTGCAAACCTAATAAGCCCTTATCCATAAGCTTAATGCCGATGTGTTACGCATCTGCAACAGTCTGGAGATGGGAGCGCACCGCCGCTTGCTGCGCGCCTGATGCGCAAATGCACCATTTTGAGCGCTTGATTTGGGCCGGGGCCTTCAATAGGCGGGATGGCAAGAAGGTGGCGATGCGCAACTGATTGTGCGCCGCACGACCGGCCTTGGATCGGGCCCGATGCAGGGTGAACTGGAGGAGAGAGATATGACCACAGCTTATATTGTCGAAGCCGTGCGCACCGCTGGTGGACGACGCGGCGGGCGTTTGGCCGGAGTCCATCCGGTGGATTTGCTGGCGCACTCGCTGGATGCGATCGTCGAACGCAGCGGGATTGATCCTGCGGCGATTGAAGATGTGATCACTGGCTGCGTCAGTCAGGCGGGTGAACAGGCGTTGCAGGTCGGGCGGATGGGCGTGCTCGCGTCAAAGTTGCTCCCGCAATCGACCCCGGCGGTCACGATTGATCGCCAGTGCGGTTCTTCGCAGCAGGCGATCCAGTTTGCAGCCCAAGCCGTGATGAGCGGGACGCAGGACGTGGTGATCGCCAGCGGCGTTGAAAGCATGAGCCGCGTGCCGATGGGTTCAAACGTACTGCTCCACATGAAGGAAGGTCTGGTCCAGAAGGCCGCCGGGCTTGAGGAGAAGTTCCCCGGCATCAATTTCAGCCAGTTCATGGGCGCGGAAATGATCGTCAAGAAGCACGGCTTCACCAAAGACGATCTCGACCGGTTCGCCTATGGCAGCCACGT
>LNED01000029.1 GCA_001464915.1 Sphingomonadales bacterium Ga0077531
TCCGGCCCCTCGCCCACGATCACCAGATGCCAGTTTTCGGGCAACGCGGTCATCGCTTCGACCAGCAGCGGCAATTGCTTGACCGCGCGCAGGCCCGCCAGCGTCCCGACCCAGTGCTGGCCTGCAGACTTGGTGATCGGCAGCGCGGCAGGGTTGGGAGAGGCGGCAAAGGCGGCGGTGTCGATCCCATTGGGGATGCGCTCCACCTTGGCGCGGGGTTGGTGCCACACGCTCAGCGCAATAGCCTCCAGCCCGGTGCTCGGCACGACCAGCTTCGCCGCGCCCATCAACGCCGCGCGGCGATACAGGTTGCGGGTGGGTTTGAGCCGCGCCGCTTCATCCTCGTTGAAACCGTCTTCGTGATGCACCAGCGGCGGCAGGCCAAGCTGCCCGGCAAACACCCGGTGCGCCATCACCACATCCATCGCCCCCCAATTGTAGGTGCAGATCAGGTCGTAGCCGTGCAGCGCCTTGGCAAGGCTCGCCAGCCGCGCCGGGGTGGGCCGTCCGATCAGCGCGGGGAAATCAGCGGGGTAAGCAACTCTGAGCGTCGGATCGATCAACGCCCGCGCGCCCATCGCGTCCGGTTGGCCGGAAACGATGGTGTGATCGAGCGCCGCCCCCCAAGCATTCATCATCCGGGCGCAGCGCACTTCCTTGCCGCCAGCGGAGAAGGTAGAGTGGCAGTGCAGTATGCGGGGAATTGTCCCCGAATTGTGGCTCACTCCACCCCGTCCAGCAGCGTCTGAATTGCGGCGCGCACTTCGGGCTCGTCCAGCGTCGGGGCATGGCCAACGCGCGGCACGGTGACAACCTGCATCGCCGGATTGCGCACGCCCATCTGCTTGACCGTGTCGGCGCTGAGCAGATCGGACAATCCGCCGCGCACCAGCACCATCGGCACCCCGCGCAACGCCTCAAACGCCAGCCACAGGTTGGGCGGCGCGGCGTTGCCGGGCTTGGCGAAGGGTTCAGCGATGGCCATGTCGTAATCAAAGCTGATGCGCCCGTTCTGGGTCACCACCATCGTGCGCTTGGCCAGTTCAAGCCATTGGTCGAGGTCGTAATCGGGAAAGGCAGCGCCGTGCGCTTCGGACAAGGCCCGCGCGGCGTGCACCCATGTTGGGTAGCTGCGCCCCTGCCCGACATAGCCGGAGATGCGCGCCAACCCCGACGCGTCCACTTCCGGCCCGATATCGTTCATCACCACCGCTGCCATCCGCCCCGGCTGCGCGGCGGCCATCAGCATCGTCATCAACCCGCCCATCGACGTGCCGACCGCGATGAAGCGCGTTATGCCCTGTTCGGCGAGCAGCTTTTCCACGTCCTGAACATAGGTGATGGGGGTGTAGGTATCGGAATCCGGCGCATAATCGCTCTGCCCGCGCCCGCGC
Organism: Sphingomonadales bacterium Ga0077531; assembly: GCA_001464915.1. Taxonomy (GTDB): domain Bacteria; phylum Pseudomonadota; class Alphaproteobacteria; order Sphingomonadales; family Sphingomonadaceae; genus Erythrobacter. Next base: position 1,395 of record LNED01000029.1, read on the forward strand.
ATCTCGGTCACGATCACGCGCCTTGTGGCGCACAGCTGTTCGGCCAGCCCGGCAAAATCGCGGGCATTGCGGGTCAGGCCGTGCATACACAGCACCGGCAGCTTGTCCCCACCATCAGGCCCGGCGTAATTGCGGTAATGCAAAGTCAGTCCGTCGCTGCTTGTCCAGAAGCGATCTTCGTAGTGTGCAGCCATGACCGGCGGTATTCCCCATGATCCGGGTGCCGCGCAGCTTGCGCGCCCACCCTCTTGCCCCCACTATCGCGGCATGAACGCTGCTGTGCAACACCCGGATTTGCCGGAAAGCTATCACCCCGAACCGGCAATCCTCGATCTGGCAGGCTGGATCGGCGACCCGGTCGCGCCTGCCGACTTCCCTGAAACGCAGCTGCGGTTCCGCAATGATCGCGCGGCGGCGAGTGTTGGGCTGGCTGGGTTGGACGATGCGAAATGGACCGCACATTTCGGGCGGTTCGGGCCGCTCCCCGGCAACCTGCCGCAGCCGCTGGCGCTGCGCTATCACGGGCACCAGTTCCGCAACTACAACCCCGAAATCGGCGACGGGCGCGGGTTCCTCTATGCGCAGCTGCGCGCAGGTGACTGGCGGCTGATGGACTTGGGCACCAAGGGTTCGGGCACCACCCCGCACAGCCGCAGCGGCGATGGGCGGTTGACGCTGAAGGGCGCGATGCGCGAAATATTGGCGACCGAAATGCTCGAAGCATTGGGCGTCAACACCTCCAAGACGCTATCGGTGATCGAGACGGGGGAACGGTTGTGGCGCGGGGACGAACCTTCGCCGACGCGTTCTGCCGTGCTGGTGCGCCTGTCGCATTCGCACATCCGAATCGGCACGTTTCAACGCCTTCTGGCGCTGGAGGAGGCGGACGAGATGGAGCAGCTGGTCGACTATTGCCTCACCCAGTTCCCTGGCCCGCCCCCGCCCGACGGTGCTCCAGGCCGCGAAGAACCCGCCGTGCGGCTGCTGCACCAGGTGGTCGAGCGGATGGCCGATCTTGCCGCCAGCTACATGGTCGCAGGCTTCGTCCACGGCGTGCTCAACACCGATAACATGAACGTGACAGGCGAGAGTTTCGATTACGGCCCGTGGAAATGGCTGCCGACGTGGGACCCCGGCTTCACCGCCGCCAGCTTCGATTACAGCGGGCTGTATGCGTTTGGGCGCCAACCCGAAGCGATCCACTGGAATTGCGGCCAGTTCGCGGTCGCGCTGCGGTTGCTGGCGGACAGCCCGCCCTTGATCGCCGCGCTCGAGCGGTTCGGATCGCTGTACATGGCGGCGGTGGCGCGGCGGTGGTGCTGGCGGTTGGGCGTCGCACCGCAGGGGCTGGAACCCGACACCCAGCTGATCGCCGCGTGCGAGGCTGCGATGCGCGACAGCGGCGTTCAGCCCGATGCGTTCTTCTTCAACCAGCGCCAAAATCCGGGTGCGCTGCTGGAAGGATATGAACCAATCGGCGCGGCGCACGAATACTGGGCCGACCCCGCCCCGCAATCGCTGGTGCTGGACGAGGTTGAGGCGATCTGGGCCGCGATCGACCGGGATGATGATTGGGGGCCGCTCCACGCCAAAGTCGCCGCGATCCGCCGCATGGGCGCAGCCCACGGCGCGCCGCCCGCGCCTGCCGGTCATGCCCAACAAGGGCTTAACCCCTAACCCCCTGCCCCCTATCTTTTCAGACCTATCCGCGATACCGCGCCACAAACCTTTGCAGCGTAAACGCAGTCAGGAAGCGGCAGAGTTGAGCGATACGACCCTCATTTCCTATGAACCGGCGAGCGGCGAAGAACTGTGGCGCGGTACGCACAGTGATGTTGATGCTGCTGTCAGCACCGCCCGCCGCGCGTGGGCGCCGTGGGCTGCGCGCTCGCTGATCGAACGGATCGAGGTGCTGCGCGCCTTCGCCAACGAAGCCCGCCGCCAGAGCGAACCGCTTGCCGAACTGATCGCACGCGAAACCGGCAAACCCCTGTGGGAAGCCCGCACCGAAATCGATGCGGTGGTGGGCAAGGTTGATGTCTCGGTGCAGGCCTATGCCGAACGCACCGGCAAAAAGAAGTTCGATGCCGGCGCTAACCTGAGCGCCGCTGTGCGCCACAAACCGCATGGGGTGATGGCGGTTCTCGGCCCGTATAATTTCCCCGCGCATCTGCCCAATGGCCACATTGTTCCGGCGTTGATCGCGGGCAATGCCGTGGTCTTCAAACCATCGGAAAAAACCCCTGCCGTGGGCGAAGCGCTGGTCGCCTGTTTCCATACCGCGGGTGTGCCCGAAGATGTAATCCAGCTGGTGATAGGCGGGCCGGAAACGGGCCAGGCGCTGGTTTCGCACCCCGGCGTTGATGGCGTGCTGTTCACAGGCTCTGCCAACGCCGGCCTTGCGATCAATCGCAGGCTGGCCAACCAACCGGGCAAGATCGTCGCGCTGGAAATGGGCGGCAACAATCCGGTGGTGGTGATTGAAACCCCGCATATGGCCGATGCTGCCGCGCTGATCGTGCAAAGCGCGTTTACCACCGCCGGGCAACGCTGCACCGCCGCGCGCCGCCTGATCATCAAGAACGCGGTCTATGATGATCTGATGGAGCACCTGCTGCCGCTCACCCGCAAGCTGATGGTGGGCGATCCGCTGGGCGAACCGCAGCCCTTCATGGGGCCGGTGATCGACAATGACAGCGCCGACCGGCTGGCCGAAAGCTTCATGATGCTGATGACCGCAGGGGGCCGCCCGCTGCTGCACATGCGCCGCACTGTGCCTGATCTGCCGTTCCTGTCCCCCGGCATCATTGATGTGACCGACGTGCCTGATCGGCCCGATATCGAACTGTTCGGCCCGGTGCTGCAAGTGATCCGCGTGCCCGATCTCGACGCCGCCATTGCCGAGGCGAACAACACCCGTTTTGGCCTGTCGGCTTCCTTGATCGGCGGCACACCCGAAGATTACGGGCGGTTCTGGGCCAATATCCGCGCCGGGATTATCAACTGGAACGGGCCGACCAATGGCGCTTCGTCCAAGGCTCCGTTTGGCGGCATTGGCCTGTCGGGCAATCACCGTCCGGCGGCCTATTATGCCGCCGATTACTGCGCCTATCCGGTCGCCAGCACCGAACGCGACCGACCCCGCGCCAATATCGGAGTGGGGCTAAGGCCTTAAGGCCAGCGGTAGAGCAGATCGACCCCGGTCAGCCCGTTTGCCGCTGGGCGCACGTGCACCACCAGCGCTTCCCCGGTTTTGCCGGTGGCCGCGATTATATCCTCTGGCGTGGCGTAGCGCGCGGGTTTGAGACCGGCGCGGGCTGCGCGAATGTAGTGGTATTGCAGCACATCCCGCGGGGCGGCGGGGGTGTGATAGCGGATAATGCGGATGCGGCATCCGGCGCTGTCCGCACCGCCGGCCTGCACCACCATCCCCATCGGCATAATTGCAGAAGGCGCGGGCAGTGCGGCGGCATAGGCGAAATCCTGCTTCAGCCGCTTGGCGCAAGCTGCGGGGGCGCCGAGTGCGGCGAGCAGATCGCCAGCACTGGCCATAGGGCCGAGCCGCTTTCCGCGCGGGGCGACACGCGGGTCTGGCAGATCGGGAATCGCACCCCCTTCGAGCAGTTCAAGCCGCGCCGCATCGCGCGCTGCCTGCGCCGCGCGCGGCGTGACCGGCAGCACCGGCAGGGCGCTCGAATCGGCATAGCCTATCGCGGCATTGGCTTCGTTGCGGCTAGCCAGATCAGGATCGCTCATCAGGGGATCATTCAGCGCGCGGGCGATCACCGGATCGGCCGCAATCAGCCGCGGGTCGGCGCCGCGTTCCTTCGGAGGCGGCGCGCATTGGGCCAGCATCAGGCAGAACATGGCGATGATAGCGCGACGCATCGGGCGGCCTTGCCACGCGGATGGTTAATTTTTCGGGAGTGTGCGCCCCATGAAAACGCCCCGGGTGCCTTTCGGCCTCCGGGGCGCTTTCCGCAGGGCTAGGCCGTGCGCTCGCGACCATTTGGTGGGAATGGCCGCAAGATGACGAGACGCAAAGGCTGCAAGGGGTGACTTGGCAATCCGTGCGTCTCAATGGCGAAATTCATCTATAGGCCCTGTTATCTGAACGGAGCAGGGGCCGTGCTGACAGCCGTCATTCATGCGCCGCCCGCCCGCCAACGCTTGCGCTGCCCCGCTTGGCCCCCTAACGGCGGGCTTCCATGACCACCCCCGAAAACCCAAACGCTGCGGCCCCGCCCGCCTCGGGCCTGCTCCCGGCCATCGGCGCCTATGTGATCTGGGGCTTTCTGCCGCTGTATCTGCTGCTGGTGAAAACCGTGCCGCCGTTCGAATTCGTCGGCTGGCGAATCATCTGGACGCTACCGCTGTGCCTGCTGATCGTCGCATTTCGGCGGCAATTTCCCGAACTGATCGCCGCATTCAAAAGCCCGCGCGCGATGCTGGCGCTGCTGGCAAGCGCGGTGCTGATCGGGATCAACTGGTTCGTCTACATCTGGGCGATTATGGCGGGGGAGGTTTATGCGACCAGCATCGGCTATTACCTCAACCCGCTGATCAACGTGCTGTTGGGCACGCTGTTTCTGGGCGAACGGCTGACCCGTTGGCAGTGGCTGGCCGTCGCCATTGCGCTGGCGGCGGTGGTGTTGCTGGCCGCAGGTGCGCTCACCAGCTTGTGGATCAGCCTGACGCTGGGTTTCAGCTTTGGCCTCTATGGCCTTGTTCGCAAACAGGTTGCTGTCGGGTCGTTGCCCGGCCTGACGATCGAAAGCGCGATCCTGCTGCTGCCTGCGATCGGCATCGCCGCGTGGTATGCGGCAAGCCCGGCGGGGTCATCGTTCGGGCAGGATTGGCAGATGAGTGGGCTGATCGTGTTTTCGGGCGTGGTGACCGCCGTTCCGCTGCTGATGTTCGCGCTCGCAGCGCGGCGGATGGATTATTCGACGCTGGGCTTTATCCAGTATCTGGCGCCGACAATCGTGTTTTTCCTTGGTCTGTTCGTGTTTGAACAGCCGTTGGCACCGGTCAAACTGTTCAGCTTCGTGCTGATCTGGATCGCGGTCGGCGTGTTTGTCGCTGACCTGTGGGCACGCAAGCGCGCGGCGCGGGCTGCGGCCTAGCCTACAAACCGCCAGCCGATGGTCGCCCCGCCGTGCCACGGCACTATCTCTTCACCTGTGACGTGCAGCACCGGCGGCACGGCCACCTCGGCGCGTTCGAGCGTCACTTCACCCTCGTTCACCGGCAGCTTGTAAAACGCCGGGCCGTGGAGCGAGGCAAAGCCTTCGAACAGGTCCAACGCCCCTTCCTCGTCAAACACGGTGAGGTAGCTCTCCAGCGCATAGGGCGCGCCGAAAATGCCTGCACAGCCGCACGCGCTTTCCTTGTCGCGCTTCAGGTGCGGAGCGCTGTCGGTGCCGAGGAAGAACTTGCCCGATCCCCCCGTCGCCGCCGCTCGCAGCGCCAGTCGGTGGCTTTCGCGCTTGGCGACCGGCAGGCAGTAATTGTGCGGTTGAATGCCGCCGACCAGCATCGCGTTGCGGTTGATGTGAAGATGCTGCGGGGTGATGGTCGCCGCGACCTGCGGGCCAGACTCCATCACGAAATCGACCGCGTCAGATGTGGTGATGTGTTCGAACACCACGCGCAGTTTCGGGAAGGTCGCAACAATCGCGCGCAAGTGCCTGTCGATGAATTCTTTTTCCCGGTCGAATACGTCGATCTGCGCCTCGGTCACCTCGCCGTGGATGCACAGCACGATGTCCTCCGCCTCCATCCGCGCGAGCACCGGGTAAAGGTTCTCGATGTTCGACACGCCTGCCGCCGAATTGGTGGTGGCATTGGCGGGGTACATCTTGGCCGCCGTGAACACGCCGTCCGCCGCCCCGCGTGCCAGATCATCGGCATCGGTGGTGTCGGTCAGGTAGCAGGTCATCAGCGGGGTGAAGCTGACGCCTTCGGGCACGGCGGCGAGGATGCGGTCACGATAGGCGGCGGCGAGCGCCGTCGTCGTCACCGGCGGGGTGAGGTTGGGCATCACCACCGCCCGCCCAAATTGCCGCGCGGTGTAAGGCACCACATCGCGCATCACCGCGCCATCGCGGAAATGCAGGTGCCAATCATCGGGGCGGCGGATCGTGAGGCGGTCGGTCATGGCTTCCCCTTAGCCACGCGCCCCCCTATCTGTCACGCATGACTGCAACCTGCCTCACCGCCCGCGCGATCATCCGCCTTGCCCCGTTGGACGAGGGCGAAGATGTCGCCGCCTTCCTGCAAGGCCTCGTCACCAACGACGTACAGGGGCCGCTGCCGTGCTACGCAGCGCTGCTGAGCGCGCAGGGCAAGCACCTGTTCGATTTTCTGGTGTGGCGGGCCAAAGAACCCGACGGTGACGCGCTGTTGCTCGATTGCGAAGCGGACGTGGCGGACGATCTGGCGAAGCGCCTGTCGATGTACCGGCTGCGGCGCAAGATCGGCATTGGCCGTGACGAGTCGCTCGCGGTGCATTGGAGCGCCACACCGCACCCCGGTGCCGTGCCCGATCCACGCCTGGCTGACCTCGGCTATCGTTGGCTCGCCCCGGCAGGCGGTGGCAGCGCCGATGCCGGATGGCTCACCCACCGCCTCGCCCTCGGTGTGCCAGAAGGGCGGGCTGAATTGGGCAATATCCTGTGGCTGGAAACCAACGCGGTCGAGATGCACGGCGTCAGCTTCACCAAGGGCTGCTATGTCGGGCAAGAAAACACCGCGCGGATGAACTGGCGGCAAAAGGTCAATCGGCGGCTGGTGGTGGTGCCTTTGGCCGCGTCAGACGAAGCGCGGCGGGTGGCAGCCTATCCCGACCTTGGCCTGGCGGTTGATCACCTGCGGGTGGAGACACTCGATCCCGCTGCCCTGCCCGCATGGCAAAGCGCCGGGCTGACAAGCGAACCTTAGGCTGTTTGGTGGGAGGCGAGCGAGGCTTCGAGCATTGCCGCCGCCCGTTCGCGCGCCGCATCACGCTCCAGCCCAAGCGCTTTGGCCAGCGGGCCGCCAATCAACGCATCGCCCAGCGCCATCAGCACCAGCGTCAACGTGTCGCGGTGGATGTTCTGCGCGCCGCCTGCATGATCGGCCTCGTCCGGTGCGAGCTCATCCACCAGATCGTGAATCGTGCTGATGATCGGGTCGAGCGCGTCTTCATTGCCGGTCAGCAGCATCCAGCTGGTCAGCGCGCCCGCGCCTTCGCGGTCGAAGGCGTCGAACGCCAAATCCACCACTTCGCGCGCCGAACCCAGCCCGGCGCGACTGGCGTGCACCGCATCAATGATCGTCTCGCACACCGACCGCGCCAGATGTTCAGCCAGTGCCTTTTGCAGGCCCGATGCCGATCCGAAATGGTGCAACAGGTTGGCGTGCGTGCGGCCAATCCGCGCCGACACCGCTTTCAGCGTCACCGCCTGCGGCCCGGTTTCAATCAACAGCGCGCGCGCCGCCGACAGCGCAGAACTGCGGGATTCTTCGGGTGAAAGGCGCTTGCGAGGTTTCATGGAAGCACGCGCATTAATCAGTTTTGCGCCTGCGAACAAGGCGCGCGCCGGGCCTGTCCCCGCCGCGCTTAGGCCGCGCGCTGATGCTCTGGTTCGACGCCCGCCAGCACGAGCGCATATTCCAGCGCCTGCACATCTTCACCCCGCCCGCATGAAAACCGCTCCTCCACGCGGCCAGTCGGTTCAAACCCGAGCTTACGCAGCACCCGGCCCGAGGCTGGATTGTCGAGGAAGTGGCTCGCGCGCACTTCGCGGTGGCCGATCATGCGAGCGATGGCGATCACGGCGGCGCCCGCTTCGGTGGCATAGCCCTGCCCCCAATGATTGCGGGCAATCCAGTATCCCATTTCGGGCACGCCGGGCGTGGTGGCAGCATCGATGCCGATGCAGCCAACCACCGCTGCATCGCGGGCGCGGGTGATCAGGAAGCGCGGGTGCGTCGGATCAACCGGCAGAGCGGTAAATGCGCGGGCATGGCGTTCTTCATACGGCCAGGGCGCGCGCGCCAGATGACGCACCACGCCTTCATCGGCGATTCCGGCCAGCAGGGCCTGCGAATCCTCAGGCCAGATCGGCCGGAGCAGTAATCTGTGACTGCGATGGAACACGAGTTCTCCCTTCCTCGCCCCGCGCCTGACCCTAGGGTCTGTGCGTGACAATTTCATGGCCGCGAAACATTGTAATTCCACGGCGAATGCGAGGGAGATTGCAAAAAGGGAGACGGACCCCCTCGAAACGAGGATGGTCCCATCTCCCTCAGCATGGCAGGTTACCTTTTTTGCCCTATCGCGTTGCTGCTTGAGGGCGGGGTACCTGCCGGGACCATCCTTGCCGGACGATCCCTTTAACGAATCGTCCGATTATTCGGCGGCTTCCGCCATTGCGTCGACCGAGACGTATTTGCGGCCGAGCTTGCCACCGTGGAATCGCACCACGCCTTCCGCGAGCGAGTACAAGGTGTGGTCGCGGCCGATGCCGACGTTCACGCCCGGGTACACGCGGGTGCCGCGCTGACGGATGATAATGTTGCCGCCGATCACTTCCTGACCGCCGAACTTCTTCACGCCGAGACGACGACCGGCCGAATCACGACCGTTACGCGACGAACCGCCTGCTTTCTTATGTGCCATGGTTCAATCGCTCCTTATTCAGACGATGCAGCGGCTTCAGCCGGTGCTTCGCTCTTGGTCTTCTTGGCGGCAGCCTTCTTGGCCGGAGCCTTCGCTTCAGCCGCGCCCACGGCAGTGATGCGCAGCAGCGTCATCTGCTGGCGATGGCCGTTCTTGCGGCGATAATTGTGACGGCGACGCTTTTTGAAAACGATCACCTTCTCGCTCTTGGCCTGCGCGATGATTTCCGCCGAAACGGTCACATTGGCAGCATCGGCCAATTCCTCGCCTTCACCGGCGAGCAGGATGTCGCCCAGCGTGATGGTGTCACCGGCTTCGCCAGCGAGCTTTTCAACGGCAATCTTGTCTCCGGCGGCAACCCGGTATTGCTTGCCGCCCGTGCGCACTATCGCGAACATGTTTTTCTACTCTCAACTTGGAGCCATATTCGGATGGGTAGAGAAACCCCATGCCAACCGAACGGCAGTGCGAGGCTTGCGACAATGCAGCCCCGGAAAGATGGTGGCCGTTAGGGGAAAGGCCATGCCAAGTCAACGCCTCACCGCCGCAAAACCTTACCAAAAAGCCTGAACTGCGATTCTGCCAGAACCGCAATTCTGACAGTCTGCTTTGACGATTGCGGGTGTCATGGTAACTGGCCTATAAACTCTTATGCGCGATGTATTGAAAAATCTTGCGGTTTTGGGGCTGATTGCGGCCCTGCCTGCCTGCGCGGCGGACAACGGGCGCTATCCTTCGCTCGCGCTGCGTCCGTATGAAACAGGAGCGGCGCCGGTATCGCCCGCCCCCGACGATCCGTCACCGATTCGGCCTGCTATCAGTCCAGAGGCGCTCGCCGCACTGCGCAGCAAAGCGCAAAATGCGCACGCGGCGTTCCTGACGCAGGAAAGCGCCGCCGCGCCGCTGGCCCGCGCGGCTGCGGGGCAATCGATCGAAACCAACGCCCGCGCCGCAGCGCTGACTGCCTTGGCCGAGCTCACCTCGCGGCGCGGCGCGACATCGGCGGTGCTGGCTGATCTTGATCTGCTCAGCGTAGAGGCCGCGACCGCACTGGCGGCTGACCCGGCGCTATCCGCCACGCAGACTGAGGTTGCTGAACTGCTCGCCCGCGAGGATGCGGGAATTGCGCGATTGTGGGAAGCGATGGGATCATGAACCTTGCGTGCGCCACCTGCCCGGTAAGGGAAACCGCCGCCTGCTCGGTGCTGACCCCCGAAGAACGCAATGCAATGGCCACCGCCGGGCGCTCTCGCGTGCTGAAACGCGGCGAGATGCTGTTCGCTGCGGGTGACGAGGACGCGGCCTGCGCCACGCTCCAATCCGGCGCGCTCAAGGTGTCGGCCGTGGATGTGGACGGGAATGAACAGATCCTCGCGCTCGTCCACCCAGCCGGCTTCATTGGCGAACTGTTTGCTCCCTTCGCGCATCACGATGTGGTGGCGCTGACTGAAAGCCGGCTGTGCACCTTTGCCAAAGCCGACATTGAACGCGCGATTGAAGATTACCCGGCGATGGCGCGCGCGCTGCTGCGCCGCAGTCAGGCCGATTTGCTGGCGACGCGCAGCCTGCTCGAACTGACCGGCCACGCCAGCGCCGAGGCGCGCCTGGCCGCGCTGCTGCACGATTTCGCGGCGGCGGCGAGTGATAGCTCGTGCCATCTCGCCCAGAGATTCGAACTGCCACTGACCCGCGGTGAGATCGGCAATATGCTCGGCCTCACCATCGAAACGGTCAGTCGCAAGCTGGGCGAGCTGGAGGAGATGGGCGCGATCCTGCGCGAGGGCAAACGCGGCATTGTGCTGCGCAATCCCCAACTGCTCCAAGAAATATCGGGGCGGTAACCCTGCGGCCACCGCCCCGCAGTCGGGGGTGAGCAGTATGCGTAAGGGTTAGGCGACGATCGCGGCGATCACCGCCACTGCCAAACCCCAAGCGACCAATAGCACCGGCAGGATCAGCACTTGTGCGGTCGCTTCACCTGCGCTGAGCCGTCCGGTATTGGTCATTATCCCGCGCGTTTCGAATTCGCCGATCGTTTCGGGCATGGATGCATTGCCTTTGAGCCGCGTCCAGATCGCCGGAACCCCGAAACCCGCGACGATCAGCACCACGATAATCGCCATCGGGATGACCAGCACCGGGTTGGCAAAGGCACTTCCGACAATCACCAGAAAGCCGAGATAGCAGGCTATCGTCGCGCCATAGAGCGCGGTGGGCAGGCCGAAATTACGGTCGGTTTCGACCTGATGGCGCACGTGGGCCGGTTGCTCGACAACGCGGGCATCGCCGCTGGCGATCAGGTCGTGGACGATGTGGCTCATGGTGATCCTCCTCGTTTGTTGAGGAGGATTTATCGGGTCATGCGCGCCTATGCTTTGATAAGAATCAAATCAGTTTTGCCAGCGGGCAAGATCGCGGTGGTCGCCTTCGCGCGGCTCGATCCAGTGCCAGCCGTCAGCACGCTTCTCGCGCTTCCAGAACCATGCGGCGCTTTTGAGGTGATCCATGCAGAAATCAACCGCGTCGATCGCATCGCGGCGGTGGAGCGCTGCGGCTGAGACGCAGACGATCGGTTCACCCGGGCGCATCATCCCGACACGGTGCACCATCAACAGACCCATCAGGGTGAAGCGGTCAAAGGCACGGTCAGCCAGTGCGTGCATCCCCGGCAGGGTCAGCGGTTCGTAATGGCTGAGTTCGAGCGCCTCCACTTCGCTGTCGGGGCGCACTTCCCCGACAAAGGTGCAGACCCCGCCCATCCCCTTGTTTGCCTGCGTGAACGGGCCGATCAGCGTGCCGGGGAGGAACATTTCGGGCAGCAGGCGGATGTCGCACATTGGCATGGTCAGCCGCCAGATACGGGCGGAAGCAGCGCGATTTCATCGCCGTCCGCCGCCTGCAATGCCGCCTTGTCCGCCAGCAGCGCGCCGTTCAGCGCAACGCGGTTGCGCGGATCATCCACCGCCTCGGCCAGCGCGGGCGGCAGTGCGGCGCGCAGCCCTGCCCAGTCGAGCGGCGCGGTCAGCGTCAAAGTGGGTGCGCCGCCTAGGTCGGCGAGCTTGCCGAGCAGCACAATCGTGATCACCTCAGCCCCCCGTCATTGACATATGGCGCGGCAAGGCCGGGTCAGCCCCGCGCGCATCCATGCGGAAATGGTGCTTTTCGGGCTTGATCCGCAGCGCCTCATCCAGCGCGGTGACGAGGTTCGCTTCGGGCGCATCCGACCGCAGCGCGCTGCGCAGATCGACCCGCTCACCCCCGCCAAGGCAGGGATAAAGCTGCCCCGTCGCGGTTACCCGCAGCCGGTTGCAGCCCGCGCAGAAATTGTTGGTATGCGGGGTGATGAAGCCAAGCCGCCCGCCTGTCTCCGCCACATCGACATAGCGCGCCGGGCCGCCGGTGGCGTAGGCATTGTCGGTCAACGTCCAGCGTTGCTCCAGTGCGCTGCGCACATCATCGAGCGGCAGATATTGGTCAAGCCGTTCCTCCTCGACATCGCCGAGCGGCATGACCTCGATCAGGGTGACATCATGGCCGTGCCCATGCGCCCAGGCGATCAGATCGGGCAATTCGCCTTCGTTGACGCCTTTCAGCGCGACGGCGTTGAGTTTCACCTTCAGTCCCGCAGCCTTGGCCGCCGCGATCCCTTCGAGCACTTGCGGCAGGGCGTCGCGCCGGGTCAGCTCGGCAAACTTCGCGCGGTCGAGCGTATCGAGCGACACATTCACCCGCCGTACCCCCGCGCGCGCCAGCGCCTCGGCATGTTCAGCCAACTGCGTGCCGTTGGTAGTCAGCGTCAATTCGGCCAGATCATGCCCCAGCCTGCGCCCCAGTGCAGTGAACAGGTCGATAATGTCGCGCCGCACGAGCGGTTCGCCGCCGGTGATGCGGATCTTGGTCACACCGCGCGAGATGAAGCCGGTGGCGAGATCATACAGCTCCTCCAGCGTCAGCACCTCTTTCTTGGGCAAAAAGGTCATGCGTTCGGGCATGCAATAGGAACAGCGCAGGTCGCAGCGGTCGGTCACCGACAGGCGCAGATAGGTGATCCGGCGCTGAAAGCTGTCAACCAACGGCGGCGCGGCCACGGCGGGATCGCGCAGCACGATCAGATCAGGTTTGCGGGGCGGATTGGTTGGCACGGTCGCTGTCATGGCACACGAGATACTGCCCTGTCACGCCGGGCGCATCTGCCAAAAAGCGTAAGGTTGCATCGCGTGCGTCATCAGGGTGACCAGCGACAATATTCACCCGTTTCGGGGTGACCTCGCGTGCCAGATCGCGTGCCAGTGTGCGCCGCCAGTCGGTGTGATCATGCTCGGCGGGCGGCAAAAGAATCGCGAGCGCAGTGCAATCGGACTCGCCGAGCAGCGCGCGCGCCGCTTCGAGATATAGCGCCATGAACGCGGTTGCCGCGTCCAGCGCGGCGTCGGGCAGCAGACCGATTTCAAGCTGCCGCATCATTGCTTCAGCCCCCGTGTTCCGGGCGGCGTTCGCGGTGCAGCGTGATGCCGATCTTCTCATTCGCCTCGGCAATCGCGAGCTTGACGATCTTGACCGTCACCGCCTCAACCCGCGCATCCTGCACGAACAAAGTCTGGCAGATGTGGTCGGCCACCGCCTCGATCAGCTTGAAATGCACGCCCTGCGGCAGGCCGCCTGTCGCCGCGAATTTCAAGTCCATGTAGTTCTTCGACGCATCAAGCGGCGTGTCGGGATCATAGTGATTCGCAACGGCATAACGCGCGGTGATGGTGATCCGCAGCGGCTGCGGCTGGCCGGTTTCCTCGGAATAGATGCCGGTGAGGACATCGGTTTCAAGGTCAGCGACTTCGAGGGTGAGCGAATCGGAAATCATGGTCATGGGGGCGGCCCTTAGAGCATCGCGCCGAAAAGTGGGCACCGGTTTTCGGCTTCCAGCAATGCGAAAGCAAAAGGATAGAGCAGAGTGGGCGCTTCTCGTGCGCTCTGGTCTATCCGGGATTGCTCCAACGCGCGAAGATTGCCGTGGGCAGCAGGCGAGATTCCTCTCCCTCCTCGCGCACAGCCAGGTCGCCGTGCTCGATCTGCCCCGGCAGGTGGCCCAGCGCCTCTTGCAGCAGCCCCGCAATCGCCAGGCTGCTCATCCGCACAGCGTAAACGGTGAGGAACAGGAAGCGGCTGTCGGCATCGAGCAGCTTGGCACAGTCCGCCACAAGGCCGGGTAGGTGTTCTTCCAGCCGCCACACCTCACCATCCGGCCCTCGCCCGAATTTGGGCGGATCGAGGATGATCCCGTCATACCGCCGCTCGCGCCGCACTTCGCGCGCGGCGAATTTGGCCGCGTCGTCTACGAGCCAGCGGATCGGGCGATCGGTCATGCCGGAAAGCGCGGCATTCTCGCGCGCCTGTGCCACGGATTTCTTCGAGGCATCGACATGCGTGACCTTGCCGTGCCGCGACAGGGCGAGGCTGCCAAGGCCGGTGTAGCCGAACAGGTTGAGGGTTTCCGCCTTGCTCAGCCCATCCAACTGCGCCCGCATCCACTCCCACACCGGGGCCATATCGGGAAAGAATTGCAGGTGCCGAAATGGGGTCGGCTTGGCGGTGAAGCGGACATCGTCCCAGCTGAGCGGCCAGCCTTCTTCGGGCAGGTTTTCGGTGAAGCTCCAGCGCCCGCCGCCATCCTCGTCCGATCCGGGGATGAATTCGCCCGCTGCCGGCCAATCAGCGAGCCGGGGCTGCCACATAGCCTGCGGTTCGGGACGGATGAAGGCGTGCGGGCCAAACGCCTCCCACTTGCGGCCTTCCCCGCTATCGAGCAGGCGATACGAGTCCCATCCGGTGCGTTCCATCACCAGCGGTTGCTGGACGAAGGTTGCCATTAGCCTTGCGATCCCGCCGCGTGGCTCAGCACATAATCGCGCGTGGTGGCGTAATCGCCTGCCAGCTCGACAAAGCTTTCCTCACGCCCGAACAGGTCGCCAACTCGGGCAGGCAACGCAGGCCGGACGCCGATGGCGCGCTCGACCGCGTCGGGGAATTTCGCCGGGTGCGCAGTCGCCAGCGTGACGATGGGAACCGCCGGGTCAATCGCGCCCGCTGCAGCCAACGCATGGGCTGCGCCAAGGCCGACCGCGGTGTGCGGATCGATAACCTGCTGCGAGCCCTGATAGGCCGATTGCACCGCGCGCGCCGTTTCGATTGGGTTGACGCTATGGCTGGCGAACAGCCCCGCTGCGCCCTCGCGCTGCGCATTGGTCAGCTGCATCGCCTTGGTCGCTTCAAACCCGTGCATCTGCGCCGCCAGCGCCGCGCCGTCGCGTCCGGCGAGATCAAACAGCAGCCGTTCAAAGTTCGAGGAGACCTGAATATCCATCGACGGCGTGATCGTCGGCGTGACGCCGCTTGCCGAATAATCCCCGGTCGCCAGCGCGCGGTGGAGGATGTCGTTGACGTTGGTGGCGACGATCAAGCGTTCAATCGGCAGCCCCATTTGCGCCGCGACATAGCCTGCGAACACGTCCCCGAAATTGCCGGTCGGCACCGAATAAGCGACCGTGCGATCCGGCGCGCCCAGTTGCAGCGCACTGGTGAAATAATACACCACCTGCGCCATCAGCCGCGCCCAGTTGATCGAATTGACCGCGCCGAGGTTCAGCGTCGTGGTCACGTCGCCATCATTGAACATCCGCTTCACATGCGCCTGCGCGTCGTCAAAGCTGCCCTCGATAGCGAGGTTGTGGACGTTGGGCGCGCGCACTGTCGTCATCTGGCGGCGCTGCACATCGCTTACCCGGCCTTTGGGGTGGAGCATGAAGATTTCGGTGCGCGTACCGCCTGCCACTGCATGGATTGCGGCCGAACCGGTATCGCCGCTGGTCGCACCGACAATCGTCAGACGCTCGTCGCGGCGCTCAAGGAAAATCTCGAACAGGTGGCCGAGCAGTTGCAGCGCCACATCCTTGAACGCCAGCGTCGGGCCGTGGAACAGTTCGAGCAGCCAGTGCTGCTGATCCAGCTGCACCAGCGGGGCGACTGCCGCGTGGGCGAATTTGGTGCCGTAGACCTTCTGGCAGACGGCGGTCAGTTCCGTCTCGGAAAGGCTATCACCAATGAAGGGGCGCATCACGGTGGCGGCGACCTGCCAATAGGGCAGCCCGCGCATCGCCCGGATCTCGGCCTCGCTGAAACGCGGCCATTCGACGGGAAGATAGAGGCCGCCATCGCTGGCGAGGCCCGCGAGCGTCACCCCTTCGAAATCGAGCGCAGGTGCGCTGCCGCGTGTCGAGACATATTGCATGGGGCGCGGACTAGCGTTGACGTCGGCGGATTGCCAGCACGTAGATGACCAGCGCGGTCAGCGCGAAGAAGAACCACTGCCCGGCATAGGCGAGGTGATTGTTGGGCAGGTCACCGGGATCGGGCTTGGCCATCGGTTGCAGGCCAGCGAGCGGCGGATCGGCGACGAGGCGCGGGCCAGGCGCGATGACACCGGTAACATCGCCGCCTGTCCATGCAGGTGTCGCAATGTCCCGCGAATAACCAAGATCGACAATTGCGCCTGATGTGCAGGTGGCGCGCTGCACCCAGCCCTTTTGTCCCTTGCCTGATGTGCCCGCCACCGCTTCGATCTTGGCAACGCCGTCGCACGTCAAGCGGCTACGGCGGAACCATGCGTCAGCGCCGTCGCCCTCAAGTGGGAAGGTCACTTCATCGCCGGCATTTGCGGCTGCTTCATAGCGGGCGAGCAAGTTCGCCTTTTCACCCATCCGTCCGATCTGCCACACGCCCAACGCGATCATCGTCGCCACCGCGGCCAGCACGATGATAGTGGCAATGATTGGGATACGGCGCGTCATGGCTGCTGGCTCTCTTCGTATTGGTGATAGACCCACATGGTCTTGTAGAACCTGAGGCCGAAGATCACGCTCCCCACCGTCACCGGCGCCCAGAACAGGAACGACAGCCACAGCGGCGGCCGCAGCCATTCGTCGATGCCCAGCGCAGCAAGGATCAGCAGCAGCGCCAGCAGCATCGTCACCACCCCGACGAACCGCCCGCCGCGTTCCAGCGCGCGGATTTCAAGACCGCAGGCAGCGCACTCATCCGCCAGCGCGGCGGGCGCTCCGAACAGCGTCTTTGCACCGCAGCGAGGGCACAAACCGGAAAGGGCAGCCGAGACTAATCCCGGCTGCCCCTTCTGTTCACTCGGACCGGCGGGGTCCGCGCTCATCAATGGAATTCAGCGCCCCAACCGCCCCACACATAGATGGCGACGAACAGGAACAACCACACCACGTCGACGAAGTGCCAATACCACGCGGCGGCTTCGAAGCCGAAGTGCTGGCGCGGGGTGAAGTGGCCGAGGTACGTGCGATACAGGCACACGGCGAGGAAGATCGTCCCCACCAGCACGTGGAACCCGTGGAACCCGGTCGCCATGTAGAACGCCGACGAATAGGTGTTCCCACCAAAGCCGAACGGCGCGGCAGCATATTCATAGGCCTGAATGCTGCTGAACAGCGCGCCCAGCGCAATCGTCGCCCACAGGCCCTGCTTCAGGCCGGTACGATCACCGTGGATCAGCGAATGGTGCGCCCAGGTCACCGTGGTGCCCGAACACAGCAGGATCAGAGTGTTAAGCAGCGGCAGCGCGAACGGATCGAGCACTTCCATCCCCTTGGGGATGAATGCCGCCGCCGGGGCGCCTTCCTGACCGAACAGGCTGGTGGTCAACCCGGTCTCGTGGTCGAACACCAGTGCGGTTGGGAACAGTGCGAAGTCGAAGAAGCTCCAGAACCACCCGACGAAAAACATCACTTCGGACGCGATGAACAGGATCATGCCGTACCGCATGTGCAACTGCACCACGGGGGTGTGATCGCCGCGCTGGGCTTCGACCACGATGTTTTTGAACCACATGAAGAAGGTCGCGATCAGGCCGGCAAGGCCTGCCCACATCACGAAGCTGGCGGCTGTGCCAAACAGATCGGGGTGGAAGCTCAGCACCATCCCGCTGGTGAAGGTGAGCGCCGAAACCGAGCCGATCAGCGGCCAGATATCGGGTTCGAGGATGTGGTAATCGTGGTTTACTTTGCCAGCCATTGGTCGTTCCCGTCCCTGGGTTGTGCGTCGAAGGTCAGTTGGTGCGTGCAGGTGCCGGGTTTACCGGGTCTGCGGCGCGGTGAAAAGTGTAGCTGAGCGTGATCTGTTCAACGCCGCGCATGTTCGGATCGTCCAGCATCGCTGGATCGACATAGTACAGCACCGGCATGGTCACTTCCTGACCGGGCTGCAATGTCTGCTCGGTAAAGCAGAAGCACTGGATCTTGTTGAAATACTGGCCCGCTTGAACCGGCGTGACATTGAACGTCGCCATCCCGGTGATCGGGCGCGAACTCTCGTTCTTTGCGACGTAGGTGGCGATATCGCGCTGACCAATGGTGACGGTGTCGGTCGATTGCGAAGGGCGGAACGTCCACGGCATGTCGCCCGCGGTGGTCGCGTCAAACCGGATCGAGATCGTCTGCCCGGTGGCCAGCGTGGCAGCGCGCGCGGCTTGGCTCTGACTAGCGACCATGGTCGTCCCACCGAAGCCGGTGACCTGACAGAACAGGCGGTACAGCGGCACCGAGGCATAGCCGAGGCCGAGCATGAACACCGCGCCCATAAACGCGATCAGCCCGACGCGCAGATTGCGGCGCCCGGTATCGGCATCGTGCAAGGTGGGCGGCAGCGTCGCCATCAGCCGGGATCTCCGATCCGCACGATGGTGATCGCGTAGAACAGGATCACGAAGAACAGCAGTGTGCCCGCCACCACAAGGTTGCGGCTTTTCTGGCGGCGGCGGTATTCGGTTTCTTCTTCGGGGGTCATAGGATCCATCCCTGATAGGCGGCGACGCGATCGGCGACCAGCGCGGCAAACAGCACGAACAGATACACGATCGAATATTTGAACAACCGCTTTTCGGGCAGCATTTTGTCGCCCTCAACCTTCATCCGCGAACCCACCGGCAGCGCCAGAAGCAGAAACAGGGCGGACAGCACCACCGCGACCGAACCATAAATCCACCCCGTCCCGCCAATCGCCCACGGCGCAATCGCAATCGGGGTGAGCAGCACAGTGTAGATCATGATCTGGCGGCGCGTGACTTTCTCACCTGCGACCACCGGCAGCATCGGAATACCGACCTTGGCGTAATCGGACTGCACAAACAGCGCCAGCGCCCAGAAATGCGGCGGCGTCCAGAAGAAGATGATCGCGAACAGCAGGATCGGCATTGCGGTGATCTCGCCCGTCACCGCAACCCAGCCGATCAGCGGCGGAAACGCGCCCGCGCCGCCACCGATGACGATGTTCTGCGGGGTACGCGGTTTCAGCCACATGGTGTAGATCACCGCGTAATAGATAATCGCGCCCAACAGCAGCGACGCCGCCAGCCAGCCGATCGCAAGGCCCATCAACCCAACCGACACCGCCGACAGAAACACGCCGAAATCGCGCGCATCATCGCGCCGCATCCGGCCGCCGGGCAACGGACGGTTCATGGTGCGCTTCATCCCGGCGTCGAGATCAGCTTCCCACCAGTGATTGAGCGCGGCGGAACCGCCCGCGCCCATTGAGATCGCAAGGATCGCGGTGAAACCCAATACCGGATGGATATGGCCGGGCGCCGCCAGCACACCGCAAATCGCGGTGAAGATCACCAGCGTCATCACCCGCGGCTTGGTCAACGTGAAGAAATCACGCCATTCCGTCGGGAGCATTCGCGCGGGCGTCTGATGGGCAGCTGTGGTCATCTACTCTTGTTTCTCATGGGCGAAGAGCGCGGCATTGCCGCCGCGCCCTCCCCTTGGTTCATTCCGGTCAGTGCAGCGAAGCGCGCGGCCCCGCTGCCTGTCCGTCATCAGGCAGTTGCCGGACGGTGATCGTGGTAATCATGTTCATCGGTGATCACCGGCAGCGTTTCGAACTGGTGGTACGGCGGCGGGCTCGGCAACGTCCATTCGAGCGTCGTTGCGCCTTCACCCCACGGATTGGCCCCAGCCTTGCGGCCGGCAAACAACGCATAACCGATGTTGACGAAGAAGAAGATCATCGACCCAGCCATGATGTAATAGCCATAAGTGCTGACCTGGTGCCAGAAGGTGAAAGCCTCCGGATAATCGGGGTAACGGCGCGGCATCCCCTGCATCCCGAGGAAGTGCTGCGGGAAGAAGATCACGTTCACGCCGATGAAGAACGTCCAGAAGTGCAGATGGCTGAGCAACTCGCTGTGCATCCGCCCGCTCATCTTCGGGAACCAGTAGTAGAAGCCTGCGAACAACGAGAACACCGCGCCCATCGACAGCACGTAGTGGAAGTGAGCGACCACGTAGTAAGTGTCGTGCAGGTTGTCGTCGATCCCGCCATTGGCGAGCACCACGCCGGTCACGCCGCCGACGGTGAACAGGAAGATGAAGCCCAGCGCCCAGACCATCGGCGATTTGAAGCTGAGGCTGCCGCCCCACATCGTCGCAATCCAGCTGAAGATCTTCACGCCGGTCGGCACCGCGATCACCATCGTCGCAGCGGTGAAATACATCTTGGTGTTCACGTCGAGGCCCACGGTATACATGTGGTGCGCCCAGACGATGAAGCCGACCACGCCGATGGCAACCATCGCATAGGCCATGCCGAGGTAACCGAACACCGGCTTGCGGCTGAAAGTCGCCACGATTTGGCTGATCATGCCGAAGCCCGGCAGGATCATGATGTACACTTCGGGGTGACCAAAGAACCAGAACAGGTGCTGATAAAGCACCGGATCACCGCCACCGGCCGGATCGAAGAAGGTCGTACCGAAGTTACGATCGGTCAGCAGCATGGTGATGGCAGCCGCCAGCACCGGCAGCGCCAGCAACAACAGAAACGCGGTGACCAGCACCGACCACACGAACAGCGGCATCTTGTGCAGGGTCATCCCCGGCGCGCGCATGTTGAAGATGGTGGTGATGAAGTTGGTGGCACCAAGGATCGAGCCCGCGCCTGCAAGGTGGAGCGAGAAGATCGCGAAATCAACCGCCGGGCCAACCGAACCGCTCGTCGAAAGCGGAGCATAGACCGTCCAGCCGGTGCCCGCACCGGGGCCAGAACCGCCGGGGACGAACAGCGAGAATAGCAGGCTAAAGAAGCCCGCCACCGTCAGCCAGAAGCTGACGTTGTTCATGCGGGGGAACGCCATGTCTGGCGCGCCGATCATCAGCGGCACGAACCAGTTGCCGAAGCCGCCGATCATCGCCGGCATGACCATGAAGAACACCATGATGAGGCCGTGCGCGGTGATGAACACGTTCCACATGTGCAGCGCCGTGTTGATATCGTCAGCGCCGCCCATCAGCTGCGCCCACCAGCCGAGATACTGGATGCCGGGTTCGGCCAATTCGACCCGCATAATGCCCGAAATTGCACCGCCCACGATCCCCGCGATGATCGCGAAGATCAGGTACATCGTGCCGATGTCCTTGTGGTTGGTCGACATGAACCAGCGGGCGAAAAAGCCCGGCTTGTGATCCGCGTGGTCGTGGGCGTGATCGTCGTGCCCAGTTCCGTGAGCGTCGAAGCCTTCTGCGGTGGTAGCCATTTTCAGATACTCTCTGATGTTATTCGTTCAAATGTCTTAGCGAGCGGTCAGCACGGCGACCTGTTCGGTCGCAGCAGCTTCGGCAGGAGCGGCAGCCGGAGCTGCTGCGTCTTCGCCGGGCATCGTGCCGCCTTGCCCCTTGACCCATGCCGCAAACTCGGCCGGCGGCAGCGCCTCAACCGCGATCGGCATGAAGCCGTGCAGCGCGCCGCACAGTTCCGAACACTGGCCGTAATACACGCCCGGTTCCTTGATGGTCAGCAGCTTTTCATTGAGGCGCCCCGGCACCGCGTCCATCTTGAACCACAGCGACGGCACGGCGAAGGCGTGGATCACGGTCGAAGCCGTGGTCTGGATGCGCAGCGGCACACCGGCGGGCACGACCATGCGGTTATCCACCGCCAATTGACCGGGCTCACCGCGCTTCAGCGCTTCTTCGGGCGGCAGCATGTTCGAGATGAAATTCACATCACCATGATCGGGATAGGTATATTCCCAGTTCCACTGGTGGCCGGTCACCTTGATCGTGACCGCATCAGCGGGCGGGGTTTCGTATTGGCGCGCAAGCAGCGTGATCGAAGGCACCGCAATCACCACCAGAATGATCACCGGCACAATCGTCCAGATCACTTCGATCATGGTGTTGTGCGTCGTTTTCGATGCGACAGGGTTCGACTTGCGGTTGAACCGCACCACCACATACAAAATCAGGCCGAGCACCAGCAGGCTGATGATGGTGATCACCGGCATTAGGATGACATCGTGCATCCACAGCGCATATTCGCCGTTGTCGGAGTACTGATCCTGAAAGGTCAGCGACTTCATCATCGCGCCCGGCTCGCCCGAGCGCGGGTCAGTCGGCATGCCCTTGCCCTTGGTCGGGGCCATCGGCGTATAGGTGCTGACCGGAGCTTCAGCCGGGGCTGCTGCATCGGCGGCAGGCGCAGGCGCCGTCGCCACATCAACGGGCGCCGCAACTTCGACCGCGGCCGCAGGTGCATCTTGCGCGGTCGCACCCATCGGCGCGAACAGCGCAAGCCCGGCGGCCAGCGCCGCAAGAGTAGCCAATTTCATACGGGTATGCATCTGACCCATCATATGTGCCCAAGTCTTGTCTAGGTTTTGATCCCATACTGTAGATCAGCGCGCTCATGCGAGACACCAGATAGACAGCGTTCTGCTGACTCCTATGCCAGCTTCAATTCCGCCCTTAGCCCCGCTTGCCGAGGGCCTCAAGCGCTTCTAGGGAGAATTTTATGCAAGCCGCCATGTTTGCCGCGCAAGTTGGGGCTTTCGCCCATGTTTTCTATGGAGTTCGGCGATGACCGAAGACGAAGTATTGGCCGAATTCCGCAGATCTGGTGCCTTACTCGAAGGCCACTTCAAGCTATCTTCGGGCAGGCATAGCGGCCACTACCTACAATGCGCACGCGTGCTGATGAACCCGGCCCGCGCGGCGCGGCTGGCCGAGGCGGTGGTGGCGGGTATCCCGGCCGATGTGCGCGCGCAGATTGACGTTGTGGTATCCCCCGCAATGGGCGGGATCATCATCGGGCACGAGGTTGGCCGCGCCCTGGGCCTCGACGCAATGTTCCTCGAACGGCCCGACGGCGTGTTCCACCTGCGGCGCGGCTTCGCCCTGCAACCGGGAGCCAAGGTGCTGATGGTTGAGGATGTGGTCACCACCGGCCTCTCCAGCCGCGAAGCCATCGCCGCCGTGGCGCGCGAGGGCGGCGAAGTGATCGCCGAATGCGCGATCATCGACCGCTCTTGCGGGTCGGTCGATCTGGGCGTGCCGTTCTACCCGCTGCTCGCCATTGATTTTCCCACCTATGACGAAAACAGCATCCCCGAAGCGCTGGCGGCCGTAGAAGTGACGAAGCCCGGTAGCCGCAAGGAATAACGCCCGCAATGATCCGCACCCTCGCCGCAGCGCTCGTCGCGCTCACGCTTCCCACAGGGGCGACGGCGGAGGAATTCCCCTTCGACCCGGTAAGCGCGGTGATGTTCGACGCCAAGTTCGAGGGCGATGTCGTGATCTCGTCGGGCCTTGACGATCTGGAGAGCGGCGGTCCGCGCTATAGCTGGACGGGCCTGCTCCCCGAACCCTCGCGCGGTTGGCCGGACGGGCTGACATGGCGCTGGGCCTCGGTGACCAAGCAGGTCATCGCGATTCTGGTAATGAAGCAGGTCGAAGCGGGGACGATCGATCTCGACCAGCCTGTGGCGACCTACCTGCCGGCCTTCCGCTCGGCCAATGCGGGGACGGCGACGATCCGCAACCTGCTCCAGCACCGCGCAGGCCTGCCCAATCCCGCCGATGCGCCGGATTTCTACAACGCCGGCTTCAAGGGCAGTCGCGATCCGATGACCGGGTTCTGCGCCGGCCCCGTAACCGGCGCGCCCGGCGGCGACTGGGCCTACAATAATTGCGACTACATGGTGCTGGGCGCGGTGCTCGAAGCGGTAACAGGCCTTTCGTGGGACAAGCTGTTCATGCGCGACATTGCCGGACCGCTCGGCTTCGAATTCGCAGGTGCCTATCCGGGCGAGCAATTCACGCGCTGGGGTGTCGTCGACGGCGCGCGGGAGCAACCTTCCGACCTATCTACCTATGGCGCCTCGGCAGGCCTCTATGGTGAGCCGGACGACATCCTCGCCATCGACATCGCTCTGATGCGCGGCGACCTGCTTGGCCCTGAAGCGCTCGCCGAAATGTGGAAGGGCGATCCGGCACTGGGTTACATGGCGCTCGGCCAATGGGTGTTCGAGGTGCCCTTGAAGGGCTGCACCGAACCGGTTCGCATCGTCGAACGGCGCGGGGATGTTGGTGCGGTTCAGGTGCGCAATTTCATCCTTCCCGACAAGCAGATGGCCGTGGTCGCCTTCAGTCAGGAAAAACCGTTCGACTTTGGCGAGGTCTGGCAAGGGAGCGGTTTCAGCCACGACCTGCTCGCTGCTGCTGCCTGCCCGCAAGGAAACCCATGAACCAGTCCCCTCGCCCGCTGCGCCTCGGCGTCAACATCGATCACGTCGCCACGATCCGCAACGCGCGGGGCGGGGACCATCCTGATCCGGTGCGCGCAGCGGAGATTGTTGCGGCGGTCGGCGGGGACGGCATCACTGCCCACCTGCGCGAAGACCGCCGCCATATCCGTGACGAGGATCTGGCGCGGATTCAAGCCGCTACCAACCTGCCGCTGAACCTCGAAATGGCGGCGACGCCCGAAATGCTCGCCATCGCCCTGCGTCACAAGCCGCACGCCGCCTGCATCGTCCCCGAAAAGCGCGAGGAGCGCACCACCGAAGGCGGGCTTGATGCGGCGGGAATGCACAACACCCTCGCCCCGATTGCCGAAGAACTGCGGGCCGCAGGCATCCGGGTTTCGCTGTTTATCGAGGCGGACGAGCGGCAATTGGACGCCGCGATCCGGCTCGGCGCGCCGGTGGTGGAGTTCCACACCGGCGAATATGCCCACGCCTTTGCCGACGGCGACCGCGAAAAGGTGGAACGCGAACTGCGCCGCATCTCGGACATGGCCGCGCTCGCCGCCAAGAACGGGATCGAACCGCACGCGGGCCACGGGCTGACGTTCGAAAACGTGCAACCCATCGCTGCCATCCCGCAGATCGCCGAACTCAATATCGGCCATTACCTGATCGGCGAGGCAGTGTTCGTCGGCCTCGAAAACGCGATCCGCCGGATGCGCGAATTAATGGATGAAGTGCGCTGAGCCAGACCGACCTCCCTGCTCTCACCAGCGAGCAAAAGCGTTGGGCCTTCGGGGCGGCGGCGCTGTTCTTGCTCGCCATCGGCTTCCTCGGCTTCGCGCTCAACACCGGGGTGATGCAGGTCTTCGCGGTTGGCTGGGTGGCGCTGATGATCTTCGGTTTCGTCGGAGCGACCAAGGTTGCCAAGGGCGACTTCCCGCATCCGCTGTTCAAGGCGCAGGTGATGCTCCACGTTGTCGCTGTCGGCCTGCTCGTGGCGGTAATTCTGAAAGCAACCGCGTGATCATCGGCCTCGGATCAGACCTCTGCAATATCGAACGGATCGGCAATTCGCTTGCTCGCTATGGTGAGCGGTTTGAAAACCGCGTCTTCACCGATATTGAGATAGCCAAGGCCCGCCGCCGCCCCTTCACCATCGCCGGCACCTACGCCAAACGCTTTGCTGCCAAGGAGGCGTTTTCCAAGGCGGTCGGCACCGGGTTCAAGCGCGGCGTGTTCATGAAGGACATCGGCGTCGTGAACGCCGCATCGGGCGCGCCCACGCTGGCGCTGACCGGCGGGGCGGCTTTGCGGCTTGAAGAAATGATCCCGGCAGGCCATGAGGCGCGCATTCACCTTACCCTCACCGACGATCACCCATGGGCGCAGGCCTTTGTGATTATCGAAGCCATTCCTCTCTGATCGGCCCCCTTTGCATGGCAACCATCGAAACTGCGCAAACCGAAGACAAGGTCAACTGGCTCGCGGAAATCCGCGGGCTGGCGATCATGCTGCTGGCGGTGCTCGCCTTCCATTCCTTGGTGGCCAAGCCGTTCTACATCCCGTCGACCTCAATGATGCCGAGCTTGTGGGTTGGCGACCGGCTGGTGGTGAGCAAATATCCCTATGGCTGGTCATGGGCGTCGGCGAGTTTCCATCTGCTGCCGCGCGGCGATTGGCGGGTGTGGGCGGACGATCCGGAATATGGCGATATCGTGATCCCGGTGCACCCCTTGCGCGATGAGGATTACATCAAGCGCGTGGTCGCGTTGCCAGGCGACACCATCGAAGTGAGCGGCGGGCAGATCATCCTCAACGGCCAGCCTATCAAGCGCGAAGTGGTGCCTGCGGTGCGCCTGCCGTTTGAGCCCGAACTGATGTGCAAAGACGGGCCGTGCCTTGCTTCGTTCGAGCAATATCGTGAGACTGGGCCAGACGGACGCGACTACTTTGCTCCGCCGACCTGGCGCGAAACGCTGCCCAATGGGGCAACGTATCTCACAATCGATTACCGCGATCAGGATCTCGACAATTACGGCCCCTACACTGTGCCCGCCGATCATGTCTTCGTCATGGGCGATAACCGCGACCTCAGTGCAGACAGCCGGGCGGAAGCCGAAGCAAACGGTCTGGGCGCCGGGGTGCCGATGGCCAATATCGGTGGGCGCGCAGAGTTTATTACCTTCAGCCTGAACGGGTCGACAACCTGGAACCCGGTCAGCTGGTTCACCAGCCTGCGCGGCGACCGGGCGTGGAGAAGTTTGCGCCCGCCGCTGGCTGAAGGCGCGGCTGCCAAGGCCGCTCCCAACCCGCCCGCAGCGCAGTAGTTGCGGATGAACTGAAGCATGGCCCGCAAGTTCCTCTATTTCATTGCATTCTGCATCGCGCTCGTGATCGGCGGGCGGATCGCTTACGAGCTGTTTCAGGACGAGTTGGCACAGATTGCGCTGGTGCCTTCGGCTGACTTTGCGCCGATCACACCGCTTGACGCAAATGCCTATGAAGACCCTGCCTTGTGGTTTTCGCGTCCGGGCATCGGGGTCAGCGATCCGGCGCGCTGGCAGCCGCCATTGGCCGAAGGCGCCGAGCCCACCGCCCCGGCCGCAACCAAGGATCCGGCTTTTGCCGTGTTCTTCATCCACCCGACCAGCTTCATCAACCGCACTAGCTGGAACGCCCCAATTGAGGGTGGCGGCGATCCTGAGGCCGAACGCATTGCCCGCATATATCTGCGCGGCATGGCCAGCCCGTTCAACGCCGCATCGGAAATCTGGGCGCCGCGGTACCGGCAGGCGACGATGGGCGCGTTTCTGACCAACAGTGCCGAGGCGGATCAGGCGATCAAGGCCGCCTATGCCGATGTGCTGGAAGCGTATCGCTATTTCCTCGCCAGCGTTGATCCCGGCACGCCGATCGTGCTGGCCGGGCACAGCCAAGGGGCGCTGCATCTGAAACGCCTGCTGGCCGAGGAAGTGCGCGGTTCGCCCGTGGCCGACCGTTTGGTTGCCGCGTATGTGATTGGCTGGCCGGTATCGGTGCAGCATGATCTGCCTGCGATGGGCTTTCCCGCCTGCGCCGTCCCCGATCAGGCGGGCTGCGTGATCAGCTGGTCGAGCTTTGCCGAACCGGCAGACCCGGCCAGTGTGTTGAACATCTACGCGACCTCGACCGCGCTCGATGGTGAGGAGCCGGGCAAGAGCCCGATCCTTTGCACCAATCCGCTGACCGGCCAATTCGGTGGCACCGCGCCTGCCGGCGCCAACCTCGGCACGCTGGTACCCGAAGACAGCATGGAAAAGGGCGAGCTTGTCCCCGGCCTCGTCCCGGCGCGCTGCGACAAGCGCGGGCTGCTGCTGATCGGCCCGCCGCCGGAGATGGGTTCCTACGTGCTGCCGGGCAACAATTACCATGTCTATGACCTGCCGCTGTTCTGGGCGAACACCAAAGCGGATGTGATCCGGCGGACTGAGGCATGGAAAACGGCACGCTGATCTTCGAGGATGCGCGCGGCTTTGGTGAGGCCGTGGGCGAGAGCGGGGGCGCGCTGCTCGGCCTTGATCTCGGCACCAAAACCATCGGCACCGCCACCTGCGATGCGGGCTGGCGCTTTGCCACCAATGGCACCACGATCCAGCGCGGCAAATGGGGGCGTGACCGCGAAACGCTCGCCGCACTGATCCAGTCGCGCGGCATAAAGGGGATCGTGCTCGGCCTGCCGCGCAACATGGACGGCAGCGAAGGCCCACGCGCCCAAGCTTCCCGCGCCTATGCCCGCAACTGTGTGGAGGCCTTCGCGGTGCCGCTGCTGCTGTGGGACGAACGCTGGTCGACGCAGGCCGCCGAAGCCGCGATGATCGGGCAGGACATGAGCCGCGCCCGGCGCGCCGCCGCGATTGACAGTCACGCCGCTGCGGTGATCCTGCAAGGCGCGATTGATCGGCTGGCGGGGGGCGTGCTTTAGAGCCCCGCCAACGCTGCTCGCCGCGCCCGCGCTGCACCAGCCACCATCCGATTGCCCGATAGCTCCCCTGCCCGCCACAGCGCGTCGGCCTCAGCCGGATCGCCGCACAAGTCCGCCCGCGCCTCGTAACTCGCCAAGCGCATCCGGTCGCTCGGGTGCGCCGCGCCGACCCATTCGGCATAATCCAGCGCACCCGCCGCCCCGCTCGCCACCGCGACCCGCAGAAACGCCTCGCTCGCGTGCGGATTGAGCAGCCGCGCCACGGTGCCGCGCTCCAGATCGAACCCGTATTGATCAAACCACCCCTGCGCCGGATCGAGCCGCATCACGTTAATCGACACCGACAGGCTTTCGGGCGGCAGTTGGCTGTGGACGTCGACGTGCTTGCGATACAGCATCAGCTTGCCGGGAGAGAGTGTTGACCGCTCCACAAACCGCAGCCCCGCAGCTTCGCCCGGATAGCCGGACACGGCCGCGTAATCATATTCGTAGTAATCGCTGGCATAGCCCGGCCCGCAGTAACCCACGGTGAGGAAATCGAAATTGTGATCATGCGGCGCGCCGTAGACGAAGCTGGCCGCGCCGCTGGTCTGGAACACATGATCGCGCCGAGATGGCCAGATTGCCGCGCGCAAGAACGCGGCGTTCGGGCGATTGCCCTGCGGACGGCTGAGCACAATCGCCTGCGGGCCATAGCCTGAGGCGATGTCCTCCCCGCCCCGCCCCGCCAGCCGATCGACCAGCAGATCACCCAGAAATTCGCGGTTATTCGCCAGCCGCCGCAGCCAATTAGCGGCAGCATGAATGCTCGCGGGATCCTCGGCGTCGAAGCCCAGATCACCCAAGGCCTCAATGCATTCGGGGAGCGAGCAGCTTTCATGGGTTGGATTGTCGATCACCAATGGCATCAGGCAGGCTCCGGGATCAGCACCGCCAAATCGGGGCGGTTTGCGCACAATTGTCGCGCCAGCGCAGCGGCGGGAGTGGATAGCGGATCGCCAGCATCGCCCGCCAAAGCTGCCAGCAACGCCAACCCGCGCGCGGCGTC
This sequence comes from Sphingomonadales bacterium Ga0077531, assembly GCA_001464915.1. Lineage (GTDB taxonomy): Bacteria > Pseudomonadota > Alphaproteobacteria > Sphingomonadales > Sphingomonadaceae > Erythrobacter. The sequence continues at coordinate 30,667 of LNED01000029.1, forward strand.
CAGCGCCAACACCTGCCGCAGCGCCTCCCAGCGCAGGTCGCGCTGCGCCGTGATGTCGTGTGCCAACTGCTCCATCGTGCGCAGGCCACCACGATGCGCCAGCGCACCCAACACGCCCAGCGCCATCATCTGCTGGCTGGACTGCTTGCATCCGCTGATCGCGGTAATCAGTCGCCCATCCTCCAACGCAATCTCGCGGCTTGGGCCGGGGCGCACTGCCTCCAAAGTCAATTGCAGCATCAGCAGCGGGCGGGTGACCGCGATAATTTGCCGCGCGGCATCCGGGCCATCGCGCACCAGCCGCGCGCCGGGATCAAGCGCCAATTCCTGCGACCCTAACCGCCCATCATCCAGCCGGTGCAGCAACGCGTGCCCTTTGCCGGCCACCACCATCTCGTGCACCGTGCAGTCTTCAAACAAGGCCGAAGGCGAGCGGGTGACTGCACGCTGGGCAAATGCCACCAGCGATAGGCCCGCCCGCCCATGCTCTGCGAGCCGCAGCCGTGCCATGCCCGGCGCGCACGAATGGCCGAGCGGCAGTCGCGCCAGCGGTTCAGCGCGCAACACTCCGGTCAGAGGAGCGATGAACCCCGCCACAAACGCCTGCGCCGCAGCGCGATCGGCAATGATGCGGGCGAGCGCGGGGAGGTCGCCCAGCGGCTCGCCCGCATCAAACTGCGCCAACGCCTGTCGAACATCCGCCACCATGGGCGAGCCGCGCCATGACGCCAACGCAGCGTCGCAGCCCGGCTGCACAGCACCATCGCTCCGCAGCCGCGCCACAGCCGGATGAACCTGCATGGCTGGCCCGCCCCTATGCGCTCAAAGCACCGCCGTGGGCGGAATGATTTCGTACAGATAGACCATGATCTCGACGATCCGGTCATCCTGATGCCCCGCCTGCATCACCGATCCGAACAGCGCCATTGCGCCGTCCAGCCCGGGGATCTGATCGAGCTCAATCTTGGGAATATTCATTGGTTTACGCCCCTTGTGTGACTGCGCCCTGCCCCTTGCCGAGCGCTGCGGCCAAGGTGGCGCAGCAGTCGCGCACCGCGAAATTAAATGATTGTAACTCGCCTACCCTCACCCCTATGCATCCGGCCATGACCACGCCCCCAGCTCGGTTCGATGCGCGCGAAGCGTCGAAATGGTTCTTCCGCCACGGCCATACCGGCTGGCTTGGGCTGAGATTTACCGATCAGGGCGACAACTGGGTCGAACTGGAACTGCCCTGGCGCGAAGATCTGCTGGGTGATCGCAGCCGTCCGGTGCTGGCATCCGGCCCGATCATCAGTCTGATGGACATGGCAAGCGGGATGGCGATCTGGCAGGCGAGCGGCAGCTTCAATCCGGTCGCGACGCTTGATCTGCGGGTCGATTATCAGCGCCCGGCGCGCGAAAGGGCGAGCGTGCGCGGGCGGGTGGAATGTTATCGCCGCACCCGCTCAGCCGCATTTGTTCGCGGCATTGCCTATGATGACGATCCGGATGATCCGGTGGCGCATGTCGCGGGCGTGTTCATGACCATTGGGGCTGACCCGCGCGAAGCAAACCCGGCATTGCAGGGCAGCAGCGATGAGTGACGCGCCCAACCCACTCGAACTACCCGCCTATGCCCGCTCGCTCGGGATCACGGTGCATGGCGAGGACGCCGGGCTACCAGTGCTGACGGTCGATTTCGGCCCGATGGTCGAAGGCCGCCCGCAGCATTTTCACGGCGGAGCGACCGCTGGCCTGCTGGAGACAGCCGGCTACGCTGCGCTCCGCACGGCTTTGCTGGCGGCGGGGCGCGATCCGCAGTTGAAACCGATCAACATCACCGTGCAATATCTGGCGGCGGGCAAATCGAAATCGAGCTTCGCCCTTGGCCGGATCACCCGGCTGGGGCGGCGCAATGCCAATGTCACCGTGGAAGCATGGCAGGATGATCGCTCGCGCCCGATTGCGACGGCGGTGATGAATATCCTGATGGTTTAGAGCTTAGCGGCCTACGGCGGCGAGCCCGGCGGGGGGAACGGCACCGGTTCAATCGCCACCCCGTTTTCGTCCATCAGGATCTCAACCGGCACGCCGTCCTGTGCAATAACCACTCCGTTGTTGCCAATGCGAAGTGTGGTGCCATCTTCGCCCACAACAATTTCCCCGCCCTCGACATCGAGCTGCTGGATCGGGCCTTCGGGATCGGGCGATTCGGTCGCCTTGGGCTGCGGTGCGGCTTCAATCTTGAGCGCGCCGCGCATGAAGTCCTTCCAGATCCGCGCAGGCGTGCTGCCGCCGGTCACGCCCTTCATTGGCGCGTTGTCATCATTGCCGATCCACACGCCCACCACCAGATCGCCCGCATAGCCAACGAACAGCGCGTCGCGGTAATCCTGCGTTGTGCCGGTCTTGCCGAAATTGGCGATGGGGAGCACCGCGTTACGCCCCGTCCCGCGATTGATTGCGGCGCGCAGCATCGTTTCCAAGTCTTCGTGGGTGCGGGACGACATGCTGTCCTTGCGCGTTGTCAGCCATTCCCACCAGCCCTGTTCGCCGCGCGCAAAGGCGTGGGGTTCAACCGGATATTCGTTGGCCGCAATCCCGGCATAGGCAGCGGTCAGTTCCATCAATGTCATCACCGACGTGCCGAGCGCGAGGCTGGGATCGCCCTCCGCCATCGGCGCGGTGATGCCGAGCGCGCGAGCCTTGCGGATCACCCGCTCGCTGCCGACCGCCTGAAACAGCCGGAAGGCGGCGACGTTACTCGATTGCGCGAACGCATCCTCCAGCGTGATCTGATCGGAATAGGCGCCGCGCGCGTTTTTGGGGCGATAGCTGCCTTGGGTGATTTCGGTGTTAGGGATGGTGTCATCCGGCTCCCACCCGGCTTCGAGCGCGGCGAAGTAGACAAACGTCTTGAAGGTCGATCCCGGCTGGCGCTTGGCCTGCGTCACGCGGTTGAACGACGATTGGCTGTAATCGCGCCCGCCGACCATCGCCACCACCTCACCATTGCGGCGCATCGCCACAAGCGCGACCTGCGCCCCCTGGAGCGGCGCACGCGTCACCACACGGTTGGCGAGCGCTTGCAACCGCGCGTCCAATGTCGTGGTCAGCACCTGCGCGGAATAGCTCGCCTCCATCCCCTCCCGCGCCAATGGCAGCGCCCAATCGGCGAAATAGGTGCCAGTCGGCAGGTTATCATCGCGGGTGCGCACGTCGATTCGGGGATCGGGCAGCGCCTCGGCTTCAGCGTGCGTAAGGTAACCATCGCGCACCATCGATTGAACGACCAGATCCATCCGCGCGCGCGCCTTGTCGTAATGCTTGGTCGGGGCATAGCGCGACGGCGCTTGCAGCAAACCTGCCAGCATCGCCGCCTGTTCGGGCCGCAACCGTTCTGGCTGGCGGAAGAAATAATGCAGGGACGCTGCTCGCAACCCGTATTGATTGTCGCCGAAATAGGCGTTGGACAGATAGCGTTCGAGAATCTCGTCCTTGGTCAGCCAGCTTTCCAGCCAGATCGCGATCAATGCCTCGCGCGCCTTGCGGCTGAGGCTTTGCTCTGGCGTGAGGAAGGTGAATTTGGCGAGTTGCTGCGTGATGGTCGACCCGCCGCCATACCCCGTCCACGCCGCCCGGGCGATGCTGCGAGGATCAATGCCCCAGTGCGAATAGAACCGCCGATCCTCAATCGCGATGAAAGCCTGTGTGACGTGCGGCGGCAGGTCGGCGACCTTGACCGGGGCTTCAACCACCGCGCCGCTACGGGCAATCGGCGTGCCATCACTGGCGAGCAGCGTGACCTGCGGCGGAGCGATGGGCTCAAGGCTTTTGGACAGCGGCGCAGTAATCGTCAGCCAGCCGATCAGGGCGACGAACACCAGCAGCGAAGCCAGTATGCCACGCCCCGTCCACCACAGCTTTCCGTGTCCGCGCCAGTAATCGCGCTGCCACCAGCGAAGGCGGCGCTTTTCCTCAACCTCCAGCGCCTCGTCGATTTGGCCAAGCTTGGCATCCCACGCGTCGAAATCAGGCGTGGCCGAAACGCGCGGGCGCGGTGCGTCGTCCTCATCATCGGGATCAATCGGACGCATCGATTCGTCGAGCGGATAGTACCCCGCAGGCGCATCGCCCCCGGCGCTATTGTCAGCGCCGCCGCGTGAGCCTTTCCAGAATCGGTCGAACAGCGCCATGGTGAGGGCTGTGTTATCAGCCTAGGACACTAGGGAGCAAGCGTCTTGGGGGGCAAGCAATTGTGCTTACCGCTTCTTCGCTGCGCCTTCGGGGAGATCTTCGCCAAACACCCGCTGGTAATATTCGGCCACCAACGTCCGCTCCGCTTCATCACATTTGTTGAGGAAGCTCAACCGGAACGAGAAGCCGACCGATCCGAAAATCTCCGCATTCTGCGCCCAGGTAATCACCGTGCGCGGGCTCATCACGGTCGAGATATCGCCGTTCATGAAGCCCTGCCGGGTCAGTTCGGCCACCTTGACCATGTCCGCGATCAGCTTGTCATCAGTCTTCGGGGTTTTGGACTTGACGATCTGCTGCTCCACCTCAGGTGCGAGGTAGTTCAGCGCGACGACGATGTTCCAACGGTCCATCTGCGCCTGATTGATCGCCTGCGTGCCGTGATATAGCCCGCTGGTATCGCCAAGGCCCACGGTGTTGGTGGTCGCAAACAGCCGGAACCACGGGTTCGGCGTGATCACCCGGTTCTGATCGAGCAGGGTCAGACGGCCATCGAATTCCAGAATGCGCTGGATCACGAACATCACGTCCGGGCGGCCCGCGTCATATTCGTCAAAGGTCAGCGCGACCGGGTGCTGCAACGCCCACGGCAGGATGCCTTCCTTGAATTCGGTGACCTGCAACCCGTCTTTCAGCACGATCGCATCGCGGCCGATCAGATCGATCCGGCTGATATGCGCATCCAAGTTCACGCGGATGCTGGGCCAGCCGAGCCGGGCTGCAACCTGTTCGATATGGGTCGATTTGCCCGTACCGTGATAGCCCTGCACCATCACCCGGCGATTATGCGCAAAACCCGCGAGGATCGCCAAGGTGGTGTCCGGATCGAACACATAAGCCCCGTCAATTTCGGGCACGTGTTCATCGGGTTTGGAAAAGGCGGGGACTTGCCAATCGACATCAATGCCGAACACCTCACGCACGTTGACCGTGGTGTCGGGCTGATTGGGCATGGCGTTATCGCCGGTGACATTGTTCTTGGAGGGTGCAGTCATCGCTGCCCCGGTTAATGTGCAAGTCGCCCGTCTGCAAGCAGTGGTTTGCCACAAATGGCTGGCAATTTGGCGAGTTCGTTTCCCTCCCCGCCGAACCGCGCCTATACCGACCACCATGCCCGATCCCGTCGAATCGCTGCGCCTCAAACTGGTTTCTCAGGTGCGCGGGGTGTTTCACGACGCAAGCAAGGGCCAGACACCAACCCCGCCTTCGGATGACGCGCTGTTTGAACGCGATACCCCGATCCGGCAGGTGCACGCCGATATTGTCGGGATGATGACCGGGGGCGTGCGCGCGCTGCTGCTGCAAATGCTCCACCCCCACGCATTGCAAGGCGTATTGGATCATTCCAATTTCCGCGAGGATATGCACGGGCGGTTACAACGCACCGCGCGGTTCATTGCGGTGACGACGTTTGGCCACCGCGATGATGCGATGAAAGCAATCGATCGCGTGAACCGCATCCACGCGCGTGTCGGCGGCACGCTGCCCGATGGCTCGCGTTACGCATCGACCAATCCGCGCACGCTGGCATGGGTGCATGTCACCGAAGCGCAAAGCTTCCTTGCGGGCTATCTGCGGCATGTGCGGCCTGACATGAGCGGGGCGGATCAGGACGAATATTACCGCCAATTCGCTGTCATCGCCCGCGCATTGGGGGCCGATCCGGTGCCCGAAACCCGCGCTGAGGCAGACCGGATTTTCCGCGAGTTACGCCATGATCTTGCCACCTCGCCTGAGGCGCGCGAGGTTGCGCAACTGGTGCTCAGCCAGCGCCCCAAGGCCGCGCCGCAAGCGGTGCAAACAATGATCACCGCCGACGCCGTCGCCATGCTGCCCGATTGGGCGCGGCAGATGCTGCGACTACAACGCCCGCTGCTGACCGCGCTTCCGGCACGGGCTGCCACGTGGGGCATGGGCCGCACCTTGCGCTGGGCGTTCCGGCAAAGTTGAACGGGCGCGGGGGAGCGCCAAGGGAGGGAGAACCAGCCATGAGCTATATCGACGGTTTCGTGATTGCCGTGCCAAAGGCCAATCGCCAGAAATTCATCGACCACGCATCGAACGCCGATCCAATCTTCGTTGAGATGGGTGCAATCCGCGTGATCGAATGCTGGGCCGATGACGTCCCCACTGGCGAGCACACCGATTTTCGCATGGCGGTGAAAGCAACCGACGACGAGGATGTCGTGTTCAGCTGGATCGAATGGCCCGATAAAGCCACCCGCGATGCAGCGATGACCAAGATGATGGCACCCGACTTTACCGACCCGCGCATGGACCCGGTGGGCAACCCGATGCCGTTTGATGGCAAACGCATGATCTACGGCGGCTTTGCGCCGGTGGTAGAGTTGGAGAAATAGCATGGCCGAGTACACTTTCTACACCGTCGCCATGAGCCGCGGGCAGATATCACGCTGGGCGCTGCACGAAGCGGGCGCGGATTACGAACAGGTGGTGATGGACTGGGCGAGCCGGCCCGACAGCTTCAAAGCGATCAACCCGATGAACAAGGTGCCGACTTTGGTGCACCATCACACCGATAGAAATGGGGGGCATCATGATCACGTTGTGACCGAGGCGGCAGCGATCAATCACTACCTCGCCGAAACCCACCCGCAGGCAGGCCTGCTGCCCGATACGCATGAGAAAGCCGCCTATTTCCGCTGGCTGTTCTTCGCCGCCGGCCC
>LNED01000030.1 GCA_001464915.1 Sphingomonadales bacterium Ga0077531
CCGCTTGCGGTGAGCGTGATCTTCGCAACATCGGACATCCGATTGCCGCTGAGGCATTGGAAGATCGCGTTATGCTCGGAATCGGTCGGCAACAGCGTCGCGCCGTGTTTGGCGACCGCCTGCATCATCATCTCGCCTGCCGAAACCAGCGCTTCCTTGTTGGCGAGCGCGATGGTTCCACCGCGCTCAATCGCGGCCATCACCGGGGCCAGCCCTGCGCAACCGACAATCGCCGCTACGGTCATATCCACCGGGCGCGCTGCCGCTTCGACCAGCGCCGCGCGTCCGCCTGCGGCCTCGACCCCGCTGCCCGCCAGCGCGGCGCGCAGTTCAGGCAGGCAGCTTTCATCGCTGACGACGGCAAGTTTCGCGCCGAATTCAATCGCCAGCGCCGCCAATTCCACCGCGCTGCAATGCGCCGTCAGCGCCTCAACGCGCCACGCATCGCGGTTGCGGCGGACGAGATCGAGGGTCGATGCGCCAATTGATCCGGTGGCACCGAGCAGGGTGAGCGAGCGGGTCATCATCCCATCATCCCAGCAAAGCGGTCACAGATGCAATCACAAACAGCACGAAGAACACCGCAAGGAACCCATCGAGCCGATCAAACAGCCCGCCATGCCCCGGAATCAGTGCGCCCGAATCCTTCACCCCGGCGCGCCGCTTCATCCAGCTTTCAAAGAAATCGCCCGTTTGCGCCAGCACCGCGATCAGCATCCCGGCGAGCACCGCAAAGCCGATGCTGAGCGCGTCAAATCCAGGCGCACCCGCCGCCGGGCCGAAATCGGTTATCTCAATCCCCACCGCAACCAAAGCAGCGGCAAGCGCCCCGCCGCCAAGGCCTGCCCACGTTTTCGACGGGCTGATCTTGGGCGCGATCTTCGGCCCACCAATCGCGCGGCCTGCAAAATAGGCGCCGACATCGACCGCCACGATGGGGAGGATATAGCCCGCCAAAACCTCCAGCGGGCCGTAGCCAAGGCTTTGGCCGCCCACGGGGAAAAAGCTCGGCCCGTTGCGCAGCGCCATCATCGCCAGCCCCGCCCCGCCGATATA
>LNED01000031.1 GCA_001464915.1 Sphingomonadales bacterium Ga0077531
GGAGTGCCAGTCGGACCGGAAGAACAAACTACGATCGGCAGCCCTGTCATACAGGCGCATGCCTTCGCGCGGGGGAACAAAGTGCCAGTCTCCGCCGATCCTGAGAGCAAGATGGTTCTCGCACCCCTCCCACGCCTGCATCGCCGGGGCTGTTATCAGATAGCAATCGCCATCCACCGCAGATGCGGGTGGAGCAGGCAGCGAGGCGAGCACGGCACGCGGCGACAGGCTATCAAGGATAGCAAGCGCCTGATTAACAAAGAATTCCTTCTGCGCTTGCCCTGCGAGCGTGGCTGTGCTGCGGCCCGCGCAAGCTTTCGGGCTCGGCGGCGGAGAACAGCTGCGCCTGCGCTCCATTGCGGAAACGGATGCGGTGGAGCGAGGGTTCATAACGCGGCTGATGATCGGGGCGGCACACCGCCATGATGCCGCTTTCGCCTTCGACCATTACCGCCCGCGCCTCGGCCAGAGATGACGAGACCAGCGCGATCCGGGCTTCGGGATGGCGATCGGCGATCATCCGCACCCATTCCGCCCCGGTGCGGGTCTTGCCGAAGCCGCGCCCGGCCATGATCATCCAAATGCGCCAATCACCCAGCGGCGGCAGCTGTTCGGGCCGCGCCTGATAATCCCACAGGTAATCAAAATCGTTGCGTTCCTGGCGGCTGAGTTGATCCACGAACCTTGCCCGCACCTTGGGCCCGGCGGTGGTAAGCCATCGGTAAGGCTCGCTCATGCACCGCCCGCCTCGGCCTGTTTTTCCTTGGCGATGCGCCGCCGGATTTCCTCGATCTTGCGGTCGATCGAAGCGCGCACTTCATCAGCGCTGACATCGCGCGCCTTGCTCTGGCTGCTGGCGGCGGTGTCGCGGTGTGCTGCGAGCAGGCGGATCGCGTTGGCAAAGTCGAATTTCTCGCCATCGCCGGTTTTGAAATCGCCTTCGCGCAGGCGGCGCAGGACTTCCATTTCAAGGTGGGTGTAACCTTCGGTCAGCGCCACCTGCCATTGGCGGGCAAATTCGGGCTGCGCGCGGCGGAGGCGGTAAACCCGGCTGATTTCGATTCCAGCATGTTCGGCCGAGCGGCTGACGTTGGAGCTTTCCGCGAGGTGATCGAGGAAGCGGGTGCGCCAATGCCGGTCGGTCGCGGCGGTGCCCGCTTGGATTGGGGCTTGGGAAAGGGCATCGGTTTGCGCAGGGTCACGCTTCGCCATCGGCAATCCTCCATGCGCAGACAGCAGCAGGGCGGCACTTCCATGGGGAAGGCCGCCCTGCTGGCGAATCGCTATTTCTCGACTGTGCCTATCTCTAACCAAAGAGCGTCACGATGTCAAGATAAATAACCAAATTGGTTATTCTTCAGTTGGCGATCATAAAGGTGCTGCTCTGGATTCAACTCCGATCAACCCGGAATACTTCGCCATCCCGATCCAAAAGATAGAGAACGCCCGTTGAGTCAGCCAAAATCTCGACGACGCCATCAATCCGTCCGGCATCCGGGGCGAAATCATCAGTCCGCAGCTCTCTTGGGCCAGCGGCCATTGGCAATCCGAATTGGAAAGCAATGGGGATCGACCACACCGCGCCGCTTGTATCGCCAAATACCAACTGCCCAGCTAGGCCGGGTATTGTTCCGGCATAAACTGCGCCCATCACGATTCCGCGGCCTTCAAACCGGCCGTTGCCGAACGGATAGGTTAAAGCGGGCGCCAACAACGGGCTTGGTGCACCGGTTTGCCGGGCGACAGACCCTTCAAAGAACGGCCAACCAAAATTTATCTGCCGATCACCTTCGAGAAACAGGCTGAATTCGTGTTCGGATTGTGAGCCCTGATCAGCAAGCGCGACACGATCACCCACCATGGCGAACCCGCCCGGGGCCTGAATGCCCTGGCCAATAGGATTGCCAGAGACAAAATTGACGCTGGCCCCGCCGCTCGGTTCGATCCGGAACAGCTTGCCGAAACCGTTCTCCCCCGGCAGAAACGGGTTTTGCGCGACTTGGCCCGAAGGGTCACCAACCGCTGCGAGGAATTCGCCCGTTGGCGTGTAAAACAGCGACCCTTTCACCAAAAGCCCGTTCCCGAAGGCCAGCGACCCGCTGGCAAGCGAACTTTGCGGCGATCGTTCAAGTCGTACTTCACCGGGCGAACCGACCAAGCCAAATAGGCCGCGATAAACACTCGGCGCACTGTCCGTGCCCCAGCCAATATCGAGCAGAACTCTTCCTGCGCCCGGCGTGCTGAAAAAGTCCTGCACCGCCGGACGCGCATCGCCCGCGGCGCGGCTGCCCTCGAAGCGGACAACGCTGCCGTTGCGCATGCCGACGACAAGTTCGCGGCTGGTCACGCCGGTTGCCGCCATGCCCGCAACTTCGCCCAAGCCGTCGAGAATGCGTGTGACGCGGATGCCTTCGCGGTCGTTGGTGAGGGTAACGTTAATCGTCTGCGTGGTACTTCCCCCGCGTCCGTCCGAGGCCGTGACGGTCACGATGTAGACGTTGTCGCGGTTGGCATCCCCGAAGAGCTCGTAATTGAGCGCCAGCGCGGGGGCGAGTTGCACCTGGTTGCCCGAGAGTCGGAAGAACCCTGCATCGGCTCCACCCGTGATCTCGAACGTGACAGCATCGCCATTCGCGTCGCTGGCGGCGAGGGTGAGGATGGTCGCCGCGGCGGCGTTCTCGGCAACGCTGCCAGTCGCGGCCGAGGTGAACTGCGGCGCCGCGTTGGTGGGCGGGGAGGGCGAGCTGCCACCGCCGCCACCACAACCCGACAGGCTCAGCACGGCAATGCTTGCAGACACGGCAAAAGCAACCCGCCGAGCGGAGGAAACGAACATCATTGGCAGCGACCCCTTGTAAAATCAGGGGTAAGCTATCGGTGGGACGGCAAAAGGCAACCGCCTTTCGCGGCTCTCAATCAAATAATCCCGATCGCCTTGCCCGCACGTTCGAACATGCCGAGGATCGTCTGCACCTGTTCGGCTGTGTGTTCGGCGCACAGTGAGCAGCGCAGCAGGGTCATGCCCGCAGGCGTCGCGGGCGGACGGGCGAGGTTGACGTAGAGGCCTTCCTTGAGCAGCGCCTCCCACATCATCGCGCCCTTTTCGAGATCGGGCATGATCACCGCGATGATCGCGCTTTGCGGGGTATCGGTGCCGAGCTGGAAGCCCAATGCCTTCAACCCGCCATGCAGCGTGCGGCTGTTCTCCCACAGATGCGCGCGCTTGTTACCGCCGTGCATCAGCTTGCGGATCGATGTGGCGCTGCTTGCCATCACCGCAGGCGGCAGCGCGGCGGTGAAGACATAGGGGCGGCACACCAACCGCAGCACTTCAAACTTCGGGTGGTTCGACACGCAGAAGCCGCCGACCGTGCCGACGCTTTTCGAGAAGGTGCCGATGATGAAATCGACATCATCCAGCACGCCCTGTTCTTCGGCGACGCCGCGGCCATGTTCGCCGATGAAGCCCATCGAATGGGCCTCATCCACCAGTACCGTTGCGCCGTTTTCCTTGCAGACGCGGACCATTTCCTTGAGCGGAGCGACATCGCCCATCATCGAATAGACGCCTTCGAGCACGACCAGCTTGCCCGCACCTTCGGGCACGCGCTTCAGCCGCTTTTCCAATGCTTCGACGTCATTGTGCTTGAACGGCACGACCTCGGCGTTGCCCATCGCGCAGCCATCCCAAATCGACGCATGGCTATCGATGTCGAGGATGATGTAATCGCCCTTGCCCGCCAACGTCGAAATGATGCCGAGGTTCGCCTGATACCCGGTCGAAAAGACCATGGCATGATCCATGCCGTAGAATTCGCGCAACGCGGTTTCGACATCGCGGTGATCGCGGAATGTGCCATTGAGCACCCGGCTACCGGTGGTGCCCGCGCCGAATTCTTCCATCGCCCGCTTGCCAGCTTCGATCACATCCGGGTCGAAGGTCATGCCCATGTAGTTATAGGTGCCGAGCAGGATCGTGTCGCGCCCGTTGCAGATCGCGCGGGTCGGCGACAGCACCTTTTCCATCACCAGATTGAACGGATCTTCCACGCCCGCAGCCAGCAAAGCTTCGCGGGTCTGGATGATCGGATCGAACTTGGCCAGCAGGTCAACCGTGGCAGGGGGCGTATCAATCATAGCGGTCGCCATTATCAGCTATCCTGCAACTTGTGGACTGCCGCGACCAGTTGGCCCCAATTTTCGATATCGGCCTGCTGGTTCATCGAGATGATGATGTCGAATTCATCCTCGATCGCGGCGACGAAATCCATCACCGTCAGGCTGTCGAATTCGAGATCGCCAGCAAAGGTGGTCGCGTCTTCGACGGCGACACCTTTTTTGTTGAACGGTTCGATCAGAGTGCGGATGGAAGCGTCGACGTCTGCGGGGCTCATGGCGGGCGGTGCTTTCGTTGGGTCGGTTGTAGCGTGACACGTGCCACGGTATTACGGCTGCAAAGCGGCGGATGATGCAGCTTGTCAAGATTTCGGCACTGTGAGGGGCTGATTTGTGGCCAGATCGAGGGGCGGAACATGACGAATATCGGGTCTGAGATAGTCGAGGCACCCGCAACAGGTGCATCGCTGTCGGTTCACAGTGTCCAGTTGATCCGCACCGCGCAAACCAACACGCTGCTGCTTTCGCAGATGGCTGACGGCAAGGCCAATATCCTGATCGGCGCGACCTTTGTGGTGTTTTCGCTGACGATAACCCAGGCGTTTGCGGGTGAGGTCAAATGGTCGGTGATGTGCCTGGCGGTCACTTCGTTCCTGTCGGCGATCTGCGCGGTGACAGCGATCACCCCGCCGATCCGCCCCAAAGCCGTTCCCAAGGATCAATTCAATATGCTGTTCTTCAGCCATTTTTCGCTGATGGAGGAAGAGCAGTGGATGGATGAGATGCTGGACAGGCTGCGGTCGGATGAAACGGTTTACCGCATCATGCTGCGCGATCTGTACCAGAACGGGCAGGTGCTCCACCGCCGTAAATATCGCTATCTCGCGCTCGCCTATCGGATGTTTCTGGGCGGATTGGCGCTCACGCTCGCCATTTTCCTGGTTGAGAACATTATCTAACCCGGCAGCAACCCGCGCACCGCATTCATGAACGGGGTGATCGAAACCGGCTTGGACAAATAGCCCGAAGCCCCCGCCGCGCGGATGCGTTCTTCATCTCCCTTGGCCGCGAATGCAGTCACCGCCAGAACCGGGATCGTGCACAGCACCCGGTCAGCCTTGGCCGCTTCGATCAGATCGACGCCGGAAACGCCGCCCAATTGAATATCCATGATAATCAGATCAGGCGAGGTTGCACGCGCGGTGTCCAGCACCATGTTGCCATCAGCCACCGGGTCAACGTCAAACCCGTTGGCGCGCAGCACATCGCAGAACAATTTCCGGTTGAGGTCATTATCCTCGACAACCATGATCCGCTTTGTCACTGCTCGCCCCGCATTCGCACCGCTTACGACTACCTTTGCACAAAGGACAGGACAATCCCGCTTCGATCAAAGCCTGATCCGGTCAATCCGCAAGCGCTGGCGCTGGCCGCGCTCGGCTGGGTGCTCGAAGACGAGGATCGGGCGGCGCGCTATCTTGATCTGACCGGGCTGGATCCGGACACCCTGCGCGCCGGGCTGGGCGATCCGATGATCCTGGCCTCGGCGCTCGAATTTCTTACCAACCACGAACCCGACCTGATCCGCGCGGCAGAGGCACTTGCCGTCACGCCCGAGGAACTTGTCGCCGCCAAGGACGCTTTGACACAATGACCCGCCCGCTAATCATCTCCGACTGCGACGAAGTGCTGCTGCACATGGTCGCCCCGTTCAAAGACTGGCTGGAGGCGAGCCAAGGGGTCAATTTCCAGCTCGAAGGCCACAATTTTGCCGAAGCTCTGCGCTGGCAGGAAAGTGGAGACCTGCTGGAACCGGCGGATATGTGGCGGATGCTGCGCGATTTCTTCGATAACGAGATGGACTCGCAGAAACCGATTTCAGGCGCGGTTGAAGGGATCAACACGCTGGCCGAAAAGGCCGATGTCGTGATCCTGACCAACCTCGTCGATGGCCACCGCGAAGCGCGGGCGGCGCAGCTCGCCGCCGTGGGCATCAACGCCCGTGTCTTCACCAACCAAGGCCCGAAAGGCCCGGCGCTGAAAGCGATCATGGATGAATATGCGCCGACCCGCGCTGTGTTCATCGATGATCTGGCGCAGCATCACGCCTCGGTCGCGGAAATCACCCCGCACGTGGGGCGGCTGCACCTGTGCGGCGAACCGATGATCGCCCATGCGATTGATTGCGCCCACAAGGCAGGCCACGCCGAAGCCCGGATCGACCGCTGGGATGAAGCCCTGCCGTGGCTGCTTGAACGACTGGAGGACTGACCATGACCATCACCGCAAAACTCGCCGAACTTGGCATTACGCTGCCCAAGGCCGCAGCCCCCGTCGCCAGCTATGTGCCGGTGGTGGCGCATGGCGGCTTTGCCCATGTTTCGGGCCAGCTGCCGTTCGTCGATGGCGTGCTGATCAAGGGCCGCTTGGGCGAGGATGTCAGCCTTGACGATGGCAAGGCCGCTGCCCGCGCCTGCGCATTGATGATCGTGGCGCAGCTCGAAGCGGCTGGCTTGCTCGACCGCGTGGAGCGGATCGTGAAGCTGGGCGCGTTCATCAATTGCACCGCCGATTTCACCGATCAGCCCGAAGTTGCCAATGGCGCGTCGGATTTGATGGAGCAGGTGTTCGGCGATGCAGGCAAGCACGCCCGCGCTGCTGTTGGCGTGCCCGCCCTGCCGCGCGGCGCAGCGGTTGAAGTTGATGCGATCATCGCGCTGAAAGCATGACCGCACGGCGCGCTCCGGATTGGCTGATCCGGTGGGAATATGCTCACCGCGGATTGCATCAATCGGGCGTGCCAGAAAACTCGCGGGCAGCAGCAGAAGGCGCGATTGCGGCGGAGATGGGGATCGAATGCGATATCCAAATGTCGGCCGACAATGTGCCGATGGTGTTTCACGATTGGGAACTTGAACGGCTGACCGGGGCGGCAGGCCCCACCGAGGGCCTTGTGGCTGACGCGCTTGAAACGCTCAGCCTGCTCGGCACTGATCAGCATCCGCTGCGTCTGGCAAAATTCCTCGATGTGGTGGCGGGCCGCGTACCGCTGCTGATCGAGATCAAGTCACGGCGCGGGTATGACGTCGAATTCACGTGCCTTTATGTTGCCCGCTTGCTGGAAGATTACACCGGCGATCATGCCGTGATGAGCTTCGATCCGCGGGTTGCCCGGTGGTTTCGCGCACATTCGCCCAAAACGCCCTGCGGCCTGGTGATGCGGGAAGATGAACATGGCCACACGCAGACGGGCTGGCAGCGGCGGCTGGCACTATGGATCGCCAAGCCCGATTTCCTTGCTTACCACATCGCCGCGTTACCCAGCCGCTGGGTGGCCTGTTTGCGCGCCAAAGGGATGCCGGTGCTGACATGGACGGTGAACTCGCCTGAAACGCGGGCGCGGGCGATGACCCACGCCGATGCGCTGATCGCCGAAGGGGCAGGATTGGCGTGAGCGACGCTGAGAGCAACAAAGAACTGATCGTCCGCCTCGCGCCCTCGGTCGGCAGCTTTGACGCGGCCGAATGGAACGCGCTGGGCGGCAATGACAATCCCTTTGTCTCCCACGAATTCCTCACCGCGATGGAGGATTCGGGCAGCGTCGGCCCCGGCACCGGGTGGGAGCCTGCGCCGATTGCGATCACTGATGGTGAGGGGCGCCTGCTGGCGGCGATGCCGTCCTATGTAAAGGCGCATAGCCAAGGCGAATATGTGTTCGATCACAGCTGGGCCGATGCCTGGCACCGCGCGGGCGGGCGCTATTACCCCAAGCTGCAAATCGCCGCGCCCTTCACCCCTGCGACCGGCCTGCGCCTGTTGCTCTCAGACCCGGCGCTGGCTGCGCACCTGCTGAAAGGCGCAGAAGTGGTGTGCGCGCAGAACGGTATGTCATCGGCCCACGCGACCTTTATCGACCCCGCACAATTGCCGCTGTTCGAGGATGCCGGCTGGATGCCGCGTTCGGACATTCAGTTCCATTGGCTCAATCGCGGATACGCCAGTTTTGACGATTTCCTTGGGGCGCTTTCTTCGCGCAAGCGCAAGGACTTGCGCAAAGAGCGCAGCAGCGCGGTCGAAGGGCTGACCATCCGGCACTTCACCGGCGCAGAGATTACCGAGGCGCATTGGGATGCGTTCTGGATTTTCTATCAGGATACCGGCGCGCGCAAATGGGGGCAGCCGTACCTGACGCGCGAAGCCTTCAGCCTGTTGGGGCAGCGGATGGGGGATCGGATCATCCTGATCCTCGCCTATGATGGGGATCAGCCGATTGCAGGCGCGCTGAACTTTGCCGGATCAGATGCGCTGTATGGCCGGTACTGGGGTTGCACCCGCGAGGTGCGGTTCCTGCATTTCGAGCTGTGCTATTATCAGGCGATCGACATCGCGATTGCCCGCGGCCTCAGCCGGGTCGAGGCAGGCGCGCAGGGCGGCCATAAACTCGCGCGCGGGTATGAACCGGTGCAGACATGGTCAGCCCACTGGATCGCCGATCCGGGGTTCCGTGCGGCAGTCGCCGATTTCCTTGAACAAGAACGCGCAGGGGTCGCCAGCGACCAACTCTATCTCGGCACCCGCACCCCGTTCAGGAAGGGCGACTAACGCGCCTTACGCCGCGCGCAGGCGACCTTCGGCGAGCCACTGGCGCGCACGGCGCTGGGCTTCGGCGATTTCGCGGGCGGTCATTTCGTCGGAGATATCGGCGCGGCAAAATGCGGCTTCTTCATGCCCGCGGACAGCGGCAAGGTTGAACCACTTGTGCGCTTCGATCAAATCGCAGACCGCGCCATTGCTGCCGGTCGAGAACGCAACGCCGAGATCGAAGCAGGCCCCGGCTTGACCCGTCGCCGCTGCCGCCAGCCACCGTCCAAGTGCCGCGTCGCCCGATGTTCCGCGTGAAACATTCGTATCTTTGGCCGCATCGCTGGCGCTGATTGCAATGATGTTCATGTGGTATTCCCCGTTTCACCAGACCGCCCCCCAGGCGACCTTCCGGGGATCAGAACTCGGCTAACATGGTCAAAAATTAGTTAACGCGGATCGCACTTTCTTACGGTTAAGCCTTTGCCCCCACCTCAATTCCAAACCCGCTTGTGCCCCGCAGGGGCCTTGCCTATAGGGCGCGCATTGCTTCAGCTTGCTGGGACCAAGTGAGCCAATGAAAATATTCAGGCGGCAGGACGCGACGGTCAGCCCAGCGGTACACTCGATGAGAGGGCTTCATGCCAACTGCCGCGTCTGATGAAATCGATATCCTCGAAAAGGCCAAGCGCCTGCTCGCTCCGGACTATGTGCCGAGCGAGGACGAGGAGTATATGAACGACCGCCAACAGGCCTATTTCCGGATGCTGCTGATCGAATGGAAACGTTCGATCCATTCCGCCGCCGGGCAAACCCTGCAATCACTGGCTGACGGGCCGATCCGCGAGGCGGATCTCACCGACCGTGCATCGAGCGAAACCGATTGGGGGATCGAACTGCGCACCCGTGATCGGCAACGCAAGCTGGTGTCGAAGATCGATTCCGCGCTGCGCCGGATTGATTCGGGCGAATATGGCTATTGCGAAGTCACCGGCGACCCGATTGGCCTACGCCGTTTGATTGCCCGGCCCGTCGCCACCATGACTGTCGAAGCGCAAGAAGCCCATGAACGCCGCGAAAAAGTGTCCCGCGACAACTAAGCGGTAACTGGCGCCGCGTCGCCTGTGCCGTGATGGGACGCCAGCGCGATCAACGGCGGCTTTGGCCGCAGCGTTTACGCCGCATTAACCGCAATCGCCGCAGTGATGGTAGCGTGTTCGGGACAGGCGGGTTATTCCGCGTCTCAGTTCTTTTGGAAGATTTTGGTGCTTTGGAGGCGATCCGGGTATGACTGGGGTGGAAACACGCAGCGTTGCACGCGACAGCTTGTTCCTGCTGGCGGACATTCGCGTTGAAAAAAATGCCGAACCTCACCGAGTGCGCGTACGCAATTTGTCGGACGGCGGCATGATGGGCGAAGGCAACCTGCGGGTACAGCGCGGCCATCGGCTGACCATTGATATGCGCAACATCGGCGTGGTCGGCGGGACAGTCGCCTGGGTGCAGGACAATCGCTTCGGCATTGCCTTTGACGAGGAAATCGATTCGCAAAAGGCCCGTCGTCCGCTTCAGGCGGGTGAGGAAGCAAACACTGGCATGATTGAGCGTTCGTGGGTGCACCGCGCCCCGGCTCCATCCGAACCGACACTGCTGCGCAAGCTCTGACGGCGCGCCCGCGCGTTGGTTATTCCATCAAGCTGACCAACGCGTTGCAACCTGCTAGGCAGGCTGCGATGCGATTCTGGCTGTCTCTGTTTGCTGCGCTGGCAGTTTGGTCTTGCGGCCCCTCGAACGGCGATGGCGCGGTCGCTGTTGCCGTGATCGGCGCGTCAGACTCGTTGTTTCAGCAAGGGGTGCGACTGTCGCCCGCCGCGCAGCACGTGCGTGCCGCGACACATGAAGGCATGGTTGCACTCGACCCGGCTGGGCAGGTGGTGCCCGCACTCGCGGAACGCTGGATCGTCACTGAAGACGGCATGAGCTACATCTTCAGGCTGCGCGACAGCAACTGGCCTGATGGCGCCGAGATAACTGCCCCTGATGTGCGGGACCGACTGCGTGAGGCAATCGCCCGGCTGAAAGGCACTTCCCTCGGCCTCGATCTTGGCAAGGTCAGGGATGTGCGCGCCATGACCGGGCGGGTCATTGAAGTGCGCCTGACCTCGCCCATGCCCGATTTCCTGCGATTGCTGGCGCAACCCGAACTCGGCTTCGTCAAAAGCGGCAGCGGCGCTGGGCCGATGGCAATGTCGCGCGTCGATGACGGCGCAATTGCCCGGTTGTCTGCCTTGCCTCCAGAGACGCGTGGGCTCCCCGCGCGCGAGGACTGGGAGGAAGTGGCCCGGCCGGTGAGCGTCAGAGCGGTCTCCGCGCGCGCGGCCGTGGCGGCGTTTTCACGCGGGGAAGTGGATCTGGTGCTGGGCGGCACCCTCATTGATTTTCCGCTTGCCGAGGCCAGCCCGTTGTCGCGCGGGACTGTTCAGGTCGATCCCGCGATTGGGCTCTTGGGCTTGGCAGTGCGCCATGAAGAAGGGTTGTTGGCCGATCCAGCCCGGCGCGAGGCACTGTCAATGGCGCTTGATCGAGGGGCGTTGATCCAGACATTCGGCATTGGCGGCTGGCAGGCGAGCGACTGGATTGTGCCGCCGAGCGTTTTTCCCGCGCCGCCTTATCCTGATGATCGCTGGAACGGAGCATCGCTGGATGATCGGCGGCAGACGGCGGCTACACGGGTGCGGGCTTGGACGGCAGCGTCGGGCGAAGAAGCCGTGGTGCGCGTCGCGCTGCCAAGCGGGGCAGGCAGCGACCTGTTGCTGCGCGAACTTGCCAAGGCATGGGCACCGATTGGCGTATCGGCGGTGCGCGCCGCGCCGGGTGAACGGGCTGACCTTGAGCTGCGTGATACGCTGGCGCGCTACACTTCGCCGCGCTGGTATCTCAATCAATTCAACTGCAACTTGCGGACGAGCCTGTGTTCGCGTGAGGCCGATGCACTGGTGCGGCAATCATTGACTGAACGCGATGCAACCGCGCGTATGTTGCTGCTGGTCGATGCCCACGCGGCATTGACCAAACGCGAGGCATTCATTCCGCTGGGTGCGCCCGTCCGCTGGTCGCTGGTGCGCGGATCTATCAGAAACTACATCGCCAACCCGTGGGGGCTGCACCCCTTGTTCCCGCTATCGCAACCCACCACATAATTGTCATGGACACACAAACAAACCGCCGCCCCACCGCAACTATCGTCGGCATCGCGCTGCCAACAGGCACTGATGCGGCTTCGGTGCGCGCCCGTGTGAGCGCGATGGAGAAGCTGCTGGAACGCAGTTTCGTGATCCCCGGGGTCAATATGCCCATCGGGCTTGATGCGCTGATCGGGCTGGTGCCGGTGCTGGGCGATATCGTGACCACTGCGATGGGCGCCTATATCATCTGGGAAGCGCGCAATCTGGGCATTTCCAAGTGGAAGCTTGGCCGCATGGGCCTGAACGTGCTGTTCGACACCGCCATCGGCGCAATTCCGGTGGTGGGCGATGCTGCGGATTTCGTGTTCCGCTCAAACAGCAAGAACCTCAAAATGATCCTCAAGCACATCGACAAGCACCACCCCGAAGTCCGCGTGATCGAGGGCCAGATCAAGCCTTAGTTTCCACAGAGCACAGAGCGCGCTAGGGGCGGGTGGTGATGACACCCGAACAACGCGCCCAAGACTTCGATGCTGCCGACCCGCTCACGGGATACCGTGATCGCTTCACGCTGCCTGATGGGGTGATCTACCTCGACGGCAATTCTCTGGGCGCGCTGCCCAAAGCGACGCCGGAGGCGATGCGCCGTGTCATTGAGCAGGAATGGGGCGAAGGTCTGATCCGATCGTGGAATGCCTCTGCATTCGGGCCGGGCTGGTTCGATGCAGCGGGCCGGATCGGCGGCAAGATTGCCCCGTTGATTGGGGCGGAGCCGCATGAGGTGATCGCCTGCGATTCGACCTCGGTGAACCTGTTCAAGCTGATTGCTGCGGCGCTGGCGATGCGACCGGGGCGCAAGGTGATCTTGTCGGAACCGGGCAATTTCCCGACTGACCTCTACATGATCGCCGGGCTGGAAGCGCAGGGATTGGCAGAGCGGCGATTGGCGGAGCGCGGCTCGCTTATCACAGCGTTAGATAACGATGTCGCGCTGCTGATGCTGACCCACGTGCACTACAAATCCGGCGCCATGCACGACATGGCGGCGCTGACCCGCGCCGCGCAGGCGGCTGGCGCGCTGGTGCTGTGGGATCTGTCGCATTCGACCGGGGCGGTGCCGATTGATCTTGCTGCGGTGGGCGCGGATTTCGCAGTTGGTTGTGGTTACAAATATCTGTGCGGCGGGCCAGGCGCTCCCGCCTTCGCCTATGTCGCCAAGCGGCATCATGCCGACCTCGCGCAGCCGCTGACCGGCTGGTTTGGTCATGCCGCGCCATTTGCCTTCACCGATGATTACGCCCCTGCGCCGGGGATCGAGCGGATGCTGTGCGGCACTTCGCCGGTGCTGGGTCTCGCAGCGCTGGAGGTAGGGGTTGATCTCATCGCGGAGATCGGCGTCGGGCGGCTCTATGAGAAATCCCAGGCTTTGTCCGAATTCCTGCTTGAATGTCTGATGGCGCTGAATGTCGACCTGGAACTGGTCAGCCCGCCACAAAGCGGCGCACGCGGCAGCCACATCTCGTTCCGGCACCCCGATGCTTACGCGATCTGCCAAGCCCTGATCGCGCGGGGCGTAATTGGTGATTTCCGTGATCCCGACGTGCTGCGGCTGGGCTTTGCACCCGCCTATCTGAGCTTCGCCGATATCGCCGCCGCCGCCCGGCATATTGCCGAAGTGGTCGGAACTGGAGAATGGCAGCGCCCCGAATTCAATCAGCGCGCGGCGGTGACCTGACGGCTTACGCCTCCAGTTCAATGTCCCAATAAAGCCAATCGCGCCACGTTTCGTGGAGGTAATTGGGCGGGAACAGCTTGCCGTGCTGCTGCAAGTGCCAGCTGGTTGGCCGGATCGGGGTGCGGTGCACCGGCATCGCCGCCTGCTTGGGTGTGCGACCGCCTTTTTTCATGTTGCACGGCGCGCAGGCGGTGATGATGTTCTCCCACGTCGTCCGCCCGCCCAACCGGCGCGGGATCACGTGGTCGAAGGTCAGATGATCGTGGCTGCCGCAATATTGGCACTGGAAACGGTCGCGCAGGAACACGTTGAAGCGGGTGAAGGCGGGAAACTCGCTCTGCTTCACATATTGCCGCAGCGCGATCACGCTGGGGATTTTCATGTCCAGCGACGGCGAATGCACCTCGCGGTCATAGCTGGCGACGATATCCACCCGGTCGAGGAACACCGCCTTGATTGCGGTCTGCCACGGCCACAGGCTGAGCGGGTAATAGGACAGCGGGGTGTAATCGGCGTTCAGCACCAGCGCCGGACACGCCGACAGG
Organism: Sphingomonadales bacterium Ga0077531; assembly: GCA_001464915.1. Taxonomy (GTDB): domain Bacteria; phylum Pseudomonadota; class Alphaproteobacteria; order Sphingomonadales; family Sphingomonadaceae; genus Erythrobacter. The sequence goes on from LNED01000031.1 coordinate 14,163, forward strand.
TTGCGCGTCGGATCACCGTCTGCGCCGCGAAACTGGGCTGCTCTTTCGATCAGTTCGGCATTGAACACTGCTCGCGTTCCTCCCTGATTGACTGCATCCTGACCTGCCAAACCAAAGAGTCAAACCCGTGACAGGGTGGCTATCCACAGTGTTGGCCATAGGGATGGCCACCGGGATAAGATGTGGACGGGCTGTGGATAGCGCAAGGATATGTGCTGTGGCATGGCTCACACGATGCAGGATCGCGGCCCAATCGTTACCCGTTTCGCGCCGAGCCCCAATGGCCGGCTGCATCTTGGCCATGCGCTGTCTGCGATCATCGCGCATGATCTGGCCAAGGCGGGCGGCGGCAAGTTCCTGCTGCGGATCGAGGATATTGACGGGCCGCGTTCGCGCCTTGAACTGGCGGACGAATTCCGCCGCGATCTCGCATGGCTGGGGCTGGAATGGGACGAAATGCCTGCGCAATCGACCCGGCTGGCGAGTTACACTGCGGCGGCAGAGGCGCTGAGGGCGCGCGGGTTCATCTACCCCTGCATCTGCACCCGCAAGGCGATTGAGGATGCAGGCGCCCGCCAAGGCTCGGACGGATTGATCTATCCCGGCACCTGCAAGCGCACCCCGCCCGACCCATTACACCCGGTGGCATGGCGGCTGGACACGGAGCGAGCGCTGGCTGAAACCGGGCCGCTGGTGTGGGAAGACGCACTGGCCGGGCCGCAAGTGGTCGACCTGTCCGGACTTGGCGATGTGGTGCTGGTGCGCAAGGACTTGCCCGCCAGCTATCACCTCGCCGTGACGCTCGACGACGCAGCGGATGGTGTCACGTTGGTGACCCGCGGAGCTGATCTGTTTGCGGCGAGCCATGTGCACCGCACGCTTCAGGCGCTGCTCAGCCTGCCGGTGCCGCGCTGGCATCATCACCCCTTGTTGGTGGACGAGAACGGTGAAAAACTCGCCAAACGGCGCGGTTCGCCCGCGCTGGCTGAGCGGCGATTGGCCGGCGAGGATGGCAGGATGCTTGCCGAACAACTGCGCTTGCAGCATTTGCGGCTTGGAACCTGAAGGCGACACGTCCATTATGCATGGCATGAACGTTTTCCTTATCATCGTGCTGCTCGTCCTGATGGGGCTGGTCTTGTTCTCGCTGGTGCGGGGGATCATCGCCTTCCTCAAGACCACCAAGATCGACCTTGAAACGGGCGAGGGCGAAACCGTCACCGACATGCAGCTTGCCCAGAACAAAGCGATGTTTGCGCGCATCAAGTATCAGGCGCTGGCGATCGTGGTGGTGGCGATCATCCTTGCGGTTTCGCGCTGAGCCCTTTGCGTCATGGTCAAGCTGAACCGGATTTATACCCGCACCGGGGATGATGGGACGACCGGCCTCGTCGATGGCTCGCGCTGCCCGAAATACTCGGCCCGCATCAACGCGATGGGTTTGGTGGACGAAGCGAACAGCGCGATCGGGCTGGCAATTTGCGCGCTCACCGATGACGGCCAGCGCGCCCTGCTAACGCGGGTGCAGAACGATTTGTTCGATCTTGGCGCTGACCTTGCCACCCCGGCTGAGAATGACGACTTCACCCCATCGGAAATGGTATTGCGCATCGTGCCGGTGCAGGCCGAATGGATCGAAGCGCAGATTGATGCGCTCAACGAACGGCTTGAGCCGCTGACCAGCTTCGTGCTGCCCGGCGGGAGCGAGGCGGCAGCCCGCGTCCATGTTGCCCGTGCCACGACGCGCGCTGCCGAGCGGGCGATGGTGCTGCTAGCGGATGAAGTGCCCGTCAATCCGGCCGCGCTTGCCTATATCAACCGCCTGTCTGACCTGCTGTTCGTGCTTGCCCGGGTGGCAAATGACGATGGCCATGCGGATGTGAAGTGGGTTCCCGGCGCTAATCGCTAGTCAGATCGCAGCATCCTCGCTACGGCGAGCGCTTTGCTGCACTTGCGAAGGGAATTGCCATGCGCAACATCGCTGTAATCGGGGCCGGACAGATGGGCACCGGGATCGCCCAGACCGTCGCCGCACATGGCATGACAGTCATGCTTTCGGACGTTGACCTCGCCCATGCTGAGGCAGGCAAGGCCAATATCGAAAAAGCGCTGGTCAAGCTGATGGGGCGCGGCAAGATCGAAGCGGGTGAGGCCGAAGCGTTGCTCGCGCGGATCACCCCGGTCGCCGATTACGCCCCGATGGCCGATGCCAACCTCATCATCGAAGCCGCGACCGAGCGGGAAGCGGTTAAGAACGCGATCTTCGAAGCATCGGGCAAGGTTCTGGCCGCCGATGCGATCATGGCATCGAACACGTCTTCGATCCCGATTACCCGGATGGCGAACCATTCGCCCGACCCGGCGCGGTTTATCGGGTTGCACTTCTTCAATCCGGTGCCGGTGATGGGTCTGATCGAGGTGATCCCCGGGCTCGCCACTGCGCAGGCCACCACCGACCGGGTCACCGCCTTTGCACGCGGGCTGGGCAAGGAAGTGGTGCTGAGCCAGGATGAACCGGGCTTTGTCGTCAATCGCATCCTGCTGCCCATGATCAACGAAGCCGTGTTCGTGCTGGGCCAGAGCACGGCCGGGATCGAGGATATCGACAAGGGCTGCCGCCTTGGCCTCAATCACCCGATGGGGCCGCTGCAACTGGCGGATTTTGTCGGGCTGGATACCTGCCTCGACATCATCAAGGTGCTGTATAAAACCACCCGCGACAGCAAATATCGCCCCGCGCCGCTGCTGGTAAAATATGTTGAAGCCGGCTGGCTTGGCCGCAAGACCGGGCGGGGCTTTTACGATTACACGGGCGAGACCCCGGTTCCCACGCGCTAAAACTGGCTATTGCGGCGTCAGGGTCATCTGGCGCGAGGTGATCACCGGGGTGCCCGGCTGATCATCGGGTCCGGGGACGGGAGTTCCGACATTGTCGCCCATCACGGGCTGAGGGCCGGGTATTTCCCTGAAGGTCGTGGCTTTCGGCGGTGCGCGCCCCGGAACAGGAACGGGCGCGTAAAAATCGTCAGGCTCGCTGTCTTCGGGCGCATAGTTGCCGATGTCCGGCTGCGGGCTGCTGCCCCAACCCGCGTCAGGGTCCATTACCTTGTCGGGCACACTTTGCGTTTCGGCAAATTCTTGTGCGCCCTCAACGAAGGTTTCGCGTTCCTTGCCAAAGCGATCCACCGCCTTGTCGAGCACGCCTTCATCCTCGGGCGAGCCGACCATCATCACCGCGCCGAGGATGGTCATTCCGGCAAAAAGCAGCGCAGCTTTGCTGTTCTGGAAAAGGGTCTTGTACATGACGCTACGACTACACCGGTCACGGTTAAGCCTTGGTTGAAATTAGCCCCGCGACTTGGGCAGAGTGCGCTTCCATTGATACAATAGGTCGAGCGCCTCGCGCGGGGTCAGGGCATCCAGATCGGCGGCGCGCAATTGCTCTGCCAACTCTTGTTCGGGCGTGGCCTGCGGCTCGGCGCGCAATGCCGCAAACAGCGGCAGATCGCCAAGCCCAGCGGCAATACCGCCAGTCGCCTCACGTGTGGCTTCCAGCTTTTCGAGCACGTCCTTGGCGCGGTTCACAACCGCCGCAGGCACCCCAGCCAGCCGCGCAACCGCAAGGCCATAGGAACGATCCGCCGGGCCTTTCGCCAATTCGTGCAGCAACACCAGATCGCCCTGCCATTCGCGCGCGCGGACGTGGTGCAGCGACAATGCCTCACAAGTTTCGGCCAGCCGGGCGAGCTCGTGGTAATGGGTGGCGAACAGGCAGCGGCAGGCGATGCGCGAATGCACCGCCTCGGCCACTGCCCAAGCGAGCGCAAGGCCATCATAGGTCGATGTGCCGCGCCCGACCTCGTCAAGGATGACGAAGCTGCGCGCTGTCGCCTGCGCCAGAATGGCGGCGGTTTCGACCATCTCGACCATGAAGGTGGAGCGGCCCCGCGCGAGATTGTCCGCCGCACCGACCCGGCTGAACAACCGGTCGACGAGGCCGATGCGGGCGGCCCCGGCGGGCACAAAGCTCCCGGCCTGCGCCAGCAGCACGATCAGCGCGTTTTGCCGCAGGAAGGTCGATTTGCCGCCCATGTTCGGCCCGCCGATCAGCCACAACCGGTTATCGCTCGCCAGCACGCAGTCGTTTGCCACGAACCGATCACCTGCCTTGGCAAGCGCGGCTTCGACAACGGGATGCCGTCCGCCGGTGATGGTGAGACCGGTGTCTTCGGCAATCTCCGGGCGGCACCAGTCGCCTTCCGCCGCGCGCTCGGCATTGGCAGCGGCGACATCGATCCGGGCGAGGGCTGCGGCGGTGGCGGCAATGGCTTCGCGCAGCGCGGTGATTTCGGCCACCAGCTCCTCGAAATGTGCTTCCTCGGCGGCGAGCGCGTGGCCGCCGGCCTCGGCAATCCGTGCGGCTTCTGCGTGCAGTTTGAGCGAGTTGAACCGCACCGCGTCCTTCATCGTCTGGCGGTGGGTGAAGCCGCTATCGGGTGCCATCAGCCGGTCGGCATGGCGCGCGGCGACCTCGATGAAATAGCCGAGCACGCCGTTGTGGCGGATCTTGAGCGTGGCGATTCCGGTTTCGTCGCGGTAACGCGCCTCCATCGCCGCAATCGCCCGGCGCGCATCGCCCGAAGTGGCGCGCAATTCGTCAAGCGCGGCGTCATAACCATCGGCGATATAGCCGCCGTTGCTGCGTTCAGTTGGCGGCGAAGGCACCAGCGCGCGACTCAGCCAGTCGGTCAGCGCGCCGTGGCCAGTGAGGCGGGTGAGCACGGCATCCAGTAACGCCGGACGATTCGGCGCACCGATAAGCCAGTGGTGCAGCCGCATGGCCTCGCTCAAACCATCGCGCAATTGCCCCAGATCGCGCGGGCTTCCCCGACCCGCCACAACCCGGCCAAGCGCACGGCCAAGGTCAGGGATCGCGCGCAAGGTATCGCGCAGCTGCGCCCGTTCAATCGGGCGATCGCGCCAGAACTGCACCAGCGCCAGTCGCGCCTCAATGGCTGCGCGGTCGAGCAGCGGGGCCGACAAGTCTTCGGCCAGTAAACGCGACCCGGCTCCGGTAATGCAGCGATCAACCGCACCGATCAGGCTGCCCGTGCGCCCGCCGGTGGTGCTTTCAAGGATTTCGAGGCTCGCCCGCGTCGCCTCGTCCATCGCCATCCCGGCTTCGGCAGCGCGTAGCACCGGGGGCAGCAGCAGCGGCAAGCTCCCGCGCCCGACATGGTCGAGATAGGCGATCAGGCCCCCGGCTGCGCTGAGCATCGCGCGGCTGAACGCGCCGAACGCGTCCAAGGTCGCCACCCCGTGCAGCGCCTTCAGCCGCTCCGTCCCGGCATCGCTGGCAAAGGTGCTGCGCGGGCGGAAAATCACTTCCTCCAACCCGTGCTCCCAGTCTTCGGGCACCACCACCTCGGTCGGCGCCAGCCGTGCGAGTGCTGCGCCGAGCATCTCGGGCGCGCACTCCTCCAGCACCATTGCCCCGGTCGATACATCGCAGGCCGCAATCCCGATGGTACCGCGCAGCTCCGCCAGCGCGGCCAGCACATTGGCGCGGCGCGGTTCGAGCAAGGCTTCCTCGGTCAGCGTGCCAGCGGTCACCAACCGTACAATCGCGCGGCTGACCAGCACCTTGGACGACGGTGTGCCTTCACGCTTGGCCCGCGCCTTGGCTTCGTCTGGTGTTTCGACCTGCTCGGCAATCGCCACCCGGCAACCCGCCCGGATCAGGCGCGCAAGGTAGCTTTCGGCCGAATGCACCGGCACCCCGCACATCGGGATCGGCGCGCCATTATGCTCCCCGCGCGTAGTCAGCGCGATGTCGAGGATTTGCGCTGCGGTGCGGGCGTCTTCGAAGAACAGCTCGAAGAAATCGCCCATCCGGTAGAACAGCAAGGCATCGCCCGCCTCTTCGCGCAAGGCCAGGTATTGCGCCATCATCGGGGTGGGCTTGGTATCTTTAAGGGCGGCCATCTGGCTGGCCTAGCTACGCCGAGGGCGATTCGGAATGCATGCCCTTACGGCTTTCCCCGGAGTCGCGTCATTTCCGCCCTATCGCAGCGCCGCGCGCCCCGCTAAGCGCTTCAGCGTTCACGCCAAGCACAAACAGAGGGATCAGGCATCATGGCCGAAGAGAACGCCACACCGAATAGGGGCGGTTTCACCACCCGTGAGGCATTGTTCTATCACGAGACGATCCGGCCCGGTAAGCTGGAGATCGTCGCGACCAAGCCGATGACCTCGCAGCGCGATCTCAGCCTTGCCTATTCGCCCGGCGTTGCCGCTCCGGTGGAAGCGATTGCCGCCGATCCCTCGCTCGCCGCGCGTTACACCGTCAAAGGCAACCTTGTGGCGGTGATCAGCAACGGCACCGCGATCCTCGGCCTCGGCAATCTGGGCGCGCTCGCCTCCAAGCCGGTGATGGAGGGCAAGGCGGTCTTGTTCAAACGCTTCGCTGATGTGGACGTCTTCGATATCGAACTCGACACCGAAGACCCTGAAGCCTTCATCAACGCGGTTGCGCTGATGGAGCCGACCTTTGGCGGCATCAATCTGGAAGACATCAAGGCGCCCGAATGCTTCATCATCGAAGCTGCCTTGCGCGAGCGGATGAATATCCCGGTGATGCACGATGATCAGCACGGCACTGCGATCATCACCGCGGCCGGGCTCCTCAACGCCTGCCACCTGACCGGGCGCGATTTCCGCGATGTGAAGGTGGTTGTGAACGGCGCAGGCGCAGCGGCGATTGCCTGCACCGCGTTGATCAAGGCGATGGGCGTGCGCCACGAAAACGTGATCATGTGCGACCGTACCGGCCCGATCACCCCGGGCCGTGAAGGCGTGGACCAGTGGAAAAGCGCCCACGCCGTCGCTACCACCGCCACCAGCCTTGAAGAAGCTTTGGTGGGCGCGGACATCTTCCTCGGCCTGTCGGCGGCGGGCGCGTTGAAGCCCGAATGGGTGCGCAAGATGGCGGACAAGCCGATCATCTTCGCAATGGCCAACCCGGTGCCTGAAATCATGCCTGATGAAGCGAAGGCCGTGCGCCCCGATGCGATCATCGCTACCGGACGCAGCGATTTTCCCAATCAGGTCAACAACGTGCTGGGTTTCCCGTTCATTTTCCGTGGCGCGTTGGATGTGCAGGCGACCACCATCAACGAAGAGATGAAGGTCGCCGCCGCGCAGGCTATCGCCGCACTCGCCCGCCAGCAGGTGCCCGAAGAAGTCGCATCGGCCTATGGCAAGAACCACAAGTTCGGCACCGATTACATCATCCCCGCCCCGTTCGACCCGCGCCTGATCGAGGTCGTTTCGTCCGCCGTGGCCAAGGCGGCAATGGATTCGGGCGTGGCCAAGGCGCGCATCGATGATTTCGACGCCTACCGCATCCAGCTTCGCTCGCGCCTCAACCCGACCACGTCGGTGCTGAGCGGGGTGTACGAAGTCGCCAAGGCCAACCCCAAGCGGATGGTGTTCGCCGAAGCCGAAGAAGAAGTGGTGCTGCGCGCCGCGATCCAGTTCCGCGATTTCGGCTATGGCACTCCGATCCTCGTGGGCCGCACCAAGGCGGTGCTCGACAAGCTGCACCAGCTTTCGGTGGCCGATCCGGGCAGCTTTGAAATCCAGAATTCGGCCGATAGCGAGCACGTGCCCGCGATGGTCGAATTCCTCTACAAGCGGTTGCAACGGCGCGGGTTTACCCAGCGCGATGTGCGCCGCATGGTCAATCAGGAACGCAACGTGTTTGCCGCGCTGCTGGTCGCGCTCGGCCATGGGGACGGGATGATCACCGGCATGACCCGCACGTTCGCGCAGACCGTGCGTGAGGTGAACCTGGTGCTCGATCACAAGGAAGGCGCGCTGCCTTTCGGCATCCACATGATGATCGGCAAGAACCACACGACCTTCCTCGCCGATACCACCATCAACGAACGCCCGAACGCGGCGGAACTGGCCCACATCGCCAAGGAAACCGCCGCTGTTGCCCGCCGTATGGGCCACGAACCGCGCGTCGCGTTCCTCAGTTATTCGACCTTCGGCAACCCGTCGGGCCAATGGCTCGACAATATCCGTGAGGCTGTGGCGATCCTCGACCGCGAGGATCCTGGCTTCGAATACGAAGGCGAAATGGCGCCCGACGCCGCGCTCAATCCCAAGGTGATGGCGCTCTACCCGTTCAGCCGCCTGTCCGGCCCAGCCAATGTGCTGATCATGCCGGGGCTGCAATCGGCCAACCTGTCGGCCAAGCTGCTGCGCGAATTGGGCAGCAATGCCACGATTGGCCCGATGCTGCTGGGCGTGGAAAAGCCGGTGCAGATCGTGCCGATGACCGCGACGGTGCCCGATGTGCTGACGCTGGCGGTGCTGGCGGGCGCGGGGGTTGTGGGTTAATTGCCAAGCTGATGCAGAAGGGGCCCAGCCAAACTGGCCGAGCCCCCTCGCTTAGCCATTGAAGATGATCAGGCCAGTGCTGCCGCCTGATTGACTTCGCCCGACGCGATGCTCGTCATGTGCTTGTCGCCGCCGTAGGTGTGATCAAGGCAGGTTTGCAGCACATCGCAATCCTGCTTCAGGTCGAGCCGGCTGGCAAAGGCGTGCGCGGTGCCGTAACCGGCAATGCCGTAATGCGTCATCCGCTGATATTGCGAGATGATCGAGGCATCGCGCACATCATCATCGCTAATATCGGCTTCGATTGCGTGGGCACGCGCTTCGGCGACGAGACCTTCCATGCCCTTGCAATGTTCGGCGCGAGGATCGGCATCGTGGCTTTTGATCAGGGTTTTGACCTGCTCGATGCCGTCTTCAATGCCCTTTACGCCTGAAGCGAGCGCGCTCTTCAATTCTTCCGAACTGGCCGCTTCATGCAGTTCCTTGGTTGCCTTCAACGCCTGACGGTTGGCGCTGTGGATGTCCTGCAACTGTTCGATATACAGGTCTTTGAGGGTGCTTATGCTCATGATGGTCATATCCCGTTGTTCAATGCCCCCAACATCTCAGCGGACGGGCTAGGGGATCGTTCCGAAGCTGGGATGTGTTCGCGAAGGAATCGGTCAGGGCGCATGCACGCCGGGACAGGGCGAGTGATTAGGCACACCGCCGAAACCGAAAATACCAGATTTTGTGTCCAAAGTCAACTATATTATTGAATTATATGAGTTTTAAATGAAATCTGTTGCTTGAAATATGGTCCAGCAATCACCCAGCAATCACCAGTTTCATGAGCATTAAGAGCCCTTGTTCAATGGGACTACGTGTCGTCCATGCGTTTTCTCCTTGGACTATCGCGACCACGCTCCGAGACGAAGATTACCGGTAAGAATCCTCGTGAGGCATCCAGATTTCTTGGCTAGTGGACTAATTTAGCAATATTATTTGGAGAGCGGCCAAGGCTCTTCCACCATTTCCTCCACCCGCCGGCTCCGTGAATGATCGCGTCGAACATCGGCCAGTGGGCGAAGTTCGACGGCTTTTCAGCAGAATCTTTGATCTTGTTGTTATCCCACGAACGTCATTCATGTGAGCAGGCGACAATTCAGTTTCGAGGTGCTGCCTAGGCGGCTAGAGTACCAAGGCGCGGGAGGGCATGCCGATGACGCACCTGCTTCAACGTTGATTCCTATACCGGAAGGCCGGTTCGCGCCTCCTGTCGGTCGTAGCTGGCCGCGAGATCGACGCCTGAAAGCTGCCGTTTAGACCCTCAGAACATTGCGGCAGAAAGCCGCGCAACAAGCTGCCAGCAATCGCCCGCGCACTTGGGCCGAGCGCTTCGCTGGGCATTTCGCCCGCGGTCCAGAAGGACAATACGCCGCGAAAGGCGAATGCAAGTTGCCGTGGCAAGTCGCACAGCACGGGCTCGCGTTGGTCTGTGATCAGGCCTTCGCCGGCGCCCAGCGCCAGGGTCCACAAGGCCGCTGAATGCGCCAGCACGTCTCCGGAGGAGGGGCCGGCCGTACCGATCCAGCCCATCACGGCGCGGTTGACTCCAGGTTCCTCGATCATCACCGCGACCGCGACATCGATGGCGAGCAGCACGCGCTCGGCCGCATGGCCGCGATGCGGGAGTCTTGCGAAGCGCTCCGCCATGGTGTCGATGCGGCGCGCAGAAAGTGCGTGCATGATCGCCGCCTTGCTTCCGAACTGATTGAACGGGGTTGCAAAGCTGACGCCTGCTTCTGCTGCCAGATCGCGCATCGAGAATTCTGCATTCCCCTGACGGAGCAGCTGCTCGGCCCCATCGAGCACAAGCCGGCGGAGCGGTTCACCCCTGACGGAGGGCGAGGATGAGGGTCGTGTCTTGCGGTTCGTCATATCACTATCTATATCATGATATACTTTTGTGTCCAGCCGGAGTTTGAATATGCCAACCGCCACCTCCAAGACATTCCTTATCACCGGCGTCAGCTCCGGTCTGGGTCAGGCTTTCGCCGCAGGAGCGCTCGAAGCGGGCCATAAGGTGATCGGCACCGTCAGGCGCGCGAGCGACGCTGATGCTTTTGCCGCGCTCGCACCCGGCCGTGCCCACCCGTTGTTGCTCGATGTCACGCGGTACGACGCGATCCCGGGCGCAGTCGACGGCGCCGAACGGACGGCCGGCCCGATCGACATACTCGTCAATAATGCCGGCTATGGCCATGAAGGCGTGCTGGAGGAATCGTCGATCGACGAACTTCAGCGTCAGTTCGCCGCCAACGTCTTTGGCCCGGTTGCGCTGATCAAGGCGGTGCTCCCCGGCATGCGCGCTCGACGGCGGGGCCACATCGTGAACATTACTTCGATGGGTGGTTTCATCACCATGCCGGGCATCAGCTTCTATTGTGGCAGCAAGTTCGCCCTCGAAGGCATTTCCGAGGCGCTGGGCAAGGAGCTTGCTGGATTCGGTATTAACGTGACCGCGCTCGCGCCTGGCCAATTCCGCACCGACTGGGCAGGGCGCTCAATGGATCGTACGCCGCGCAGCATTGCCGACTATGACCAGGTGATGGATCCGATCCGTGCCGCGAGGCAAGCCAAGAGCGGCGCGCAGCCCGGCGATCCGGCGAAGGCTGCGCGCGCGCTGCTCGCGATAATCGAAAGTCCGAAGCCGCCCTCGCGGCTGTTCCTCGGCAGCGATGCGTTGGATCTAGTCGGCCAGAAGCTCGAAGCGATGGCGGCGGAGATCGCCACTTGGGACGAGCTTTCGCGCTCGACCAGCTTCGATGAATGACCGTCGGGCCGCGGTCCGTCGTCTCCTCCGCGATAGCATCCAGCACAGAAATCGGTCGTTTTCGGTCGTACGGCCCAACTAGCTATTGTCATTCGGCAGGTCACGATTCCAAATGGAAGCGGTCAGCCTAGTGGTTCACAGGATGATGATCATCCCGTCCTGTCCGACGGTCAGCTCGCCCTTGTAGATGTCGGACATCCCCTGGACAAAAAGTCGGCGGGTCACGAAATTGCCTGGGTAAGGCGTGAGGTGCGTGAGCACGAGGCGTTTCACCCCGGCCGCTTCGGCTTGCCGCGCGAGAGCGATATTGTCGGCGTGATAGGGGATGGTCCGCTCGGCCACCTCTGCATCCGCTGTCATGCCAAGCTTCTTCATCTGGGGAATTGCGCGGCGCACGACATGGGTGGCGTAGGCTTCGTGGATGGCAAGGTCTGTTCCGCGCATCGCGGCGATATTGGCGGGGCTGACCTCGGTGTCGCCGCTGATGAAAATCTTCTTGCCGCGATAGCGCAGCACGTAGCCGAGAGCCGGTTTGACCGGGTCGTGCGCGACCAGCACCGCGTCAATGGTGATGCCGTCCTTGTCATAGACGCGCGTGCTTCGCTTGCCCTCGGGGAAGGATATTTCGAGCGCCTTGCCGAACGCGACGTCGCGCCGCGCTGCGAGGTGCGGCATATTGGTGCTGCGATAGCCTTCGTCGAGCGCATAACTCTTGGCAAATCCATTCAGCACCGCTTGCATCCCGACCGGCCCTTCGACCTCCAGCGGCGTCTCGCGTCCCCAGATCCAGCTGGCGTTGATGAGCGTCGCGAGATCATTGAAATGGTCCGAATGGAAATGAGTGATGAAGACGCGCTCCAGGAGCGTGATCGGAACATTCGATTTCTCGAGCGACCGCACGGCCCCGTCGCCGACATCGAACAGGAACATCTTGCCGCCCGCGGCGACCAGTGTGCAAGCCTGGGCGCGGGCCGTGCTGACTTCCGGCGTGCCGGTTCCGCACAGGAGCACACGAATATGGCCGTCGTCGGCGACGAAACTCATGTCGGGCTTGCGCTGAAGCCGCTCGCGGATCGCCATGTCGAGCAGGCGGTCGCGGTTGAGGAAGACGAGCAGAATGGCACCGACGAGAAGCGTCAGGACGGCGAACGTAATTTTTCGTTTCACGCGATAGCCTCTTGATGTCCGATTGTGAGGAGAGGGGCAGCCCGCGTCATGCGGCCTGCGCCTGGCGAACGGATTCGCCGCCCGCGAGCCGTGTCGCCGCGATGATGAGCAAGGTCGAAATCATCGACGCGATTGCGAGAATCCAGAGACCCGCCGCATACCCACCGAGGCGGTCGAACGAATAGCCGAGGAGGAGGGGGCCGAAAACCGACCCGAGTTGCACGACCCCGAACGCGATACCGTATAGGCGGCCGAAACAGCGCAGGCCGAAATAACGCCGCAGTAGCCACGGCAGCATGTCGGCCTCGACGCCATAAGCGAGGCCGATCAACGCTGCGGCAAGGTAGATCGCGCCGTCGCTATCCACCGTCGCCAGCATCACGCAGCCGGCGGCCTGGAGCGGAAACAGCGCTGCACCGAGGATGCCGAAGCCGAACCGGTCGAGTAAAGCGCCCGACACGGCCCGGCCGGCCAGGGAGACGAGCCCGATCATCGCAACGACCCCGGCGGCGCGCTCGATCGCCCAACCCTTGTCGGTTAGCAGCGGTGCCAGATGGGTCAGCATGGCGGCGGTCACCAGCATGATCAGGAAAAAGGCCGGTGTCGCGGACCAGAATAGCGGCGAACGCATCGCGTCGCGTAGGGATGCGCCTTCAATCGCCTCTTCGTTTCGCGCTTGCCGAAGCCGCCGTAACTCGGGCCGATCGCGCGCGGCGAAGAGCGCGACGGGAATGCCTACTGCGCCGACGACGCCCGACATGATTGCCCAGACGGTTCGCCAGTCATAATGGGAGAGAAGTTCTCCATGCGCGTGCGCCATCGCAAACTGTCCGAATCCCGATCCGAACATGCCCAGCGCCACGGCCAGGCCGAGCCGCCGCGAGAACCATTGCGGGAGCAGGCTGACATAGGCGGTGGGAGAGGCGATGATCGAGACAAGTCCGATCACGAAGCCGCAGGCGAGAAACAGGGAGAAATCCGCTGGCACTGCGATAAGCAGGAGCAAAGCGAGGGGCAGCAAAAGGCTCG
>LNED01000032.1 GCA_001464915.1 Sphingomonadales bacterium Ga0077531
AGACCCCCTCCAGACCCCCGCCAGGTCGCGCCAGATTAGGCGTTTGGTGCAAACCGTGCTACATGGCTCCCGCTGACGTCGAAATTTGCGACGGACTTCGAAATTTGCGCTCCGCCGCTTGCCATCGGGCCCCGTCAAACGGCTCCCCACCGGCCCCGGCGTTAACCAGACGACGACTTCCTTTCATCGGACGATACGACGCACTATCCTTCTCGCACGTCGCGGGCGGGCAAATGATTGTTCTTGAAAGGAACATCGCATGAGCAAGACCGGAACCGTAAAGTTCTTCAACACCGACAAGGGCTATGGCTTCATTCAGCCTGACGATGGCTCGTCGGACAGCTTCGTCCACATCACTGCCGTGCAGGCCGCCGGCATGCACAGCCTCGATAAGGACCAGCGCCTTAACTACGATCTCGAACAGGGTCGTAACGGCAAGGAAAGCGCCGTGAACCTTTCGGCAGCTGACTAAGCCCCGTCCCCTTATACTCCCGCCTCTCCCTTCTCCCGGCAGGACACCCTGATGGCCCAGACCTACGAATTCTACTGCGAACGCGCAGACGAAGCGGCGGCGCTCGCCGGCAAGGCGACGCTCGACAATGTCCGCGACCGCGAATTGCGCTCGGAAAAGACCTGGCGCGGGTTGGCGGAACAGGCCCGCAAGACGGCGGAAGAACGCGTGAAGGCGGATCTGATCCGTTCAGACAAACGCGCCGCCGAAGCTGCCGACGCCGCAGAAGCAGCCGAATTGGCGCAGGCCGCGCTGGCCGCTTACCCCACCGGTTGAAACCACCGGGCCGGCGGCGTGGTTACGCCTCCTTGCGCCCGAACACCTTGGCCCGCAGACCGCGCCCGCTCAGGCTGGGAAGTCCCGGCTGGCTTGGCGTTGGCGCAATGACCGGGGCAGGCGGCGGTACTGGCGGCGGCGTTACCTCGCCCGCTTCGCCCTTTGCGCGCACCTCGAACCTTCCACCGACGCCTTCGGCCAGCTTGCGTTTTTCCGACCATTCATTGGCGAGCGCGGTTTTCTCGTCCTGATCATCCGGCATGATCGTGGCCGGAAAGGCGCGGTCTTCAAAGACGTTGGCCTCGGGCACATGGTCCGGCGCAACGAAGCCGTGTTCGACATATTTCAGCGGTACCAGCTCGTACATCGGCATGTCGGCGGGTTCTGGCGTAACATAGCCAATATCCGCGCCAACATCGTGGTGCAGCACCCGAAACGACTGGCTGCGATCCTCGGGCCCGAAGGTGTCGCCATCGGGAATGACGTAACCATTGGCCATCGTCGCCACCCGCAGGAAGGCCAGAATCGTCTCGTAATTGGCGGCCCAGGGCAGAACATTCGGCTTGATCAGAATTTCGCGTCCAAGCCAGTGGCGCGCTCCGAACGTGCGGATGCCGACCAGCGACCTATCGCCCGGTGCGGCCTGCGGGCCATAAAGAAACGGGTGGATGTGGAGCGGGCTGGGCGGCTCCATCGCGGCAAAGGCATCGCACTGCTCGCCGCCGATCAGCAAGTCTGACTGAGTCCAGTGGACGGCCAGCGGCACGGCTTGCTCTGCCGCCACTCTGGTCATCAACCCCAGCACCGCAAGGCGCCGCTCGAACTGCACCTGCGTCGCCCCCGACTTGGGGCGTCCGATTGCTGCAAACATTGCGGCGATCTTGGGATCGTCCTCAACCCCAGCCATTACCCCGTGCGACGCTTCGACCAGAATGTGGCTCTGCGTGCGGGCGATGCGCGCGCGGATGTCGGGCGTGGCAAGTCCGGTGAACGACGATGACAGCGCCCCGCGAAACGCATCGACATTGGCCGGGCCGTCGACATATTCGAAGGTTAGCATCAGCTCTTCGGCGCCGTTGAACAGGCGGTAAAAGCGTCCCGGATTGGCTTCGGGAATGTTGAAGGCCGCGCCCGATTTCATGCCTTCGATCCGGGCGAAATCGCGCACGATCGTTTCAAGATCGCTCATGGGACGGTCGAACAGCAGCGCGGCCTGAAGCCGGTTGGGATAGAGCATGGCGCGAGCCCTCAAGCGATGAATGTCGCGCCAGTTTAACCGGTCAAGGTTAATGCCGGGTTGAGCCCGCTACCGCGCCCCAGTGATCCCGCATTCGCGCAAAACGCCGACAATCGCCTTGGCCACGCCGAAGAACCCGGCCTTGGCATGGGGCCAGGTGGCGCGGTTGCAATCGCTGAGCACTGTCACGGCCCGGCCCTTCGCGGCCATTGGGGCGAGATCGGGCCATAAGGCATCGCGCGTCCATCCAGCCGGGAGATAGGGGATCGCGATCCGATCCACCCCTGCGGCGGCGAGCAGCGGCGCGAGGGGTTCGCCCGCGCGCCAATCCATGGCCGGGCAGCCATACGCCGCGGCGGCTTCGGCCATCCCGCCAGCGACCGCATCTTGGGTAAAATCTCGTGCCAGCACGCCCACGTCGCCCGGTGAACGCGCAGCCGGCCGAGCCGCGCCGATTACCAGCGCCGGCGCAGCGGGCAGGGCCAGCGGGGCGTGGTGCGCAGCTTCATCATGCAGCAGCAGCGCGAATGGTTGCGCCAGTTCGGCGGCAGTCACCGGGGCGGGCAGGTCAAGCTTTTGGCGGGCGTACTCATGCGCCTCCTCCAGCGGTTCAGCGTGGTCGGCGATGCCATCGGCAGCAAGCGCACCGCCGGGCCGCCCGGTGGTGTAGCGGGCGATGTTATCGGGCCGTGCCATGTAATGCTTGCCCTTGGTATGCAGCCCCGCGACCCAGCGCCACGACAGTGTGTTCGACGCAGCATCACCGTCCATCAGATGCCGCAGGAAAAAGTCAGCACCGAGCCGCCAATCGAGCTTCAGCGTGAAAATCCAGATGCTGGCAAACCACATCCGCGCGTGATTGTGGAGGTAGCCGGCGGCGACAAGCTCGCGCGCCCAGACGTCGAAGGCTTCGATTCCGGTGCGACCCTCGGTCGCCTCGGCATAGGCGGTGCGGATCCCGGCATTGCGATCTACTGCGGCGAGCGCCGCATCGCGCCCCGCGCAATAATCGGACCAGATTGCCGGGCGCTGTTCAAGGTAGCCTTTGAAGTAGATGCGCCAGAACACCTCGGCGACGAACTTTTCCGACGCGTTCGGGCTGTGCTGGCCCAGCACCGCTTCGATCACCTCAGCCTCGCCCAGCACGCCTGCGTGCAGCCACGGCGACAGCTGCGAGACATTACCATAGGCGCCATCCGCGCCCGGCCCGCCATCTTCGTTGCGGGTGTCGGCGTAGCGCCTTCCTGCGGCAGGAAGGAAGGCGGCAAGGCGGTTTAGTGCTGCGGTGCGGGTGGGGGCAAAGCTTGGGGCGGTGTTCATGGCAGTGTGAACCCGCCGGATTGTGCAAGGTTCCGGCCCAATTGAGTTCATTTGCGATAGTTCGGAACATCCAACGCCCCCGACCATTCGTATGATCACAAGGTGCCGTCCTTCAGGGCGTGCGCTGCTACGCCGCCGATGCACCCCTTCATCGCGGCGAACTCCGGCCTTCGGGCGCAACCAAGGATTACACGCATGAAAATCATCCACTTCACCCTCGCTTCGGTGGCCGCATTGGCATTGGTCGCCTGCGCCGCCGAGACTCCTGCTGAAGACACTGCGGCAGATGCAACCGCCGTCGCTGACGACGCGACCGCAGCCGGCACCATCGTCGAAGTTGCGCAGGGCAATGAAACCTTCTCGACCCTGGTCACCGCCGTGACTGCCGCTGAGCTTGGCGAAACCCTGTCGGGTACTGGTCCGTTCACCGTGTTCGCGCCGACCAATGATGCCTTTGCCAAGCTGCCCGCCGGCAGCGTGGAAAAGCTGACCACCGACGACAAGGAAACGCTCAAGGCGATCCTGACCTACCACGTGGTCGAAGGTTCGGTTGATGCCGCGACGCTGACCACCGCCATCACCGAAGCAGGCGATGCGGGCTACACCGTCGCCACCGTCGGCGGCGGCACGCTGACTGCCAAGATCGTTGATGGCGGCGTTGTGCTGACCGATGCGGCAGGCAACACCTCCAAGGTGACGGCGACCGATGTTGCTGCATCGAACGGCCTGATCCACGTGATCGACACGGTGCTGATGCCCAAGTAAGCGCCAAGCTTATTGGTTGAATAGCAGGGCGGGTTTCGCGCAGGCGAGGCCCGCCCTTTGCTATGGTGCGACGGCGGATTATACTAGGCATTCCGAGGAGTCCCGTTATGCCCGTACGCTTGCAAATATCTTGTCTGCTTCTGCCCATGGCCGCCCTGATGGCCGCCGCCTGCACCCCCAATGGCGACGCGATTGACTCCAAGGGCGAAACCTTCAGCGCCATCGCGCCCGAAGAGGTGGTCAGGCTGACCGGCACCGAACCGTTTTGGGGTGTTACAATCGAGGGCGGGCAGGCGAATTACGCCAACCCCGATCACCCCGAAGGTTTTGACTTTGCTGTGACCCGTTTCGCCGGGAACAACGGCTTGGGCTTTTCCGGCACGCTGGACGGCGCAGCGGTAACCATCAGCCTCACCCCCGGACAGTGCAGCGACGGGATGAGCGACCGGGCCTACCCCTACGTTGCCACTATCGCTTTGGGTGAGGAAACCTTGCGCGGCTGCGGCTATACGGATCGTCAGCCGTTCACCGGCGATGCGGCGCCGTAAGCGGGCGCGACATAGGGGGAGAGACCATGACCACGACCGGAGGATGCCTGTGCGGCAAGGTGCGTTACAGCTTTGAAGGCGATCCGCTGCTGTGTGTCACCTGCCACTGCAAGAACTGCCAGCGGCAGGCGGGCAGCAGCCTGTCGGTGATCATCGGCGTGCCCGAAGATGCGGTCAGCTACGAGGGTGAGGTGACCACTTACAACGACACTGGCGATACCGGCGCGACCGTGCGGCGGCAGTTTTGCGGCACCTGCGGATCCCCGGTCTTCACCCGGGTCGAAACCCCGCCCGGCATGATGTTCATCAAGGCCGGGACGCTGGACGACACCAGCATCCTCAAGCCCGCATTCCATTGCTATACCAAAAGCAAGCAGGACTGGGTCGATCTGGGCGACATTCCCGGGTTCGAGACGGTGCCCCAAGGCCTTTAGGGCAGGCCTTAGAACAGCCCCGGGATATCGAACTGCGCGCGGTTGGGTTCGCGCGGCTGGAGCATCGCACGGTCAGGCAGATCGAGCCCGGCACGGGTGCGCTGCCCCGCATTCGCCCCGTTTTCGCCAGCAGCCGATGCCGTCGCGCCAAAGGCGGTGCACGAACGCCCGGCCAAGAAATCGAGCGCTACCGCAGTGGATGCTTCCTGCGGATCGCCGAACGGGCGAGTGATATCGTCCCCGGCGCGGCAAGTGTTGGGAACGAACGGGCCAAGTCCGAAGAAATAGTCCCCCTGCCCATTGGCGTTGACCGTCTGGAACGTCACCGCGCGTACCCTTAGGTCGCACTCGGCCTGATCAAACGCGAACTGCCCAACCGGTTTGCCCGATGTGTCGGTTCCGATCAGCGCGATATTATTGCCGATGTAAGGCAGCATCGCGTTTATCACCAGCTCGCTCGCCGAGGCGCTGGCCTCGGTGGTGATAAAGGCAATGCGGGTTGGCGCGATCGCGTTGGTTTCGGCGCGGAAAGTGCGGGTGGTATTCTCCGACGCCTTGGACGGGCGAAGCACGGTGCGGCTGAAAACTTGGCCGGTGCGGCCCTGTCCCATCAGATCACCCATCGTTTCGGCCACGCTGACAAGCCCGCCGCCGTTATAGCGCAGATCGATGATCAGCTCGGTCACGCCCTGCGCGGCAAACTGACCGTAGGCCTGACGCAGCTGTGCAGCGGCATCGGCGACGATAAAGGTACGCAGGTTGAGATAGCCGACGCGGCGTCCGCCATCATTGAGGATCTGCGCGCCATAGCGGTTCGAGATCGGATCGAGCGCGAAATCGGTCTTGGTGATGTTGCTTTCGATGGTCGCGCCGCCCGGTTGGACGAACCGCAGTACGCGCGCCGTGCCCGCCGTGGACGGCCCGAGCGCATTAACCACCGCCTGCGCCCCGCCGCTCGCCATCAGGCTGGATACCGATTGCAGGCTGGCGCTGCTGGTGCCGATGGCGGTGATCTCGCTCCCCCGGTCAAGCCCGGCGGCAAGGCCATTTGCGCCTTCGTAAGCTTCGACCACGAACACCCGGCGCGCGGCATTGTCAAAGGCGAGGCGGATGCCGAACCCGGCGCTTGACCCTGAGTTGATCAGCGCGGTTTCTTCCGCGATCGAGGTGGCGAAGGTGAAGCCTTGATCGCGGCCCTGCGCCCGCGCCGGCGCAACGCGGGCATCAAGAAAGCTTTGCACCGAATTGAAGTTCGCCGGGTTGGCCGCAGCCAGCAGATCGGGGAACAGATACCATTCATTGAGCACCGCGTCGGCGAAGTCCTGCTGCGCGCGGACCGAACAGGCGGTCGATACTGGCGGCGGCGTAGGCGCAGGCGTCCCACCCCCTGCTGTGGGCGGTGTGGATGACGATCCGCCACCCCCACAGGCTGCAAGACTGACGGCAAGAACGAAGCTCAAGGCGGCGCGACCGACATGCATGGCAGGCTAGAACTCCGGTTTCGGGATGAATCAGCGGCGGGTGAACGCCCGTCTCTTGTGATGGGAAATGCAATGCCAAGGGGACAAGAGCAAGAACGGAAGCATCCGTTCGGCGCGAAAACGGCTGAAAGCGTGACCTTTTTGCCTGCATTTGCTGGGTTTTCCGCAAAAACCGGCGAAAACCGCCTTGCGAAGTCTCGTTTCTCGGCGCTGGCTGGACTAGCAACACCGGGATGAAGCGACAGAATCATGACTGATTTCCCGGCCTGGCTCTCGGCAAATGTGCCTCTGCCTGCACGCCATCCCGGTCTCGCGGTGGCGATGCTGGGCTCGGCGCAGGCGTTGGCGCGCGGCGGCTTTGCGCTCACTAGCCCGGCATTCGCGGCAGGTGAGGCGCTCGACCCGAGCTTTACCGCCAGCGAAGAAGACGCTGTCGCCCCGCCGCTCGAATGGAGCGCGCCGCCGCCCGGATCGCAAGAACTGGTGCTGGTGGTTGAAGAAGCTTCCGGCTCCCCGGACAATTGGGCTGCCGAACCGGCCTGCCATTGGCTGGTGTGGGGGCTGAAGGGCCAGCGTGGCAAGCTGCTCGAAGGCGAAGTGCCACCGCGCGTTGGCAAAAATGCGCTTCGCAACTCCGAATGGCTGCTGCCCGACCCGCCTGAGGGTGAGACGCGCCATTACCTGTTTCAACTGTTCGCCACCGACTTGCCGCTCGTGCTGATGCCGGGCGCAGGGCGGGCGGAACTGCTCGCATCGCTGCAAGGGACGATTACGGCCTGCGCAGTGCTTCATGCCACCTTCACGGGCGGCGGAGATGATGATGCGGGCTGGGAAGATGCTGAGATTGACTAACCTGCCACTATGATAAGGGAGTAGACCATGGCTGGAACGACCAACGCACTGCAGAGACC
Organism: Sphingomonadales bacterium Ga0077531; assembly: GCA_001464915.1. GTDB lineage: Bacteria > Pseudomonadota > Alphaproteobacteria > Sphingomonadales > Sphingomonadaceae > Erythrobacter. The sequence goes on from LNED01000032.1 coordinate 7,484, forward strand.
AGTGACGCTTACCGCAGACCTCGAAGCGGTGATCGGCAAGGGCCCGATGACCCGCGCTCAGGTAACATCAAAGGTGTGGGAATACATCAAGGCCCACAGCCTGCAGGACACCAAGGACAAGCGCCAGATCAATCCCGATGCCAAGCTCGGCGCGGTGATCGGCAAGGACCAGATCTCGATGTTCAAGATGACCGCTGCGGTCTCGAAGCATCTGAGCTGAGATTGCGCCCCCCGCTGACTTGCGGGGTGCATGACAATCGGCGCGCGGCCTGAATTGGGTCGCGCGCCGTTTTGCGTTTGGGGGGACGGTCAGATCGTGGGCGAGCGCGGATCGCGGCTGACCCACCACGCCAGCCAGATGATCAGCGGCTGCGCAAACATGCGCGGGACGTGATAGGCAAGGCCCAACCCGCCATCAGCGCGCGCCATGTCGATGATGAAGTGGTTGATGTTGGCTGGCCAGACGCACAGGGCATACAGCGCCAGACCCCACCCTGCCGCGCGGCGCAAAGGCTGGGAGAAAGGCTGCAACAGCCCGATCGCACCGAGGATTTCGGCTACTCCTGTCAACAGCACCACGGCATATGGCGCTGGCACCCATGCCGGGGTGATGGTCAGAAACGGTTCGGGCCGGATCAAGTGGATAATGCCAGCCAAGGCATAGAACGCCGCAAGCACCCAACGCAGGATCAAACGGATCATTGACCCGGTTCCCAGCCCTGCGGAGCGAGGGTGAAGCCCGCGAAATCGAACCCTGGCACCACCACGCAGGAGACAAGTGTGTAGCCATGCTGCGGCTCCCCAAAAGGCCGCGCCGCCTGCCATTCGCCGGGCGCGACCACACCCTGCAACGCCTGCCCATTGCCAATATCCGCGCCAAGGATCACCGAACGCACCGGCCCGGCATCGCTCGCCGCAAGCCGCAGTTCGAGCGGATCGCCTGCCTGCCACAGCCACAATTCAGCCGCATCGACCGTGTGCCAATGCGATGCCTCGCCAGCGCGGAGCAGGAAGATGATGGCGGTGCCTGCCGCGCGCCCATCCAGCCCCTCTGCACCCCGCCACGTCTCCCGATACCATCCGCCTTCGGGATGGGCGGCAAGGCCCAATTGTTCGATCAGTCCGGCCGCGCTATCACTCATCCCAATGTCCTTGCCTGCGCCAATATCTCTGGGCGTGGGCGCTCTACCTTCGGGAGCCTTGATCATGCAACTTTTCGCAGCCTCTTTTACCGCTCTAGCCACCGCGCTCCTGCTGGCCAGCCCGCTCGCCGCGCAAGAGATTGACCCTGCCACTGCCACCGCCAATGCCGCGTTGGAAGCTGCCCCGGTGTTCGATGGGCACAATGACGTACCCAACCAGCTGCGCGCGCGGGTCGCCAACCAGATCAACGGGTTCGACTTCGCCGATACGACCGGCACTGGCGAAGGGCATCCGCAAGGCGCGGTGATGCAGACCGATCTCGCGCGGATGAAGCAGGGCAAGGTTGGGGCGCAGTACTGGTCGGTCTATGTCCCATCGAACCCTGATGAAGCCGAAGCGGTGCAGGAGGTGATCGAGCAGATCGACGTCACCAAACGTCTGATTGCGCGCTTCCCCGAAGGCCTGCGCTACGCCGAAACCGCCGATCAGGTCGAACGCGCAATGGCCGAGGGCAAGGTCGCCTCACTGCTCGGTATGGAGGGCGGCCATTCCATCGGGTCGAGCCTCGCCGTGCTGCGCCAGCTCTATGCGCTGGGCGCGCGTTATATGACGCTGACCCATAACAGCAATACGCCCTGGGCCGATGCTGGAACAGATACGCCGGTGCATGGCGGGCTGAGCGCGTTCGGGATGGACGTGGTGCGCGAAATGAACCGGATCGGGATGCTGGTCGATCTCAGCCATGTCAGCGAGGCCACGATGATGGATACGCTCGACGTGGCCAAGGCGCCGGTGATCTTCAGCCACTCCGGCGCGCGTGCGATCAACGGCCATCCGCGCAATGTGCCCGACAGCGTGCTCGCACGGCTGGCTGAGAATGGCGGGATCGTGATGGTGGTGGCGCTGCCCGGCTTCCTCAACGAAGAACGCCGCCAGTGGTTTGCCCAGCGATCAGCCGAAGAAGCGCGGCTGAAGGCGCTGTTCCAAGGGCAGCCCGAAACAGTCACGGCGACAATGGACGCATGGGACAAGGCCAACCCTGAACCTGCCACCGGCATCAAGCACATGGCCGACCACATCGACCATATCCGCAAGGTCGCCGGGGTGGAAAGCATCGGTATCGGCGGAGATTTTGACGGAATGCCGTCTGGCCCGGTCGGGTTCGAGGATGTGCGCGGCTACCCGCTGCTGTTCGCCGAACTGGCGCGGCGCGGCTATTCGCAGGTGGAGCTTGAACTGATCGCCAGCCGCAACGCGATGAGGGTGCTGCGCGCTGCCGAAGCCTATGCTGCCAGCGTGGCAGATATGGCTCCGATCGAAACGCTGATCACGCCGCCCGCGATGCCGAAGTAAGTGGGTACGAAGTAATCAGCCCCAAAGCGCGGGGATGATCCAGATCGCACTCATCGCAATGACAGCTAGGGCAAGACTAAATCCCAGCACATAGCGCAGGCCGGTGTTGGTGACAGCGCCGCGCGCGTCATCATCTTCGATACGGATTGGTTCTTCGTCGTGGGCCATGATGCCTCCTTTTCGTCGCTGATACTCCTGATTGGGGCAGGACGCAAAGGTGCGGCTTCATGTGGGGTGCTTAATCCCGCAGCAGTTCGTTGATCCCGGTCTTGGAACGGGTCTGCGCGTCGACTGTCTTGACGATTACGGCGCAATATAGGCTCGGGCCCATCGTGCCATCGGGCAGCGGCTTGCCGGGCAGCGATCCGGGTACGACCACGGCATAGGGCGGCACCGCGCCCATGTGGACTTCGCCGGTAGCGCGGTCGACGATCTTGGTCGACGCGCCGAGATAGACGCCCATCGACAGCACTGCGCCTTCGCCGACGCGCACCCCTTCGGCCACCTCGGCGCGCGCGCCGATGAAGGCGCCGTCACCGATGATGACGGGTTCGGCCTGAAGCGGTTCAAGCACCCCGCCGATGCCTGCGCCGCCCGAAATGTGCACATTCGCCCCGATCTGCGCACATGATCCCACGGTCGCCCAGGTGTCGATCATGGTGTTTTCGCCGACGTAAGCGCCGATATTGACGAAGCTCGGCATCAGCACGACGCCCTTCGAGATATGCGCCCCGCGCCGCACCACCGCGCCGGGCACGACCCGGAAACCGGCATCGCGGAAACGGTTTTCGCCCCAGCCGGCAAACTTCAACGGCACTTTGTCGAAGGCCGCTTCGCCTGCTGCGCCGCCTTCCATCACGCGGTTATCATTGAGCCGGAAGCTCAGCAGCACCGCCTTCTTGAGCCATTGGTTGACCTGCCAACCGCCGTTCCCGTCAGGCTCGGCAACGCGGGCTTCACCACTGTCGAGCAGCGCGAGCGCATCGGCCACCTGATGGCGCACATCATGGCCGGGGGTGATGTCGGCGCGGTTTTCCCACGCGGCTTCGATGGCGGCAATCAGGGCGTCACTCATGCAAGTTCTCCGGCGCGAAATCAGCAGGTGGCCGCTGCTAGCCGCGCCGGGAGAAGTGGGCAAGCGTTACACATCGGCCCGCAAGGGCCGCAAGGCCGACCGGCCCGCCCGCAGCCGCTCGCGCATAGCGTGAAATGCGGCGAGGAGGCAGGCCCGGAGGGGCCTGCCACAAACCTAGGGATTCATACCGGCGGCGATGGCAAATTCATAAGCCCGCTCAGCCAAAGGCCGAACCCGTTCGCTCATGGCCTGCGCGTGGGACGATGATGCAGTGCCATCGATCACGCGCTTCTTGATGCCCTGCATGATCCCCGCGAGGCGGAACAGGTTATAGGCGAAATACCAGTCCATCGGCGGGACGGGGAATCCGGTGCGCGCCACATAGCGTTCGACCGCCTCTTCCTGCGAAGGGATGCCGAGCGCATCCAGATCAAGCCCCACCAGGCCCGCACGCCCATCGGCCGGGTTATGCCAGTTGAGCATCAGGTAGCTGAAATCGGCAATCGGGTCGCCCAGCGTCGACAGCTCCCAATCGAGCACCGCGATGATGCGCGGTTCGGTTTTGTGAAAGATCACATTGTCGAGCCGGTAATCACCGTGCACCACGGACGATCCATGCTGCGGCGGGATGGTCTGCGGCAGCCATTCGATCAGCCGTTCCATTTCCGGCATCAGCTCGGTTTCGGACAGCTTGTACTGTTTGGTCCAGCGCCCGATCTGGCGCGCGCAGTAATCGGTCGGCTTGCCATAATCGCCCAGCCCGATGCGGTCAGGCTGGTTCAAGTGCAGATCGGCAATGGTATCGATCAGCGCGTTGTAGTGCTCGCGCCGCTCGGCAGGCTCGATCCCCGGCAGCGCGCCGTTCCACAGGCTGCGGCCATCGGCCATGCTCATTACGAAGAACTTCGATCCGATCACGTCCGGGTCTTCGCACAGGCCATAGGTGCGCGGCACCGGGAAGCCGGTCGGGTACAGCCCGGTCATCGCGGTGTATTCACGGTCAACCGCATGGGCGGATGGCAGCAGCTTGCCGAACGGCTGGCGGCGCAGCACGTAACTCGTCGCCGGCGTGTCGATCCGGTAGGTCGGGTTCGATTGCCCGCCTTTGAACTTGGTGTAGCTGATCGGGCCCGCGAAGCCTTCGACATTGGCTTCGAACCATGCGGTCAGCGCCGTCAGATCGAGCGCGTCTTTCTCGGTCACTTCGACCGTGCCGACCATTTCGGTGTCGAAATCGATGTTGGGCGCGTCTGTCATCAGTCGAACACCACGACGGTGCGGGCCGAATGACCGGCACGCATTGTGTTGAAGCCTTCGTTGACCTGCTCAAGCGAAATGCGCTCGGCGATGATGGTGTCGAGATCGAGAAGGCCGCGCAGATAGAAATCGACGAGGCGGGGCAGATCGACCGGGAAGTGGTTCATCCCCATAATCGCGCCCATCAGCTTTTTACCGCCGAGCAGATCCATCGCGCCCAGCCCAACCTTGCAATCGAGCGGCATCATGCCGAGGATCACTGCGGTGCCGCCGCGCCGCAACGAAGCAACCGCGAGATCGGCGGAGGCCTGACGGCCCACAGCCTCGATCCCCCAATCGACCCCGCCGTTCGAAATCGCGATGATCTGCTTGGCGGCATCTTCGGCGAGCGCATCGACCACGTGGGTCGCGCCCAGCACCTTGGCCAATTCGCGCTTTTCGGGGAGCGGATCGGCAGCGATGATCTTGGCTGCACCGGCGATCTTGGCGGCATTGATCGCAGCCAGGCCCACCCCGCCGCAGCCGACAACCAGCACGGTTTCACCCGGCGTCACTTTGCAAGCGTTGAAGATCGTCCCGGCCCCGGTCGTCACCGCGCAGCCGAGCAGCGCGGCGCGGTCAAACGGCATGTCCTTGTCGATCGAAACACAGGCGTGTTCGTGGATCAGCATCTGTTCGCTGAGGGCCGACAGGTTGAGCATTTGATTGACCGGCGAACCATCGGCAAAGGCAATGCGCGAAGCCTCTCCCTTGGCGCGCCGCGTATCGGCTCCCATGCATAGCGCCATCCGGCCAGTGACGCAGAATTCGCAATGGCCGCAGAAGGCGCTGAGGCAAGAGACGACATGATCGCCGGGCTTCACCGTGCGGACTTCCGAGCCCACCGCGCGCACCACGCCCGCCGCCTCATGCCCCGGAATCGCCGGGAGTGCGTGGGGGTAATGCCCATCGATGAAGTGCAGATCGGAATGACACAGCCCGCAGGCTTTGGTGTCGATCAGCACTTCATGCGGACCGGGGTCGGCATAGGTGACTTCGGCGATGATCAGGCCTTGGCCCGGTTGTTCAAGAATGGCGGCTTTTGCCATGAGTTATACTTTCCGTTCGGTTCGAGCCCGCCGCCCGCCGGTCAGGCGGGCGGTCAATTCAAGCACGTCGAGAACCGTTCGTGCCGAGGTGTCTCGACGTCGCTCGACACGAACGGGGATGAGTTAGCGAATTACCGCGCCACGCCCATGTCGCCCGAGCTGAAGCTCTGGGTTTCATTGACGACACGCCCGTGATCCCCGCGCAGCGCGTTGGCCGTGGGGCCGGGACGCGGAGCGTGCTTGGCGAATTCCATGTGCGCAATCGAACGCGCGTGGACTTCGTCCGGGCCATCGGCAAGGCGCAGGGTGCGCTGGTTGGCGTAGCTGCGGGCCAAGCCGTAATCGTCCGACACGCCGCCGCCGCCATGTGCCTGAATCGCATCGTCGATGATCCGCAGCGCCATGTTGGGGGCCTGCACCTTGATCATCGCGATTTCCTGCTTGGCCGCCTTGTTGCCGACCTTATCCATCATGTCGGCTGCCTTGAGGCAGAGCAGACGGGTCATGTCGATATCGATGCGCGCGCGCGCCACACGCTCTTCCCAGACCGAGTGCTTGTAGACGGGCTTGCCGAAGGCTTCACGTTCCTGAAGGCGACGGCACATCTTTTCCAGCGCCTCTTCCGCCGCGCCGATGGTGCGCATGCAGTGGTGGATGCGGCCCGGCCCGAGGCGCCCTTGCGCGATCTCGAACCCGCGTCCTTCGCCCAGCAGGATGTTGTCTGCTGGCACGCGGACGTTGACCATTTCGACTTCCATGTGGCCGTGCGGCGCATCGTCATAGCCGAACACTGGCAGGTGGCGCAGGATGTTCACGCCGGGGGTGTCGATCGGCATCAGGATCTGCGATTGCTGCGCGTGGCGCTGCGCATCGGGATTGGTCTTGCCCATCACGATCGCGATTTTGCAGCGCGGATCGCCAAGGCCCGAAGACCACCACTTGCGACCGTTGATGATGTAGTGATCGCCGTCGCGTTCAATCCGGGTTTCGATGTTGGTGGCATCGGACGAGGCGGTGTTCGGCTCGGTCATCAAGAATGCTGAACGGATTTCGCCATTCATCAGCGGACGCAGCCACGCTTCCTTGTGTTCGCGGGTACCATAACGGAAGAACACTTCCATGTTGCCGGTATCGGGCGCGGAGCAGTTGAACACCTCGCTCGCCCAACCAATGCGGCCCATTTCTTCGGCGCACATCGCATATTCGAGGTTGGTGAGGCCGGGGCCTTCGAACTCAAAGCTGTCGTCGACATGGTGGTGGCTGTCATTGCGCGGCGGCATGAACAGGTTCCAGATGCCGGCGGCCTTGGCCTTGGCCTTGGTTTCTTCGACGATGGGGAGCACCTTCCAGCGTTCGCCTTCGTGCTCTTGGCTGTCATAGACCGCCATGTTGGGGCGCACATGCGCTTCGATGAAATCGCGCACACGGCCCGACCAATAGAGCTGGCGTTCGGTGGGTTCGAAATCCATGGGGGTGTTCCTCTCTCGTCTTTAATTGCAATCGAATCTGGTGGTGACCGTGGCAGAGGCTCGAGCCCCCGCCAAGCTCTCATTTATGGGGCGATGGCATTCCGTCGGTGGCCAGAATTGGCGCATCGGGGGCCGCCCTTACGGCATCGCGGGTGGTCCGGGCCCGCCGCTCGGCCAGCCGGTTGATGCGCGCCTCATGCTCCTCGCGGGTAATCGGAAAGCGCGCCAACCACCAGGCCGAGATCACCGCCAGCACCAGCATTGCACCGCCGTAAGATAGCAGCAGGCTGGTGAGCACGCCTTGTGGGACGCTGCCGGGCACGGCATCCGGGGCAAGCTGCGAAAACGCGATGATCTGGCCGGAAAGGAAGATCCCCGCGCCGGTTGCGCATTTCTGCACCAACCAGTTTCCCGAGTAGAAAGACCCCTCCGCCCGCCTGCCCGTGCGCTCCTCGAAAGCCTCGACAATCTCGGCGATCATCGATGTGGCCGACACCAGCGAGATAATCCCGAGCGCGGTTGCGATCATCGCAAAGCCAAAGAATAGCGCAGCCGAGGCCGTGGTGCCGGGCGAGGGCCAGATACCCAGCAGAAGCAGTGTGTAGGGCACCATCCCCAGCACCGTGCCGACGATCATGCCAAACCCTGCGGTCTTCGCCTTGCCAAGTCGTTGGTGCAGCGGGGCGATCAGCACGAACATCAGCACCACCGCGCCGAGCAGCACCAATGGGAAGAACATCATCTGGCCGCGGGTAAGCTGCAAGACGAACAGGTTGATGTAATTGGTGATCGAGAAATTCAGCCCTTGATGCACATAGGCGGCGAGGCCTCCGACAGCGAAAATCAGGAACGCACGTTCGGAAAATGCCTCGCGGATTTCGGCAAAGGCACCGGTGATGGTGAAAGGAGCCGGCTTTGTCGCGGGCAGGTGGGCCACCAGCTTGTGCTGGCCGACTGCCGAGCCGATCACCGAAACTGCCATCAGCACCGCGCCGAAAATGCCGAATGCAAAATAGCCCTCACGCTGAAGCAGACCCTCCGGCCCTGGCATGAACACGGTGTACGCCAGTATCATCATGCCCAGCCCGCCAATCCATCCGCCCAGTGCGCGGTATCGGAACAAGGTGGTGCGTTCGTCATAGTCGGCAGTGAGTTCGGGGACGAGGCTGATCGAAGGCACCTCGCACGCAGATAGCAGCACGCGCACCGCAATGGCGATGGCGACCAACCCGCCAAAACTCGGCGCTTCGCCTGCGGGCGGGCTCCACATCATAACCCACGCGAATGCCAGCGGGATGGGGGCGGCATAAAGCCACGGCAGGCGGCGCCCCCATCGGGTATAGGTGCGATCCGACAGGTTCCCAAGGATCGGATCAACGACCGCATCCACCAGCAGCGCGATCAGCAGCGCAAAGCTGACCAATGCTGCATCCATTCCAAGCACTTGATTGTAAAAGATCAGCAAAAAGAACGAAAAGCCGTTATCCTTCACGCCGAAAGCCACGGCTCCAAAGCCTTGAATAAGCTTCAGCCGCATCGGCAATTTGCCTGAAATGATCCCCACGCCAGTGCTCATCCGCGCGTGCCTTTGCGGCATCGCAGCCTTACGAATCCGGCCAAAATTTCTCTCCCGCTTTCAGTTTCGAACCTAGACTGATCGCGCTTGGCGTCAATCTCGGCTGGCCTGACGCTACGGCATCTTGGGGGCGTCTGCATTCGGGCGAAGAACGCTTGCGGCCCCCATGCAAATGCCGATAACGTAAGCGTCAAGTGGGAGCTTAATCGAGAGGAGAGTCGGCTTATGTCCGATCTGGAAACATTCCGCAGCGAAACGCGCAGCTGGCTTGAGGCGAATTGCCCGGCCGAAATGCGCCAACCCGTGCGCGATGAGGACGACGTCTATTGGGGCGGCCGCCGTGCCAAGTTCAAGAATGATGCGCAAAAGGCATGGTTTGAGGCCTGTCTGGCCAAGGGCTACACCGTACCTGCATGGCCCCAAGCCTATGGCGGGGCGGGGCTAAATGCCGCCGAAGCCAAGGTGCTGCGCGAAGAAATGGCCCGCATCGGCGCCCGCCCGCCACTCAGCAGCTTCGGCATCTGGATGCTTGGCCCGGCGCTTTTGCATTTCGGCACCGAAGGGCAAAAGCAGCGTTTCCTGAACGAAATCGCGCGCGGTGAAATCCGCTGGTGTCAGGGCTATTCCGAACCAGGTTCGGGCAGCGACCTTGTCAGCCTTCAGACCTTTGGCGAAGATCACGGCGATCACTGGGTCGTTAACGGCCAGAAGATCTGGACGTCCTACGCCGATCACTGCGACTGGATTTTCTGCCTCGTCCGCACCGACAAAGCAGACAAGTATCAGGGCATCACTTTCATGCTGTATGATATGGCCAGCGAAGGCGTGACCACCAAGCCGATCCTGCTGATCAGCGGCAATTCGCCGTTCTGCGAAACCTTCTTCGACAACGTGTCGGTGCCCAAATCCTACGGCGAAGATTGTCCGGCCTATGTCGGCCAGATCAATCGCGGCTGGGATGTCGCCAAGTATCTGCTCGGCCACGAACGCGAGATGATTTCGGGCGCAGGCGGCGGTGATCGCACCGCAGCGATTGGCTCGGCGATGACGCGCGCTGCGGCCAAGACCGGCGACGAGGTTGACCCAGTGTTGCGCGCCGAGCTCGCCATGTTCGATGTCGATGCGCTGGCCTACAGCGCGATGGGCGAAAAGTTCCTCGACGAAATCAAGGTTGGCAAGTCGCACCCCGCACAGCCCAACATGATGAAATATGTCGGCACCGAACTGAACAAGCGCCGGCACGAGCTGATGATGGCGGTCGGCGGGTCGCGCGGTCTGGAATGGGACAGCGAAGAAACCGAAGGCGGCAAAGCGCCGCGCGGCTGGCTGCGTACCAAAGCGAACTCGATTGAAGGCGGCACCAGCGAGGTAATGCTCAACGTGATCGCCAAGCGCATTCTCGACCTGCCGGGCGCGTAATCAGGGCGTCGCCCCGGGCTTGACCCGGGGCCGCTTGCCCGCCGCCACCAAGATCACAACGATCCCGGATCAAGTCCGGGACGACGGTTAGAATTCGGGAGAGGAACCCCAATGCCCCTGTATCACAACGAAGATCAGGCCATGCTGGCCGATACCGCGCGCGGCTTCATCGCCGAGGAAGGCAACATCGCCAAGCAGCTGCGCCATTGGCGTGACCGCGACTGCAAGGACGGTTTCGGCCACGGTCTGTGGAAGCAGATGGCTGAAATGGGCTTCACCGGGATGCTGGTTGGCGAAGATGATGGCGGGCTGGGCATGGGCCATGTCGAAGCCGGGATCGTGCTCGAAGAAATCGGCCGCAACCTGACCCCTTCGCCGTTCCTCACATCGTCCGTGCTCGCCGCGACGGCGTTGCAGCACGGCTCTGCCGACGTGAAGGGCCGCTACCTCCCCGGGCTGATCGCGGGCGAAAGCGTGTTTGCCGTTGCGATTGACGAGACGGCCAAACACCGCCCTTCGCGCATTGCCACCCGCGCCGAGGAATCGGGCAATGGCTTCAAACTGTCGGGCTCGAAAAGCTTCGTTGTCTATGGCGGCAGCGCCGACATGATCGTGGTCGCCGCGCGCACATCGGGCGCGGATGATGATGCGGGCGGCATCACGCTGTTTGCGGTGCCCAAGGATGCCGCCGGGATGAGCCACAAGGGCGTGCGGCTCGTGGATTCGTCGATGGCGACCCACACCAAGTTCGACAATGTCGAATTGGACGGCGACGCCGTGATTGGCGAGATCGATGGCGGCCGCGCGGTGCTTGATGCGATGCTGATGGCCGGCCGCGTCGGCGCGGCAGCCGAAGGCGTCGGCGTCGCGCGCGGGGCGATGGACATGACCATCGATTACCTCAAACAGCGCAAGCAGTTCGGCAAGCTGATCGGTGAATTCCAAGCGCTGCAACACCGCGCCAGCCACTTGTATTCCGAAGTCGAAATCGCGCGCGCGGTGACGATCAAGGCGCAGCAACTGCTCGACGCGGGCAGCGAACAGGCCGATCTGATGACCAGCGTCGCCAAGGCCAAGGTCGCCAAGACCGCGCGCCTCGCGGTGCAGGAAGGCGTGCAGATGCACGGCGGCATCGGCATGACCGATGAATATGATATCGGCCTGTATATGAAGCGCGACCGCGCGCTTGCCGAATTCCTTGGCGATGCGTTCTTCCATGCGAACCGCGTCGCAGAATTGAGCGGGTACTGATCATGGATATTCAATCACTATTCGGCCTCGATGGGCGCATCGCACTGGTCACCGGCGGCAGCCGCGGGATCGGCAAGATGTTTGTCGAAGGCCTGCTGGCCGCTGGGTGCGCCCGCGTCTATATCTCGGCCCGCAAGGTCGATCAGATGCAGGACACGATCGACGAATTCGGTGCGGATCGCGTTATTGGCATCCAAGCTGACCTCAGCCAGATGGATGGCATGATCGCGCTCGCCGAAGAACTGAAGGCGCGCGAGACCCGGCTGGATATCCTGATCAACAATGCTGGTGCGGCATGGGGCCAGCCGTTCCTCGAATTCTCCGAAGCGGGCTGGCACCGGACGATGGACTTGAACGTCAAGACGCCGTTCTTCCTCACCCAGAAACTGCACGGCCTGCTGGTCGAAGGCGGCAAGCAGGGGCGTCCGGCCAAGGTGATCCATGTCTCATCGATTGATGGGCAGCGGATCAACCCGTGGGAAACCTATGCCTATCAGGCGTCCAAGGCGGCGGTGATCCAACTGACCCGGCGCATGGCGGCGCGGTTGATCGACGATAACATCGTTGTCACCTCAATCGCGCCGGGCGCTTTCCCGTCGGAAATGAACAAGGCGGCCAAAGATGCGCCTGACGCGTCGGCGGCAGGCATCCCGGCCAAGCGCATTGGCACCGCCGAAGACATGGCGGCCGCAGCAATCTATCTGTGCAGCCGTGCGGGCGATTATGTGGTCGGCGACACGCTCACCGTGGATGGCGGCGTGGTCAACGCCCACCTGCCCAGCCACTTCGCCGATCCGGGCGGCAAGGGCTAGCGCGCCGATAATCAAGCGATTGCGGCGGATGATGACGTTGCATAGACTGCGGCGTCATCACCTGCGCAAAGGGCCGCGATCATGATCCGATTCTCCCGCACTCTGGCCGCCGCCTGCGGGCTGGCGTTGCTGACCCCTGCCGCGCAGGCACAGGACGCAACGCCCGAAACGCCGCCCACCGAAGAGGAATTCTCGCTCGACGAAGAAACCGCCGCGCCGGTCGAAATCAGCCCGGAAGTGACCGCCGTGCTGGGCCAGATGGACGAGGTTATCAAAGCGCTCGACAGCAAGGCGACGCGCACCGGCAATAGCTGGCAGTTCACGCTGGAAGAACGGGTGATGCTGGTCGTCACCGATGCCACCGCCGGGCGGATGCGGATCATCACTCCGATTGCGCTGATCGCCGACCTGCCCGAAGATGCCATGCAACGCCTGATGCAGGCCAATTTCGATACCGCATTGGATGCGCGTTATGCGGTCGCGCAGGATCTGGTGTGGGGCGCATTCCTGCACCCGCTCGACACGCTGACGCAGCGCGACTTCGCCTCGGGCATTTTGCAGACCCACAGCATCGGCGAAACGTTTGGCACCACCTTTTCCAGCGGCGCAATCAGCTATGGCGGCGGTGATAGCGGCGCGATTTTCGAAGAGCAGCTGAAGGAACTGCTCGACCAGTTGGAGAAGAACAGCACCACGTAATCTGGCGTGGAGGCTTATCCGAAGCCAGCCGGGTCTGGCAGCGGGCGCAAGCGGTGCAATGATTGTCGCGCAAACGAAAATGCGGGAGGCAGATTGCTCTACCTCCCGCATTTCTCAAGTTAACCGGCTTATTCACCCGGCGAGGGATTATTTCCCGCCGAAGGTGATCACCAGACTGCCGAAGAAGGCATTGTCCCTGATGTCTGATCCGAACCGTCCCTGATAGCCGATCCGGCCCGTCACCTTTTCGGTGAACAGCGCGGCTAGGCTGAACCCGGCCATCACCGAATCCTTGTCGGATTGCGGGGATGCGGTGGTGAACAAGGCGTTGCCCGGTGCATCGATGAACCGCTGGGTGGTGTTGAATACCCCCTTGCTATCATTGCGATAGGCCACCTTTGCTTCGGGAACCACGATCCCGAACTTGCCGGCCCATTTCAACCCGGCAAGGATAGAGGTCGCATCCTGGCTCTGGCTGGCAAAGCCAAGATTGGCACCGCCCACCCCTGCTTCATCGAAGGAATTCAGCTTCACGTCGGTGTATTCGATGCCCACGAATGGGGTCACCCACGTCTGGCCCACCGGCAAACGCCCACCTGCTTCGGCATAGATTGACGTCACTCTGAAATCAGGTTCGCTGGTGATGGTGCCTGCCGTGGTCAGGATCCCGATCGACCGGACAGCGTCGCCATCAAGCTTGGAATAGCTGCCGTTGGCGCGGATGTAGAAATCACCCAGGTCAAATCCGGCAAGCAGGCCGAGCTGGTAGCCATTGCTGTTTACCTCACCGCCATATTGGTCGGTTTCGCTGTCCACCTGACGATAGCCGCCAAAGGCGCCGATGGTGAAGTTGCCGATTGTGTAATCGACCCCCAACAGCGCGTGCGCGCCATCGCTGCTGTGGCCGATGCCGTTGCCATCGGTTCGGACGCGGGCATCGTTGATACCGCCGATGGCCCACAGGCGCAGGCCTTCGTCGCCTTCACGGCAGGCTGCGATCTCGCCCTTGTTCACCGCGCAATCGATCTGGTCGGACACCAGCGTGCTGATCTGCAGCGAATTGTTGCGCAGGGCCTGCATGTGTCCGGCGTATTGCGCCCCGCTCAGCTGGTTCATCGCATCAGCATATTCGCTGGCATCATCGATCAGGAACAGATTGGCCAGCAGTCCGCCAAATGCGCCTGTCTGGGTCGGGCTGTAGACCGTCTCGATTGCACCAGCCGCCGCCGCTTCGTTGGACGACAGTCCGCCGACCGCGTTGAACGCCACCCGGGTCAGCCGCAGATCGACATTGTTGGCGGTATCGTAAGACACTGTCGGGGTCAGCAGCACCGATCCGGTATTGGTGGTCACTGTGGCGAACTCGCCAACCCGTGTCTCGGCATCAATGATGTCATCAAACACATAGAGATCATCAAAAAGGCCGTTTGGCGTGTTGACCACCAGCCGCAGGTTGGCCCCCGCAATCGTGGCCGTGTTGGCGTTGACATAGGGGTAGGCCACCTGTGCGTCAGCCGCCAGCGTGCTGCTGGGCAGTTGCAGCTGCAACGTGCTGCCGCTGGCGAGTGTGAAGCTGTCGACGTTCACGCCCGCTGGCCCATCATAGCTGGGGTTGTTGTTCGGCTGATCGACCAGATAGAGGGTCGCACCATTGGCCACCGTCAGGGAGCCGACCAGCGAACCGACCGGGCCAGCCGCGAACACGGCGAACTCTTCCATCATCGGCGCATCCGGGTTGATGATGCCATCCAAGGTGGTCGTGCCGCTTGCGATCGTGATCGTGTCGGTCGCGCTCAGTCGGATGTTGCCATAGACGTTGCTGGCACCGGTGAAGCGAATGTCGACCGGGTTCGGCGCGGCGCTGGTGTCGATTGCCGTGCCGCGGGTGAAGGTGGCGCCGCCGTCGATGCTTTGCCGCGCGATGATGGCACCGCCATTGTTGACGATGGTCATCCGGTCGGTTTCTCCCGGCACCACCGGCGAAATCGCAAAGTCGTCCACCAGAATGCCAACCGCCTGCGAAATGCCGCCGTTGGTGATGGCTGTGGCGCGGATCGTGCCGGTGTTGGTGAACGTGGCGACGTTGGCCGCCGAGCGGAAGTGCACGCCGGTGGCAGTCGCTTCGGCAAGCGGCCCTTCTGTCGCTGTTCCGCCCGTCGCCGTCGCGTTCACGGCCAGCATCCCGCTATTGGCTGCTGCGCCGCTGATGCGATTGGTAAAGCCTTCCCACGGATCCTCGACCTCTTCTTCGCCTTCGCCGCCGCCCATGCCGCCGCCCATGCCCATGCCGCCGCCGCCTTCTTCAGGGGGCAGGGTGGTCGGGTCGATCGTAGCGAAAATCTCCATGCCGGTGGCCGTGGCGATCGCCGCACTGTCGCTGGTTGCAGCCGCGTTGACGGTGAAGGTGCCGCCATTCGACACGTTCAGCGCCAATGGCTCGCTGATCACCTGATAGCCGACCGATTCCGCACTGCCGACTGAGCCGTCAATGCCGCCAGCCACGGTGGACGTCGCGCTGACGGTGAAGGTGCCGGTATTGTTGAACCCGGCATTGAAGCCGCCGACTGAAAGGCCCGTTTGGCGAACACCGCGGGCAAGCGCCGCCGAATTGGCCGCTGCGTCGGTCGAAGTGGCAGACGACACCGAACCGACATTGAATGTCCCGGCGTTGTTGAAGTTCACGTTGGACACGCCGATGATATTGCCGTTCTGCAGCACCGCCGCGCCAATCTGCGACGAGGCATCGGCTGCGCCGGCCGCATTGGCGGTGGCTGAGGCCGAGATATTGATCATACCCCCGGCAGCATTGTTCAGCGTGGCGTTGCCGACCCGACCGACAAAGGTTTCCGGCCCACCCGCTTCAACGACCTGTTGGATCGTGCCATTCGAAATGGTGCTTGCAGTGGCGGTGCCGGTTTCGCCGGTCGATGTTGCCCGCGAGGTGAATGTCGCGGTGATTGTGCCAGCGTTGGTGATGGTCGAATTGGCTGTGCCTTCATCTGCGCCGCTCGCCTGTGCCTGCACCAGGATCACTGGGCCTTTGGTTGTTTCGCCGGTGGAGAAGCCATCCCCGCCCAGCGCGGTGGCGCTGGCATTGCCCAGCGCCGTTGCGGTGGCGCTGGAAGTTACCGTGATGCTGCGTCCCGCATTGTTGACAAGCGCCGCACTGCCGACGTCTGTGCCCGTGCCATTGACCGCGCTGCGGATGTGGAACAGGCCATGTTCGCCCCCGCCAGCACCAGCCAAAGCCTCGGCATCAAGCGCGCTTGAGGTAGCCGTGGCAATGGAGGCAGCGGTAATCGTGCCATTGTTGGTCAGCGTGGTGTTGGCGGTAACGTCGCCGCTGCCGTTGCCCTGCGCGCGCATGAACACGGCTTCTTGCAGTGCAGATGTGGCGCTGGCCGAGTCCGCCGCAGAAGCGGTTGCCGTGGACGAGAAGTTGAAGGTGCCGCTGTTGGTGTGGGTGACTGTGGTGGTGCCGGTTTGGTTGCCCTCAATCACCGCTTCCTGATGCACCCCGCCGATTGCAGACGAATTCGCACGCGCGCCGAATGCATCGCCCATGCCTGGCCCGGTCGTGCCGGTTGCACTGGCCGCAGCGCCGATGTTCAGCGTTCCGGTGTTGACGAAGGCCGCCGACACATCGGTGTAAGGGCCGGCAATATTCTGCAAGATGCCATCGACCAGCGTGGCATTGGCGATGGCCTGCCCGTCGGTATTGGTGGCGGTGGCCCGGGCAAAAATGGTGGTGCTGCCATCATTGGTCAGCGAAGCGGCACCCGTGGTCGCGCCGCCTTCTTCACCCACCACAAGTTGTTCGATCGTACCCGAAGCGACATCCACAACATTGGCTGTGGCCGCTGGTGTGCCGGTGGTGGTGACGCCGGTTTCAAGCGGGGTTTCCCCCGGAATGGTGGCAACCTCAGGCAGGCTCACACCTGGAACTGTCGTGGTCGTCATTTGCGCCAAAGCAGGCATGGTCAGGCACATCGCGGCAGCCGAGGTGCTGAGGGCAAGTGCCGCGCGCTTCGAGTAAAAAGCCATCATTTCGCTCCCTATTTGCAGGGCCCTGAAGGAGGGCCGCCGGCCATCAATCCTACTGATGGTCATTGGGGAGCTAATCTTCCGATGATGATCGGAAAATGATCTAGATCAAACTATGCATTTTTGGTTTTTGACTTAGATCAAAATGAATTGCGTCATGTTCTGGTCGCAAGGTCGGTCGTCTTACTGCATTAACCCGCGCACGAACGGGATCAGCCCGGTCTGGCGTTGGCGCTTCATCCGCTCTGCTTCCAGAATGGCGCGCACCTTTGCAAAACAGACGTTCACATCATCATTGATGATCACGTAATCATACCCGTCCCAGTGGCTGATTTCGGCGCGCGCGCGTTCCATCCGGGCGTTGATCACCTCGGCGCTGTCGGTCGCCCGGCCTTGCAGCCGTCGGTGGAGTTCGTCGATCGAGGGCGGCAGGATGAACACCCGCACCACATCCTGCTGATCCTTCTGATACAGCTGCTGGGTGCCCTGCCAGTCGATATCGAACAGGAAGTCCTGGCCTTCTTTCAGTGCGGCACGGATGATACCCTTGGGCGTGCCGTAACGATAGCCGAACACGTGCGCCCATTCGTAGAAATCATCCTCGTCCACCATCGCATCGAACTTGGCATCGGAGACGAAATGATAATGCACCCCGTCAATCTCACCCGGGCGCGGCGGGCGGGTGGTAGCGGAGACCGAAAGCTTGATCTCGGCGTCCTTGGCCAGCAGCATCCGCGACAAGGTGGTCTTGCCCGCGCCCGACGGCGAGGACAGGATGAACATCAGGCCGCGGCGGTGCAGCTGGTCGGCGGAATTGTGTGAGGTGTCGCCCATAGGCTCCGTTGCACCAACATGGGCGGACAAATCAAGGGGCGGTCAGGATTCGCTTTCCGCCGCCGGTTTCGCCAGCTTGCGCGCGCGGCGGTTCGTTTCCAGCCGCTTGCCGCGATCATAGAGAACCTTGGCTGCCAGCCCGCCCGCCACCACGGCGAGGCCAACCGGCGAACGGGTGGCGAGGCGGCTGGCCCCCCACAACGCCAGACTGGTTGCGACCGAGCGACCATCGACCAGCTTTTCGGCCTTGGCCTTGCCTCCTTCGGAGGTGCCGGAATTGGCGATCAGCAGGCCTTTCGTCATCCGGTTGCGCAACAGGCCGCCCGCTGCGCGCAGCACGATATCGGCAATAACCAGATTGGTCCCGGCAATCGGGCTGGGCAATGGCAAACCGCCGCCGGAGGAGGTGGGCGCTGCATCAACCGGCGCAGCAGGGACCGAGGCGCTTTGCGTCTTGCCCTTCGCTGATCGTCCGGGCCGCTTCATCGCGCCTATTTCTTGCGCCCGAAATCGACCGAAACGACGTTCGAACCATCGCCCGCACCATCAGGATCGGTGCCATCTGGCCCGTCATTCTCGGCATCTTCGTGCGCTTCGGGGGCGAGTTCTTCGACCGCGGCTTGGAATTGCAGCCCGAAATCGACCGCCGGATCAACGAAAGCGGTGATCGCGCTGAACGGGATTTGCAGCTTCGCGGGCACCTGATTGAAGGTCAAGCTAACCGAAAAGCCCTGATCGCCCACTTCAAGATCCCAGAACTTGTTCTGCAAAACGATGGTCATTTCATCAGGGAAACGTTCACGCAGACGCGCCGGGATCGATACGCCGGGCGCGCCGGTTTTGAAGGTTATGTAGAAATGGTGCGTGCCCGGCAGCATCCCGCCGCCAGTTACGATTGAGCCCAGCACCCGGCCCACCACTGCGCGCAGGGCTTCCTGCACGATCTCGTCATAGGGGATCAGGCTGTCGGGTGTGTCTGGGTTCATAGCCTGCAAATTCGTGGCGCGGCGCGCGGGCTTGGTCAAGCCTTTTGCGGCGTGAGCTTGCGATGCTTGTCATGTGGGCCAAGCGGACTATAGCGCGAAAACCATGGAAAACTCCTCCGCCCGCACCGGCTCTGTCCTCCGCAATACGACCGAAACGCAGATTGCGATCCACGTCGATCTCGACGGGACGGGAGCATACGATGTGTCGACCGGGATCGGATTTCTCGATCACATGGTCGAACAGTTCAGCCGCCATTCGCTGATCGATGTGACGATGAAGGTCGCGGGCGATCTACACGTCGATCAGCACCACACCACTGAAGATTCTGCGATCGCGCTGGGGCAAGCAATTGCGCAGGCGTTGGGCGACAAGGCCGGCATCGGGCGGTACGGCGCGGCCTATTCACCGATGGACGAGACGTTGAGCCGCGTGGCGCTCGATATTTCCGGGCGGCCGTTTCTGGTATGGAAGGCCAAGTTCACTCAGGAAAAGCTGGGCGAATGGGATACCGAGCTGATCGAGCACTGGTTCCATTCCGTGTCGCAGGCAGCGGGCATCACGCTGCACATGGAACTGCTGTATGGCAGCAACAATCACCACATCTGCGAAAGCCTGTACAAGGGCTTCGCGCGCGCGATGCGGCAGGCGGTGGAACGCGATCCGCGCAAGGGTAGCGCGATCCCGAGCACCAAGGGGCAATTGGGTGGCTAGCATCTTCATCGCCTCGCTGACCTACACGGTGCCGATCGAGCGGATCGACGCGGTGCTGGCCGATCATCTGGCGTGGCTAAATGCCGGGTATGATGCCGGGCATTTCCTGGCATGGGGCCCGCGCGAACCGCGCGATGGCGGGCTGATCTTTGTGAAGGCCGCAAGCTTGGCCGAGGCAAAGGCGTTGTTGCTGAGCGACCCCTTCATGAGTGAACGGCTGGCCGATCTGACCATCACCCAATGGACTCCGCGTTTCGTCGGTCCGGGGCTGGAGGCTTTCAATGCCTAGCAGCGCCCAAACGGTTGCGCAGCAGCCGCAAGGCCGACCGGCCGCCCGCAGCGGGCGCAGCTTTGCTGCGCGCATAGCGAGGACCGCGCCCGCGGAGGCGGGTGCGGAAAACCAAAATGCCTGAAGTTGTTGCCTTGGTCGATTACGGCGCGGGCAACCTTCACTCGGTCCACAACGCCTTGAGGGCGGCGGGGGCTGAGGTTACCGTCACCGCAGATCCTTATGTCGTGCGCGCGGCTGACCGGATCGTGCTGCCCGGCGTCGGCAGCTTCAAGGCCTGCGCCGAGGGCCTGCGCGCGATCCCTCACATGGTCGAGGCAATGGCTGAGCGGGTGCAGGTGGGGGGCGCGCCGTTCCTTGGCATCTGCGTAGGGATGCAGTTGCTGGCTGACCGCGGTCTCGAACATGGCGAGACGCCGGGCCTTGGCTGGGTGCCGGGCGAGGTGCGACTGATCGAACCGACTGATCCCGCGATCAAGGTGCCGCATATGGGCTGGAACGATGTCGCCATCCTGCCCCACGCCCGCGACCATGCAGTGATCGAGGAAGGCGAGGCCTATTTCCTCCACTCCTATCACTTCGCTGCTACCGATCCGCACCATGTCGCCGCGATGACCGATCACGGCGAAGGTCTGGTCGCCGCCGTCGCGCGCGACAACATCCTTGGCGTGCAGTTTCACCCGGAAAAGAGCCAAGGCTACGGTCTGGCGACGCTCCGGCGCTTTCTGGAGTGGTTCCCATGAGGAGTTTGGCATGATTGTATTTCCCGCCATCGACCTCAAAGGCGGTCAGGTCGTGCGCCTGGCCGAAGGCGATATGGAGCGAGCCACGATCTATGGTGACAATCCGGCTGAGCAGGCCCTGATCTTTGCCGATGCGGGCGCTGAGCACCTGCACGTGGTCGATCTTGACGGCAGCTTTGCGGGTGAAAGCCGCAACCGTGCGGCGGTCGAAGCGATCATCGAAGCCTTCCCCGGCTATGTCCAATTGGGCGGCGGTATCCGCGATGCAGCGGCGGTCGAGGGTTGGTTCAACCTTGGCGTGGCGCGGGTGGTGATGGGTTCGGCGGCGCTCAAGAACCCCGAGTTCGTCAAGGACATGGCCCGCGAATGGGAGGGCGGCATCGTCGTCGCGGTCGACGCGAAAGACGGGATGGTGGCGACCGAGGGCTGGGCGGAAGTCTCCGACGTTCCCGTTGTCGACCTTGCCCGCCGGTTCGAGGATGCAGGCGTTGCTTCGCTGCTGTTCACCGATATCGGCCGCGATGGCTTGCTGAAAGGCGTGAATATCGAGACCACCGTTGACCTTGCGCGCCGGGTGGACATTCCGGTGATCGCCAGCGGCGGGGTGAAGGGGCTGGACGATATCCACATGCTCGCGCTCCACGCCCATGAGGGGATCGAGGGAGTGATTACCGGGCGGGCGCTGTATGAAGGGCGGCTCGATCTGGTAGCGGCGATTGCGATGGGGGCCAAGGTCGCATGACCGTCCGCATCCGCGTCATCCCCTGTCTCGACGTCGCCGATGGCCGCGTGGTCAAGGGCGTCAATTTCGTCGATCTGAAGGACGCGGGCGATCCGGTTGAGCAAGCCCGCGCCTATGATGCGGCGGGGGCGGATGAGCTGTGCTTTCTCGATATCTCGGCCAGCCACGAAGGGCGTGGGACGTTGCTCGACATGGTGCGGCGGACGGCGGAGGTGTGCTTTATGCCGCTCACCGTCGGCGGCGGGGTGAGGAGCGCCGAGGATGCGCGGGCGTTGCTGCTCGCAGGGGCGGACAAGGTCGCGGTGAATAGCGCCGCCGTCGCCCGGCCCGAACTGGTCGGCGAGATCGCCGCTCGCTTCGGCAGCCAATGCGTGGTCGCCAGTGTCGATGCGCGCCGCACGCCGCGCGGGAACTGGGAAATTTTCACCCACGGCGGGCGCAAGCCGACCGGGATCGATGCGGTTGAATACGCAATGCAAGTCGCAGGGCTGGGCGCGGGCGAATTGCTCGTCACTTCGATGGACGGGGACGGCACCCAGCGCGGCTATGACCTCGACCTCACCCGCACGATTGCCGATGCCGTCAGCGTTCCGGTGATCGCCAGCGGCGGCGTCGGCAGCCTCGATCACTTGGTTGAAGGTGTCACCAAGGGCCATGCCAGCGCGGTGCTCGCCGCCAGCATCTTCCACTTCGGCACCCACACCATCGCCGAGGCGCACGCGGCGCTCCGCGCGGCAGGCTTGCCCGCGCGCGGGGTTTGATCGAAAGTAGCGCCATGGACACCCTTTCCCGCCTCGAAACCACCATCGCCCAACGCCGCCTCGCCTCACCAGACGAGAGCTACGTCGCCAAACTCCACGCCAAGGGCCTGCCCAAAATCGCCCAGAAGCTCGGCGAGGAAGCGACCGAAACGGTAATCGCCGCGCTTGCTGGCGACGAGGCTGAATTGGTGGGCGAGGCCGCTGACCTGTTGTTCCACCTGCTGGTGCTGCTCGGCGCGAAAGACGTAAGCCTTCAACAGGTGCTGGCCGAACTCGACCGCCGCGAAGGGCTCTCCGGCCTCGCCGAGAAAGCATCACGGAGCGAATAATGCCGATCGACCCGACCCTGCCTTACGATGACGCCAACATTTTCGCCAAGATCCTGCGCGGTGAGATTCCGTCGCGCAAAGTCTACGAGGATGATTGGGCCTTCGCTTTCGAGGACATCAACCCGCAGGCGGAAATTCACACGCTGGTGATCCCCAAAGGTCGCTATGTGAGCTGGGACGATTTCAGCGCCAAAGCGTCCGACGCCGAAATTGGCGGGTTTATCCGTGCGGTGGGCGAAGTGGCGCGCGCCAAAGGCCTCGTCGAACCCGGCTACCGGCTCCTGGCCAATATCGGCGCGCATGGCGGGCAGGAAGTGCCGCATTTACACGTCCATATCTTCGGCGGTGAGCCGCTCGGCCCGATGATCTGGAAGCGATAAGGCGCGGTTAGCCCGCATTCCACTGCTGTTCATCGACAAAACGCAAGACCCGGCTTTGCAGCGATTCCCCGCTAGGCTAGGTGCGCCTGATGATCTCTCCTCCACTCCCCGGCGGCATCCTTGATGGTGCGCGGCACCTTTATGCGGTGCGGGTGTATTATGAGGATACTGACCTGTCGGGGATCACCTACCACGCGAATTATCTGCGCTGGTTTGAACGTGCGCGCAGCGACTTGTTGCGGTTGCTGCGGATTGATCAGCGCGAAGCCATCGAAACGGGCGAGGGTGCCTACGCCTTGTCCGAGGTGAACCTCAAATACCTGCGCCCGGCCAAGCTGGATGATGACGTGGTGATCGAAACCCGCTGCACGGAACTGGGCGCGGCATCGTGCCGGATGCATCAGGTGGCACGGCGTGGGGACGAAGCCCTGTGCGAAGCCAGCCTTCGGGTCGGCTTCATCACGCTCGACGGCCGCCCGCGCCGCCAGCCTGCCGCATGGCGCGCTGCTTTTCAGACTTTCATGAACGAGGACAATTGAACCCGTGACGCTTGCCATGCTCACCGCCGCCGCTGCCCCTGCCGCCACCCGGCTCGATCCGCTCGAACTGTTCCTGCAGGCCGATATCATCGTGCAGGCGGTGATGCTGGGCCTGATCCTTGCCAGCATCTGGGTGTGGACGATCATCGTCTCTTTCAGTCTACGCCTTGGCGGGCTCACCACCAAATCGCGCGATTACGAGGCCGAGTTTTGGGAACAACGCGACCGGGAGGCGCTGCTGACCAAGCAGGTGCGCAAGGAAGTCCCCTCGGCCCGCGTGGCCGCTGCTGGACTTGACGAATGGAAACGCTCCACCGCCAAGCAGCCGGTTGACCGCGATGCCACGCGCCAGCGGATCGGCGCAGCGATGGAAAGCCAGGTCGCCGAAGAGGCTGACGAATTGGCCGGGCGACTCAATTTCCTCGCCACAGTCGGCTCGGTTGCGCCGTTTGTCGGCCTGTTCGGCACGGTGTGGGGGATCATGAACAGCTTTTTCCAGATAGGCGCGCAGCAAAGCGCCAGCCTCGCCGTGGTCGCCCCCGGCATTGCCGAGGCGCTGTTTGCCACCGCTATCGGGTTGTTCGCGGCCATTCCGGCCGTCATTGCTTACAACCGCTTTTCCGGCTCGGTGAACCTGTACGAGGCAAAGCTGCAACGCTTTGCCGACAAGGTCCACGCCGGGCTAAGCCGCGAGTTGGATCGCGCGTAATGGCGGTGAACCTTTCCTCCTCATCCCGGCGGGGCAAGCGCACGCGGCGCGCGGCAATGGCTGAGATCAACGTCACCCCGCTGGTCGATGTGATGCTGGTGCTGTTGATCATCTTCATGGTGACGGTGACGCTGCCTGCGGTCGGCGTGCCAGTGGAACTGCCCGAAAGCCGCGCCGCGCCGGTTGAGGAAAAGCCCGATCAGATCACCATCTCGATCGACCGCGCGGGCGTGATCTATATCGAGGATGCCGCGGTGCCAGCGGGCGGGCTGCCTGCGGCACTCGAAGCACTGGATCGCGGCGGCGAGCAGCCGCTGGTAGTGCTGCGCGCTGATCGCGCCCTTGAGTATGGGCGGGTGATGCAGGCGATGGGCGAGTTGGGCCGTGCGGGCTTCACCTCGATCTCGATGGTCACCGAAGGTTCAGTTTCGGCCCCATAGTCGGAAAGGCGTGATGGGAGACACAGCGTTCAGGAATGACGAAAAGGTCGGCCTCGCCGCCGCCGTCGTGCTGCACGGCGCGCTGGTGGCGGTGCTGTTGATGCAGACGGTGCGCAGCGAAGTGTCGGTTTTCCCCGAGCGGATGACGGTGAGCCTTGCGACCGATGTCGGCTTGGAAGCAGCCGCGCCCGATCCAGTGGCGGAAAGCCGTGCCGCGATTGCGCCGACGCTATCAGACGAACCCGCCCCCGCGCCCGAGCCTGCGCGGCCCGAGCGCGTTGATCGCACCGCGCCGACCCCGCCCAAGCCCACCGCCCGCACCCCGGCAAGCCCATCCGCGCCCACCCGCGACCGTTCCCGCCCTGACCGCACTCCGCCCAAAGCGGCCACCGCGCCCGCCAAGCCGGCAGAAAAGGGCGGCGGCAGCCGGATCGGCGATGATTTCCTCAGCGGTAGTGGGTCTTCGACCACCACCACAGAAACGCGCGTTCCTGCTT
This sequence comes from Sphingomonadales bacterium Ga0077531, assembly GCA_001464915.1. Taxonomy (GTDB): domain Bacteria; phylum Pseudomonadota; class Alphaproteobacteria; order Sphingomonadales; family Sphingomonadaceae; genus Erythrobacter. The sequence goes on from LNED01000032.1 coordinate 32,631, forward strand.
CGCAGATCGGCGCAAGCGCCAAGGCCTCGATCGGGCAGGCACTGGCGCGGCAAGTGAAACCGCATTGGACCGCGCCGCAGGGGTTGGATGTTGACGCGCTTGTCACTCTGGTTGATTTTGACTTGAACCCTGATGGCAGCCTGAAAGGCCGCCCGCGCGTGCGCAGCCAGAGCGGTGTGAACGAATCCAACCGTGCGCAGGCCGCACGCCACGCGGAAAACGCGATCCGCGCCGTGCAATTAGCCGCACCGTTTGACCTCCCGGAAGAGTACTACGAGGCTTGGAAGACTGTTCGAGGCGCTCGATTTGATAGGAATACGTCACGATGAAATCCCTGATGCTTGTCGCCTTGATGCTGACCGCCGCAATGCCCGCCGCCGCAATGGCGCAGGATCTCGGCGCGCCGGTGGGTGAGGACGGCCCGGTCGAAACAACTGCAACCGATCCTTCGCAGGCGCAGACTGAGGAGGGCATTTCCTTCACAGTCACCGATGAATCCGCTTGGTCGGACATCGGCATCGCCATCCCCGCCTTCGCCACCGACCGTGAACGCGCCACGCCAGCCAATGCCGACGGCACCGGCGCACTGGGGCGTGAGGTCGCGCGGGTGATCACTGCCAACCTCCGCAACAATGGGCTGTTCAAACCCGTCGGCCCCGACAGCCTGCCGCAGCCCGCCTTCACCCAGATCACCGCGCCCACATTCAGCACCTGGAGCGGGCGCAGTGCCGAGATGCTGGTTCACGGCTATGTCCGTGCGCGTGATGATGGCAAGCTGGTGGTCGGCTGCTACCTTTATGACGTCGCCTTGCAGGACGAGCTGGTGCGCGCAGGCTGGGTGGTCGGCCCGGCCGATTGGCGGCGCGCGGCGCACAAGTGCTCTGACTTGATCTTTGCGCGGCTCACCGGGGAAAGCCCGTTCTTCGACAGCCGCATCGCGTACATCGCGGAAACGGGGCCGAAAGACCGCCGGGTCAAGCGGCTCGCAGTGATGGACAGCGACGGGGCGAACCACCGGTTCCTGACGCTGGGTAGCGCCACCGCGCTCACCCCGCGTTACTCGCCCGATTATTCTAAGATCCTGTATCTCAGCTACGTTGACGGCAACCCGCGCATCTATGTCTATGACATCGGCACGGGTAAGCAGACGCTGGTGACCGAAAACCGCAGCCCCACCATCGCCCCGCGCTGGTCGCCCGATGGCCGCTCGATCCTGTTTTCGATGGCGGTGGCGGGCAATACCGATATTTACCGCGTGCCGGCCACTGGCGGCACGGTGGTGAAACTGACCGATAATCCCGGCATCGACGTTGGCGGGTCTTACTCGCCTGATGGCAGCAAGGTCGTGTTTGAAAGCGACCGTTCGGGCAGCCAGCAATGCTACATCATGGATGCCGACGGGAAGAACCAGAAGCGCATCAGCTTCTTCGGCGGGCGCTGCGCTACGCCTGAATGGAGCCCGCGCGGCGATCAGATCGCTTTCACCCGCATCGCAGGCGACTTCAACGTCGGCGTGATGAACACCAGCGGCGGCAATATGCGGGTGCTGACCCGCGGCTGGCAGGACGAAGCCCCGACATGGGCCCCCAACGGACGCATCATCCAGTTCTTCCGCACCGAAAAGAACACCGGGCGTTCGGGCATCTGGCAGGTCGATCTCACCGGCCAAAACGAACGCCGCCTACCGACCCCGGTCGATGCCTCTGACCCGGCCTGGGGCCCGATCCGTCCCTGAGTTTCCCCGTTTAGAATGAAAGGAACCAAGCGATGAACACCAAGCTTGCCACGATCCTGCTGCTGGCGTCGGCTACCGGCCTCGCCGCCTGCGCCAAGAAGGCACCTGAACAGCTGCCTCCGCCGCCTGAAACCAACACCGGCGGGAACACCATGCAGCCAGTCACGACAACCCAGCCCACGGGCGCTCAGGTCGGCACACAGCAGCATTTTGCCGGTGCGGTCGGTTCGTCGACCACGATCTATTTCGACACCGATCGCTACAACGTCGATTCGCAGGATGCCGCCGCCTTGCAGGCACAGGCGCAATATTTCGCGCGCTATCCGCAGATCACCTTCACCGTCGAAGGGCACGCCGATGAACGCGGCACGCGCGAATACAACCTCGCGCTGGGAGAGCGGCGTGCGACGGCGGCGAAGAACTACCTGGTCAGCCTCGGTGTGGATGCCAACCGCATTGCGGTGGTGAGCCACGGCAAGGAACGTCCGGTCGCGCTCGGCTCGGACGAAGGCTCGTGGGCGCAGAACCGCCGCGCCGCATCTGTCATTATCAATTGATCAGTTGGCGAGCAGGCCGGGCGCGAGTTCGGCCTGCACCGCATAGGGCGTAGCAACGACCGGCGTATCGGCTCCGGAAAGATCGCGCGCGCTCGTCGCCACGCACAGCCCGGCAAGCGCAAGCACCGAGAACAGGCTGGAGATGGTCAGTTGCGGGCTCATCATGCGGTCTTTCTAGAATAGCGGCTTTCGCAGTGCAACATTTCAGATTGCAACTGGTTCCCGCATTCTCACCGCTTCCCAAGTGGCGCTACGTCGCCTAGACTAGCGGTCACATGCAATCGACCAACACCATTTGCCTCTGCCCGCAGAGCCTGCGCGCATGAGCCGCGCCAAACGTAACCTCGACTGGGGGTTTCCGCGCTGGCGGGCCTATGGTTCCTCTCAGGAAGCCACGCAGGTGCGCATCTGCGACCGGCATGGCTGCCATGAACCGGGCAATTGCCCTGCACCCAAAGCCCCTAACAGCCGCGACCGGTGGTATTTTTGCCAGAAGCACGCGGCGGAATACAATTCCAAGTGGGATTATTTCGAAGGCCTCGACCAGGCCGAGAAGGACGAACGCGCCCGTGCCGAAGGGCAGGAAAACGCAGGTTACGCCGAATCGGCGCATTACGGCTGGGCAAGTTCGGGGGATGGTTCGCGGTCGTCCGACGAAATGCGCGCGCTCGAAGTGCTCGGGCTTGAAGCAGACGCGGATTTCGACGCGGCCAAGAAAGCCTACCGCAACCGCGCCAAGGAAGTGCACCCTGACGTGAAGCCCGGCGATGCCGAAGCGGCCAAGCAGTTTCAGGCGATACAAGTCGCCTACGAAGTGCTGCGCGCCGCCGAGGAACGGCGCGAGTGGCGCGGCTGACCGCTTAGGCAGGCATCTAGTCGGATTGGGGGCCGGCAAACCCCTTCCCGCGCGAATCAATCTGCGGGTCAGGGTTGTCGTTCCACCACGCCACGTCGCTCCACGGGCGCACGTCGACCTCATGACTCCAACAATTGCGCGGTTGGTGGGCGAGGTGCCAGTAGGTTTCGGCCAGCGCCGCCGGATCGATGATCCCACCGCGGCCCTTCTGCGTCTTGAATGCCTCGTAACGGTCACCCAGCAACTTGCCGAGCGTATCGGGGGCGTCGACTGCGCCATCGACCACCACATGCGCGACATGGACGCCCTGCGGCGCATACTCGGCGTTCAGCGTCTGGCACAGCATCCGCCGTCCACCCATCGCGGCGGCATGGCTGTGCTGTCCGGCATTGCCGCGCACCGCTGCGGTGGCGGAAGTGACCAGCAGTGTGCCGTGAGCGCCGGACTTGGCCCGATCGACCATCGCCGGGAACAGCACATGGGCCAACCGGAACACGCCGTAAGTGCCCAGCCGCCAGCCCAGCTCGAAAATCCGGTGCGGGGTATCGGGCAGGGCGCGGTTGCCGATCTGCGCGCCGAGATTGTAGAGCGCGGCATGGATTGGGCCGATATCGGCTTCGGTGCGCGCAACCAGTTCCTCAATTGCGCCGTCTTCGGCCGCGTTGAGCAGGGTGCCGCTTGCCGAACCGCCCGCGGCCTCGATTTCTCCGACCATCCGCGCCAACCCAGCTTCGTCGCTACGGCGGGCCATGACCGCGTGATACCCCCCGGCAGAAAAGCGCAGCGCGGCATTGCCCCCGATCCCGGCCCCTGCGCCGATTACGAGGAATACCGGCTTGCGGCTGTCGGCCATCACATCTCTCCCTTTTGCGGCGCAGCGTCACACCAGCGCGGCGATGCCCCATACCACACCGACGATCAGCATAACGCCTGCCACATCAAGCAGCGCGCCCGCCTGCACCATCTTCTCGATCCGGATACGCCCTGTCGCCCACGCGATCGCGTTTGGCCCGGTGCCTGCGGGCAGCATGAAGCCCCAGCTTGCTGCCAACGCGGCGGGCAGGGCGAGCAGCACCGGATCGGCCCCCAGCGCCACCACCAGCGCGGCAACCACGGGGACGATCCCGGTGGCAGTTGCCACATTGCTGGCAAATTCGGTCACCACGATCACGAGCGCCGTCACCGCCAGCGCCACCAGCAATAGCGGCCAATGTTCGAGCGGTAGCAGCGCCTGCCCGACCCACTCGGCAAGGCCCGAAGCCTGCATCCCGCCCGCCAGCGCCAGTCCGCCGCCGAACATGAAGATGACGCTCCACGGGGCGCGCTCGGCCTCTTTCCACACCAGCAGTGGCCGTCCCGTGCCATCCGGGAGAAGAAACATGGCGAGCGCCGCGATGACCGCGATGGTGCCGTCGGTCCATGATCCTTGGGGAAGCAGCGGCGCGACCAGCGGCTGCGTGACCCAGCCGATAAAGGCGATGAGCACCAGCGGCACCAGCCGCTTTTCCGGCGCGCTCCATGCGGCGCGGCTGTCAATCGCAGCGCGTGCTGCGGTGAGGTCGAACGGATGCACGCTTACCTGCTGCACCCGCGCGATGATCCATGCGGCGAGTGGTATGCTCAGCACCACCACCGGCACGCCGTAAAGCGACCATTGCACAAAGGTGATGCGCACGCCTGCAATCTCGTCAAGCAAGCCCACCGCAATCGCATTGGTGGGCGATCCGACAATCGTGCCTAACCCACCGATGCTGGCCGCAAAGGCGATCCCCATCGGCAGCGCGCCGAAGATTCCGTCCTGCTGAGGGTTCTCCCCGCCCGCGTCGATCCCGCCCCCGCCCTCCAGCACCGCGAGCGCCATCGGCATCATGATCAGCGCCGTCGAGGTGTTCGAGATGAACATCGATAGCAGCGCGGCCGAGATCATGAAGGCCAGCAGCAACCGCGCAGGGCCGCCTTTGGTGCCGACCGCGCGCAGGATCGCGAGGCTCAAGCGGCGGTGCAACCCGGTCCGCTCAATCGCCAGCGCGATGAACGCCCCGCCCAGCAGCAGAAACAGGATCGGCGAATAATAGGTGCTGGCGGTTTCCTCGGCAGTGGATACGCCCGAAAGCGGAAGGACGACAAATGGCAGCAAGGCAGTGACGGTCAGCGGCACCGCTTCTGTCATCCACCACGCCGCCATCCACAGCACGAGACCTGCGACCAACCACGCTGACGCTGGCATGTTCGCAGGCGGAGGCAGCAGGGTGGCCAGCGTGAACGCCAATGGGCCGATTACAAGGCCGATCCGGCGTGCATTCATAGCTGGCTCGTCCCCCCTTGGTGCTTGTGCGGTGGGACTATCAGTGCAGTGCCCCTTGCCGCAAGCCCGGAGCCTGAATGAACAACCCGAATGAACAAGGGGCGCAAGCCATTGCTGGCCGCGCCCCTGATCTGGTCGGTGATATGTCTGGCGCTTACTTCGGCGACAGCACCATCAGCATCTGGCGGCCTTCCAATCGCGGGAAAGCTTCAACCTTGGCGACTTCGGCGACGTCTTCCTGCACCTTTTTCAGCAAATCCATGCCGAGGTGCTGGTGCGCCATTTCACGCCCGCGGAACCGCAGGGTGATCTTCACCTTGTCGCCGTTTTCGATGAACTTGGTCACGTTGCGCATCTTCACGTCATAATCATGCGTGTCGATGTTCGGGCGCATCTTCACTTCCTTGATGTCCTGGGTCTTCTGCGTCTTGCGCGCCAGGTTGGCCTTTTTCTGCGCTTCGTAGCGGAATTTGCCGACATCAAGGTACTTGCACACCGGCGGGTCCGCATTGGGGGACACTTCGACGAGGTTCAGACCCTTTTCATTGGCCTGCTCAATCGCTTCGCGGGTGAACATAACCCCCAAGTTTTCGCCTTCGTCATCAATGACGCGGACCTTGGGGACGTTGATCATGTTATCAAACCGAGGGCCGCTTTTTACGGGCGGGGCCATCGAGCGCCGTGGTGGACGTGATATGGGGTGTTCTCCTGTGGTGGCTTCGTATCAGCGCGCTCCTTAGTCCGAAACGCGCAGCAACGCTAGGTGGAGTCTTGCGCGGGGTTACAGCTGCACGCCCCACGCATATTTGGGGAAGTTGATAAGGCCGAGGCCGATGAAGCGCGGGAAGACCCACCAAACGAAAGTGAAGAACAATCCGAACAATGCCGCAGCCAGCGGTACAAACACGACCATCATGATCGTGAGCTCGATTTTCTTGCCTTTTTCATACCATAGGGCTGGCACCAGCCCGGTGAGGAAAGCAGTCGAGATAAGGCACCCCAAGCCGAACCCGGCGGGCCAAAGCTGCGACCATGAATATTTGTCGCCAAAGATTTGCCCGGCAATCAGCGCGACCATGCAGTAGAAGATCGGGAGCATGAAAACGGCGCCCCACGTCCGGAATGGGAGCGGCATGGGCTTTTCTTGATTGGGCCACCGCCACAGGCTCAATCCGGCATGCAAGGCCCAGATCGCATAATGCCAATAGGTCAGTGTGCCGACGACCCATTGAAGGGGCTCGGGAAGGGTCACGCCGCCGCCTGCCACAGCGGAAACCGCGCGATCTGGCCGCGAGCAGGCATCAGCGCCTCGATCCGGCTGGCGGGTTGCAACGCGGCTAGGATTTCCGGCGCGGCCGCGTCCATGCCTCCGGTGAGCGTGCCGAAGGCGGGGAGGATCATCCGCTCACTCCCGCCAGCACCGCGCGCCAACACTCCACAAGGCCGGGCGATGTGGCGGTTCCTGACTGTCATCCGCATTTTCGGGTGGTAGTGGCCCGAAAGCTCGGGCGCGGTATCTCCGGCGCGCGCTTCGTGGCGCAGTTTGATCCCGGCCACCTCCAGCTCGGGCACAATCGTCCCGCCGAAGCCGCGCGGCAATTCCTTGTCATGGTTGCCGGTGATCCACACCCAATCGAGCGCCCGGGTCAAGGCCTCCAGCATTCCGGTGCAATGCGCGTCCAATCGCAGCGCGCCGGCGTCATCGTGGAAATTGTCCCCCAACGTGATCACCCGCCGCGCGCCGGTGATTCGCACTGCATCGGCGAGCCGCTCCAGCGTGTCGCGGCTGTCATAGGGCGGCAGCATCTGCCCGGTCTGGGCATACCAACTGGCTTTTTCCAGATGAAGGTCAGCGACCAGTAACGCCCGCTCCGCCGGCCAATACAGCGCTCGCCCTTGGCCGAGCAGCATTTCGTGCCCGGCGAACGGGAAGGGGGCGAACATAGCGGGAACCATACCTGCCTTTCGCTGGCTTTCTTGCCGCCCGCAACAAAAACCGTTCATGCCGCGCTTGTCGAAGCGATGCCTTTTTGTCTAACCCGTCCTCTCGTGAGAAGGACAACCGTTGAACCTGCGGTTCAGCTTCGCTTCCGACAAACTCAGGATGAACGGAATTTATGGATTGGTCTGACAAAACGGCGCAAGCGCGGACGTGGTTTGAAGATTTGCGCGATCAGATTTGCGCCGAATTCGAGGCTATCGAGCGCGAGGCGGGGTCGGACGCCGCGTTCCAATACACCCCTTGGAACCGCGAAGAGGACGGCAATCCCGATCCCGGCGGCGGGGTGCAAGGGTTGATGAAGGGTAAGGTTTTCGAAAAGGTCGGGGTCAACGTCTCGACCGTGCGTGGCAGCTTTGCCAAGGAATTTGCAGGCAGCATCAACGGCGCGAGCGCGGAAGACCCCGGCTTTGTCGCAACCGGCATAAGCCTTGTGGCGCACATGGCCAATCCGCACGTGCCCGCCGTCCATATGAACACCCGGTTCCTCACCACCACCAAGGCATGGTTTGGCGGCGGTGCCGATTTGAACCCGCCGATTCCGTATGAGGAAGACACGGCCGAATTCCACGCCGCGATGCAGGCCGCCTGTGATCCGCACAATTCAACCTATTACGAACGCTATAAAAAGTGGTCGGACGAATATTTCTACATCCCCCACCGGCAGGTGCATCGCGGGGTGGGCGGGATTTTCTGCGACCATTTGGAATGCCCGGACGATGCCGCGTTTGATCGCAACTTCGCCTTCATCCAGGACATCGGCAAGCAGTTCCTCGAAGTGTATCCCGCCATCGTGCGCAAGCGGATGAACGCCGAATTCACGCCGGAAGATGAAGCGGTAATGTTCGAATATCGTGGCCGATATGCCGAGTTTAATCTGGTTTACGACCGGGGCACGATCTTCGGCCTCAAGACTGGCGGCAATATCGACGCAATTTTGATGAGCCTGCCGCCGCGCGCGACGTGGAGTTGATGCGCGGCTGGGGCAGTCTGCGTTTCTTCGCCCTTGCCCCCCCGCACCCGCGCGCACATATTCGCTAGCGATGCTGCGCCAATATCAACTCGTTGAGAAGGTCCTCGAATACGACCCCGACGCCGATGAGGCGATGCTCAACCGTGCCTATGTCTATACCGTGCAGAAACACGGCAGCCAGAAGCGCGCGAGCGGCGATCCCTATTTCTCGCACCCGGTCGAAGTCGCCGGGCTGATGACTGACCTGAAGCTGGACGTGGCGACCATCATCACTGCGCTGCTGCACGACACGGTCGAAGACACACTCGCCACGATCGAGGATATCGAAGTGCATTTCGGCCCCGAGGTCGCGCGTCTGGTCGACGGGGTGACCAAGCTTTCCAAGATCGAGGCGATGCCCGAGAACGAACGCGCGGCGGAGAACCTGCGCAAGTTCCTGCTCGCCATGTCCGAAGATATCCGCGTGCTGCTAGTCAAGCTGGCCGACCGCTTGCACAATATGCGCACGCTGCATTTCATCAAATCGCCGGAAAAACGCCAGCGGATCGCGCGTGAGACGATGGATATCTATGCGCCGCTGGCAGAGCGCGTCGGCATGTATGAATATATGCGTGAGATGCAGGCGCTGGCATTCCAGGAGCTGGAACCCGAAGCCTATGCCACCATCACTACCCGGCTTGAATACCTGCGCAATCAGGATGGCGGTCAGGTCGACGCCATCGCGCTGACGGTCAAACAAAGCCTCGCAGAGGCCGGCCTCAAGGTCGAGGTGTCGGGCCGCGAAAAGCACCCCTATTCTATCTGGCACAAGATGGCCGAACGCCATGTCAGCTTTGATCAGGTGACCGACATCATGGCCTTTCGCGTGCTGACCGAAAGCGAGGGGGACTGCTACCGCGCATTGGGCGTGCTGCACACCACCTGGCAGGCGCTGCCGGGGAAGTTCAAGGATTACATATCCACGCCCAAAACCAACGGCTACCGGTCCTTGCACACCGCGTTGATGTATGAAAATTCGATGCGGGTCGAAGTCCAGATCCGCACCCGCGACATGCACCGCCGCAACGAATTCGGTCTCGCTGCACACTGGGCCTACAAGCAGGATGGCAAGGCCGATGGACAGGTCGGCTGGCTGCGCGATCTGATCGAGATCGTCGATGCCAGCCACGATGCCGAAGAACTGCTCGAACACACGCGCATGGCGATCTATCAGGATCGCATCTTTGCATTTACCCCGAAAGGCGCGCTGTTTCAGATGCCCAAGGGCGCGACGGCGGTGGATTTCGCCTTTGCCGTCCACACCAATCTGGGGCTGGCGACAGCGGGCGTGAAGATCAATGGTCGCCACGTTCCGCTGCGCACTCCGCTGGGCAATGGCGACGTGGTCGAGATCATCAAGAACCCCCACGCTGCGCCGCAGCTGTCATGGCTGGGCTTTGTCGTGACCGGTAAGGCGCGCGCTGCGATCCGCCGGTCAGTGCGGATGAAGGAGCGGGACGAGGTCGCCGCGATCGGATCAAAACTGTTTGACGAAATCGCCATCCGGGTGCCCGCGCGCATTGGCAAGAAAGCGATCCGCGCGGCCGTCGAACGGCTCGGCATGGATGAGCCCGATGACCTGATGTACGCCATCGGCGCAGCGAAGCTGACCGACCGCGAGGTGATGGAAGCGCTCGTCCCCGGTTGCACCGCCGATTTCAAGGAAGACGAACACTGGTCGCAGCGCGAACGCGCGATTTCGATCCGCGGCCTTACGCCGGGCGTGGCATTCGAACTGGCGACCTGCTGCCATCCGGTGCCGGGCGACCGCATCGTCGGTATCCGCCGCAAGGGCGAAACCGTGCTGGTCCACGCGATCGACTGCCTGATGCTGGCAAGCGGGGTGGATAGCGACTGGATTGACCTTGCCTGGGGCAATCGTTCGATTGGTGCGGTGGGGCAATTGTCGGTCACGATCTACGACCGGCTGGGCACGCTGGCGGAAATGGCGGGCATCTTCGCGCAGAACAAGGCGAACGTGACCACATTGGCGCAAAGCCAGATCGATCACCCGTTTGTGACCTATGATATCGAGGTCGAGGTGCAGGACGTGGCGCACCTCAACCGCATTCTGTCGGCACTGCGGGCAAGCGACGCGGTCGCGCAGGCGGAGCGGCAGTAGTGGCGATTGTGGGGCTGGATCATGTTCAGCTCGCCATTCCAGCAGGGGGTGAGGATCAGGCCAGCGCCTTTTATGCTGGGCTGTTGGAAATGGTCGAAGTGCCCAAACCTGCGACGCTTTCGGCCAGTGGGTGCTGGTTTGTTGGAGGCACCGTAAGCCTCCATCTCGGCGTTGATCTGGCATTTCGTCCGGCGACCAAGGCGCATCCAGCGCTAATCGTCGATGACCTTGCGGGCCTGCGCGAACGGCTAGCAGCAGCGGGCTGCGTGATCCGCGACGACAAGCCGATTGAAGGCTATGCGCGCTTCTTCACCGAAGACCCCTTTGGCAACCGTATCGAGTTGATGGAGCGGGTCGCAGGCTGATCCGCGTCCTTCTTCCGGCTCGCGCGAACGGATTTAGGGCCGATCCAGCGCGGCCCAGACCCCGCTTAGACCCCCTCTAGCTAGGTGCTGCTCCCGTGTTTCACGTGAAACATCGCCAATCGGGCTTAGCCCGCCACCCGCCGCACCGGCACGCGGATGTTGCAGATGTCTGCGCCGCCAGCGGGCACGATGAAGAACGGATCGCGGCGGTTGGCGATGGCTTCGGCGTAGGTCGCGAAGGTGGCGCTTTCGGTCGAGAGGTATTCGAAGGCCGGTTGCTCTGCGGGAGCCAGATCGCTCGCCACCCGCACCGACAGGATCGGCGTGCGCTTGGCGCTTTCCTCGGCGGTGTAGAACCCCAGCGCACCCAATCCGCGCGGCAGCGAGGAGAGGTGCTGCATCCCCTCGATCACCCGCCCGACCAGCGCGATGTTGCGATCAAGGTGGCGCGGTGCATGACCGATCACGGTATAAAGCTCCGCGCCAGAGCCGGTGTCGGGGGAATAGTTCCGCCCTACGCCGACCATGCCGTAGCAGTGGGTGGGCCAGATACTTGAGTCGAAGTCATCCCCAGCTTGAGCGACTGGCCAACCGCTACTGAAGGTGGCGCGATGAGCATAAGGGTCGAGCGAGGTTATTCGGCCCATACTCTCAGTCGATTGAAGCGCGGCTTCTGCGTAAAGTGATCGAGCCTTGGAGGTCACCTCGTCATCATCGTTGCTGTCGCTTATGCTGACACCAGATCTCTTGATCATAGCGATGGCCGCTTGGCGGTTTGTTGCGACATACTCCGCCTCCCCCATCACCTTCAGACCCTTGGGCAAGGGCTTGGGCTTCCCCGTCGCTTCCGGGTTGTCGTAATTGGGATCGCCCCACTGGGTGACGTAATTGTCCTGCACCCGGTTGACCGAAATCCCGTCATACCACTTGGCGCGCGCGAACAGGCGGATGTTGTGGACCCAGCCTTGCGAAAACGGCGCGGGCATCAGCTGGATCACCACCTGCCGCGGCTTGCCCTCGGCATCCGGCCCGAGGGTCATCACCAGCAGATCCTCCGCCGGAATAGCCACCCAATCGGCCTTGGGCGCAGCCGCGACGATCTCGGACGGCGCTAGGGCAACTGGCTTAGCCGTATCTTGTGCGGCAAGGGGCAACGAAAGGGCGAGCGCAGCCGAAGCCGCCAGCAGCATGGTTCTCATGCCCACATTGGTGCCACCGCGCGCCTTGCGAAGCAATCCATTCGCGGCTAGTGCGCCCGCTTCTTGCTCTAGCGAGCAAACGGAGCGGTGGCCGAGTGGTCGAAGGCGCACGCCTGGAAAGTGTGTATACGTCACAAGCGTATCGTGGGTTCGAATCCCACCCGCTCCGTTTATAGGGACCTGCCGCAAACCCGCGGAACAGGGCGGTTTGCGTAGTCCAAACCGTAACGGTCGCATCCTTCTGCGCGTTTCTTCAGCGATATCAGGTGGCATTTGCGCGGCCCGTCTCTTGCCGACCCTGCATCGGTTCGGTTTGCCTGTTAAACAGGGAAGAACAGGGAAAAATGTGCATTTGAAGGCCAAAACAGAGTGTTTCGAGCCGTTCCCACGATGTACGATCTGTGAAAGTCACGCCTTTTCAGTATTCTGTGCAGCGCAAAAGGGGTTTTCCTGTTAATCGCCCGAACAGGGCATTTAAACCCCCATAACAGGGACGTTAATCGACCATATCAGGGTGTTTGTTCGGCATAACAGGTGATTTCGCTATTGCCGGAATCGCAGCAAATCGCGCTGCCGCGACCAGCTCGGCGGCAGATCGATGGAATTTAGTGTTTCCAGGTTGAGATGCTGCGGCTGACGCCTATCGAGGATTGCTTGCTGGATGTCGGGCGCCAGGAATGCGAGCCGCAAGATGCTGCGATCATAGGGCGAGGGTGGTGCAGCTCCCATCGTTGGCAGCCCGCGTTCAGTGCTGAGCATCGCATGCGCTTTACGCAGTGCAGCAATCAGAACCTGATCGGCCTGCGGCGGTCGGACCTGTGCCGGGACCACCAGACGACGACCACCGCGTGCTGGGAAGATGATGGGTAGGAGGATTACTATACTGTCAGGCGTGCGATCAAGAATGAGTTCGTTGTCAGCAAGCCGGGTTACGATGTTGGCACAGTGTGCGGTGTCGAGCGTGAGCTGCAGTCCGCGATCACTAAGGTGGGCCGACCGAACGACTCCAAATGGATCATCCACCCGCAAGTACCAGCGCCTGATTGCCTCGGCGATGATCCACTCGATCTCGGTCGCCGACAGCCGCTGAACGATATCTGGATTGGCAGCTCGCAACCCCTGCTGCAGTGAAGCAGAGACGTAGTAGCGATAGGCTCGGCCCGACTTGCCGCGCGAGGCGGCGGGGCTCATCGGCTCGCCCGCGGCATCAAACAACTTCCCCGTCAGTGGAGCCTTTTGACTACGTTGCGCGGCGTTCGAGCCGTGACGACGGACCTGTGCATCAAGACGTGCCTGCACCCGTGCGAACAGGTCAGGCTCTACGATCCCATCGTGCGCGCCTTCGAACACTTGATCCTTGTGCACGATCTTGCCCAGATAGATCTGGTTGCGCAGCAGGTGGAACAGCGCCCCGCGGCTGAACGCTTGCCCGCCTGAGGTGCGACCAGTCGAGAAAGTGCGCAGCTTGGAAATAGCGCCTTGCTCGGCAAGCTCGCGCTGAAGCGCATGAACCGAGCCGATCTCAAGATAGCGGTTGAAGATGTGCCGCACAGTGACGGCTTCGGCCTCGTTGACCAGAAGCGTCCGGGTCCCGGCGGCGGGGAGATCATAACCCAGAGGCAGGTTGCCGCCCATCCACATGCCTTTTGCCTTGGAAGCGGCGATCTTGTCGCGGATCCGCTCGCCCGTGACCTCGCGTTCGAACTGCGCGAAGGACAGCAACACGTTGAGCATCAACCGGCCCATGGAATCCGTGGTGTTGAACGACTGGGTGACCGAAACGAAGCTGGTGCCAGCCTTGTCGAAGGTTTCGATGATGCGCGAGAAATCGGTGAGCGAGCGGGTCAGCCGGTCGATCTTGTAAACGACGACCACATCAATGCGGCCCGCCGCGATATCGGCCAGCAGTGCCTTCAGGCCGGGCCGCTCCATTGTGCCGCCGGAATATCCGCCGTCGTCATATAGCGCAGGCAGAATCGTCCAGCCTTCGCTGGCCTGACTGGTGATGTACGCCTCGCCCGCAGCGCGCTGGGCGTCGAGGCTGTTGAACGCCTGATCGAGGCCTTCGTCCGACGATTTGCGCGTGTAGATAGCGCAGCGGATGATCTTGGCGCCCTTGGTCATGCGGCATCTCGCAGGCCGAAGAACCGAGGCCCGTTCCAGCGCGTGCCCGCAATCGCTGTGGCCGCTGCCGAGAGGCTGGCGAACACTTGGTCGTCCCAGCGGAACCCCTTCTCCTCCACCACCACCGTGACCTCGCGGCCCTTCCAGTTGCGGGTCAGGCGCGCGCCGACACCGAGATGCTTGCCTTCGGCTTGCACCGGACCCGATCTTGCCAATGCCTTGCGGGTCTCGGCATCCAGCCCGCCCATCACCTGTGCCTGCACCCGAAACGCCAGCAGCTGGCGCAGGATCGGGGTAGACCGCAGCGGTGGAGGGGCGCCGTAGCGCTCCCTCCAGACACTGCGCAGGCCTTCGAGATCTAGGGTTGCGATCTCGGCAATGAGCTGCTCGACCTCTACAATCATTGAGCGACCTCGATCTTGTAGCGGCGCGTGCCATCGGTCTTGTCCGAGGTGATCGTATGGCCGCGCTTCTTGATCGCGCCCGCGAGCGCACCGCGCACCGAATGCTGCTGCCACCCGGTGGCCTTGGTCATCTCGGCAATGGTGGCGCCGTTCTTGCGCGTCAGCAGCTTCTCGAGCGTTTCGAGCTTGCTCGCCGGCTTTGTGGCATTCGCGGCGTTGGGGCTGGTTGCAGTGTTAATAGCAGTCATGTTCGTCTCCGGTTTGCATGGCGGGGCGAGAATGGCCGCCGCTACCGGGACAAGCCCGGTAGGCCGGGCGCAGGGACAGCAATGCTTGCCGTGCCGCCGTAGTCCAGTCGTTTCCACAGCTGTGTATAAAATCCTGCGTTGTTGCTTTTGAAAGAGGGGCTTGCGTGATATGTTCCACTTATGTCCAACCCTCCCTCCAAGGTGGGACTACCCGCTGAGCGGACGCTCGCGGTGGTCTACAAGGCCCCCGGCGATCTGACCCCTGATCCGCGCAATGCACGCACCCACTCCAAGAAGCAGGTGACGCAGATCGTTCAGTCGATCTCTGCGTTCGGGTTCACGAACCCGATCCTGGCTGACCCCGAGGGCAACCTCATCGCCGGCCATGGCCGATTGCGAGCGGCGAAGGATATGGGGCTCGACAAGGTTCCGGTGATCACGCTCGACGGTCTGACCGAGCCCCAGAAGCGCGCACTGCGGCTTGCGGATAACAAGATCGCGCTCAATGCGGGCTGGGACACCGAGATCCTCAAGCTCGAGCTGGCTGACCTCTCAATGCCGGACATCGACATCGACCTTGGCCTGACCGGGTTCAGCCCCGGCGAGATCGATGTGGTGCTGTCAGAGAGCGAGGATCCGGACGATGAGGTCATCCCGCCCGTGCCGGAGAGCCCGCGGGTGAAGCCCGGCGACATCTGGCAGCTGGGCGAGCACCGCATCGGCTGCGG
>LNED01000033.1 GCA_001464915.1 Sphingomonadales bacterium Ga0077531
CGACTGGCTGCATGTTGAGGATCATTGCCGCGGGATCGCCGCCTGCCTGACCAGCGGCCAGCCTGGCGAAACTTACAACATCGGCGGCGGAGTGGAGCTGCCCAACCTCGAGGTGATCGCCGCGATCTGCCGTGAGGTTGACCGGGCGTTCGCCGAGATTGAGGGGCTGGCGGCACGTTACCCCGATGCCCCGGCCGCGCGCGGGGAGCCAACCGAGAGCCTGAAAACCTTTGTGACCGACCGCGCTGGGCATGACCGCCGCTACGCGATTGACGAAACCAAAGCGCGCGCCGAGCTGGGCTATGCGCCGGTGCACGATTTTGACGAAGGCCTGCGCCAGACCCTGCGCTGGTATCTCGCCAACGAACATTGGTGGCAGCCTCTTGTCCATCGGATACCCAAGCCAGTTGCGTGAAGTGCTGGTATCTGGCGGTCAGCTCGCTGCTTTGGAACGCGAAATCTTCTTCACGGTCTGGTGCCAACGCTCGATCTTGCCCTGCGTTTGAGGATGGAACGGCGCACCGCGCATATGGCTCATGCTCTGGGCTTCGATGTATTCTGCTTCCTCGCCGGCGGTGTAGCAGGGTCTATTGTCCGACAGCAGGCGCGGTCTGTGATGTACATTGGCCGACATTCGGAGACGAGTGGCGATTAGACTGACAGCACCGCCACCTAGTCACTCGAATTTACTCAGATCTTACGCGCTCCGCTGAACCTTGCGGGACACGCGGGCTTACGCGGGCCATTCCGTCACCGGACCATCATTCTGGCCGTCTCTGGAGGGGATTTGGGCCTCGATCTGTGCGCCTCGTCTCTCATAGGATGAGGATCGGTGCGGTTTCCCTGTTCTTGCTCTGTTTTTCGCTGTTCTTCCCTGTTCCGGCACGCTTTATGGGCGTACAGAGCATCCCGCACGATATTGCGCCTGCGCGACGATGCGTCTTTTCAGACTTCTATTGTTTGGATTGCCAGGAATGTCGCCCATGGAAGCTGTGAAACCTCCCTTTCAAACAGGGAACGCCGCCATTGATAACGGGGACCCAGGCCAGATAATCAGCCTGCATCCTGGTCCCTGAACCCGAGCACCTCGCGCTGGCTCGACCAGTGCTCTGTCAGAGCAAATGCACAGGATGGAAGTGAATTGAGGGCAGGGCGGCGCGATGCCCAGAGCCAAGAAGCCTGCCAGCCCGCTCCGTTACTTCAACTCCTCGCCCGAGATCATCCGACTAACCGCAGACCCTTTATCGAAAGTGAGGAAGGGCTGATTCCATCGATCAGAGACGAGGTGCGATGCGATTGACCGCGCCCCATTCATGGTTCGGGCGAAAGGAAGTCTGAAAAGGCGGAGATTTTGTTATCGGCAGCCAGCTAAGCTGCGGCCAATGCGTCAGGCGGAACAGGACGCTCCGCCCAGCACGCAGAACCGTGCGCAATGCGGGTGATTCAGACGCACGTCGCGCATCGCTTCGGCCAAGCTTGTGCCCATGTCGAAATCGGGCTGATAGGGCAGCAGCGTGCAGGCTGAGACGCGCGGGGCTGGCTCGCCCTTGCGTTTGACGACCATCCGGCTCGATGCGCACATCATGCTGGCGGGATCGACGTTCAGGATGTCCCAGCATCCGGTCGAGATTTCGGCGATGTCGGCGGTCTCGTCCATTGCCGGGAACAACACCAACCGCGCCGGGTCACTGGCATCGACTGGCAGAGCATGTTCGGCAAACAGGCGGGCGTAACCGGCGCGCGCTTCTGCATCAGGTTCGCCCGCCAGATGGCGTCCGGCCACTGCAATGTCGAAGCCGTTTTGCGCCAGCCACACGAGGCCATCGATTGCGATATCCCAGGTGTTTGGCCCACGCTCGGCCTCGTGGACGGCCCCGGTAAAATGGTCGAGGCTGACCCGCAGCGTCAGCCGTTCCTTCCCGCTAAGCGCCAGCAATTCGCGTTCAAACCGCCGCATAGGACGCATCGCGTTGGTCAATACCAGCACATCGAACCCGCGCGTCAGGCACAGCTGGATGATCGGCACCATTTCGCGGTTCATGAATGGCTCGCCCCCGGTGAAGGCGATTTCGCGTGTGGGCAGCGCGAGTGAATCGATCTCATCGAGATAAGCGCACACCTCTTCGAGCGTAATGTAAACCAACGTGTCGTTGGTGGGCGTGCTTTCGATGTAGCAGCTTGTGCAGGCGAGGTTGCACAGTGTGCCGGTGTTGAACCACAGCGTGGCAAGCCCGGTCATCGCCACCGAGGCGCGCGGATCGCCCTTGGCCGTAAGCATCGGGTCGGCGAATTTCTGCGCGGGCAGCGGCTGCACGTCAGACAGCGCAAAGGGGGAGGGGGCCGCAATCACCTCGATATTTCGGCTGTGATCGGTCAATGGTTACATCCTGAAACAGATTGCAAGCGTATCCGTAACGATCGTTACGTGCGCGGCGAATTGCCTTGTGTAGTATAGACAGCAGAATGGAAACCCGATGAATCTCGAGAACAGCCGCAACTATTATGGCGAAGTCCTGCAAGGTTCGGGCGATCTGCTGACCGATGCTTGCACCATGGCCGATATGCCGCCGCCGCACGTTCTGCGGGCGCTCGCCAATGTCCATCCTGAGGTGAAGGCGCGCTACTACGGCTGTGGGTTGGTCGCCCCGTCAGCGATCGAAGGCGCACGCATTCTCGACCTCGGATCGGGGTCGGGACAGGATGCCTATGTGTTGGCGCAATTGGTGGGCGAGCAGGGCGAGATTGTCGGGGTTGATACCACGCCTGCGCAGCTTGCCGTGGCGAATGATCATGCCGAATGGCACCGCGAACGGTTCGGCTTCGCGCGCAGCAATGTGCGCTTCATCGAAGGCGATATCGAACAACTGGGCCTGCTCGATCTCGAACCCGGCAGTTTCGATGTGATCGTGTCCAACTGCGTGATCAATCTGGTGGCGGACAAGGCGGCAGTGTTCAGCGCGGCGCATCGGCTGCTGAAGCCCGGCGGGGAGATGTATTTCTCCGACGTCTATTCCGACCGCCGCGTTCCTGCGCACTTGCTGGACGACCCGGTGCTGCACGGCGAATGTCTGTCGGGCGCCTTGTATTGGGGTGATTTTCTGGCCCATGCGCAAAAAGCCGGCTTTGCCGATCCGCGGTTGGTGAAAGACCGCCCACTGGGGATCGGCGATGCGGGCATTGCCGAAAAGCTTGCCGGGATCCGCTTTTTTTCCGCCACCTACCGCTTGTTCAAGCTGGAAGGGCTGGAGCCTGAATGCGAGGATTACGGCCAAGCGGTGATCTATCGCGGCGGCATTGTCGGCGAAGAACGGGCCTTCATGCTCGACAAGCATCACCTGATCGAAGCCGGGCGGGCTTTTTCGATCTGCGGCAACAGCTGGAAGATGCTGGCCGAGACGCGCTTCGCGCCGCATTTCGATTTCGTCGGCGATTTCAGCAAGCATTTCGGCGTGTTCCCGGGCTGCGGCGGCGGGTTGCCGTTTGACGTGACGCAAGATCCGCTGGCGGCGGCGTGCTGTTGATGATGCGCCGATGGTGATCTTCGTCACCGGCGCTGCGGGATTGCTGGGCGGCCCACTGATCGCGGCGCTTATTGAGGCGGGGCATTCCGTCGTGGGTCTGGTGCACCGCCAAGCGGCCATCTGCGACAATGCAGGGAACGCGCTGGCCGCGATCCCGTGCGACCCAACCTTGCCGCCACCGCGCCTTTGCGTCTTGAACGGTGATGTTAACCAGCCGGGGCTTGGGCTCGATACCGCAACCCGCGACTGGCTCGATCGGTATGTGACCACGGTCATCCATTGCGCCGCGCTCGTCCGGTTTGATGCAGATTGGGCTGATCTGGAGGCGGTCAATGTCGCCGGAACACGCCACGTCGCGCAGCTCTGCCCGGCAGCGCGCTTCATCCATGTCAGCACCGCCTATGTCTGCGGGCTGCAAGATGGGCCCATCCCTGAGGCTTCCTGCAATCCCGATGGGCCGTTCGGCAACCTGTATGAACGATCCAAGGCGCACGGAGAGGCGGAATTGCACCGCCTGCGCCCTGCCGCCGTCATCGCCCGCCCTGCGATCATCGTCGGCGAGGCTGCGAGCGGTCGCATCCGCAGCTTTGACACCATCTACCGCGCCTTCAAATTCATCGCCGAGGGCAAGGTTGCCGCAGTGCCCGCGCTGCCGACCGCGACGCTGAACTTCGTGCCGATCGACCATGTCGTCAGCGGCATTGCCGCGCTCGTCGATCAACCGGATGCCAATGGCCGGATCGTGCATCTTGCCGCGCGCGAGGCGGTTCCGGCGGCGCGGTTCCTTGGGCTGATTGGCGGCATTGCAGGATTGCAAAGCCCACGCGTTATCGCGCCGTTGGAGCATTCGGAGGCCCGGGCGACCATCGCTGAGCGGCTGGCGCGGCCCTATTGGGGCTATTTCCAGCGGCACCCTGATTTTGCCACCAATGCTCTGGCGGAGTTGACCGGGATTGCAGCGCCCGATGTGGATGATGCTGCGTTGCTGCGCCAAATCGCGTATTGTGCGGCGGCGGGGTTCATCCGCGCACAGCCCCAATAGCCAGCCCTGAAATCCGTTCGGATCAGCGCACGTCGGGGTAGTGATCGGCCAGCCGTTCGCGCGCGCCCATTGCCCACATCATGCCGACCTTGAAGTAGATCCAGTTGGCCCGCCACCGCCCCCAAGTCACGATCCGGCGGTCAGACGTCCACACCCAGCGCGGCACCATCTTCGTGCGGCCAAAGCGGGCGAGCTTGATGCACAGATCGGCCTCCTCCATCACCACCACCCGTTCATCGCAGCCGCCGATGGCAAGATATTGGTCGCGGCGGAAGAACATCGCGTGATCGCCGAACAATAACCGCACCCCGCGCGCGAACAGCAGCGGGCGGGTGAGCAGGGGGGCGTACCAGGTCTTGATCCAATTGTGGAACGTCGATCCCCAGCGCGTACCGCCGGGCCCTGCGATCCGCGGCGTGAAGCTGGCGAGCGCGATGCCGGGATCGGCCATCGTCGCCCTGATCACCGCGACCGCATCGGCGGGCAGCAGCGAATCCGCGTGGAGCACGCAGACGACCTCGCCTGTGGCGATACTGACCCCGTGATTGATCTGCGCGGCGCGGCCTTTGCGCGGGGCGGTGACCGCAGTGATCCCCGCGCCCTGCGCAATGGCGAGCGTGGCATCATCGCTGCCACCGTCGACCAGCAGCACCTCATCCGGCTGCGGCTGCATTGCGCCGATTGATGCGAGCGTCGCGGGCAGCGCCTGTTCTTCGTTCCAGGTCGGGATCAGGATGGTAACGCGGATCAAGCGGCCAGCCCCGGCCAGCGCGCCAAGTCCTCGGGCCGGTCGCAATCGGCCAGCGTTTCAAGCAGCACCGGCACAATGCCGCGCGCGGCCAGCCGGGCGAGGGTTTCGGGCAGCACCTGATCGGTGCTCCACGGCATATCGGTTAGCAGTTCGGGCAGAGCGGTGCGCATTCCGATCAGGTAATAGCCGCCATCTTCGGCTGGCCCGATGACAACGTCATGGCTGTCGAGCGCCGCAATCGCGGCCACCACGTGGTGCAGGGCAAGATCGGGCGTGTCGGCGCCGAAAAAGATCACCGGGGCGGGGTCAAGGCAGGCGAGCAGCCGCGCGGTCAAGTCGCCCTCCACCTGATCGACAAGCTCAACATCCGTCCCTAGCCACGCGGAGAAGTCGGCGGCGCTGGCCCCGGTATAGGCAACCGTCACCGGTGCGTCGCTGGCCCGCAGCACCGCCACTGTGCGCTCGGTCAGGCGGCGATGCAGGTCAGCCGCCCCCGCTGGCCCTAGCGCCGGGATCAAGCGGGTTTTGCACGCGCCTGCCGTGGGATAGCGGGCAAACAGCACGAGGCGCGGGGGTGTCATCATCGGCAGCTTTCCATCAGCGGGATGGCATCGCGGCGCAAGGCACGCTGCGAATCGTCAGGCCCGCCCGGTGTTATGCGAGACAGGCGCAGGCGACGAGTGTTTTGCGCGTCACCCCTTTCAAGCGAGAACGTTTCTCGGTTGCGCCGCCGGTCGAACGGGCTGCTGACGATGCAACAGGGATTAGCTTCGCATGATCCCGGTCAGCGGCGGTGCGGCCCGGCCCGGAAACAGCCGCGCCATAGTGGTGGCCGGATCGAGCCTAAGATGCTCGGCCACGGCGCCCGCAAGCACGCTTTCAAGCGCGGTGGTCGGAGCAAGGTCGCGTGTTTCGAACAGTTGCTTGTCGCCAAGCCCCGGCCAGTCGGCAATCACTCGCCCGCCCTTGGCCTCGCCGCGCACGCCGCCGCCCAGCACAATTGCCGCGCCAGCGGTGCCATGGTCGGTGCCGCCGGTGCCGTTCATCCGCGCGGTACGGCCAAACTCGGTCGCCACCAGTACCAGTGTGTCGCGCCACGCATCGCCCATTGCGGTGCGATAGGCGGCGATCAGCGCATCGAGCCCGCGTGCCTGCCGGGCAAATGCACCGCGCTGATTGGCGTGGGTATCCCATCCGCCGAGCTCGATCATCGCAATCCTTGCGCCGTCGCCTCCGCGCATCAGCGACGCGGCCAGTTCTCCGGCGGCGCTCGCATCACGCAGGTTGCTCAGCCCATCATCAGCCGCCATCGCCCGCGTTTCCAGCGCGCGCGCCCACAGGCTGCCGAGCTCGGCATCCGCGCCGTAAAGCTGGCTAACCCGCGCGATCAGATCCTCGCTGGCCTCGGGCAAGGCAGATGGCGCGTAGTTGGACACGGGCGCATCGCCGCGCAGCATCAACGGAACGGTTGGTGCGATTGCCAGTGCGCGCACCGGCCCGCCGCGCGTCTGCTCGTTCATCAACCCGGCGAGCCGGTTAAGCCACCCGTCACGCACGGCATAGGGAGCCGTTCCGCCGGTCTCCAGCAGGTTCTGCGCGTCAAAATGCGATCGCTCGCGGTAAGCGGTGGCAGCGGCGTGGACGAACAGCGCCTCGCCCGATGTGGCGGCCTTGCCAATCTCGGCAAGCGCAGGGTGGACGGCGAAGAAACTATCGAGCCGCGCGGCACCATCGTAATCGGGCAGGGTCGCACCGCGTAAGGCGGCAAAGCCAGGGTCGCCAACGGGCGCGAGCATCGCCATTCCGTCCGCGGCGCCGCGCAGCAGCACGAACAGCAGGTTGCGAGTGCCCGCACCTTGGGCAAATGCCATGCGCGGTAGGGCGAGGCCGCTGGCGCCCAATGCGAGCGATCCGGCGAGCAAAGTGCGACGGCTGAGATTGGTCATCATGGCAGATTATCTCCGCAGCATTTCAGGGGACACCAGCAACAGCGCGAGCGCCTGCTTGCCGCTTTCGGCGCGAGCGATCTGCGTGCGGGTCGGATCGCTCAGCGCGCCGGGAAAGGCGGCTTCGGCGCGGGCGGTGACATCTTCGATGGCGGCATCGCGTGCGATTTGCCCGGCCAGCTCGACCCGGCGCAGCAGCGCGTCCGGCCCGGCCCAACTCGCCGCAATATCGTCATAGCCCGCTGGCGATGGCGCGCGCCACGGCACGTGGCCCAGCTGCGTTAATGCAGCCACGATGCGGCGCGGGGGCAGGCTCTCGACGCCGGTTAGCCGCAGCGATGCGACCAGCCATTCGAACGGGGTGCGGAATTTGACCGGGGCAGGCTCCCACGCCTCAGGCGCCTCGATCAGCGTGCGGGTGAGGCTGGCAAGATCGCCGCCGGTGCGCAGGAAATCTGCCTCAAGCCGGGCGACCAGCGCGGGCGGCGGGGTGTCGCCCGCGAAATGGCGCGCCAGCTTGGTGGCGACGTGGCGCGCGGTGGCAGGGTGGAGGGCGAGCTCGCGAAGGATCGCGCGCGCTTGATCTGCGGCCACCGCCGAATAGGAGCGGCCCAGCACCCGGCGCGCGCCCGGTTCGTGCGCCACCGCGACAAACATTGCGCCGCTTGGCTGTTCCTCGCCGAAGCGGTCAGCTCGGCCAATCCCCGGCACCGTCCACCCGGTCAGTGCGCGAGCGAATTCCGTGACGTCGGCTTGGGTATAACCGCCGTGCACGCCAAGGGTGTGCAGTTCGAGGATTTCGCGCGCGAGGTTCTCGTTCAGCCCGCGCGGGCCTTGCGCATTGGGGCGGTCGGCGCGGCGACGTTGCGCAGGGGAATTGAGGCCAACCGATTGGAACTGGTCGAGATAGAGCAACATAGCTGGATGCAGCGTCGCGGCTTCGAGCATGTCGCCGAACCGGCCCAGCACATGTGGGCGGATCGCGGTAAATTCGTGATCGCCGACCGTGACCTGCGTGCCCAATTTGCCGACCGAGACGCTGAAATGATTGGCCCAGAAATGAACCAACCGCTCCAGCAGCGGCGTTTTACTGCCGACCGCGAGATTGACCCGCAAGGCAATGTCCTGCGCCAGCACGGCGCGCGCTTCGACATATTTCTCGCGTAGTTCGGGCGGCAGGTTGGCAAGCGCCGCGTCGCGGGCATCGCCGCGCGTCATGTCCGCAATCATCGGCTCCTTCGCCGCCATTTCCGCCATCTCGCGGGTATCGCGGCGCATAGAGCGGAGGAGTGCGAGCGTTTCGCCGATATTGCCGTGGGCACGGGTGCGCTTGGTGATGACGACAGGCGCAGGGTCGTAGCGATCAAGCTGGCGCAGCAGCCAGGCGCGCGGATCTTTCGGTGCGTCTTCGCGCGCGCCAAGGCCATAGCCGAACCGGCTCAGCGCAATGCTCGACGGCGTCATCGCGCGGTCTCGCAGGTTATCGTCAGCGGTGCAAATCTTAGAAGCATGGGCGCACCCTTCCTAATCGAGCGCAGCAGTATTGCCTGCTTGCCACTGATCAACGGATTAATGGGCGGAACCCTTCGCGCAACGCTGGTGCTTTCGCGCCGGGCTGTGCCGAGCCTACGCCGAAGCGCTGGCGGCGATCACCGCGAGCGCTTCGGCCTCGCTGATGACTTCGGCATATTTGGCCTGAAGGTCGAAGAGATTGGCCTCGTGTGGCCCTTTGTGGCGATCAGCGCAGGCTTCGCGCACCACCAACGGGACAAAGCCATATTGCATCGCGTCGAGCACGCTCGCGCGGACGCAACCTGAGGTCGAATAGCCGGTAATCAGCAGCGTATCGACGCCCGCGGCTTGCAATTTTTCAGCAAGTGCGGTGCCGAAGAAGGCGGACGGGTATTGCTTGGTCACCACCCGGTCGTCGATTTGTGGGGTGAGGTCAGCGGGGAAAGCGCCCAGCGGCGATCCTTCGACGAACACCTTGAGCACCGGCACCTTGCGGTAGAATACCCCGCCGTCCGATCCATCGGGCTTGTACTGAACATTGGTGAAGATCACCGGCACGCCCGCCGCCCGCGCCGCTTCCGCCAGCCGCCGGTTGCTATCCTTCGCCGCCGCCGCGCTGTCCATGAATAGCGGTGAGGACGGCTCAAGATAAGCCGTCACCACATCGATAATCAGCAGCGCAGGGCGCTTACCCGGCTGCAAGCGCCCTTCGAACACCCCCGCGTAGTTGTCGGATGCCGAAGGGCCAGCCATCAGATGATCCCCGCCAGCGTCAATCGCGCGAGTTCCTCCACGCCCAGCCCAAGCCGTTCAGCATAGACCTCGGCATTGTCCTGCCCCGGCGCAGCAGGCGCTGGGCGGCGGATCGACGAGGGAGTTTTGGACAGTTTGGGGAAAGTGCTCTGCATCTTGATCCGCCCGCGGTTCTGCGTTTCAACCTCGACGATAGCGCCGCGCGCCTGAAAGTGCGGGTCGGCGAGCATATCTGGTGCGCGGTAGACGCGGCCGGCGGGGATTGAATATTCGGTCATCAACGCATCGACCTCGTCAACGGTCAGCGTGCCGGTCCAATCGTTGACCAGCGCGTCCAATTCGTCCTGATGGATGCCGCGGGCAATGTGGGTGGCATAGCGTTCGTCGGTGGCGAGTTGCGGGCGGCCCATCGCTTGGGCCAGCCGCGCGAAGATCGCATCGCCGTTCGCGCCGATCATGTAGCTACCATCCTTGCAGGCATAGACGTTTGACGGCGCAATGCCTTTCAGCACCGAGCCTGAGCGTTCGCGGATCACGCCGTTGCGGTCGTACTCGGGCACGAGGCCTTCCATCACCTGCAACACCGCTTCGTACAGCGCAGAGTCCACCACCTGACCCTCACCGGTTTTTTCACGGTGGTGCAGCGCGGCGAGCACTCCCAAAGCGCCATAGGTGGCGCACAGGGTATCGCCGATTGAAATGCCCATCCGGCTGGGCGGTCGGTCGGGTTCACCGACGATGTAGCGCCACCCGCCCATCGCCTCACCAATCCCGCCAAAGCCCGCGCGGTCGGAGTATGGCCCGTCCTGCCCGTAGCCCGACATGCGCGCGATAATCAGACCGGGATTGATCGCGTGGAGTTCCGCCGGGCTTAGGCCCCAGCGTTCCAGCGTGCCGGGCTTGAAATTCTCGATCAACACGTCCGCGCTCGCGATCAATTGCTTGGCGAGCGCCTGACCTTCTGGCACGCGCAGGTTGCAGGTGACCGAGCGTTTGTTGCGGCCGATGACTTCCCACTGCACCTTCTCGTCGCCCTGGCCCCAGTTGCGCATCGGATCGCCCGCGCCCGGTGGCTCAATCTTGACCACATCGGCGCCCATGTCGCCGAGCAATTGCCCGCAGAACGGCCCGGCCAACAGCTGGCCCATTTCCACGACCTTGATCCCTTGAAGGGCGCTCGTATTTGCGAGCGAAGCGGCAGCGTTCATTCCGCCGCCTCCCGCAGCTGCCACACCGGCTGAATCGGCGCGGGCAGGCCGGTTTCTGCAAGGCAATTGGCGCGCAAGTCATCAATGCTTGGGCCGTAATCGAACAGCGGTAGTTCGCCACGCGATGAGGTCATGTCCGCGCGCAGGGCTTGTGTTGCGGCGCTGTCCACCGTGCCGTCGTCGTCAGCCACCACGCCATAAGCGCGTGCGCCTTCGGGTGTCACCAGCCCCTGCCTGATTTCGAGCCCCACCAGATCAGCATCACGCGCCAGCGGGTCGCCCCAGCCGCCGCCACCCCAGGTGATGAAGTGCAGCAGATCGCCCGCCTTCACAGGGACGCTTTCGACCTTGTTGCCGACGATTTCTTCGCTGCCGTCCGCCCGTTCGAGCACCTTCTTGGCGCGTTTGCCCGGGTGCCCACCATTGACCCCCCACGGCGGCACGAACCAGCGATCGTCATGGATCGCGATCTCGCCATCCGCCAGAAAGCGGTAGGTCATGTGGATGCCGTTGCCGCCCCGGTGCAGCCCCGCGCCGCCGCTATCAGGTGCGGTCGCGTAACGCTCAATCCGCAAGGGGAAGTAGCGTTCGAGAAACTCGTTCGGCACATTGGTGAAGCCCGGCCACAGCGAATGCCCGTCCGGCCCGTCACCCATCGGTCTGCCCGGAATGCCGCCAAAGCCGATCTGGAACAGCTGGAACCAGTCGCGCGTGCCATCCTCGCGGCTATCCCAGCCCGAATAGAACAGGTGGGGCGAGGAGGAGAACCCGGCGGCGTTGAGAAACTCCGGTGTCTTTTGCCCGAGCAATCCGCCCAGAATGTCGAAGATGCGGCCCAAGGCGTGCGTCCGGCCCGACAATGCGGCGGGGAAACGCGGTTTGAGCAGCGAGCCTTCGGGAATGCGCACTTCGATCAGGTCATAGAACCCGTCATTAAACAGGATCTGCGGATCGAAGACCATGATCATATAAATGCCGAAGAACATCTTGAACATGTTTTCATTGAGGAAAAAGTTGATCGAGGCGGCCGATTGCGGGTCGGTGCCTTCAAAATCGAGGATCACCTTGTCGCCATCACGCCACATCGTGCAGCGGATCTTGTAGGGGCCGTAGCCCTTGCCATCATCGCAGATGTAATCCTCGAAACTGACGGGTTCCTCGGCCACAGCCATCGCCAGCAGCGCCTTCATCGCGCGGTGGTTGCGAGCGAGCAGTTCCTGCGTTGCCGAGACGTAGACATCATCGCCGAAGCGTTCGGCCATCTCGACCACGCGGCGCGCAGCCACACGGCAGCTGGCGATCAGCGCGTTCAAATCCGCCTGACACCAATCGGGTTTGCGGGTCTGGTGCATGACCAGCTTCATCAGGTCTTCGTTGTATTCGCCGCGCTTCCAGATTTTCACCGGGGGAATGCGCACGCCTTCTTCGAAGATTGATGACGCGCCAATCGGCATGGAACCCGGCACGCTCCCGCCGATGTCGCTCTGGTGGCCGAACATCGCGGTATAGGCGATCAGCCGCCCATCCTTGAACACCGGCAGCATCACCAGCCAATCGTTCGAGTGGCTGATCGCGCCCGCACACGAATAAGGATCGGACAGGAAGATCATGTCTCCATCCTCGATCGTGCCGTCAAAGCTGATCAGGAAGCCATCGATGAAGCTGCCGAACTGGCCGACGATCATCTTGCCAGCGGGATCGGCGATCAGCGGGAAGGCGTCGCCTTGTTCGCGGATGCCGGGCGACATGGCGGTGCGCACGAGCGTCGCATCCATTTCGATGCGGGCATTGCGCAGCGCGTTCTCGATGATGTCGAGCGTGACCGGGTCGATGGCGACCTTGTTGAATGGGACGGTGTTGGGTTCGATAATGCGGGCAGGCATAGTTTTAGCCTTTCGCCTTGAGAGTGATGAGGATGTTGCCGACCGCGTCCACGACCGCGCGGCAATCGTGTTCGACCAGCGTGGTCGAATCCATTTCGGTAATGATCGCCGGGCCTTCGATCACGTCGCCCTGCCGAAGCTTGGCGCGGTCATAGATCACCGCCGCGCGTTCCGCCCCGTCGATCCACACCGTGTGGTCGCGGATCTTGGCGGCGCCGGGATCGCCATCACCCTTGGGCAATTCGGTGGCGGGAAGGGCAGGGGCCTGCCCCTGCGCTACAGCACGCAGGTTCACGATTTCGTGCGGGGTATCCATGTTGAAGGTGAAGAGCCTGAGGTGCTCCTCGTCAAAGCGAGCGAGGATGCCGGCGATGCCGTCCTTTTCGAGGATGTCCTGCGTGATGGTGAGCGGCACTTCAAACGCCTGCCCCGCATAGCGCACATCGATTTCGAATAGCGAAGTGATCTGGTCTTCGGGGATGCCGTCGGCCAGCAATTCGCTGCGGGTCTGTTCGGCCATGTCGTCGAGCACTCCGACCAGATCGGCAATGCTGGTATCCTTGGCGAGCCGCGAGAAACTACGCGCGGTTTCGGTCCGCATCCGCGTGGTCGCATCGCCCAGCGCGCACAGCACGCCGGGAGAGACGGGTGAGATCGCGGGCCAGCTGCCCATCAACCGCGCCACCGCATTCACATGCAGAGGGCCCGCGCCGCCGAACCCCATCAGCGCAAACTCGCGCGGGTCGTAGCCCTGCTGCACCGAGATCATCCGCAGCGCGCCGAACATGTTTTCGTTGACGATATCGATGATGCCGCGCGCGGCCTCCATCAGGCTGATGCCGAGCGCATCGGCGATGGTCTGCACCGCGACCTTGGCGCCTTCCCGGTCGAGCTTGAAGGCGCCGCCCAATAGGTCTTCGGGCAGATAGCCGAGCACCACATTGGCATCGGTCACGGTGGGCAGCGTGCCGCCCTTGTTATAGGCGACCGGCCCCGGCACCGCACCCGCGCTTTCCGGGCCGACGCGCAGCGCGCCGGTCAATTGCGGGACGTGGGCAATCGAACCGCCACCTGCGCCCACCGTCTTCACATCCAATGCCGAGGCGCGCACTGACAAGTGCCCGACCTCGGTGGTGCGCTGACGGCGCGGTTCCAAGCCCTGGATCAGTGCCACGTCGGTCGAGGTGCCGCCGACATCGAGGGTGAGGATGTTCTCAAACCCGGCGTTCTTCGCCACCCACAGCGCGCCGGTGACACCGCCTGCCGGGCCCGACATCAGGATATTGACCGGGTGCTCCTCAGCCTTCTGGCTGCTCATCAAGCCGCCGTCTGATCGCAGCAGCGACAGGCGACCCTTGAAGCCCTCCTGCTCCAAACGACTGCGCAGGTTGGAGACATATTTGCTCACCACCGGGCGCACCGCCGCGTTTGCCACAGTCGAGAGTGTGCGTTCGTATTCCTGCATTTCGGGCAGGACTTCGTGGCTGAGCGAGACAGGGATGCCGGGGAGTTCTTCTGCCGCGATGGCGCCAATCCGGGCCTCGTGCGCGCCATTCAAATAGGCGTTCATCAGACTGACGGTTAGCGCCTCGATCCCGTCTCCCTTCAGCTTGCGCAAGGCGGCGCGCACTGCCTGTTCGTCAAGCGGGGCGACCTCGCGCCCTTGGGCGTCCATCCGCCCCGGCACTTCGACCGTGTGCTCCAGCCGCGCCAATGGCTGCGGCTTGGGCCACACGATCCACGCCGCCAGCCCGCCGGGGACAAAGGAGCGCGCGATTTGCATGATGTCGCGGTAACCCTGCGTCGTGACGAGGCCGACCTTCGCGCCCTTGCCTTCGAGTACGGCATTGGTCGCAACCGTGGTGCCGTGGAGGAAGTAGGTAATATCTTCGGCGGTGATCCCAGCATTGGCCATGATCGCCTTCACCCCGTTGAGAATGCCTTCGGACGAATCATGCGGGGTGGACGGCGTCTTGTGCCGCCAGAACGCGCCGCTCGCCTCGTCGAACAGCAGCAGGTCGGTGAAAGTTCCGCCCACATCAACACCCAACCTGTACGTCATGCCGTGTCCTTATGCTTATGCCGCGCGGGCGACAGCTGAAGGCAATTCGCGCCCCAGCAATCCCGCAAACCATTTGTTTGCGGCGATGGCCGCGTCGAGATCGATGCCGGTGTCCACACCCGAACGCGCCATCATGTAGACGAGGTCTTCGGTGGCGATGTTGCCCGTCGCGCGCGGGGCAAATGGGCAACCACCAAGCCCGCCCAATGAGGCGTCGAAGATGCGCACGCCGGCTTTGTAAGCCTCCCACGCATTGGCGATGCCCGTGCCGCGTGTGTTGTGGAAATGCGCGCGCATCGGGATCTTGTCGCCCAGCAGTGCGCCCAGCTTGCCGAACAATTCGCCCGCCTCCCACGGCGTGCCGACGCCGATGGTATCGGCGAGCGCGATCTCCTCCGGGTTTTCGATGGCGAGTTCCTCGGCGATGGCGAGCACGGTGTCATGTTTAACCTCGCCTTCGAACGGGCAGCCAAATGCGGCGCTGATGGTGACCTGCGCGCGCAATCCTTCGGCGCGGGCAAAGCGCAGCATGGCGCGCGTTTCGGCGAGCCCCTCGGCGATGGTCTGGCCCTGATTCTTCTGCCCGAAGGTGTTGCTCGCCACGATCACGCAGCCGACCTGATCAACCCCGCGCGCACCATTTTCTCGCGTCGCCAGCGCGCGCATCACGCCGCGTTTGTTGAGCACGAGACCGATATAGGTGCAATCAGCGCGGTCGGGCAGGGCGGCAATCACGGCCTCGGCATCGGCCATTTGCGGCACGCGAGCGGGATGGACAAAGCTAGCCACCTCCATCCGCCGCGCGCCGTAACCGATCATGCGGTCGATCATCGCCAGTTTCACATCCGTGGTGATGATGTCGGGTTCGTTCTGAAGCCCGTCGCGCGGGCCGACTTCGACCAGTTCGATATGTTCGAGGCCCATGGTGAATCGCCTGCCCTTGGAAAACTGCTGCCGGATGAATTACTCAATTTGTATACAATTGCAATCGCGCTGGCGCAAAACCATGGGTCTGAAACCACACCAGCATTGCCGCGCTATTACGTCTGATCGAGCCCGGCGCTGCCACCTTTGGGGCCAACCGATTTGGCGAAAGTGTGGAACGCGCGGCGCAGGTGGCTGCCCATCACCGCCCGTGCCCAATCCGGGTCGCGGGCTGCAAAGGCGGCGATCAATTCATCATGATCGCGCGCCGATTGCTTGAGATCTTCCAGCGAGTAAGTGCGCGCGGTGCGTAGCACCACCGGGGCTTCGACCAGACGCCCCAGCATTTGCCCAAGACGCGGCGAATCTGCGGCATCGACGATTGCTTCATGAAAGCAGCGATTGGCTTCAAGAAAGCGCGCCACATCGGGCGGGGTTTGCGCAATCGCATCTTTCAATGCGTGGTTCACCGCCTCCAGCTGTGTGATCTTCGCGCGCGACAGGCGCCGCGCCGCGCGTTCGGCCGCGTGGCATTCGAGCATCTGACGCAGCGCGAACATCTCTTCGATATCATCGCGGCTCCAATCGGCGACAAACAGCCGCTTGGTATCGCTGCGCACCAGCAGCAATTCGTCCTCCAGCCGCCGCACCGCCTCGCGCACCGGCGTACGGCTAACCCCGGTGATCTGCGCCAGTTGGTCTTCGGTCAGCTGTTCATTGGGCTGCACCGCGCCGCTCAGCAAATGCGCGCGGATCTTGGCATAGGCCAGTTCGGACGCGCGGCTCATCAGAGAACGGCCTGCAAGGTGTTGGAGAAACGGGGGATGATCATGCCGCGCCTTTTCTATGTCAGCCACTCAAGCCCGGGAAGCCCTGCGGCGGCAAAAACACACTGCCAACGTCCTTATCAGCACTTTTGGGCAAAGCACTTGACGGACGCTATTTGTATACAATAACGGTTTGAGCAATGGCAACAGGCCAAAAAAGGCAACAGGGGTGTTCGCCGTGAACCGCATCAAGGTGATTGTACCGATTGCGATGGACGAAGCTGGCGTCGCCAACCGCGCGCAGCAACTTCCCGATGGGTTCTTGCGCCCCGGCTTTGCTCCCACGTTTGAAGCGGTGCGTTGGGGCGCGGCATTGGGCGATTCCTATCACGACACACTGCTGATGGACTGGACGGTGTTTCAGGCGGGGGTGACAGCCGAGGAGGAAGGTTACGCAGGCGTCCTGATCGACACAGTCAGCGACAGCGGGCTGTGGCCGCTGCGGTCGGCACTGACTATCCCCGTGGTCGGGCCGGGCGAGGCGAGCTTTGCGGCCGCGATGATGCTCGGCAAGAAGTTCAGCGTCATCACCATGTGGCCGCAGTGGTTCCCGCTTTATGAGAAGGTGTTGAACCAGCACGGGTGGGAGCACCGCTGCGCTTCGGTGAGATCAATCAACACCCGGCCCGATGTCACCGAATTGCTTGAGGGCAAGGAGGAGGTCGTCTTCGCCAAGCTCAAGGCCGAGGCGATGCGCGCGATCGAGGATGACGGCGCGGACGTGATCGTGCTGGGTTCGACCACAATGCATCAATCCGCCGCCTATCTCGCCAGCGAATTGCCGGTGCCGGTTATCAACCCGGGACAGGTCGCCTACAAGCAATTGGAAACGCTGATCGAACTGGGCTTGACCCATTCGAAGAAAGCATTCCCCGCACCCGAAGTGCCGATGCACGCCAACATCCGAAAGGGCTGGTACTGATGCAAACGTGGAGTGAAGGCGGGCCCGGCCAGACGCCGCTGCCTTACCCGGTCTATATCGATATTGTCACCAAGCGGTATTTCGACGGGGTCGATAACAAGCACATGGATCAGGTGCTCGATTGCTTCACGCCCGATGCGGTGCTGACCGAGGTGACCAGCAACACGGTGCATGAAGGGCGCGAGGCGATCCGGGCGATGTTCGTCCGCCTTTTCGCCGATTTCGAGAACATCTGGCACGGCAATTTCGTCCACACCGCCGACCCGGAAAGCAACGCCATTTGCAGCCAGTTCACCGTGCTGATCACGCCCAACGGGGGCGAGGAACTGCGGTATGAGAACTGCAACCGCTTCTACCTGAAAGACCGATTGTTCCACCGCGTTCATGTCTACATGTCGGGTGACAACCTGCTCAAAGAAGGGGACGTCTGATGCAGTACGAACCCGTCATGACCCGCGCGGAGCTGATCGATTTCGCGCTCAACAAGTACTTTGCCCGGGTGGATGCCAAGGACATTGAGGGCGCGCTATCGTGCTTCCACGACACCGCGCTGTTCTGCGTCCAGACCGCATTTACGCGCCATGCTGGCAAGGCCGAAATCCGGCGGATGTTCGAAGATTTCTTCGGCGCGTATGAAACCATCATCCACCGCGATTTCACCTGTACGGTGGACGAGGCCAATGGCCGGATCACCGCGAGCTTTGTTGCCGAATTGCATGATGCAGCAGGGCAGGTGACGCTGCTCACCAACACCAATTTCTGGCGCCTTCGTCCCGGCGGGCCCGATGGTGTGGGCGGCCCGAAGTTCCAGGAAGTCTATGTTTACATGAGCGGGGCCAACGTCCTCGTCTGATCCCTTTCTTTTTTGATTATCTTAGGAGAGCCGTCCCATGAATGTCCGTCTCGTTCTTGCCTCTGGCGCGGCTCTCAGCGCCATCGCCCTGTCCGCGCCCGCGATGGCGCAGGATGCCGCCTTGCCCGCCGATCCGGTGGCTGAAGAAGACAATGCGATCATCGTCACTGCGCGCCGCCAGTCGGAATCGCTGGAAGATGTGCCTGCATCGGTAACCGTGTTCGGGGCAGAAACCCTCGCCAAGACCGGCGTGCAGCGCGCCGATGACTTTATCCAGCTGACATCGGGCGTGACAATTGTCACCGGCACGGCAGAGGCGGGCGATACGCAGATCAACATCCGCGGCATCAACGGCGCGCGCGATGCGGAAAGCTCGGTCGCGCTGGTGGTTGACGGCATTCTCAAAACCAACACCGCGCAATTGAACCAGAACCAGGGCACGCTGCGGCAGGTCGAAATCCTGAAAGGCCCGCAGGGCGCGCTTTACGGCCGGAACGCGGCGGCGGGCGCAATTGTGCTGCAGACGCTAAAACCGGGCGATGTGCTCGAAGGCGGGGTGACGGTGCGCGCAGCGGAAGACAGCACCTATCTGGCCACCGGGTTCGTATCGGTGCCGGTGGGCGAGGCGGCGGGCCTCGTGCTGTCGGGCAATTATTCGACCACTGACGGGTTCTTCCGCAACAGCTTCCTCAATTCGGACACCATCGACGATCAGGAAACCTGGGGGATCGACGGACGGTTCGTGGCCGAATTGGGTCCGAATACCGAAATCGATGTGAAGGCCCGCTATGCCGAACTCAGCGGTGCGTCGATCAACTTCAACGCCAGTTTCCACCTGCCGAATTTCGCTGCGGTGAACCCGGCGTTTTTCGAGGATGTGAACGACCACCCGTTCGGTTTCTATTCGAACATCCGCCCCACCAACGATCAGCAGACATTCGAAGTTTCCGCTAAGATCGAGCATGATTTCGAGGCTGTCACGCTATCGGCATGGGCGCTTTACAGCGATGTCGATCAGTCGCTGACGGCGGATAGCACCTCGGCCGATTTTGCCCGCTTCACCTTCCCCGGCGCGACGCCGGATTCGGTCGCGGCGGCCAATGCCTGCGCCGCCAGCACCGCCGCGCTGACCGGATTTCCCGTCAATCAGCCGGGCTTCATCGGCACCAGCCCGATCCCGTTCATCTTCAACCCCGCGACCGGATCGACCTTCGGCCCGTACAGTCCCACCACCTGCGACGGCACGCAGTTCCAGATTCGCGAACAAAGCGATATCAGCGCCGAAGTCCGGCTCGCGTCCAACGGGGACGGGGACGTCAACTGGCAGGTCGGCGCCTATTACCTCCACATCGACCGCGAGGTTGGGGTGAGCCTTGGCGCAGATCTCGGTCTGGGCGTCACCCGCCAGCTGTACAACGCGCCGGGATCGGACAACCCGACCACGCAGCTGTATAACGACGCGTTCTCGACCGATGTCTACGCGCTGTTCGCCTCGGTCGATGCCAATCTGACCGACCGGTTCTCGTTCGGCCTTGCCGGCCGCTATGACATCGAAAGCCGCAGTGTCAGCAGTTTGGTGCCCGCCGTGTTCGATCCGATCACGGGCGGCCCGATCAACCCGGGGCAGCAGGTCATTGGCGGCGTCGTCCAACCGATTGCCGATCAGTCGCAGACCTTCCGCCAGTTCCAGCCCAAGATTTCGCTGCGGTACGAGCTGGCCGACAATGTGAACCTTTACGGCAACTGGGGCATCGGCTTCAAATCGGGCGGCTTCAACAATCAGGGCTCGGCCGCGATTGTCGATTCTGCGTTCAACCAATTCATCGGCACCAACGTGCTGATCGAAGACCAATACCGTAAGGAAGTGTCGAGCGCGTTCGAAGCCGGGATCAAGGGCAACCTGCTTGATGGCGCGGTGACTTTTGATCTGGCGGGATATTATACCAACATCGAAGATATGCAGTTCTTCGAATTCTTCGTCGGCGGGTTCGGCCTGCTGCGCGTTGTCTCCAACATCGACGAAGTTGAGGTGTACGGCGGCGAGATCAACCTCACCGTCGAACCGATCGATGGCTGGACGGTGTTCGGATCGGCCAACGTCACCGAGAGCGAGATCATCGAAAACGCCTCGCGCCCGGTGACGGTCGGCAACAAGTCGCCTTACACTGCCGATTACACCATCAACCTCGGCACGCAGCTGGATCTGCCGATTTCGAACAGCATCGATTTCGTCACCCGCGCCGATTACCGCATCACCGGGCCGACGTCGTTCCACACGCTTCAGGATGATACCAACCCGACGCTGTTCAGCGGGTTGCTGCCGGGTTCGGCACTGGCGCTGCCCGCGTTTGTGGGCGACGCGGATTATTCGGTCGCGCGGCGCGCTGCATTCGGCGTGGTGGATCTGCGGATCGGGCTGGAAAGCGAAACTTGGTCGATCACCGCCTACGCTGAAAATCTGTTCAACGAGAAGTATCTCAACGAGGTCATCACCGCAGTGGAGTTTGGCGGATCGTTCATCTCGCCCGGCGGCCGTCAGCGGTTTGGGGTGGAGCTGGGTTACAAATTCTAGAATGAGCCCTTTGGGCGTCGCATAACATAATAAAAGCAACCGAAGCGCGCGGGCCACAAACCCGCGCGCTTCTACATTCTATCAGGGTGCAGCAGGCGCGCTCCACCACGACAGCGTTTGGTTGTCATGCGCCGATGTCCACACGCCCTTCGGCGTCCAGCGCAGCGCGCCGCTGCCCACCGCAGCGCCCATCCGTGCCCGGATTTCGAGGGTGGCGGGATCGATCACAACCAACGTCTGATCTTCGGTGGTGCGCAGCCACACCATCCCGCCGCCGGTGTCGATATCGCCCCATTTGAGGTTATCGCCCACCTTGGTGCGGCCTGCGATGGTGAGCGCCGCCGGATCGACCTTGGCCACAGTGCCATCGCCTTGTTCCTGCACCCACACCGCGCCTTCGCCTGCTGCCAAGAAGCCCGGCGTATCGCCCAGCGGGGCGGTGCCAACCACGGTATTGGTGGCCGGATCAATCTTTTGCAGCAGCTTGCCTTCGCTGCTGACCGCCCAGATCGCATCGAAGCCAAAGGCGAGATACCACGTCTCAGGCGCGACGGTGATGGTCGCGATCACCGCGTTGGTGGCGGGATCGATCCGAGCGACCTTACCCGCCGGATCGCTCGCCACCCACACCGATCCGGCCCCGGCGACCACATTGGTTTCACCCTTTGGGTTGGCGAGGCCGGTGGCGACCTTGGCTTCGAGCGTCGCGGTTTTCAGGTTCACGCGCCACACTTCGCCGCCCTTGCAATTGGCGACCCACAGCGAACCTTCCGCGATCGCCATTGTCCCGCAGGGGCGCGGCACGGCGAGGCTGGCGAGTTTTTCACTGGTGCTCCATTGTTCCACACGTCCATCATTGGTGACCCAAGCGGTGTCGCCATCAATCGCGATGAAATCAGCAAACCCGGGCACCTTGAGCGCCTTTTCGACAAGGTCGGGCGCCTCGCCTGTGGCAGGCGGCGGCGGCGCATCGGGTGCGCAGGAGGCGAGAAGAGTAGTCGCCATGATCAGCGAGAGAGGGCGGGTTACCGAACGACGGGCCATCGCAGTCCTTTCCATATCGTGCTGGGCGCGGGGGCCACGCAAAGCGCGCAGCTTCGGCCAGAATAGCGGGAGCGTCGCGCATATTACATTTCTTCGCAATCGTAATAATTCCCCATAGACAAACCGCGATGATGGGGTGATGCTGCGCTTGCGAAAGGAATCCACCGAATCATGCTCGATCAGCTTCGCCGCGCGGCCCGCTTTCTCCTCATCGCCTGCGCGCTTGCGGTGGCAGCCTGCACTCCGGCAGCGGAGGAAGCGGCAGAGCCCAAGACCGAATTCAACATCGGCTGGTCGATCTATGCCGGGTGGATGCCCTGGCCCTATGCCGAGCAGGCCGGGATCGTGAAAAAGTGGGGCGACAAGTACGGGATCACGATCAAGTTCGTGCAGGTCAACGACTATATCGAGAGCGTGAACCAATACACCGCCGGAAAGCTGGACGGGGTGACGGTCGCCAACATGGATGCGCTGACGATTCCGGCGGCGGGGGGCAAGGATACTTCGGCGATCATCCTCGGCGACTATTCCAACGGCAATGATGCGGTTTTGGTGAAGGGTGCGGACGGGGTGGCCGGCATCAAAGGCCGGCAGGTCTATCTGGCCGAGCTGTCAGTATCGCACTACCTGCTGGCGCGCGCGCTGGAGACGAGCGGCATGAAGCTGACCGACGTGAAAACGGTCAACACCTCCGACGCAGATATCGCCGCCGCCTTTGCCTCCCCCGATGTCACCGCCGCGGTGGCGTGGAACCCGCAGGTCACCACCATGAAAGGCGTGGCGGGGACGAAAGCGGTGTTCACTTCCGCCGATATTCCGGGCGAAATCCTCGATCTGATGGTGGTCGATACCGCAACGCTGAAGGCCAATCCCAACCTTGGCAAGGCGCTGGCGGGGATCTGGTATGAAACGATGACCTTGATGGCCAAGCAGGACGCCGAAGGCGCCGCCGCGCGCGCCGCTATGGCGCAACTGGCTGGCACCAACGCGGCGGAATTCGAAGGGCAACTGGCGACCACCTTCCTCTACACCGATCCCAAGGCGGCTGTGGCGGCGATGTCGTCAGGCAGTCTGGTTACCACCATGACCCGGGTGCGCGATTTCAGCTTTGCCCAAGGCCTGTTCGGGCAGGGCGCACGCTCGGCCGATGCGGTGGGGATGAGCTTCCCGGGCGACAAGACATTGGGGGACAAGGCCAACATCATGCTGCGGTTCGATCCCACCTTCATGCAGCTTGCCGCAGACGGCGCGCTGTGATCTCACGCAGCGCAGGGGAGGGGTGATCCGATGCGCTGGGTGAACCGCACACCGGGACGCGGTGCGGCGCTGCTGTTGGGTGCCCTACCGCTGGTGGTGCTGGCGATCAGCTACATCATTGCCGCCGCTGCCCGCCATGCCGCCAACCCCGCCGACAAGATTTTGCCGCTGCCCGGCGCGATGGCCGAAGCGATGGCGCTGCTCTTGTTCCAAGCCGATCCGCTTTCGGGTGAATACCTGTTCTGGGCGGACACTTTGGCGAGCTTGTGGCGGCTTGGCGTGGGATTGGGGATCGCCACAACATCGACTTTGTTGGTCGGTCTGGTTTTGGGCGCCTTGCCCCCGGTTAGAGCCACGCTAGGCCCCCTCTTGACCGCGATTGCTGTCGTTCCTCCCATCGCTTTGCTGCCTATCCTGTTTATCGTGTTTGGATTGGGAGAGGCGGCCAAAATCGCGCTGATCGTGGTCGGTGTGACCCCGTTCATGATCCGCGATGTGGCCGGACACGTCGCCGCCTTGCCGCGCGAGCAGGTGATCAAGGCACTGACTTTGGGCGCGAATTCGTGGGGCGTTATGCTGAGGGTATCGCTGCCGCAAGCGATGCCGCGCCTGATTCAAGCGCTGCGCCTGTCACTCGGGCCCGCTTGGGTGTTCCTGATTTCTGCCGAAGCGATCGCGGCCGATGTAGGGCTGGGATATCGCATCTTTCTGGTCCGCCGTTACCTCGCGATGGACGTGATCCTGCCCTATGTCGCGTGGATCGCGGTGCTGGCGGTGGTGATGGACTTCGTGCTCGCGCAATCCAGCCGCCGCCTGTTCGGCTGGGCCCACGCGGGCGGGCATTGAGCCGCATGTTGAGCCTCAAGAACCTCTGGGTCGAATATGGCGACAAGGTCGTGCTGGAACGAATTTCTCTCGATATCACAGAGGGTTCGTTCGTATCGATCATCGGTCCATCGGGCGCGGGCAAGAGCAGCCTGTTGCGGGTGATCCTCGGTCAGGAGCGGCCGACGCGGGGGAGCATCACGCTGGATGGCACCCCCTTGCCAGCCGAATGCGGGCCGGATCGCGGGGTGGTGTTCCAGCGCTATTCAGTGTTCCCGCACTTAACTGTGATAGGCAACACACTGTTAGGACTGGAGTTTTCCGCCTCACCTTTTGCCGCCCGTCTGTTCGGCAGTCAACGCCGCGCCGCTGTTGGAGAGGCCGAGGCGATGCTGGAATCAGTCGGCCTTGCTGACAGCCGCCACCTCTACCCCGCGCAAATGTCGGGCGGGATGCAACAACGCCTCGCTATCGCGCAGGCGCTGATCAAACGCCCCCGGATTCTGCTGCTCGACGAGCCATTCGGCGCGCTCGATCCCGGGATCCGGGCGGACATGCACACCCTGATCACCCAGCTGTGGCGCGAACATGGGCTCACCATCATCATGGTAACGCACGATATTAAAGAGGCTTTTTCGCTGGGGACGAGGGTGCTGACGCTCGACAAGCGCCGCCACGATCCGCACGCGCCGCACCGCTATGGCGCGGGCGTGGTCTACGACCTCGCATTGACCCGCAAGGCGGCAATGATTGCGGAACAGGCCAGTATTACGATTGACGCGAATCATAATAACGGACACGACTGAGCCATGAACAGCGAGCCTTCCCGCCCTGAACCCGCAAGGCTCGCTCGCCTGAGCATGAGCCTGCCGGCGGAACTGTTCCGTCAGCTCGACATGATGGTCGAGGAACGCGGCCTTCCGTCGCGCTCGCAGTTGATCGCCGAACTGATCCGCCACGCCTTGGCCGAGCATGAGGCGCTGACCCGGCCAGACGACATGCTCGCGGGCACGATTACCATTGTCTACGCGGGCGGCGGCGGGCGGGTTCGCCAGCAACTGGCTGAAACGCAATCGGATTATCTAAAGGAGGTGATCTCCTCGCAGCACGTGTTCCTCGAACAGGATCAATCGCTTGAGGTTCTGCTGGTGCAGGGCCCAGCGGTGCGGCTGAAGCAGCTGTGCGACGCTTTGCGCACCATCCGGGGCGTGCAGCAATTGCAGCTGGTCACCACAACGGCGCTCCTACCGCCGCTGCACGAGCAAGAAGGCCTCGCCCCGCCAGCGGGTCGGGAGGCGGCGGAATGAGCCACTCGCTCGCCGACCCTAAAGCCGCGCGCGACCACGCCCGCGCGCAAGGCGGCACGCGCGTCGAGGCGATGCCGATCCTGCCGCCGGTCGCCGATGATCTGCCCGAAGGCGTCGAGCCAGCAGACCTGCTGTGGGAGGAAACCATCGCGCCCGGCGGCTATGCTTCGCGCCGGCTGGCGCGCGGCACGCGGTTGCGGCTGATCGACGTGGGCGGCGATGCCTGCGCCAGCCTCAACATCTTCAACGCCGAACTGCCGACCGAGCGGTTGAATGTCGCTGACACGGTCAAGGTGCAGTGGAACGCTTATCTGGGCGCCGGCAAGCTGCTGCTGTCCGATATGGGCCGCGTACTGGCGAGCATTCTGAACGATGATGCAGAGACTCACGATGCCTTCTGCGGAACTTCAAATGCGGCCAGTAACGCGCGCAAATATGGAGAGGGGCGCAATTCGGGTTCATTCCCCAACGGACGCGACCGGCTGATCTTGGGCGCGGCCAAGCATGGGCTAACCCGGCGTGACGTCCACCCGTGCCTCAACCTGTTCAAGGGCGCGCGGATCGAGAAAGATGGCGCCATTACGCCTGTGTTCGGGCCGTTTGCTCCGGGCCGATCAGTGCTGCTGCGCGCTGAGATGGATGTCATCATCGTCATCGCCAATTGCCCCCACGTGGCCGACCCGCGCGAGGCTTGGCACAGCACCCCGCTGCGCGCGACCGCATGGCGCGGCCCGATCACTCACGAACAAGACCCGGTGCGCAATGTCACCCCAGAAGGGCAGCGCGCCTTCTTGAATACCGAGGACTACTACCTCCGTTAACCCCAAGGCCCAAAGGCAGATCATGAGCGACGACCCGGCCCTCTCCGGCCTCTCTGGTGCTATCATCCATGACGAAATGGTGCCTGCGCGCGCGCCGTGGCTGCATCAAGTCGCTGCCGGACAGGTGCTGCGGATTGTCGATGTTGAGGGCAATCAGGCGGTCGATTTCCTGATCTACGCCGCCGCCGACGATGCCGAGCGCTACTCCGCGCAAGATACCGTCGCGGCGCAAGGCAACCTGTTCCTGCGGTCCGGCACGGTGCTGCTCTCCAACGAGGGCCGCCCGCTTATGACGATCATTGGTAGCGCCGTTGAGTATCACGACACCATCGGCGGTGCATGTTCGTGTGAATCCAATACTCTGCGTTATGGGCATCACACCAAGTCGCAACACGCCTGCGTCGACAATTTCCTCGAAGCCAACCTGACGCAGGGGCGCGGCAAGCGCGATATTGTCTCGAACATCAACTTCTTCATGAACGTGCCGGTTGAAGAAGACGGCACGCTCGGCATTGTTGACGGCATCTCCGCGCCCGGATTGACGGTCGATTTGCGCGCGGAAATGGACGTGATCGTAGTCGTCTCCAACTGCCCGCAGATCAACAATCCTTGCAACGGTTTCAACCCGACGCCGGTGCGCATGATCGTGGCCGCATGAACTTCGACACCGTCCTGGTCGCCAACCGGGGCGCAATTGCCACCCGGATCATCCGCACATTGCGGCGGATGGGGCTACGGTCGGTGGCGGTCTATTCCGACGCAGATGCGGGCTCGCTGCATGTCAGCGCGGCGGACGAGGCGGTGTGCATCGGCGCAGGCCCGGCGGCGCAGAGCTATCTGAATGTTGAGGCGATCCTCAGCGCGGCCAAGGCGACCGGGGCAGGGGCGATCCATCCGGGCTACGGCTTCCTCGCTGAGAACGCCGACTTCGCCGAGGCCTGCGCGGCCGCCGGGATCGCCTTCATCGGGCCGACGCCGGAAAATATCCGCACTTTTGGTTTGAAGCACTCTGCCCGCGCGTTGGCCCAAGCCCACGGCTTGCCGCTCGCGCCCGGCACCGGCCTGCTTACCGATGAGGACGATGCAGCAGCGGCAGCAGCTCGGATCGGCTATCCTGTGATGCTCAAGGCCACGGCAGGCGGCGGTGGAATTGGGATGCGGATCTGCGCAGACGAAGCAGCGGTGCGCGATGGCTTCGCCGCGGTGGTGCGGCAAGGTCAGGCGAGCTTCGGCGATGCGGGCGTTTTCCTTGAAAGCTACATCGCCCGCGCGCGCCATATCGAGGTGCAGATCTTCGGCGACGGGCAGGGCCGGGTGATGGCCTTGGGCGAGCGCGATTGTTCGCTGCAAAGGCGCAACCAAAAGGTGGTGGAAGAAGCCCCCGCACCTTGCTTGTCCGACGCCAAGCGCGCCGATTTGATCGCGGCGGCGGTGCGACTGGGCGAGGCTGCGGGGTATTTGTCGGCAGGAACGGTCGAATTCCTGTTCGATGCGGTGCGCGAGACTTTCTTCTTCCTCGAAATGAACACGCGGCTTCAGGTCGAACACGGGGTCACCGAAGAGGTGATGGGAATCGATTTGGTCGAATGGATGATCCGGGGCGCGGGGGGCGACTTCGCGTTCCTCGACGCCGCGCCTCCGATCGCGCAAGGCCATGCGGTGCAGGTGCGGCTCTATGCCGAAGACCCCGCGCGCGATTATCGGCCGACCACCGGTACACTGACCAATGTGACCTTCCCCGCCAATATTCGCGCCGAGACCTGGGTGATGGCCGGGAGCGAAGTCAGTGCCTTCTACGATCCGATGTTGGCCAAACTCATCACCTATGCGCCCACCCGCGCAGGTGCGATTGGGGCGATGCAGGCGGCGCTCGCGCATACCCGGATTGACGGGATCGAGACCAACCTGCGCTGGCTGCGCGATGTGGTGCGCCATCCGGGGTTTGTGAGCGGGGAAGTGTCCACCCGGCTGCTCGAAGGTGTGGTGCATGCCCCCTGCGCGGTTCGCGTGATTGCGGGCGGGACGGCCACCACGGTGCAGGACTGGCCGGGTCGGCTCGGGCTGTGGGATGTGGGCGTGCCGCCGTCAGGGCCAATGGATGATCGTTCTTTCCGGCTCGGCAATCTGGCGCTTGGCAATCCGGAAGGCACCGCGGGTCTTGAGGTTACCGCCAGCGGGCCAACCCTCTTGTTCGAAGCCCCGGCACGTATCTGCATTACTGGCGCAGATTTCGGCGCGAAGCTGGACGGTACGCCGGTTGCGCGCGGGGTTGCGCTCGCCATCGCCGCCGGACAGACATTGACGCTGGGCCGGGCCAAGGGTGGGGGGATGCGCGGCTATATCCTGTTTGCCGGCGGGCTTGATGTGACGCCCTATCTGGGCAGCGCGGCGACGTTTACGCTTGGGCAGTTTGGGGGTCATGCTGCGCGCGGGCTGCTTGCGGGCGACGTGCTGCATCTGGGCGGCGGCGAAACTGGCGCAGGTGAGGCGGCGCTGCTCCCCGACCTGCCGCGCGAATGGCAACTGCGTGTTCTCTACGGCCCGCACGGTGCGCCCGACTTCTTTACCTCCGGCGACATCGCCCGCTTCCTCGAAGCCGAATGGCAGGTGCATTACAACTCCAACCGCACTGGCGTGCGCCTTGTCGGCCCTAAGCCTGAATGGGCGCGGCGCGATGGGGGGGAGGCAGGACTGCATCCGTCGAACATCCACGACAATCCTTACGCCATCGGGGCGGTCGATTTCACCGGGGACATGCCGATCATTCTGGGGCCTGACGGGCCTTCGCTGGGCGGCTTCGTCTGCCCCTTCACGGTGATTGCGGCGGATCGGTGGAAGGTGGGACAACTGAGCCCCGACGACCGGGTGCGGTTCGTGCCAGTCAGTATCGCCGAGGCCATTGCGGAAGACCGCGCGCCTATAACTGCGCCGCCGGCGCCCATGCCGCCGCG
Source organism: Sphingomonadales bacterium Ga0077531 (assembly GCA_001464915.1). Classification (GTDB taxonomy): domain Bacteria; phylum Pseudomonadota; class Alphaproteobacteria; order Sphingomonadales; family Sphingomonadaceae; genus Erythrobacter. The sequence continues at coordinate 28,982 of LNED01000033.1, forward strand.
GGCCATTGCCGATCTCTCCCCGATCCTCGCAGAAATTCCCGCTCACAGCGCCCGGCCGCGTACCACCTACCGCCAACAGGGTGACCGCAACATCCTCGTCGAATACGGCGACATCGTGCTCGATATCGAGCTGCGCATCCGCGTCCACGCGCTGATGCGCGCGCTAGAGGATATGCAACTGCCCGGCGTGATCGATATCACCCCCGGCATCCGCTCGCTGCAATTGCATTTCGACGGCGCGGTGCTCGATCAGCCGGGCGCGCTCGCGGCGTTGGTGGCTGCGGAAAAGGCGCTCGGTGATCTGGATGACTTCGCCATCCCTTCGCGTATCGTCCACCTGCCTTTGAGCTGGCGCGATCCGGCGATTACCGAAACGATCGAGAAATACATCGGCACTGTGCGCGACGATGCGCCGTGGTGTCCGGACAATATTGAGTTCATCCGCCGCATCAATGGGCTCACCGATGCCAAGGCGGTCGAGGATCTGATTTTCGATGCGAGCTACCTCGTGCTGGGCCTCGGAGATGTGTACCTCGGCGCGCCGGTCGCCACTCCGGTTGATCCGCGACATCGGCTTGTCACCACCAAATACAACCCCGCGCGCACCTGGACCCCGCCCAATGTGGTCGGCATCGGCGGGGCCTATATGTGCATCTACGGGATGGAGGGGCCGGGGGGCTATCAGCTGTTCGGGCGCACCATACAGGTGTGGAACACGCACCGGCAAACGGACGCATTCATAGGCGGCAAGCCGTGGCTGCTGCGGTTCTTCGACCAGATTCGCTTCTTCCCCGTCAGCGCCGATGAGCTCGCCGATTGGCGGCGCGATTTTCCGCATGGCCGCCGGTCGATCCGTGTCGAGGAAAGCACCTTTCGCCTCGCCGATTACCGCGCCTTTCTCAAGGAAAACGTCGCCAGTATCGCCGCGTTCGAACGGGCCCGCACTGCTGCCTTCGATGCCGAGCGCGCCGCCTGGCAAGCCTCGGGCGAGTTCGACCGGGTGAGCGATCTGCTGTCTGCCGATACCGCCGCCAGCGATGCGGCCGCCATTGAGGTTCCGGACGGGGCCGACCTGATCGAAGCGCCGTTTGGCGGCAGCGTGTGGAAGCTGCTCGTCAGCCCCGGCGATGTGGTGGCGCAAGGCGATGTCATCGCGGTGATCGAGGCGATGAAGATGGAATGTCCGTTTGAGGCCCCGGCGAGCGGTACGGTCGAAGCGCTCTACATTTCTGAACATCAGGCGCTGCACCCCGGCGCGCCGATGCTGGCATTGCGGAGGCACTGATGGCGGGTACCGACAGGCTGAGCGCGACCGTTATTGCCGCGGCTGTGAACAGTGGGCAGACCAGCGCGTTGACGGTGATCGAAAACACGCTCGCGCGGATCGCCGCCTATGACGTGCATCAACCGCAAGTTTGGATCAGCCGCGCCGCGCCCGATTCTCTGCGCGCCGCCGCGCGCGCCATCGATGCCCGCGTGACCGCAGGCGAGTACTTGCCGCTGGCAGGCGTACCGTTTGCGGCAAAGGACAATATCGACATGGTGGGGCTGGAGACCACCGCCGCCTGCCCCGCCTTCGCCTATCAGCCGCGGCGCTCCGCCACTGTCATCGAACGGCTGCAAGCATCTGGCGCGATCTGTGTCGGCAAGACCAATCTCGATCAATTCGCAACCGGGCTCGTTGGCACCCGCAGCCCTTATGGCATCCCGCGCAATGCCTATAACCACGACTATGTCAGCGGCGGATCAAGCTCTGGTTCTGCAATAGCAGTCGCCGCCGGATTGGTCGCCTTTTCGCTTGGCACCGATACCGCCGGGTCAGGCCGCGTGCCCGCCGCATTCAATCACCTGATTGGCATGAAACCCACCAAAGGCAGATGGAGCACGCGCGGGCTGGTACCAGCTTGCCGCACGCTTGATTGCATTACTGTGTTCACTGATGCGCTGGTCGATGCACAGGCGGTAGACGCGGTGCTGGCGGGATTCGATGCAGAAGATGCGTTCTCCAAACCGCTCGCCAACGCCGCGATCACTGGCCGCCGCATCGGCGTGCCGCGCCGTGATCAACGCGTGTTCTTCGGCGATGTCCATTCCGAATACCTTTATGATCGCGCGCTTGCGGTGCTGGCGGTTGAGAGTGAGCTGGTCGAGATCGATATTGCTCCGCTGCTCGAAGCCGCACGGCTGCTTTACGGTGGGCCATGGGTGGCTGAACGCACAGCGGCGATTGCGCCTCTTCTTGAGGCCAATCCGTTGGCGATTGATCCGGTGGTGCGCGAAGTGATCGCGCCGGGTGCAGTGATGCTGGCAACCGATTTGTGGAACGGCATCTACCGCCTCGCCGAGATCAAGCGCCATGCTGACACGCTGTGGCAGAATATCGACGCGTTTGCCTTCCCCACGACCGGCACAACCTACCGCGTGGCCGAATTGCTGGAGGCGCCGGTGGCACTCAACAGCAATCTCGGGCTCTACACCAACTTTGTGAATCTGCTTGATATGGCGGCGTTGGCCGTCCCGGCGGGTGTGCGCGACAATGGCACCGGTTTCGGGATTACCCTGATCGGCCCAGCGGACAGCGACGTTGCGCTGCTATCGCTGGCCGAAACCTATTTGGCGGCAGCGGAACTGCCCCCACCCCCGCCGCTTGACCTTGGAGAACGTATGGACACGATCAAACTCGCCGTCGTCGGCGCGCATCTGGAAGGCATGCCGCTGCATTGGCAGCTGACAAGCCGCAATGCGACCTTTGTAGGGGCCTTCACCACTGCGCCCAACTACCGGCTTTATGCCATTGCCGATTCTGTCCCGCCCAAGCCCGCGCTGGTGCACAGTGAGGATGGGGCGGCCATCGCCCTTGAGGTTTACGAGCTAGATCTCGCCAGCTTTGGCAGCTTCGTCGCCGAAGTCCCACCGCCGCTCGCGATCGGTACGGTGACGCTGGCTGATGGCAGCAGCGTAAAAGGCTTCGTCGCCGAACCGCGCGCGTTGAGCAGAGCGACCGAGATTACCCATCTGGGCGGCTGGCGCGCCTTTATCGCGAGCCTCTGACGCATGATACTGCGCCGCGCCTTGATTGACGGAGCCCGACGGTGACCGCCGCTGCGTTCGACCGCTTGCTTGCGCTGGTGCAGGCCACGGGCGAACGCGGTGACGCACAGGCGCTGGCAGAGGTGCGCGATGCCTTCACCGCGCTGCAATCCGCGCGCGATGCGGCGGAGGCAGCGAACGAGGCAAAGACCCGGTTTCTCGCCAGTGTCAGCCATGAAATCCGCTCCCCGCTCAATGCCATCTATGGCTATGCGCAGCTGCTTGAGCGCAATGACGGGCAGGGCGCTTTGCGCGCCGCGCGGGTAATCCGGCGTAGCAGCGAACACTTGATGCATTTGATTGAGGGCCTGCTCGATATTGCGCAGGTGGAAAGCGGATCGCTGAAATTGAGCCGCGACACGATCCGATTCCGCGGCTTTTTGGAACAGCTGATCGATATGCTCGCTCTTCAAGCGGAGGCGCGCGATCTGGCGCTTGTGCTCGATTGCCCACCCGGACTGCCTGAATTCGTCCGCGCCGATCAGAAACGGCTGCGGCAGGTGCTGATCAACCTCATCTCGAACGCGATCAAGTTTACAGATACAGGTTCGGTCACGCTCAGGGTGCATTACCGCAATGAGCTCGCAACCTTTGAGGTGATCGACACCGGCATCGGGATCGCGCCAGAGGATGCGGGGCGGATCTTTGCACCATTTGAGCGCTTGGCGGCGGGGGCTGAGGGGCGCCCAGGCATTGGGCTGGGTCTTGCGATCACGCAGGCGCTGGTGCGGATCATGGGCGGCGATATTCAGGTCGAAAGCACACTGGGCGTAGGATCACGCTTTATCGTGCGGCTTATGCTGTCGCAGCCGCTCGCCCCCCCGGTCGAGGTGGCGGGGCCGGGTGCGGTTATCGGGTATGATGGGCGGGCGCGCACATTGGTGCTGATCGATGACGATCCGGCGCATCTGGCGATGCTGGCCGGCCTGCTTGAGCCGCTGGGGTTCCTGATCGAGACGGCGGGCGACGGTGCGACAGGGCTGGCACTTGCGGCGCGGGTGCAGCCCGATCTGGTGCTGCTCGATGTGTCGCTGCCGGGCATGTCGGGCTGGGAGATTGCGCAAAGTCTGCGGCGGCGGCACGGGCCGGGGCTACGCATCGTGATGCTGTCGGGCGAGGTGGAGGCATCCGTTGGCGGCGGAGATGGTGGTCCGGCGAATGATATGTTCGTTATGAAGCCATTCGCATTCGATGCGCTGCTTGATGTGATCGGGCAGCAGCTCCGGCTCGAATGGCTGCACTCCGTGCCGGCAGACAGCCCTGCGGTCACGCGGGCCACAGCGCCGGCAAAGGTGCTTTCCGGCCCAGCCCGTGCGCATTTTGCTGCGATCGAAAGGCTGGTGCGAATCGGCCATGTCCGCGCCATCGAGGCTGAGATTGATGCCATTGCCCACCTCGGCCCCGATGCCGCACCTGTGGCTGAGCGGTTGCGCGGCTGGCTCGACAGCTTCGACCTGCAGGCGCTCTCCCGCTTCGCGAAGGCAGCGCAATCCGATGAGCGCTAAGGACTGCATCCTCGTCGTCGACGACAACCCGGACTCGCTCCGGTTTCTGGTCGATACTCTCGAAGCCGAGGGGATGACCGTGCTTATTGCTCGCAGCGGCGAAGCGACGCTGGAGCTGCTGGGCGAGGCTGCTCCTGATCTTATCCTGATGGATGCAATCATGCCGGGCATCAGTGGGCTGGAGACGACGCGCCAGATCAAACGCAACCCTCCCACCGCGCACATCCCGGTGATCTTTTTGACCGGCCTCAATGAACCAGAGCACGTCGTTGCCGCCCTCGGCACAGGCGGAGTGGACTATGTGCGCAAGCCAATCGTGATCGATGAACTGCTCGCGCGGATCCGCGTTCACCTCGCCAATGCGCGCACGACATATCGCTCGCGGTTGGCGTTGGGCCTCGCCGGGCGCAGTCTGGTGGCGCTGGACGAGACCTGCGCGTTAACCTGGTGCACCCCGCAGGTTGAGACATTGTTCGTCGCACTCGATCCTGAATGGACGCCGGATCGTGGAACGCTGCCGCATGCATTGGTCGGCCCTGCGCGACAGCTAATTGCCGACCTGTCGCAACCGCTGGCAACCACCCGGATTGAGGTGCGCGGGCTCGAGATCGAGCTCGCGCTGCTCGAAACCGACCGACCGGGGGAAACCCTGATCCGCATCACCGAGGTGCAAGAGGACGGCAAGATTGCGCTCCTGCAAAAGCATAACGGGCTGACCCGACGCGAGGCCGAGGTTTTGCTGTGGGTCAGCTATGGCAAGACCAATCGCACTATCAGCGAAATCCTCGGCATCAGCCCGAGGACCGTCAACAAGCATCTCGAACAGGTGTTCAGGAAGCTCGGCGTGGAGACGCGTGCGGCCGCAACCGCGATTGCGGTGCGTTACCTTTCTGATTGATATTGCGCTGACTTTCCAAGCGTGCGCGCGCAGCTACGTCATTTGGCCACTTCCTAGGATGGGTGGGCTTGCCATGGGTGTTGCGATGCAACCGAACGCGCAGCGCCCCGTGCGCAGCCAAGCCGTTCGGAACAGCATTTGGGGCACAGAATACAACAGCTTGAACGGAGCTCACCATGGCCGGAGTACAAGTAGGCAAGCGGATTATCGGGGCCGATTCGCCCGTAACCGTCGGCTGGGAGAACATTGGCCGGGTTGAAGGTGGGCCGTTGAAGCAGATGTTCTTCACCTATTTCCAGCCCGCAGTTTTGTTCGGCTTGCTGGCGTTCTGGTATTATGCCCCGAATGAATGGGCGCTCGCTTCGATCGGGATCGCCATTGGCCTTGGCTTCAAGGTGTTTTTGCTCGGGCTTGAATGGGTTAACCCGCGGTATCGCAGTTGGCAGCTAACGTGGAAAGAATTCGCGACCGACGTGTTCTATGTCGGGCTCGGCTACACCATCCTGCGAATCGTCGATTCCTACATCGGCGACGGAGCGATGATCGAAGCGGTGCAGGGCGCATTCGATTGGAGCAAGTTTGCCTGGTTCACCGGCCTGCCGCTGCTGGTGCAGGCACTGCTGATTTCGATGATCTTCGATTTCGGGCAGTATTGGATGCACCGCGGGATGCACAATTGGTATCCGTTGTGGCTGACCCACGCGCCGCACCATTACATCACCCAGCTCAACATCAACAAAGGCGCAGTCGGCAATCCGGTCGAGCTGTTCCTGATCGGACTTGGTATCGGCGGGTTCTTTGATTTCCTGCCGCGCGCATTCCTGCTGGCGGGGGCCATCGGCATGGCGGTGGGTACGTATCAGCACATCAATGTGCGTTTCAACACGCCCGCTTGGTGGCGGTTTCTATTCAACACCACCGAACATCACAGCGTCCACCATTCGCAGGACTATGAGGCCACGCGCAGCAACTATTCGGGCACCTGGATCATCTGGGACCGCATTTTCGGCACCTGTGTCGATGGGGAGGCCGAACTGCTCGGCATGGAAGGCGGCCGCCGGATGGACATCCGTGAAACAATGACCTTTCCTTTCACCGAAGGGTACAAGGCAGCCAAGGCCGCGCTGGGCCGTCGTCTGGGCGGCGGTGGAACCACAACGCCGCAGCTGGAACCAGCTGAGTGAGCGGTCGAACCGGGGGGATTGCCGAAGAACGTGCCGGGCCGTGGACACTGCCGCAATCTCCGGGGCTATCGGGCGGGCGACGTTTGCACCTACCGTTGATCGACAAGATCTGGCGCGTGCGGGGTGAATTGCTGTTCGAGGAAGCAATCACCGCGGATGCAGCTTTTGCGCGGCTCGATCCGCTGTTCCAGACTGCCGGTACCACCCATATCGTTGACGATAACACGTTGACCTATACCAAGCGCAATCCGGCTGCGCAGGATCCGCTGGCGACTTTCACCCGCGGTAGTCTGCGGCTGGAACCACGGGGTCGCGGCAGTGTGCTGCGTTACGATTTGTCGAGCACCGCGCTGCTCCTGTGCTTTCTTGCCCCGTTGCTGTTCCTGGCCTTTGCGCAGATCGCAGTGGGGATGAACGCTTGGGAAAAAGCGAACGTCGAAGCCTCGGAAAAGGCAAAGAAGGAAGAGGACAAGCCCAAGGCAATCAAAACGCTCAACCCGATCGACGAGTTTCTCGGCGCGCCCGCGCCCGAAGATCCTAACAAGAAGAAAGACAAAAAGAAGGACGAAGGGCGCCATTCGCCAACACCAGCCTACGTGCTGGCAGGCCTGTTCTTCACGACCTATCTGGTCGGCCGCGTGCTGGAACCCTGGCTGATCCGCCGCCGGTTGCGAAAGGCGCTAACTGACGCCTGAGCGACAGCGCAAGTCTTTCGATTTCCACCGGCTGACAAAAAGGCAAGTCTTTGCCTGATCTGCAGAAATATTCCAATAATTGAATTTTATTGCGTCATAATACGGCATCGCAATGCAAAAATGACACATAAGTCAAATGGCGCATAGCGATCGTTTCAAGTGCCCCCCATCACGGTTACAGTAGTGCTGCGACAGGGGATGGCTTGCACGAACCGGGGAGACTGGTGCGCAAAACGACGCCGGGCCTCCGAACAAAGGAGAGGATCAACTTCACCCAGCTTTTCGGGGGCAAGAATGATCATCGCACAAAAGACACTGGGCCGTCAGGCGCTCCTTTCCACAACACTGCTTTCGAGTGTGGCACTCCTTACCATTCCAGCATCCGCATCGGCGCAAGTTGCCGAAGCATTGGTCGCGAGCGAGGCGGCCGATGCCGCAGCTGAACCGGCGGAGGCCATTCTCGTCACCGGATCGCGGCTAAAGCGCGAATCCAATCTCGAATCGCCCTCACCAATCGTCAGCATCGCTGCTGAGGAGTTCCGCGGCGAGCAGGATGTGGTCGACGCACTGCGCGCGATCCCTGCGCTTTCGGGTTCGATTTCATCAGCGCAATCCGTCGCGCCGGGTGAATTGGGCTCAGGCGGCGCAGTCGGCACTGCGACGCTCAACCTGCGCGGGCTCGGTGCGAACCGCACGCTGGTGCTGGTCAATGGCAGGCGGCACGTGGCGGGCGTCGCCGAAACTTCGGTGGTCGATATCAATTCGATCCCGGCATCGTTGATCAAGGAAGTCGAAGTGCTGACCGGGGGGGCATCGGCAATTTATGGCGCCGACGCTGTGACCGGGGTGGTCAACTTCGTACTTGATCGCGAGTTTGATGGAATCGAACTCGGGTTTACGGGCAGTGTTTCTGAGGAAGGCGACGGCGAGAATTTCGATGGCTTCGTCAAAATCGGCAAGAACTTCGCCGATGGGCGCGGCAACGTGACACTGGTGGGCGAGTACAACCGCGACAATGGTCTGCGCTTTGGCGACCGAGCGCAATATCGTGACGGCAATATTGCCAGCAACGGCCCCAATCCAGCGCTGCGATTCCAACGCGGCGATCTGGGAGCGAGCACGCCCAACTTCAATAACTTCTTCAACCTCGACAATGGCCTCTTCCCCTTCGGGTTTGTCATCCCGACGCCAGGCAGTGCACGTTTCAATACAATCTTCCCGACCGGGACTGCGCCGACTGCGGCCGAACAGGCGCTGATCGACCGCGCCCTGGCCGCCCCTACGCGCGCCATCGGTTCGCAATACCAATTCCAGATTACCTCGGCTGGCGGGATCATTATTCCGGCCAATTTTGCCGATCCATTTTCCGATATCGACAATGACGGACGCAGCGATTGCACTGAAAGCTTCACCGGGTTCAACGGGTTGTTCGATTACAATGGCTTCGGCGCGCTCGGCGGGTGCTACATCGTTGGCCCAAATGGTGTGAGCGTAATCGAAGATGACGGGCTAATCGCCAACAACTTCAATTCCTTTGGCGGCGAGGCGGTGATCTTCGACAATAATGGTTTCCTGATCCCGCAAACCGCACGGTATGGCTTCAACCTGCTGACCGATTACGACATCAGCGATACCGTCAATCTGTTCTTCGAGGGCAAGTATTACCGCCAGGAAACAAACTTCGGCACGAACCAGAACTCGTTCTATGACCTGCTCACGATTGCCCCTGACAACCCCTTCATTCCCGATGTGTTGCAGCCGATCGCCGACGCGGCGGGCGGTCTGTTCGTGACCCGCGATCCGACCGATCTGGGGCCGAACATCGACACCAATATCTCAGAGACCTGGCGCTTTGTCGGCGGCATTGAAGGCGATATCAGCGATGACATCACCTTCGAGGTTTCGGCCAACTGGGGACGCTATGACTTGGAAGCGATCAATCGCAACAATGTGCTATACGACCGTTTCTTGGCCGCAATTGATGTCGTCAGCGATGCCAATGGCAATCCGGTTTGCCGCAGCGAGATCGACCCGACTGTGCGCTCGCCCGGCACTGTATTCGGCATTCCGACCGGTGAGTTCGGCTATCTGACCTTCGTGCCGGGGCAGGGTCAGTGCCGTCCTGCCAACATTCTTGGCGGCTTGCCATCAATCAGCCAGGAAGCGGTCGATTTCATCACGACCACCACGACCAACCGCTTCCGCACCGAACAATTTCAGGCCTATGCAATTGTATCGGGCGAGACCAATTTTCTCGGCTTGCCTTACGATGCTATCCAGTTCGCGGTGGGGGCGGAGTATCGCGACGAGAGCAGCCGTTCGGAATTCGATCCGCTGGTGCGCGGCATTCTGCCTGTGACCACGGTGGACGGCAACGCTGGCGATTTCGTTGGTGATCTTGGTTTCTCACAAACCTCACTTGCTACCCCACCCGACGAATTCGCGCAGAATTCTGGCGGCGGCTATGATGTTATCGAATTGTTCGGCGAAGTAGGCACCACCTTGATCGAGGATGTGCCGTTCATCAATGAGCTGCGGCTCGAACTGGCAGGGCGGTTTTCGGACTACAGCACCATTGGCACGGTTTACACCTATGCCATCAACGGCTTCTGGTCGCCGATCGAGGATGTCCGGTTCCGCGGCACCTATTCACGTGCGGTGCGGGCGCCCAATATCTCGGAATTGTTCGCGCCGGCGCAGGCCGCATTCTTCCGGCCGTTCGATCCTTGCGACCAAACCGAGATCGACCGGCTTGCTGCCAATGGCGATCCCAATGTCCAGAACCGCATCGCAAATTGCCGTGCCGATGGCATTCCCGAGGGCTTTTCCGACCCATTAAGCGCGCGCTTTGCCGGGACAATTTCCGGCAACCCTGATCTGCGTGAGGAAACCGCCGATACCTACACCGTCGGCGTGGTGCTCCAGCCGCGCTTCATCCCCGGCCTCGCGATCACGGCGGACTATTACAACATCAAGATCGATGATGCGATCAGCACCGTCGCAGCGCAAGACGTGGTCGACAACTGCTATGACAGCACCACCTTCCCCAACGATTTCTGCGAATCCTTCACGCGGAATCGCGATTCCGCCTCGGCGCAATTCCTCGGCTTCAACTCGCTTACCCTTCAAACGATCAACTTTGTCGGGATTGAAACCGCCGGGATCGATGCTTCGATGTCATATCGCACTGCGATTGGCGAGCATCGCTTGGGATTGAATGCCACGGCATCGTGGGTTGATCAGATCAGCTTCTTCTTTGATCCGACCGATCTTTCTCGGATTGATCCCGAACTTGGTGAGCTTCAGCGGCCCGAATGGTCAGGCCGTGCAACTGCAACCTACGGCTTTGGCGATTTCAACCTCAACTACACGGTGACCTATCTGGGTGAGCAGGCGCTGCGCGGGGTGGAGATCGAGACGATTGACGCGCAGTTTGGCCCGGCTGGTCTGGCAGGAGAGACGTGGACGCATTCGGTAAGGGCCAATTATACCTTCACCGACCTTGGGTTGGAAGTGTTCGGCGGGGTCAACAACCTGTCCAACGTCACGCCATTCATCACCGAGCGCGCGTACCCGGTCAGCCCGATCGGGCGGTCATTCTTCCTAGGCGCGCGCTGGACGCTGTAAGCTGGCGCAGGCGGGGCCATTGCAGGAGATGGCTCCGCCCTTTTCCTTTAGGATGCGTGTCAGGACATTCGGGCAAAATTGGCGACACCTGGGGCAGGCGTCCGCTGCGCTTCCGCTTCAAGAGCAGGGCGCGTTGTTGTTGGTGATAGGGCGAGCATGGCCGCCGTGATCTGCGCCAGTTCGCCATGGGCCAGTGAATAGAACACTAGCTTGGCTTCCTTGCGGGTGTCCACCAGCCCCGCTTTGCGCAGCACGCCAAGCTGCTGCGAGAGGCCCGGCTGCCCGATTCCTGTCGCTTGCTCGACCTCTCCGACATTGCGCTCACCCTTTGCAAGCGTGGTCATGATGCGCCAACGCAGCGGGTGCGCCAGCGCTTTCAACGCCTCGATCAGATCGTCTTCGGCCATCAATCTTGTCCACCCATGCCGCGCAGGAACCAACTGGTCGCATCGCTGGCAGCGAAAACTTCGTCGAGATCATGGGTCGGCGCCATGAGCAGCGGTTCGCCCTGCTGCCAATTGGCGGGAGCAAGCGCGCCGTGCGCGTCAATCGCTTGAAGCCCATCAAGGATGCGCAGCATTTCAGGCACTGACCGGCCGAGATTGGCGGGATAGCAGGTCATCGCGCGGATCACCCCGCCGGGATCAATGAAGAAGGTGGTGCGCACGGTTGCGCTGTCATTGTCCTGCGCGGACACCATCCCGAATGCGCGGCCGATCACCAACGTCGGATCCTCGACAATTGGGAAGCGCACCTCGATGCCGAACCGGTCCCGGATCATCCTGAGCCACGCGAAATGCGAAAACAGACTGTCGACCGAGAGCGCCATAAGCGCGCAATCGCGCGTATCAAACGCGGCGGCTTCACTGGCGAGGGCAACGAATTCGGTGGTGCAGACCGGGGTGAAATCCGCCGGGTGCGAGAACAATATCAGCCAGCGCCCGCGATAGGCCGAAAGCTGGACTGGGCCGACGGTGCTGCGCGCCTCAAAATCGGGAGCAAGGTCGCCGATCCGGAGGCTGGCGGAGGGCAGAAGGGTTGAGCTGGGTTGGTTCATGACAGCCTCATAACACTTGACATCAGGATTGCAATACATATACACAATTTATGTAAACGAATTGGAGAAACTCGATGTCTCAAGGTGATTCGGTTCTGGCAGCGGCCACTTCTCAGGTTGAGCGCGCCCGGGTTGATGGCGCGCTCCGCCCAGAAGTTGCGAGCTTTTTTGACGCGGCGACCTACACAGTCACATATGTCGTTCACGATCCTGCAACGGGTGAGGCGACAATTGTCGATTCTGTCTTGGATTTCGATCCCAATTCGGGGCGCACCGCGACCACGTCTGCGGATGCAGTGATCGATTACGTCAATTCGCACAAACTGAAAGTGATCTGGTTGCTTGAGACCCACGCGCACGCCGATCACTTCTCGGCCGCGCCGTACCTTCAGGAAAAGCTCGGCGGGAAGATCGCCATTGGTGAGCATATCACCACCGTGCAGCAGGTGTTCGGCAAGCTATTCAACGCTGGCACCGAGTTTGAACGTGACGGGTCGCAGTTCGATGCGCTGTTCAAGGATGGTGACACCTTTAAAATCGGCAATCTGCCGGTGACGGTGATGCACGTGCCTGGCCACACGCCGGCCTGCCTTGCTTATGTCGTGGGTGAGGCGGTGTTCGTTGGCGATACCATGTTTATGCCCGATTACGGCACGGCGCGCGCCGACTTCCCCGGTGGTGACGCGCGCACCTTGTTCCGCTCGCTCCGCCGCATCCTGTCACTACCGCCGGAAACCCGGCTGTTCATGTGCCACGATTACCTGCCCAAGGGCCGCAGCGAGTATGTGTGGGAGACCACCGTCGCGGCGGAACGGGAAGGCAATGTTCACGCCCATGATGGGATCACCGAGGATGAATTTGTGGCGATGCGCGAGGCACGCGATGCGACGCTCGATATGCCGCGGTTGATCCTGCCGTCGGTGCAGGTCAATATGCGCGCCGGGCATATGCCACCGCCGGATGGAAATGGTGTCACCTACCTCAAGATTCCGGTCAACGCGGTATGAGCCTGCTTGCCACTTCCTTGCCGGGCTTTCCCGAAGCAGCGCCGGTCGCTGGTCTTGTCGGCGGCGTGCTGATCGGGTTGGCGGCTGCGCTGATGCTGTTGGGCGCGGGGCGGATTGCCGGGGTGTCGGGTATTGCTGCGCGCGCTTTCGGGATCGGGAGCAGTTCGATGCCGCGTGCGGGCGCGTGGGCATTCATCATTGGCCTGCCGTTGGGCGCGCTGATCGTGATGGGCCTGTCGGGCGCGTCTGCGCCGGCCTTTGCCGGCCCGCTTCCGCTCGCCATCGCTGGCGTCATCGTGGGCGTAGGCACCCGGCTCGGCAGTGGTTGCACCAGCGGCCACGGAGTGTGCGGCATGAGCCGCCTGTCGCAACGTTCGCTGGTAGCGACGGCGACTTTCATGGCGACCGGTTTTGCTACCGTCGCATTTATGAATGCAGCCGGCATCGAGGTGCTGCCATGACCCGTGATATCTTGGTTCCACTTGCTTCGGGCACGATTTTCGGTGCGGGGCTAACAGTTGGCGGAATGACGGATCCGGCGCGCGTGCGCGGGTTTCTCGACCTGTTCGGTGATTGGGATCCGACGCTCGCCTTCGTCATGGGAGGTGCAGTGCTCGTGATGGCGATGGCGTGGATCGTGCAGCGCTCAATGCTGCGGCCGATCTTTGCTGAGGGTTTTTCACTGCCCGATCGCAATGATTTGACCCCGCGTCTGATTGGCGGATCAGCGCTGTTCGGAGTCGGCTGGGGGATCGCGGGCCTGTGCCCCGGCCCCGGCTTCGCGGCGCTGGCGATTGAGCCTGTGTCAGCGGCGATTTTCGTGGTCGCGTTGGTTGCCGGGATGGTGTTGGTCCGGCTTTTTGAAGGAAACGTGTAATGGAAATTCGCACCGTTGATGATCACTTTGCGGTCGCCCCGCAGATGCAGCCCGCAGACCTCGCGGGCCTCGCTGCCGAAGGCTTTGTCGCGGTAATCTGCAACCGGCCCGATGGCGAGGAGCCGGGCCAGCCGCCGCTAGATGATATGCGGCGCGCGGCTGAGGCGGCGGGTCTCGCCTTTCATCACATTCCGGTTTCCGGCGGATTGTTTCCCCCCGCTGCGGTCGCCGCTTTTGCAGCCGTGCGGCGCGGTACGCCGGGAAAGATGCTGGGCTATTGCCGCACCGGCACGCGCTCGATCACGCTCGACGCGCTCGCCAATATTCGTGGCCTGAGCGCCTCCGACCGTATCGCGAACGCTAAGGCCGCGGGATATGACCTGTCGGCGCTCGCCGAACGGATGGAAAGCGGCGGATAGGCCAAATTCGCGGGAGGGATCACAATGAACACAGCAACACACACGGTCGTGATCATCGGTGGCGGCGCGGCGGGGATTGCCACGGCAGCTTCGATGCTGAAACGCCGCCCTGGGCTCGACATCGCGATTGTCGAGCCGAGCGATTCCCACGCCTATCAACCCGGCTGGACAATGGTGGGCGGCGGAGTGTTTGATGTCGCCAGCACCATCCGCCCGATGCAAAGCGTGATGCCCAACGGCGTGCGCTGGGTAAAACAGGCCGCTGCCAGCTTTCAGCCAGAAAACAATCAAGTCACGCTCGCCGATGGTAGCGCGCTGGCTTACGATCTGTTGATCGTCGCCCCCGGCATCCGGCTCGCGTGGGAAAAGATCCAAGGCCTTGAAGGCACGCTCGGCAAAAACGGCGTAACGTCAAATTACCGCGCTGATCTGGCGCCCTATACGTGGGAACTGGTGCAGCAGACCCGCGCAGGCAGAGCGATTTTCTCGCAGCCGCCGATGCCGATCAAATGTGCCGGTGCACCGCAAAAATCGATGTATCTCGCCTGCGATTACTGGCGCCGCGCTGGTGTGCTCGGCGATATTGACGTGGAGTTCCGTAACGCGGGCGCGGTGCTGTTCGGGGTCGCCGACTATGTCCCGGCGCTGATGGAATACGTCGAGAAGTACGGGATTCACCTTGAGCTTGGTAGTAATCTGATCGCGGTCGACGGCCCCGGCCAACAGGCGACCTTTGCCACGGCTGACGGCGAAGTGACGGTGGGCTTTGATATGCTGCACGTCGTCCCTCCGCAGGTCGCGCCGCAATTCCTTGCCGATAGCCCACTGGCGGCGCCGAGCGGGTTCACCGATGTCGATCAGCACACCATGCAGCATGTGCGCTATCCCAATGTCTTTGGGCTTGGCGATGGTGGGTCGACACCCAATGCCAAGACCGCAGCGGCGGTGCGCAAGCAGGCCCCGGTGGTCGCGGTCAACGCGCTTCGGCAGCTGGATGGCAAGGGGCCGACGGCAGGGTACGACGGTTATGGTTCGTGCCCGCTGACTGTCGAACGCGGCAAGATCGTGCTCGCCGAATTCGCCTATGGCGGCAAGCTGGCGCCAAGTTTTCCGACTTGGCTGATTGACGGCACCAAGGCCAACCGTCTGTCATGGATGCTGAAAGCCGATCTGCTGCCGTGGATCTATTGGAACGGGATGCTTAAGGGCCGCGAGTGGCTGGCTGGCCCCGGCGGCCTGATCGCGCAGTAGAGCGCCAGACAGTGCTGCAACGCTATTTCCCGATCCTCGAATGGGGCCGCACCTATAATCGTGAGGTCTTGACCAGCGATTTGATGGCGGCGGTGATCGTCACCATCATGCTGATCCCGCAAAGCCTCGCTTATGCGATGTTGGCGGGTTTGCCGCCGGTGGTGGGCCTCTATGCCTCGATCCTGCCGCTGTTTGCCTATGCTCTATTTGGAACGAGCCGGACGCTGGCGGTGGGGCCGGTGGCGGTGGTTTCGCTGATGACAGCGAGCGCGGCCGGCGCTGTTGCGGTGCCAGGGACGGCTGAATATTGGGAAGCGGCGGTGACACTCGCCGCATTGTCTGGCGTGATGCTGGTCATGCTCGGCCTGTTGCGGCTGGGGTTCCTCGCCAACCTGCTGTCGCATCCGGTCATCAGCGGTTTTATCTCGGCAAGCGGCGTGCTGATCGCGACGAGCCAATTAAAGCACATCTTAGGTGTGAAAGCCGGGGGCGAGACTTGGCCGGAAACGCTGTCCGGGCTGGCCGGATCGCTGGGGGACATTAATCTTGCCACATTGGCGATCGGAGTGCCCGCAACGCTGTTCCTGTTTTGGGTGCGCAAGGGTTTGAAGCCCGCGCTCCAACGCCTTGGCCTCAGCCCTCGCGCCGCCGATATGACGGCCAAGGCCGGGCCGGTGGTGGCCGTAGCGGTGACGATTCTTGCGGTGATCGGCTTTGGGCTGGAGGCGCGCGGAGTGTCAGTGGTCGGCGCGATCCCGTCGGGCCTCCCGCCGTTCGCGTTGCCCTCGACTGATCTGGCACTGATCCAATCGCTGTGGGTGCCTGCGCTGCTGATTTCGGTGATCGGGTTCGTTGAAAGCGTCTCGGTTGCGCAGACGCTTGCGGCCAAGCGCCGCCAGCGGATTGCGCCGGATCAGGAACTGATCGGGCTGGGGGCGAGCAATATCGCGTCGGCATTTTCGGGCGGCTATCCGGTGACAGGCGGATTCGCGCGTTCGGTGGTGAACTTCGATGCGGGCGCACAGACCCCGGCGGCGGGCGCTTTCACGGCGGTGGGCATCGCGCTCGCCAGCCTGTTCCTCACGCCGCTGCTGTTCCACCTTCCCAACGCGACCCTTGCCGCGACCATCATCGTTGCTGTCCTCAGCCTCGTCGATTTCAAGACGCCCCGCCAGTTATGGGCCTATTCCAAGGCCGACTTCGCTGCCCATGCCGCGACCATCGCCATCACGCTGATCGCCGGTGTGGAACTGGGCGTTATCGCTGGCGTTGCAGTCGGCCTGCTCCTTTATCTGTGGCGCGCGAGCCGGCCCCATGCGGCGATTGTTGGACGGGTGCCTGGGACGGAGCATTTCCGCAATGTCGAGCGGCACACGGTGTTGACCCTGCCGCACCTGCTGACCATCCGTGTCGATGAAAGCCTGACCTATCTCAACGCCCGCTGGCTGGAGGAATATGTCCTCGAACTGGTCGCCGAGCGGCCCGTCCTGCGCCACGTTGTGCTGATGGCCAGCGCGGTCAATGCCATCGACGCTTCGGGGCTCGAAAGCCTTGAGGCGATCAACCACCGCCTTTCTGACGGGGGTGTGAAGTTGCACCTTTCGGAGGTGAAGGGGCCGGTCATGGACCGCCTGAAGCGCAGCCATTTCCTCGATGATCTGTCAGGCCGTGTGTTCCTGTCGCAGGATCAGGCCTTCGCCGACCTGGTGCTGGATACAGGCGAGGAGCCGGGGTCAGCCGATCCGATGGAAGCACGCGGGTTGATCTGAACCTCTTGGACCCGGAAAATTTACGCTTCAATTTCGTAAAAACTGTAACTGATTTCCGAAATTTGGCCGTATTCGGCGTAAAATCGCAGTAAATCGCAAAATTGGTAAATTCGATTACATTAAATGATATATTGAATTTGCGCGACTCGCTCAGGGCGGCTAGATCACCTGACGAGACGAAAGGAGCCCACAATGACAGGCCGAAAGTTCAATCCCTCGCTGCTTGCGGGAGTTCTGGCGTTGGCAACTGGGTATCCCGGCGCCGCAGCCTCTGCGCAGTCTTTCGGCGATTCCGAGGCTCTGCGTGCAGCGCTTGATGACGAATACCGCGCCGAGGCCACCTATGCGGCGGTGATCGCGGCCTTCGGCGAGGTGCGTCCGTTCATCAACATCATCGAAGCCGAACGCCGCCACGCGGCGCAGGCCAAGGCCGAGATGGACCGGCTCGGCATCAGCTACGCGGCCACCAACTCCTACCTCGGCACGCTGACTGCGCCAGCGTCGGTGCTGGCGGCCTGCGAGCAGGGGGTTGCGGCCGAGATCGAGAACATCGCGCTGTATGACCGCATTCTGCCCACGATCCAGGATCCCCAGGTGCGCGATACTCTGACCCGTCTGCAATGGGCCTCACGCGAGCGCCATCTTCCGGCCTTCAAGCGCTGCATTGACCGTGGCGGAGAGATGGGGCGCGGCCAAGGACGCGGGGGCGGTCGCGGGGCTGGTCGCAAGAATTTAAACTGATCTGTCCTGAAATCCGCACAGCCAAGGAGCACACACCATGAGCCTTCACATCGGCGATACCGCCCCGGATTTCACCGTGGACACCACAACCGGCCCGATCACCCTGCACGAATGGGCTGGCGACGCTTGGGTGTTCTTTTTCAGCCACCCAGCCGATTTCACCCCGGTCTGCACCACCGAAATGGGCACGACCGCGCGCCTCGCCGCCGAATTCGACAAGCGCAACTGCAAGCCTTTGGGCCTCTCGACCGATACCGTCGAAGAACACCTCGCCTGGGTCAAGGATGTGGACGAAACTCAGGGCGTAACGCTGGCCTTCCCGATTGTCGCCGATGCAGACCTGAGGATCGCCAAGCTTTATGACATGATCCACCCCGATCAGAGTGAAACGGCGGCCGTTCGTTCGGTGTTCATCATCGATCCGGCCAAAAAAATCCGCCTGACGATGACCTACCCTATGAGCGTGGGGCGCAATTTTGACGAGATCCTGCGCGTGATCGACAGCCTGCAACTGGCCGACCGGATGAAAATCGCCACGCCTGCCGACTGGCGCCCGGGCGACAAGGTGATCATCCCGCCGTCGGTCGATGACGCCACCGCGCATGAACGGTTCCCGCAAGGGTTCACCACCATCAAGCCTTACTTGCGGATGGTTGACGTCGCTTGAGCTGACCTTCCTTGTTGCACCGCCGGACATCTCCCCCCTTCCGGCGGTGCAACCTTTTGCCCCACAATACGTATAACCGGTGCAGCGATTGCAATTGATCGGTGCCGCTAAGGGACTAGCAGCCAGTCATGCTTGAGAACCTCGACGCTCTGTTGCTCGCTCGCATTCAGTTCGCCTTTACGGTGAGCTTTCACTTTTTCTTCCCAGCGTTTTCGATCGGGCTGGCGAGCTATCTTGCGGTGCTCGAAGGGCTGTGGCTGAAGACCGGCAAGTCCGTCTATCTCGACCTGTTCAAATACTGGATCAAGATTTTCGCGATTGCCTTTGCGATGGGCGTCGTCTCGGGCATTGTCATGTCTTATCAGTTCGGCACCAACTGGGCGGTGTTTTCGGACAAGGCCGGGCCGGTGATCGGGCCGCTGATGGCCTATGAAGTGCTGACCGCGTTCTTCCTCGAAGCAGGCTTCCTGGGCGTGATGCTGTTCGGCATGGAGAAGGTCGGCAAAAAACTGCACTTTGCCGCAACGCTAATGGTCGCGCTGGGCACATTTGTGTCGGCGTTCTGGATCCTCAGCGTGAACAGCTGGATGCAGACGCCCACCGGTTTTGAGATTGGCGCAAACGGCCAGTTCCTGCCCGGCCCCAGCTGGTGGGACATCGTGTTCAACCCGAGCTTTCCCTATCGGCTCGTTCATACGGTCATGGCGGCCTATCTTACCACCGCCTTTGTGGTTGGCGCGGTTGGGGCGTGGCACCTGCTGAAAGACCGCGCCAATCCGCATGCGCGCACAATGTTTTCGATGGCGATGTGGATGGCGGCGATCGTTACGCCCCTGCAGATTTTCGCTGGCGATATGCACGGGCTCAACACGCTCGAACATCAGCCTGCCAAGGTCATGGCGATGGAGGGGCATTACCAAAGCCACCCCGAAGGTGCGCCGCTTATCCTGTTCGGCATCCCCGATAGCAATGCGAAGACGGTGCGTTATGCCATCGAAATCCCCAAGGCGTCCTCGCTGATCCTCAAACATGATCTCAACGCGCCGCTCGCGGGGCTTGATACCATCCCAGATGATCGCGAACCGCCGGTGGGGATGCTGTTCTGGTCTTTCCGGATTATGGTCGGCATCGGCTTTGCGATGCTGGGGATCGGGTTGTGGAGCCTATGGGGCCGGGTGCGCGGGCGATTGTATGACATGCCGTGGCTGCACCGTGCCGCGGTGCTGATGGGGCCATCCGGGTTTGCCGCGGTTCTCGCCGGGTGGATCACCACCGAAGTCGGCCGCCAGCCTTACGTGATCTACGGGCTTCTGCGCACAGCCGACGCGGCGAGCCCGCTTGATGCGCCTGCGGTGGTCGCGTCGCTGCTGGCGTTTGTGCTGGTCTACTTCACCGTGTTCGGCATCGGCGTGTGGTACATTCTCAAGTTGATGAGCAAGGCACCGCACGCAGGCGAATATGGCGTGAAGCGCGGCGATGTCGGCCCGATCCGCACTGCCGGGATCACGCCGGGGCCGACGCAGAACCCCGGCGGGGACGAAACCCTGCCGACCGAAGCCCCCGGTGAAAAGGAGCCGGTGTGATGGATCTCACTGTCATCTGGGCTTTCATCATCGCCTTTGCCGTGTTCGCCTACGTGGTGATGGACGGGTTTGATCTGGGCATTGGCATCCTGTTCCCGACCTTCCGCGTCGGCAAGGGCCGCAACCGTGCGATGAATTCAATCGCTCCGGTATGGGATGGTAACGAGACATGGCTGGTGCTGGGCGGCGGGGGGTTGTTTGCTGCCTTCCCGCTCGCCTACGCGGTGATTCTGCCAGCGACCTATCCGCTGGTGATCGCCATGCTGCTGGGCCTCGTGTTCCGGGGCGTGGCGTTCGAATACCGCTGGAGGGATCCGGCGCATGAGAAGTTCTGGGACACAGCGTTCTTCGGCGGCTCGCTGGTCGCGGCAATGGCGCAGGGGATGATCCTTGGCGCGCTGCTGCAAGGGATCGAAGTTGAGGGCCGCTCCTATGCGGGCAGTTGGTGGGATTGGCTGACGCCGTACACCTTCCTCACCGGGCTAGGGACAGTGGCGGGCTATGCGCTGCTCGGCAGCACCTGGTTGATCTGGAAGCTGGACGGCGGGGTGCAAGCCCATGCCCGCCATGTCGCCTTGCGTGCAGCGATTGCGACCATCGTGCTGATGGGTGCGGTCAGCCTCTATAACATCACCTTGAACGCGGAATATGCCGCGCACTGGCTCGCCGCGCCGCAGATTTACTATGCGGCGCCAGTGCCGGTGATCACCGCGCTGGTGGCGTTTGCACTGATCCGGACGATCCGAGGCAGTGGCAATTCTGCGCCGTTCTGGCTGGCTATTGCGCTATTCTTTCTTGGCATGGCGGGGCTGGGGGTCACGATTTGGCCGTTCGTCGTGCCGCCGGGCATCACCATCTGGGATGCCGCCGCGCCCGAACGCAGTCAGGTGTTCATGCTGGTGGGCGTGGCGATTACCCTGCCGCTGATCATCGCCTATACCATTTGGGCGTATTGGGTGTTTCGCGGCAAGGTGGGCGAGGAGGGGTATCACTGATGCTTGCGCCGCCTGAGCGACCGCCTGAAGCCCCCTTGTGGCAGCGCCTTGCATGGATGGCAGGCATCTGGGCTGCGAGCGTCGCGGTGTTGGGCGCAGTGGCCTATGTCATTCGCCTGTGGATCGCGCCTTGAGCCGCGCTGTCAAAGTCTGGTTCGATGGTGCCTGCCCGCTGTGCCGCCGCGAAATTGCGCTGATGCGGCGGCTCGACAAACGCGGAGCGATCAACTTCATTGATGTGGCCGACGGTGCTGACCCCTCCTGCCCGATAGACCGTGCGCAACTGCTCGCCCGTTTCCATGCCGAAGAGGGGGGCGTGGTCTACAACGGTGCGGCGGCGTTTGCGGCGATGTGGCGCGCGATCCCGCTGCTCCGTCCGCTTGGCCTTGCGGCGCGCAATGGCGCGGTGCTGCGGGTGCTGGAGGCCGCCTATCTGCAATTCCTCAAAGTGCGCCCGCGGCTGCAACGCTTCTTCGCCTAGAAATCGCTTGCCCCGGATCGCCGGATCGTCTGAATCCTCGGTCCGAGAGACGGGAGAGTGATCGAATGAGCTATTTCGGCGCAATGCAGAACGAGATTTACAACGCCGGTTTGAAGGGCGTTCTGCCGACCTACCCGGTCGATTTCGCCACGCTGGAAAAGCGCGCGCATCAGGCGCTTGGCCCGATGATGACGAATTATGTCGCGGGCGGGTGCGGAGACGAACACACACAGGATCAGAACGCTGCTGCCTTCCACCACTGGGGCATGGTTCCGCGAATGATGGTCGATTGTTCCGAGCGCGATCTGTCGGTCGAACTGTTCGGACACACCTATCCCACCCCGCTGTTCATGGCGCCGATCGGCCTCAACGGAGAGGCGTCACAGGATCGTCACGGCGACATTGCGGCCGCGAACGCATCGGCGCTGACCGGGGTGCCGTTTTGCGCCTCGACCTTGTCGAATGATCCACTGGAGGATGTGAAGGCGGCCTGCGGCTATACGCCTGCATGGTTCCAGCTTTACACGCCGAAAAACAAGGAACTCGCCACCAGCCTGATCCGCCGCGCCGAAGACGCGGGATATGCCGCGCTGGTGGTGACACTGGACACATGGGTAACCGGCTGGCGGCCGCGCGATCTCAACGCGTCAAATTTTCCGCAGCTGCGCGGCAAGGTCTTGCAAAATTACTTCACCGATCCGGTGTTCCGTTCATTGCTGGCCAAGCCGCCGGAGGAGGATTTGAACACCGCGATCTTCACCTGGGCGGCGACATTTGGGCAGGTGCTGACCTGGGATGATATGGCGTGGTTCAAGTCGGTGACCAAGCTCCCCATCGTCCTCAAGGGTATTTGCCACCCCGACGATGCGCGCCGCGCAGTCGATTGCGGGGCGGATGCGGTCTATTGCTCGAACCACGGCGGGCGGCAGGCCAACGGCGGGATCGCGACCATCGACATGCTTGAAGATGTGGTTGCGGCAGCGCGTGATACCCCTGTCCTGTTTGACAGCGGCGTCCGGTCGGGCAGCGATGCTGTCAAGGCGCTGGCGATGGGTGCGCGCGCGGTGGGCGTGGGGCGGCCCTATACCTACGGCCTCGCGCTCGGCGGGGCAGAGGGCGCGGCGTGGGTGTTACGATCAATCCTTGCCGAAGCCGATCTTTTGATGGCGGTTAACGGTTACCCGACGCTCAAAGACGTGCGTTCTGCCAGGGTGCGGCGCACGGATCGGTGATCCGTTCTGCAGGCAAGCCCGTTAACCATGTTCGCTATGGGTTTTCCACAGATTTGCTGTTAGCTTGACGCATAACAAAACAGCGAATCGGGAAGCGTTCAATGGCACGACCAACTATCTGGTCCAGCGGGCCAGATCCCATGCTCCGCACTGTCTGCATTCAGGACGAACATTCGCGCCGTGCGCGATATGGGCGGATCCAGCCGATGGAAAGCCGCCAGTCGCTGCTCGGCCGGATCGCCCGCCTGATCGCCTGACCGCGAACGTCGCTGCTTACCCGCCCGCCTTTGCCATGATCACCAGCTTGGTATCGGTGAAGGCGAGGTAGCCTTCCTCGCCGCCTTCCGATCCGAACCCGCTATCACCGATTCCGCCGAACGGGGTTTCGGGCGACGAGACGATGAGCTGATTGATCCCCACCATGCCCGCCCGCAAGCTCCGGCCAAGGTAGTGCGCTTCATCAAGATCGCTGCTGAACGCATAGGCTGCAAGGCCATAGCGCAAACTGTTGGCAATCCGCACGGCATCCTCGATCGCATCAAACGGGACGATCCCTGCAATCGGGCCGAACGGCTCTTCGGTCATGAAACGGCTGTCGGGCGCGGGGTTGGCGATAACGGTGGGCTGAAAGAAGAACCCGTTCCCCGCAATCACCGAACCGCCGGTGACGACCTCACCGCGATTGCCGCCTGCATCTGCCACCACGGCTTCCATTGCCGCAATCCGGCGCGGGTGGGCGAGCGGGCCCATGTCGACGCTCTCATCCACGCCGGGGTCACCGACCTTCAGCTTGCCCGCCTGGTCGGCGAATTCGGCGACGAATTTGTCATAGACTTCGCGCGCCACCAGAAACCGGGTGGGGGAGACGCAGACCTGCCCGGCGTTACGGAACTTAGTTGCCGCACACATCGCCACGGCGCGATCCAGGTCGGCGGTCTTGCTGATGATCACCGGGGCATGGCCTCCCAGTTCCGGAGTGAAGCGCTTCATGTGGCTCGCCGCCAGCGCGCCCAATTGTTTGCCAATCGCTGTCGATCCGGTGAAGCTGACCTTGCGGATCACAGGCGATGTGATGAGGTGTTCTGACACCGGGCCGGGGTCACCGTAGACGAGGTTTAGGACTCCCTTGGGCACGCCTGCATCGGTGAAGCATTCGACCAGCAATTGCGCCGAGGCCGGGCTGTTCTCCGCCGGTTTGATGATCGCGGTGCAGCCTGCCGCCAATGCGCCTGCGATTTTCTTGGCGGGCAGGTTGATCGGGAAATTCCACGGCGTCAGCAGCACGCAGGGGCCGACCGCTTCGTGCGTCACCATTTGCGCAATCACGCTGGCGCTGCGGGGCGGGATCATCCGCCCGCCGCGCCGTTTGGCCTCTTCGCCGAGGAAGTCGATGATGTCGGCCGAGCCGGTGATTTCGCCAATCGCTTGCGCCCGCGGCTTGCCCATTTCGGCGGTGATTACGCGGGCAATTTCGGGGGCGCGTTCGCGAAGCAGATCGGCGGCGCGGCGCAGGATCACATAGCGTTCGGCGCCGGGGGTTTTGCTCCACGTGACAAATGCTTCGCCAGCGGCGGCGAGGGCAGCGTCAAGCTGCTGCGGCGAAGCTTTGGGGCATTGCCCGATCACCTGCCCGGTGGCGGGGTTCACCACATCCATCGACCCGGCTTCACCGTTGATGATCCATTCGCCGTTGATCAGCATTTTGAGGGCGGGGTACGTGGTCACAGGCGTGTTCCTTCGGTTGAATCGACCTTGCGCGATCTTGTAATTATATTACGCCTACACTAGCGATGTTTCCGCTTCACCGCGAGGAGAGAATCATGCTGGTCGGCGTTCCCAAGGAAATTAAGCCGAGCGAGTTTCGCGTCGGTCTCACCCCCGAAGCCGTGCGCGAATATGTCAGCGCCGGGCACCGCGTGATCGTCGAAACCGGGGCCGGTCTGGGCATCGACAAGAACGATGATGTCTATCGCAAAGCCGGAGCCGAGGTGGTCGATACCGCCGCCGAAGTCTTCGCGCAGGCTGACATGATCGTGAAGGTCAAGGAGCCGCAGCCGGCCGAATGGGTGCAGCTTCGCGAAGGCCAAATTCTGTTTACCTACCTGCACTTGGCCCCAGATCCCGATCAGGCGCGCGGGCTGATGGCATCGGGCGTTTCGGCGGTCGCTTACGAAACCGTGACCGCTCCCGGCGGCGCGCTGCCGTTGCTCGCCCCGATGAGCGAAGTCGCTGGGCGGCTCGCGATTGAGGCCGGCGCACTGGCGCTGCGGGCGAATACCGGCGGACGCGGCACCCTGATGGGCGGCGTGCCCGGCGTGATACCGGCGCGGGTCGTGATTCTGGGCGGCGGCGTGGTCGGCACGCAGGCCGCGCGGATGGCGGTCGGGCTGGGGGCGACGGTGGAGATTTTCGACCGTTCGTTGCCGCGCCTGCGCCTGCTGGACGAAATGTTCCAAGGCCGTGCCATCACTCGCTTTTCCACCGCTGGTACGATCGAACAGGCGGTGTCTCAGGCCGATGTCGTGATTGGCGCGGTGCTGATCCCCGGAGCGAGCGCGCCGCATCTGGTGACCCGCGCGATGCTGCCCGATATGAAGCACCGTGCAGTGCTGGTCGATGTGGCGATTGACCAGGGCGGATGCTTTGAAACATCGCATGCCACCACGCACGAGAACCCGACTTACGAGGTCGATGGCATCATCCATTACTGCGTCGCCAATATGCCCGGCGCGGTGCCGCTGACGTCGAGCTATGCGCTCAACAACGCCACCCTGCCGTTTGGATTGGCATTGGCGAACAAGGGGTTGAAGGCGTGTGAGGATGATCCGCATCTCGCCCCCGGCCTCAATGTGCATCAAGGCAAGATCGTGAACGCTGCAGTGGCGGAGAGCCTTGGCTTCTGACACTTGCGTTTTTCGGCACAAATGATGTCGCCTATTCGCGGGTAATCAGGCGAGGAATCGCTAATTGATGGGCATCAGAAAAGGTGCCCCATGAAACCGTTCGATCCCCGTCCGCTTGTCCGTCAGATCAACCCTGATGTGATCATTGAAACCCATGTTGCGCCGCAATCGGGCAGCGACCGGGTGGCGTTTGCTTTCGTTAAGTTGCTGCGCTTTTTTGCCGACCGGTTTTTTGCCAAACGATATGGCCACCGCGCGGTTGTTCTGGAGACGGTCGCCGCCGTGCCGGGGATGGTTGGCGGGCTGTGGCAGCACCTCACTGCGCTGCGCACGATGCGCGATGATGAGGGCTGGATCCGCACGCTGCTGGATGAGGCCGAGAATGAGCGGATGCATCTGATGACCTTCATCGAGATCGCGCAACCCAATGCATTTGAACGCTTTCTGGTGATGGCGGTGCAGCTGGTGTTCTACAATTTCTACTTCTTCCTTTACCTCATCGCCCCGCGCACGGCGCACCGGGTGGTCGCCTATTTCGAGGAAGAGGCGGTCTACAGCTACACCCAATACCTTGCCGAAGTGGATGCCGGGCGGCTGGAAAATGTGCCTGCCCCGCAGCTGGCGATTGATTACTGGCAGTTGCCGCAAAGCGCCCGGTTGCGCGATGTGATCCTGGCGGTGCGGGCCGATGAAGCCGAGCACCGCGATGTGAACCACTACTTCGTCAGTGAGCTCGATCAGCGGCGAATGTTTCGCGTGAAACAATCGCAGGACGAGGGCAATCAGAGCCTAGAACAGGCCTAGAGGGGGTCTAACCGGGGTCTAGCAGGGGTCTAAACCGCCCTGCAAAACCCCGGCGGGTCTCAAGCCGCGACCACCTGCTGTTCAATCGCACCAAAGATCGAATGGTTGTGTTCATCGCGCATTTCGATCCGCACCGTGTCACCGGCTTGCATGAACGGGGTGACCGCAGCGCCGCCGTTGATCGTTTCAATCATGCGGATTTCGGCGATGCACGAATAGCCCGCGCCGCCTGCGCTGACCGGCGTGCCGGCGCCGCCATCTGCGCCCTTGTTGGATACCGTGCCGCTGCCGATCACCGTGCCTGCGCTCAGACCCCGCGTTTTGGCCGCGTGGGCGACGAGCTGCGCCAGATTGAAGGTCGCGTCCTTGCCCGCATTGGCCCGGCCAAAGGCTGCGCCGTTCAGATCGACCATCAGCGGCAGGTGGATCAGGCTATCGGCCCACGCTGCGCCCAATTCGTCCGGGGTCACCGCCACGGGCGAAAATGCGCTGGCGGGTTTGGACTGAAAGAAGCCGAAGCCCTTTTCCAACTCGGCCGGGATCAGCCCGCGCAAGCTAACATCGTTGACCAGCATCAACAGCTTGATATGCCCCGCCGCGTCTTCCACCGAAACGCCCATCGGTACATCATCGGTGATGCAGGCGATCTCACCCTCCATGTCGCAGCCCCATGCGGGATCGCCCAAGGGTATGTCCGCACGCGGCGGTAGGAAAGCGTCAGAGCCCCCCTGATACATCAGCGGATCGGTGTAAAAGCTCGCCGGAACGGCGGCCCCGCGCGCTTTGCGCACCAATTCGACATGGTTGATATAGGCGCTGCCATCGGCCCACTGATACGCGCGCGGCAGCGGCGAATGCGCCTGGCGTTCGTGGAAGCGTTCGCACGGTACGGTTTCATGTTCGACATCGCGGGCAAGCAGTTCGAGTTCGGGCGCAACCCGTTCCCAATTGTCGAGCGCGGCTTGCAAGGTCGGCGCGATGTAGCCTGCCGCGCTGCACCGGGTCAGGTCTTTCGACACAACGACCAGCATCCCGTCGCGCGTGCCGTTGTTGAGGGTGGCGAGTTTCATAGTGGGTTCCTCTCCCGGCCAGAATTCATGTGGCGTCTTGTTGTTTATCAGGATGCGCCGCGGCGAAGGCGGGCAGGGCACAGCACGCGGCTTCGATCCGGGTCATATGCGGACTGTTTGACAGGTCGTAGGCAAACCGCCGCGCATTGGCGAGTTGAGGGATCAGCACCACCTCAAACAACCCCGGCGCATCGCCGTGCAGGAAATCGCCAGTCCCCAGCTGCGCCAACCGCGCCTCAACGGGGTTCAGCGTGCGCGCCAGCCAATGGCGATACCACACGTCAATTTCGTCCTGCGTGTGGCCGAGCGGGTCTTTGAGGTATTTCAGCACCGGGAGATTGTTGACCGCGTGAATCTCGGTCGCAATCCCATAGGCGAGTTCGCGCACCGTATAGCGCGCTTCGATATCGCGGGGCAGGAACGCCGGGTCGGGATAGGCTTCATCGAGCCATTCGAGCAGCGCCATCGATTGCGCCCGGTCACGCCCATCGGCTTCGAGCATCGGCAGCGATCCGAACGGGTTGCGCTGCGTGAATTCGGGTGACTTGTTTTCGCCTGTGACGAGGCTGACCGGGATATTCTCGAACGCCAACCCCTTGAGGTTCAGCGCGATGCGCAGGCGGTAAGATGTCGAGCTGCGGAAATAACCGTAGAGCTTCATTGTACTCATGTTGCAGCCATCGCAGGCTTCAACCGGCTGGGCAAGGGTGAGCAGGTCGACCGCCGCTTATGCAGGTGCGAGCACCCCTCTGATCACCTCCAGCAAATCGGCTGGCGGGCAGGGTTTGGCGACCGTCGTGGCGCGCGGGAAGCGGGCGGCCAACTCGCTGGCTTCGAAATGTTCGGAATGGAGGATTACCGGCACATTATCGTCGATCAATTTCTGCGCAAGCTCGTACGCCAACCCATCCGCCAGCTCGATATCGAGGATGGCGAGATCGGGTTTTTCTTTCTGGCAGGCGAGCATGGCGGATGAAATTCCGGCGTGCGGCCCTTCGACTTCGTAGCCCGCTTCTTCGAACGTGTCGCACAGATCGAAGGCGGTCACGGTTTCGTCCTCCGCCACCAGAATGCGTAAGCTCATTCACCCTCTCCCCGCGTCAGCGACTCCCCAAGAGAGGGAATGTAACATGGATTGGACGTCAAGCTTGCGGAATATTATCCATTCTTGCCGTATTTGTCGGTGAAAGCGGTTTCATCGCCTGCGCCCAGCAGTTTGGCCTGATCGATCCACTGGTCGCGGGTGATGCGGCCCTTGAACCGGCCCAGCTGCGCGTCGATCCGCTCGACATCGGCATCCGACCATGCGGCAATCTGCGCAAAGGTGGTCACGCCAAGCTCGCCCAGCAATGCCACCAATTTGGGGCCGACGCCCTTGATCCGGGCGATGTCGTCGGCTGATGTGGGCACAGACGCGGGAGCGACGGGAGCCGGGGCGGGGGTTGCGGCAACCGGTTCCGGTGCAGGTGCAGGTGCAGCCATCGGCGCGGGCGCTTCCTTGACCACTGCCGGCGCGGCATCGATCAGTGCCTGATTGCGCTGCGCAGGCGCGGCCCCTGCATCCAGCACATCACGGGCGAGCGCAGGCGCGCTGCCATCCTCCACCACCTTGGCCTTGCGATTAAGGCGCGCGAGCAGCCACACCGCCAGCACCAGCAGGGCAAGACCGATCAGAATCAGCGGCAAAGCGGTAGAAAATTGTGCAGACATATCAGTCAGGCTCTTTCAGGAATCATCAAATGGGAGCGCTTCCTTAGCAGCGCTCCCGCTGCAATCCCAAGACTCTTAACCGCCCTTCATGCTGCCTGCCAACTCGTTCAGCCGCAGGAATTCCTGCCGCCAGAAATTGTCCTGAGTTCCTGCAAGCCCGCCGATGTCATCAAAGCCGTAGCCCTGCATCAACTCGTCTCCGCGCAGCACCTGTCCAAAAGCGGCGACGGCGGCGGCGAAGGCAAAATCGCCTTTGGGCGCGGTCGCGGTGCGCAGCGCGCTTGATGCCACCACCTGCTCGATCAGTTTCGAAGTGTCGCCATTGGGCAGTTTGTAACGCAGTTTGACGGTGGCGGCCTCGGCCAGCCGCGCGGTGGCGGCTTCGGCGGGGGCGTCTTCATACTTGCGCGGGGCGATCCAGCCCTTGCCGCCTGTCGGCACGACTTCGTAAATCGCCGTCACCTGATGGCCCGCGCCAATGTCGCCTGCATCGACCAGATCATTGTCGAAATCTTCTTCCCGCAAGCTCCGGTTTTCGTATCCGACCAGCCGGTATTGCGCGATCACGGCGGGGTTGAATTCGACCTGAATTTTTACATCCTTGGCGATGGTGAACAGGGTGCTGCTCATCTCCTCGCCCAGCACCTTTTTCGCCTCCAAAGCGCTGTCGATATAGGCATAGTTGCCGTTGCCGTGGTTGGCGACCTGCTCCATCAGCGCTTCGTTATAGTTGCCCTGACCAAAGCCCAATGTGGTCAACGTGATGCCGCTATCGCGCTTTTTCTCGATCAGTTCGATCAGTGATTTGGTGTCCGAAACGCCGACGTTGAAATCGCCATCGGTGGCGAGGATCACGCGGTTAACCCCGCCTTTGATGTAGTTGTCTTCGGCGATGCGGTAGGCGAGTTCGATGCCCGCGCCCCCGGCAGTCGAACCGCCCGCGTCGAGGCTTTCGAGCGCGCGGCGGATTTTGGCGGTGTCGTTGGTGGGTTCAAGCACCATGCCCGCTGCGCCTGCATAGACGACGATCGATACGGTATCCTTAGGGCTGAGTTCACCCGCCAGCCCGGCCAGCGCGGTCTTGACCAGCGGCAGCTTGTCAGGTGCGCCCATCGAACCGGACACATCCATCAGGAACACAAGGTTGGCGGGCGGGCGTTCAGCGGTATCGATATCGTATCCGCGCAGGCCAATTCGCATCAGATAGGTGTCCGGGTTCCACGGGGTCTTGGCGACATCGGTGGTCACTGTGAAGGGCTGCGAACGGTCTTTCGGCTTGGCGTAATCATAGCGGAAATAGTTGATCATTTCCTCGGTGCGCACCGCGTCTTGCGGGGGCATTGATCCGCCCGTCAGGAACCGGCGGGCGTTGGCGTAGGCGCCGGTATCGACATCGACCGAGAAGGTGGAAACGGGTTCAGCCTGCGTCAGTTTGACCGGGGAGACTTCCTCGCCCGCATATTTCTCGTTGCCTGGATCGGCGGCGATGACGGCGGGCGGGACGAAATGTGCACGTTCACGCGCCACCGCGTCACCGGCGATACGCGCGCCGGTTACGACAACCGACTGCGAGGGGCTGAACGCCGGAGCGGGCGGGGGCGGAGGCGGTGGGGGCGGAGGAGCGACAACTGACGGCGGCGGCGGCGGAGCCTTGGCAAGGTCGCCCGGCGCCTCTTTCGCGCAACCCGCAACCACGGCGCACAGCGCCACCATTCCGACCAATCGTGCTGTGTTCATCGCTGCTCTCCCCGCAATCACTGCAAGGGCGAAAATCGATTCGCAGCCGTGAATAACGACTGAACGCGGATCAGCCTCGTTTGGGCTTATGCCAGGTCGGTCGCCGGATCAGGCACCACCTGCTTGCGGAACAGCGCCTTGTCGCCATCATCAAATCCGCGCCGCCAGATCACCACGCCATAAGTGCCAAGGATCGCGGGCACGCCGAACACCAGCTCCATCCATTCGGGCAGCCACGTGAAGGCGTAACCCACCACCACCGCAGGCGCGGCGGCATAGACCAGCGCCCAGCGCCAATTGCTGACCGGGGCCTTCAGCAAATGCTTGAGCAGCAGCGCCTTGACCAACGAAGACACCGCCAGCGCAATCATCAACGCGCCCGCAGCGCTTGCCGTTTCGTAGCCTTTGCCGAGGCCATAGCTTTCGGCCCCTTGGATCAGCGCAATAGTCAGTGTCGCTTGCAAGGCGATCACACCCACCGAAATCGCCAGATTGCGTTTGCGTGCGATGTAGACAAGCACGCTTTCCGATACGACCGCCATTGATGCGGTCACTTCGGCTGCCAGCAGAAACGTCAGCGCCGCCGTGCCCGCGACATAATCTGGCCCCCACAGCCCCATCACGGCCCCGCTTGGGATGCCGAGCACCAGCGCGATGCCAAGTTGCACGGCGATGATCCAGAAGCCGACCTGCCGCACCTGCGCGGCAATCGCGCCCTTGTTGCCGATCCGCAGGTTCTTGGTGATGACGGGTGAGAGGATCGGCTCGAAACTCGTCTTCAGTTTCTGCGGCAGGCTGGCGATCTGCTGCGCGGCATAATAAATGCCGACCGCTTGCGGCGGCGCGAGCAGGCCGAGGATGAAGATATCGAGCAGCCGGGTGCCGCGTTCAATCGCATCGGCGCCGACCAGCGGAAAAGCGCGCGATGACATCGCCAGCAGCGCGCGGCCTTGCGGTTGCCAATTCCGGGGCGGGCCGTAGCTGCGCAGGAATGACCACAGCGCGGTCAGGAAACCAGCATAGATCGATGTGATGAACGCCAGCGCCAGCCCCGCATCGCGGGTGGCTGGGATGAAGAAGAACACGCCCGCGCCGATGGAAATCGTCCACGGTTCAACAATCGCGCGGGCCCGAACTGATGTGGCAATATCGAACCGATAGGCTTGCGCGGCGAGCAGAATCTCCGTCATCGCGAAGGCCGGAATGGTGGCGACCAGCCAGATATCCCAACTGCTGTTCATCCCGTTGGGAAACATTGGTTCGGGGAAGGCGAGCAGCAGCAGCGCGGCGGCGGCGGAGAATAGCAGCGCCAACAGCAGCCCGTCGTAAACTAGGTTGGCTTCGCCCTCAGGGTTGTCGCTCGCGCCGACCGACAATCGCTGCGCCAGCCCGCGCTTTTCGCCGTGCGAACAGATCAGCGCGATGATGTCGATCAGCACCAGCGCTGATGCAAAGCGCCCGAGCGCCTCGGCCCCATACAGGCGGGTGGCGATGATCAGGAACGGGATGCGCGCCACCAGTCGGATCGCAAAGCCGAGCGTGTTGGTGCGCCCGCCCTTGGCCAGCGCGGCGAGATCGTCGGCGTCGCCCGCGGTATGGTCGGCCGGCGAAGCGGTCACGCGTCTGCTTCCAGTTCCGCCTTGAGCGGGCGGGAGAGCAGGTCGGCCACGGCCTTGCGCGCGCTTTCACCTTTAAGGATCGCATCGACCGCCGCGACAATCGGCATGGCGACGCCGCGCGCCTTGGCGAGGTCGGCCAGCACGGGCGCGGTAAATGCACCCTCGGCCACGGTGCGGCGGTCAGCCATCAGCGCCGCCGGGTCTGCGCCTTCGCCCAATGCTTTGCCGAGCGAGAAATTGCGGCTGGCGGTGCTGGAACAGGTCAGCACCAGATCGCCCAATCCGCACAGGCCCGCCAATGTTTCGGCCCGCGCGCCCAATGCCTCGCCAAAGCGCAGCATTTCGGCGTATCCGCGCGCAATCAACGCCGCGCGGGCGTTCTGGCCCAGCGCCAATCCGTCCACCACGCCGCAAGCGATGGCGAGCACGTTTTTGACCGCGCCGCCAATCTCAGCCCCGGTTACGTCGTCGCTGTAATAGGGACGGAACGCAGGCCGCGCGATGGCGGGGGCCAGCCGATCCCATTGCGCGGCGCCGCCGCCGCAAGCCAGCGTGACGGCGGTGGGCAGTCCGGCGGCGACTTCATGCGCAAAGGTCGGCCCCGAAAGCACGGCGATGTCGCTGCCCGGCGAGGCCTCGCGCGCGACATGGTTCATCAACCGCCCCGTGCCAGCCTCAATCCCCTTGGAACACAGCACCAGATCGCGCGGCGGCGTGGAGAGGCCTGCCAGCACCCGGCCCAGCACTTGCGCAGGCGTGACCACCAGCGCGGTTTCGATTGCGACAAAGTCAGCGAGATCGCCGGTCGCGCGGATGTTTGGCGCAAGGGCGGCGGATGGCAGATAGAGCGGGTTGCGGTGCTGCGTGTTGATCGCGGCGACGACCTCCGGCTCGAACGCCCAGAGCAGCACGTCGCGCCCATCGCTGGCGAGCATCTGCGCCAGCGCCGTGCCCCACGCGCCTGCGCCGATCACACCAATCGCCAGTTGCGCCGTCATCCCTTTACTCCTGCACCGCGCACCGTTTCAGCGTCCGCATCGAGCGGCCAGCGCGGGCGCGCGACGAAATCGAGCGGATCGCCGTGGAAGTCCTCTCCGGCAAGCGCAAGCCTTTCGCACCCCGCCCAGGCGATCATCGCCGCATTATCGGTGCACAGCGCCAGCGGCGGCGCGGTGAAGCGCATGGCGTGCTTGGCGGCAAAGGTTTCGAGCGCCGCGCGCACGGTCTGGTTCGCCGCGACCCCGCCCGCCACGACCAGCGCGGGGAAGGGGCCAGCGCGGTGCAGCGCGTATTCCAGCCGGTCGATCAGGCATTCGACGGCGGCCTGCTGGAAGCTTGCGGCAATATCGGCGGGCGTGTGCGCGCCGCTGTCCACCGCTCGCAGCACCGCGCTTTTCAGCCCGGCGAAAGAGAAATGCGGTTCAGCCGATCCCTTGAGCGGGCGGGGGAGCGGCACCGCCTTGGGATCGCCCTGCAACGCCAGCCGCTCCACCGCCGGCCCGCCGGGATAGCCGAGGCCGAGCAGTTTGGCGGTCTTGTCAAACGCCTCGCCCAGCGCATCATCAATGGTGGTCGCCAGCCGCCGATATTGCCCGACCCCGTCCACGGCAAGGATCTGGCAATGCCCGCCCGATACCAGCAGCAGCAGATAGGGAAATGCGAGGCCCGCATCGGCCAGCCGGGGAGATAGCGCGTGGCCTTCCAAGTGATTGATCGCGAGCAGCGGCTTGCCCGATGCCATCGCCAGCGCCTTGGCACTGACCAGCCCGACCATCACCCCGCCGATCAATCCCGGCCCGGCAGTCGCGGCAATCGCGTCCACCTCGTCCAGCGTCATGCCTGCATCGGCCATCACCGCCGCAATCATCGGCGCGACCCGTTCGGCGTGCGCGCGCGCGGCGATTTCGGGGACGACCCCGCCATAGGGTGCGTGTTCGGCTTCTTGACTGGCAATCCGCTCAGCAATGATCGTCCGGTCGCCGCGCACCAGTGCAACGGCGGTTTCATCGCAGCTCGATTCGATCCCGAGGACGATCTTTGCCTTCGGGCGAGTGTCAGAGGTGTGCGTGACCGATCCCATCCGACTTCCATCTAGTCTGTATGATCGCTAGGGCAAGCGTAGCTATGACTGAACCATCCCAAACCCACCCGCGCTTACGCCTTGGCACCCGCAATTCCCCACTCGCAATGGCGCAGGCGGTTGAAACCCGCGCGCGGTTATGCGCTGCCCACGGTTGGAGCGAAGACGCGATCGAACTCGTCCCGGTGCTGGCGAGCGGCGACAAGGTGCTCGACCGCCCGCTGTCCGAAATTGGCGGCAAGGCGCTGTGGACCAAGGAGCTGGACCAATGGCTCGGCGAAGGGCGGATCGACCTGTCGGTGCACTCGGCCAAGGATGTCGAAACGATCCGGCCAGATGCCTTCCACTTCGCCGCCTTTCTGCCGCGCGCTGACCGGCGCGATTGTCTGGTAGGGGCGGAGAGCATTGCCGCGATCCCGCACGGCGCGACTGTAGGCACCAGCGCCCCGCGCCGCGCTTCGCAACTGCTCAACCTGCGGCCCGATTGCAAGGTAGTGACATTTCGGGGGAACGTGGCGACGCGGCTGGCAAAGCTGGAAGCGGGCGAGGCGGATGTTACGTTCCTCGCCGCTGCTGGCCTTGAACGGTTGGGGCAGAGCGCGGCGGGCCATCCGCTGGCCTCCGACGAATGGATTCCCGCCGCCGCCCAAGGCGTGATTGCGAT
The DNA here is from genome assembly GCA_001464915.1 of Sphingomonadales bacterium Ga0077531. Classification (GTDB taxonomy): domain Bacteria; phylum Pseudomonadota; class Alphaproteobacteria; order Sphingomonadales; family Sphingomonadaceae; genus Erythrobacter. Next base: position 64,647 of record LNED01000033.1, read on the forward strand.
TGAATGCCGCGCCGATGATGCGGCCACCACCGCGCTGCTCGCCGCGATCGACGATGCACCCACCCGCGCCGAGTTGGAGGCGGAACGCGCGCTGCTGGCTGAATTGGGCGGCACCTGCCATTCGCCAATCGCGGTGCTGTGCGAGACTTCCGGCGGTGAATTGGCGATGCGTGCCGCCTTGTTCAGCCCGGACGGGGCCGACCGGATCGAGGGTTCGGCGCGCTTTGCCCCCGGCGATCATGCCCCTGTGCGCGCGTTGGCCGCTGATCTGCTGACCCGAGCCACGCCGGGTATCGCACCGCATTTTCGCCGCGGCGGCTAGATTGCGCCTGCTCGCGCTCAGGCCCGAGCCGGGGTTGTCCGCGACGCTAGCGAACGCCCGCGCCATGGGGCTGACTATCGACGGCGTGGCGCTATCGGAAATCCAGGCAGTGACATGGGACTGCCCCGACCCCGCCACTATCGACGGGCTGCTGATCGGCAGCGCCAACGCGTTTGTGCATGGCGGGCCGCACCTTGCGCGGCTGACCGATAAGCCCGTTTACGCCGTGGGCGAGGCCACCGGCGATGCCGCGGGCGCGGCGGGCTTTGCGGTGGCGATGGTCGGCAGCGGCGGATTGCAAGGCGTGCTTGATGCGATCCCCGCACCCATGCACCTGCTGCGGATCGCGGGTGAGGAGCATGTGCCGCTCACTGCACCCGCAGGCGTCACTTTTGCCGAAGTGATCGCTTATCGCAGCGTTGCGCTTCCCCTCGATCCTGCCGCGCCGATGTTGGCGGAAGGGGAGGCACTGGTGTTGCTCCATTCCGCGGCCACCGCGCGGCATTTCGCCAACGAATGCGACCGCTTGGCGCTGGCGCGTGGGTCTATCACACTCGCCGCGCTCGGCCCGCGGATCGCCGCCGCTGCCGGAGATGGCTGGGTCGCGATCCACATTGCCTCCCGCCCCGATGACGCAGCCCTGTTGGCAATGGCGCAGGAACTGTGCAATTAGTCGCCCAAGCAGGGTCGCAAGAAGCGGATAAGCATGGCCACACAACCTGGCGCATCTCAATTTGGCAGTCGCCGCAAACCATCATCGGGCCGAGGCCTGATCCTCGCCGCGCTTGCCGCATTTGTCGCAGGCGGCGTGCTGGTCGGCTACGTCATGTGGTACAATTTTCAGCCAGACCGCGCCGGCGGCCCGCGCGCCGGGGCATCGGTTGCGGCATCGCCCACCACTGGCCCAAGCCCGGCCCTGTCTGGTGGACCGACTCCCTTGGCGCAGGCGATCCGGGCCGAGCAGGCCGAACAGGCGGTGGAGCGGGTTGAGGAACAGCAAGGCGGGCTCGACCAACGCCTCGCCGCTGCCGAACAGCGCCTCACCCAGCTTGATCTGCAAGCGCAGGCAGCCGCTGGCAACGCCGCGCGCGCCGAAAGCCTGTTGATTGCCTTTGCCACCCGCCGCGCGGTCGAACGCGGAGCGGAGCTGGGCTATCTGTCCGATCAGCTGCGGCTGCGGTTTGGCGATCAGTGGCCCAACGCGGTCAGCACCATCATCGAATTTTCGCGCAATCCGATCCGGCTCGATGGACTCGTCGCCCGGCTCGAAGGGTTGGGGCCGCAGCTCGGGGAAAGCAGTGAGGGGCCATCATGGGCTGCGTTTCAGCGCGAGATTGGCCAGCTGTTCGTGGTGCGGCGCGAAAGCACGCCCTCACCGCAGCCACAGCGGCGGTTGGAGCGCGCGCGCTGGGCGCTCGAACAGCGGCGCTATCAGGCCGCGATCGACGAGGTGCGGGGCATGCCCGGCGCCGACAAGGCGGAAAGCTGGATTAAGGACGCCGAACGTTACCGCAAGGCGATGGACGCGCTGGAAGTGATCGAAACCGCCGCCGTGCTCGACCAACGCGGCTTGCGCGACGGGGCGGGCAACCCGGTGCGGCAGTTGAACAACCCGCTGGTGATACCTTAGTTTTGCGATCGCGCTGATGCGGGACGTCTGCGCCACCGAAGGTGGCACGCAAACAAACTACGCCCGCAAAATCGCAGGCAAGTCCCCCGACACTCCGCGCGCTTCGTTCATGAAGAAATCCTTGAGCATCGGCGTGCGTTGCACCGCGGCCATGCCCAGCCGCCGCACAGCCGAGGCGGTCTTGCCCGGTACCCCGAACAACCGGGTCAGCCCATCGGTCGCCAACGCCACCATGAAGCTGTCGAGCCCGCGCCATGTCTCGTACCGCTTGAGCAATTCGGGATCGCCCGGATCGAGGCCGAGCCGCGCGCCATCGGCCAGCACTTCGATCAATGCGCCGACATCGCGCAGGCCAAGGTTCAACCCCTGTCCGGCAATCGGGTGAATGCCATGCGCCGAATCGCCAACGAGCGCGAGGCGTTCGGCGGTGATTTTGGCGGTGTGGTGGAAGCCGAGCGGCCATGACGAACGCTGGCCTACGGTTTGCACCTTACCCAACACCCCGCCCATGCGTTTTTCGACCTCGGCCAGAAACGCACGGTCGCCCAGCTTCATCACGCCCGCGCCGTCTGCTTCCGAAACGGTCCACACCAGCGATGATCGGTGGGTGCCATCGGCGTCGTCGTTCAAGGGCAGCAGCGCGAACGGCCCGGCTGGATAGAAGATTTCCCACGCGACATTGCCGTGCGGCTTTTCGTGCGTCAGCCCGGCGATGATCGCGCGGTGTTTGTAATCCCACTTGGCCAGTGTGATCCCGGCAGCATCGCGGGTCGGCGATTGGCGGCCCTCGGCGGCGATCATCAACCGGCCCTTCAATTTGCGCCCGTCCGCCAGCGTGGCGGCGACGCCGTATGGGCTGCGCTCCCGCTCGGTAACCTGCGCCTTGGCAACCCAGTTGATGAGCGGCTCCTTGGCGGCAGCCTCAAACAACGCGAGCCGCAGGCGGCGGTTGGGGAACATCCGCCCCAGCGTGCCGCCTTCAGGGCCCGGCTGAAAATCGAGCCGACCGGGCTTGTTCTGATCGGTCACGGCAATGCTGGCGATGTCGCAGGCGAATTGCTCCAGCCCCTCGGCAATGCCGATATTTTCGAACAGGTGCCAGCTTGCGGTTGAGATTGCGGTGGCGCGGTCGTCAAACCCTTCGGCGGTCAGCTCTGCCGGGTCAGCACGGTCGATCACGTGGCTAGACATGCCTTTCTTCGCCGCCGCCAGTGCCAGCGTCATCCCCACCAGACCCCCGCCCAGAATCACGAGGTCGCAGGTTTTGTCTGCCGTTGCTGTCACTTTGCCTGCTCCGATTGCGAACTGTTGCTAGCGAGCCTAGAGGCTAGGCCGTGTCCGAGGCAAGAATGATCCACTCATCCATCCGTCAATTGCTTGCATGGGTGCTTGCGCTGGTCGCAAGTGTGCTGCTGGCCAGCACCGCCCATGCGCAAGGTGCCCCGCGTGAGGCGGGGTTCATCGGGTCGGACAATATCCCGGTTACGCTCCACGCCGATGGCGCGCCTGAGGCGGGCAAGGAATGGCTGCTTGCGCTTCGCTTCGTTCCCAAGGGGCCGGAATGGCACGGCTATTGGTCGAACCCCGGCGATGCGGGGGCGGGGATGATCCTGTCGCTCGACCTGCCGCCCGATTGGGTGGTGGGTGAGGCGCGCTATCCCGTGCCCAAGCGGCTGGTGATCGCGGGCCTGATGAACCACGTTTACGAAGGGCCCTACACCGTGCTGGTGCCGGTCACCCCGGGGCCGAGCGCGGCGTCGTTTGGCGGTGGCCCTGTAACCGGAATTGTCGATTACCTCGCCTGCACCGACCAGATATGCGTGCCGCAATCGGCCAAGCTGGTCGCGCAGGCCGGGGGCGATTTTGCGCGCTGGCGGGCCGAGGTCGCGCCGCCACTCTCCGCAGGATCAAGCTTTGATGTGGGCCGCAATACCCTGCGCCTCGCCATCCCCTTGCCCGCCAGCGTGGCGCTGACTGATCCGCACGTTTTCATCGGCAACGAAAACCTCGTCAACTACGCTGCGCCGCAGATATTTCGCCGCGTGGGTGATGTGCTGACGGTCGACATCCCGCTTTCTGAATACCGCGCGGATACGCCGAGCGCAGTGGTAGGCATCCTTTCCTTTGACGGTGAGGCTGGCGTCGAATTTGACGCGATCCCCGGCGATGTTCCCACCGGCGGCGAAGTGGTGGCCGGGCCGAAAGCGCCGGTCACGCCGCCGCTGTGGACGCTGATCCTCGGCGCGCTGGCGGGAGGCTTGCTGCTCAATATCATGCCCTGCGTGTTCCCGATCCTGAGCCTGAAGGCGCTCAGCCTCGCGCGTGCAAGCGAAAGCGAGGCCAAGGCGCGGGCCGAGGGGCTTGCCTATACCGCAGGCGTGATGCTGGCCTGCGTCGGGCTGGGCGGTTTGCTGCTCGCGTTGCGCGCGGCAGGTGAGCAGGTCGGCTGGGCGTTCCAATTGCAGGAGCCGGGCGTGGTCGTGGCGCTGCTGGTGCTGGCGGCTGCGATCACGGCCAATTTTGCCGGGCTGTTCGAATTGCCATCGCTGAGCGTGACCACCGGCGGCAAGCCTGCGGGCGCCTTTGCCACCGGGCTGCTCGCCGCCTTTGTCGCCACGCCGTGTACCGGGCCGTTCATGGCGGCGGCGCTGGGTGCGGCGCTGTTGCTGCCGGTGCCGCAAGCGCTGCTGTTGTTCGCGCTGCTGGGGCTGGGGCTGGCGCTGCCGTTCCTGTTGCTTGGGTTCATACCGGCGCTCCGCCGAATGCTGCCCAAGCCGGGGCCGTGGATGGAGCGGTTCCGGCGGATCATGGCGATCCCGATGGGGCTGACTGCACTCGCATTGGTGTGGCTGACGGTGCAACTGGGCGGGCGGACGTTTAGCCTCATCGCGCTGGTGCTGGTGATCGGCCTGCTGATTGCGCTGTGGATCACGGGCCGATTGCAACGCGGCGGCAGGCTGGCGTGGCCCGCGTTCGCGCTGGTGGCCGCGCCGTTCCTCGCCTTTGCCGTGATTGCCCTGCCTTCGGTCTATGAAGCAAAGGGCGCCGAAGCGAAGGTCAGCATCCACAACCCGCAAAGCTTCAGCGCCGATGCGCTCGCCAAGGCGCGCGCCAGCGGCAAGCCAGTGTTCCTGTGGTTCACCGCCGATTGGTGCGTCACCTGCAAGGTCAATGAAAGCACCTCGATCGAACGTGACACTGTGCGCGCGGCGTTCGAGGCGGCCGGCGTGGTGACGATGGTAGGCGACTGGACAGTGCGCGATCCGGAGATCACTGCCTTCCTCACCGAACAAGGCGCAGCGGGCGTGCCGTTGTATCTGTGGTATGCACCGAACGCCGCAGCGCCGGAGCAATTGCCGCAGTTGCTTACACCCGATCTGTTGGTGGCGAAGGCTGCGCAATCTCCCGGCACGCCTTGACCAACTCCACCGGCAGCGGACTTGGATTGAGCCGCACCAGCCCTGCGCCGGGTACGGTGATCGTGGCTTCGCGCGTACCCGCCAGCGCGTCCCAGCCGGGCAGCGTCGCCGCAGCCTCACCCTGCCAAACCACCTTACCGCCTTGCGGTGTCGCATCGACGGCAATCCGCGCGATTATGCGATTGCCGATCAGCGCCAGCAGCGCGCCCGCGCCCTTGTCTGCCGGAGCTTGGCGAGTGATCCGCATCTGCGCGCCGGGCGTGCCCGCGCCAAGGCATTCGAGCGACATCAGCACCGGCTGTCCCGGCACGCCGTAAACCAGCCTGCCTGCCGGCGCGCTCGCCCCTGCACTTTGCGCCCAGATCGCTTCAGCCGTATCGGGCGAGGGCAACGGCTCGGACGGGCCCCCGCGCGGCGTCAGCAGCGATACCTGCGCTACTGCCGCATCGCTTGGCGGCGGATTGCACCCCGCCAATGCGCTCACCAGCGCTAGGCCCGTCAACAGTGCAGCGCGGTTCATCGGGCGCGGATGAAGGCGCGGATATCGGCGCTGAGCTGCGCGCGGTCGTCGTCGCGGACATACATCATGTGGCCCGCGCCGTAATATTTCCACGTGATCCGATCCTGCGGAATGCCGGTGCGCTTCAACGAATATTCCGCGCCAAAGAACGGCGTAGCGAAATCATAATACCCCTGCGCGTTGAATACCCTGAGGTCGCTGTTCTGCCGCAGCGCCTGCCCGATCAGCGGCGCGACGTTCAGGTACGCGCTGCGCCCTTGTCCGCCCAGGCTCCAGTCCCAGTTCTGCCCCGGCTCACGCCCGATCGACTGGTATTCGCGGGTTGTCTCGTACCCCAGCCCTTCGCGCGCCCAGACATTGATCGCGGCGGTATAGCCAGCATCGATGCCGTAGAAGCTCGGGTCATTATCGGGCGTTTCCCCGGCATTGTCGAAATCGGTGCCGGTGTAGCGCGCGTCCAGCCGCCCGATGGTTTGTCCGCGATCGCGCAGCAATTCCTTGTAGTACCGCTGATCGGTGACGCGCAGGTCGGCCTGATCAAGATAGGTTTCGCTGAGGCCGGTAAGGCGCGCCAGTTCGCGCCGCACAGTCGCGCGTTCTTCGGCAGGCAAGTCCTGCCCTTTCAGCAGCGCCGTGGCGAACGGGCCGATAGCGAAGTGGCGCGCTTCTTCGACGATAGCTTCGACCGAAGGCGCTTCAACCTTGCCATGGAAATAGGCCGCCGCCGCCATGTTGGGCAGGGTGACGATATAGGCCATCTCGTTCCCCGGCGTCGGCTCGCGCCCGGCAAAATCGAGGATCGTCGAGATCAGGATCAACCCGTTGAGGCCGACGTCGTTATAGGTGCCGCCCTCCAGCTCGTCCGCGACCATCGCAGTGCGGGTGGTGCCGTAGCTTTCCCCGCCGAGATATTTTGGGCTGCTCCACCGGGCATTGTCGTTGAGCCACAGCCGGATAACCTTGGCCACCGCGCGGCCATCTTGCCTGAGGCCGTAGTATTTCTTGGGATCGGTGCCTTGGGTCAGGTGGCTGAAGCCGGTGCCGGGCGGGTCGATGAACACTAGGTCGGCCACATCGAGTAGGCTGTCCGGATTGTCGAGCAGCGGATAGGGCGGCGCGCCATCGTCTTTCGCGTCCGAGGGGATGGCGACCCGCTTCGGCCCGAATGCGCCCATCTGGAGCCACACTGAGCCCGAACCCGGCCCGCCATTGTAGATGAAGAACACCGGGCGGGAGGGGTCTGCGGGGGTTTTGATGTAGGACGTGGTGACGATGACGGCTTCAGACTTGCCAGCGTCGTCCGACAGAATCGTGTCGGCAATCGTCGCACGATAGCCGATGCGCTGCCCGCCGAATGTGCCGACAAGGTCGCGGGTGCGCGTCTGCGCGACCGGCGCAGCAGGCTTGGCCGCATCCATCTTGGGCGCGGGGTCATCCTGCGCGGTGGTGGGTACGGCACTAAAGAGAACTGGAGCGGCGAGGGTGAGCGCAGCAAGGCTCAAGGGGAATCGACGGTTCATGGGTCAGTTGAGTGACAGGCTTGGAGGCGGGGTTCAAGTCTGTGGGGGCAGCGTTGCGCCCAACTTCATGGCGCGCGTTATGCGGCGCGGGGCTGAATGCGATCAAGCTCGCCATTAAGCGCGCGCTTGGCGGTGCGGAGCTCGGCGCTGGTCTGAAGCCGCAGAAAGAAACCCTCCGACATTCCGAAGTAGCGCGAAAGGCGCAGGTCGAGTTCGCCATCGATCCGGGTGACGCCGTCGATCATCGCTTGCAGGCGCGCTGGCTCAACCGCAATGGCATTGGCCAAGGCGGGGGTATCGAGCTTCAGTGGCTCCATGAACTCGGAAACCAGCATTTCGCCCGCATGGGGGATGTGCAGCCAGTCCGAGGTGTCAGTGGTAGTCGACGATTTCGACATCGTATGCATTTCCGTTGTTCCAGCGGAAACATATACGCCATTTCATGTTAATTGAAATGGAATGCTGACCGGCGCGGTCACGGTCGAGTTCGTGCAGGCGGTTACTCGGCGGCAGTTTGAGATCATCGAGTGTGTCGGCGGCGTCGATCATGTTCAGCTTCGCCAGCGCGCGCTGCTGGATTTCGGCGGGCAGCTTGCGGCTGCGTCGGCCAGACCAGAGGCGCTCGGATTCATTGTCGGCGAAGGACTGGATCATGGCTGAATTCTTCTTTGCATTTGAAGAATATAGCCAATGAGGCCGCGTCCCACGACAAGCCTCGACTGCTAATCCCCAGACCCGTCGCTATTATTCTGATTTATCTTGTGAAAAACTAAGAATTTTCGAACCGCTTTCCTGCGGAATTCGGTCGGTCAAGGCTTCCCCCCCATCCGCTTCGCCCGGATCTTGCCATAGCGGGTCTTGCGCGTCCCCGGTTTGCCCTCGTTTGAGCGCCCCACAATCGGTGCGCGTTTTTGCCCGTCCGGTATCCCCAACTCATCCGCCTCCAGCCGCCGGATTTCATCGCGCAGCCGCCCGGCTTCCTCGAATTCCAGATTGGCCGCTGCATTGCGCATCCGCTTTTCGAGGTCTTCGATGTAACCGCGCAGGTTGTGGCCGACCAGATTGTTGCGCTCCGGATCGCCGGTATCCACCAGCACCGAATCGTGCGCCGCCGAATGCGCGACGATGTCGTGAATGTTGCGCTTGATCGTTTGCGGCGTGATGCCGTGTTCCGCGTTGAACGCTTCCTGCCTTGACCGGCGGCGGTCGGTTTCGGCCAGCGCCCGCTCCATGCTTCCCGTCACCCGGTCGGCGTAGAGGATCACCCGGCCATCGACGTTGCGCGCGGCCCGTCCAATCGTCTGGATCAGCGAGGTTTCGCTGCGCAAAAAGCCTTCCTTGTCGGCATCGAGGATCGCCACCAACCCGCATTCGGGAATGTCCAAGCCTTCGCGCAGCAGGTTGATCCCGATCAGCACGTCATAAACGCCGAGCCGCAGGTCGCGGATCAGTTCAATGCGCTCCAATGTCTCGACGTCCGAGTGCATATACCGCACCCGCACCCCGGCCTCGTGCATGAACTCGGTCAAATCCTCCGCCATCCGCTTGGTCAGGGTGGTGACCAGTGTGCGGTAGCCTTTGGCGGCGGTCGCTTTGCATTCGACGATGCAATCTTGCACCTGATCTTCCACCGGGCGGATTTCGACCGGCGGATCGATCAGGCCGGTCGGGCGAATCACCTGTTCGGCAAATACGCCGCCGGTCTGATCCATCTCCCAGTGGCCCGGCGTGGCCGACACCGCAAAAGTCTGCGGGCGCATCGCGTCCCATTCGTTAAAGCGCAGCGGGCGGTTGTCGATGCAACTCGGCAAGCGGAATCCGTATTCTGCCAGCGTCAGTTTGCGGCGGTGATCGCCTTTCGCCATCGCGCCGATTTGCGGCACGGTCTGGTGGCTTTCATCGACGAACAGCAGCGCGTTTTCGGGCAGGTATTCGAACAAAGTCGGCGGGGGTTCACCGGGGAGCCTGCCGGTCAGAAAGCGCGAATAGTTTTCGATCCCGGCGCAGCTGCCCGTCGCTGCGATCATTTCCAGGTCGAAATGCGTGCGCTGTTCCAGCCGCTGGCGTTCGAGCAGCTTGCCCTCGATTTCCAACTCCTTGAGCCGTTCTTCGAGCTCGAATTTGATCGCGGCGGCGGCCTGCTTCATCGTCGGGCCGGGGGTGACATAGTGCGAATTGGCGTAGACACGCACTTTCTCAAGGTTCGCGCCCTTGGTGCCGGTCAGCGGGTCGAATTCGGCAATGCTCTCGATCTCGTCCCCGAAGAAACTGACTCGCCAGGCCATGTCTTCGTAGTGCGAGGGAAAGATTTCCAGGCTGTCGCCCCGCACACGGAAATTGCCGCGGGTGAAGGCGGTGTCATTGCGCTTGTATTGCAGCGCGACCAGCTTGCGGATCAATTCGCGCTGATCGACAGTTTCGCCCGCCTTGATGTCGAAAATCATCGCAGAGTAGGTCTCGACCGAGCCGATCCCGTAAAGGCACGAGACCGAGGCGACGATGATCACGTCATCGCGTTCGAGCAAAGACCGCGTGGCCGAATGGCGCATCCGGTCGATCGCCTCGTTAACGCTCGATTCCTTCTCGATATAGGTGTCGGAGCGCGGCACGTAGGCTTCGGGCTGGTAGTAATCGTAGTAGCTGACGAAATATTCGACCGCGTTTTCGGGGAAGAAGCTCTTGAATTCGCCGTATAATTGCGCAGCGAGGATCTTGTTTGGGGCAAGGATCAGCGCGGGGCGTTGCAGCGTCTGGATCACCTTCGCCATTGTGAAGGTCTTGCCGCTCCCGGTGACGCCGAGCAGCACTTGAGTCTTCTCGCCCGCGAGCGCGCTTGTCGTCAGTTCGGCGATGGCCGTGGGCTGATCGCCGGCCGGTTCGTATTCGGACACCAGTTTGAACGGGATGCCGCCCATCGACTTGTCGGGGCGAGTAGGGCGGTGGGGGGTGAAGTCCGCGCCCGTTTCGGGCTCGTCCAACCCCCTGCGGATCACGAGTTCAGCCATGCCCTGCCATATGCGTCCGGTCGGCGCGAATGTGAAGGGCTGCAAAATTCCGTGGCACGCATCGCCCCGCGATCGGTTATATTACGTGGAAACGGGGCAGGCCCGCAGCAGGAGAACGACCAATGAAGCGGATCATCATGGCAGCAGCGGGCGCAATGCTGCTTTCGGGCTGTTCGGGCGGCGGCGATGCCGATGCCAACAGCGATGGCGAAATTACCGCCAAGGAAGTCGCCAAACAGGCCAAGGCTGAAGGCATCACGCCCGAACCCGGGCTGTACCGCACCACGATGACCATGACCGGGATCGATATTCCCGGCATGCCCCCCGAAATGGCCGATCACGGCGCGGGCGCCACCACCACATCGGAAAATTGCCTGACCAAAGAAGACGTCGCCAAAGGCTTGGAAGAGATGATGAAGCAGGGCCAGAACGGTGAATGCAGCTATGAAAGCTTCAACCTTAAAGGCGGCAAGATTGACGCTGTGATGCTGTGCAAGACACCCGAAGGCGATGCGCGCATGACCATGAAGGGCACCGCAACACCCACTTCAACTGATTTCACCGCGACCATGGCAATGGATTTGGGCGAGCAGGGCGAAGGCACAATGGAATTTGCCGCAAAGCAGGAACGGATCGGCGATTGCCCGGCGAAATAGCTCCGAAACAGGGCCCTGCCGAATGTGACATTTCAGGGAATGTTCATCCTGCCGATGGCCTAGAGGAGCCTATGGCACTGCTCCGCTTCATCCCTGAAATGCCACGCCTGCCCGGCCCCTTGGTCGCGGCTGCCACTGCGGCTGGGGCGCAGACGCGTCAGGCCTATGAGGCGAGCGAATTCGGACGCCGGGTCGCGCTGGCACGCGAAGTCATCCCGCAGGAGCACGAAGCGGGCAAGCCCCGGCTGGTGCGGTTGCTGGGCGAAGCGGCCATCCTGATTGAGCCGCTGCGCCGCTCGCGCCGCCCGAAACTGGCCATCGCAGCCAGCGCCAATCCGCAGACGGTGATGATCCTGCCCGGTTTCGCCACGCGCCCGGGCCGGATGCGCTATCTCGCCCAGCAACTGGAGGCGGCGGGCCATATCGCCAAACGTTGGGGGCAGGGCCGCAACTGGGGGCCGAAACCCGATACGTTTGATCAGGTCGAGGCACGGATGCTCGATCTCCATGCCCGCCACGGGCGCCCGGTGGTGCTGATCGGCTGGAGCCTTGGCGGATTGTACGCGCGCGAACTGGCCAAGCGTCAGCCGCATGCGGTCGCTAAGGTGATCACGATGGGGTCGCCATTCTCGGGCTCCCCGCGCGCCAATAACGTCTGGCGCGCTTATCAATTCATCACTGGCCATTCGGTCGACGCTCCGCCGGTCGAGGCTGAGCTGGCGGTCAAACCGCCGGTTGAAACGGTCGCCCTGTGGAGCGCCAATGATGGTGCGATTGCCCCGCGCTGCGCGGCGGGCCGTCCGGGTGAGCGTGACCGGGCGATTGCGGTGCGCTGCACACACCTTGGCTTTACCTATGATCCGCAGGTGATCGCCACCTTGCTGGCAGAGCTTGAAGCCACCCGCTGACAGCGCCGGTTTGCGCAAATTGTCGAGGGCGCTTTCCTTTTGCGAAACCCCGGTTACATTGTGCACTGCACCTAAGGTGCGATGCGGGGGTCGATGAGCGCGGGCAGCAGCAATTTTGACGAGATGTTCGACGGCAGCGGCCAGACCCGGCCTGCCTATGATGAATATTGCCGTTGGTACAACGAACAGCCGGCCGAATTCCTCAAGCGCAAAAACCGGGAGGCGGATGACAGTTTCCGCCGCACCGGGATTACCTTCAACGTCTATGGCGAAGACGCGGCCGAAGAACGGCTGATCCCGTTCGACATGGTGCCGCGCATCATCACCGCGAACGAATGGCGCAAGGTATCGCGCGGGATCGAACAGCGGGTGAGGGCGCTCAATTCGTTCCTGTACGATCTGTATCACCGGCAGGAAATCGTCCGCGCGGGCCGTCTGCCCGAGCGGTTGCTGCGCAAGAATGATGCGTGGCTGGCCAACATGGTCGGCTTTACCCCACCGGGCGGGATCTACACCCACATCGTCGGGATCGATCTGGTGCGCACCGGGCCGGATGAATTTTTCGTGCTGGAAGATAACGCCCGCACGCCGTCGGGCGTTTCGTACATGCTCGAAAACCGCGAAACGATGATGGGGATGTTCCCCGATCTGTTCAGCCGGATCGCGGTGGAAAGCGTGTCGAACTACCCGCGCCGGCTTGCGCGCAGCCTCGCCGCCTGTGTCCCCCCGGCCTTCACCGGGGGCAAGCCGACCGTCGCGGTGCTGACGCCGGGGATCTATAACTCGGCTTATTTCGAGCACGCCTTCCTCGCTGACCAGATGGGGGCGGAACTGGTTGAAGGCAGCGATCTACGCGTCGTGGGCGGCCGGGTGCAGATGCGCACCACGCTGGGATATAAACCGATCGACGTGCTCTATCGCCGGGTCGATGATGATTACCTCGACCCCCTGACCTTCAATCCGGATTCTGCGCTGGGCGTGCCGGGGATCATGGATGTGTACCGCGCGGGCGGGATCACCATCGCCAATGCGCCGGGCACCGGGGTGGCCGATGACAAGGCGATTTACAGTTTCATGCCCGAAATCGTCGAATTCTACACCGGCGAAAAACCGCTGCTGCCCAATGTCCAGACGTGGCGCTGCGCCGACAAGGACAGCCTTGCTTACGTGCTCGATAACTTGGCCGAACTGGTGGTCAAGGAAGTGCATGGATCGGGCGGCTACGGGATGCTGATCGGGCCGACATCATCCAAGCGCGAGATCGCCGCCTTCCGCGAGAAACTTGTCGCCAAGCCCGATAACTACATCGCGCAGCCGACTTTGGCGCTGTCGACCTGCCCGATCTACACCGCCAAGGGCCTCGCCCCGCGGCACCTTGACCTGCGCCCATTCGTTCTGGTCTCGCCCGATGGAATCGACATCACCCCGGGCGGGCTGACGCGGGTGGCGCTGAAAAAGGGATCGCTGGTGGTGAACTCGTCGCAAGGCGGGGGCACCAAGGATACGTGGGTGCTGAAAGACTGACATGTTAGGCCGCACCGCCCACAGCCTGTTCTGGATGTTCCGCTATCTTGAGCGGGCCGAGAACACTGCGCGTCTGCTCGAAGCGGCGCTGCGGATGGCGCTGACCCGCGATCTGGTGACGGCGGAGGCGGAATGGCGATCGGTCATCGCAACGCTCGGCCTGCAACGGGCTTATGAAGCTTTGCATGACGGGTATGACGGCGTGTCGGTCTGGAACTTCGTCCTGCGCGGGCCGTCCAACCCCGGCAATGTCCGGCAGATGTTCGGCGCGGTGCGATCCAACGCACGAACCGCGCGGATCAATATCTCGGGCGATGTGTGGGAAGCGGTCAACGAAAACTGGATGAAGCTTGACGCACTGCTCGTCCGCCCAGTTGGGCAAATGGCGGTGGGTGAAGTGCTGACCGCGATCCGCCGCGCGGGCACGCAGGTGCACGGCGCGTTTGACGGGTCGATGCTGCGCGATGAAGGCTATCACTTCAGCCGCGCGGGCACTTTCATCGAGCGGGCGGACAGCACAGCGCGCATCCTCGACATGAAGTATTTTCTGCTGCTGCCGTCACTGTCCTATGTCGGATCGAGCCTTGATACCGGGCAGTGGGAACAGGTGCTGCGATCGGTCGCCGGCGCGCGGGTTTATAGCTGGCTTAACGCCGGGCAGATCGAAGCGCGCGGGATCGTGGAATTCGTGGTGCTGGATGACCGCTTCCCGCGCAGTCTGGCGTTTTGTCGCAATGCGCTGCGCGATAACCTTGCCGCGCTCGCCCGGATGCACGGGGTCGAAGGGCGCAGCAATGTCCTGATGCGTGATGCTGATACGCGAATCAGCCATCTGTGCGTCGATCAGATTTTCGAAGCTGGGCTGCACGAATTCCTGATCGATTTCCTAAACCGCAACGCCGCCATCGCGCAGGCGGTTGCGCAGGATTACCGGTTCCACACATGAGCAACATGAAACTCTCGATCCGGCACACCACGCATTATGCTTTTGCCCAGCCGGTGGTTCACGCGCTGCAACGGTTGCGCCTGACGCCGAAGGCCACGCAAGGCCAGCGGATCATCGATTGGTCGATGACGTTCGACAACGCCCATGCCGAACTGGAATATGACGATCAGCATTTCAACCACGTCACGTTGATCGGGCTGGCCCCCGGCGCGCGAGAGGTGACGGTGACGTGTCAGGGCACCGTGGAGACCGACGACAATGCCGGGGTGATCGGCCGCCATTCGGGCCATCTGCCCTTGTGGAGCTTCCTGCGGCAAACCCCGTTAACCCGCCCCGGCGCGAAACTGCGTGGGTTGCTGCGCGAGGTGTCGGGGCCAATTGACACCGTGCCGCTCGATTTCCTGCACGCGCTATCGGGCCTGATCCGCGACCGGATTACATATGAAACCGGGCGCACCCATTCCGCCACCACCGCCGAAGAAGCGGTCGGCCACGGCGCGGGTGTGTGTCAGGATCACGCGCATATCTTTATCAGCGCAGCGCGGGCGAGCGGGATACCGGCGCGTTATGT
This sequence comes from Sphingomonadales bacterium Ga0077531, assembly GCA_001464915.1. Classification (GTDB taxonomy): domain Bacteria; phylum Pseudomonadota; class Alphaproteobacteria; order Sphingomonadales; family Sphingomonadaceae; genus Erythrobacter. The sequence goes on from LNED01000033.1 coordinate 79,668, forward strand.
CAGCGGTTACCTGATGATGGACGACCGGATCGAACAGGAAGCCACTCACGCCTGGGCCGAAGCACACGTCGAAGGGCTGGGCTGGGTCGGGTTCGATGTCTCCAACGGGATCAGCCCTGATCCGCGCTATGTCCGCGTGGCGACGGGGAGCGATTACCGCGATGCCGCGCCTGTCACCGGGATCAGCGTGGGCGCCGCCGCAGCCGAAATGCTGACCGTGGGGGTCGCGGTGAAATCGCACTCCCAATCCCAATCCCAAACGCAATCTGGTCAACAGCAGGATCAGTCCACGCAGTAACCCGCACTGCGTGAATCCCGGCCTTTGCGCGCCGCCGCGCTTCAGTATAGGGCGACCGCTCGGCGGAGAGAGAGGATGACGGCATGACGTATTGCGTTGGGATGGTGCTGGATCGCGGGCTGGTGCTGATGAGCGACACCCGCACCAATTCGGGCGTCGACAACATCTCTACCTTTCGCAAGCTGTTCCATTGGAGCGTGCCGGGCGAACGCATGATCGCGGTGATGACGGCGGGCAATCTGGCCACCACACAGGCGGTCGTCAGCCAGCTTGAAGAACGCACCAAGGCCCCGAGTGAACGCGACAATGCGTTGCTTAAAGGCCCGACCATGTTTCAGGTTGTCACTGAAATCGGGCGTCTGCTGCGCACCACGATCGAATCCGCGCAGGCCGTCAATGGCGATAGCGGCAAGGGCCGGTTTACCGCGACCATGATCGTCGCCGGGCAAATTGCGGGCATGCAGCCGCGCCTGTTCATGATCTATCCCGAAGGCAATTTCATCGAAGCCAGCTGGGACACGCCGTTCTTCCAGATTGGCGAGACCAAATATGGCCGCCCGATCCTGATCCGCGGGTATGACCGCGACATGAGTTTTGAAGACGCGGTCAAACTGTTGATGGTGAGTTTCGATTCCACCTTGAAGGCGAACCTGTCGGTCGGCCTGCCGCTCGATCTGCTGGTAATCGGCAAGGACGCTTTCGCGCCAAGCCACGAACACCGGGTCACAGGCGAAGATCCATATTTCGACACGATCTCATCGGGTTGGGGCAATGCACTTAAATCAGCGTTCCACTCGCTCCCACCTTACGTTTTTGCTGAAAACGACTAACCTCGGATCGGGATCAAGGTCCACTTCGGAGGGAAATACCTAAGTATTTTCAACGAGATGATTCTTACCGGATATGGTAAATCCTCCGGATTGGCGGCGCTACTGCGTGAGGCCGAGGGAGTCTTGTGCAAAGTCAAGCACATGAACCGCAAAGCAACCCTCCACTTCATCGATTCCTGCAGCCGTCAGCGCGCTGAATTAGCCCGTGTGGGCTTTGCGCTTGGCCACCATTGCGAGGTTTACGGCGATCTGTCCGAACTCGCCGTGCACCCGCCGCGCGAAGGGATCATCATCGCGCGCGATACCGCCGAAGATGGCGGCGTGGGGATGATCCTTGAACGGCTGGGGCGGCTGGGCATCTGGTTGCCGTTGATCGCGGTCGAAGTGCAGCCGCGCCCCGCCCGGATTGTCGAGGCGATCAAGACGGGCGCACTCGATTACCTCGCCCTGCCGCTTGATCCGGAACGCTTTACCCGCTGCCTGTTGCGGATTGAGAAGGAAGCCGAACAATTCGGCGCGGCCCGCCGCCGCATGATTGAAGCGCGCGACCGCATCTCCACCTTGTCGGCGCGCGAACGTGAAGTGCTCGATTGGCTGGCCGAAGGCAGCAGCAACAAGGCGATTGCGCGCGAACTCGATATCAGCCCGCGCACGGTGGAAATCCATCGCGCCAACATGATGACCAAACTCGGCGCCCGTCACGCGGCCGAAGCGGTGCGATTGAAATTGGAGGCGAAGCTGGAACCCAAGCTGCGGGCTTAGGGCAAACACAGGCGGCGCAAAGTGCTGCGCCGCCCTAACGGCAGAAGGTCGCGCCGCTGCCTTCCAGATGGAAATGATCCTTGTGCGCGGCGTTGTATTCTGGGCCGAGCACAGTGCCGAACCGCTTGCACGCGCTCGTGTGCACCACCCGTAGAAATTCGCGCGTCGCCGCATTGCCGCCGTCCCAATCGCGGGTGAGCACGATCCGGCGGCCATCGGCGAGGACAAAGCCCGATACGTCGATCGCCTCGGCCCGCGAATGGGCGGAGCGGCGCTCGGTTCCGGCGACATTGCGGCAGGCGTAACTGCCCATCGTCTCGATCCGGGCGACCGGGCTGCCGAGGATCTGCCGCGCGGCGCGATCAACACCAAATCGCGCCCAATCGTTGAAGGATTTGGCTACACTGCACCGCACCGGGCCAAGGTTGCTGATCGTCAGCGGCGAACGGTCGCCCGCCAGCGCCATCAGTTGCACCGTGCCCAATTTGTTACATCCGGGCGCGGCATAGGTATCGGGCAGGGGATCGAACCGCGCGCCGCTGCCGCCAAGATCGGCAAGACAGCTCGCATCCTCAGGCCGGGTGGCATAGCTTTGCGGGGCCGAAGTGACACGGGTGGCTGGCGCACGGGCCGATTGGCTTGCTGAGCCGGGGGCCGCGCCGCTGCTGCCGCCGGGAACCAGCGAACCGCATCCGGCCAGCGCCATTCCGACCGCTAGCAGCGTCAATCCGCGGAGAGTTGCCTTGGCCATCATGACTAAGGTTTATCGCCGATAAATGGTTAACAGTCCGGAAACGAATGGGGCGAGGCGATGCTTTACCGCGCCCCAGGGGAAATTGCGCGGTGCGGCGGTCTTAACCAGCGACAGCGCGCGGGCGGGTAAGGGTGCTCACCGCCACAATTGCAACGGTCGCCGCGGCAAAGCCGGGGACGATCTCGTAGAGGCCGGGGCCGCCGCCAAGCCAGTCGGGCAGCTCTGCATTCCACCCCAGTGCGATCCACCCGGCAACCACGCCCGCGCCAGTGACCAGCCCCGCCACCGCGCCTGCGCCGGTCATCCGCCCCCAGGTCAAGGCCAGCAAGATGAGCGGGCCGAATGCTGCACCGAACCCGGCCCAGGCATTCGACACCAGTTCGAGCACCTGACTTTCAGGATCACGCGCAATCACCATCGCGGCGGTTGCCACCAGCGCCACCGCCACCCGCGATACGTTGACCGCCTCGCGCTCACTCGCATCGCGGCGCAGGAACAGGCGGTAGAAATCTTCGGTGAGCGACGAGGAACTGACCAGCAGCTGCGATGAAATCGTGCTCATGATCGCGGCCAGCAAAGCGGCATACAGGAACCCGGTCACCGCCGGGTGGAACAGCAATTGCGCCAGCACGATGAAGATCGTCTCGGGATCGTCCACCACCAACCCGTTGCGCTCCGCATAGGCGCGGCCCGCCAGCCCGAGGCCGATTGTGCCCGCCAGCGAGATTATCATCCAGCCCATGCCGATCACCCCGGCGCGGCGCACGTTCTCCACCCGGTCAATCGCCATGAAGCGCACGATGATATGCGGCTGCCCGAAATAGCCAAGGCCCCAGGTCACCGCGCTGATAAACCCGATGGTGGTGAGGCCGTAGGTGAGGTCGAGGAACCCTTCCTGTGGCACGGCGACGATGCTGCCTCCGGCCGATCCGCCAGGGCCGAACATGACGACAAGCGGCATGATAACCAGCGCGGTCATCATGATCAGCCCTTGCACGAAATCGGTCAGGCTGACCGCCAGAAAGCCGCCGATCATGGTGTAGGCAAGCACGATCCCAGCCGTAATGACAATGCCCAGCATGTAGTCGGACAGGCCAGCTGCCGGCAGCACTCCGGCAAAGGCGGTTTCGAACAGCTTGCCCCCGCCGACCAGCCCGGATGCGGTGTAAACGGTGAAGAACGCGACAATGATGATCGCCGATGTCACCCGCAATGCCGTGCCGCTTTCGGGGAAACGGTTGGCAAGGAATTGCGGGATAGTCAGCGCGTTGCCCAGCCGTTCGGTCTGCTCGCGCAGGCGCGGGGCGACGATGATCCAGTTGAGCGCGGCGCCTACGGTCAGCCCGATGGCGATCCACGCTTCAACCAGCCCGCCGACATAAAGCGCGCCCGGCAAGCCCAGCAACAGCCAACCCGACATGTCCGAAGCGCCTGCCGAAAGCGCGGCCACCGATGGCGACAGATTGCGCCCGGCAAGCAGATATCCCGCGCTATCCCCGGTCGATTTGCGCCAGGCGTAAACGCCAATCGCAAGCATCAGGACGAAATAGGCGGCGAGGGCGGCGAGGGTGTAAATGTTCATGGCGGGCAGGGGTAACAAGCGCGCTTACGCTTGGCCACTGCCAGCCGGGAGTTTTACCGCCGCGGCGGCAATCAATCCTTCTTGCGGCGCATCTTCTTGCGCTCGTTCGGATCAAGCTGGGCCTTGCGCAGACGGATCGACTGCGGGGTCACTTCGACCATTTCATCGTCATCGATATAGGCGATGGATTGTTCCAGCGTCATCCGGCGTGGCGGGGTCAGGCGGATGGCGTCATCCTTGCCGCTCGAACGGACGTTTGACAGCTGCTTGGCCCGCATCGGGTTGACTTCAAGATCATCCGGCTTGGCATTTTCGCCGATGATCATGCCTTCATACAGCTTCATCTGCGGAGCCACGAACAATTCGCCGCGTTCTTCCAGCATGTTGAGCGCGTAGGCATTGGCTTCGCCATCGCCGTTGGAAATCAGCACGCCGTTGATGCGGCCTTCGATCGGGCCTTTGTAGGCGTCATACTTTTCGAACAATCGGTTCATGATCCCGGTGCCGCGCGTGTCGGACAGGAATTCGCCGTGGTAACCGATCAACCCGCGTGACGGGGCCGAAAAGGTGATGCGGGTCTTGCCCACGCCCGACGGGCGCATTTCGGTGAGGTCGGCCTTGCGGCGCTGCATCTTTTCCACGACCGTGCCGGAATGTTCGTCATCCACGTCGATGACGACAGTTTCATACGGCTCGAGCCGCTTGCCGCCTTCTTCGCGGAACAGCACGCGCGGGCGGCTAATGCCGAGTTCGAACCCTTCGCGGCGCATCGTTTCGATCAGCACGCCCAGCTGCAATTCGCCGCGCCCGGCGACTTCGAAGGCATCCTTGTCTTCGCTTTCGGTGACGCGGATGGCGACGTTGGTTTCCGCCTCACGCATCAGACGGTCGCGGATGATGCGGCTGGTAACCTTGGTGCCTTCGCGCCCAGCGAGCGGCGAATCATTGACCGAAAAACGCATCGCCAGTGTCGGCGGGTCAATCGGCTGCGCGGCAATCGGTTCGCTGACGCTGGGATCGCAGATGGTGTTGGCAACGGTTGCTTTTTCGAGGCCGGCGAGCGCGATGATATCGCCTGCCTGTGCGGATTCGACCGGCACGCGTTCCAGCCCGTCAAAGCTCATCAGCTTGGTCGCGCGGCCGACTTCGATCACCTTGCCGTCCATGTCGATGGCGTGGATCGGATCATTGACCCGGATTGTGCCCGATTGGACGCGCCCGGTGATGACGCGGCCCATGAAGTTGTCGCGGTCAAGCAAAGTGGCAAGAAAGCTGAACTTCGCGTTCGGGTCGAGGCCGGGTGAGGGCACGTGTTCGATGATCTTTTCGAACAGCGGGGCAAGGGTGCCTTCGCGCCGTTCCTGATCTTCGCTGGCATAACCATCGCGGCCCGAGGCATAGAGAACCGGGAATTCGAGCTGCTCGTCTTCGGCATCGAGGCTGACGAACAGATCGAACACTTCGTCCAACACTTCTTGCGGGCGGCTGTCCGAACGGTCGATCTTGTTGACGACCACAATCGGACGCAAACCCAGCGCGAGCGCCTTGCCGGTCACGAACTTGGTCTGCGGCATCGCTCCCTCGGCGCTGTCGACCAGGAGGATCACCCCGTCGACCATGCTCAGGATACGCTCCACCTCGGCGCCGAAATCGGCGTGGCCGGGGGTGTCGACAATGTTGATGCGGGTGGTGCTGCCATCAGGGCTGTGCCATTCGACACTGGTGCACTTGGCCAGAATGGTGATCCCGCGTTCTTTTTCGAGATCGCCCGAATCCATCGCGCGCTCTTCGATCCGCTGGTTTTCGCGGAAAGTGCCCGATTGGCGGAACAACTGGTCGACCAGCGTGGTCTTGCCATGGTCAACGTGGGCGATGATCGCGATATTTCTCAAGGCAGACGACATTCGGCAAACTTCCGATGAATTGGCCGGTCGCAGGGCGGCCGGGGCATGAAATACAGGCAGCGCGCGCCAGGCGCGCCGCGTTAGGCGGTATTTGTGGCGGGTTAGCGACAGACCATGACGCTACGGCAAGGGCCGCAGGGGCATAGGTGTGCTGCGTTGCAACATCGCGCGGCGCCTAGCGCAAGCGCGCCTTCGGGGCAAGCGTGCGACTGAAAATGGGGCAAAACTGCGGCACTCATAGTGTGACTCTTGCGCAACAATATAACCCACCGCCTTGGAAAAGCGTGGGCTTCACGCTTGTCGCTGACGCAACACTCGCTTATCACGCCGCTTCACGACCTCGGGAGAGATCGCACAAAACAGTGCGTGCCTGAACAGGCGCCGGGGTCGCGGGATTTAGGAGAGGAGCTTCCATGCGTTCGACCATCACCGGCACTGCCGGCGCGTACCGATTCACCCTGCTTGCTGGCGCAGCAGCCTTTGCGCTTGGCGCACCGGGTGTGGCCTTTGCTCAGGATCAAGAGCCTGAAGCTGAGGCGCCCGAAAGCAGCAACGTCATCATCGTGACCGCGTCCAAGCGCGAACAGACGCTGCAAGAAACCCCGATTTCGGTATCGGTGACCAGCGGCGAAACGCTGGAAAACGCGCAAATCCGCGACGTGCTCGACCTGCAAACCGTGACCCCGTCGCTTCGGGTGAGCCAGTTGCAGAGCGCATCGGCCACCACCTTCATCATTCGCGGCTTCGGCAACGGCGATAACAACTTCGGCATCGAGCCTTCGGTCGGCGTCTTCATCGACGGCGTGTTCCGTTCACGCTCGGCTGCTGCCCTGTCCGATCTTAACGCCGTATCGCGCATCGAAGTGCTCAACGGCCCGCAATCTACCCTGTTCGGCAAGAACGCCAGCGCAGGTGTGATCTCGGTCGTCACCAAGGAACCGCAGTACGAATTCGGCGGCCTCGTCGAAGCGAGCTACGGCAACTTCAACGCGCTGGTTCTCAAGGGTGAAATCACTGGCCCGATCAGCGAAAACATCGCGTTCTCATTGGACGGCAGCTACAACCGCCGCGATGGCTACGCCGAAATCGTCAACCTCAATGAAGACATTTCGGATCGCAACCGTTGGTCGGCACGCGGCCAGTTGCTGATCGAGCCGAGCGCGGATTTCAAGGTTCGCATCATCGGTGACTACGGCAAGATCGACGAAGTCTGCTGCCAGGTCTCGACCCTTGTGGCCGGCCCCAGCGCGCCGGCCGTGTTCGCGGTTGGCGGTGCGCTCGACACCAACTTCTTCAGCTACAACACCTTCCTCAGCCAGGTTCCGCGCAACGAGGTTGATAACTACGGCGGCTCGATCCAGGCAGACTGGAACATCGGTGCGATCACGCTGACGTCGATCACTGCGTATCGTGAACTCCAGAACTTCCTTGATCAGGACGTTGATTTCACCAGCGCCGACGTGGTGACCGAAACCCGCGATCAGACGGTTGATACCTTCACGCAGGAACTGCGGATCACCTCGGATTTCGATGGCCCGATCAACTTCCTGCTTGGCGGATTCTACTTCGACGAAGCCATCACGCAGGACAGCCGCCTGACCACAGGTGCCGACACGCGGGCGTTCTTCAGCCTGCTGGCGGGCAACCCGATGGTGTTCAACGGGGTCGAAGCCGCCCTTGGTCTGCCGCAGAACTCGATCTTCTCGCCCGGCCCGCTGACGGCCGAGCAGTTCTCGATGGACAACACCTCCTACTCGATCTTCGGGACGGTTGATTTCGAGCCTGTTGACGGCCTGATCTTCACCGGCGGGTTCAACTACACCGACGACCGCAAGGATTTCGCGCTCGCGCAGCAATCCTTCGATGAATTGGCCAACGTCAACTTCGTTGATGCGGTGATTGTCGGCCAAATCGCAGCGGCGACAATGACCCCGCCGAACATGGTGGGCCCGGCGCAGATCGCAGCATTCCAGCAAGCCAACCCGGCTGCCTTCAATGCGATTGCAGCAGCTGCGACTAATCCGGTTACCAACCCGCTGCTTGCGCTGACCCCGTTCCAGTTCCAGCCGCCGTTCCTCAACCTCCCGAACTCGGTTGAGCCTGGCCGGACTAACGATGACAAGTTGACCTACCTGCTGCGTGCATCGTACGAAGTTTCGCCGGAGGTGAATATCTACGCCAGCTACGCCACCGGCTTCAAGGCAAGCTCGATCAACCTGTCGCGTGACAGCCGCCCGAGCGCTACCGACTTTACTCCTGGCCCGGGTCGCTCGACCATCCTCGCGCCGTCCTCGCCAATCCGCGATGCCGGGCTTGCAGTGCCGAACCTGACCACCGGTTCGCGCTTTGCTGGGCCGGAAGATGCGACGGTCTATGAAATCGGCCTGAAGGGTCAGTGGGATGGCTTCGGCATCAACCTGGCGCTGTTCGACCAGACCATCGAAGGCTTCCAGAGCTTCCTGTTCACCGGCACCGGCTTCCAGCTGAACAATGCCGGTCAGCAGTCAGTGAAGGGCTTCGAACTCGACACCACGATCAACCCGACTGAAGGTCTGGTGTTCACCTTCGCTGCAACTTACCTTGATGCGCTGTATGACAGCTTCACCGAAAGCCCGGTGGGCGATCTGACCGGCCTGCGTCCGGGCGGCATTCCTGAGTGGAACCTCGCCACATCGGCGACCTACACCCACGAATTCGGGGCGAGCGGCAACAAGCTTGTGACCCGTGTTGACTACGCTCATGAAAGCAACACGCAGATCAACAACGGCCTGCCGACTTTCAATGCGGCGCTGGGCAACACGCGGATTTTCCAGCGTGAAACCAACATCGTGAACGCCTCGATGATCTTCAAGCTCGAAAACGGGCTGGAAGTCGGGGCGTGGGCGCGCAACCTGCTCGACGATCAATACATCATCACGGTGTTCGATGGCGTCGCGCAGGCCGGCACGGTCTCGGGCTACCCGAGCCAGCCGCGCACCTACGGCGGTCTGGTGCGCTTCCGCTTCTGATCGGACGCTTCGGCTGACACAAAAGGGGCCTCGCGCTGGATAAGCGCGGGGCCTTTTTTTGTTTGCCTTGTGCGGTCGATTATGGTGCCCTGCGAACGTGTTGATAGCACGCAGGCTTAAGGGGGATCACACAACATGAATTTCGCCGGTTTCTGGATTCGCGTTCTCGCGTACATCATCGACATTATTCCGCTTGCCGCCATTGGCTTCATTCTCGCGCTCGTGACGGGGGAGCCATTGATTGACACTGACCCGGCAGCGCCAGTTTACGGGCTCAGTGATTTCATCTCGTTGATCGTCGGCCTTGCTTACTTCGTCGGGTTTGAAAGCTCGGCGTACCAAGCGACGCCCGGCAAGATGGCTCTGGGTCTCGTTGTCGTCGATCTGGACGGAAGGCGGATTTCACCCGCACGAGCGGTGGGACGTTACTTTGCAAAGATCCTGTCGGCCATGATCCTGTTGATCGGCTTCATCATGGTCGCTTTCACCGAGCGCAAGCAGGGTCTGCACGACATTATCGCCAGCACTCTTGTAGTGAAGGGCAAGCCCGGCGAAGTTGGCTTTGATCCGGACGTGTTTGCTTAAGCCATTGCAACCTGCGCGCGGGCGCTTGCCGGAGCCTAAAGCTCCCGCAGCGCCTGCGCCGGTTTGGCGCGCAGCAGTGGGAGCGATCCGGCCAGCGCGAAGGCCAGCACCAGTCCTACGCCGAGGCCCAACACGCCGAGCACTTCGCCCCAATCGGGCAGCCAGTCGAATTCGAACAATTGGGTGATCACCACCCATGCCAGCGCCGATCCCAGGCCGAGCGCGACCAGCGCCAGAACACCGGCGATCAGGCCATATTCGGCCAGTTGCAGCAGTAAGATCTGCCGACGGCTCGCCCCCAGCACCCGCAGCATCACCGTGTCATAAGTGCGCGAGGCGCGGGCCGCTGCAATCGCACCCATCAGCACCGCAAGGCCCGCAAGCACCGTCACCGCCGCCGCAGCGAGCGTGGCAAGGCTCACCTGCTGCAAGATCGTGCGCGCCTCTTTCAAAATACCGCCAACCTCGATCACCGAACTCGACGGCATTTCTTTGACCATTGCGCGCAGCAATCGCCCGCGCGCTTCACTGTCCGCGCCTTCGGGAAGGTCGATCGTGGCCGACAGGTTGTGCGGTGCATCGGCAATCGCGTTGCGGCTGAACACCAGCAGGAAGTTGAACCCCATGCTCTCCCAGTCGATCTCACGCAGCGACGCGATGCGTGCGGTGCGTTCGACGCCGAGAATGCCGACGGTGATGTAATCGCCCACTTCAAGCCCTGCGGCCTTGGCGAGTTCGGCATCGACCGACACCAGCGGTTCGCCCTTGTGGAACGGGCTCCACCATTCGCCTGCGACCACGCGGTTGCCCTGCGGGATGGTGTCGGCATAGGTCAGCCCGCGTTCGCCGCGCAGGCCCCAGGCTCCTTCGGGAAGCTCCTCAAGATCGGCAACGCGGGTCATGTCGTCCTTCGGCCCGTAAGCCAGCACCGCGCCGCGCATGGTCGGCACGGTGCGGATCGCGGCCTTGGGGAAGTCCGCCTGCACCAGTTCGAAAAAGCGCGGCTCTTTGTCGCGCGGCACGTCGAGCACGAAGTAATCGGGCGCTTCCTGCGGCACGCGTTGCTGGATATTGCCGTCAATTGCGCTTTGCACCGCAGCGAGCAGCACGAAAGCGGCGAGGCCGAAACCGAGCGCGGTGACCAACGCCCCGGTCGGCGCGCCGGGGCGGTGGATGTTCGACAGCGCGCTCCTGAGCAACGGGTTGCGCGGACGCGGCAGGCGGCGGGCAAGGGTTTGGATCGCCCAGCCAAGTCCGGCCAGCAGCGCCAACGCTCCGCCCGCGCCGAGCAGGAACCCGCCCGACAGCAGCGGCTGCGCGGTGGTCAACAGCGCCAGCGCGCAGATCGCGGCAATGCCCAGCGCGGTGGCAATCAGCGCGCGTTTGTCCCGCGCCAGTGGCACCACGCCCGACCGCATCAGCGCCATCGCCGGATAGGTGCGCGCGCGCAGCAAGGGCGCGCCGGCAAACGCAAACGCGACCAGCAAGCCATAAGCCGCCGCCAGCGCCAGCGGGGCAGGGGCGATGATAAACCCGCTTTCAACCGGCAGCAGCCCTTGCAGCGCGCTTCCGAGCACCGGCGTGACCAGCACACCCACGGCCAGCCCGGCGATGCTCCCGATCAGCGCCGCAACGCCGATCTGCATGGCGTAAATCCGCACGATGTCGCCAGAAGTGGCACCCAGCACCTTCAACGTCGCAATGCTACCGCGCCGCTGATCGAGATAGGACGACACCCCGCCCGCAATCCCGATGCCCGCAATCACCAGCGCGGCAAGACCCACCAGCGTGAGAAAATCACTCATCTGCCGCACGAAGCGATCCGCTCCGGGGGAGGCACGGTCGCGGGTGCGGATGTCGAACCCGGCGTTGGGGAACGCCTTGGTCAGTGCCTCCTCGGTCGCTTCGGGATCGCGGGCGGCGTTGGCGAAGGCGATGCGGTGCTTGCTCTGATACAGTGCGCCGGGTTGCAGCAGTCCGGCGGCGGCAGGCACGCTATCAGCGACGATCACCGTCGGGCCTAACGCGAAACCTTCAGACAGGCGATCGGGCTCGTCCTTGATCACGCCCGCGGCTTTGAGCGTGACGGTGCCAACGGTGAAACTGTCGCCGACCTTGATGCCGAGCCGCTCAATCGCGGTTTCGGCAATCCAAGCGTCCATGCCCGAAGGCGCGCCGACGCTGCGGCCATCGGCCAACGTCAGCGTGCCGAACATCGGCCACTTGGCATCCACCGCTTTCAATTCGATCGGTGCAGCGGCGTCCGGCGTACTTGCCATCGCTTGCAGGCGGAACCCGCTGGAAATGGTGCCATAGGCGGCGAGTGCCTTGCGCTCATCGTCCGAAAGCCCGCGTTGCCACACCTCAACCTCAAGATCCCCGCCGAGCAATTCCTGCCCGGATGAGGCCAACTCGCGCTCAATCGCCGAAGTCAGGGTGCCAATCGCGGCGAGCGCGGCGGTGCCGAGGAAGATACACACCAGCAGCAGGCGCAGCCCGCGAAACCGGCCATTCAGATCGCGCCGGGCAATCGCCCATGCGGTTTTGAGGGGAAGGCTCATCGTGAGCCCGTGGTGTCCGAGACAATCACCCCGTCGGCCATTGTCAGCACTCGTTCGCACCGCGCAGCGAGGCTGGCATCGTGGGTGATGATCAATAGCGTCGCGCCGGTTTCAGCGCGGCGAGCGAACAGCAGGTTGATGATCTCTTCGCCCGTGGCAGCATCAAGGTTGCCGGTCGGCTCGTCAGCGAAGATCAGCTCTGGGCGCGGCGCGGTGGCGCGGGCTATGGCAACGCGTTGCTGCTCACCGCCGGAAAGCTGGGTGGGGTAATGCCCAGTGCGGTGGCCGAGGCCGACTGCTTCGAGTTCCGCCAGCGCACGCGGCGCGGCGTCGGGCATCGCGGCCAGTTCCATCGGGGTCGCGACATTTTCGGCGGCAGTCATGGTCGGGAGCAGGTGGAAGGCTTGCAGCACAATCCCGATCCGCCCCCGACGCGCGGCGGCCAGTCCATCTTCCGAAAGCCCGGCGAAATCGGCGCCCGCTACGGTCAGTGTGCCGCCACTGGCGCGCTCCAGCCCTGACAGCACCGCCATCAGCGAGCTTTTGCCTGAGCCTGATGGGCCAAGCAGCGCGACGACCTCGCCGCGCGCGATGTCGAGATCAATCCCGCGCAGGATCGTGACCGGCGCAGCATTGCTGCCGAGGGTGAGGGTAAGGTTACGGGCGCTGATTGCGAGAGAGGGGCTTGTCACGGGGTTCCGATGGCATAGGTGGGGATTTGCAACAAGCTACAGCTAAGAAGGGCTCGCAGATGCACAAGCGCGGTTGGTCGAATATTGTCATAATTGGCGCTGCGGCCCTCGCGTTGCCACTAACCCTTGGCGCTTGCAGCGATGGTGCCGATGCGGACACCGCCCGCGCGCCCGAAGTGGCGGAGGATGGGGCCGCCGCGCTACCCGCAATCCCGGTCGTGGGGCCGGAGCGGACGATCATCGCTTTCGGCGACAGCCTGTTCGCAGGCTACGGCCTCGACCCGCGCGATTCCTATCCTGAAAAGCTGGAAAATGCGCTGCGGGCCAAGGGCATCAACGCGGATATCATTAATGCCGGGGTTTCGGGCGATACCACCGCCGCCGGGTTGAACCGGCTGGAATTCACGCTGGCAGCGATGGAGCAGCCCCCGGCGCTTTTGATCCTGGAACTGGGCGGTAATGATCTGCTGCGCGGGCTGGAGCCGGACGAGACCAAGGCGAACCTTGGCAAGATGCTGGCTATCCTACAGGAGCAGAACGTGCCGGTGCTGCTGATGGGGATGCGCAGCCCCCCGAACTACGGCCCAGAATATCAGGCGCAGTTCGATGCGCTCTATCGCGATCTTGCCAAGCAATATGGCGTGGCCCTGATCCCGTTCTGGCTGGAAGATATCTACCGCGAACCGGAGCTGTTCCAGTCCGACCGGATTCACCCCACGGCTGACGGGATTGAGCGATTGGTTGCGGCAACCTTGGGCGAGGTTGAGGGGGCTTTGCCTCCGCCAGAGGGGCCTTAGACCCCCCTTAGGTTGCGGCTAGACCCGCTCCACGCTCCCGCCGCTGACGCGCCAGATCGCGGCCTCACCGCGAATTGCATCGAAGGGTGCAAGCTCAGTCCCCGTCATCCACACCTGTGCTTGGCCTTCCCGCAACCGACGGAACAGTTCGGTGCGGCGGACGGGATCAAGGTGCGCGGCGACTTCATCAAGTAGCAGCACGCTTGGCCGCCCAGCCGAGGCGAGGATGCCGTGAGCCAGCGTGATCGCGATCAGCATCGCCTTCTGCTCGCCGGTGGAACATGATGCGGCGGGTTGGTGGGTGGAGGCCATCACCACTTCCAATTCATCGCGCTGCGGCCCGGTGAGCGCGCGCCCTGCCGCCCTGTCGTGCGGGCGATTGCGGGCGAGTTCAGCGCGCAAGGCTGTCTCGTCGACCGGCCCGCCGGGGCGATAAGTCAGGGCAGGGCGGGCGAAGGGCTCGGGCGGCAGGGCGGAGAGTTCATCCACCAACCGCGCCGCCAGCATTGCGCGGGTGCCTGCGACCGCCGCGCCGTGATCGGCCACCTGTGCCTCCACTGCGTCGAGCCAGCGCGCGTCGCCGCCATTGTCGAGCAATCGCCCGCGTTCGCGCAAGCTCGTCTCCAGCGCACCCACCCGCCGTGCATGATCGGGCGCGATAGCCAACGCCATGCGGTCCATGAACCGCCGCCGTGCGCCGGCGCTGTCGGTGAACAATCCGTCCATCGCCGGGGTCAGCCAGCTGAGCGCCAGCCATTCCGCCAGGCTCGCCGCGCTGGCAGGTGCGCTATTGACCCGCACCAACCGCCGTCCGGGCTGCCCGGCCTCGGTATAGGTGCCAAGCCTTGCCGACAGCGTGCCCTGTTCGATCAGGCTCGCACCGATGGCGAAGGGTAGCGGCGGATCGCCCGGAGCAGCCCTTCGCGCTATGTCGCCAAGGTTTGCGCGCCGCAGTCCGCGTCCGGGGCCGAGCAACGAGATCGCTTCGAGCAGGTTGGTTTTTCCCGCCCCATTCTCCCCCACCAGCAGATTGAAATGCGCCGTCTCCGCCAGCGTGGTCGCGGCGTGATTACGGACATTTTCAAGGCTGATCTTGCTGAGCGCCATACTTCCTGCGCGGGTAGCACAGGGTGACGAATTGGCCAGAGCCGCCCTCCCAAAATCCGCAATCCCAAACCTTGGGAAAAATTACCAAGCTTTCGCTCAGATGAACGGGCTGTTTGCGGCGAGAAAGCATCAGAATGGCGGAAATCAGCCATTTTTCAAGTTTGGCACGGCCCGTGCAGAGTACTTTGCATCCCCGGGATGGTCCCGGAACACAGTGAAAAACACCAAAGGAGATTACCCAATGTTTGCTCAAGACACCTCGAACCGTCTGTTCGCTGCCGCTTTCTCGGTCATCATTTCGGCCGCGTTTCTTGCCTACGCGATCATCCCCGCCAGCCCCGGCCTCGTTGCCTGAGCCTCACCACCCCCATTTGAAGAAGGATTAAGTCTCATGTTCCGCCCCGAAACCAGCGCTCGCTTTGTCTCAGCCGCCTTTGCTGTCGTGCTGACGGTTGCAAGCTTCGCCTATGCGATCATCCCTGCCAGCCCCGGCATGGTTGCCTGACGCCTGCGCACTCGCCTCAACTTTCGGATTTAAGGGACTTTTGATATGACCAACCTCACCAACACCCCCGGCGGAAAGCCGCCCCGCACGAGCTTTCGGCTCGACAAGAACAACGGAAAGGTTTTCGGCGTGTGTGCCGGGATCGGTGACTATTTCGGCATCGATACGATGCTGGTGCGGATCGGCTTTGTCGCGGCAGCACTGTTCGGCTTCGGCGCACCGGTGCTGATCTACCTCGCGATTGCTTTGATCGCGGACTAATTTTTGCTGGCAAGCGGGCACCTCATGTGGTGCCCGCCGCCCGGCAATTACATGGCGCTGATGCCGCCATCCAGTTTCAGCTCTGCCCCGGTCATGAAGCGGCTTTCGTCGCTCGCCAGATAGAGCACCGCGTTGGCGATGTCGTTGGGCTCGCCGACGAATTTGAGCGGAATTTGCCGCGCCAGCTTTTCCAGTAACACTTCGCGATCGAGCGAGGCTGCCTTGGCTGTCCCATCAAGGATCGGCGTATCGACAAAGGTCGGGTGCACCGAATTGCAGCGGATATTCATGCCCTTTTTCGCGCAGTGCAGCGCGATTGATTTCGACAGCATCCACACCGCTGCCTTTGATGCGTTGTAAGCGGGCATGGTGTCGCTCGCGATCAGGCCCGCGATCGACGAGATGTTGATGATCGACCCCGGCGCGTGCTCGCGCATCAGCGGCAGGGCTTTCTGGCAGCCGTGGAAGATCGAATTGACGTTGATGTCAAAACACCGCTGCCAATCTTCGAAGGTGCAGGCCTCGATATTGCCCGCGACCCCGATCCCGGCATTGTTGACCAGCACGTTGAGCCCGCCGAGGTGTTCGCGCGCGGCATCGACCGCGGCTTCCCACTGCGCCGGGTCGGTCACATCATGCGCGATGCTGAACGCAGTGCCAGCGCCCATTTCGGCGTTGATGATCGCCGCCGTTTCCGCCGCGCCCGCGCCGTTGATGTCGGTCGCCAGCACCCGCGCGCCTTCTTGCGCCAGCCGGATGCAATGCGCGCGGCCCAAGCCTTGCGCGGCCCCGGTTACCAGGGCCATCTTGCCTGCTACTCTGCCTGCCATAATTCAATCCTCTCCCAAGTATCCCGGTGTCAAAAGCATCGCTATCCGGACATCGACCGCGTGGCCAGCCCGCCGCCATTCGGCCACGAAACGCGCCAGATCGCGCAAGGCGACCCGGTGGACGGTGATATTCTCGCCTTCGGTGCCGCCCCCTTCGCCAACCTGCTCGAGGCCGGTGGCCTTCAACAGTATGAAGCATTCCGAGACCATGCCGGGCGAGGAGTAGAATTCACCCAGCATCTCAAGCGTGCTGGCGCGGTAGCCGGTTTCTTCCTCCAGCTCGCGTGCGGCGGCGGTGAGCGCGTCCTCGCCTTCATTGCCTGCGTCGTCACCGATCAGGCCCGCCGGAATCTCAAGGCTGAAGCGCCCCAACGGCACGCGGTATTGGCTGACGAGGATCACGTGGCGGGTGCCATCCGCGTCATCATCCAGCGCGATAATAGCGGCGGCCCGGATGCCGCGTGCCCGCCCGACATATTCCCAGCGCCCGCGTGTTTTGGCGGTGATGAAGCGGCCTTCCCACATCACCTGTTCGGGCAGGTCGGCGTCACGATCTTTTTGCAAAGGGTACTCCGTCGAGGCAGGCTGGCTTGCGCACTGCGAGACAGGCTCTGCCGCTCCGGGTCAAGGGGGAAGGGCGCTTAAATCTCGATCAACCGATCCGGCAGCTCGTTCACGTCATTTTCGCCGCGCGGGAAGTGCTGAGCCAGGACAAAGCCAACATCACGGATGCCGACCGCCAGGCCTTCGGCGATCCGGCCCTTGCGGATTTCCACCAGCATGTCGCCCATCGCCTCGCCCCAGACTTCTGCCGGGACTTGTCCGGCGATGCTTTCATCGGCGACAATCTCTGCCCGATGTTCGCGCATCGACAGGTAGATCATCACCCCGGTGCGCCCGGTGGTGCGGCGATCTGCGCCAACCTTGAATTGGCGCACCGCCTGATTGTGAACGCGGATCGTCTTGGTAGGGCCGGGGATCAGCCAGAACTTCAATGGTTCCCACTGCTGCACCAGCATCACAGCGATGAATTTGACCAGGCCAAGTCCGATCACCATGCTGGCCAGCTCGCCTGTGCTCCATTGATGGCCCCAACCGCCAAACGCCAAATCCCAGCCGTCAAGAAACGGGCGCGGGAAGGCTGCGAACACGCTCATCGCAGTGAACGCCGCACCCGCTGCCCATAGCAGGGCCACGTCGGTGTAACCGTCTGAACGGTCGGTCAGGACAGTCACGATCTCGCCCGAGGTGTGTGCTTCCGCCGCCGTAACCGCGTCACTGACGAGCTTGTGTCCGGCATCATCAAGAAAGGCCATTGCTACCACCCCCCCGATGCGCCGCCGCCGCCGGACGAGCCGCCGCCGAACCCGCCGAAACCGCCACCGCCGCCGCCTCCGCCCCAACCGCCGCCGTCATCATCACCGCCCGAAAGCGCACCGCGCAGGATCGCGCTGCCCACTTCCCACAGGATGATGTCGCGGGCGGTATCGCCCACGCCGCGGCCATAAGATTCCTCGGCGCTGCCCCACGGGCCTGCACCTTTGGCGCGGTATTTGCGCCGACGGTTGCGCCCGGCGAGCAGCGGCAAGATGAAGAAAAAGAACAGGAAGGCGCCCCAGATCAGCACGCCAATCGGGAACCCACCATCGCTGCGGCTGCTCTGTGCCGCTGCCGCCTGTGCGGCTTCTTCGATGGCAATGGCGTCTTCGGGGCTTTTGGCGAGATGCGCGAGGATAGCGGCAACCCCGTCGGTCACCCCCGCATCAAAATTGCCCTCCTTGAAGCGCGGGGTGATGACGTCATTGATCACCCGCCCGGCCATGATCCCACCGAAATAGCCGTGGAGCCCATAGCCAACTTCGATCCGCAGTTTGCGATCATCGCGGGCGATCAACAGCAGCAGGCCCTGGTCACGCTTTTCCCCGCCGATCCCCCAGGTGCTGAACAGCCCGGTGGCGTAGCTTTCGATGTTCGCCCCGCCCAGATTGGGCACAGTGGCAACGATGATCGCGCGCCCTGTCTGCGCATTATAGGCGCGCAGTTGCGCGTCGAGCTGCGCTTCTGTCTCTGGCGAGAGCACGTCGGCCCCGTCATAGACCGGGCCATTAGGCACCGGGGGATAGTCCTGCGCCTGCGCAGCAGTTGTGCCGGCGAGCCAGAACAGGCCCGCCAGCAACAGCAACGTTTGGCGCAGTAGTATAAGCGTCCGGGTCACCTCAGTTCGCGGCCGCCGGTGTCTTGTCGCCAGTGATGCCGCTCATATCGACGGTCGGGTTGGCTTTGCTCGCCTCATCAGCTTCGAAATACTCCAGCGGCTTGGCACCGTGGATGACGTTCGCGCCAATGCTGCTGGGGAAGGTGCGGATTTCGGTGTTATAGTCACGCGCCAGCTCGTTGTAGCGCAGGCGTTCGGTGTTGATCTGGTTGTTGGCTTCATCAATCGCCACCATCAGATCGCCAAAGCGCGGCTGGCTGGCCAGCTGCGGGTAGTTTTCCACCACGGTGCGCAACTGGCCCATCGCCTGCGTCAGCTGGTTCTGCGCGTCGGAGAATTTCTTGAATTCTTCGGGGTTCGACAGGTCATCGGTGGTGATGTTGATCGACGTTGCGCGGGCGCGGGCATCGATCACACCTTGCAGAATGTCCTTTTCCGAAATTGCGGCGCCTTGCACCACGGCGACAAGGTTGGGGATTTTGTCCGAACGGTTCTGTAAGGCGCTTTCCACGTTACCCCACTGCGCCTTGGCTGCTTCTTCGGCGGCGGGGACAGAGTTGATCCCGCATGCCGCCAGGCTGAGCGCAGCAGCTGCGGCAAATGCGCCGCGTAGAATGGTGGTGAACTTCATTGGAACGATCCCTCCTGATGGCACTGGCCCCTGGTCGGGGGCAGCGCGGCAAACTCCTGTATTGTGGATATAGCACACCACTTTGCGCGTTCAAGCGGCGGTGAGTGTTAGGAGTGGGTTGGCAGACAGCGACGAGAGTGCCAAAAGATGGTTAAGGGCTTTCACGAGGGGATTATCATGTTGCAGGATTTTAAAGCTTTCATTGCCAAGGGCAACGTTATCGACCTTGCCGTCGGGGTTATCATCGGCGCTTCGTTTGGCGCGATCGTCAAATCGTTGACCGACGAGATCATCATGCCGATCGTGGGCGCGATCTTTGGCAATATCGATTTTTCGGATCGGTATTTGGTGCTGTCGGGTGACGTCGCTGCGGGCACCCCGCTCGCCGCCGCGCGGGAGGCCGGGGCCAATGTTATGGGGCTGGGGGCATTCGTGTCGGTGATCATCAACTTCGTGATCCTCGCTTTCATCATCTTCCTGATGGTGCGCTATGTCAGCAAGCTGTCGGCGAAGATGGCCACGCCCGAAGAAGCCGCGCCCGCTGGCCCGACCGAAATCGAGCTGCTCACCGAAATCCGCGACGCGTTGAAGAAGTAATTGCTGATCCCCCCTCGTATGCGGGAGGGGATTAGACACTTCTCATTCAGCATTCGCGCGCTATATCAGCCGGGTCGGGAAACCGAATATGGCGATAAATGGCTGCGTACAATAGATGCAACGGACCCGGGGGCAGTACCCGGCGGCTCCACCAGAAGCGGCGGTCAGAAATGACGGTTGGCCGCAACTCCTGATGGGGCCGAACTAGGATCGACGTGTGTTGAAAAGCGTAGTTTTTGCCCGGGCTGAGTAACCCGCATAAGGCTCAAAACCCATAAGTGCCAACGATAACGAAGCACTCGCAATCGCTGCGTAATTGATGGGCTAACGCCCTTCTTTTATTAGGCTAAAAAGCGCGGTTGGACCGAACCGGGCAACAGAATCGGATACCGGGCGTCCGGGGGTACGTAGCAACAGAAACCCCCACCTTCGCGGCTAGGTCAGAGCAGCGAAAGCCTAGGGCAACCAAAAGGCTATTCCGACGTGCCGCTGGCCTCGCCGCGCAACGCCGCCACTTCCTTTTCAAGCCGGATGCAATCGAGGATCTTCGCCCCGCCGAGGAACACCGCCCCGGTGGTTGCCAGATACAGCAACTGTCCGCCAAAGCCCGGATATTGCACCAGATAGGCGCTGCCGCGCGCTGTCGCGCCGAGCGCCAGCGCATAGATGATCAGGAATGCTTCAAAGCGCGTCTTGATGACGAACAGCCTTGATATCTTGCGCAGCATAGCGGCTCCCGAACCGTTGCAACTCCATCTGTTCAGAGTCGCTTTTACATTTCGGTAACCCTACGCTCAGTCGCGAGCATCGCGCAAACGCGTTAACCAAGCTGTGCCAGATTGAGCGCATCCAGCAAGGCGAGCCGTGCTGCAATGACGCTGTTTGCCAGCGCCTCGGACCCAATATCGGGCGGATCGATCTGGTCGGGGTAATGCGCTGCGATGGTGCGTTCGATCAGATCGGCCTTGGCCTCATCAAGCAGAAAGCGCGGATCGACCGTGGCGGGATCGCACACCACGCGCAGGCGCAAGCAGGCCGGGCCGCCGCCGTTGGCCATCGATTGTTTTACATCAACCGGGATCACTTGCCGGATCGGGCCATTTCCAGCCAACATCGCTTCGCACCAATCCCACACACTTGGGCTTTCGCGGCACTCTTCGGGCACGATCAGCACCATCTCGCCCGATGGTAGGGTCAGGAGTTGCGCGTTGAACAGATAGGTGCGGATCGCCTCTTGCAGGGTGACCGCGTGCGACGGCACCTCGACCACTTCCAACGCGGGAAATGCGGCGCGGATCGAATCGTAAGCGCCCGCTTGGTCGGCGAAGGCTTCGGCATGGGTGAACAGCACGCGGCCATTGGCGACCGCGACCACATCATTGTGGAACGCGCCTGCGGCAATAGCCTCGGGATTTTGCTCGATGAACACCGTCCGCGCGGGATCAAGCCCGTGAGCGCGGGCGACGAGGCGGCTGGCCTGTTCATGCTGGCGCGCAGGGAAGCGGCCGCCGGTTTTACCATAGACGAACACCTCGACGCCGGGTGCATCGTGGCTCTCGCACAGCCGCATGTGATTGGCCGCGCCCTCGTCGCCAAAGGTCGGTGGCACCGCATCGTGGATCGCAAAGTGGCGGGTGTCCCCGAACGCAACCGCCAACTGGCTTTGGGTATCGGGCCATTCCTGCGCACGGTGGAGCATGGTGACGAGGTTAGCGGGCGTCAGGTGGCAGCGCCCGTCGGCGGTGTCGGGCGCGGGTGAGACGGTTGCGGCATTGGCGGTCCACATCGATGAGGCCGACCACGGCGCGGCGCGTAATTGCGGCGGCTCGCTTCCATCGAGGGCCAGCGCCTGTACCAAAGCATGGTTGGGGCGGGGCAGCGGCAGCAGGAACCCCTGCACGCCCAGCCGCGCCAGATTGCCCCGCATCTTCGCCATCCCCTGCAAGGCGGCAGCGCGCGGGTACGACGGATCGCCCGCATGGCTGGCGCTGGCAATATTGCCTAGGCTGAGGCCGGCGTAGTTGTGTGAGGGGCCGACGATCCCGTCGAAATTGATTTCCGTGAGGCTCATCGCGCCACGCTCCACACGGTGTCGCCTTCGCACACGTCGAGCAGGTCGGCGCTGGCCGAATCGATCGCGATCCCTCCCGCGCCGTCCAGCACCCGCGCGCCGAAGCAGGCGCGGAAGGTGCCGAGGCTGCCGGTGGCGAGGATCGCGCGCTCGCCTTCGCTGACCGTCATGGCGGTGACAGTGGCAGGCGCGCTGCCCTTTACACTGGTGACCTGATCGGTGTGCGCCACCATCGTCGGCCCGCCATCGAAGATGTCGACGTAACCTTCGGCGCGGAAACCTTCGTCCTCCAGCATCCGCATCGCCGCGCGCCCGGTGGGGTGGGGCACGCCGATCACACTGCGCGCATCATCGTTGAGCATCGCGATATAGACCGGGTGCTTGGGCATCAGATCGGCAATGAACTGGTTGCCGTTGATGGCGTTAAAATAGTCCGCGTCCTGAAAGCTCATCCCGAAAAACCGCCCTGCGACCCCGTCCCAGAACGGAGATCCGCCGCGCTCGTCGATAATTCCGCGCAGCTCGGCTAGAATGCGGTCGGCAAACCGCCGCCGGTGCATCGCCACGAACATATAGCGCGACCTTGCAAGCAGCAGGCCAAGGCCCCCTGCGCGTTCATTAGGGTGGAGAAACAGCCCGCCGACCTCGCTAGAGCCCTCAAGATCGGTGACGAGGCTGAGAAGTTCAGCGCGCACCGTGCGGTCCAATTCCTGCGAATATTGGGTGAGAGTGTTGAGCCGATACGAATAGAACGGCCACCGTTGGCCCACCTGCGTCATCAACTGGCAGGTGCCGCGCACTGCGCCGGTGCGGGCGTTTTCGAGCACCAGCACATATTGTTCATCGACCAGTGCATCACCTTCGCGGGCAAAGGCCACCTCGGCGCGCTCCAGCTTGCCTTTCAAGGCCGCACGATCCGGCGGCAGGTTGGTGAACCCCCCGCCGGTGAGCTTGGCCATTTCGTACAGTGCCTCAAGATCGGCAGGCCGGGCGGCGCGCAGGCGAAAGCTCATGCAGGGGTTCCTTGGTTGAGTGCGCCTTGCGCCAAGCGTTCGATTACGCGGGCGGACAGGGCGGCGCGGGTCGTGAGGCTGGGGACGATGAGATATTCATCCGACGAGTGAATTGCCCCGCCGCAAACGCCCATCGTATCGACCACCGGCACCCCGCAGGCCGCGATATTGTTGCCATCGCACACGCCGCCGGATGATTGCCAACGGATGTCCTGCCCCAATTCCGCGCCGCATTGCCTGACAAGATCGAACAGCGCCTGCGCGCGGGCATCAACCTTTTTCGGGGGCCGGGTGACGCCGCCGTGGCGGTGGATGGAAACTTTATGCTCAGTCTCAATTACGCTGATCAAGTGCTTAAGATTAAGATCAAAAATATCCATCGCGGCTGTGGATTTCGGACGAATATTGAACCGCAGCACGGCATGATCAGGCACCACATTATTCGCTGCGCCGCCTTCCAGCTTGGCTGGGTTGATGGTCAGATCGTCGCTTTCCAGCGCCTTCAACCGCAAGATCAGATCCGCCGCCGCGACGATCGCATTGCGACCTTCGTGCGGATTGCGCCCGGCATGGGCGGATTTTCCGGTGAAGGTGATCGAATAATTGCCCGTGCCCCCACGCTCATGCGCCAGCGTGCCATCGGGTAGCGCGGCTGGTTCGTAGGTCAACGCCGCCAGCTTGCCCGCCGCCAACTCCGCAATCAGTGCGCTACTTGCGAGCGAGCCGGTTTCCTCATCTGAATTGATCAGCACATCATAGCCCAGCGCGCTGGCAGCAGCGGTTTGCTCAAACGCCAGCAGCGCGTGAAGCATGACGGCAATCCCGCCCTTCATGTCAGCGACGCCGGGGCCATTGAGCGTCTCTCCATCCAGCCAGCGTTGGTGCTGAAAGGCGTGATCAGACGGGAACACGGTATCCATATGCCCGGTCAGCAAGATACGTCGATTGGCCTGCGGTCGCACGCGCACGACCAGATGTTGGCCATGCGGCTTGTCAAACGCGCGACCATCAGCGGCAATCGCGGTGACAGGGGCGGGATCGACCAGTTCCACTGATCCGGGCAGCGCGCCAAACGCCTCGGCCAGCGCTTTCGCCTGCTCGGCCAGCCCGGCGAGATTCGCGGTGCCGGTGTTGATCGCGCTCCACGCCTGCACCTGTGCCAGCATCGCTGCGGCGTGGAAGGAAGGGGAAGGTTGGTGTGGGTTCATATTCGACCTTCTCTAGCCGCCTGCGCGCGCCAGTCCAACCCGTTGCAATCGCGCCCCTGCTGCGCCATAGCGCGGCCCGAAACTGATAACGTCCTCTCCTCCCCAGGACTTGCCCCAAGCTAGCCCAATGAGGACACCCATGACTGACATGATCCCCCGCGCCGGAATTGCGATTGATGCGCGGCTGGCGACTTTCCTCGAAGCCGAGGTGCTTACGCCGCTCGGGCGCGATGTGGACGCGTTCTGGCAAGGTTTCGCTGCGCTGCTGGCCGACTTCGCCCCGCGCAACCGGGCGTTGCTGGCCAAGCGGGAGGAGTTGCAGGCGCAGATTGATGCGTGGCATGTCGGGCGTGCGGGAAAGCCCCATGATGCAGAGGCTTACAAGGCGTTCCTGACCGAAATCGGCTACCTCGTCCCTGAGCCGGGCGATTTCCAGATCGGCACGCAGAACGTCGATCCCGAGATCGCCACGATGGCCGGGCCACAGCTGGTGGTGCCGATCCTCAACGCGCGCTTCCTGCTCAACGCGGCGAATGCTCGCTGGGGAAGCCTTTATGATGCTTTCTACGGCACCGATGCGCTCGATGCGGCGCCGGCCAAGCCCGGCGGCTATGATGCGGCACGCGGTGCGGCAGTGATTGCGCGCGGGCGGCAGTTCCTCGATTCCGCCTTCCCGCTGGCGAGCGGCAGCTGGGCCGATCTATCGGCCCGCGATGCCATTTCGCTCGCCGATCCGGCGCAATGGATCGGCGAGACTGAGAAGGGATTGTTACTTAAAAATAACGGTCTGCATATTGAAGTTACATTCGATTCTACCACTGCGGTGGGTGCTTCAGACAAGGCCGGCATTGCCGACATCATCGTCGAATCAGCGCTTACCACCATCGCCGATTGCGAAGACTCAGTCGCGGCAGTCGATGCCGAGGACAAGCTGCTGGCCTACACCAACTGGCTCGGCATCATCCGCGGCGATCTGTCTGAGAGTTTTGCCAAGGGCGGGCGCACGCTCACCCGCACGCTCGCTGGCGACAAGACCTACACCGCCACCGACGGCACGCAGCACACGCTCTCGGGCCGCAGCTTGATGTTTGTGCGCAATGTCGGCCACCTGATGACCAACCCGGCGATCTGCCTCGCGGATGGCTCAGAGATCCCCGAGGGCATCATGGACGCGGTGTTCACCTCTGCCATCAGCACGCTCAATGTCGAGGGTCACGGCAAGCACGGCAATTCGCGCTGCGGCTCGATTTACATCGTCAAGCCCAAGATGCATGGGCCGGAAGAATGCTCTTTTACCAACGATTTGTTCGACGCAGTTGAGGATCTGCTCAAGCTCCCGCGCCACACGATCAAGGTCGGCGTGATGGACGAGGAACGCCGCACTTCGGCCAACCTCGCCGCCTGCATCCATGCCGTGCGCGACCGGATCGTGTTCATCAACACCGGCTTCCTTGATCGTACCGGGGATGAAATCCACACCTCGATGCGGGCCGGGCCGATGCTGCGAAAGGGCGCGATGAAGGGTTCGGACTGGCTCAAGGCTTATGAGGCGCGCAACGTCGCCATTGGCCTCAAGCACGGCCTGTCGGGCAAGGCGCAGATCGGCAAGGGCATGTGGGCCGCGCCCGATCTGATGGGGCAGATGATGGTTGAGAAGATCGCCCACCTGCGCGCCGGCGCCAACACCGCGTGGGTGCCGTCGCCCACCGCCGCAACGCTCCACGCGCTGCACTACCATGCCGAGGATGTGTTCGCGGTTCAGAAGACGCTGCCCGAACCGGCCGGTCTAGACGCGCTGCTCAGTATCCCTCTGGCTGACGGCGCGAACTGGTCGGAAGACGAAATCCGGGAGGAACTCGACAATAATTGTCAGGGCCTACTCGGTTATGTTGTGCGCTGGGTTGATGCGGGCGTGGGCTGCTCCAAGGTGCCCGACATCAATGATGTGGGCCTGATGGAAGACCGCGCGACTTTGCGCATCTCATCGCAGCACATCGCCAATTGGCTGCTGCACGGTGTGATCACGGAAGGCCAGGTGATGGATTCGCTGCGCCGCATGGCTGCCAAGGTCGACGCGCAGAACGCAGGCGATCCGCTCTACCTGCCGCTCACCGACAACGAGGGCGGGGCGGCCTTCAGCGCAGCGAAGGAGCTGATCTTCAAGGGAGTGGAGCAACCGAGCGGCTACACCGAACCGCTGCTGCACGCATGGCGGTTGCGCAAGAAGGCGGGGTAAGACAAACCCTTAGCCATGCGGAGAATCATGGCCCCGTTGCTTGGCTTCTTAACCCTCGCCACCGCAGCGATGGCGGGGGTGGGCGATGCTGAACGCGCACCCAACGACACCGGCCCGAGTTCGGCCGGGGCGTTCAACCGTTGGGTGTTCAGCTCTTCCGGCGAACATTCTGCCGAAAGGGCGCGCGACTACGCCGCATTTCAGGCAATGCTGCAGGATGAAGGTGTCGCCGGAATCGTCCCCACCTGGCAGCTGTGGCGGGTCGACGGGCAATATGCATCACGCTGCGGCGCCGCCTATTTCGCCATGCCGCCGCGAGAGCGTTGGCGCGACATCATCCCCACCTTGAAGCTGCTGCGGGCCGAGGTGATCCCGGTGACAGGCCCGCTCGAAGTGGTTTCCGGGTGGCGCTCACCTGCAATCAACATCTGCGTCAAGGGCGCCAGTCGCAGCCGCCATCTAGAGTTCAAGGCGCTGGATCTGGTGGCCAGTGACAGGCCCGACCGGCGCAAATTGTTCAAGGATTTGTGCGCTATGCAGCGCGCGGCTGGGACCGGATCGGAAATGGGGTTGGGAGCCTATTTCAAGCCTGATGACCTTGCGATCAATTCTGAGGGACGGTTCCATATCGATGCGAGCGGGTATCGCACATGGGGCTTTGATTACACCGGGCGCACTAACCCTTGCCCTCAATTGCGATAGAATTGCGGGCGGGCAAGACAGCCGGGTGAACGCTTTGTCCACCAATTCCGCCTAAGCTTCTGGCATTGGCTGCGAAAGGCGGCCGTGCTGCGGAGCTGGCCGTTATGGGTGAATTCTTCGAACAAGCCTACATGACTCTTGTCAGCGTGCTCAGCCTCGCATTCTTCGGAGGGGTCGCGTTCTACATCATGCACGCCAGCAACGGGCGTTGGCGCGAGTATGAGCGGCTTTATGCGGTGACTAAGCCCTGCAAACCGCTCGCCACAAAGCTGACAGGAATGGTGCGCATTTCGCAGCCCGGTTTTCGGTTCGGGCACTTGTCCGGCGATCTAAAGTCGCATCGTCACCCCCCGGTGATGGTGGGAATTCACGACGACGGGCTGAGCCTGTCGATCGTACCGCCGTTCAAATATGGCTGCCGCGATCTGTTTCTGCCGTTCGACAGGATGTCCATCGAGCCGGCGTCGTGGGATCTGCTCGACAACAAATATGGAGTGCGGATGGAAGGTGTGGACGGGATCGAAATCCTCATGTTTTCCAACGTCCTGCAATGGGCTGCTGAAAGGTCTGAAATCCTCGGCCTGATGTTGCAACGCGCCGAAGTTATCCGCGCAACACCTAACTTGCGCGGGCACCCAGCACGCGTGCCACAGCCACGAACTCGTCAACGCTGACCGTCTCCGCCCGGCGGGTTTGGTCGATCCCTAGGCTAGCGAGCGCCTCCAGCGCCCCCGGCACGCCTTTCAGGCTCTGGCGCAGCATCTTGCGGCGTTGGCCGAAGGCGGCTTCGGTCAGGCGTTCGAGCATTCGGGCCGACACGCCTTCGGGCATCGCGGCGGGGGTGACATGGACAATTGCGCTCATCACTTTGGGGGGCGGGGTGAAGGCGCTGCGGTGCACTTTCATCGCAAGGCTGGCATGGGCGCGCCATTGGGCCAGCACGGCGAGGCGGCCATAGGCGTCGTCTCCGGCAGCGGCGACAATCCGCTCGGCGACTTCGCGCTGGAACATCAAGGTGAGCGATTGCCAGAGCGGCGGCCATGTCTCACCGCTGAGCCAGCGGACGAACAGCGCGGTGCCGACGTTGTAGGGCAGATTTGAGAGCACGTGGAACGGCGCGCGCTCACCGTCCTTGGCCATCAACGCATTGTGATCAATTTTAAGGGCATCGCCTTCGATTACAGTGAGTTGACCAGGAAAGCTCTCCCCCAATTCGGCGAGCGCGGGCAGGCAGCGACGGTCCATTTCTATCGCAGTGACCTTTGCGCCGGCGCGTAGCAGCGCGCGGGTCAACCCGCCGGGGCCGGGGCCGACTTCGAGCACTTGATGGCCGGACAGGTCGCCGGGTAGCGCGGCAATGCGGGCGAGAAGCTGTTCGTCGAGCAGGAAGTTCTGCCCCAACGCCTTGGTCGCCGCAAGATTATGACGTTGAATTACATCACGAATCGGGGGGAGGTCAGTCACGCGCCGTCGCCCGGGCGGCTGCCATTTCGCTCGCCATCACAATCGCCGCGGCCATCGCGCCGGGATCGGCCAATCCCTTGCCCGCGATGTCGAAGGCCGTGCCGTGATCGGGTGAGGTGCGAATGATCGGCAGGCCCAATGTCACGTTGACGCCCTCATCAACTTCCAGCGCTTTCAATGGGATAAGCGCCTGGTCGTGATACATGCACAAAGCCGCGTCATAGGTCGCGCGCATCCGGGGGGTGAACAGCGCATCGCCCGGGACGGGGCCAAAGGCGTCGATCCCCTCGGCCTGCAAGGCGGCGATCGCAGGCGCGATCAGGCGCGCTTCCTCGTCACCAAATTGCCCGCCTTCGCCGGCGTGGGGATTGAGCGCAGCAATCGCAAGGCGCGGGGCTAACACCCCGAAATCACGCCGTAATCCTGCCGCCACAATGCGCGCTTTATGCGTGATAAGGTCAGCTGAGAGCAGCGCGGGAACCTCGGCCAAAGGCACGTGGACGGTCAGCGGGACGGTGCGCAGGCTTGGCCCCGCCAGCATCATTACTGCATCGCGGTAGGGCAGCCCACAAGCATCGGCGAGGAATTCGGTTTGGCCCGGATAATCCCAGCCGATGGCGGCCAAAGCGCTCTTGGCCACCGGCGCCGTTACTAACCCTACAGCCACCTCGGAGAGGGCGAATTTTGTCCCCCATTGGAGCGAGGCAAGCGCCAGTCTGGCGCCGTCTGGCGTGGGTCTAGCCGGGGTCAAGGAGCCATCAAGGCCCGCCAAAACCGGCAGTCCTACAGCTGAGGCGTAAAATGCCTCCGCCGGATCGGCAATCGGCACGATTTGAACGTCGATTCCCAGCCGTTCGGCCAATGCGCGGAGCAGTTCCGGCCCACCAACCACAAAGGCGGGAGGTGTCCGGCGCTCGGCCCGCAATCTGGCCCAAGCGCCAAGGATAACCTCTGGCCCGATCCCCGCCGGATCGCCGAGCGTGATCGCCAAAGGCCCAGCCAAGGAACCGAAAAGCGGAGCGCGCGCGCCAGTCACGCGCCGATCAATTGTATTCGATATAGGCGTCGTTGCGCAGATCGCGCAGGTAGCGTTGTGCGCGCTTATTGACGCGCTCTTCCTCGATCGTTTGTTCAACCGCGGCAAAGGTCGGCGCGCTGGCATCCTTGGGATCATCGCGGCCGCACACCATCAGAACGCGCACGCCTTCCTGCACGCCGCCAAACGGCGGAGTGGCTTGGCCGATTTGCAGGTTGAGGATGATAGCGCGCAGCTGTTCTGGCAGATTTGCAGCCTTGATCTGATCGTTGGTCACCACCTCAGCCCCGATTGCTGCTGCCCCGGCATCGGCATCGGCGCAGCTGCGCAGGCCTTCCACGAAGCTGGCGAACTGAGCGACACGCGCTTCAGCTGCTTCCTGCGTTACACCAGGTTCAAAGGCGATCGAGATCTGTTTGAGGTTAAGCACCGCCTCGTTGGGGTCGGCGCTTAGCACCTGCCGCTTGTTGATCAGGTAGACGATCGAGAACCCGCCGGGGATTTCAATTGGCCCCTGCAACTGCCCAGTTTGCATCGAGCGAGCAGCCGCGGCGAGCTGCGGCGGCAATTGCCCCGCACGCACCCAGCCCAGATCACCGCCGACCACTGCGGTGGTCGCTTCGGAATATTGCCGCGCATAGGCGACAAAGCTGCCGCCGCCCTGCAATTGCTGCATGATCGTTTGCGCATTGGCGAGCACGGCGGCGCGGTTTTCAGCTGTCGCCGAAAGATAGATTTCGCCGAGACGATATTCATCGGTCCCGCGCGATTCCTCCAGCCGCTTGAGCACGTCGTTCACCTCGTCTGCCGAGACATTGACGAAGGGATTGATGTTGCGGCGCAGCAGGTTTTCCCACGCAATCTCGCCTTCGATCTGGCGCTTCAAAGATGCGGGCGATGAACCGATGGAGAGCAGATATTCGTCCATCTTCTTAGGCTCAGAGGCGAAATTCTGTGCGGCAAGCTGCTGATAGGTCCGTTCGACCTCTTCGCGGTTGACAGTAAGCTCGCCGGCGACGGCCGCCTGAATCTTCAATGTTTCGTCGATCAGATTGCGCAGGACCTGCACCCGCAGGCGCAGCAATTCCTCTTCGGCAATTGGCGCTTCGGATGCGGCGGTAACCAGCGCGACGCGTTGATCAATGTCGGTGCCGGTGATGACATAGCCATTAACCACAGCGGTCGCGGTGCGCTTGTCCGGATCGGCTTTGGCGAACAGGTTGATGTCTTCGGGCAGGCCGAAGGGATTGTCCGCCGTCGGCACCGCCACGGTCTGCGCAGGCGCAGCGATGGGCGTTATCGCCAGACTGATTAGGCCGGCCGCGGCAATCGCGGTTCCGGTTCGGGCAAAGAGCGTCTTGGAAAACAGCTTCACGTTCACTCGGTCATTCCCGCCTTAAAAATCGAAAAAATCCTGCGCGCCTTACGACACATGGCCCTGACGCAAGCACAGCCCTTTAGCCAATCCGGCTGAACGCAAGCTGAGCCTTTTACCGGAACTGAGCGCGCGGCCCACTGCCCGATGCCGTGCCCTTTAGCCCGATTTATCCGTCCTGCCAATTCTTGGGGCCAATTCGGGGGCGTTACCGGAACCCCAGATTCCGCAGTGCGAAAAACAACTGGAATGCATTGCCGCGCCGCGCGTCGCCCGCGTCGATGAAGTCGCGCCGCCAGGTCGCACCGAAGTCGAGACTGCCGTCGGAATAGGCCACGCCAAACCGGGTGCGGATCGGTTCGAACCCGTCGGGCTGGAACACTGGGTCTTCATCGGCATCGGTCAGGTTGACCACCGCCGATCCAAACGCCGACCAATTGCGCCCGATGGCGACCCGCGCGGCAAAGCGCAGCTCTTCGCGGTCGCGCAGATCTTCCACGGTCTGAATGTCGCGGTCGAGCCGCAGGTAGCCCAGTTCGAGATAGGTGCGGCGCGAGCCGATGGTCGCGTCAATCTCGTTCCGGCGGACGGAGAAATTGTCCTTGTCGAGCCGGAAGCGGTGGGTGAAATTGACGAGGTTCTGGAACCGAATTTCGGTGCGCCCGACGAAATCCGATACCCGTTCGGACAGGCCGGTGCCTTCGGGGAACAGGTCATCGCGCGGGGCTTCGATCCGGAATGATTGGCCGATGGTGGTTTTGACCCGCCAGCCGGGGCGTTGCAGCTCCCAGTCGACGCCCCAGGTCAGCCGAGTGCCATCTTCAACCCGGTCATAGCCGGGGAAGCGATTGAGCGCGAAAAGGTTGGAATCCTCAAGATCGATGGCGCGGGCATCTTCGTTGGGGACGGCAAAATTGCGAAGCTTGGGGCTGGCGACGAGCTGTATGCGCGGCTTGAACACCTGTGTTCCGCCAAATGCCTCGCCCACAAACGGCCATTCAATGTCAATCGCGGCGGTGGCGATGCCGCGTGCAGTCCAGCCTTCATTGCCGCGATAGATTGCGGTGCTGGTCGCCTCGACATTGTTGGTGTTGTAAACGTCGCCGCGCGCCAGGGCGGTCAGCGTCACCACCTGGCCAAGGCCCGTCAACCGCCGCAAATCCCACTGTACGCCCGCAAATGCGCGCTGGGTATCCTGCCCGTCATTGCGCAGCAGCGCCAAGCTGTTGGCCTGAAACTGGACATTGCCGCCCAGCACCGGATTGGCGAGGCGTTGGCGGAAATCAATCGCAGGCAGGGCGAGCGGGATCTGGCCCTGTTCGGCATTGATCCGCAGCGTCTGTGTCGCCCACCCGGCAATCGACAGATACGAAAGTTCGGTGATCCGTTCGAGATTGACGGTCGAGCGCAGCCGGTCATCGCGGCTGATATCATAGCGGCGCAGGAAGGTGCGGTCGCTGGCAAGGCGAACCGAGCTGGTCAGGCTCCAATCGGGGGAGAACTGGAACCGGCCATTGCCTTCGATATAGCCGCGCGGGTCGCTCTGAAAGCTTTCGGCGCCGGTGAAATCGGTCAACCGGTCGCTGGCGGTGGCGTATCCGGTGATCTGATACGCGCCTTTTTCGGTCAGATGCCGCCATTTGGCGCTGACCAGCGGGGCAACGTTGGAGAACACCGAAGCCCCCAGCGTCAGATCGGCATTGTCGGCGAAGCGCCAGTAATACTCGCCGCTCAGTTCCAGTCCGTTGACCTGCGTGATCCGCACATCGGGGACGAGAAAGCCGGTGTCACCCTTGCCATCGGTGCGAAACCCCAGTCCGGGGAGCGGCAGGATGCGCGCGCCGAACAGCGAAAGCACCGCGCCGGAAAACCGAACCGTGCTGTCGTTCGGATCGTAGATCACGCGGTTGGCGGTGATGCGCCAGCTAGGATTTTCGGCGCAGCTTTGCGGGTCAAGCTCGGCGCAGGCGGTGTAAGCGGCATCGGTGAGGATCGCCTTGCCATCCTCGCCCCGCTCTGCCGATCGTGCAGCGAGCCTGCCGCCCGCCCGCAGCGCGATCAGGAGCTCGGTCATCGCGCCGGTATCGAATTCCTCGGTCAGTTCGACCTGATCGGTGAACAGTTGGTTGCCCGCTTCGTCAACCAGCCGGATGTTGCCGGTGGCGATGATCTGCCCGCTGCGGCGATCCCAGGTGACTTCGTCCGCGCGCACCGAGCGGTCTTCGGAGCGCAGCACGACATCACCGCGCGCGGTGATGGTGTCGGATTCGTTGTTATAGCTGAGCTCGCGCGCTTCGAAGTCGATCTGGCGCGGGGTCGGAGCCACAGGAGGGGCGGTCACCTCGATTTCGGGCGAAGGGTCTTGCGCGGCGAGGGTGGCAGGCAGGGCGACCAATGCGAACGCCAATACTGCACGCGGCACCGCAGCCCGCACCGGAAGGCGCAAGCATGGGCGCGCGGCGTTGCGCGATCCGATTGGCGAGCCTTCCGACATGGCCTTGCCTATTGCACCGCTCGCGCTTAATCGCAATCGCGTTTCCGGCCCTTTGCGGGCAGTGTGCGCCCGGCGTCCGGTGAGTGCCGGATATGGCGTGCGTGTCTCGACGGCCCCCTTCTTGCGGAGAACCCATGCAGATCCTCTTTACCTCGACCCCGCCCGCTGATGTCCGCCTGCACGCCCGCGTGGTCAATCAGGGTGCGGCGCTTGCGGGCCTCGATGCCGCGCTGGTCGAAGGCGCGGCGGCTTCGCGCTTTTCGGGCCGGGCCGGGCAGGTGTTCGAAGGCTTTGCCAGCGTCGGCGGCACTGTGAAGCGGATCGCGCTGGCAGGCGCGGGCGAGGCTGATGGGGCCGACCGGCGGATGGATTGCGAACGCGCAGGCGCTGCGCTGACCGCGAAGTTTCTCGTCTCGACCGAACGCGTGATGGTGCTCGATCTGGGGCAGGCGGGCCTTTCGGCTGACACGGCGGCGGCGGTTTTGCTGGGGCTGCGCCTGCGCGGTTGGCGGCACGATGCCTACCGCACCAAACTGCCCGCCGATAAGCGCCCGAGCCTTGAGACGGTCCACGTCACCGGCGCACCCGCTGGCACCGAAGCGGCGTGGGAACGCGAAGCCGCGCTGGCAAAGGGGGTAGAGTTTGCTCGCAACCTCGTGGCTGAACCAGCCAACATCATCTACCCCGCCAGCTTCGTGGCTGTGTGCGAGGAAGCCTTTGCCGGAACCGGCGCGGAAATCACCGTGCTGGGTGAGGCCGAGATGGAGGCGCTCGGCATGGGCGCGCTGGTCGGCGTCGGACGCGGATCGGAACGCGAATCGAAACTGATCGCGATCCGCTGGAACGGCGGCGCGGCAGGTGACAAGCCGACCGTGTTCGTCGGCAAGGGCGTCACCTTCGATACCGGCGGCATTTCGCTGAAGCCGCCGCCGGGGATGGAAGACATGAAGTGGGACATGGGCGGGGCAGGCGCTGTTGCCGGCGCGATGCTCGCCCTCGTCACCCGCAAGGCTAAGGCCAACGTCATTGGCGTGATGGGCCTCGTCGAAAACATGCCCGACGGCAAGGCGCAGCGTCCCGGTGATGTGGTCACCACCATGAGCGGGCAGACCGTCGAAGTGCTCAATACCGATGCCGAAGGGCGGCTGGTGCTGTGCGATGCGCTACATTGGGCGCAGGAGCAGTATGATGCGGCGCGGATCGTCGATCTGGCGACGCTGACCGGCGCGATGATCATCAGCCTCGGCAATGAATATGGCGGGATGTTCGCCAATGACGATGCGCTGGCCGAGCAGCTGAACGCAGCGGGCAAGGCCAGTGGCGACAAGTTGTGGAGGATGCCGCTCGGCGCGAATTACGACAAGCTGATCGACTCCCCCATCGCTGACATCAAGAATGTCGGCCCGCGCGAAGCAGGGTCGATCACCGCCGCGCAGTTCCTGCAACGCTTCATCAAGAATGGTACCCCGTGGGCGCACCTTGATATCGCGGGCATGGTGTGGTCGGGCAAGCCGGGCCACACGTGGGACAAAGGCGCAACCGGATACGGCGTGCGCCTGCTCGACCAGTTCGTGCGCGATGTGGCGGAAGGTTGATCGGGAGTTTTCGCTATCCCCAAGATTAGGCGTAAATCCGATCTGCCGACCAAGACCTGCCTCACCTGCGGGCTGCCCTTCACATGGCGCAAGAAGTGGGAGCGCGATTGGGACAATGTGAAGTATTGTTCCGACCGGTGCCGCAGCGGGAAGATCAGTGCATGACACGGGATCGTCTCGCAGCGCGGTCAGGCAAGGCCGCCTCGGTTGCGGCCATGCTGACGCTTGCCACCCCCGCTATGGCGGGCGATTTTTCGGGTCTGATCTATTTCTTTGCCGCAGCGTTTGCGGTGATCGGTGCCATCGTCTTGGGCGCTGTCTATGGCGCGCGCCGGATGATCGGCAAAGCTGGCCCGGTAACTGACGCCGTGTCAGCAATCGTGCTCGCCCTTACCTTTGCGCCGTCCACCTTCGTCTACATTTATGGCGAGTGGAATTTCTTCTTATGGCCGGTCGGTTTCTTCGCTTTGCTCGGGGAGTCCTGGTCAGTCCTGTTCCCCGGCCCGGCAATATCGGTGCTGGTGACCTTTGCCCTGATCTATCTGTTTTTACGGAGCCGCAGGCAGCCGGAACACAGCGCGCATGAAGGTGAGCCGGAATGAAGCTCGATTTCTGGCAGGTGACCAATGATCCGGTCGAAAAGGTCGTCGCGCTGATTGCCAAGCGGGTGCTGGGCGAAGGTGCAAGGGTGCTGGTGGTGTCCGCCGATCCTGAACAACGCACCGCCATCGCCCGCGCGCTGTGGCAGGCGGGGCCAGACAGTTTCCTCGCCAATGGCGAAGATGATGCGCCGGGGGCGGAGGCGCAGCCGATCCTGCTGTCTGCTGATCTGGCCGCGCCCAACGGGGCGACCCATGTGATCCTTGCCGATGGTGAGTTCCGCGACGCGCCCGGCTTTGCCCGCACTTTCCTGCTGTTCCCGCCCGACGCTGCGCCCGCAGCACGGCAGGCGTGGCGGGCGCAGGATGGTCGCGCCGATATCGAACGCGCCTATTTCGCGCAGGAAGACGGGCGTTGGGTCAAGAGGGGCTAAAGGCTTGAACTCGCGCCCCTGATCGGTGAAGGTGGGCCATCATGTGATTGGGGAATTGCAGATGCGCACACTAGCATTGGTTTTCGCAGGCACCGCAGCCTTGACGCTGGCGGCCTGCGGCTCGGAAACCTCCGGCGAGTTCACCACCGAGGACGGCGAGAACGCCGAATACACCATCGACAAGGATACTGGCGAAACCAGCATGACGGTCAAAGGGCCGGATGGCACCGCGACCTTGCGTTCGGGCACCGATGTGCCGGTCAAGCTGCCTGATGGTTTCAGCCTGTTTCCCGGATCGAAGGTGGTGACCAACACCGTCGTCAACCAGCCTGATGGTCAGGGCACGCTGATTACCTTTGAAACCGATGCGCCTGCCGAGACAGTCGTGGCCCATTACCGCGATCAGGCCAAGGCGGCGGGCTTCGACATCCAGCTGGAAATGACTACCAATGGCACGAAGATGATCGGCGGCGAACGCAGGGACGACGGGTCGAGCCTGTCGGTCACGGCGACCACTGGTGAGACCACCACCGGGCAGATCATCATCGGCAGCAAGAAGGGCTAGGCCGCTCCACTTCGCCCGCGTAATGTTGCATTGCGGTGCGCCGCGATGCGTGCGCAACGCTTGCCATTTTGCAGCGCAGCATCTACGGGCGCGGCCAATATCCCCCACAAAAAGACGTTCACAGGAGCATTAAAATGGCGGTTACCCGCACCTTTTCGATCATCAAGCCCGATGCCACCCGCCGCAACCTGACCGGCGCGGTCACCAAGATGCTGGAAGACGCCGGCCTGCGCGTTGTCGCATCGAAGCGCATCCACATGACCCGCGAACAGGCCGAAGGCTTTTACGGCGTGCACCGTGAACGCCCGTTCTTCGGCGAACTGGTCGATTTCATGATGAGTGAACCGGTGGTGGTTCAGGTGCTCGAAGGCGAAGACGCCGTCGCGAAGAACCGCGAAGTGATGGGCGCGACCAACCCCGCCGACGCTGCGCCGGGCACGATCCGCAAGGAACTGGCGCTGTCGATCGGTGAAAACACCGTCCACGGTTCGGATTCGGAAGAAAACGCGGCGATTGAAATCGCATTCTTCTTCAATGACGCCGAACTGGTTGGCTGATTTTTCTGACCTCAGGTTTTGAAAGGGCCGTCCCGCGAGGGGCGGCCCTTTTCGTTTATCCCGCCTCGGCAAAGTGCGCGAGTTGCTCCGAATGCGCACGGTGCTGGCCGGTTTCGCTCGCCGCCATCAGCTTGCGCATCGCGGCCAAGGCTTGCGGCGTCAGGGTGAGGCCGAGGTCGGCATAGCAACGCCGGATGGCCGCCTCCCAATCGGCGTTGAGGTCATCGAAGGTCAGCTGCGCCGTCGGCCCGCGCCACCCCGCCAGCGCATCAGCCATCCGCGACTCGCGCAGGGCGATCTTGTGGCGCCAACGCGCCTCAATCGCGGCGAGATCGCAGGTGTCGGACTGCATCGCCATCTGGTTTGCAGCGAGCGATATCGCGCTGCGCAACACGGCCTCATGCTCGCGGTGGGCGATCACCAGCCGCGCATCGGGAAACAGGGCGAGCAATGTGCCCAAATCTTCGGCAAAGGCGGGCACCTTCAGCACGCGGGGCTTGTCAGCTATCCCGCGCGTGGCCGCATCAGTGCGCAGGATGCGGGCCATTTCGCGGTAGATCGGCGCGGGATCGCGCGCCTCGCTCCATCGGGAATAGGCCGGAATATGCCACTGCGATTCGTAGATCGAATGGTGCAGCGCGGCGGAAATCCACGCCAGCTCCTCCTCAACCCCGGCTGCGGTCATAGGGTGGATCGATTGCATCCACGGATTGAGCGCAGCCAGCATCGCCAGTTCCAGCGCCGCTTTCACCCGGTTCATGCCGAGGCGGGCGGGCACGGGGTGGTAGGCATCGCAATAGCGGGTGTGCGAATGGGCAGGATCAGCCGCGAGCAGGGTGTGGATTCGTGTCGTCCCGCTGCGCATATGGCCAATGACGATGATCGGCGCCGCCAGCGGAGTGGCAGTGAGGTCTGGCCGCTCCGCCCATAGCGCGCCAAAGGCCAGCCGGTTCTTCACCACCCGCGACAATTGCCCCCACGCCATCGCTTGGCCGAGTGGGTTGAGATCAGCCTCGGACTTGACCGCACCGATCATGCGCGTCAGCCGCTCGCGGAAATCGGCGACGTCTTCAGGCGACCGCCCGCCACGCTCCGCCGCCTCGGCCGCCGCACCGTAAGGCTTGGCGGCGAACGCCCACAGCGCGTCCGGTTCGAGATCGGGCGGGGGCAGCCAGCCCTTGGCCCAAGCCTTGCCGAGAAAATCATTCGCGCGGCTCGCTAATGGCCCGCGCGCCAGCAGATGATCGCGAGGCGGAGGGGGGCGGGTCGCCATCAGAATTCGTCCGCGATGTCCATAAACCGGGTCAGCCGCTTGGGCGCGACGGCGCGCCAGCTGCGCGCCAGCCAAGCGGCAACCTCATCCCAGTCGAGGCCCGGACGGTCGAGCACCAGCCCAACCCACCCACTCGCGCCGTAAAACGCGGGCTTGAAATAGATGTCCGGCTGATCTTCGACGAGGCTGTGCAATTCATCCATGCTGCCGGTTTTGACGAGCATTGCGATACGATCATGCCCATGGGGGCGGTCGGAGAAATAGGCGAAATATTTGCCTGATTTGCCTTCCCCGGCGCGGAACCCGGCGGAACCGAAGCTTTCTTGCTCGCAAGCCTCGGGCAGGGCGAGGGCATGGCGGCGCACTTCGGCCAGCAGCCAGTCGGGGTTGCGCCAGCGCGAGACGTATTCGGCCACCGCGCGCGGGAACAGCTGGTGTTCGGCCAGCCGCACACGTTCAGCAAGGCTGGCGGGCGTATCACCGGGCGCAATCGCCACGCGCGCTTGCGCCAGAACTTCGCCCGAATCGAGGTCAGGCGTCACCAGATGCACGCTCGCCCCGGCATGGCTGTCGCCCGCTGCAATCGCGCGGGCGAAGGTATCGAGCCCTTTGTATTTGGGCAGCAG
Source organism: Sphingomonadales bacterium Ga0077531 (assembly GCA_001464915.1). Taxonomy (GTDB): domain Bacteria; phylum Pseudomonadota; class Alphaproteobacteria; order Sphingomonadales; family Sphingomonadaceae; genus Erythrobacter. The sequence goes on from LNED01000033.1 coordinate 118,835, forward strand.
CGAGGGGTGGATATTGAGCATCCGCCCCTGCCACCGCTCCACAAACCCGTCCGACAGGATGCGCATATATCCCGCCAGCACAATATAATCAGCGCCCGCCGCCAACACTGCGGCTTCCATGGCGGTGTCATGCGCCTCTCGGGTCAGGCCTTTGTGAGCATGGGCGAAGGTGGGGATGCCTTCCAGTTCCGCGAGCGCCAAGCCGGGGGCGGAGGGATCATTGCTTGCCACCAGCACTACTTTATAGGCGGCATCACCCAAGCGGCTGGCATAAAGCAGCGCGGCCATATTGGTGCCCGCGCCGGAGATGAGGATGGCGATGCGGGCTTTTTCAGCCAAGGTGCACCGCGCTCCAATCGCCCTTGGCCGACCATGTTTCGACGCTGCCGCGCACGGTGCAGCCTTTTTCGCCCGCGTCGATGCGGCCAACCCTAACAACAAATTCGCCCGCCGCCACAAGCTGCGCAGTCACGTCCGCCACCTTGTCCGCCGCCACCGCCAGCACCATGCCGACCCCGCAGTTGAAGGTGCGCGCCATTTCCTCAGGCTCGATCTGCCCCTGCGCTTGCAGAAACGCCATCAGGCGCGGCTGTGGCCACCGATCGGCATCAACCACCGCGTGCGCGCCGTCCGGCAGGATACGCGGGATATTTTCGAGCAGTCCGCCGCCGGTGATATGGGCGAGGCCATTGATCAACCCAGCGCGGATCAGCGGCAACAGGCTGGCGACATAAATCCGCGTGGGTTCAATCAGCGCATCGATCAGCAGTTGGTCTTGATCAAACAGGGCCGGGCGGTTCAGCTTCCAGCCCTTGTCCGCCGCCAACCTGCGCACCAGCGAATAGCCGTTGGAATGCACGCCCGACGACGCGAGGCCCAGCAAGATATCGCCCGGCGCAACCTTTTCGCCCGTCAACTGCTCGCCGCGCTCCACCGCGCCGACACAGAACCCGGCAAGGTCGTAATCGCCCGGTGCATACATCCCCGGCATTTCTGCGGTCTCGCCGCCGATCAGCGCACATCCGGCCATCTTGCAGCCGGTTGCGATGCCCGCGATCACGCGTTCGGCAACGCCGTTCTCCAGCTTGCCGGTGGCGAAATAATCGAGGAAGAACAATGGCTCTGCGCCCTGCACGATCAGATCGTTGACGCACATGGCGACCAGATCAATTCCGACGCTATCGTGCCGGTCATGTTCAATCGCCAGCTTCAGCTTGGTGCCCACACCATCATTGGCGGCGACCAGCAGCGGATCTTTGTAACCGGCGGCCTTGGGATCGAAAAAGCCGCCGAATCCGCCCAGTTCGCTCGTCGCGCCTGGGCGGGCTGTGGCCTTCGCCAAGGGGGCGATGGCTTTGACGAGCGCATTGCCCGCCGCAATCGATACGCCTGCGTCGGCATAGGTGTAGCCAGAGCCTTTCGGCCCGCTGCTTGGTGTTTTCCCCGAAGTCATGCACGCCGCTTTAGCCTTTCGCGCTTGGAATTCCACTCGCCATTGGGCAAAAGGCCCGCGATTTCCCCGATGAGCATATCTCACACCCTCCCCGGCCATGATGCCGCCCATATGCGGCCCTGGTTGCGCAGCCTTGGCGGGGCGGCTTTGGCGCTCGCCTTGCTCGGCGGTGCCTACGCGCTGGTGGCGCAGGTTGCAGGAGAGCGCGGGATAGCGCCGACCGCCGCCAGCACCGACATCGAAGTGCGCGGTATCACCGTCGATGTGCAGGGCAAAAGCGCCGAGGACGCGCGCTCCAATGGTTGGCGCGAAGCGCAGCGCAAGGCGTGGGCCAAGGTCGGCGGACCGAAACTGTCCGACGGGCAGTTGGACGGGCTGATCTCTGCCATCGTGATTGAGCGGGAACGGCTAGGCCCCCGGCGTTACATCGCCACTCTTGGCGTGGTGTTTGATCGTCAGCGTGCCAGCGGTTACCTTGGCGGCGCAGCGCAGGCGTCGCGTTCCGCCCCTTTGCTGCTGATTCCGGCGATGGAAAGCGGCGGCGCGTTCATCACCTTTGAACAACGCAATCCGTGGCAGCGTGCCTGGGCCGAATTCAATCCGGGCACCAGCCGGATCAACTATGTCCGGCTGAGCGGGGCGGGGGGCGATTCGCTGCTGGTCAATTTCGGGCAGGCCGGGCGCCGCAGCCGGGCATGGTGGCGCAGCACATTGGACCAATACGGCGCGACCGATGCGCTGATGGCGTTCGCGCGGCTCGACCATCAATTTCCCGGCGGGCCGATCAGCGGCACCTTCACCGCGCGCTATGGTCCGGACAGCCGCCCGCTGGGCTCTTTTACGTTGAAGGCCGAAGGGCCGGACGAACTGCCCGAGATGCTGGGCCGCGCGGTTGAACAGATGGACGGCGTGTTTGCGAGCGCGCTGGCGTCTGGCAAGCTGCGGCCTGACCCCAGCCTCAGGCTTGGCACCGGGGGTGAGGTAGACCCTGCCATCCAGCGGCTGATCGACATCGGCCGCGCGATCCGCGCGCGCGACGCGGCGACGACGGCCAATGCTTCTGGCACGACGCCGCAAACGGAAACGCAGCCGGTCACCGGAGCCGAGCCGGGTGACGCGGCCGTGCGTTCGATCATTGTGCAATTTGCCACCCCCGATGCCGCGACGTTTGACGGGGCGATCGGCACGGTGCGCGCTGCTGTCGGCGTGCGCGGCGTCGGCGTCACCAGCACCGCGATTGGCGGTACGTCGGTGATGAATGTCAGCTTTGCCGGATCGCTCGACGAACTGGCCGCCGCATTGGAAGCGCGCGGTTTTACGGTGCGGCGGGGGGCGAACGCGCTCGCCATCAGCCGCTAGCGGCGGGTAGCGATGAATTCTCCGCTTCCCTCGCAGATTGCATTGCCATTGGCGGCACGCGGCCCAGCGGGCGCACAGCGGATCGTGATCGGTAACGCCAATGCGCAAGTGGCCGACGCCTTGCAGGCGCCCGAACAGTGGCCATTTCGCGTTGCCGTGCTGACCGGCCCGCCGCGTTCGGGCAAATCGCTGCTGGCGCGTTGGGCACAGGGGCTGGCGACGGAGGCGCAGCTCGACGTGATCGACAACGCCGAGACGCAGGACGAAACCGACCTGTTCCATCGCTGGAATGCGGTGCAGCAGGGGGGCGAGCGTGCCAATGCAAGTGGCGGCGCGGCGCTGCTGCTGGTCGCAAATGTCGATGAAGGGCAGGGCGGCTGGCGTATCGCGCTACCTGATCTGGCTTCGCGTATCGGCGGTTCGTTGCATCTGAACATCAGCGCGCCCGATGATGCTTTTGCCGCCGATCTGATCCATGCGCTGGCCGAGCAGCGTGGGCTGACCCTGCCTGAAGGCGCGGCGGAATACCTCGTGCCGCGCACCATCCGCAGCTTTGCCGCGATCGAAGCTTTGGTTGCGACGATCGACCGTATCTCCCTTGAACGTCAGGCGCCTGCCACCATGTCTGTGTGGCGCGCAGCGCTCGACGCCTTGCACGGGCCAGAGCAGCAACGCCTGTTCTAAGCATGCGAGTTGCATCGCGCGCGGTTTGGTGGGATTTAGAGCACTATGTTTGAACCGCTGATCAGCTATCTGGATTCAGTCCGCGCGCGCGATCCCGCGCCGCGTTCGCGCTGGGAAATCCTGCTTTATCCGGGGGTTCTGGCGCTTGGCCTGCACCGGATTGCGCATTGGTTGTTCGAAGCCAAGCTGTATTTCCTCGCGCGGTTCGTGAACCATTTTTCACGCGCGTTGACCGCGATTGACATCCATCCCGGTGCGGCCATCGGCAAGAATTTCTTCATCGACCACGGCTTTACGGTGATTGGTGAGACTGCCGAGATTGGTGACAATGTCACGATCTACCAATGCGTTACGCTGGGCGGCAGCAACCCCACCAATGGCAAGGGCGGCAAACGCCACCCGACCTTGTGCGACAATGTGATCATCGGATCGGGCGCGCAGATCATCGGGCCGATTGTGGTGGGTGAACGTGCGCGCGTCGGCGCCAACGCGGTGGTGACGGACGATGTACCTGCTGGCGCAACGATGATCGGATTGAAGGCGCGGTCAACGCTGGTTCCGGCGGAAGAGTGGATTCGCGAATTCATCCCCTATGGCACGCCCTGCGATGATCCCCCTTGCGACGACGACGGCCGACCGCGCCGCGACTGCGTGGAAAAGCTGGAGGCGGAAATCGCGACATTGCGCGACGAGATGGCGCTGATGAAGGCGATGCTAACCGAGCAAAGCGCACCGATTGCGGCGGAATTGCCGCGCAAGAGCGGGACATCTGATTGAAGCCGGGTTCTCAAGTGCCGGGTGTGGCCGGGCAGGTGGTCGCCTTTCCGCAGCGGGGCGCAGAGCAGGTCGGGTTCGAGCGCGCCGAGCTGCAACGCATCCTTGATCTGTATGGCCGGATGGTCGCCGCCGGTGAGTGGCGCGACTACGCGATGGATTTTGATCGCCACGCCGCCACCTTCGCCGCGTTCCGCCGCACCGCTGAACGCCCGCAAGCGCGGGTGGAAAAACGCCCTGCGCTCCGGTCAAAGCAGGGGATGTGGACGCTGTTCGGCGAACATGGTCAGGTGCTCAAACGTGGGCATGATCTGGCGAACGTGCTCGCGCCGATGGAGCGCCGACTGCTGAAAGCGGTCGAGGATTAGGCGGCAAAAAACCACTTCAGCGCCGTCGATACAAGAATGCCATGGTGACGATCGAGGGCATAATCAGGCCCTTGAGATAGGAAAGTGGATGGCGACCGATTGTGAAGTCTGCCTCCACCATGCCGAAATGAGCCCAATAGTGGGTCACGATCAAGCTGCCGATGCTGAACCACATAGTCCATAGCGCAAAGCGTTTCCCCAGAACCACGAGGGTGAGGCTAACAATGATTCCCACGCGTAGGGCTGCCTGCACGCAATTATAGAGCGCGTCGCTGGTCTGATCATGCCAACGCACGAAATCGGACAACATCGTGATGTGGTAAAAAATAAACAGGCTTGCCAGCGCAATGATGATCAAGCGCTGGACCAGATGTGGTGGGTTTTTGGGCTGGGCGGCAAGAGTGTTCATTGGCCGTGCCTCCCGCTGCATTGTCTGATGATCATAGAGCTACATTTAGTGTATTGCTGTGTCAACACACTAAATGACGCGGTCAGTGGAAAGTCAAAAAAAGGGCTCCACCGCATCGCTGCGACGGAGCCCGTGTCTGCAATTGTTGCGATCAGTTACCCCCGCGCGCTGCCAGGGCCGGTGCCGGTGACCTTCTGCATGGCCTTCAGGATATTGCCAGACTGCTCGCTGCCCGATTGCGGGGCGATGAGGTTGGTGAAGGCGTTGATTTCCTCCCAATGCGCGGCAAAGCCTTCGACCGTGCGCTCGGCCTCGGGCAGCCACACGGCGTCGTTCATCACCACCCACGAGGAGTGGAACCCGCCAGCGCCTGCGCCGACGATAGCGTTGGTCGGCGCGTCTTCGCTGACAAGGAACAGCGCGGCCGGCACCACGTTTTCGGGCGCGAACAGCTTGAAGGCTTCTTCGGGGAACAGGTCTTCGGTCATGCGGGTGCCCGCAACTGGCGACAGCGAGTTCACGCGGATGTTGTACTTCGCGCCTTCAAGCTGCAGCGTCTTGGTCAGGCCAGCCAGACCCAGCTTTGCCGCGCCGTAATTCGCCTGGCCGAAATTGCCGAACAGCCCGGTCGAGGAGGCGGTCATCAGGATGCGGCCATAGCCTTGTTCGCGGAAGGTTTCCCAGCACGCCTTGGTGGCGAATGCCGAGCCGGTCAGGTGCACCTTGACCACGAATTCGAAGTCAGTGGGCTCCATCTTGATGAAGGTCTTGTCGCGCAGCACGCCCGCGTTGTTGATCAGCACATGGACGCCGCCCCACTTCTGCTTGGCATCGGCGACCATCTTTTCCATCTGTTCGTATTCGGTGACCGATCCGCCATTGGCGACCGCTTCGCCGCCCATCGCTTCGATTTCGGCGACGACCTGCGCTGCGGCATCCGATGTGCCGGTGCCATCGCGCGATCCGCCGAGGTCGTTCACGACGACCTTTGCGCCGCGCCGGGCGAGTTCGAGCGCGTAGGCCTTGCCCAAACCGCCGCCCGCACCGGTGACGATGGCGACCTTGTCCTTGAAGCTGATGGTCATGATGTTCTCCTGTCCTTGGTATGTCTGGCTTTTGGGCGGCGCGGTTTACGCCTGCGTAAAGCTGATTTCCGGGCGCTGCGTGGCACTTTCATGAGCGGCTTGCAACTGCCGAACTGACAGAGGGCGATGCCGTAGGGTCAGGCAGTTCATCCCAGGGCTCTAAGCGCCGGTATCAGCCCGTGGAACGAATCGATCACTGCATCAGCGCCCAGATCATGCGGCGGCGCGTCGCAATAACCATAGGCCGCTGCGACCACCGGTACGCTCGCAGCCTTGGCTGCGCGGACATCATAGGTGGAGTCGCCGATGAACACGAACCTGCCCTCAGGCCCATTGGCACCGGTGGCCGCGCGCGCGGCGATCACCGGGGCAGGGTGCGGTTTGGCGAGGAACTGCCCGTCGGCACCTTTGCCCATCGAGTCGCCGCCGATCACGGTGTCGAACGTGCCGATCAAATCAAGCTGGGTCAGCACGTTACGGGCAAAGGCTTCGAACTTGTTGGTCACCACCGCCATCCGCACGCCTTGTGCCGCGAGATCAGCCAGCACCTCGCGCACGCCCGGATAGGGCACAGTGTGGACGGCATTGTGTGCCTCATAATAGCCGAGCATCGCCTTGTAGAGCCGTTTGAACTCATCCTCGGGCAAGCCGCCCTGGGCGTCCACCGCGCGGGCCAGCATGATCTTGGCCCCGCCGCCGATTAGGTCTTTGCTCGTCTCAAGCGGCACCGCTTCAAACCCGCCCAGCACCAGCGCATGGTTCACCGCCGCGCCCAGATCGCGGAAGGTGTCGAGCAGCGTGCCGTCAAGATCAAAGCCGATGGCGTCAAAAGGAATGGTCGTCATGGGGTCTCCAGAATGAGCGGGCGGGGTGGCGGATGCGACTTCAAACCGCAAGTATTTGCTGGCAAGCGCACGTTCACTTACAGGGGCTTTCATGACTGATACGATTACGCCATTTGCCGCCATTATCCTTGCCGCTGGCAAGGGCACCCGCATGAAGAGCGATCTGCACAAGGTGCTGCACCCGATTGCAGGCAAACCGATGATCGCGCATCTGCTTGATAGCTTTGCCACCCTGTCGCTTGCGCGCACAGTGGTCGTTGCGGGTGACCGCCGCGAGCAGCTTGAAGCGGGGTTGCAAGGGCGCGGCGTCACCATCGCCTTGCAGGAGCCGCAGCTTGGCACCGCCCACGCGGCGCTGATGGCGCGGGATGCGCTGGCGGATTTCGAGGGCGATGTGCTGGTGTGCTTCGGCGATTGTCCGATGGTGCGTGCCGAGACAGTGCGGGCGATGATCGATCGGCTCCACGCGGGCGATAGCCCCGCCACGGTAGTGCTCGGGTTCGAACCTGAAGATCCGCTACACTATGGCCGGGTGATCGCGGATGACGAAGGCCGCATCCTCAAGATGGTTGAATACAAGGACGCCGACGAAGGCGAACGCGCTTGCCATCTGTGCAATTCGGGCCTGGTGGCAGCGCACGCTGCCGATCTTTTCGCGCTGCTGGCGCGGGTCGGCAATGACAACGCGCAGGGCGAATATTACCTCCCCGATATCGTAAACATTGCGATAGCCGACGGGCGCACCTGCGCGGTGATCGTGGCCGAGACCGCAGACGAGGTGGCCGGTATCAACAGCCGCGCTGAACTTGCGGGGGCCGAGGCGCGCTGGCAGGCGGCGCGGCGCAGCCAAGCGATGGACGAAGGCGCAAGCCTGATCGCGCCGGACACGGTGTTTTTCAGCTGGGATACGGTGGTTGGGCGTGATGTCACCATCGAGCCCAACGTCTTCTTCGGCCCCGGCGTGACCATTGCAGACAATGTGCTGGTGCGCGCCAATTGCCATATCGAAGGCGCGAAGCTGGCGACCGGCGTCAAGGTTGGCCCCTTCGCCCGCCTGCGCCCCGGCACGGTGCTGGGCGAGGGCAGCTTTATCGGCAATTTTGTCGAGGTGAAGAACGCCGTGCTGGGTGTCGGTGCCAAGGCGAGCCATCTCACCTATCTCGGCGATGCTACCATCGGCGCGGGCGCAAATATCGGCGCGGGCACGATCACCTGCAATTACGATGGATACTTCAAGCACAAGACCGTGATTGGTGAGCGCGCCTTTATCGGCTCGAACTCGTCGCTGATTGCGCCCGTCAGCATCGGCGCCGATGCGATTGTCGCAGCAGGATCGGCCGTCAGCCGCGATGTCGCGCCGGGCGAACTCCGTATGGTGCGCGCCGAACAGCTGATGAAGCCCGGCTGGGCCGACCGGTTCCACGATGCGATGAAGAAGAAGAAAGCGGCGGAGAAGAAGGGGTGAGTGAGCAGCGCAACTGCTGGCTCTGCGCGCGCCCGCTTGGCGATATCGAGCAGTGGCATCACCCTGTGCCCAAGGCCAAGAAGGGCAAGGTGAAGGTGCCAATCCACCCGATCTGTCACAAGACCATCCACGCCAACTTCACCAACAGCGAACTGGCCCGCATCGGCGACAAGGCGAGCGTGATCCGCGATAATGCCGCCGTCGCCAAATTCGTCGCCTGGGTGGTGAACAAGCCGGCGGACTTCGACGCGCCTACGCGGTAGCCGGTTGCCCTAGATCGTCCCGGTGCCGGGAACCTTTAGGCGCGCCAAAGGCTGAGTGTGTGGGGGCTTCGCACAAAGGAACTGACCCATGCGCATCGGACGATGGATCGCCGCCGGACTTGGCATTGCTGTAATCGGAGCCGCCGCTGTGTACGCTCAGTATCGCAACACCGAAGAACCCGAATTCGAGGCTGTTCGCACAGACGGCGATTTCGAATTGCGCGATTACCCCGCGCTGGTGGTGGCCGAGGTCATCTCATCCGGGGACCGTCAGCGTGCTAGCGGAGCGAGCTTCCGCAGGCTCGCCGCCTATATCTTCGCGCAGGACCGGCCCCAGGGCGGCGAGAGCATCGCCATGACCGCGCCGGTGCTCCAGCAGGAAACCGGCGCTGGCAGCTGGCGGATGCGGTTTGTGATGCCTGCCAAGTATACGCTCGCCACCCTGCCGCCCGCTCCCAGTGACATTGCGCTTACCGAAGTGCCTGCGCGACGAATGGCTGCGGTGCGGTTTTCGGGCAATGGTAGCGCAGGTGATCTCGCCGCGTGGGAGGCGCAATTGCGCAACTGGCTGGAAGGGCAGGGCATCGCGCCGCTGGGAGAGGCGGAATATGCCTTCTACGATGCCCCGATGGTGGCCGGCCCGCTGCGCCGCAACGAGGTACTGATCCCGGTTGCGGCGCAATAGCCCTTCAGGCGTCGACCATCCGTGCAGCATCGCCGCCAGCGGCAACGTAGTCACGTTCCCACTGCTCGAACTCGCTGCGGCTCAGCAGGTAACGCTGCCGCGCTTCGGCAAAACTGATCGCGTTTTCGCGCACCGCGCGCACCACGTCATCCTTGCGCGCTTTTGACCAATGCACGCGGTGGGTCTTCGGCAAGCCGTAGCTTTTGATCGCGTCGGCAATCGAAATGTTGTTGGGGTAGGCCATCACTTTGCTCCTCGTCGGTTGTTCGTCATCGCCCCCGATGGGCCGATTGTTGACGGGCAGACTTAACGAGGCCCTGCGGAACATGGTTAAAACGGCGTTGACGTCCTCTGCCGTGCGCGGCGTGCGACGAGTGGAGGGCAAAGTGTCGGGTTGTTTTACAGGTAGTTGCGTTGGCCACCGCGGCCTAACGCAAAAGGGGCGACTCCCTGCCGGAGCCGCCCCCTTTCATGGCCCAATGATCGCCTGCGTTTACTCGCCGGTCTTGTCCATCGGTGCACCCATCAACCGCTGCATCAGGTAGATATATTGCAGCGCCTGCAGCTTGGCGCGCTGGTCGTTATCGACCCCGCCCGAGTGGCCACCGGTCGTATCCTCGAAGTAGTAATAGGGCTGGCCCAACTCCTTGAGCTTGGCTGCACCCTTGCGCGCGTGGGCGGGGTGGGTGCGATCATCGGCGGTCGATGCCCACAGGAACGGCGCGGGGTATTCCACGCCTGCGACGATCTTCTGGTACGGTGAATAGCCTTCGATCCAGGCGCGCTGTTCAGGGATGCGCGGATCGCCATATTCGCCGATCCACGAAGCCCCGCGCCCGATCAGGTGATAGCGCAGCATGTCGAACAGCGGGATCTGCACGATCGCCGCGCCAAACAGGTCAGGCCGCTGGGTGAAGGCGGTGCCGACCAGCAACCCGCCTTGGCTGCCTCCCTGAATGCCGAGATGCTTGGGGCTGGTGAAACCGCGTTTCACCAGATCATCGCCCACCGCGATGAAATCATCCCAGGTGCGCTGCTTGTTTTCGCGGATCGCGGTCTGGTGCCAGTTCGGCCCAAACTCGCCGCCGCCGCGCAGGTTGGCGAGGACATAGGCCCCGCCGCGCTCCACCCACAGCTTGCCCGTGCTGCCGAGATAGGCAGGCAGGCGCGCGATCTGAAAACCGCCGTAGCCGGTCATCAGCGTTGCGGTGTTACCGTCCATCACCATGCCCTTGGGCTTGACGATGAAGTAGGGGATCTTGGTCCCGTCCTTGCTGGTCGCCTCGTGCTGTTCCACCTCCATGCCCTCGGGCGCGAAATAGGCGGGCGAGGTCTTCAACACCGCCGGATCGGCGCTGCCATCGGTGTAATACAGCGTGGTCGGATTGAGGAAATCGCTGACCGTGTACATGATCTGGTCGGTTTCGTCCGACGATGCCGCGATGCCGAGCGTGGCGTTATCGGGCAGCGCGACCTGCTTGCTGACCCATGCGCCATTCTCGAAATTGAACTGGAGCACCTTGCCGACGACATTGTCGAGCAGCGTCACAAACAGCGCATTGCCGGTAATCGCGCCGCCCTGTTTGGTCTGGCGTTCGCCCGGTGCCCACACCAGCGTCTTCTTCGCGCCGTTGGGGTTGGCTTTCCACTCTTCCAGATCGACCGCGATCAAGCTGTCGGCGGGGAAGGTCTGCCCGTCCACCGTCCAGTCAACATCGGTCGAATAGAGCAGGTGGCCATCGACGATCCCGTAAGGCGAGGCCTTTTTGGGGATGTCGAGCGCCAGCCATTTGCCGTCTTTCTCGACGTAATACAGGCTTTCGTGAAAGCTGATCCCGCGAAACGCGGTGCGGCCGTGGATCGTCCCGGCATTGTCGCGCAGCAGGCTGGCGCTGGCCCACACATCGGTCGGCTCACCCCGGAAGATTTCCGGCGCGTCGGCGATGGGTGTGCCGCGTGTCCACACCCGGCTGGTGAAGGGGTATTCGCTTTCGGTCAGGGTGCCTTCGCCGAAATTACGGCCGACCAGCAGCGTGTCGGCATCAATCCACTGCACGCCGCCCTGGCTTTTGGCATCAAGCACGAAGCCACCTTCGACAAACTGTTTTGTCGCAGTGTCGAATTCGCGCAGGATGGTGGCATCCTCGCCGCCATCGGACAGCGCGATCATGCATTTGGTATTGGCGGGGGGCAGGCAGGTTGAGCCCTGATAGACCCACTCCTTGCCTTCCGCTGCGGCAAGCGCGTCGATGTCGAGCACGATCTCCCACTCCGGCTTGTCGGTGCGGTAGCTTTCGAGGCTGGTGCGGCGCAGGATGCCCTTGGGGTTCGCCTTGTCCTGCCAGAAATTATACAGGCCGTCCGGGCGGAAGCTGACGAAGGGGATGCGGTCTTCGCTATCGAAAATCGCCAGCGCCTCGGCCTTCAAGGTGGCAAAGCGCGGATCGGCTTCGAACGCTGCAAGCGTGCGCTCGTTCTCCTTGGCGACCCATTCCAAGGCCTCGGGGCTGCGGGCTTCTTCGAGCCAGATGTACGGATCCTGCTCGGGGCCGGGGACGCCGGGAACAGGAGTTTCGGCAGCGGTGTCTTGGGCGGCGGCGCCAGTTGTTGCGGTGAAGGTCATTGCGAGCGCCAAAGCAAGGGTAGAGACAAGTTTCAAACGTCCTCTCCTACAGGAAATGCAGGGGATGTTTGTGCCGGGAGCGGGCAGGAAAGGGAAGGGGATACAAACAAAAAGGGCAGGCCATTGGCCCGCCCTCGTTGGTCGTTCGTCGATTGGTGAGGGGTTATCCCTCGACGTGTTCGGCCAGCACGGTGAGGCCCTTTTCATTGACCTCGGCAAAGCCGCCGCGCACCTGAATGATCTCAGGCGCAGCGTTCGCGGTGGCGAATACCTGCACCGCGCCATCGCGGATGGTCGACATGAAAGGCGCATGGCCTTCCAGCACGCCGAATTCGCCCTCGGTACCGGGGACGACCACCATGTGGACTTCCTCGGAGCGGACGAGCTTGGCAGGGGTCACGAGTTCGAAGTGGAGGGGCATGGTGCCTTACGCCTCTTCAGCCATCTTCTTGGCTTTTTCGATCACCTGATCGATCCCGCCAACCATGTAGAAGGCGCTTTCGGGCAGGTGATCATATTCGCCGTCAACCACTGCCTTGAAGCTCTTCACCGTGTCTTCGAGCTGCACGAACACGCCCGGAATGCTGGTGAACACTTCGGCAACGTGGAACGGCTGGCTGAGGAACTTCTGCAGCTTGCGCGCGCGGGCGACGATCAGCTTGTCCTCTTCCGACAGTTCATCCATCCCGAGAATGGCGATGATGTCCTGCAGGCTCTTGTACTTCTGCAGCGTTTCCTGAACGCGGCGTGCGGTTTCGTAATGCTCGTTGCCGACAACGCGCGGCTCAAGCACGCGCGAGGTGGAGTCGAGCGGGTCAACCGCCGGGTAAATGCCGAGCTCCGAAATCGCACGGTTCAGCGTCGTGGTCGCATCAAGGTGAGCGAACGAGGCCGCAGGCGCCGGGTCGGTCAAATCGTCCGCGGGAACGTAGATCGCTTGCACCGAGGTGATCGAACCCTTGTTGGTCGAGGTGATGCGTTCCTGCAGCTTGCCCATGTCGGTCGCCAGCGTCGGCTGATAACCCACCGCCGAAGGAATACGGCCGAGCAGCGCCGACACTTCCGAACCCGCCTGCGTGAAGCGGAAGATGTTGTCGACAAAGAACAATACGTCCTGGCCTTCGACGTCGCGGAAATATTCCGCCATCGTCAGGCCCGACAGAGCGACGCGCGCGCGGGCGCCCGGGGGCTCGTTCATCTGACCGAACACCAGCGCCACCTTGGAGCCTTCCGGGGTGGCGACGCCATTCGCGTCCTTCTTGATGACCTCTGCGTCGAGGAATTCGTGGTAGAGGTCGTTGCCTTCACGGGTGCGCTCACCGACGCCGGCGAAGACGGACACGCCGCCGTGGCCCTTGGCGATGTTGTTGATGAGTTCCTGGATCAGCACGGTCTTGCCGACGCCCGCGCCGCCGAACAGGCCGATCTTGCCGCCCTTGGCGTAAGGGGCGAGAAGGTCGATCACCTTGATCCCGGTGACAAGGATCGCGGCCTCGGTCGACTGGTCGATGAACAGCGGGGCGTCGGCGTGGATCGGCATGCTCTTTTCCGCACCGATCGGGCCGAGTTCGTCAATCGGCTGGCCGATGACGTTCATGATGCGGCCCAAGACCTTAGGGCCAACCGGCACCGAGATTTGCGCGCCGGTGTTCACGACTTCGCTGCCGCGCATGAGGCCTTCGGTCGCGTCCATCGCGATGGTGCGCACGGTGTTTTCGCCAAGGTGCTGGGCGACTTCGAGCACCAGCGTCTTGTCGCCGTTGCGGGTTTCGAGCGCGGTCAGGATCGCGGGCAATTCGCCCGGGAACTGCACGTCGACGACAGCGCCGATGACCTGGCTGATGGTGCCGTTGGTGGTCTGGTTGAGAGCGGGGGCGGTGGCCATTATTGTTTCCTTGGCTTTCAATTAGAGCGCTTCAGCGCCAGCAATAATTTCGATGAGTTCGGTGGTGATCGCCGCCTGACGCTGGCGGTTGTAGATGATCGTGAGCTTGCTGATCAGATCGCCGGCGTTGCGCGTGGCGTTATCCATCGCGGTCATCGATGCGCCCTGTTCCGACGCTTCACGCTCCAGCAGAGCGCCGAACAGCTGCGTGCGCACATAACGCGGCAGCAGTTCTTCGAGGATTTCCTCTTCGCTCGGCTCGTAATCGACGACCGATCCGGTGTCCTCGGCCAAAGTCGGCGCGGGGACGGGGATCAGCTGGTTAATGGTCGGATCTTGCGCCAGCGCCGACTTGAAGGTCGGGTAGACGAGGTGCGCGATATCGAACTTGCCCGCGTCAAACATTGCGATCAATTCATTGGCGATGGCTTCGGCCTCGTCGAAACCGGGGGTCTTGACCGTGCTGGTGTCGAAGCCCTTGCCGATCAGGGTCGGGAATTCGCGCTTTAACGGCGCGCGGCCTTTTTTGCCGACGAGGTAGAATTCGACCGTCTTGCCAGCGGCCTGCAATTCGCGCGCCTTGATCTTGGCGGCTTTGACGAGGTTCGAGTTCAGACCGCCGCACAGCCCCTTGTCGGTGTTGACCACCACGAGCAGGTGCCGCTGATCAGCGCCGGTACCGCTGAGCAGTTTGGGCGCGCTGTCACCGGCAACCTTGCCAGCCAGAGATGCCATCACTGCCGCAAGCCGCGTGGCATAGGGCCGGCCGGCCTCAGCCGCAGCCTGCGCACGGCGCAGCTTGGCCGCCGCGACCATCTGCTTGGCCTTGGTGATCTTCTGGGTCGATTTGACCGAGCCGATCCGGCCTTTGAGTTCCTTGAGGGATGCCACGGGGCGGTGTCCTTACGCGAACTGCTTGGCGAAGGCTTGCAGCGCGGCCTTGGTCTTGTCCGCAACCTCGCCTTCGAACTTCTTGCTGGTGCGGATTTCGGTCAGCACCGCGCCATGTTCGCGGCGCATGTAATCGAGCATCTGGGTCTCGTACTCGCCCACGCGGTTCACCGGGATCGCGTCAAGATAGCCGTTGGTGCCGGCATAGATCGATACGGTCTGTTCCTCGAACGGCATCGGCGAGAACTGCTTCTGCTTGAGCAGCTCAGTCAGACGCGCACCGCGGTTCAGCAGCTTCTGGGTCGAGGCATCAAGGTCCGAACCGAACTGCGCAAACGCCGCCATTTCGCGGTACTGCGCCAGGTCAAGCTTCATCGAGCCCGAGACCTTCTTCATTGCCTTGGTCTGGGCGGCACCGCCCACACGCGACACCGACAGGCCGACGTTGATCGCCGGACGGATGCCCTGATAGAACAGGCCGGTTTCGAGGAAGATCTGGCCATCAGTGATCGAGATCACGTTGGTCGGGATATAGGCCGACACGTCGCCCGCCTGCGTTTCGATGATCGGCAGCGCGGTCAGCGAGCCGCTGCCATTGTCGCCGTTCATCTTCGCCGCGCGCTCAAGCAAACGTGAGTGCAGGTAGAACACGTCGCCGGGATAGGCTTCACGGCCCGGAGGACGACGCAGCAGCAGCGACATCTGACGGTATGCCACGGCCTGCTTGGACAAATCGTCATAGACGATCACGGCGTGCATGCCGTTGTCGCGGAAATATTCACCCATCGCGCAGCCGGTATAGGGTGCGAGGTATTGCAGCGGGGCAGGCTCCGATGCGGTTGCGGCGACCACGATGGAATATTCCATCGCGCCGTTTTCTTCGAGCTGCTTGACGATCTGCGCGACCGTCGAACGCTTCTGACCGATGGCGACATAGACGCAGTACAGCTTCTTGCCTTCATCGTCGCCCGCGTTGGCTTCCTTCTGGTTGATGAAGGTGTCGATCGCGACAGCGGTCTTGCCGGTCTGACGGTCACCGATGATCAGTTCGCGCTGACCACGGCCGACGGGCACCAGCGCGTCAATCGCCTTGAGGCCGGTCTGGACGGGCTCCGAAACGGATTCGCGCGGGATGATGCCGGGCGCCTTCACTTCAACGCGGCTGCGCTGCGTGGTGACAATCGGGCCCTTGCCGTCAATCGGGTTGCCGAGCGCATCGACCACGCGGCCGAGCAGGCCCTTGCCAACCGGTACGTCGACGATGGTGCCGGTGCGCTTGACCACGTCACCTTCCTTGATCTCGGCGTCAGAGCCGAAGATCACGACGCCGACGTTATCGGCTTCGAGGTTCAGGGCCATGCCCTGCACGCCATTGGCGAATTCGACCATTTCGCCGGCCTGCACCTTGTCGAGGCCGTGGATGCGGGCGATCCCGTCACCCACGCTCAGAACGGTGCCGGTTTCGCTGACTTCAGCCTCGGTGCCGAAATTGGCGATCTGGTCCTTGATGACCTTGGAGATTTCTGCGGCGCGGATTTGCATGGTCTAGTCCTTTAAGCCTTCATGGCTTGGGCAAGCGAGTTGAGACGGGTGCGGATCGAGGCATCAATGCGGGTCGATCCAATGGTGACAACGAGGCCGCCGAGCAGGTCGGGATCGACCGCGGCGGTAAGCATGACCGTGCGGCCTTCGCGCGCGGTCAGCTTGGTTTTGAGCGCGGCGAGCTGATCCGTGTTGAGCGGGTGCGCGCTGGTGACCGTGGCGGTGACTTCACCGCGCTGGGCCGCGGCAATCGCCTTGAACGCGGTGATGATCGCGGGCAGTTTGGCGAGCCTGCGGTTGCCCGCCAGCACACCGAGGAAATTGATGGTCAGCGGGGACAGCTTCAGCGTCTTTGCCACCGCTGCCATCGCCTTGCCCTGCACATCACGCGCAAGTTCGGGATTGGTGGTCAGCGCGGCCAGATCAGCCGATTCGGCGAGCGCGGCTGCCAGCGTGTCGAGATCGCTCTCAACCGGCGTGACAGTGCCATTCTCGCTAGCGAGATCGAACAGGGCTGAGGCATAGCGTCCAGCCAGGCTAGCCTTGATACCGGCGGAAATATCCACGCGCTTGCAGTCCTCTCGGAAGCTTCAAAGGAATAATGCTTGGGCCTTGGGATCGGGGCGTGCGCAAGGGCTGCCTGCCAAGGTTGGCGCGCGCCTAGCAATTGATTTGGGATGGTGCAAGCCACAGGTCGGGATTCTCTGGACAGACCGCAGTCGGAACGACAGATTACTCGTTAGACGGCGACAAGCCGCAGGGGAGAGGATCGATGGAACTACGGCCAATGGCACCGCGCTGCGGGGTCGAAATTGCGGGCGTATCGCTTTCCACATGCAGCGATGCCGACGTGGCAGCGATCAAGACGGCGATTTACGAACACGGGGTGGCGGTGTTTCGCGATCAGGCCTTTGCGCCGGAAGATCACATTGCTTTTGCCAAACGCTGGGGCGGGATCGATCTCAACAACTACTTCCCATTGAACCCGCGCTGGCCGGAAATCGCGCTGGTCAGCAAGGCGCCGGACCAGACCACAAATATCGGCGGGGCGTGGCATACTGATCATTCCTATGATCAGATCCCCGCGATGGGATCGATTCTGGTTGCTCGGGTGCTGCCGCCCGCCGGGGGCGACACCCTATTCGCGCACATGGGTGCGGCCTATGACGATCTGCCCGATGACGTGAAGTCCGAGATCGAGGGCCTCAGCGCGTTCCACACGGCTGACCATGTCTACAAGGCCGACGGCCTCTACGCCCAGACCGATCAGGGCAAAGCGCTGCGCGGTCAGGACCTGCGCACGGGTGCGGTGCATCCGGTGGTGATCCGCCATCCGGTGACCGGGCGGCGGTTGCTCTATGTCAATGGCGGTTTCACCATCCACTTCGTCGGCCAGACCCGTGAGGAGAGTTTACCGCTGCTCACCAAGCTGCTCGAGTCAGCGGTGGGCGATGACAACCAGTGCCGGGTGCAGTGGCAGCCTGGCACGGTTGCCATCTGGGATAATCGCACCAGTTGGCACAATGCGCTCAACGACTACCACGGTCACGCGCGCGAAATGCACCGGATTACGCTCAGCGGCGAGGCGCTGGCGGCTTAGGGCGCGCGCCCTGGCGCCTTCTCTGAGCAGCTATAGACCAGCCGTTCGTTGGGGCGATCAGGCAGCTTGGCGATGAGCGCCGATTGCTGTTCGCCCAGCGTGCGCGCCGCATCGCTCACCCCGCACGACGGCGGCGTGTAGGCATCGCGCAGCGCGCGGGCCTCGGCCAGCGCCTCCTGCCCTAACAAATAGCGGTCGGTGCGCAACGTGCGGGTATCGGGATCGTAGTAATTCACCGCCACCGCTGCATCTTCGCGCGCCGCAAACACCCGCGCCCATTCGCCGCCGGTGCCGAGGCCATATTGCGTCCGGCCATTGACGCAGCCATCAGCCGACCAATCAAACGCAACGTCATCGGTGCGCGCCGCGGTCACCCGGCTGCGTTCGGGCACCAGCGTGCAGATCAAATCGCCTTCGGCCGCGAGTGAGGGGTTGGTGCTCCCCGGTGCCTCGCCGCCTTCTACCTTGGCCACGGCGGCCTCGACGCGGTCTTCGATCTCGCTGAGGCCAGGGCGAGTGATCCACAGCAACACCGCCGCAATGCCCGCCGCTCCGGCGAGGCCCGCGGCGATTCCAGCGTGTTTGCGCCGGTCGGGAATGCCGCGCCACATCGCCGCGGCGTAACCTCCGCCGACGGCGCCCAGCAGCGCAATCAGTGCCAGCGCCATCGCGTTTTCGCGCGCGGCGATCACCTCCATCTGCGCAGTGAGCCGCGCTTTTTCGCGCACTTCACGCATCGTTTCGGCCCGCTGCGCCAAGCGGTCGCGCGCCTGCGATTGTTCGGCCTCAAGCCGCTGGCGTTCCTCGGCATTCAGCTCGTCGATCGAGCGGCAGGGGAGCGCATTGGTGACCGGCTCCACCCCGTTATCCCGCAGAAAAGGCACCAATTCGCGCAAGGATACCGCGAAGTAGAACTCGGCGTCCCCGCTTTCCGAATCCGCGCTGAAAGAGTTGACCCCGATCACCCGCCCGCACGGATCGAGCAGCGGCCCCCCCGAATTGCCGCGCGCGATCGGCGCGGTGTGAAGGATCGAGTCGAATTGCCGCGAAGGCCGCTCCCCCGACAGAAACCCGCGCGACTTCACCGGCGGCTGCGCGCGGAAGATGTCATCGATGCTAAGCCCCTGAGCCAGATCGACATTCATCGGATAACCGACCGCCGAAACCTCACCCAGATTGGCGCTGACCCCGCCAGCCAGTGCCAGTGGAGGGAGTCGCAATCCGCCACTTGCGATCTCCAGCAGCGCCAGATCGTTGCGCGGGCTGACGGCGATCACGCGGGCAAAAGCACCGCCCGCGCCTTCGGACGGCACGATCCCAATGCGCAGCGTATCATCCTGTAAAGCCTCAGTTACCACGTGTGCATTGGTGACGATCCGGGTCGCGCTGACGGCGAAGCCGCTGCCGTGAGAGACGGGCGCAGGTTCGCCGCCGTCCTCGCCAATGATCACCACCCGCACCACGCCGCGCGCCGCCGCATCGACATCGCCGGGATCGGCGGCAGCGGGTGCGGCGAGCCCAGAGGCAAGAAAGGTCAACAGCAGGGCGAGGATCAGGCGAAGGCGGGTCATGGCGCGGCTTATAGCTGGAATTTCGCGGCGCGCGACATTGAACGCAATGTCCGGGGGTGCAGGCCGCCTTGCACTATGGCAGAGTGTTTCACGTGAAACATTTAGCGAACATCACCGATGAGGAGCGCTGGCAGATTGCGCTCGCCAAAGACCGCCGGTTTGACGGCGCGTTTGTGACGGGGGTGCATTCGACCGGGATCTATTGTCGCCCCTCCTGCCCGGCGCGAGCGCCATTGCGCAAGAATGTGCGGTTTTACGCCACGCCCGCGGATGCTGTGGCGGCGGGTCTAAGGCCCTGTAAACGCTGCTCTCCTGATACGCAAAGCGCCGAGGAGGCCTGCGTGTTGGCCGCGATTGCCGCGATCCGCGCTGAGGGTGCAATGACGCTCGATGCATTGGCCGATCTCACCGGCTACACCCCCACGCACTTCCAACGCCTGTTCAAACGCACGGTCGGATTATCGCCCGCCGCCTTTGCCAAGGCGCTGCGTGAGGAGCGGGTGCGGGAGGCTTTGAGTGCAGGGCTAAACGTGACCGAGGCGCTGTCTAGCGCGGGCTACGGGGGGGCTAAACAATTCTACGCAGAGACGAAAGGCAGGCTGGGCATGGCCCCTGTTGACTGGAGCAAAGGCGGCGCGGGCCGCGTGGTGCATTGGGCGGTGTTGGAGACTTCGCTGGGGCCAATGCTGGTGGCGGCGACCGAGAAGGGCGTGTGCTGTCTGGCGTTCGCAGAGGGCGAGGCGGAATTGCGCGCGCGCTTTCCGAGGGCCGAGTTGGTCGCAGCGGGCGAGGATTTCCGCGCGTTGTTTGCGAGAGTTGTGGAGGCGGTCGAACAGCCGGGGCCGGGCAGCGCCGCCATCCCGCTCGACGTGAAAGGCACCGCGTTCCAACAGCGGGTGTGGGAAGAACTGCGCCGCATCCCGCACGGCGAGACACGGTCGTATGGGGAGCTTGCCGCGGCGCTCGGCAACCCCAAGGCGAGCCGCGCGGTCGGCGGGGCGAATGGGGCGAACCATGTCGCGGTGCTGATCCCGTGTCACCGTGTGATCGCAGCGGATGGGACGTTGGGGGGCTATGCTTATGGGCTGGCAATCAAGGCGGAGTTGTTGCGGCGGGAGGGGGTTTGAGGCACTTGCGCCTGATAAAGTAATCACATAGCATTGATTAGTGACGCTTTTGAACCGCCTCCGACCGTATTTCTTCCTCATCGCTTTGGCGCTTGGCCTAGCGTTGATTGAGGTATTGCGCCCGCTCGATTCGATGGATGGGTGGCTCTTAATCTTATACGGCGTCTGGATCAGCGAGTTGGATCGACAGATCAACCCGCGCGCAACGGCACCGGATGTTGGCCCACTTCTGCCGTGGGACGACATGCGCGCCGGTGAAAGGCTGGAGTACTTTCTCTTCGCTATGTCGGCGACGGCTCTTGGTGTTCTTGTCGTGACAATTTCGGCGCTTTCGTATGGCGGCCTTATGGAGAACTGGGCGGTGCTGCTTGCGGGGCTCGTGATGATCACCGCCGGGTTGAGCGCAGGCTACAGGAATTGGACCCACCGCTATGGCCCGATTGAAAGCAAGTGAATGATCGAATCCGCGCCCGAGCCGCTGCCTGCACAGGAACTGGTCATCGAGCAGAAGCTGCTTGATTGCGGACTGAAGGCCGGAGGCCTTACGGTAAGATACGAGGATTACCTCGATGGAATAGAGGTCGTGATCACGCCGGTGGCGGGTGCAACGCCCGATCACTTCGACTGCATCCGGGGATCTATCTACCCTGAGTTTGTGAGGTTCGAGGACTATGCGATGTATGAGCAATACATGGCATATGAGGCAGATCTGGTTCGTCCGCAGGTGCTCGCCGAAGTCGAAGCCGCGCTGAAAGAGCGGGATCTTTGGGACGGGTTCCCTGACCGAGCAGCTTTCGCTTCAATGGGAGATTATGTCCGTGCGTTGGAAAAGCACGCGGGCATTGCGCCGGGATCCACCCTCCGGGTGGAGGGTGACCGCTTGATCTTTGATCCACCGCGTGTTGACGAGGGTTATGCTGTTGCTGCCACGCAATACTCTGTAATCTTGATGGTCATGGTCTACGCCGCCGCAAAGGAGCGGCTGAATCTCGGCTTCATCGGCAACGACAAGTTTCGCGAGTAAGGCAGCGGGACCCCGGATCAAGTCCGGGGTGACGTGGTGGTGAGGGTTGCCCCCTCAATCCAGCTTCGGCGGCATTCCCGGCTCGCACTTCGCCATGGCGCGTTGATAAGCAGGCCGCTCGCCGATGCGCTTCAGGTAGGCTTGCAGGTTCGGCATCCCGTCAATCGCCATCCCACTCATCGCCCGCGACGTGGTCAGCTGGAAGCCCATCATGATATCCGCCGTGGTCAGCTGCGAGCCGCCGAAATATTCCGTCTCACCCAGCCGCTTTTCGACGATGGCCCAGCCTTTCGCCACGCGGTCTGCCACAAACGCAGGCAGTTCCTTCGCGCCCATGAACTGCGCGACCAGCGCCATCATGCCATTGGTCATGAAGGTCGCATTGGCCCAGTGGAGGTAGAACAGGTGGTCGGCAAAATCGGGATGATCCGCGCCCGGCACCAACGCCGTATCGGGCGCGTATTTGGCGATGATGTAGTCCATGATCGCGCCGCTTTCGCCCAGCACCAGACTTTGTCCGTCTTTGGCATCGGTAATCACCGGGGCGATGCCCATCGGGTGCAGCGCCTTGTATTCGTCGGGCGCGAGGCGGTTGTCGGTGCGGCGGGTGTAGAGCTTGCATTCGTAATCCAGCCCCAACTCCTCAGCCAGCCAGACGATGCGTTCGGATTGCGACAGGCGCAGGTGGTGGATGGTCAGCATGGTTGGCTCCCTCAAGTTTCGTTTCGCGCCCAGCCTTCGCGGGCTGGCTCCAGCGAGTCGAGGAATTTTTCCGCGCTGGCGAGATATTCGCCCTGCTTGGCCTCGCCCATCCGGTCCCACGTTGCAAAAATCCGCCCGATGCGGTGATTGCTTTCCAGCCGCGCGCGGTTGCGGTCCATGAAGTGCCAGTACAGCGGGTTGAACGGGCAGGCATTCGGCCCGGTCTTCTCGCTGACCTTGTAGCGGCACCCTTTGCAGTAATCCGACATCTTGTTGATGTAATTGCCCGACGCCGCATAGGGCTTGGTCGCCAGCCTGCCGCCATCGGCATAGAGCACCATGCCGGACACATTGGGCAGCTCGACCCAATCAAAGGCGTCGGCATAGACCGCGAGATACCAGTCCTGCACCGCCTTCGGATCGATCCCGGCGATCAGGCAAAAATTGCCGAGCACCATCAGCCGCTGGATATGGTGCGCGTGGGCATCTTCGCGGGTGGTGCGGATGCAGTCTGACAGGCAGCGCATTTCCGTCTTGCCGGTCCAGAAAAATTCGGGGAGCGGGCGGTGGGCGTTTAGCTCGTTCGCATCGGCCAGCCCCGGCATGGTGTACCAGTAGAACCCGCGCACATATTCGCGCCAGCCGATAATCTGGCGGATGAAGCCTTCGACCGAATTCAGCGGTGCGCGGCCTTCGCGGTACGCCTGCTCGGCGGCCTCGCACAATTCGAGCGGATCGAGCAGCCCGATATTAAGGCTGGTCGAGAGCATCGAGTGATACAGATCGTCCTTCCCGTGCACCATCGCGTCTTGGTACGGGCCGTAAAGGGTGAGGCGCTGGGCGAAGAACGCCTCGGCGGCCTTGAGCGCATCGGCGCGGGTGACGGGCCAGCCGAAGGGTTCGAGGTCACCGAAGTGATCGGGGAAGCGTTCGGCGACCAGTGCGATGACCTTCCGCGTGATCGCATCCGGCGCGAATTTCGGGGCGGGGGGCGCTTTCATATCACCCTTCGGCGGTTCGCGGTTGTCGGCGTCGAGGTTCCACTGATCGCCTTCCGGTTTTCCGTCGGGACGCATCAGCAGCCCGGTCTTGCGACGCATCTCGCGGTAGAAATATTCCATCGTCAGGTGCTTGCGACCGTCGGCAAAGGCGCGGAAATCGGCGTGGGCGGCGATGAAGCGGGTGTCGGGCCGGATGGTGACCGGGCAGGGCAGTCGACCCTCCCATTCCTCGATGGCTTGGCTCACGCGCCACTCGCTGGCTTCGGTGATGCGTACTTCGCTGGCGGCATGGCGTTCGCAGGCGCGAACGACTTCGCCAGTGAAGCTGCCGGTGTTGGCGGGGTCATCAAGGCGGACGTAATCGACCTGCCAGCCTTCTGCGCGCAGCTCTTCGGCGAAGTGCCGCATTGCCGCGAAGATCAGCACGATCTTCTGCTTGTGATGCTTCACATAGGTCGCCTCGTCACACACCTCCATCATCAGGATGGTGGCTTGGCCGGGGGCAAGACCGTCGAGGCTGGAGAGGTTGCTGGAAAGCTGGTCGCCGAGGATCGGCACGAGGATCGGTTGGGTCATGCGGGGGGTAATGATCGGCTATGGGTTTGGTGCCTCAGACAAACGAATAGGGATCAATATCCACGCCGACGCGCACCCCCGGCGCGAATTGCACCCCTGCGATCCAGTCGCGCAGCACAGCCTGAAGATTGGCGCTGCGCTTGGCGTTGACCAGAAAGCGGTAGCGATACCGCCCGCGCAATAATGCCAGCGGGGCAGGCGCGGGCCCGAGGATTTGCACATCGTCCAGCCGGGGCCGCGCATCGCCGAGCCTGACCGCCGCCTGCCGCGCTTCCTTTTCATCTTCGGACGACAGGATGATCGCCGCCCAGCGCCCGAATGGCGGTGCGCCGGCATCGCGACGCGCTTCGGTTTCGGCAGCGTAGAACCCGTCGCGGTCACCATCCGCCAGCGCGGCGATCACCGGAGCATCGGGATGACGGGTCTGGATCAGCACTTCGCCCGGCTTGGCCCCGCGCCCTGCGCGCCCTGCGACCTGCGCGACCTGTGAATAGGTGCGCTCCGCCGCGCGCAAATCGCCGCCTTCGAGGCCCAAGTCAGCATCGACCACGCCCACCAGCGTCAGTTCGGGGAAGTGAAAGCCCTTGGTCACCAACTGCGTGCCGATGATAATGTCGATCGCACGGCCTTCTGCCATGGCGATGAACTCGGCGGCGCGGTCGGGTGTGTTGAGCGTGTCCGACGTTGCCACCACCACGCGGGCGGTGGGGAACAGGTCGGCGACTTCGGCGGCGATCCGCTCCACGCCCGGCCCGCAGGCGACGAGGCAATCGCTTTCGCCGCATTCAGGGCACTTGTCCGGCACCCGCGTTTCAAACCCGCAATGGTGGCAGGCGAGGCGCGCGGACAGGCGGTGCTCAACCAGCCACGCGCTACACGATGGGCATTTGAACCGGTGCCCGCAATTGCGGCACAAGGTCAGCGGGGCATAGCCGCGGCGGTTGAGGAACAGCAGCGATTGCTCGCCCTTCTCCAACCGGTCACGCAGGCCATCGATCAATGGCCCGGCCAGCCAACGTCCGCTGCCGGGCTTTTCTTCGGTGAGGTTGATAAGCTGCACAGTGGGCAAGCTCGCCCCGCCAAACCGGCTGGGCAGTTCGAGTTTCTCGTACACCCCGATGTCTGCCATGTGCAGGCTTTCCAGCGCCGGCGTGGCGCTGGCGAGGATCACCGGCACGCCTTCAAACCTCGCGCGCATCACCGAAACATCGCGGGCGTTATACCGCACCCCGTCGTCCTGCTTGAAGCTGATTTCGTGCGCTTCATCGACCACG
Organism: Sphingomonadales bacterium Ga0077531; assembly: GCA_001464915.1. GTDB lineage: Bacteria > Pseudomonadota > Alphaproteobacteria > Sphingomonadales > Sphingomonadaceae > Erythrobacter. The sequence goes on from LNED01000033.1 coordinate 144,041, forward strand.
ATCAGCCCGAGATTGGCGTAGGGCAGGAACAGCGCCGAGCGCGCGCCGACCACGACCTGCGCTGATCCATCGGCAATCGCCCGCCACGCGCGGCGGCGTTCGGTGGAGCGGAGCGAGGAATGCCACAGCACCGGTGCCGCCCCAAAGCGGGCGGCAAAGCGGCTGAGGAAATTTTCGGTCAGCGCAATTTCGGGGAGCAGCACCAGCACCTGCCGCCCCATCCGGATCGCTTCTGCCACGGGTTCGAAATAGGTTTCGGTCTTGCCCGATCCGGTAACCCCATCGAGCAAGAAGGGGGCAAAGGCGCGGGCCGTGACGGCGGCGGTCAGCTTGGCGGCGACTTCTGCCTGAATTGGGGAGAGGTCGGGTTGATCGAAGTCGGGATCGGCAGGCGGATAGGGGCGGTCGATGGCGACGGTGACGGGTTCGAGCAACCCTGCGCCCGCCATCCCGCGCAGCACGCCTTCGGAAACACCCGCGATAGCCGCGAGTTCGCGCATCGTGCCTTGTTCGCCTGCGAGTTTCTCCAGCGCAGTCTTGCGCTGCGCCGTCAGCCGCCCAGCAGCCTCCGCGCCCGTCAGCCGGTATTCGGTCATCGTCGCCGGGCCGCCTAGCGCCCCGCCGCTCGCCAATGCCATCCGCGCCGCGCTGGCGAGCGGGGCGCAGTAATAATCCGCCGTCCATTCGATCAACCGCCGCAGCGGCGCGGGCAGGGGGGGCACGGGCAGCACCTCAAGGATCGGCCGCAACCGCTCAAATGCGAGTTCGTCGCCCGGCAAGCGGCCTTCGTCCCACACGATCCCGGTCACCTTGCGCGGGCCAAGCGGCGCGATCACCACACTGCCCGCAGGCGCGCTGATCCCATCGGGCAGCCGGTAATCGAGCGGGCCGAGCGCGGCGTTCAGAACTAATAGGCGGACACGGTTCATCTTGCCGCCATATGGGCACTGGCAAAGGACAAGGGCAAGCAGGGAGACCCAAGAAATGACCGCATTCGCACAACCGACCCCCACCCGCCGCGCATTACTGGCCGGAGCCGCCGGTGCAGGCGCGCTGTTGCTGCTCCCCGGATGCGCCACCACCGGCGGTTACAGCTTGACCGAAGCAATCCGCCGCCTGCTGCTGCTTTCTGCCGAAAACGCCTTCGCGCGCCTGACTGCGCCGGGCGGGTTCTGGGACGAACAGGTGGCGCGGATCGGATTGTCCGAACTGCTCGGCACGCGCGGCGATGTGTTGTCGCGCATCCTCACCTCCGGGCTGGTCAAGGATCGGCTGGAGGAACGCTTTGCCACCTTTGCTATCGACGCCAGCTACCGCGCTGCACCGATTGTCACCGATGCGGTGGAAGTAATCGGGTTTGAAAACGCGATCGATCTGGTGCGCGGCGGGCCTAGCGCGGCGAGCGATTTCCTGCGGGTCGAGCTCGGCAGCGCCTTGCTCGACGCGATGGTGCCCGAATTGGGCGAAGCGATCCGGCTGGCAGACGACCCGCTGGTGGGCCAAGCCTTGGGCGCGCTCACGGGCGTGAACATCAGCAATGTCGCCAGCCGCATCGGGCGCGAGGTCGATAATGCCGTGTGGGGCGAAATCGCGCGCGAGGAAGCAGCGATCCGTGCCGATCCGGGCGCGACCCGCGATCCGCTGCTGATCGGGGTGTTTGGGTTGGGCCGGATCTGACCCGCTTCAGAAGTGGTAGATCAGCACCGTCTGCGGCACATGGCTGTAGCGCGCGGGCTGGTCACCATTCGGGAAGGCCAGCAGCCAGTAATTCGCGCCGATGTCCACACGGTCATTGAGCTTGTAGGCCACCCCGGTCTGCGCAATCCATAACTCGGTTGCGGCCCGGCCATCGGCCCGGCGCGATTGCAGCAGGCCGAGCCATTCGGCCCCGACATTGGCCCGCCAGCCGCGCCCAAGCGGCTGGTTATATTGCAGACGCTGGCGCAGCCGCAGCTCCATCCGGTCAGCGCCGTCAAACCATCGCTGCTCCAGCCGGGTGCGTGCTTCAAACCCGCCCTTGGTAAAGACGATCTGCTGGTGCGGGCGCAATTCGGTGCTGCCGCCCGCCTCGAACACTGCTGCCCCGCCGCCGATCCGCACGCCGTCTGCCACAGCCTGTTCGAGCGTGAACCGCAATGTCTGCACTTCATCCCCGCGCGCCTGTTCGCGCCAGCGGTGCGAGGCATCGACGGTCAGCCGCGTATCCTTGTCCAGATCGCCGGTCGCGAACACGAAATGCCACAATTGTGTGTCTTCGTTCTGGGCGTGCGCTTTCGATGGTTGCCAAGCGGCAATCAGGGCGGCAAGCAGCGCCAGACAGCGAACGGCGTGGTTCATCATCCGCGCCCCCTTCCAGCGCGCACCCGCGCCGCTACACCACGGTTTAGGAGACTCAAGTGAAATTCTTCGTCGACACCGCCGAGATCGAACCGATCCGCGAACTCGCTGCCACCGGCTTGCTTGACGGGGTGACCACCAACCCTTCGCTGATCGCCAAATCGGGGCGCGATTTCATGGAAGTGACCCGCGAAATCTGCGGGCTCGTCGATGGCCCGGTCAGCGCCGAAGTCGTCGCATTGGACCATGCGACGATGATGAAAGAGGCCGAGGTGCTGCGCAAGATTGCCGACAATGTCTGCATCAAGGTGCCGCTGACGGTCGATGGGCTGAAGACCTGCAAGGCGCTGACGGGTGAGGGCACGATGGTCAATGTGACGCTGTGCTTCTCGGCCAATCAGGCGCTGCTCGCAGCCAAGGCAGGCGCGAGCTTCATCTCGCCTTTCGTTGGCCGGCATGACGACAATGGCTTCGACGGGATGGATCTGATCGAGGACATCCGCCTGATCTACGACAACTACAATTTCGCCACCGAAATCCTCGTCGCATCGGTGCGTCACACCACCCATGTGCTGCAAGCTGCCAAAATCGGCGCCGACGTCATGACCGCACCGCCCAAGGTGATCCACGATCTGTTCAAGCATGTGCTGACCGACAAGGGCATCGAAGGCTTCATGGCCGATTGGGCCAAGACCGGGCAGAGCATCCTCTAAGGCATGTGTAGCTGATGGCTGACCAATCCCCGCTCGATCTGTTCAAACAGGCGCTCACCGGCGCATCGCGGGCGATTGCGCGCGATGCCGAGGTTGAGGTCGCGTGGAGCGCCGATGTGCCCGGCGCGGCGGGCAACCGCTTCCGCGTGCCGCTGCCGGGGCGCGATCTGCCCGCCGATCAGGTGACCGAGGCACGCGGGTTTGCGGATTCGTTTGCGTTGAAACTGCGCCACCACAACGCCGCGCTCCACGCCAAATCCGCGCCGCCCGAACCCATCGCCCGCGCTTGTTATGACGCGATCGAGCAGGTGCGGTACGAAGCTTTGGGCGCGAACCGCTTCGGCGGGATCAAAGCCAATCTCGACGCCGCGACCGAGATGCGCACGTCTTCCGACAAGATCGTGCGCGCGCAGAATTCGTCCGAAGTGCCGTTGCAAACCGCGCTCGCACTGCTGGTGCGCGAAGCGCTGACGGGCGAGGCTGTGCCGGCAAAAGCGCAGGGCGGGCTGGAACTGGTGCGCGATTTTCTGGAGGAGAAAGTCGGCAAGGATTTCGGCGCGCTGGCGGAGAAGCTCTCCGATCAGGAGGGATTTCAGAAACTCGCGCTCGATATGCTGCGCGAACTCGATCTGACCCGGCCGACCGACGCGCCCGACGAAAGCGACTCGGACTCCCCCGATGACGAAGACGGCGCGGATGACGATCAGTCGGGCGAGGACGAAAATCAGGGCGAGGGCGATCCGCAATCCGCCGAAATGGCTGGCGACATGGCCGAGGGCGAAGGCGAGGGCGATGACTCGTCCGACATGTCGTCCGACAGCGAAATGTCCGAAGGCGAACCGGGTGAGGATGGCGACGCCTCCAACGCTCCCGTCCGCCCCAACCGCCCGCAGGCAGACGTCCCCGCGAGCAGCGATTACAAGTATTTCACCAACCGTTTCGACGAAGAAGTCTCCGCGCCAGACCTGTGCGATGCCGAGGAACTCGACCGCCTGCGCGCCTATCTCGATAGCCAGCTGACCGGCTTGCAGGGTGTGGTGACACGGCTCGCCAACCGGCTGCAACGCCGGTTGATGGCGCAGCAGAACCGCAGCTGGGATTTCGACATGGAGGAAGGCGTGCTCGATGCCGCGCGCCTCGCCCGCGTGATCATCTCGCCCGGCACGGCATTGAGCTACAAAGTCGAACGCGATGTCGAGTTCAAGGACACGATCGTCACCCTGCTGATCGACAATTCCGGTTCAATGCGCGGGCGGCCGATCAGCATCGCCGCGATCAGCGCCGACATTCTGGCGCGCACGCTGGAACGCTGCGGGGTCAAGACCGAGATCCTCGGCTTCACCACCCGCGCGTGGAAGGGCGGGCAAAGCCGTGAGGCCTGGCTCGCCGATGGCAAGCCGCAGAACCCGGGGCGTTTGAACGACCTGCGCCACATCATCTACAAACAGGCCGACGAGCCGTGGCGCCGCGCGCGCCGCAATCTCGGCCTGATGATGCGCGAGGGGTTGCTGAAAGAAAACATCGACGGCGAGGCGCTGATCTGGGCGCACAGCCGCCTGCTCTACCGTCCCGAAGAACGCCGCATCCTGATGGTGATCAGCGACGGTGCGCCGGTGGACGATTCGACGCTGTCGGTGAACAGCGCGGGGTATCTCGAAGCGCACCTGCGCAGCGTGATCGAATGGATCGAGAAGGTCTCGCCGGTGCAGCTGGTTGCAATCGGGATCGGCCACGATGTGACGCGCTATTACCGCCGCGCGGTGACGATCATGGACGTAGAACAGCTCGGCGGCACGATCATGGAGCAGCTGGCGGAGTTGTTCGAGGATGAGAAGGGCGTGAAGGGGCGGGGACGGTGAGCGAGACGGCAACGCTTTGGAGGCCAACCGGTCCGCAGGAACTCGCGCTGGTCGAGCAATCCGGCTGGACATCCTGGCCGCCGCGCTTGCCAGAGCAACCTATTTTCTACCCCGTCACCACCGAAGAATACGCCATTAAGATCGCGCGCGACTGGAATGTGCCGGCCAGCGGATCAGGCTATGTGACGCGCTTTGCAGTGCGCAAGGAATTCCTCGACAAATACGATGTCCAATTGGCGGGCGGCAGGGAACATGCCGAATATTGGATCCCCGCCGAAGAACTGGACGAATTCAACGCAGCCATTGTCGGCAAGATAGAAGTCACAAGGACTTACCCAGAATGACCGTCACCGAAGCCGTTACCACCCGCCGCTCGATCCGCAATTACCTCGACACGCCGGTGCCGCTCGAAACCATTCGCCGAGTGATGGACACCGCGCGCTGGACGCCGTCGGGGTGCAATTACCAGCCATGGGAGGCGAGCATCGTCACCGGCCAGCCGCTCAAGGACTTGCAGGCGATCCTCACCACCACCCCGCCGCAGGCCGCCGAGTATGATTGGGCCGCGCCGGGGGGCGAGGATGCTTACAAGGAACGCCTCAACAATGTCTCCGCCGGTATGTTCGGCGCGATGGGGATTGCGCGCGATGATGGCGCTGGGCGGATGGCGGCGATGATGCGCAATGCCACCAGCTTTGATGCGCCGGCCGTGATGTTCGTCTATTTCCCGCGCCTGATGAAGGAGCCGCAGTGGTCTGACACCGGCATGTGGCTGCAAACGGTCGCGCTACTGCTGCGTGAGGAGGGGCTGGATAGCTGCTTTCAGGAATACATGGCGCTTTATGCCAATGTGATCCGCGATTTCCTCGGGATTGATCACGAACGCTATATGTTCTTCTGCGGCATGGCGATCGGCTATCGCGATCCCGATGCTCCGCTGAACACGTTTGAACGCGAGCGGGTGCCGTTGGACGAACAGGTGAAGTTCATCGGGTTTGAGTGAGAGAATTGACGCGGGCGGCGCGGCTGGCCAATGCACTGAGCCATGACTGACGCGCCTCTCAAACTGTTCAACTCGCTCACCCGTTCGCTCGAGGTGTTCGAGCCCATCCATGCAGGTGAGGCGCGCGTCTACACCTGCGGGCCGACGGTCTATAACTACCCGCATATCGGCAATATGCGCGCCTATGTGTTTGCCGATGTGCTGGGGCGCACGCTGTCGTGGAAGGGCTACAAGCTCACCCATGTGATCAACATCACGGATGTCGGCCACCTCACCGATGATGCCGACGCGGGCGAGGACAAGATGGAGAAGATGGCGGCGGAACGCGCGCAGTCGATCTGGGACATCGCCGAACATTACAAGCAGGCCTATTGGGCCGACGTGCGTGCGCTGAATATCCGTGAGCCGGCGCAGTGGACCGTGGCGACCGATTTCGTCCCGCAGATGGTCGAATTCGCCAAGGGGATCGCGGACAAGCACTGCTACGAACTAGGCAGCGGGCTCTATTTCGATGTGTCGACGGTGGCGGATTATGGTCGCTTGGCCCGTGCTGTCACCGAAGACGGAGAGGGCCGGATCGAAAGCGTCGAGGGAAAGCGCAACGCTGCCGACTTCGCAATCTGGCGCAAGACTCCGGCGGGTGAGACGCGGCAGATGGAGTGGGACTCGCCGTGGGGTAAGGGCGCTCCGGGCTGGCACCTAGAATGCTCAGTGATGAGCGGCGCGGTGCTGGGTTTTCCGTTCGATATCCACACCGGCGGGATCGACCACCGCGAAATCCACCACCCCAACGAAATCGCGCAGAATCAGGCGCATTGCTGCACGAATGGGCTGGATGATCCGAAGAATTCGGGCGCGCGCATCTGGATGCACAACAACTTCCTGGTCGAGCGGTCGGGGAAGATGTCGAAGTCATCAGGCGAGTTCCTGCGGCTGCAATTGCTGATCGACAAGGGCTATCACCCGCTGGCGTATCGGTTGATGTGCTTGCAGGCGCATTATCGCAGCGAGCTGGAGTTTTCATGGGAGGGGCTGGGCGCGGCGCTGACGCGGTTGAAGCGGATGGTGATGGGGGTCGGGCCACTGGCCGATGTGCCGCCCCAGCCCGAGGCCGAGCATCCGAAGTTTGCGCCCGTGCTGGCGAAGTTCGATGAGGCCATGGCGGACGATCTCAATACGCCGATTGCGCTGACGGCGCTCGAAGAGGCGCTCGCGGTAAAAAAGGTTGATGGCGGGATCAAGCGCGCGGTGATCGAGGATATGGACGCCGTCCTCGGCCTTGGCCTGTTCAACCTCACTCGCGCCGACCTGCGCATCCGCCCCAAATCCGCCACCATCACCGAGGCCGAAATCGAAACCGCTCTCGCCCGCCGCAAGGAAGCGCGCGCCGCCAAGGACTTCGCCGCGTCCGATGCGATCCGCGATGAACTTGCCGCCCAAGGCGTCGAGGTGATGGACGGCGATCCGTTGGGGTGGGAGTGGAGGCTGTGAACAAAGTTCCGTCGCCCCGGCCCCCGAGCCGGGGTCCCGCTGCCTTTCAACGCCGCAAGTAAGAAGCGGGACCCCGGATCAAGTCCGGGGCGACGAAAACGGGAGAGACCATGACCACGCTCGCCATCTCCGGCCTGATCCGCCCAATGCTTGAATCGCGTCTGCCCGAAGGCCTCCACGTGCGCTGGTTCATGACCCACGATGAAGCGCTCGCCGCCGTCGCGGACGCCGAAATCGGCTGGTTCGACATGAACGATCAGCAGGCGATGGCCGAAACCCTGCGCGCGGCGAAAAAGCTCAAATGGCTCAATTCGATCTACGCGGGCCTCGATTTTCTGCCGATGGATGTGCTGATCGAGCGCGGTATCACCGTCACCAACGGGGCGGGGATCAACGCCATCACCATCGCCGAATATGTGGTGATGGGGATGCTCAATATCGCCAAGGGCTACCGCGATGTGGTGCGGGCGCAGGACAAACATGAATGGCTGCTCGACAGCCCGGGCAAGCGCGAATTGGCGGGATCGAAGGCACTGCTGCTCGGCTACGGCGCGATTGGCAAGCTGATCGAACCGCGGCTCGCTGCCTTCGACGTCGAGGTCTCGGTGGTGCGCCGTAGCGTCGGCCCCAACACCCTCGGCCCCGATGAATGGCGCGCGCGGCTGGGCGAATTCGACTGGATCATCCTCGCCGTGCCGGCCACGCCCGAAACCGAAGGGATGATTGGCGCGAGCGAACTGGCGGCGATGAAATCCGATGCGGTGATCGTCAACATCGCGCGCGGTTCTGTTATCGATCAACCCGCGCTGGTCGATGCGCTGACCCGCAAGGCCATCGGCGCAGCATTCCTCGACGTAACCACTCCCGAACCGCTGCCGGCCGATCATCCGCTGTGGGCACTCGATAATGCGCACATCACCATGCACCTGTCGGGCCGCGCGCAATCGCAGATGTTCATCCGCTCCGGCGACCGGTTCCTGGACAACCTCGGCAAGTATCTGCGGGGTGAGCCGGTTGCCCCGGTGTTCGACCCGCGTTTGGGGTACTGATCGCAGCCCAAGCGCGGCTTGGCGCTTTTCTGCAATACAAGACTGCTATTGGCGTCCATCACGCAAATGCGGGCCGGTCGGCACGCGAGCAATGGGGGGATTGCGAGCATGAGCGACACCAGAAAAGCATCCGACGTTTTCATCGACTGCCTTGAGGCAGAGGGCGTCGAATACATCTTCGGCGTGCCGGGCGAGGAGAACCTCGATTTCCTCGAAAGCCTGTCGAAATCGACCAAGATCAAGCTGATCCTGACTCGGCACGAACAGGGCGCGGGCTTTATGGCGGCGACCTATGGCAGGCACACCGGCAAGACCGGCGTGTTCCTCGCTACATTGGGGCCCGGCGCGACGAACATGGTGACGGCGGTTGCCTATTCGCAGCTTGGCGGGATGCCGACGCTGGCGATCACCGGGCAGAAACCGATCAAGAAATCGAAGCAGGGCCGGTTCCAGATCCTCGACGTGGTGGCGATGATGAGCCCGATCACGAAATACGCGCACCAGCTCGCCAGCGCCGACAACATCCCCAGCCGCGTGCGCGAAGCGATCCGGCTGGCCGAGGAGGAAAAGCCGGGCGCGGTGCATCTCGAATTCCCCGAGGATATTGCCGAGGAACAGACCGCCAGCCGCCCGATCCCCGCCTCACTTGCGCGGCGGCCTTCGGCTGAGGTTAAAGCGGTGCGGCAGGCGGTATTGGCGCTCGAGCAGGCCAAAGCACCGATCCTCGTCATCGGCGCGGGCGCGAACCGCACAATGACCGGGCGGATGCTGCGCCAGCTGATCGACAAGACCGGCATTCCCTTTGTCACCACGCAAATGGGCAAGGGCGTGGTCGATGAACGCCACCCGCTGTTCCTCGGCTGCGCGGCGCTGTCGGCCGGCGATTTCGTCCACCGCGCGATTGAGGATGCCGATTGCATCGTCAATATCGGCCATGATGTGATCGAAAAGCCGCCGTTCTTCATGCAGGCGAATGGGCCGACCGTGATCCACGTTTCGAGCCGCACGGCCGAGGTCGATCCGGTCTATTTCCCGCAGATCGAAGTGATCGGCGATATCGCCAACGCGATCTGGCAGATCAAGGAAGACATCGTGCCGCAGGGCCGGTGGGATTTCCGCCGAATGCTGGAATACCGCGCGGCCGAAGTGGCGCATACCGCGCCGCTGGCCGATGATGCGCGCTTCCCGATTTTCCCGCCGCATCTGGTGGCGCAAGTCCGGGGCGCGATGCCCGAAGACGGGATCATCTGCCTCGACAACGGGGTGTATAAAATCTGGTTCGCGCGCGGGTATTCGGCCTATCTGCCCAACACCGTGCTGCTCGATAACGCGCTCGCCACCATGGGCGCGGGGCTGCCGAGTGCGATGATGTCGTCGATGCTTTACCCCGATCGCAAAGTGATGGCGATTTGCGGCGACGGCGGGTTCATGATGAACTCGCAGGAGATGGAGACAGCCGTCCGGCTCGGCCTCAACCTCACCGTGCTGATCCTGCGCGACGATGCCTATGGCATGATCCGGTGGAAGCAGGCGAACATGGGCTTTGCCGATTTTGGCCTGACCTATGGCAACCCTGATTTCGTCAAATACGCCGAAAGCTACGGCGCATTCGGGCACCGGGTGACGTCGGCGGAGCACCTCACCGATCTGCTGGCGCATTGTCTGGCAACGCCCGGCGTGCATCTGATCGATTGCCCGGTGGATTACACCGAGAATGACCAGATCCTCAACATCGATATCAAGCGGCTGAGCAAGGAATTGTGAGCGGGATGGACGGCAGATGAAACTCAAATCCACCTACCCGCTTTATCTCAACAACAAGGCGGTGCACCCCAACACCGACTTGGAGGTGACAGACAAATACACCGGCGAGGTCGCGTTCCGCACCGCACTCGCCACGCCCGATGTGATCGAGGAAGCCATTGCCGGCGCGGTGCGTGCTGCGGAACCGATGGCGCGGCTGGCTTCGTACGAGAAGCAGGGCGTGCTGATGCACTGCGTCGCGCGGTTCCGTGAAAGGTTCGAAGAACTCGCCTATGCGCTGTGTGTCGAGGCGGGCAAGCCGATCAAGGATGCTGAGGGCGAGGTCACCCGCCTGATCGATACCTTCCGCATCGCAGCGGAAGAATCTGTGCGCAATTACGGCGAAGTCCAGCCGCTCGACATTTCGGCGCGGGCCAAGGGTTACATGGGGATGTGGAAGCGCGTGCCGATCGGGCCATGCAGCTTTATCTCGCCGTTCAACTTCCCGCTAAACCTGGCCGCACACAAGATCGCGCCCGCGATTGCAATGGGCTGCCCGTTTGTGATGAAGCCGGCGAGCAAAACGCCGCTCGGCGCGATCATCATGGGCGAAGTGCTGGCCGAATGCGATGTGCTGCCCGAAGGCGCATTCAGCATCCTGCCCGCCAGCCGCGACGGGGCCGATCTGTTCACCACCGATGAGCGGCTGAAACTGCTCAGCTTTACCGGATCACCGGGCGTGGGCTGGGATCTGAAAGCCAAGGCTGGCAAGAAAAAGGTCGTGCTCGAACTCGGCGGCAATGCGGCGGTGATCATCGACAAGGACGCCGATCTGGCCGACGCCCTGGAGCGGGTGATCTTCGGCGCGTTTTACCAGTCGGGCCAGTCCTGCATCGGGGTGCAGCGCATCCTGATCCACGCCGACGTTTACGATGCCTTCAAGGCAATGCTGGTCGCCAAGGCCAAGACGCTGATCGCGGGCGACCCCAAGCAACGCGACACCTTCATCGGCCCGATGATCTCGGATGGCGAGGCCAAGCGGTTGAAGGGCTGGATCGACGAAGCCGTGGCCGCAGGCGCAACCCTGCTCTGCGGCGGCGGATTGTCGCGCGGTAATATGCTGGAGGCGACGCTGCTCGAAGGCGTGCCCGATGGCGCCAAGGCGAAGAACGAGGAAGCCTTTGGCCCGCTCGCGATCCTGCAACGATTCGATGATTTCGACGCGGCGCTGGACGAGGTCAACAACTCCAAATTCGGGCTGCAAGCGGGCATCTTCACCCGCGACCTGTTCCAGATGTTCGACGCATGGGACAGGCTCGACGTCGGCGGCGTGGTGATCAACGATGTGCCGAGCTACCGCGTGGACAATATGCCCTATGGCGGGGTCAAGGACTCAGGCCTGGGCCGCGAAGGCGTGCGGTTTGCGATGGAGGATATGAGCGAGATCCGGAATTTGGTGGTTCGGAGAACGTCCTGATTGCAAGGCCCCCTCCGGGGCCTTGTCCTCGGTGCGTTCCTTCCGCTTCGCTACAGGGCACCTGCGGGCGCGCAGTCGCGCTTGCGGGTCGCCATGCGACCCGATCTTTTGCCCGCAGCACCCGCGGCTCTACCCCTCCTCCAGCAACAACAACACCGCCGTCACCTCCAGCCGCTCCATCGCCCCGAAGCGGTGATCGACCTGCGTGATCGTGGCATCGGCCACCAATTGCCCGGGGATGCGGAACTCGTGATCGGGCAGGCGCTCGATCAGCTCCTCGCCGCCGACCACCGCGTCGGCGCCGCAGAATTCCAGCACGACCTCGTGCCGGGTGCCGGTGAAGGTGATCGAGGCCCAGGCTTTCTCCTCATGCGTGATCAAGGTCCCTGCGCCGCCGGTAAGCGCCATCAGCGCGGTGCGCACGCGGTCGGCCGTGGTGCGGCGCGCGCGGTGGGCTGGGCGGGTCTCGGATTTGACCTCAATCTCGGCGAAATCGGCGAACAGGTGCGCGAAGGGATCGCGGAGGGATTCGGTCAGCATCATGCGGCCTCCTTCAATTCGCACGCTGCGCGGTCGGCATAGCCCTGCATCCATGCGCGGGTGCGCAGTTCGGTATCGGGGCGGGGGATGCGCCCCATCCGCAAGTCGAGCACGAAGCGCGGGTCATGGGCGGCAAGCCGCCCGAATTTGGTTGCGGGCATGGAATGCGTCCGCAGGAAGGTTTCGATGGTCCGAAGCAGCATGGTTTGCGTCCCTGTTGAAGCTTGCGAGGTGGCGAGACAGTGGTTTAAGACATTGGGCGATTCGCCTGATGTTCCTGAATTGTTCCAGTTTTTTCCGGGCTTGTCTAGGAAAAATCCTTCGTGTAGGAAGCGCCTATGAAGGAAACCCAACAAATCGCCGTCGAAACACTAACGGGCCCGCGCGCCCGCTTGCTGGAATTGTCGCAGGACAGGGGGGTGAGTCTGTCGGCGCTATCCGATCTGCTGGGGCGCAATCCGTCCTATCTCCAGCAATTCATTCGCAAAGGCAGCCCCCGCAAACTGGAGGAACAGGACCGCGCCAAACTCGCGCAGTTCTTTGGCGTAGGGGAGGAGGAGCTGCGAGAGCCGCAGGATAATTCCTACGTAAAGCTCCCCAAGCAGCGCGAATCGGGAGAGTGGGTGGATGTGCCCCGGCTCGATGTGGGCGCGTCCGCCGGGCCGGGCCGGGTGGCGGGGGATGAGGCCGCGTTCGACACCTTCCGCTTCTCGCGGCGCTGGCTGGCCGAACAGGGGCTGGAGCGCGCGCAGCTCTCGGCGATCACGGTTGAGGGGGATTCGATGGAGCCGCTGCTCAACAATGGCGACGAAATCCTCGTCGATTGCAGCCCGCGCCCGTTTCGCGACGGCATCCACGTAGTGCGGCTGGGCGAAACGCTGATGGTGAAGCGCGTCGCCAGCGCCGGGCGCGGGCGGGTGGCGCTATTGTCGCAGAACTTCGCCTACCCGCCGGTTGAGGTCGCGGCGGATGAGGTCGCGATCATTGGGCGGGTTGTGTGGAAGGGGGGGCGGGTGTGAGTGAGATTCCGACGTTCAAGTTGTCTCGGTTGCGAGAAATCGGGTGGACGCTTTGGGATCCCATCGGTCTCGCACCGCCTGATGAAGACTTTGAAGACGAGTATGACTCGTATCTCCTCCAAGCTGCGGCCAAGCTTTGGCGCGCTGAGCCGGATGATCGGGTTTGTGATTATCTGGTTCAGATTGAGCAGGAGCATATGGGGCTGGGTGAAAGTCCGTCTGCGAAAGAACGTGCCATTGCCCTCGTTTCAGCATTAAACGCCTATATTGCAGGGCTGCGAAGCGAGGCTTGATCTTGTCAGGCCCGAAGCTTGCAAATCTGCTCCCCAGGCGGCACATCCGCCCCATGACCGACACCCAAAAAACCCCGCCCCCCATGCGCGCCGCGATCATTCCGGTGACGCCGCTTCAGCAGAATTGCTCGCTGATCTGGTGCACCAAGACCATGAAAGGCGCGCTAGTCGATCCGGGCGGGGATCTCGACAAGCTCAAGGAAGCCGTCGCCAAGGCGGGCGTGACGCTGGAAAAGCTGCTCGTCACCCACGGGCACCTCGACCATTGCGGGCAGGCGGGGATGCTTGCGGAGGAGCTGGGTCTGCCGATTGAAGGCCCGCACGAGGATGACCGCTTCTGGATCGACCAGCTCGACAATGACGGCGCGCGTTATTGGATGGTGGCGAAAAGCTTTGAGCCGACCCGCTGGCTGAAGCATGGTGACACGGTGACGGTGGGCGAGTTGACGCTCGACGTGATCCACTGCCCCGGCCACACGCCAGGCCATGTGGTGTTCTACCACGCGCCCAGCCGCTTCGCTATTGTCGGCGATGTCTTGTTCCAGGGCAGCATCGGCCGCACAGACTTCCCGCGCGGCAACCATCAGGATTTGATCGACGCGATCACCCAGCGCCTCTGGCCGCTCGGCGAGGACGTGATGTTCATCCCCGGCCACGGCCCCACCAGCACCTTCGGCCGCGAGCGCAAGACAAACGCGTTTGTGAGCGATTACGCGCTTTCTTGAGTGTGCTCGCCCCTCCGGGCGAGCATCCTCGGCGCTGATCCCTCCGCTTCGCTGCGGGGCACCTGCGGGCGGCCAGTCGGCCTTGCGGCCCGTCCGTTGGCGGGCCGAGGCGCTCTTATTGCGTCGGGATTACATCACCCCCGCAGCCACCAGCGCGGCCACCACAGCCAGCCCGAGCTGCACCAGCATCGTCGTCAGCGTGCCGATCATCCGGCCGACCTTGAGGCTCCCGCCGTCCATCCCGAACCCGTGCGCCACGCGGCCGATGAAGTATGCCGCCGCCACATAAGCCAGCCACCAGCTGCCTTTGCCCGCCAGTTCGATCGCACCTAGCAGCACCAGCACGAAGGCGGTGTTCTCGACATAATTCAGCTGCGCGCGCATCCGGCGTTGCAGCGCTTCGCTCCCGCCATCGCCCACGCTGATCTTGAGCGAAGTGCGCAAGCTCCCGATGCGGATCGACAGCCAGATATTGAGGATGGCGGCGGCGGCTGCGGCGGCGAGTGTCACGGGTAGAATGGTCATGGATAAAGTGCCCTCAAAGTTGCGCGCCCGTGCTAGGGCGGTGCTGCGCGGGTTGCAACGCGCGAATTTTGCGCTATAGCGCGCGCCTTCCCGCCGCTGCTGGCCAAGGAATGCACGCACCTGCTGCGGCTTGTGCGCGTCTATCCCTTGCCGTAAGGGCGACCTTCGAGAAACCTAGCGCCGGTGGCGCGAACCAACGCATTTATTTCAGGAAATGGTGCCACCATGGCTGTCCCTAAGAGAAAAACTTCGCCCTCCCGCCGCGGCATGCGCCGTTCGCACGATTCGCTGAAGGTCGAAGCCTTCGGTGAATGCGGCAACTGCGGCGAACTGAAGCGCCCGCACAACATCTGCGGCCACTGCGGCCACTATAACGGGCGTCAGGTTGTTGCCGTCGGCTGATTGCCGGTGGCCCGTACAATAAACCGGAGATTAGCACGATGATCTTGCCGCGTATCGCCGTAGACGCGATGGGCGGGGATGAAGGCGTGCGCGTGATGATTGAAGGCGCGGCGCTGGCCCGCCGCGATCATGACAAGTTCAACTTTCTGCTGGTTGGTGATGGCAAGCGGATCGAAGCCGCACTCGAACATCACCCGAACCTGCGTGCGGCCTCCGAAATCCTCCATTGCGATGATGTGGTGGGCGGCGATGAGTTGCCCAGTAAAGCGATCCGCCGCGCCAAGACTACGTCGATGGGGCTTGCGGTCAATGCTGTGAAAACCGGCGCAGCTGGCGCAGCTGTCAGTGCGGGCAACACCGGCGCGCTGATGGCGATGAGCAAGCTTGCGCTACGCACCATGCCGGGGATTGATCGCCCCGCGCTCGCCGCGATTATGCCGACCTTGCAGGCGCATGATGTGGTGATGCTCGATCTGGGCGCCAATACCGGAGCTGACGCGCGCAATCTGGTGCAGTATGCGGTGATGGGCGCGGCCTATTCGCGGATTGTGACCGGGTTTGATCGACCGGTCGTCCGCTTGCTCAATATCGGCACCGAAGAAATCAAAGGCACCGAAGAACTGCGCGATGCCGCTGCGATGCTCACCGCCGCCTCGGCGCGCGAAGATGGCGGGCTGGCGTTGATTTTCGATGGATTTGTCGAAAGCGACAAGATCAACCGCGGCGAAACCCATGTGGTGGTGACTGACGGGTTCTCCGGCAATATCGCGTTGAAGGCGATCGAAGGTTCGGCCCGGTTCGTAACCGATCTGCTGAAGCAGGCGTTTACCAGCTCATTGCGGTCGAAGATCGGGTTCCTGGTCTCCCGCCCAGCGACCGAGCTGCTGAAGCACCACCTTGATCCGAACAACCACAATGGCGCGGTGTTCCTCGGCCTCAACGGCGTGGTGGTCAAAAGCCACGGCAGCGCCAATGCCAAGGGCGTCGCCCACGCGGTGGCGGTGACCGCGCGGCTGCTCGAAAATAAGCTGACCGAACGGATCGCGCATGATCTGGCCGCGCTGGGAGAAGGCGCGCTGACCAAGAATGGGCACAAGAACGGGGCGAGCAAGGCTGCGCCCAAGGATAATGAGGCATCCGCGTGAACGGATCGCGCATTCTGGGTACTGGATCGGCGCTTCCTCGGCGGATTGTGACCAATGCCGAATTGGCCGAGCGAGTCGACACCTCGGACGAGTGGATTGTTGAACGCACTGGCATCCGGCAGCGGCACATTGCCGAACCTGATGAGACCACCGGGACACTTGCGACCGCTGCGGCGCGCGCGGCGCTTGCCGATGCAGGGATCGATGCGTCATCAATCGGACTGATCGTGTTGGCGACCGCCACGCCCGACAATACCTTCCCGGCCACCGCCACCAAGGTGCAGGCCGCGCTCGGCTGCAACGGCGGGATCGCGTTTGATGTTGCGGCGGTGTGTTCGGGATTCCTCTATGCTCTCGCTGCCGCCGATTCGATGCTGCGCACCGGGATGGCAAAACGCGCGCTGGTGATCGGTGCGGAGACATTCAGCCGAATCCTCGATTGGGATGATCGCACCACCTGCGTCTTGTTTGGCGATGGGGCAGGGGCCGTGGTGCTCGAAGCGCCGTCGGGCGAAGCGAGCGGCAAAGACGCCCCCGGCATCATTGGCACCCGGCTGCACGCCGATGGCGGCTGCCACGACCTGCTTTATGTCGATGGCGGGCCATCCACCACGCAGACTGTTGGCCATGTGCGGATGCGGGGGCCGGAAGTGTTCCGGCATGCAGTGGTCAACCTGTCGAGCGTGCTGCGCGAAGTGCTTGAAGAAACAGGCGTTTCGGTTGATGAAATCGACTGGGTGGTGCCGCATCAGGCCAATGCGCGCATTCTCGACGCGACGGCAAGGAAGCTCGGCATTTCGCCCGATAAGGTGATCGTGACGGTGGATCGGCACGCCAACACCTCCGCCGCATCCGTACCGCTTGCGCTCGATACCGCGCGGCGCGATGGGCGGATCAAGGCGGGTGATTTGGTTATGCTCGAAGCGATGGGCGGCGGGTTCACCTGGGGCGCAAGCCTGATCCGGCTTTGATCGCTGGGGTGCCGACCCGGCAAAATGTCCCGTTGCCTAACACAATTGCTGAAAACTCAACATTCGGCTTGGCATCGCATTGCAAAACCGTAGAAAATTCGTAAGCTGTAGGTCTTCGATCGGGTCGCGCCGCGAAGGAGAACAGGCATGATGCGTTCGGTAGGAACACTCACCCGCGCCGATCTGGCGGAAACCATCAATCGCAAGATGGGTTTCAGCCGGGCCGAGTCGCTTGAAATGGTAGAAGCCATCCTCGGCAAAATGAGCGATGCGCTCGCCAAGGGTGAAAACGTCAAGATTTCCGGTTTCGGCAGCTTTGTGCTGCGCGACAAGAATGAACGGATTGGCCGCAATCCCAAAACCGGGGTTGAAGTGCCGATTACCCCGCGCCGGGTGATGACCTTCCGCGCCAGCCAATTGCTCAAGGAACGGATCACCAAAGGGTGATCTGCACCCCTGTTTTTAGAACAACGTGAGGTTTGATGACCGGTTTCGATGACCGCAAGGACGACGGCGCACTGCGCACGATCGGTGAAGTCAGCGAAGCGCTCGGCATCAAACCGCATGTGCTGCGGTATTGGGAAGCACAGTTTCCGCTGCTCAAACCGCTGAAACGCAGTGGCGGACGGCGTTATTACCGGCCCAGCGATGTCGCGCTGGTTGAGACGATCGACCGGTTGGTCAACCGCGAAGGCTACACGTTGAAGGGCGCTGAAGCAGTTCTGCGCGCGTCGGGCAAATCCGATCTCGACCGCCGGGCTGTTGATCGCCGCAGTGGTGACCGGCGGGGGGATGGTGAGTCCGCTGACGCCCCCGGCGTGCGGCTGATGGTGTCCGAAGGGCCGGATATGACCGATACGATTGCCGGATTGAAAGCGATCCGCGCAAAGCTGGTCGCCGCGCTGGAAGCGTAGGGGCTATTCCGCCGCCAGCAGCGCGGCTTCTCCCAGATCGACGCTGACCAAGCGCGAAATCCCGCGCTCTGCCATCGTCACCCCGAACAACCGATGCATCCGGCTCATCGTCACCGCGTTGTGGGTGACGATCAGGTAGCGGGTGGTGGTGGTGCGCACCATCGAATCGAGCAGATCGCAAAAGCGTTCGACGTTGGCATCGTCGAGCGGCGCGTCGACCTCGTCGAGCACGCAGATCGGTGCAGGGTTGGTGAGGAACAGCGCGAAAATCAGCGCGGTGGCTGTCAACGCCTGCTCGCCGCCGGACAGCAGGGACAGCGATTGCAACCGCTTACCCGGCGGCTGGGCGTAGATTTCGAGGCCCGCCTCTAACGGATCGTCGCTGTCGACCAGCGCAAGGTGGGCCTGACCGCCTTCGAACAATCGGGTGAACAGCACGCGGAAATGCCCGTCGACTTCTTCGAACGCAGCACGCAGCCGCTCGCGGCCTTCGCGGTTGAGGCTGCCGATTGATCCGCGTAGCCGGGCAATGGCTTCGACCAGTTCGGCCTGTTCCTGCGCGCTGGTGCCATGCTCGCCTTCGATCCGAGCGAGTTCATCGGCGGCGACGAGGTTCACCGGCCCGATCCGTTCGCGCGCGGCGGTGAGTTTTTCCAATTCTGCGGATTCATCGGCAGCGGGCGTAAGAGCGTCGTCGTCAAAGCCGAATCGCTTGCCCAGCAGCGGCGGGGGGCACTGGAAACGCTCACCCGAAATGCGCGCCATTTCTGCACGTCGCAGCTCCTCACTTTCGGCCCGTGCGGCAAGGCTGGCGCGGGTTTCCCGGGCCTGCGCCAAGGTTTCGGTGCGGGCGGCCAGCGCCGCATCGGCGGCGCGCTGCCGGGTTTCGGCCTCGCGCATCGTGGTATCGGCCGCGGCGAGTTCGGCAGTGAGGCGATTACGGGTCGCCTCGCCGGCTTCGATTTCGGCGGTGAGCGCCGCGGGCTTGGCTGCCAGAATCGCGCGGTCTTCGGCGATCTCTGCAAGCCGGCGGCTGGTTTCGGCCATGCGGCGTTCGGCATCGCTTGATCGCGCCTGCCATCCGGCATGATCGGCCTGCTGCGCTGCCAGCCGTTCACGCGCCACTGCCAGCGCCTGATCTTGCGCGGCCAGTTCAGCAAGGGCGGACTGCACCCCGGCGCGGGCGGTTTCATTTTTCGCCTGTGCCGCTTCGAGCGCAGCACGCTCAGCATCGCGGGCGGGCAGGCGGGCGCGCGCCTCACGGGTGGCGGTGACTTCGGATTGTGCCGCAGTGATCTGCGTTTCGATTTCGCCCGCGCTGGCGGCGAGTTCTTCCAATCGCGCGGCGAGGCGTTCCTTCGCCGCTTCCGCCTGATCCATCCGCCGCAGCGCGTGGCGCTCCGCCTCTTGTCCGCCTGCAATCGCGCGTTCCTGTGCCACCAGCGCGGTCTGCAAGCTGGCAAGCTCGTCGCGCACGGTCTTGTCTTCGGCCTCGGCGCGGGCAGCGGCGTCGCGCAAGGGCGGAAGCGCGGCGTCGAGTTCGGCAAAGCGATTGGCGGCTTCCAACTGCGCCGCCTCCGCCGCGCCTTCACCGCGGGCGACGAACCCGTCCCAGCGGCGCAGGTGTCCGGCGCGGGTGACCAGCCATTCGCCGGGGGCGAGCGTCCGGGCGTCGTCGGTATCCACGCAATGCACCAGAGCGAGGCGGGCGGCGAGTTCGGGCGGGCAATCCTTGAGGCGGGCGAGCAGGCTGTCGGCGACCGGAGCGGGCGCTGCTGCTCCTGTCCAGAACCGCCCATCTTGCGGAGCGGCAGGCGCGCCCAGCGGTGATTTGCCGTCACGTCCCAGCACTGCCGCGAGCGCGCGTTCATAGCCCGGTGCAACAGTGACGCGGTCGAGCGCCGTCGCCATGCCTTGCCGCCCGGCCTCACGCTTGGCGCGGGCGTCGCGGTCACGGGATAAGGCAGTGTGTTCGCGTTCAATCCCAGCCAGTTCGGCGCGCGCGGCGGCAAGTGCGCTGGCGGCATCATCGCGCGCTGTCTGCAATTCGGCCTTGCGCGTCTGATCGGAGGTGAGTTTTGCGCGCAATACGCCAAGGTCATATGCCGCTGCCTCGGCTGCTTCGCGGGCCGCGATCACATCGGCTTCGGCTTCGTCGCTTGCCGCCAAGTCAGCGCGGGCCCGGACGATGCGGGCGGCTTCGGCTTCGATCCGGGCCAACCGCGCTTCGGCTTGCTCCACCGCCGCTTCGGCAACGCGCCATTCGGCTTCGACCCCGGCGTGATCGGCGGTGGCTTTTGCCAGCGCGAGTTCCGCCGTGCGGTGCGCGCGTTCGCGGTCTTCGGCGCGGCTGGCGAGGTCGGGACGCGCGGCTTCGGCGGCCGAAACAGCGGCGCGGCTTGTGCCGAGTTCCTGCGTCAACCGTGCCAAAGCCTCGACGGCGGCCGAGGTAAGGCGGTCGGCATCGGCGCGGTCTTCTTCCAACCGGCGTTGTTGGCGCTCCAGATCGGCAAGCCGTGTTTCGGCGGCTTCGAGCTTTTCGGCAAGCGCGGCCATGCGGTGCCCGTGAGCGCTGGCATCATCGCGGCGGTCGGCGAGTTCATCGCGCGCGTGGCTGAGTTGCTGCGCCGCTTCGGCCTGTTCCGCCTGCGCCTCTGCGACAGCGGATTGTGCCGTCGCCACCGCTTCCTCCGCCGCGCCTGCCGCCGCGCGTGCTTCCTTCGCCGCCGCCGCCGCTTCGCGCCAACGCGCAAACAGCAGGCGGGCTTCGGCGGCCTGGATCTGTTTGGTCAGTTCGGTGTAGCGTTCGGCCTGCTTGGCCTGCCGCCGCAGTGAGGCAATCTGCGTGTCGAGTCCGGCCATCAAATCTTCAAGCCGCGCAAGGTTCGCCTCGGCGGCGCGCAGTTTGCCTTCCGCATCCTTGCGGCGCACGTGCAGCCCAGCGATCCCGGCGGCTTCTTCCAGCATCGCCCGGCGTTCGGCGGGCTTGGCGGCGATTACTTGCGCGATCTTGCCCTGGCTGACGAGGGCGGGGGAGTGCGCGCCGGTCGCCGCATCGGCGAAGGTCAGGGCCACATCCTTGGCGCGCACGTCGCGGCCATTCACGCGGTAGGCGCTGCCCGCCCCGCGCTCAATCCGGCGGGTGACGACCAGTTCTTCGCCCGCATCATCGCTGGCGTGGAGCACCACTTCGGCAAAGTCGCGCGGGGGGCGCGACGTGGTGCCCGCGAAGATCACATCCTCCATCCCGCCCGACCGCATCGACTTGGCCGAGGTTTCCCCCATTACCCAGCGAATCGCTTCGAGCAGGTTGGATTTGCCGCAACCATTGGGGCCGACAACCCCGGTCAACCCCGGCTCAATTCGCAGTTCGGCAGGCTCAACGAAGCTCTTGAAACCGCTGAGCTTGAGCCGGTGGATCTGCATCAGGCTGCCGTTATGCCCCTGCGCGCAGTGCTCAGCGCGCGCCGGCGCGCTGAAGCAGCGGTTCGAGCTGGTTCCACGCCGTCACTTCGAGCTTATTGCCGTTGAGGATGAACGTCGGAGTGGCATTGATTTTGAGTTCTTCCGACTGCGCGTTCGAGGCGTTGGCGATTGCTTCGATCTTGGCTGTATCCGCAAGGCAAGCCTGCGATTGATCGGCGCTGAGCCCGCGTGCGGCGAAGAAATCAATTAGCCCAGCCGCCTGCCCGATGGTGACGAACCGTTGGCTGACCGGCTGGCTGCTTGACGCTTCGATCAAGGCGTTGTTGGCGTTGACCGAGGCGAAGATCTCGTTGAGCGATGCCCATGCCTGATCCGACAGCGGCTGCATATTTTCCTTCGCCCCGCAGCGCACCAGCGTGGCAATGCTGAGGTCGATCGGATCGCGCACCAGATTGCGCAGTTCAAAGCTGACCACGCCGGTGGAGACGTACTTGTCCTTGATCGTGGGCTTGCCCGTCGCGGCGAAATTGGCGCAGGCGCCGCAGGTGTGCGAGGCATATTCAACCAGTTTCAACGGCGCATCGGGATTGCCGATCATGTAGCCGCCTTCGGGCGTGACGGTGACGGTGTCGCCCCAACTCGTGCCTGCCGGGGCAGCAATCGCCGGGATTGGTTCGCCCGCAGCAGCGCCGTCTGCGCCTTCGGTTTCACCGCAAGCGGCAAGGGCCAGCGGAGCGAGGGCAAGCAAGGGAAGCGACAGCAGGCGGGTGAACTTCATCGGGCGTGAATCCTTGGGTGTTGAGCAGCGGTAAATAGCCGTGCCAGCCCCCTTGCAGCAAGGGCAGCGGGCAGGGCTGTGAACAATTGGGTCAGCCGGGCGCGCCAAGGCCTTGGTCAGTCGCCGCAGTGAAGCGGGCCGAAAGCACCGGTTCCAGAGCTTCCCAGCTGTGCACTTCGGTGAGCAGCTTGCCATCGAGCGCGAAGCTGGGGGTCGAAGACACGCCAAGTTCGGTGTAATCGGCGCGGCCATTGTCAAGCAGTGCCTTGGCAGCGGCATCATCCATAACGCAGGTATCAAGCTGCGACTGCGATTGCCCGCGCGCCGTCAACATTTGCGTGAGGCCGAGCGCGCTTGCCGCGTTCATGCGGCTGGCTTTGTCGCCGCGCGCCCAGATTGCCTGCTGGGTTTGCGGCGCGCTGCGCACCTTGCCGAGCCATTCGCCCTGCGACAGCATGAAGGTGCGGTGGCGATCCTTGAACCCTGCTGGATCACCGCAATTGGCGAGCAGCGATACCGTCAGGTCAAGCGCGTTGCGGATCACTGGGCGCACTTCTAGCGCGATGGTGCCGGGTGCAATCCCCGCCAGTTCGAGCGCGGGTTCGCCATTGGCGGTGAAACTGGCGCAGTGCCCGCAGGTGTAGCTGACAAATTCAGTGAGTTGCGCCTCAGCTTCGGGATTGCCGATCAGGTGGCCGCGCGCGGTGCGGCTGATCGTGGTCAGCCAGTTGCCGGGATTGTCGGGCGCCGAAAATTCGCTGCCGGGCCGCTCCAGCGATTGCTGCGCGGTCACCGGACCAGCAAGCAGCGCCAGCGCGGCGGCGGAAAGGAGGAGGGGCTTGATCATGTCCGGTCATCATCCTTTGGGACTGATTTTTCTGGGGCGGGGGTTTCGGAATTGGTCAGGCTGCGGGCGAGCGATTCGAGCACGGTGCGGAGCTCCGGGTCACCGATATCGCGCAGGCTGTCGCCCAATTCCAGCGGGATTGGCTTCAATGAGGGCGGCGGCTTGGCTGGCCTGTTATCGGCAGGCGGCTGAACCGCGCCTTGCCGCAGCTTGACCCGCGCGACCGCTTTGTATCCGAAAAAGCGGTTCACCCGTTCGATAATCTCCGGGATCACTTGCTGGATCAGCGGCGCATGCGCGGGTTTGACCACCAGTTCCAGAATGCCCTCGGATTTCTCACCATGAGGAAACCTGATCGCTTCGGGGCTGCACACGCGGGCGTGGACGGGGCCGACAATCTCGGGCCAGCGGGTGACGACTGAGCTTTGCACAAAGCCGAACCGGCGGAACGCGGTGCGGCCGATTTCGGGCATCAGATCACCGATCGCGCGTGCACCTTTGCCGCGCGGGCGGGTGAACGGTTTCGCGGTGGCTTTGCGGCCTACCGCTTCGCTGCTTGAGGCCGGAGGTTTCTTGTCGCTTCCCATGGTTGCACCCGCCATGCCATAGGCGGCGCGTGACTGCCAGTATCTCCGACATTCTGCTGGGCTGGTATGATGCCCATGCACGCGATTTGCCGTGGCGCAATCCGCCGGACGCGGCGCTGCCCGATGATCCCGCGTGGCCTTACCGGGTGTGGCTGTCCGAAGTGATGCTGCAACAAACCACGGTGGCGGCGGTGAAGCCATACTTCGCCAAATTTACCGCGACTTGGCCCTCGGTCGAGGCATTGGCCGCAGCGCCCGAGGATGACGTCATGGCGGCGTGGGCTGGGTTGGGCTATTATTCGCGCGCGCGCAATCTGGTGAAATGCGCGCGCGCCGTAGCGGCGCTGGGCGGGTTTCCCGCGACCGAATCTGAGCTGCGTCAGCTTCCGGGCCTGGGCGATTACACCGCCGCCGCCATCGCCGCGATTGCGTTCGGGAGTCGTGCGGTGGTGGTCGATGCCAATGTTGAGCGGGTGGTGGCGCGGTTGTTCGCGATCGACACGCCGCTCCCAACCGCGCGCAAAGCGATCCGCGCCGCCGCTGACACGATCACGCCAGAGGCCCGCGCGGGCGATTTTGCGCAAAGCATGATGGATCTGGGCTCGCACATTTGCACCAGCAAATCGCCGCGCTGTATGCTGTGCCCCTTGCGAGAGGATTGCGCGGGGTATGCTGCGGGCGAACCAGAGCGACTGCCGGTCAAGCCTGCCAAGAAAGCGGTGCCCGAACGGCGCGGCACCGCCTTCTGGATCACGCGCAATGATGGTGCTGAAGTCTGGCTCGTCACCCGCCCTGCCACCGGAATGCTCGGCGGGATGCGCGCGCTGCCCGATGATGGCTGGAGCGCGCAGGCTGATGGTTCAGGCCAGGCTCCGCTACCGGGCGATTGGCGCGCGATGGGCGCTGTGCGCCATGGCTTTACCCATGCGTATTTGACGCTGGCTGTGATGGGGCAGGAGACAGTTTTAAACCCACCGGGGGACGGCCAGTGGTGGCCGACCGACCGGATCGAAGACGCAGGACTTGCGACTCTCTACCTCAAAGCCGCGCGCTTGGCGTTGGCTGAGGTTTAGAAAATCCCGCCGCCCAGCATCAGGCGAACGGCGGCGATCAACAGCACCACCAGACAGAAATTGCGACCACCATCCTTTGACGACAGCGCGCCAATGATGATGCCAACCACGATCACCGGCAGGGCGACCCAATTGGCCCAGCCGAGCAGCGGGATCTGCGCCGGGATGACGATTATAAGGCTGATGAGGCCGATGAGATAGGCGAGGACGTTCAGCATGTGTCTTATATGTATAGGACACCTGCAAAATGCAAGACCCGCCGCATCGGCGGCGTTGACCCGCGCTTACCACTGCCGCAGACAGCCATGCAAACCGCTTCGGAGATTCTTCCCCCATGCCGACCCACACCCTCGACACTCTCGCGCTCTCCCGCCGTGCCCTGATCCGGGGCAGCGCGCTGCTGGCGGGCGGGGCGGCGCTCAGCACCCTGCCATTCGGGCGCGCGGCGTTTGCGATGCACGACGTGTCTGAAGCATGGCCGAATGTTGCCGCGCTTGCTGACAAATACGTTTCATCGCGCAAGGTCGCCAATCTGTTCCTGACCTTCGGCTGGGGGCAGGAAGACCACGCGCACACGGTTGGCGGCGGCACGCTTTCGCTCGCCAAGCCGGCGCCGGTGGATGGGGACTCGCTGTTCCGGATCTATTCGATGACCAAGCCGATCACCGGCATGGCGACGATGATCCTGATCGATGAAGGCAAGCTGGGCCTTGACCAGCCGCTCCATGAAATCCTGCCCAAGTTCCGTGATATGCAGGTGCTGATCAATCCCGAAGGCGCGTTGGAAGAAACGGTTGCGGCGACCCGTCCGATTACGATCCGGCAGCTGCTGACGCACACGGCGGGACTTGGCTACCAGATCATCAGCAAGGGGCCGTTGCAGGCCGCGTTCAACGAACAGGGTCTGGTCGGCGGGCGGGTGAGCCGCATCCCGCTGCCCGGCTTCCCCCCGGTCACGCCCGCACCCGGCCTCGCCGCCTTTGCCGACCGGCTGGCCGAATTGCCGCTGGCGTATCAGCCGGCGACCAAGTGGAGCTATTCGTGCAGCCTCGACCTGCTCGGCCGGGTGATCGAAGTGGTGAGCGGGATGGAATTCGAAGCTTTCCTGAAAGCCCGAATCTTTGACCCCTGCGGCATGACCAGCACTTTCATGCAGGTGCCGCAGAGCGAAGCCCACCGCCTGACCGATAATTACGGGATCATCAATGGCAATGCCTTCCCGATCGATCCGGGCGCAAATTCGGTCTTCACCGACGCGCCCGAGGTTCCGGCGGGCGGCGGCGGCCTGGTGTCCAGCCCCAAGGATTACGACCGCTTCCTGCGAATGCTGCTCGGCTATGGCCGGATTGGCGACCGGTTCGTGATGAGCGAAGAAGCTGTGCGGGTCGGCGTGTCCGATCTGCTGCCCGCGACGGTGGACACCACCGGCAGCTGGCTCGAAGGCGAAGGCCACGGCGCGGGCGGTCGGTCGAAAGACGGCAGCTTTGGCTGGGGCGGGGCGGCTGGCACTCTGGCGGCAGTGGACTTCAACCTCGGCCTGCGTTCGACCCTGTTCACGCAGTACATGCCATCCGAAGCTTACCCGATCCGCGACGAATTCCTCGCCGCGATGGAGGCTGATTTGTCGGCGATGCGCGCCAAGAAGAAGGCCGCCTGATGCATTATCCCGCCGCGTCTGCGCCACTGATGGCCTTTGCCGGTTCGCCGATTGACCGGGCGGATCATATCCGCGTTGATGACGCCGCGCTGGCCGATTTGATGAACTGGCGCGCGCGGGTGCTGGCGCTGGATGGGCTGTTACCGGGGATCGACGATAGCGGCGGGCTCGTCTGGGGCAGCCTCGCCGATATTGCGCCTGATGCCGAACTGGTGTTCCTCGGCATGATGGACGGCAAGGCGCATTTCGCCCCGGTCCCGCCTGCGGGGGCGGAAGGCCCAGCCTACGCGCAGCCTGCCGCGTGGCAGGTGATGCAGCTGCTCTCGCCGCCCGATCTGGCGATTTATGGCGGGGCGCGCAGTCTGGTCGATTGGCACGCGCGGCACAGGTTTTGCGCGCGCTGCGGCTCTTCGACCAAGCCGGTCAAGGGCGGCTGGCAGCGGCACTGCGACGGCTGCGGCGCGGATCACTTCCCGCGCACCGATCCGGTGACGATCATGCTGGTCGAGCATGAAGACCGCCTGCTGCTGGGTCGCCAACCGCGCTTCCCGCCCAAGATGTATTCCGCGCTGGCAGGCTTCGTCGAACCGGGTGAGACGATTGAAGAAGCCGTAGCGCGGGAAATCCACGAGGAAGCGGGCGTGCGGGTGCGCGATGTGCGCTATATCGCCAGCCAGCCGTGGCCCTTCCCGAGCCAGCTGATGATCGGCTGCACCAGCGTGTGTGACGATCCCGAACTCACCATCGACACCACCGAATTGGAAGACGCGCGCTGGTTCACCCGCGCCGAGTTGGAAGAGGCGCGCGCGGCAGGTGAGCACGGCACCGACCTGCTGTATTTCCCGCGCCCCTTCGCAATTGCGCATCACTTGGTAGCATGGTGGCTCGACAAATGACCCAGACGCTGACGATCGACATTTATTCCGACGTGATGTGCCCATGGTGCCTGATCGGCTATGGCCAATTGACCAAGGCTTTGGCGGAATTGGACGGCGAAATCGCGGCGGACATTCGTTGGCGGCCGTTTGAACTCAACCCGCAAATGCCTGCGGAAGGCGAAGAGCAGGAATCCCACCTGCAACGCAAATACCGCCGCTCAGCCGAAGAAGGCGCAGGCCTGCGCGCGCAGATGAAGGCGATTGCGGATGGGGCAGGGGTATCGCTGTCTTATGAGGGAGAGGGCGAAGCTCCGCCTGCCATGATGTGGAACACCCGCGATTGCCACAAACTGCTCGCCTTCGCGCTGGAGCAGGCCGGGCCGCAGGTGCAGACCGCGCTCAAGCTCGCGTTGTTCCGCGCCCATTTCAACGAACGCAAGCCGTTGGGGAATCGCGAAGTGTTGCTCGACATCGCGGCCAGTGTTGGCCTGCACCGCGCGGCGGCCAAGGCGGCGCTCGACGATCCCGAACTCGAAGCCCGCGTGCTCGCTGAAGAGGCGCAGGCGTGGGACATGAACATCTCCGGCGTTCCGGCGATGATCGTGGAGGGCAAATTCATGATCCCCGGCGCGCAGTCGCCGGACGTTTACGTGAATGCGCTCAGGCGGGTGGCGGAAAAGAGCCGAGCTTAAACCAGCCCCAGCCGCTCCAGCTTCATCGCCAACTTGCCGGGCAGCGCGTCGCCAATATCCTCGCCGTCAGCCACATCCTTCGGGGCTTTTTCGTCAGTCAGATAACGCCAGCCCTGATGCGCACGCTTGGGCTGTTGGTGGACGCGGATCAGGCTCGGTTCGAGGCAAATATCCCAGCGCCCATCCTCGGTCTTCACAAACGCGGTGATAGTGGAGCGCGCCACAATCGCATGATTGATGATCCAGAATAGCGACCCGCCCACCACTTCCTCGTGCCGGGTCGGGCGATTGCGGGTGGTCAGCCGGATACCCCCGCGGCCCTCATACCACCCGGCGAGATCATCATAGCTTTTCGCGCCGAACGCGATCTTGGTCAGGTGCAATGGCATGAGCCCAATGTGGGCCGATGCGTCGCGCGATCAAGCGATAGATAGCCCGCCATCCACAATGAACGGCGCGCCGGTGGCGAATTTGCTTTCGTCGCTGGCAAGATAGACCACCAGATGCGCGATATCATCGACCTCGCCCATGCGGCCAATCGGCTGCGCGACCGAGAATGCGGCGCGGGTTGCATCCGGGTCGGGCGTGCCCGCGATCACGCTTTCGACATTGGGGGTGAGGATAGTGCCGGGCTGCACCGAATTCACCCGCACGCCGTTCTGCTCGCGCGCGCAATAGAGCGCGATGCTTTTGGTCAGTGTCACCACCGCCGCCTTGGCGCTGTTATAGGCGGCCAGATCGGGCGAGACCTTGTTGCCCGCTGCGCTGGAGAAATTGACGATCGAGCCGCCGCCACTCCGCGTCATCAAGGGGATCGCCGCCTTGCAGCCCATGAAGATCGAATCGACATCGACTGTGTAACAGCGCTTGAAATCTTCCGGCGAGATGTCGGCGATGGAACCAAACACCGTGATCGCGGCGTTGTTGACCAGCACATCTAACCGACCATGCTTGGCCTCGACCTCGGCAATCACCGCCTGCCAGCGTTCCCAGTCGGTCACGTCCTGCGGCAGGTAATCGCAGCCCAGTTCCGCCGCTGTGGCGCGGCCCGCGACCTCGTCAATATCGGTGATGATGACGGTCGCGCCTTCGGCCTGCAAAGCCTTGGTCGCCGCCTTGCCCAATCCCATCGCGCCGCCTGTCAGCAGCACCACTTTGCCCGAAACCCGTCCTGCCATTTTACTCTCCCCGATTGTCTCTCAGGGTGGGGGATTAGAGCGGGGCGAGACCCGCCGCCACTGCCAAACCTAGGAAGGCGAAGAAGCCCATCGAATCGGTGATCATCGTCACAAATACGCTCGAAGCCACCGCCGGATCCTGATCAAGCCGCTCAAAAATAACCGGAACCAGCACGCCTGCCAGCCCCGCAATCGCGATATTGATCACCATGGCGAGCGCGATGACCACGCCCATCATCGGGGTGAACAACAACCCCGCTGCAACCCCGATCAGCAGGGCAATGGTGCCGCCATTGAGCAACGCGACGCGAAACTCGCGCCACAGGATGCGCTTGGTGTTCGACCGGGTGAGCTGATTGGTCGCAATTGCGCGCACCGCCACCGCCATCGTCTGCGTGCCGGCATTGCCGCCAATGCTCGCCACAATCGGCATCAGCACGGCCAGCGCCACCAACTCCGCAATCGCCGCGCCGAAAAACGCGATGATCGATGATGCGACCACCGCCGTGCCAAGGTTGGCGATTAGCCAGCGCACACGGCTGGAAAAAGCTTCGCGCAATGGTTCGTTGATGTCGCCATCACCCGCGCCCGACATCAGCAGGGCATCCTCGGCCGCTTCTTCGGAAATGATATGGACGATATCATCGACCGTCATCTGCCCGACCAGCCGCCCGCTGTCGTCCACCACGGCGGCCGAAATCAGCGCATATTTCTGGAACATCAGCGCGGCTTCTTCCTGATCCATCGATACCGGGATCAGGGTCTGGTCGCGCTTCATCACATCGGTGAGTTTGACGTTGCGCGGCGCGGTGAGGATCCAGTTCAGCGCGCAGGTGCCGACCGGGTGGTGGCGCTCATCGATCACGAAGACTTCGAAGAAATCGTGTTCCAGATCGCCTTCTTCGCGCAGGTAATCGATCAGCCCGCCGACGGTGAGATGTTCGGGCACCGCCACGAAATGCCGGCTCATCAACCGACCGGCGGTTTCTTCAGGATAGGCAAGCGCGCTCGATACCGCCTCGCGGGTTTCCGGCTCCAGCTCGGCCATCACCGCGCGCTGATCGGCCTCGTCGAGATCCTCGATCAGCTGAACCGCATCGTCGGTGTCGAGCTGTTCGGCGATCACAGCGACCGCGTGCGCGGACAGCGTGTCCATCAGGTCTTCACGGACGTAATCGTTCAATTCCGCGATGACGTCGCTGGTCATCAGATCGCTGATCGCGGCGGCCAATTGCGCGCGTTCAGACCGTTGCAGCAGTTCAATCAAGTCGGCGATGTCTGCCGCGTGGAGCGGTTCGACCAGGTCGTACACCGCGCCTTTGTCGCCCGCTGCCAGCGCATCGTGGACGGCGCTGACATAGGCGGGCTTCAGGCGGTTTTCCTCGTCGTGGCGTTCATCATCGACGCGGTCATCGGGGCGCACTTCTGCATCTGCCGGATCGGCGATCAGCAGGTCATCATCAAGGGCGCGATCATCAGCCATATCGAGGCGGTTTAGGCAGGGAGGGGTGAAAAGCAAGCGGGGAGGGTGACAGGCGGTTTTTGCCTGCTAAAAGCGCGGGCAAATTCCTTCAGGAGATACACACAATGGCCGATACCCTCACCTTCACCCTCGACACCGGCGACGGCGAGGGCAAAGACGTCGTGATCAAGCTGCGCGCTGATCTTGCCCCCGGCCACGTCGCGCGCATCGCCGAACTGGCGAGCGAAGGGTTTTACGATGGCGTGGTGTTCCACCGCGTGATCAACGGCTTCATGGCGCAGGGCGGCGATCCGACCGGCACCGGCATGGGCGGCAGCGACAAGCCCGACCTCGCGGCCGAATTCAACGCCGAACCGCACGTCGAAGGCGTGTGCTCGATGGCGCGTTCGCAGAACCCCAACAGCGCCAATTCGCAGTTCTTCATCTGCCTCGACGATGCGCGCTTCCTCGACAAGCAGTACACCGTGTGGGGCCAGGTCACGAGCGGCATGGAACACGTCCACGCGCTGCCCAAGGGCGAACCGCCGCGCGCACCGGGCAAGATCGTCAAGGCCACGGTGGCCTGATTTACGGCACGTCTGAGAGGGCTGGTTTGACAGTCAACAGACAGGTCTAGACCGCGCTTAGCCTTCTTTAGACCCACTTTAGGTCGCAATCAGGGCAATGTTTCATGTGAAACATTGCCCTTTTTGTCTCGATACAGCCCGATTGAACCCGGCACCCATCGGCGCTAAAGGCCCGGGCCTCATGAAACCGCAATCTCCCCCCCAGACCTATCGGGTCAAAAGCTTCGGCTGCCAGATGAACGTCTATGATGGCGAGCGTATGGCCGAACTGCTGGGGGAACGCGGCATCCAGCCCGCGCCCGAGGGGGAGGAGGCCGATCTCGTCATCCTCAACACCTGCCACATCCGCGAAAAGGCGGCCGAGAAGGTTTATTCTGACATTGGCCGCCTGGTGAAAGCGGGCAACAAGGCCGGCAAGCAGCCCCTCATCGCGGTCGCAGGCTGCGTCGCGCAGGCTGAGGGTGAGGAGATCATGGCACGCGCGCCAGCGGTCAGCATCGTGGTCGGCCCGCAGGCCTATCACCGCCTGCCCGAAATGCTCGACAAGGCGGTGGGCGGCGAGCGTGCGACCGATACCGATATGCCCGCCATCGCCAAGTTCGATGCGCTCCCGGCACGGCGCAAACGTGGGCCAAGCGCCTTCCTCACCGTGCAGGAAGGCTGCGACAAGTTCTGCACCTATTGCGTGGTGCCCTATACCCGCGGCGCGGAAATCTCGCGGCCCTTCGCCCATCTGATCGCCGAGGCGCAGAAACTGGTCGAAACCGGCGCGTGCGAGATCACGCTTCTCGGCCAGAACGTCAATGCGTGGGCGGGAGAGGACGACAAGGGCCGCAGCGCAGGCCTCGCGGGCCTGATCCACGCGCTCGCCCGGATCGATGGGCTCGAGCGCATCCGCTACACCACCAGCCACCCCAATGACATGGATGAGGCGCTGATCGCCGCGCATGGCGAGGTCGCCAAGCTCATGCCCTATCTGCACCTGCCCGTGCAGAGTGGCAGCGACCGGGTGCTGAAAGCGATGAACCGCCAGCACACAGCGGAAAGTTACTTGCGGCTGCTGGAGAAATTCCGCGCGGTGCGGCCCGATATCGCCATTTCAGGCGATTTCATCGTCGGCTTTCCGGGCGAGACCGAGGCGGAGTTCGAAGACACGCTCAGGATAGTCGATCAGGTCGGTTACGCCCACGCCTTCAGCTTCAAATACTCCCCGCGCCCCGGCACGCCCGCCGCGACGATGGACGGCCAGATTGATCCGCAAGTGATGGACGAACGCCTCCAGCGCCTGCAAGCGCGCATTGCCGATCATCAATTCGCTTTCAACAAGGCGAGCGTTGGCAAGACCTGCACTGTGCTGGTCGAACGCACTGGAAAGTTGCCCGGCCAGTGGCTCGGCAAATCGCCGTGGCTGCAATCGGTGTGGTTTGAAGGCGACTATACGATCGGTGATTTGGTGGAAGTGTCGCTGGACGAGGCTGGGCCGAATTCGCTCCAGGGCGAACCGGTCTACCGTTCGGTTGAGCCCGCCTGATCCTCAGGATCGTCTGACCTGCGATTAGCGTCCAAGACCGCCGCGCGCAGCACCTGGGCTGCGAAGGAGCCGGGAGGCAGTTTGTAAAGCGCCTTGAGATAGGCCCGGTCAAAGCGGGTCATTTCCGCCGGCGCCGTTTCTGGAGTTGCAAACAGCGTCATGATGGTGAGCGGCGCGCCTGCTTCGGCCGCGTCAACCTCACCAGTCGGCGCAAGCAGGCGCAGGCTAGCATAGTCGGCAATCTGCACCGCGCTCATCCCCACGATCGCCCCATTATCGACAACCACCAACGCGCTCAGCATGTCGTCGCGCGAAATGCGGCTAAGGCGGCCCAAGCTCGTCGTGAAGTTGACTGGCGGCGATTCGGGTGATTCTCGGTAAAAGTCTTGGCCGCTGGAAGCCTTTTCCTCGCTGGCCTGGAAGACGTAGGCAGGATCGCGGCTGGCAAGCGCCACGTCCAGCTCACGGCGGCTGAGCCCGGCGAACAATCTACGGCCACTGTCCCGAATATCTTGAAGCTGCGTTTTCGCATCGTCCGAAAACGCCACCAACGCATTAGGCTTGCAACCGCCACCGCGAACTTTGACCTTGGCTCGCTTGGCATTGTCGATGATCCGTTCAGCCACCGCCTTGGCGAAACCGCTATCGCTGGCTGCCACAACGAGGCAGACCGGCTGTTCAAACCGTGCCAGCGGGCGGCGTTCGCTCGGGTGTCCGGCCAGTTCGCGCGCCAGATCCGCCAGGGCGGCCTCGTCACGTGGGCGTTCATCCTCGACGATAATCGTGGGAGTCTCTGCGTCCTGTCCCTGCGCAGTTGCCGCGCCGAGAAGGGCGAAAAGAGCCGGTATCAGTGCAAGGGCAGGTTTCATGACATGCTGATAATACGGCATTTTCCGGCACCACACAATCATGCGCAACATCGCGCTAGAATCATCGCTGGCGGTTGAATGCAAAGTTGCATCCCTGTGACTTTCCACCGCCATTGCACCGCCGCCCGCTTGCTTTGCGCCCACCCCGGCTTACCTTTGCGACTCAGGGCAGAGGAATGTCCCCTGCCGCCAAGCAAAGGACAGTATGGGCCGACGACCCTCTCGTGCCGGACACCCGGCTCTTTCGCCCGATCCCCGCGGTATTCCGGAGCCCCGGCGCGCGCGTGTTGACCTGACCTTCGAAAACCAGTCGCTGCTCGGCCCATTGTTCGGGCAGTTCGATGCCAATCTGGTGCAGGTTGAAAACCGGCTGGGGGTGTTCATCCATGCACGCGGCCCACTGGTGGTGATCGAAGGGCCTGAGGACGACGTCGCCCGCGCCCGCGAGACGCTCAAGACCATGTACGACCGACTGGCGCGCGGTGAGGCGCTGGATAGCGGCGCGATTGAAGCGCTGATCGCGATGTCATCCGAACCGACGCTCGAAGGGATCATCTCGGGCGATCAGGACGCGCCGCCGATCATGATCCGCACGCGCAAGAAAACCATCGTGCCCCGGTCCGCCACGCAGATCGAATATATGCGCGCGCTGGCGAAGGAGGACATTATCTTTGCCCTCGGCCCGGCAGGAACGGGCAAAACCTATATCGCGGTGGCGCAGGCGGTGAGCCAGCTGATCACGGGGAGCGTGCAGCGCCTGATCCTGTCGCGCCCGGCGGTGGAGGCGGGGGAGAAACTCGGCTTCCTGCCCGGCGACATGAAGGAGAAGGTCGATCCCTATCTGCGGCCGCTATATGATGCCTTGAACGACTGCATGCCGCCCGAACAGGTCGAACGGCGGCTCGCCAATGGCGAGATCGAGATTGCACCGATCGCGTTCATGCGCGGGCGGACTTTGGCGGACAGCTTCATCATCCTCGACGAAGCGCAGAACACCACCAAGGAACAGATGAAGATGTTCCTTACCCGCTTCGGTCAGAACAGCCGGATGGTGGTGTGCGGCGATCCGCGTCAGGTGGACATCCCCGGCGGCCCGCGCATGAGCGGGCTGAACGATGCGGTTGAAAAGCTGGAAGGGATCGACGGCTTCGGCACGATCCGCTTCACCGTGGCCGATGTGGTCCGCCACCCGATCGTGGGCCGGATTGTCGAGGCGTACGAGGGCAATGGTGAGGGCGAGGGGGCTTAGTAAACTGCTTTTCGTTGGGCCAATTCGCGCTAAGGGGCGGTGCAATGCAGCTCGACATTGACATCGAAGATTGGCTCGAAGGCGATTGGGAGGCGATTGCCGCTCGCGCCGGGCGGGCGGCAGGCGAGGGCGAGCCGCTGCTCGCCAATCCGCGCCTGATCGCCAGCCTGCTGTTCACCTCGGACGCCGAGGTGCACACCCTCAACCGTGAATGGCGGGAGCGGGATAAGGCCACCAATGTGCTCAGCTTTCCGATGCTGCAGCGCGGCGAACTCGAAAGCCTCGGCCCTGATGGCCCGCCCGCCATGCTCGGCGACATCGCGCTCGCTTATGAAACCTGCGCGCGTGAGGCGGCGGACAAGGGCGTGCCGCTCGAACACCACGCCGCGCACCTGATCGTCCACGGTCTGCTCCATCTCGCCGGGCACGATCACGTCAATTCGGACGAAGAAGCCGAGCAAATGGAGGCGCTGGAGACAGCAATACTTGCAAAACTGGGCATCGCTGACCCATATGGCGCATGAACATCGCTAGGAGCATTGACTAAGGCCATGGCCGATTCCCCATCATCTGCGCCTCAATCAGGAGACGCGGACAGTAGCAGCGGGCTTTGGCCTGCGCTGCGTAAAATCCTCGGGCTGGAAGGCGCGCGTTCGCTGCGTGAACAGCTTGAGGAAGCAATTGACGAACACGAGGACGAAAACGGCGCATCGCGTTCCGATGGCCGCGCCAACGCAGGCGGCGACCTATCGCGGGTTGAGCGCCAAATGCTGCGCAACCTGCTCCATTTCTCCGAGCATGACGCCGATGACGTGGCGGTGCCGCGCGGGGAAATCATCGCGGTCGATGCGGAAATCAGCTGGGCCGAAATGGTCGCCGCGTTCAGCGAGCACGGCCATTCGCGTATGCCGGTGTACCGCGAAACGCTCGATTCAGTGATCGGCATGATCCACATCAAGGACGTGTTCCCATTCCTCGCCGATGGCACCCCGCCGCCGGAGGATTGGACTACGCTGATGCGCCAGCCGCTCTATGTCCCGCAGGCGCGCGGTGCATTGGATGTGCTGGCTGACATGCGCACGCAGCGCGTCCACCTCGCCATCGTGCTCGACGAATTTTCGGGCACCGACGGGCTCATCACCATCGAGGATCTGGTCGAGGAAATCGTCGGCGATATCGAGGATGAGCATGACGACGCGCCGCAAGCGCTGATCGTGCCGATTGGCGAAGGCATGTGGGATTGCGATGCCCGCGCAGAGTTGGACGACATCGCCAAACAGATCGATCCTCGCCTGGCCGAGGTTGAAGAAGCGGTCGACACGCTGGGCGGGCTAGCCTTCGTCTTGGCCGAGGCAGTGCCGCCGGTTGGCGCGGTGCTGGAACATCCCAGCGGCTGGCGGATTGAAGTGACAGCAGGCGATGAAACCCACGTCACACGGCTGCGGCTGCACCCGCCAATAACTGCGAACGACATGCAGTAAGCGCAACGCTGCGACCTCGGACGCAATTTTTCTTCGATTTTTTGCATCCATGGGGCGTTTCAAGCGTATCTCTCTAAACCAAGGAGAGATCTGATGCCTGCACGTCGTCTGCCACCCCTGCGCGCGCTCGAAGCGTTCATGCGCACTGTCCGCCTGGGGTCAGCCCGCGCGGCGGCGGAGGAGATCGGCCTCAGCCCTTCGGCATTGTCACGCCGGATCAGCAATCTTGAAGAATTCGTGGGCAAAAAGCTGTTCACCCGCGCGCGCCAATCGATGCAGCTGACCGATGAGGGGCAGGCGTTCTACGAAGCGGTGAATCCGCATATGGAAGCGCTTGCTCGGGCGGTTGAAAGCCAGTCGGACAATATCGCGCTGCTCCGCCTGCGGCTGGGCGTTTTGCCGATGTTCGGGAGCCAGCGCCTGTTCCCGCGACTGGGCGAGTTGCGCAAACGTCATCCGCTGCTGCACATCGATATCGACACCGCTCCGCATCTCGAAGACCGCGTGGGCGACACGCTCGATGCCGCGATCATCCTGTCGCGCGGCCCGGCGAGCGGGCTGCACGCGGTGCGGCTTGACCACAATCTCGTCCACGCGATTTGCAGCAAGGAAGTCGCACGCAATATCGGTCCGGACATCAACCCCGAAGCAATGGCCAAACAGACCTTCCTTGTTCACAACGAACTGCCCGAAAGCTTCGTTGCATGGAAAAAAGCCAATGGTCTCGACACGATGAGCCCTGCAGCCATTGATCATTACGATTCGGGCGCGCTGATGCTGGAGGCCGCTGCTCAGGGGTTGGGCGTGGCGATCATGCATGATGATCACCTGCGCCGCGCCAACGACAACCGCCTGACCAATCTGCCGGGCAAGCCGGTCGAAAGCCCCTATAGCTATTGGTTCGTGTGCAAGCCGGTATCGCTCGAAAGCCGTCCGGTGCGGATCTTCCACGATTGGCTGGTGCGCGCGGGGCTTTAATCGGCGGACTGGGTTTCGGGCTGCGCTTCATACCGCACTGGCGGCACGGTGTGCGCAAAGGGTCGCAGCGGGTGGCCTAGAATGTCGATCAGCGCCTCTTCGATCCGGCGGCGTGCTTCGATGCCGATCGCTTTGCGACCTCGGAAATCTTCGGGGCTGAAGGGTTCAAGGTAATGCAACCGAACCTTGAAACTGCCCTTGCGGGACAGCACGCGCTTGGCATTGTTGATGCCGCTTTCCACTCCGATCCATCCGATCCATTCAGCGACCGGGCCGTAATCCATGATCACCGGTTGCACTAACACGCCCGGCGGCGGCGGTTCGAGCACCGACAGCATCGAGGTTTTGAACGGCAGGAGCGATTGCCCATCGGTGGTGGTGCCTTCAGGAAAGACAGTCACCGACCAATTATCGACCAGCGCTTCTTTCAAGGCATTGATTTGTTCCGCCACGCCCATGCGGTGTTCGCGTTTGACGAATACCGTCCGGTTGAGGCTGGCGAGCCAGCCGACCACCGGCGCCTCGGCAAGTTCGGCCTTGGCAACGAATGCCGTGCCGCTTGCGCCTGCGAGCGCGAGGATATCCACCCACGACAGGTGGTTGGCGACATAGAACACATCGCGTTTCAGATGGGTGCCGATTACTTCAACCCGCGCCCCGCACACCCGCGCGGCATAGCGCAGGAAAAGCATCGGGAAAGGCGAGCCATAGGCAAACACCCGGTAGAGGTAATGCAGCGGCACAAACACCAGCAACAGGCCAATCAGCCCTGCGGCGCGCAGGCCCAGCCGGAGCCAACCTGCCCACGAAACCGGCGTGACTTCACCACGCGCGGCAGCCTGGCGCAGTCCCCAATCAGTCATTGCGCGACAAGCGCACGCCGTACAATTCCATGCGGTGATCGACGAGGCGATAGCCTAGCCGTTCGGCAATCTGGCGTTGCAGCGCTTCAACTTCGGGGTCGACGAATTCAACGACCTTGCCGGTTTCGACATCGATCAGGTGATCGTGATGCGCCTCGGGCACGGGTTCGTAACGCGATCGGCCATCGCCGAAATCGTGGCGATCCAGAATGCCTGCTTCTTCGAACAGGCGCACGGTTCGGTAGACAGTGGCGATCGAAATGCGCGGGTCAATCGCGGCGGCACGGCTGTGGAGCAGTTCGACATCGGGATGGTCTTCGCTTTCGGACAGCACGCGCGCAATCACGCGGCGCTGTTCGGTGATACGCAGGCCCTTTTCGGCGCAGAGTTGTTCGAGATCGATTTTCTGGTTCAAGGATAGCTCCATCGCCACGCCCGCCGCCCGCAATCGGATACGACCATTTTATAGCAAAGCAGCCTCATCCTTATAGGGACGAGGCTGCTTGCTCAAGCTGACTTGCTGCCCTCTCAACAGGGGCGGCTAACTTGCAGTTAGGTTGGATCAGACCTTTTTGGCACGGCGCGGGCGCACGATGGTGCCCGGCTTGCGGCCAAGGCCGATTTTCTTGGCCAGATCGCGGCGTTTTTCAGCATAGTTGGGGGCAACCATCGGATAGTCCGCGGCCAAGCCCCAACGCGCCCGGTATTCTTCAGGCGTCATGTCGAAGTTGGTGCGAAGATAGCGCTTCAGCATCTTCAGCTTTTTGCCATCTTCAAGGCAGACGATGTAATCGGGCTTGATCGAATTGCGGATTGCGACCGCGGGCTGCGGCTTGACCTCTTCGACCACAACCGCTTCACCAAGATTGGCAAGCGCATTGTAGACATTGGTGATCAGGCTCGGCAGATCCGCCACCGCGACATCATTGTTGCTGACATGTGCCGCAACAATATCGCTGGTGAGCGTGATAAGAGTTTCTTTTGATTGTACTTCCAAATCGGTCATGACATCCTCGTGGTATTATTGGTCGCGACCCAATAATTCGCCCTTGCCGGAAAATAGAGGTACTGGCAACTGGGATGCTTTGCGTATTCACAGGGAATCCCGAAGAGTCCGCGAATTAGATTGGGCGGCCAAAAGTAATCGCGTCAATTCGTTCGCCATTGGCCATCCGATAATAGCCACGGCGTTCTCCAATCGGCTCAAATCCATATTTACCATAAAGATGGATGGCTGGATTGCCGCGCCGCATCTCCAGAAATATCTGCGTAATCCCGCGCGCACGGGCCGCGGCAAACATATGCTCCATCAAGGCCGCGCCAACCCCGCGCAGCCGCGCGCCGGGCGCGACTGCGATGAGCAGCAGTTCTTCTTCGTCGAGCACATGACGGGACAGGACAAAGCCAACCGGTGCAGCCGCTGGGCCCGGCCCTTCGCCGATCACTGCGCCATCAGCATCGACAACCAGCGCGTGGGTGCTGGGCAGGCTTAGCGCATCGGCAACCTGCCTGCGGTTCCACGCTTCGCCGTAAGCTGGATCAAATGCGGTCTCCATCACCGCCATGACCCGGTCGATGAGATGCGGGCAGGGGGTCATGCCTTGATCTGCTGCGCCAACGGAGTGGCATCTGGCCCGCGCCCATAAATCGGCGCAAGGTTGGCGGTGAACAGCGCCGGATTGAGCAACATGACTGCGCCAGCATCAGGCAACGAATTGATCGCCACCATCGCTTGGCCGGGAAACACTGCCGCGAGTTCAACAGCGCGGTTGCCCGCGACCAACGGCGGGCAGGCGAGGGCCGCAGCAGCCTGCGGGGTCAGCGACAGCGTCTCGCTCAGAGGCGCGCCATTCTCACCGAAATCGGCAATGAACCACTCACCGTGCCCGCCATTGGTGCACACGGTCACAGCCTGTGCTGGATGTTCGGCCTGCGCCATCGCAGCGATCAATCCGAGCGTGGGGTAGCCCAGCACCTCGGCCTGCCATGCAAAGCCCAAAGCACGCGCTGTCGCCAGCCCGATTCGCACGCCGGTAAAGCTGCCCGGCCCAAGCGATACGAAGATGCGGTCGGCGCGGCCCTTATCCGGCAATTCGGCGATCATCGGCACCAAAGCTTCGGCATGGCCGCGCCCGATGGTGCGATGGTCGCGCGCAATCAGCGTCTCGCCCTCAAACAGGGCGATGCTGCACGCTTCGGACGCGGTTTCGATGGCCAGCATTCGCATGGGCCAGCGCGATGCCTCAGCCGCGCGTTTCCCGCAAGTCGGAGATGCGGATCAGATGATGCGGTTGAAGGTTTCGAAGTCCGGACGCGGGCTGCGGTCGAAGATGCTGGCGGGATCGCCATAGCCGACAGAGCAAATGAAATTGGCCCGGTGGCGCGGTTCATCAGCGAAGAATGCGGCGTTGACGGCGGCAGCATCGAACCCCGACATCGGCCCGCAATCCAGCCCGACCGCACGTGCGGCGAGCATCAGGTAAGCGCCTTGCAGCGAGGAATTGCGGAACGCGCCTTGCTCGCGCGCATTCTCGTCGCCCGTGAACCAGCTTTTGGCGTCAGTGTGAGGGAACAGCCACGGCAGTTCTTCGTGGAAGTCGATGTCGTAACCGATCACGGCGGTGACGGGCGCAGCAAGCACCTTGGCCTTGTTGCCCTCCATCACGCAATCGGCGAGCTTGGCTTTGGCCTCGGGCGATTTGGCCCACACGATCCGCACCGGCTGCATATTGGCCGAGGTTGGTGCCATTTTCACCAGATCCCAGATTGCATGAAGTTGCGCATCCGAAACAGGCTTGTCGAGCCAGCCGTTGTAGCTGCGCGCTTCGTTGAACAACTGGTCGAGTGCCGCACCCGAAAGCACGTGGTCGTGAAACTGCACGGTCATGCTGCGCGTACTTCGGTGACTTCGGGAACGTAATGTTTGAGCAGGCCTTCAATCCCGTGTTTTAGCGTCGCGGTGCTCGATGGGCAGCCTGCGCAGGAACCTTGGAGGGTGAGATACACCACCCCGTCACGAAACCCGCGATAGGCGATATCGCCGCCATCACCAGCTACCGCTGGACGCACGCGGGTCTCAAGCAGTTCGTTGATCGCGGCGATCACTTCGGCATCCTCAGGGCGTTCTTCGACCACCGCTTCATCTTCGGGTGGTACGGCGATTCCGTTGCCGCTGCCGCCTGCAAACAAGGGTGCTTCTGAGATGAAATGATCGAGCAGGATGGCAACCACCTGCGGTTTCAGCGCGCTCCAATCGGCGCCGGGTGCCGCGGTGACGCTGACAAAATTGGCGCCGAAGAACACGTTGACGACCTCACCTGTGTCAAAGATCGCCTGCGCCAGCGGGCTGGCTTCGGCCGCTTCGGGGGTGGCGAATTCGCGGCTGCCCACGTCCATCACGGTCTGACCGGGAAGGAATTTGAGCGCGGCGGGGTTTGGTGTGGTTTCGGTTTCGATGAACATGCCACCAACGTAGTTGCCGTTGCGGTGCGCGACAAGTGCGGCGGTGCGATAAGCATTCACTATCGCTTCACACTTCCCCCGCCTATATGCCGAACATGACGTTGATCTCCCGCGCCAGCCGCGCTCTCGTTTTGTTGCTTTCCTCTGCGGTGCTGCTTCAGCCAGTGCTGGCCCAGCAGGTGCACTCCACCACGCAACCTGCGCAGACCCCCGCACCGATCCCTGCCGCCCCGCCAGTGCCGGCCCCGCGCGCACTGCAAGCGAGCGGCGAAGTGCCGTGGCTTTATCGCGGCAGCGACGTCCCGGTCGATGAGAAGTGGCTGTTTGGCGAGATGGACAACGGGCTGCGCTATGCTGTGCGTCGCAATGGCGTGCCGCCGAACCAGGTGTCGATCCGGGTTCGGATCGATGCTGGATCGCTGCATGAACAGGATGAAGAGCAGGGCTATGCCCACCTGCTCGAACACCTTTTGTTTCGGGAAAGCAAATACCTGAAGCAGGCCGAGGCGATTTCCGCATGGCAGCGGCTGGGGGCGACCTTTGGCAGCGATGCCAATGCCGAGACCAGCCCGACCCACACCGCCTATAAGCTCGACATTCCTGATATTGATGCGGCCAAGCTGACCGAAAGTTTCAAGCTACTGTCGGGCATGATCCGCGAGCCGGTGCTGAATGATGGCAATGTGTCGGCCGAGCGCCCGATTGTGCTGGCCGAAAAGCGTGAGCGCGGCGGGGCGGGGCTGCGAATGGCTGATCTGACCCGGCAGACGTTCTTCGCCGGACAGCGGCTGTCGGTGCGCAATCCGATTGGCACCGAAGAAACGCTGCGCGCCGCCGATGGCAAGGGTGTGAAGGCGTTCTACGAGCGCTGGTATCGCCCGGAAAACACTGTGATCGTGGTCGCCGGCGATGCCGATCCGCTGGTGCTGGCCGGATTGGTCGAACAGTGGTTCGGTGACTGGAAAGGCACCGGCAAGCCCGGCGTTGCACCCGATTTCGGTGATCCGGTTGCTCCCGCTGCTGCGCCCGAAAATCCGGTTGAAGGCACCCCGATTGGCGAGCTTGCGGTAGGGCTGGAACCCGATCTGCCGCGCAGCCTGACCTATGCGGTGATGCGTCCGTGGCGCCCGGTGCAGGACACGATTGTGT
The DNA here is from genome assembly GCA_001464915.1 of Sphingomonadales bacterium Ga0077531. Classification (GTDB taxonomy): domain Bacteria; phylum Pseudomonadota; class Alphaproteobacteria; order Sphingomonadales; family Sphingomonadaceae; genus Erythrobacter. The sequence continues at coordinate 186,994 of LNED01000033.1, forward strand.
ACAACGAGGGCCTGCTGCTCGATGCGATCGCGCAGGCGATCATCAACCGGCGGCTCGAAGCGCGGGCGCGCGGCGGCGGCAGTTTTCTGTATGCGCAGGTGCAGCAGGATGATGTCTCGCGGTCAGCCGATGCCACATTCGTGACCTTTGCGCCGTTGACCACTGATTGGCAGGCGGCGCTGGCTGACGTGCGCAGCGTGATCGCCGATGCGCTGACCAATCCGCCGACACAGGAAGAGATTGACCGCGAGGCCGCCGAATTCGCGGTCGTGTTCGCCAACGAGGTTGAACAGGAAAGCGTGCAATCGGGCTCTGACCTTGCCAACAATCTCATCAATGCGGTCGATATCCGTGAGGCTGTCGCCGCGCCGCAGACGGTGCTTGGCGTGTTCAACGGGATGAAGCCGCGCCTCAACCCCGGTGAATTGCTGGCCCGCACCAAGGCGCTATTTGAAGGCACAGTCACCCGATCAGTCTATGTCACGCCAGCTGTTGGTGAGGCTGATACGGACGCGCTAAGACTGGCGCTGGCACGCGAGGCCGTGGTCGATGGCAGCGCAAGACTGGCTGCGCAGACATTCTCGTTCGACGAATTGCCCCCCGTGGGCGCACCGGGGATGATTACCGAACAAAAGCCGCTTGGCGTACTGGAGATCGAACAGGTTGATTTTGCCAACGGCGTGAAGGCGCTGGTTTGGGCCAATCAGGCGGAACCCGGCCGGGTGACCGTGCGGGTGCGGTTTGGGGCAGGCTACCGCGCATTCGACGAGGACAGTGCAATCTACGCGGCGCTGGGCGAAGGCGCGCTGGTCGGTTCCGGGCTGGGCGAGCTTGGTCAGAATGAAATTGACCGGCTGGCCACCGGCCGCAAGCTGGGTTTCGATTTTGCGATAGACGATGCGGTGTTCACCTTCACCGCGCAGACCCGTTCGGAAGATGTTGCCGATCAATTGTATCTGTTCGCTGCCAAGCTGGGGATGCCGCGCTGGGACAAGGATCCGGTGATCCGCGCCAAGGCGGCGGCGGAGCTCGCTTACAACACTTATTCGACCAGCCCAGGCGGTATTCTCAATCGCGACCTGGAATACCTTGTCAGTGGTGGGGATGCGCGCTTTGCCACCCCCGATCCGGCAGCATTGCAAGGCGTGACGCCAGAAGGCTTCCGCGCCGTGTGGGAACCGCTCCTCAAGCAAGGCCCGGTCGAGGTCCTGGTGTTTGGCGAATTTGATCAGCCCGCCGTGATCGAACAACTGCGCCTCACCTTTGGTGCATTGCCACCGCGTGAAACCATCGCGGCAGATGTTGCCGCGCGGGTGCCGTCCTTCGCCGCATCAGGCGCGCGTCCTGCTATCGTCAACCATCGCGGCGATGCCAATCAGGCGGCTGCCGTGGTCGCTTGGCCGAGCGGGGGCGGGGTCGCCTCCCTGCGCGAAAGTCGCCAGCTCGAAATTCTCACCCAGCTGTTCAACAATCGCTTACTTGAAGCCCTGCGTGAGCGTGCCGGCGCCAGCTATTCGCCGCAGGTGTTTTCGAACTGGCCGGCTGATCTGGCGAGCGGCGGGCGGATCACCGCGCTGGCGCAGTTGGAGCCGGAATTCGTGCCGATCTTCTTTGCCGAAGCCGACAAAATCGCCAAGGATCTCGCTGCCAATCCGCCCACTGCGGACGAATTGGCCCGGGTGACCGAGCCGCTGTCCCAGTTGATCCGGCGCGCATCGACAGGCAACCAATTCTGGCTGTTCAACCTTGAAGGCGCGACCAGCGATCCGCAGCGGGTGGCGCTGCTGCGCACGTTGCTGGCCGACTATTCGCAGACCAGCCCGCAGGTGATGCAGTTCCTTGCCGATCGCTATTTCGCCAAGGGTCTGCCGTATCGGCTCGCGGTAATCCCCGAAGGCCAAACGCTGGCCGAAGCGTCGACTGCTGGGACTAGCGCGAATGCCGCGGCGAGCGCGGTAGCGGGGCGTTGATCGCTTGCGATGCTGACAGTGGCCGGGAAATAAAGTTGTCCTGAAGGCCTTTGTCGCTTTACAATTGAAACGCGGCTCGGGTAGCGGCGGCCCCCGCAAGCCATGCGGATGAACGAAAGAGTATTGAACGTGCCCACGACCTGGACCCCGGATAGCTGGAAGGCTCACGAAGCGCGCCATCTGCCGCATTATGAAGATGCGGCCGAGTTGGCCGAGGCGGAAAAGACCCTTTCATCCTATCCCCCGCTGGTATTTGCGGGCGAAGCGCGGGCGTTGACGGCCGATCTGGCGCAGGTCGCAGGCGGTCATGGTTTCCTGCTGCAAGGCGGCGACTGCGCGGAAAGCTTTGCCGAGTTTCATCCGAACAACATCCGCGACACCTTCCGCGCGATCTTGCAGATGGCGGTGGTGATGACCTTCGCAAGCAAACGCCCGGTGGTGAAGGTTGGGCGCATGGCGGGGCAGTTTGCTAAGCCGCGCTCCGCCCCGACCGAGACGATCGATGGCGTGACCCTGCCAAGCTACCTTGGCGACAATATCAACGGCATCGAATTCGATCCGGTCTCGCGCCGCAATGATCCTGCCCGCATGGTGCGCGCCTATTCGCAGGCGGCGGCAACGCTCAACCTGCTGCGTGCGTTTGCGGGCGGCGGCTATGCCAACCTGCGGCAAGTGCACCAATGGACGCTGGATTTCATGGGCCGCACCCCGTGGACCGAAAAATTCGCCGAGATGGCCGACCGGATTGGGGAGGCGCTCGATTTCATGGAGGCCTGCGGGGTGGATCCCAGCACGGTGCCGCAATTGAAGGGCACTAGCTTCTATACCAGCCACGAAAGTCTGCTGCTGCCTTACGAGGAGGCGATGACGCGGCAGGATTCGCTGACCGGCGACTGGTACGCCACATCCGCGCATATGCTGTGGATCGGGGATCGCACGCGCTTCCCCGGCTCGGCGCATATCGAATATGCGCGTGGGATCGGCAATCCGCTCGGCATGAAATGCGGGCCAAGCCTTGAGCCTGATGCGCTGCTGACGCTGCTCGATGTATTGAACCCCAAGCGTGAAGCGGGCCGGATCACGCTCATCAGCCGGTTCGGCCACGACAAGGTCGAAGACGGCCTGCCGCGCCTCGTCCGCGCAGTCGAGCGTGAAGGACATCCGGTGGTGTGGAGCTGCGACCCGATGCACGGCAACGTGGTCAAGTCGGACACCGGCTTCAAGACCCGCCCGTTCGACCGCATCCTGCGCGAAGTGAAAGGCTTTTTCGCCGTTCACCGCGCTGAAGGGACGCACCCGGGCGGCATCCATATCGAGATGACCGGGCAGGATGTGACCGAATGCGTCGGGGGCGCAGTGGCGATCACCGAGGAACGTTTGGGCGATCGCTATCACACCCATTGCGACCCGCGCCTCAACGCCGAACAATCGCTTGAACTGGCGTTTCTGGTGGCCGAAATGCTCAACGAAGCGGCGGGCGAACGCGCGGGCGAGATCAGCGCTAACGCGGCGTGAGCGACGGGCCGGCCCGCGTGTAGGGCCGGTGCCTTCTGCTATGCCTTTCAATTGTCACGGCGCTTCGGCATGATCGTCGTTGAACGGCGAGGCGGTAACAGGAGAAGCCCGTGCCCCAAAGTGCGCCGCAAGGCGAACACAGTGATGATGCGGTAGCTTCGCCCGCCGCGCGATTCCGGGCCACCCGCGCGCTGACCGAGGCGCTCGCCGGGCCGCTGAGCGATGCCGATGCAAGCCTGCAATCGATGGAGGATGCCTCGCCCGCCAAGTGGCATCTGGCGCACACCACGTGGTTCTGGGAGACGTTTCTGCTGCGCGACCATGCGCCCAGATACCGGCTGTACCGCGAAGACTGGCCGTTTCTGTTCAATTCTTATTACGAGGCTGAAGGCGCACGGATCAGCCGGGCGGCGCGCGGATTGCTGTCGCGCCCGACGCTTGCCGAAGTGCTCGAATGGCGTGCGGTGGTGACCGACGCCATGATGCCGCTGCTGGATGATCCGGCGCTGGTGGGGCTGATTGCGCTGGGCGTGGCGCACGAACAGCAGCACATCGAATTACTGCTGACCGACATCAAGCATGCGCTGTTCCAGAACCCGCTCGGCCCGGCGATGTGGGACGGTTCACCGGCCGCTGCTTCGCCCGCCGCGCCGCTCGGCTGGCACTCTCACCCCGGCGGGATTGCGATGATCGGGCATGATGGCACCGGGTTTGCATTCGACAATGAAGGCCCGCGCCACCGTGTGCTGTTGGAGCCCTTTGCACTGGCGGATCGGCTGATCACCAATGGCGAATGGGACGAATTCACCGTTGATGGCGGTTATCGCAACGCCCGCCTGTGGCTTGCCGATGGCTGGGGCTGGGTGCAGCGTGAAGGCGTCGCCGCGCCGCTTTATTGGCAGGATAATCAGAATTTTACCCACCAGGGTTGGCAGGCACGCGATCCCAATGCGCCAGTCACGCACATCTCCTATTTCGAAGCGGATGCCTTCGCTACGTGGGCCGGTGCGCGGCTGCCGACTGAGTTTGAGTGGGAGGCTGTTGCGGCTTCGGGCCACGATCCGGCGGGCGGCAATCAGCTCGATTCCGCCGCCCCGCCACTGCCCCAAGGCGGCCCCGGATTGTTCGGTGATTGCTGGCAATTCACCCGTTCCGCCTATCTGCCATACCCCGGTTTCCGCGTCGCAGACGGCGCGGTGGGCGAGTACAACGGCAAGTTCATGAGCGGTCAGGTGGTGCTGCGCGGCGCGTCCTGCGCGACCGTCAGAGGCCATTCCCGAGCCTCGTATAGGAACTTCTTCTATTCCAACCAACGCTGGCAATTCACTGGCCTGCGCCTTGCGAAAGACGCGTAAAATGACACCTAACCCGGGTCTAAGGCTGGTCAAGAGGGATGCTAGCGGGGTCGACCTCGCTTTTCGGTCAGATGTGCTGTTGGGGCTCGCGCAAATCCAAAAGGCAGTGCCCGCGCGCTGGTTTTATGACGATGCCGGATCGCAGCTGTTTGAGGACATCACGCAGCTGACCGAATACTACCCGACCCGCGCCGAAGCCGAAATTTTGCAAGGCCGCTCGGGCGAGATCGCCGATCTGATCGGGCCGGGCCGCGCGGTGGTTGAATTCGGTTCGGGATCGTCGGTCAAGACGCCGCTGCTGCTGTCGGCGATCAGCCCTTCCGCCTATGTCCCGCTCGACATTGCAGGCGATTTTCTGCGCGCTTCGTCGGCGGAACTGGCGGCGAAGTTTCCGGGCCTGCCGGTTTATCCGGTTGAGGCGGATTTCATGCGTCGGGTTGAATTGCCGAGCGAAGTCGCCGACCTGCCCAAGCTCGGATTCTTTCCTGGATCGACCATCGGCAACATGATCGCCCGCACGGCGACCGATCTGCTGCGTTCGATGCGCGAGACGTTGGGGACGGGCGCGCTACTGTTGATCGGGATGGATCTGGTCAAGGACGAGGACGTGCTGATCGCCGCTTATGACGATGCAGCGGGGGTGACGGCGGCGTTCAACCTCAATCTGCTCACCCGGATCAACCGAGAGTTGGGCGGGGACATTCCGATCGCGGCTTTCCGCCACGAAGCGCGCTGGAATGATACATTTGCGCGGATCGAGATGCATCTGGTGGCGCAATCTGACATCGCCTTCACTGTCAGCGGCGAGCAGTTTGCGATGTCGGCGGGGACAAGCATCCACACCGAAAACAGCCACAAGTTCACCCGCCGTTCGGGGCAGACGCTGTTGGCGGCAGGCGGGTGGGAACCGCGCGCACGCTGGGCGGATAGCGCAGGGCAATTCCTGCTGGTGTTGGCAGAAGCCTGCCCGCCGCGCTCTGCACCCTGAGCTGTGATGAGGTGAAACTTCGCCGCCGCTCGCGCGTTGGCAGGGGATGAACGAACACACGGAAATTCTGATCATCGGCGGCGGCATGGCGGGGCTTTCCTGCGCCACTGCTTTGGCAGGCTCGGGGCGCCCAGTCATCGTGCTCGACAAGGGGCGCGGGCCCGGCGGGCGGATGGCGGCGCGTCGGGTGGAGATTGATGGCGCCAACGTCAGCTTCGATCACGGTGCACAATATTTCACCGCGCGCGATCCGGCGTTTCGCGAAGCTGTGGCGGCGTGGGAAGCGGCCGGCGTCGCCGCACGCTGGCCTGCTGCGGGTGATGAGGCATGGGTCGGCACGCCGGGGATGAACGCGCCGATCAGGGCGATGGCCGAGAACCTCGATGTGCGCTGGGGTGTGCGGGCTGAGACGGTTGAGCGAAACGATGCGGGCTGGCGCGTTGCGGCGGGTGAGCAGACCTTCACCGCCACCACCGTGCTGATCGCCGTTCCCGCTGAGCAGGCTGCGGTGCTGCTGGCCGAAATCGCGCCCGATCTTGCTGCCTTGGCGGGCGGCGTGCAGTCCGCGCCGTGCTGGGTGGTGATGGCGGGCTTTGCCGCGCCGCTGCCGATTGCCGATGATACCTTTCGCAGCGACACCGGCCCCATCAGCTGGGCTGCGCGCAATTCGGCCAAGCCGGGGCGAGCGGGCGCGGAAACGTGGGTGATCCACGCCTCCCAGGCGCGCAGCCGAGACATTATCGACCTACCCAAGGATCAAGCCGCCGCTGCACTGCTGGCTGATTTTTTTGCTGCCACTGGGATCGCGCCAGCCGTGGCGACCCATCTCGACGCGCACCGCTGGCTTTACGCGCTACCGCAAGCGATCAAGGGTGCGGGCGCGCGGTTCGATCTGGCGCTGGGTCTGGGGATTGCCGGCGATTACCTTCACAGCCCGCGTGTCGAAGGCGCTTGGCTGTCGGGCCGCACGCTCGCGGCGATGGTGGCTCAGTAACGGGTCGCCAGCACGTCGTAGTGATGCCCGCGCCCGTATTTGGCAAAGCGGGCGAAGCCTGCCGCGCGTAGCCCGGCCTCTATGTCCGCCGCGCTCGTCCAGCGATCATCGACTTCGTAAAAGATCGCGGTGACGCGCGAGAAACTCACTGTCTTGGCGAGTTCGGCGATCACCACCGCCTCCAACCCCTCGACGTCGATTTTGACAAACATGGGCAGCTTGCCCGCCAGCAGCGGATCGACCAACGGGGCGTTGATGGTGGAGATGGTCACACCGCCTGAAAGCTTCTCGCCCCCGCTTGCGCCCCCGGTTGAGCCATCGCGCCCCGCAAGGCTCGCCGTGCCGGTGTGATCGGCGGCGACGCTGATCTGAACCTCCCCCACTGTGGCCGCAATCGCCAGTTGGTGCAGCACGGTGCGCTGCGCCCCGCCATTCAGCGCCACATTGGCTGCCAGCCGCGCATAGGTTGCGGGCACTGGTTCAAACGCGATGATCCGCTGGCAGTGCGGATTTTGCGCCGCGATCAGGCTGTAGAGCCCCTGATTGGCGCCGATATCGACGAAGATGAAATCATCCACTTGCCCCAGCAGCAGGTCAGAAAGATCGCGGCCATAGGTGCCGAAAACGCAGTAGCGGAAGGTCGTGTCCTGCCAGTTGGGGGTCATCGCTACGCCATAGGCCGATTGCACCGGGCCGGCCGACAGCGCCGCCATAACGGGCGAAAGCGCGGCCGCCCGCAATTTGCGCACCGTTTTGACCACGCCGTAGCGCCAGAAGTCGCCGAAACTAGCCAAGTGTGGCCCTTCCTTCGAGAAATGCGCTGATCGCATCCGCCGCCCGCTCGGCTGACGGCCTGTCGCTGAGCGAAAATGTGGCGTCAATCAAAGCCTGTTGCGCGCCCGCATATTCGCCGCGCGATGCCACCGCTGCATCAATTACATCGAGCAGCCCATCGGCATTTTCCAGCACCGGCCCGGCGCGCCAGTGCAGGTAGTTGGGATCGTCCTGCCAATCCACGTTGTGCGAATTGAGGAACAGACAGGGGCGGGGGCTGCGCAGGAATTCGTACACCTGACTGCTGACATCACCGAGGTAGATGTCGGCGCGGTTGGTGTAGCTCATGTCGCTGCTGGCAGCGCTGTCGGTGTCGATGTGGATGCGCGGATCGGCGCGCACCTGCGGCCCCGGCGGCATCACCCGCGCAAGGCTCGGCGGGTCGACCGTCACCACCCACTTGCGTTCGAACAGCATCACATGGGGCGCGAAAATCAGGTTGTACCTATCCTGATTGCGGAACGCATGGAGCACCGCCGCGCCATGCTTGAACCAGCTCGACAGTTTGGGGGAGGGGTGGGGGTTATACAGCACCACCGGCCGCTCCGGCGCGGGGAAGGTATCGGCAAAGCGGTTGGCCGCGCACAGGTCGAACTTGGGATAGCCGACCAGCGCAATCTGTTCTGGCGTGAGGCCCGCCTCGGCAATCAACCGATCGCGGATTTTGGGGCCGGAGACCAGCACCAGATCGAAGCCCACGCTTTCCTTGTTGAACCCGATCGCCCGGTCGCCCGCGCCGTGGCGGGTGTGGATCAGTTTGAGATTATCGAGGCCATAGTGCGTCTTGAGCAGCAGTGAGGTTTTTTCCGACACCACCACCGCATCGAAACTGGCAAAGAATTCGCGGTTGTCACGGTAGATCAGAAGTTTGTTGGCAGGAATCAGCCGCTCTAACGTGCTGGCCAGCAACTGCGATCCGCTGCGCTTCAGCCCAAGTTCGACCAGCTCCACCCGTTCCAGCAGCGCCGGGTTGGCCTGCCGTTCGATCTCGGCGCGGATCGCAGCTTTGGCATAGGCGAGCACAATCTGGTGCGTCCCCCTTTCTGCCAGCGCCAGCGCAATCGGCAAGCTATGGGCAAGCTGATGGATCTGATCGTGGTTGAACAGGAAACAGATGCGCTTCATCGGGCCTCGGCCAGCAGGCGTTCGGCCAGGGTGTGATCTTCGATCTTGTCGACATCCACGCCCATTCGCCCGTCGCTAAGCAGTACCGGAGCAGCGCTCGCGCCCAGTTTTGCGCCTGCCGCGGCCAACGCCGCTTGCAGTGTCAACCGCCGGGCGAGCAGTTTGATCATGAGTACTGGGCCGAAATGCGCGGCGAGCCGCAGCACCGATTTGCGGTCCTGCTCCACCGTCTCCCAAAACCGCAGCGCATTGGCGGCGGCAGCGGCGGTGAGCGCGAACAGGTTCGCCCCGGTGAATGCGCCGTCTTTGAAGGTGAGCCATGTCCGCCGGTTCGGGCCGACCGCCGCTTCCAAGCGGCTGCGCTCGACCATCGCCACGCTGACATCGGTGGCGCCAGCTTTGGCGACGAATTCAGCGATCGTTGCCGGGGTCAGTATCACATTGTCGGCGGTGGTGACCAGCACGGGCAGGCCAATCGCGGGATCGCTGATTGCGGCGAGCACCGATCCGCTGATGGTGCGGCCCGAAACGCGGGCCTCGATCCGGGGGTCGGCGGCGGCCCATGTCAGCGCCGGGTCGGCCAGCAATGCACCTGCGTCCTGCGCCAGTACGATGACCCGCGCGATCTCAGGCGCAGCGGCAAGCGCGCGCAGCACCCGGCCCAACATCGGTTCGCCCGCCACCGGGATCAGTGCCTTGGCGTGCAACCCAAAAGCCGCCGCGACCGGATCAATGCCGGGACGCTGTCCGGCCAACACCAACGCCGTCCAGCCAAGGGTGGGCCTGCCAGAGGTGGGCCAGCCGGGCGGGAGGTCTGTCATTTCGGAGAGAAACCTCGATCAGGTAGAGAACGGGCGGGCGGCCATCTCTCTCCGAGCGAACCCGGAATTTGTCAAGAATGTGCGCTTCCCTCACGCGGTTGCCCACTTTTCAGCAGGGCAATCATTAGCAGCGCATGCTGCCCCTGCCCATGCTGCTGCCGCTGCGGATCACGGGGTATTACCCAATTTCGAGCCAATCAAAGCATCAGCAGCGGCGGTTTTTGGCGCGCGGGGCTGGTAAACGCGGACGTAATCGACCTCCATTCGGGCGGGAAAGGCGGCGGCATCAATCCCTTTCTGTCCGCCCCAGTTTCCGCCGACAGCAATGTTGAGCAGCAGATGTTGCGGCTGATCAAACGGCCAGCGTGCCTGCTTGTCGCTCTCTTTTCTGAACAGCAATTTCGGCTGATCATCCACACCGAAAACCATGAAGTCTGCGGTCCATAACAGTTGGTATTTGTGCATCGCATCGCAGGCGTCGGGAACCTGGTGGCTCGACGTTTTCTGGGTTCCACGGGAAAAGTTGAAGGCAGAGGTATGGATGCTGTGATGGATCACGCCGGGATCAAATCCGACATGCTCCATGATGTCGATCTCACCGCCCGCTGGCCATTTTACGTCTTGATCGGAAGGCAGCATCCAGATGGCTGGCCATGTGCCCCGCCCACAAGGAAGCTTGGCCCGGATTTCGAAAAAGCCGTAAGTCCAGTCGCCAAGCCCGCGCGTAATCAGCCTTGCCGACGAGTATTGCTGCTTGCCCCAATCGGCAAAACCCGCCTGTGACAGATCTTCGCTGTGGGCTTCGATAACCAGCCGTCCATCGACGACCCGGGCATTTTTTTCGCGCCCTGCGGCGTAGTATTGCTTTTCGTTATTGAACCATCCGTCCTTGTTGCGGAAGGTATCATACTGCCACTTCGATGGATCGGGCAGGCCGGGAGCGTCAAATTCATCCGACCAGACGAGGCCGTATCCTTCGGGGACTTTGGTTGCGACTGTCTCGGAGGTTGGTGGAGGTGACTTTTCAGCGACGACTACAGGCTCGACTTGCGCCGGTTCCTGACCAGCTCCTACCGTGGTCAAACCAGCAAGGGCGGCAATGCCAAAGGATCCAGCAAGCACAGTTTTTGTGATCATGTCCAAACAGCCTTTTGCCCGTCACGGCTCAGTCGGTGCGGCGTCCCTGTCAAAGGGACGCCGCAACCGCGTGTGTGCTCGCAACTAGAACTTGGCGACAAACCGCGCGCCGTAGGTCCGGGGCCGGGTGAAGAAGCGGGTGTTATCGAACTGCGTGATGATAATCGCCGCTTCTTCCTGCTGATTGGTCACGTTGTTGCCATAGACTTCGAAGCGATATTTGCGTTCGTCGTCAATGGTCCAGCCAGCCCCGATATCCAAAGTGGCATAACCATCAATCCGATCGAGCAAACGCCCGGCTGTGACCGGCGTACCGTTGTTGTCGGCATCGAATTCCAGACTGTTGAAAATCGTATGGAATTGCGAGGAACGATAACCCAAAGAAGCCACCCAATCGAGCTGACCCTGCGGCAGCTCAATCACTTGGCTGAGCTTGGCATTCAATTGCCACTTCGGCGTGCGCGGGAGGCGATTGCCGGCAATGGGACGGAATACGGCGTTGCCTGAATCGACATCGGGTTGGAACCGGAAGTCAGGAATATCTTCGGCATCCTTGATCTCCGCCTCAAGATAAAGCGCGGTAAAATCGAAGTCGATGTTTCCGGGCAGCTCAAAGCCGCCGGCGACCTGGGCTCCATAAATCTCTGAATCCGCAGCGTTGAAGCTGAATGACACGACCAGGGACGCGTTTGTACCTGGGGGGACTTCAACGACCTGCCCGAGCAACTCGTTCGCTATCTCTACTGCTGTTTCAACGCTCAAAAGGCCCGTAAACACCTGATCTGCATAATCATTGTAGAACAGCGAGGCATTGAGATAGGCCTTGCGCCCGGCGATGTCGAATTCGTTCTTGCTGCCGATTTCGTACAGCACAACGTTTTCGGTTCCGTATGTGGGAGCAATACCATTGTCGCCAAGATTGTCGTTGAAGCCACCCGATTTGTGGCCATTGGCAACCAGCGCGTAGATCAGATTGTCTGGCGTGATGTCGAATTCACCACGCAGGCGCCAATCGACGAAGTCATCCTGAAATTCGCCATCCTGCTGGAAAATCTGCCCGCCAAAAGGAACGGCAAAGGTGAAAGCGCCCGGGTTGATCGGGAAAACATCGGGAGCAAACGGACCATTGGTGAAGCCCTGGCAACTGAAGAAGTCGAACGAAACTGTATCGATACACGGCGTCGTCAGGATGGTGCCATCACCGCCTTCAGGGAAGGGGGTTGCGAAAATGCCCTGCGGACCGTTCGCCAAAATGTCCCCAAGATTGTCGCGCGCACCATTCTGCGCGATCCCGTTTGCGTGAAATGCGAAGATTTCTGCGTTTGAAATCGTGCCATCGCCATCGGTATCGGGATTGATGATGGTCCGATCAAAAGCGGCAAATTCGAAACCCTCGGTCCCCACACGGACACCGCCACAACATTCAAAACTGCCGCCCCCAAGCGCAAGGCCATAACGCGCAGCCACACCTGTCCGTTCTTTGCTGTCGTCAGTGTAACGCAATCCGGCGGTCAGGCGGAAATTGTCTGCTACCTCGTACGTCGCATCGCCGTAGATCCCATAGGATTCGGTGTCGGTTCTGGTGTTGAATTCGATGCCCTGGAAAAAGAGGCCGCGATCCCCGGTTGAACCAAGGAAGGATCGCTGTTCTTCATTGATGTACACGCCGCCAAGGCTCCAGATAAAGGGGCCTTCGGCGTTGAAGATCCGCAATTCATGGAACTGCGAGCGGGAATCCGAGATGATCCGGAAGCGCGAGAAATTGTCGAGATTTTCAGCCAGAATAATCGGATCGTTAATCACATCATCTGGATCGGCTGTGAAGGGGTTATCACGCTCCGACAGGCGATCCAGCACGCCCGGAAACGCGGGAGACAGCGGGGTGGTTGCCTCATAATCGTAAACAGCATCGCGGTAGCTGCCAGTATATTCGACGTTGAAGCCATCGCCTTCATATTCGATGGTGGTCCGAATTCCCCAGTGATCGGTATTGAGCTGCGGCGTGATCCCGCGCGCGATGACATCGCGTGGGTCGATATTATCGAATTCTTCCTGAGTGATATCTCCATTTTCAAGCGCACCCAACGGCAGCGCGAAATTGGTGCCCGTGTAGCCTGTGCCGTTTTCAGCAATGTAGTCGCCTGCCACAAGGATCGTCAGCCGATCGGTGGGCTTCCACAAAATCTGCGCACGCCCAGACAGATTGTCTTGCGCTTCAGCAACATCAATACCTTGGACAGGGCCAACATTGTTATAATAGGAATCATTGGCCTGATAGAGTCCGGAAAAACGGACGGCGACCGTATCCGACAACGGAATGTTCAATACTGCCCGCAACGAACGGTGATCGAAATTGCCGTACTCGGCCTCAACCGCTCCGTCAAAACCGCCAAGGCCGGGACGAAAGCTGATCGCGTTGATCGAACCAGCAGTCGCATTGCGACCACGCAGCGTGCCCTGAGGGCCCACGTTGACTTCAACGCGCTCAATGTCGTGGAACGCAGAACCGATACCTGATGGGCGCGGGATATTGACGCCATCAAAGTGGAAGGCCGCTGCTGGGTCACCCAACTCGGTGTTGTTGCTTGAACCAATGCCGCGGATGTAGACCTCGATACTGCCCTGGTTGTTTGCGACCGAAAGGCCCGGGATCTGGTTTTGAAGGTCGGTGACGTTCTGCACGCCGATGGCCCGCAAATCCTCGCCGCTGATGGCAAATGCCGTGCCGGCAAAGTCCTGCAAGGATTGTTCGCGGCGGTCGGCGGTGACGATAATTGAGCCGCCCTCAGTTGCTGCTTGAGGTTCTTGCGCCTGATTGGCCGGAGCTTCAGAGCTCTGCTCTTGCGCAAAAGCTGGTTGTGCAAGCACCATGCTGGCAGCACTGGCCAGTAAAATTTGACGTAGGTTCATTTCGCCTCTCCCCATTGCATTCGCTTGCCGCGATTTTTTCGTAATCGTACATAGACCGAAATTGTGACCGTTCACAAATGGAATTTTTCCCCCTCTTTGTCGACACTGGCGCAACGAAAGGCGACTCTCACGCGCCCTCCGGCTAACCTTCGTACCTGATGGCCAATCTGACCGTGGGCGGGCGGCTTTCCGACCTGAACAAAGCAAAAGGGCTTGCGAGCGAGAGCTTTCCTGCGCAATTCGCACCCGAGTGGGTCAGGCGAATGGGTCAGGGTCTACCGCTTCGCCGCCGATCCCGATACAGGGCGCGCTGGCATGCGATAGGACGGGGTTGGACGAATAATGGCGCGGGTGCGCAAGACAGTCACGATCAGGGACGTAGCCGAGGATGCGGGTGTCTCGCTCCAGACGGTGAGCCGAGTCGTGAATGGCGGGCCCAACGTGCGCCCGCAACTGCGCGACAAGGTGCAGGCGGCGATTGACCGTTTGGGCTATGTCCCCAGTCTCGCCGCTCAGCGGATGAGCGGGTCGCGGTCTTACATCATTCTCGCCATCAACGATCGCGAACGCACGCTGGCCGATTGGCGCGAACGGCGCGGGACAGACTGGGTCGATCAGATGCTGCTGGGCGGGATCCTGACCTGCTCGAAACACGGCTACCGGATGATGGTGGAACTGGTCGACACCCATTCCGACCATGTCGAGCGTGAACTGGGCGCGGCGCTTTCCGCCTTGCAGCCCGATGGCGTGATCCTGACCCCGCCGCACTCGGAAAACCGCCTGATCACCGCGCTGCTGGCAGAGCGCAAGATTCCATTCGCGCGGATCGGATCGAACGCGCCTGGCCCGGGGATCGCGATGACGATGGGCGACGAAGGCGCAGCCCATCTTGCCACGTCCCGGCTGATTGAGCTTGGCCATCGCCGCATCGCGATGATTGCCGGCCCTGCGCAATATAGCCTCAGCGGCTGGCGCGTGAGCGGCTGGCGACGCGCGCTTGCCGAGGCTGGCTTGCCGCATGAAGGCCTGCTGGAAGCAGGCGATTTCGGCTACGAATCCGGCACCCGCGCTGCGCGCGCGCTGCTGACGCGCAATCCTGATCTGACCGCGATCATCGCTTCAAGCGATCAGATGGCGCTGGCCGCGCTTGAAGTGACGCGTGATCGCGGTCTTGCCGTGCCGCGCGACTTGTCGCTGATTTCCTTCGATAACACCCCGATCGTACGGTTTTCGCAGCCGCCGCTCACCGCCGTGGATCAACCGATTGCCGAGACCGTGTCGCGCGCGGTCGAACAATTGATCGCGCGCGGTGAAGAGCGCGATGACGACGCGGTGATTGAGGTTGCCGCGGGCCTTGTCGAACGCTCCAGCACCGCGCCTGCACCGGGTACCGCTTGATCTCGCCGCTCCCGGCTGAGCCTGCCCGCCAGCCGCGCTGGTTCCTGGTGCTGTTCGCGCTTGCAGCGGCGGGCGGCGCGGTCGGTTATGTCCCGCTGCTGACTGTGCTGCTGCCGCAGCGCATCGCCGAATTGCAGGGCGGTGAGGATGTCGCGGCGTTGGCGCAGGTGACGTTCCTTGGGGCGGTGATGGCCAGCCTTGCCAACATTGGCGTGGGGATGCTGAGCGATCGCAGCGCTGTTCGCCGTCCATGGATCATTGCGGGACTGATCGCGTCGAACGTGTTGCTGATCGCGGTCGGCGATGCGCGCTCGGTCACCGAAATGATCGTGCTTGTCATGGCATGGCAGGTGGCGCTCAACCTGATGCTCGCGCCGCTGACAGCATGGGCAGGGGATTGCTTTCCCGATTCGCAAAAGGGCGTTTTGGGCGGCGCGCTGGCCTTGGCCCCCGCGCTAGGCGCGCTGTCAGGGTCGCTGGTGACCTATGCGGGGTTGATCCCGCCTGATGCGCGATTGGTGGTGGTGGCCGGGTTGGTGACCGCGCTGGTGCTGCCTGCGGTGCTGCTGGGTAAAGGCAAGGTGCGCGCTGAGTTGATGGAACCGGCGGCCGCCGAGACTGGCGATCCGCTGCGTCTGCGTGACCGGGTGGTGGTGCGGATGTGGGGCGCGCGGTTGCTGGTGCAGGTGGCCGAGGGCGGGATGTTCGCCTTCCTGCTGTACTGGCTTCGCTCGCTTGCGCCCGAATATCCTGAAAACGGCGCGGCCAATATCTTTAGCGCGGTGTTGGTGTGCGCTGTCCCGCTGTCACTGCTGCTGGGGCGCTGGTCGGATCGCCATGGCCGCCCGATCCAGCCGTTGGTCGCGTCGGCGGCGCTGTGCGCGGTGGGGATGCTGGTGATGGCGGCCGCAGGCAGTCTGGAAACAGCGATTGCGGGCTATGTGCTGTTTGCCATTGCAGCGGCAATTTTCCTGTCGCTCCATGGCAGCCAAACCTTGCGGGTGCTGCCTGCACCGCAGCATCGCGGGCGCGATCTGGGGTTGTTCAACCTCACCAATACCGTGCCGGGGATGGTGATGCCGTGGCTGACGGTGCTGCTGGTGCCGAGCTTTGGCTATTCGGCATTGTTTGCGGTGTTTGCCCTGTTGTCGCTGCTGAGCGCGGTGCTGCTCGCCTCCTTTGCCCGGCAGGCGTGACCAAGGCGGTTGATGCTTGCCAAAGGGGACACAGATCGGCATAGTTTGATAACGTTCACAAAGAATTTGCAGTCTTGGGAGGGACTGGTTTGATGATGCGACAATGGCTCGGCCAATTGGCCTGCGGAGCGGGAATTGCAGCATTGCTGGCGGGCTGCGCGGGTGCGCCGCCGGTTGAGCTGGGCGCCGCGGTTGCCGCGAACGCTCCGGCCGCCACGCCCGAAGCGCTGCTCGCGCGGATGAGCCTTGAACGCAAGGTCGCGCAGATCATCCAGCCTGACATTGGTTCGATCACGCCAGCTGATGTCGAACGCTATCGGTTTGGCACGATCCTTAATGGTGGCAATTCCGGCCCTTATGGCAATGACAAGGCACTGGCGCCCGAATGGCTCAAACTGGCCGATGCCTATTGGGCAGCCTCGACTGCGCCGCTGCCGAATGGCGAACCCGCGATCCCGGCGCTGTGGGCCACCGATGCGGTGCACGGCCATGCCAATGTGATCGGCGCGACGGTGTTTCCGCACAATATCGCACTGGGGGCGACGGGGGACGCTGATCTGATCCGCCGCATCGGCGCGGCCACTGCGGTTGAGATTGAAGTCACAGGGATCGACTGGACTTTCGCTCCTACGATTGCGGTGGCGCGCGATGACCGCTGGGGCCGCACTTACGAAAGCTATTCGGAAAATCCCGCGCTGGTCGCAAAACTCGGCGCGGCGATGGTCGAAGGCTTGCAGGGCCGCCCCGGCGAACCGGGCTATCTGGGGGTGGGCAAAGTGGCCGCCACGGCCAAGCATTTCTTCGGCGATGGCGGCACTGCACAGGGCGTCGATCAGGGCGATGTGAACGGCAATCTGGACGAGTTGATGGCGATCCACGCCGCGCCATACCCGGCCGCGATTGGCGCAGGCGTTGCCAGCGTGATGGCGAGTTTCAATTCGATCAATGGCAGCAAGATGCACGGCAACGGCCCGCTGCTGACCGGCGAATTGCGCGGCAACCTTGGCTTTGGCGGCTTGGTTGTCGGCGATTGGAACGGCCACGGGCAAGTGACCGGCTGCACCAATTCCGATTGCCCGCAGGCGCTGCTGGCGGGTCTTGACGTTTACATGGTGCCCGAAGACTGGAAGGCGCTCCACGCGTCGCTCACAGCGCAGGTGAAGGATGGCACGATCCCGATGGCGCGGCTCGATGAAGCGGTGCTGCGGGTGCTGCGGTTGAAACAACAGCTTGGCATTTTCGACGGCGAAGTTGCACCATCACAGCGTGCCAATGCCGGGAAGTGGGGCCTGCTCGGCTCGCCCGAACACCGCGCCATTGCGCGCGAAGCGGTGGCGAAATCGCAGGTGCTGCTCAAGAACCACGGCGTGCTGCCATTGAAGCCCGGTGCGCGGATCGAAGTGGCTGGCAGCGCGGCTGACAATATCCCGCAGCAGGCCGGCGGGTGGACGATCACCTGGCAAGGCGGCGGCGATTTGACCGCAGCCGACTTCCCCGGCGCGACCTCGATCTACGCCGGGATTGCGGCGGCGGCCAAGGCCGGCGGCGGAGCGGCGGTGCTGGCTGCGGATGCTTTGAATGGGGCTTCTGGCGCCAAGCCCGATGTCGCCATCGTGGTGTTTGGCGAAGAACCCTATGCCGAATTCGTCGGTGACCGGAAGGATATGGTCTTCCGCGATGAAGAAGGGCTGGCACTGCTCAAGTCGTACCGCGCCAAGGGTATCCCAACAGTCGCGGTGTTCCTGTCGGGCCGCCCCTTGTGGATGAACCGCGAATTGAACGCCGCCGATGCTTTCGTCGCCGCCTGGCTGCCGGGCAGCGAGGGGGCAGGGGTAGCCGATGTGCTGTTCGGCCAGCGTCCTGCCACCGGACGGTTGGGGTTCAGCTGGCCCGCCGCGTGCGATGGAACTCCGGTCAACTCGCCCGATGGCGCGTTGTTTCCGCTGGGCTTCGGGCTCGATCTGACCAGCACAGCGCAGCTCGCTCCGCTGGATGAAAGCTGCGATGCGCTGACCATTGATACCGGCGCAGTGTGGTTCGCGAGCGGCAAGCTTGGAGCGCAGGTGCAGGCGGTGGCGGACAATGCGCTGCTGCCCGACCTGCGCGGCGGCGGCAATGGCATCACCGCGACCGGCATCGACCGCAAAGCGCAGGAAGACGCGCGCCGCATTGCCTTTGCGCCCGGCGCGAAGCTGACGCTCACCGGGCCGGAGAGCGGCTCGGCGTGGCGGATCACCTATCAGGTCACCGCGCGTCCGACCGCTCCGGTCACTGTCACCGCGGGTGGCAAAGCATTCGACATCAAGCAGGGCCTCTTGGTGGCGGAAGGCAAAGGCTGGCGCGAAATGGTGCTCACGCCCGCGTGCCTTGGCGCGGCAGGTGGCAGCCTGACCTTCGCTTCGGCAGCGGCATTCACGCTCCAGATCAGCGACATCACCCGCGATGACGCCGCGGCTGGAGCGGAGTGTTCGTTCTAGGGCGTGACGATATCGAAGCCCTGCGGCACCGGATCGAGCGCATCGATCAGTTGTTGCAGGGCTGCGGCGTCGCCTTCAACTTGAAGCCCCGCGGTCTGCATCGCGCTGACCGGCTGTTTCAGGAACAGCATCGCCAGCAGCATGGCACGCGGTCCACGTAACGTCACATCGGGCGCGGCTGGCAATGCGCCATCGCGTCCGATCAAAACGCTGCCATTGGCCTCAATCGTCGCCTGTTCCTTGCGGTCGGTGAGGTCGAGGGCGACCGTCAGCTTGCGTGCACCAAACCGTTCGGGCGCAAACCGAGTGGCGGCGGAATCGAGCAATTCCTGCGTGGAAATGGCGGCGATCAGATCGGTGCTTTGCGCAGCCGATGCGGTCGCGCGGCCCTGCCGCAGGTCGCTTGCGGCGGTGAGGAACTGGTTGCGCCAGATTGCGCTTTCGGACTGGAAGCCCTGCTGTTCGTAACTTTCGGCGAGCAGCGCCTTGGCCCCCGCATTGTCCGGCGCGGCGAAGACGAGGTTTTGCAGCAAGTCCGAAGACCAGCGATAATCGCCTGCCGCCATCGCATTGCGGGCCAGCGCCAGCGTGCGATCCGCGCCGCCCAATGCCTCGATCAGGCGCGCCGCGCGCTCAACGGGCGGGTGGGCGTGGAGGTTGGCGGGCACGGCATCGTACCAGCCGAGATAGAATTGGTAGATCGCTTTCGAATTGTGACTGACCGTGCCGTAATAGCCATGCGTTGACCATTCGTCCGCCAAGCCCGGCGGGGGCGCGTTTTCCAGGCCTTCTGCGATTTCGGCCATCGTCTCGCCCCGGTTCATTCGCCGCACGGTCTGATCGTGGAGCCAGCGATAATTGTCGCGCTGCGCCGTGAGCCAAGCGGTGCCTTCAGCCTGTCCGAAAGTCGGCCAGCAATGGCTGGAGATCACCACGTCGCTACGCGGGCCATAACGGGTCGCGGCTTCATCAAGGTAGTGCGCCCATGCGCGCGCATCGCGCACCTTTGCGCCGCGCGGGGTGAGGATGTTGTGGAGTGTGCAGGTGGCGATTTCAGCGGCAAGGAAGGTCTTCTCAGGCGCAACAAACACGTTGAATTCAGCCGGAGCCTCACTGCCCGAAACGATCTGGAATTCGAGCGACACCCCGTCGACTTCGCGCACCTCGCCCGTGGAGGCGATGGTGGCCGTTGGCGCAATCAGCGACAGCGTGCCGCCCGACACTGCGATGCCGATCCCGCTGCCCATTTGCCCGGTCGCGCCGGGAGCCATCCCGGTGCCGAATTGATAAGCGGCACGGCGCAGCATCGCGCCACCGGCGATAACATTTTCGGACGTGGCTTCTTCCATGAAGCCGTGGGGCGCGATCACCTGCGTGCGGCCTGCGGTGACATCAGCCGGGTCAACCACCCCGCGCACCCCGCCGAAATGGTCGGCATGGCTGTGCGAATAGATCACCGCGCTGACCGGGCGCGGGCCCAGCGTGGCATTGACCAACTCCATCGCCGCGCGCGCAGTTTCAACGCTGGTGAGTGGGTCGATCACGATCCAGCCGGTCGCGCCGCGAATGATCGTCATGTTCGACAGGTCGAACCCGCGCACCTGCCAGACATTATCGGTGACGCGGTAAAGCCCGTGGTGCTTCAAATGGCGCATATGCCGCCACAGGCTCGGGTGCACGGTATCGGGCCCGGGGCCATCGACAAAGGCGTAGGCGGCAAGGTTCCAGACCGGCTTGCCAGCGGCGTTCACGATCACCGGATCGATGCGGGTGGCGATGAAACCGCGGGTGGAAAAATCGCCGTCGCGCGTACCTTCATCGGGCAGTTCAGCGGCGGCGGCTTGCTGAGCGGCCCGGGTGGCGTCGCTGGCAGACGGCGGGCCAGCTGCCTCTTGTGCTGCGACAGCGTTCGCCGCCAGCGCGACCAGCGCCGCGCCTGCCCAGAAATACGCCTTGATCATTGTTCTTGTCCCTCTCGTCCCGCCGCTCTGATGCCCCGGTTGCAGCCTTGGATCAAGCGGGGGAGAGGGCAAGGACCTTCAGGCAGCAGGCCGGGTCATCAGGTTGGGGATTTCATTTTTGCTCGGATCGTCTGACCGGCGGCTATAGCGTTCAACCAGCTCGCTCCATTCGACCACCAGCGCGCCGCCCGTGCTCTGGTGGAGCTTTTCCCACGACGACAGCATTTCAAGGCAGGCGTGGTCGATATAATCGAGCTTTTCGACGTGGATGTGGACTTCCGACCCGAACGGCGAGCTTTCCAGCGCCTTGCCCAGCTGCGGGATCGAGAAGAACGTCGCCGAACCCGTCATCCACAGGTCAACCCGGTTGGTGGCCGTGTCATGCTCGCGCCGGATATCGAGGTGCGAGAAGGTGTAGACCAGCTTCAACGTGGCCAGCACAAAGCCGAGGATCACCCCTGTCAGCAGGTCGATCGCGACCACGCCGATCAGCGTTGCGAAGTAGATCACCAGTTCCTGCCTTCCGAATTCGGCGATCTTGCGGATCTGCGCCACGTTGACCAGCTTGTAGCCGGTGTAGACGAGGATCGCGGCCAGCACCGAGGTCGGAATCTCGTTGAGGACGAACGGAAAAGCGGCCACCGCCAGCAGCAGCCAGCCGCCGTGCAGGATCGCAGAAATGCGCGTGGTTGCGCCAGCTTCGACATTGGCCGAAGACCGCACGATCACCCCGGTCATCGGCAGCGCGCCAAGCCCGCCGCAGATCATGTTGCCGATGCCTTGGGCGCGCAGTTCCTTGTCGTAATCGGTGCGGGTGCCGATGTGCATTTTGTCGACGGCGGTCGCGCACAGCAGTGTTTCGGCGCTGGCAACAAAGGCAAACACCAGCCCCAACGTCAGGATGTCAGGGTCGGTGAACCCGGCCAAAGCCTCACCCGTGGGAATGTTCAAGCCGCTCATCAAATTGGCCGGCAATTCGACCAAGGTGATCGGCAAAGCGAAGATGACTGCGAACACCGTGCCGATGATCACGCCCAGCAGCGGGCCTGGCAGCAGCGCCAGCTTTTTCGGCTTGAAGTGGTTCCACAGCACGATCGCGATGATCGTCACAATCCCGGCCATCGCTGCGAGGTGATGCACCGAACCGTCAATCGGAAACACCTTCATGAAAGCTTCGGGGATGGCAGCGATATTCTCCAGCCCGTTCGCACGCGGCTTGTCATCCAGCATCACGTGCAGCTGCGAGACAAAGATCAGCACGCCGATCCCCGCCAGCATCCCGTGGATCACCGAAGGCGAGATCGCCCGGAACCATTGACCCATCTTGAGTGACCCGGCGAGCAATTGCAGCGCCCCGGCAATCAGGCCCACCACGCCGAGCATGAATAAACCGTGTTCGCTGACAAGCTGGAACACCAGCACCGCCATGCCCGCCGCAGGGCCGCTGACCTGCAACGGCGATCCAGCGATGCTGCCGACCACCAACCCGCCGACGATCCCGGTGATCAGGCCCAGTGCAGGCGGTGCGCCCGACGCGATTGCGACGCCCATGCACAGTGGCAACGCGACCAGAAACACCACAATCGACGCGAAAAAATCGCGCCCGACAACCGCGGACGACAGGCTTTGGGAAGGCAGAGGCTTCATGGTCGAGGACGCTCCGGGGAGGGGGGAGAGCAGGGAGTATGGAATGGTACCGTTCAGCAGGCGTGCGGTTCCAGCACGGCTGCGGCCAGTTCGGAGGCGTAGCGTTCCGCGACTGGCACCCAGGTTTCGGTTACCTCGTCATAGGCGCACACTTCGCCGGTTTTGATATCATACACCCAACCGTGCAGCGTCACCGCCTTTTGGGCGAGCGCCAGGGCGACTGTGGGGTGGGTCTTGAGGTGCTGCAATTGCAGCATGACGTTCTGTTCGAGCAGCATCCGCATCTTGGCTTCGGGTTCGAGGTCGGCGCCAAGCGCTTCGGTGATATCCACCGCGCCTTGCGAATAGCCGAGCCATTCGCGCACGTGCGGCAGGCTGGTCAGGGCGGCGCGGTTCATCGCACCCTTCATCGCCCCGCATTCGGTGTGGCCGCAAATCACGATGTGCGGGATTTTCAGCGCGCCGATGGCGAATTCGATCGAAGCGGTCACGCCGCCGGTCTGGTTGGTGTGCGGCGGCACGATGTTGCCCGCATTGCGCAGGATGAACAATTCGCCCGGATCGGTCTGGGTCAGCATCGCGGTTTCGATCCGGCTGTCCGAGCAGGTGATGAACAGGGCTTCGGGGCTTTGGCCGGTGCTCAGGTGTTCGAACAGCTCGCGCTTTTCAGGGAAGACCTCGCGCTGGAACTTGACCACGCCTTTGGCGAAATGGGGCATTGAAACGATCCTTATAATAGGCCTTTAATTTGGCTTTTCAGTGAGATGTATTGGGGGCCTGCGCGCTCCATAGGGCACGCACGCTGTCGATGTGTTCACCCTCGTCCAGCCGGTTGCGGATGTCGACGAATTGCAATGCGTCGACGATCCATGCGGCCAGTTGCGGGTGGGCAAGGCGGTAGAAATGGCTGCGTCCGTCGCGGCGTTCTTCGACCAGACGTTGCGCGCGCAGCTGCGCGAGATGTTGCGATACGCGGGTCGCGGGCAGGGCCAGCGCTTCTGCGATGCCGGTCACGTCTTTTTCGCCCAGCCGCAGTTCCTCGATCATCCGCAGCCGATCCGGATGGGCGAGCAATTTGAGCAGGTCGGCAAGCTCGCGCGATACGATCAATCGACTGGGCATGGCACTCCCCTAATCTGCAACAATTCGCAGGTTTGCATCTATGAAGGTATGAGATTCGACCGCGCGGGTCAACCATCGTCTGACCGGCTGCGGCGTCGTGCTGAATGAGCTTAGCTAACGGGATGGTAAGGACTGCACAGTATTTGTCCCGGGGATGAACACATATGCACGCCTTAACTCGCCATTAGCCATGATCTGCGGCGCTGCCGCGATCACCGGACTTGTCTTTTCCGCCCCGGCACTTGCTGGCGGTGTGACCGCTGGCACACTGATCGAAAACACCGCTGTCGCCAGCTATGACGACGGCGCGGGCGCGCGCACGATCAATTCCAACACGGTGACCGTGCGAGTCGACGAATTGCTCGACGTGACGCTGACCTCGCAAGACCCTGGGCCAATCAACACACGTCCGGGAGACGCCGTGTTGACCTTCGAACTGACCAACCAAGGCAATGGGCCCGAAGCCTTCACCTTGCTCGCCAACCCGGCAGTCGCTGGCAATGATTTCGACGTTGTTGTGCGCAGCATTGCAATCGATAGCAATGGCAACGGTGTCTATGATGCCGGGGTCGATGAAATCCTGACCGCGCCGCAAACTACGGCGATCCTTGCGCCCGATACGGTGCTGACGGTGTTCGTGCTCGTCACCGTGCCGGACGGGGCCAGCGATAGGCAAACCAGCAGCGTTGATCTGACCGCCGAGGCGGTGACCGGCAGCGGCGCCCCTGGCACCGTGTTCGCCGGCGCAGGCGTTGATGGCGGCGACGCCATCGTCGGCACCACCGGTGCGCTCGCTACGGCGCGCGGACAGTTGGTGGTCGGCGTGGCCAATGTCGAATTGGTCAAGTCAGTCGTCTTGCGCGATCCGTTTGGCGGGACGAGCGCAGTGCCCGGCACGGTTGCGACCTTCACGATCCTCGCGCGCATCAGCGGCAGCGGCACGATCAATGACCTCCTCGTCACCGACGCCATTCCCGACGGCACGACCTACGTGCCGGGCACGCTCGCGCTCGATAGCGCTGCGTTGAGCGACGCCGAAGATGGTGACGCCGGGGCCGCTTCTGACGCGGCGGGCATCACCGTCAACCTCGGTGATGTGACGGCCGATGCCACCGCCTCCGTCACCTTCGATGTCGTGATCGATTGATGTTTGAACACCACCAGAAGCCAACAAAAAACGGGACTATCGCAATGAAACTGTTCACCAAAATGACGATCGCACTGGCTGCATCCGCGCTCGCGCTGCCGGGTATGTCGGTTGCCGCGCAGGCCGCCGCCAGCCCGATTGCTTTGGTCGGCGACGTCAAGGCCGAGAAGGTCATCACCGCGCCCGACGGCACCGAACGCACAGAACTGGTCGCGCCCACCGCGATCATTCCCGGCGACCGGCTGATCTTTGCCACCGCCTATGCCCATGGCGGCGATGAAGCGGTGAACAA
Source organism: Sphingomonadales bacterium Ga0077531 (assembly GCA_001464915.1). GTDB lineage: Bacteria > Pseudomonadota > Alphaproteobacteria > Sphingomonadales > Sphingomonadaceae > Erythrobacter. Next base: position 211,883 of record LNED01000033.1, read on the forward strand.
CTTCGTCGTCACCAACCCGTTGCCCGCCGCCGTGCGCCTCGCGCCGGATGCTGATCCCGCGCTTGAAGTGTCGGTTGACGGCGGCAAGTCGTGGGGCGTGCTGGCCGCGCTGACGATCTCAGGTTCAGACGGGGCCGCGCGCCCCGCCGCCCACGCGGATGTGACCCACGTCCGCTGGGTGCTGGCGAGCATCGCCCCCGGAGCAAAGGGGCGGCTCACCTATCCAGCCATCATCCGCTGAGAAGCGGGCGATAACCGCCACGTCCTGCGGGCGGACTTTTTCACGCGGGGCACACGCAGAGGACCGTAAATCATGAAGACCACCACCCAGTTGCTGGGGGCAGTGAGCGCGTTTGCACTCATCGTCATGTCCAGCGCTCCTGCTTGGGCCGAAGGGACCAGCGCAGGAACTGACATTACCAACAACGTCTCCGTCACATTTGATGTCGGCGGCGTCACTCAGAATGCCGAAACCGCGAGCGACACGTTCACCGTCGACCGCCGGGTCAATGTCAACGTCGAATTCGTCGGTGCTGCCACCAGCGTTTCGCCGGGTCAGGACAACGCGGTGATCGCGTTTGACGTGACCAACCTGTCGAACGACACCGTTGATCTCGACCTCAGCGCCGCGCTGACCGCCGGGACGGGCGCCAACATCACCAACTTCCGCATCTACCGCGACACCGATGGTGACCGTGTGTTGAGCGCGGCAGAACTCGCTGCTGGCCCGATCACATTCCTCGATGAAGTGGCTGAAGACGGCACACTCGCAGTCATCGTGATTGCCGATATCGGCCTTGGCGCTGGCAACGGCGATGATTTCGACGTGACGCTGACGGCAAACGCGCATGAAGCTGGCGGCGTGGGCGTGCTTGGCAACGAACTGCTTGGCACAACTGGCGCTAACACTTCGGGCGTTGATACCGTGCTGTTTGACGGCGCGGGTGCAACCGATGCGGCCAATGCGGGCGACTTCTCCGACACCGGGACTTACTCGGTTGCGGGCGCGCTCGTGACGGTCGCCAAGACCAGCCGCGTGGTCAGCGATCCGGTCAACGGGACGACCAATCCCAAGGCCATTCCGGGCGCGACGGTTGAATATTGCATCACCGTGTCGAACGCGACCGGCGCTGCAACCGCCACCAATGTCGACGTGATCGATGATCTGCCGTTTGACGTCACCTATGACACGGTTTTCGGTATCTTCGTTGATGGCGATTCGACCTGTGCCAATGGCGTTGCCGGCGGCAGCTTCAGTGGGGCGACTGGCCCGGCTGGCGAAGATCAGGTGTTGGGCGATCTCAGCGACGTAGCAGCCGGGCAGACCCGCTCGCTCTACTTCCAGGTCGAGATCAACTAAGCCTGATCGATACCAAGCTTTGCGTGTGATCCCCTCTTTGCGGCACGTGGCAGCGGCACTCTTTGCAGTGCTGCTGCCATTTGTCGTGTTGCAAGGAGGGGTAGCTGCGCAAACCACTGATGGCGAATTGGTGCGCACAATCACCAATATCGCTGAGGCTTCATGGGATGCTGACGGGTCGCGCCGCCGGATTTCCAGCAATCCGGTCAGGTTCGACGTCAGCAACACCCCGCCGCAGCCGCCGACAATCCGCGTGTTCCGCCGCTCACCGGGTGGCGGGGCCGAATTGGTCTATCGTGAACCAAGTTGCAGCGTGAATCCGGGGCCTGTGCAAGGGGCAGACCGACTTGCCGCGACGTCCAACGCGGCCGCAGCCGCTGCAACCGCTATCACCACCGCCGTTGTGCAGCCGACCGAGCAACTGCGCGGCGGCGAACCGCTGTTTTTCGAGGTTACCGCGCATGGCGCGAACCGCAACCCCAACGAAATCGACAGCCTGACCGTCGTCCTCACCACCGCCGATGGCGACCGTGAGACGATGACTGTGTTCGAGACCGATCTCGATAGTGGGATTTTCGCAGGGGTTATCAGTACTCTGCGCATCCCTCCGCCGCTGGTGCAGGAAGATTGCCAGCTGAGCGTCGGCGCGGACTCGCGCATTACCGTCGAAGCGATCGATCCCGTTACCGGCGGCGTGCTGGTCCAAACCGATGTTACCGTTTTAGTCGATCCGTTCGGCGTAGTGTTCGACAGCGAAACCGGCGCTCCGGTTGATGGCGCGCGCGTTTCGCTGGTCGATGCAGTCAGCGGCGCCCCTGCGACCGTATTTGCCGAGGATGGCGTAACATCTTGGCCGTCCAGCATTATTTCCGGACAGCCGATCACCGACGGCGCGGGCCGGGTGGTTCAAATGGGGCCGGGGGAATTCTGGTTCCCGCTGACGGCGATAGGCTCCTACCGCCTCGTGGTCGAACCGCCGAACCCCTATACCGCGCCTTCGGTCGTCCCACGCGAGGTTTTGGCGCGCCTGACGCGTCCCGATGGCCGCGCTTTCGTGATCCGCGATGGATCATTTGGCGATCGCTTCGTGCTCGACAATCCGATTCCGTTCGAAGTCGATATCCCGGTCGACCGCCCCAGCCTAGAACTCGCGCTGAGCAAGACCGCGTCGCGCGTCAATGCTGCGCCGGGCGATGCGGTGTTCTACACCCTGACCATCCGCAACGCCGATCCGGCGCGAATCAAGCGCGCCGTGATAGTGACCGATACGCCGTCCAAGTGGTTGAGATTGCGCGCTGATACCATCCGCATCAACGGCCAGCGTGCACCCGGTAGCGTGACCATCACACCCGATGGCCGCAGCTTCACGATTGCGCTGGGCGATCTTGCGGGCGGCGCTTTGGCGCGGGTGACTTATGCCATGACCGTGCGTCCCGATGCCCCTCCGGGCCGGACGCTGAACGATGCGCTGGCCAGCGATGCATTGGGACGGTTGGCCCGCGCGAGCGCGGCGGTGGATCTGGTTCGTGAAGGCATCGCTGACCGGATGACCATCATCGGACGGATCACCACGGGAGCGTGCACGCTCGATGAAAAATCGCGTGTCGGCATCGCCGGGGTGCGGGTGATGCTCGAAGACGGCAGCTTCGCCGTGACCGACGCCGACGGGCGTTACCATTTCGAAGGTGTCGTTCCCGGCACCCACGTGGTGCAGGTGGCGAAAATGACCCTGCCGGCGGGCACCAAGATGATCGACTGCCAGCGTTCGACCCGCAGCGCAGGGAGCACTTCGTCGCGCTTTGCCATTGGGCAGGGCGGCAGCCTGGTGGTGGCCGATTTCCACGCGGTTGTGCCTGAAAATGCGGCACAAACGCCTGTGGCCGCGCGCGCTGCTCTTGCGCCTGCCAAACCAGACGCCGCGCCCGTGGTGAGCGATTACATCGGCATGGGCGATGGTGAGGATGGCTTCCTCGCCCCGGCCGTCGATGCCAACCCGCGTGCGCCCGCCGTGCGCGTTGCCATCCGCCATCGCCGCGGGCAAAGCGTGCAATTGTTCGTCGATGGCAAGCCGGTCGATCCGCTCGCCTTTGATGGCACGCAGAACCCCGAAAAGGGCCGCTACGCCGTCAGCCAATGGCGCGGCGTGCCCTTGATCAACGAGCGCACGGTGATCGAAGCGCGGATCGTCAACAGCTTTGGCGAAGTGGCGAAAAGCTTTACCCGCGACGTGTTCTTCACCCGCGCGCCGGCCAAAGTCGAATTCCTGCCCGAACAATCGAACCTGATCGCCGATGGCCGCACCCGCCCGGTGATCGCGATCCGTGTGCTTGATCGCAACAATCGCCCCTTGCGCGAAGGCTTGGCGGGCAGCTTCACCCTGAATGCACCCTATGAAAGCGCCGAGCAAATTGATCGCCAACAACTGAACCAGCTCACCGGCACTGCGCCCACCGCCGCGCGCTGGGTGGTTGAGGGCGAAGACGGGATCGCCCGGATCGAATTGGCCCCAACAATGGTCAGCGGCTCACTGCGTCTCGCCTTCCAGTTCGATGATGGCGAGATTACCCGCCGTCAGGAACTCGACGCTTGGATCGAGCCGGGCGATATCGAGTGGACGATCATCGGCCTTGCTGAAGGCACCGTCGGCGCGCGTTCGGTCGCGGACAACATGGAGCGCGCCGGGCAGTTCGATAGCGATCTTGGCGATGATGCCCGCGTCGCGCTTTATGCCAAGGGCCGGGTGCTGGGCAAATATCTTGTCACGCTCGCCTATGACAGCGCCAAGCAGCGCGACGATCAGCGGGTTTTGGGTGCGATTGATCCGCAGGCCTACTACACCGTGTTCGGCGATGCCTCTGCTCGCCGGTTCGATGCTGCCAGCCGCGAAAAGCTGTATGTGCGGATCGAAACCTCGACCTTCTATGCGCTTTACGGCGATTTCCAGACCGCATTCAACCAGACGCGGCTCGCCAATTACAACCGCACCGCAACTGGGGTGAAGGCCGAAGCACGCGTCGGCAATGTCACCGCGCAGGGCTTTGCTGCGGAGATCGCCAGCCGGTTCCAGCGGCAGGAAATTCAGGGGCAGGGGATCAGCGGCCCCTACAGCCTCGCCAGCCGCCGCATTCTGGCGAACAGCGAGCGCGTCACACTTGAAATCCGTGATAGGTTCCGCCCTGAAAGCATTGTTTCATTGCGTGAATTAACTCGCTTTACCGATTATGATGTGGATCTGCTGTCGGGCACGATCAGTTTTACCGCTCCGGTGTTGAGCCGTGATGAGAACTTAAACCCGCAATTCATTGTAATTGAATTTGAAACTGACGGCGCTGGTGAAGCCGAATGGAATGCTGGCGTGCGTGCGGACTGGACCAGCGACAATGGCGCGATCCGCATCGGCGCCACCGCAATCAGCGACGCAGGCCTGACCGGAGCTGATGGCAATGCAACCCGCACCGATCTGGGCGCAGTTGATCTGCGCGCGCGGATTGGCGATGCCACCGAAATTCGTGCCGAGCTCGGTGTAAGCAGCCGCGAAGGTGACACATCGACCGGCTGGCTGGTCGAAGCCCAGCATCAGACCGCCAAGCTCGACCTGCTAGCCTACGCCCGCCAGATTGACGGCGAATACGGCATCGGTCAGCAGAACCTGTCCGAACGTGGCCGCCGCCGATTTGGTGTGGATGGCCGCGTGCTGCTGAGCCAGGAATTGAGCTTTGTCGGGTCGGTATGGCAGGATGACAGCCTCATCGATGCCGCCCGCCGCCGGGCCGCGCAGGGCCAGTTCGTGCTGACCCGTCAACGCACCGATCTGCGGCTTGGCCTTGTGCATTTCGATGACCGGTTGGCCAATGGCGGCAATGCGTCCTCGACCGTGCTAGAAGCGGGGGCGACCCAGCGGTTGTTCGACAACAAGTTGAAAATCTCCGCCGGCACGGCAGTGGCGCTGGGTAAGGCGGAAAGCGTTGATCTACCTGCGCGCCACCGCTTGGGCGTGCGCTATGCTATCACGCAGGATGTGCGGCTGGTCGGCACCTATGAAATTGCCGATGGCGAAACGCTCAACGCGCGCCAGCTGCGCGGCGGGATCGAAGTGTCGCCGTGGCAGGGCGGGCAAGTGGTGACCACGCTGGGGCAGGAAACCATCGGCGAGCAGGGAACTCGCAGCTTCGCCGCTTTCGGCCTGTCGCAGAGTTTGCAGGTGACCCCGTCGCTGACGATTGACGCGACTATCGATGGTAACCGCACACTAGGCGGCGCGGCGGCCAACGCGCAGAACGCGCCCGGCGTGATCAATCCCGCGCAGCCAGCGGCAAGCGGCGGGCAGCTGACCAGCGGCCTCCTGTTCGAAGACTTCACCGCCGTCACCTTTGGTGCGGCATGGCGCAAAGATCGCTGGAGCGTGAGCGCGCGCGGCGAGCTGCGCGAGGGCGAAACCGCTGACCGCAAGGGTTTCACTTTCGGCGCGATCCGCCAGCTTGGCGAAGGCAGCCTGGTCGGTTCGGGCGGTACGTGGACGCGGGCTGAGGCCAGCAATGGTGCGGTGAGCGAGATTATCGACGCCAGCATCGCCTTTGCCCACCGCCCGCCTGCTTCGCCGCTGGCGATGCTCGGCCGGCTCGAATTCCGTAGCGACCGGGTGACCGGCGCGGTGGCGGGCGAAGTCGGCGGAGCTGGCGGCGGCGGTCGCACGGCATTGGTGGTGGACGGCGATGCCACCTCGCGCCGCTTGGTAGCGAGCCTGTCAACCAACCTCAGCCCGCGCGGGCAAGAGGACGGGGCCGAAGTGCGCCGCGAGGAATTCACGCTTTTCCTCGGCGCGCGGCACAATTTCGACGAGTTCGAAGGCACCGAGTTTTCCGGCACCAACGTTCTGGTCGGCGCGGACGCGCGGATCGGGATTGGCGATCGGTTTGAAATCGGCGCGAGTGCCACGGTGCGCAGCAACCTCAACGATGAAGTGACCAGCTTTGCCTATGGTCCGACGATCGGCGTAGTCCCGGCCAAGGGGATGCTGGTGACGCTCGGCTACAATATCGAAGGCTTCCGCGATGGCGATTTCGGCGCGGCGCGCAACACCAACAAGGGGGTGTTCGCGGCGGTCAAATTGAACTTTGACGCCGATAGCTTCGCCTTCCTCGGGCTGGGGCGGTAAAGCGCGATGTCTGTGCCTCGCCCCGTCAAAGCTAACCGGCCGTTTACCATAATTGCCTATGGCAAACGCATGGAGCGGGCGAAGAATACGCGTACAGGGTGGGGCGTGCTGCGCCTGGTGGCGGCGATGCTGACTTTTGGGCTGGTTGGCGGCTTGGCGGTGCCAGCGGCCGCGCAGTCCGTCACCACCGTGGTCAACACCACCGATGGCACCGTCGGCAGCACGCAGACCTGCCTCTTGCCGCTCGTACGTAACTTCGCGGTCACCGGCACCTTCCAGCTCGCCGACGTCGATCTTGGTATTTATGTTGAACACGTCCAGCGCGGCGATGTGCGCGTGACGCTGCAAGCGCCCGATGGCACGCGGGTACAGTTGGTCGATGGCAACACCGCGATCACCGGTGATCATCTCAACGTCCGGTTGAATGACGCAGCAGGAACGCTGGTCAACACCGATGGCAACACCCGCAACCAATCTACCATAGCGCCGCCGTTCCAGAACACCTATCGCCCCAATGCCGCACTTTCGGCGTTCAATGGGCGGCAGGCCAATGGCACATGGCGATTGGAAATCTGCGACATTCGCCCGGCTGCGACCAACGGCAATTTCCGCCATGCTGAATTGTACCTCACCCCGCAAAGCGCCGACCTGTCGCTTACGAAGCAACTGATCGGCTCTCCCCCGACCGCAGGCGCTAGCGTTTCGTGGCGGTTGACGGTGTTTAATGCGGCAGGCTCGACCGGCGCTGCGAACAATATTGCGGTGCGCGATACCTTGCCGGGCAGCTTCACCTTCACCAGCGCCAGCGGCTCCGGCACGTTCAACGCGGGCACGGGGAACTGGACTGTGGGCACATTGGCTCCGGGCGAGGTCGCGGTGATTACCATCACCGGATCCATCGCCTCCAGCCCCGGCACCACGGTCACCAACATCGCCGAAGTTTCGGCCAGCAGTCTCATCGACCCGGATTCCACCGTCAACAACGGCGCGACGGGTGAGGATGATTATGCGGTCTCGAACTTTATCGTGCAATCGGGCCGCGCGGGGGGAATCCCGCCGCAGCTGGCGTGCCCGGCGGGCTTTTCGGTGTTCGATTGGGGCGCGATTTCGGGCTGGACGCCCGGCTCCACCGACAACACCTATGCCTTCGCCAGTTACGGCAACACCCGCTTCCGGCTGACCAATGATGGCGTGTATCAGAACATCGCCGCTTATGGCGGTCAGTCCCCGACGGTCAACAGCACCATCACAGGCGGCCTTTCACCGGCGCAACCGGGCCTGACCGTGATCGCCGATCAGGCGAACCAGGCCGGCGATGTCGAGATGACTGTCACCCTGCCGCGATCGTTCAACGGGGTGCAATTCACCATTTTTGACGTCGATTTCTTCGCCAACCAGTTTGCCGATCGGGTCGAAGTAGTGGGCAGCTTTGGCGGCAACCAGGTGCTGCCAGAACTGACCAACGGCAATGCCAACTTCGTGCAAGGGAACATCGCCATTGGTGATGTGCTGTCGGCGGATAACGAATCTTTCGGCAATCTGGTGGTGACCTTTTTCGATCCGGTCGACACCATCACCATCCGCTATGGTAACCACACCACCGCGCCTGCCAACCCGGGCCAGCAAGGTATCAGCCTGCACGATCTGATCGTTTGCAATCCGTTCGCTCAGCTGTCTGTAACCAAAGTCAGCTCGCTGATCTCCGATCCGGTCAACCTGACTGCCAACCCCAAGGCGATCCCCGGCGCGCTGGTCGAGTATCTAATCTCCGTCGCCAACAACGGCACCGCAGCGACCGATGCGGATAGCGTCGTGGTGATCGATAACGGCCCTGCCGATGCAAAACTGTGCCAGATTCCGCGGGCAGGCGGGCCAGTGGTGTTTACGGATCCGGGGGGATCGGGCCTCACCTACAGTTTCGTCTCGCTGGCATCGGGCACCGACAGTCTGGAATTTTCCGCTGATGACGGGGCCAGTTGGACGCATGTTCCGGTCGCCGATGGGCAAGGCTGCGCTGCCAGCGTCACCAGCTTCCGCGTGCGTCCCGGCGGCGGGCTTGCGGCCGGGCGCAGCGTTAACTTGCGGGTGCGCTACATCATCCAGTGATGCCCTATTCGGCTAGGTGTTCTTACGGAGCCATCGCCGCAAGAAATGCACTGCACTGATGGGTTAATTCCTGCGCATCCCGGAGCCAGCGCAGAGCCCATAAATCCATGTTGAAGCGCATCGCAGTATCAGACCTCGAACTCGGCATGTTCGTGCACAAGATGGAAGGGAGCTGGTTCTCCCACCCATTCTGGAAAGCGAAGTTTCTCGTCGATGACGCCGACAAGCTGTCGACGCTCAGGGACAGCGACCTTGACGGCGTGGTAATCGACACCGCCAAGGGCAAGGATGTTCCCGCCGAGCGTCCATCAGGCACAGCCACTCCCATGCCCGCCTCGGCGCGGATTGTTCCGACACCACCTGCCCGGTTGCGTTCAGTCGTCGGCCGCAGCGCGGTGCACACCGCCTCGCTCCAACCGGTGCCAGCCGAAGTCGAAATGCACGCTGCCAAGGCGATTGCGGACAAGGGTCAGAAGACCGTCCAGAACACCTTCATCGCGGCGCGGCTCGGCAAGGCGATCAATGTGAAGGCCGTGCAGCCCGTCGTGACCGACATCATGGATTCAGTCCGGCGCAATCCGCAGGCGTTTGGCGGATTGATGCGCTGCAAGCTCAAGAACGAGGTGATGTACCAACACGCGCTTGCCGTGAGCGCCCTGATGGTCTCGCTCGCCCGGCAGATGAAATTGAAGCAGACCGAGACCCACGAAGCCGGTCTTGCTGGCCTGATGCTCGACTTCGGCACCAATTATCTGCCGCAGAATGTCGATGTGCCGAACCATGATTACCGCCATGCAGATCCCAAGGTCTGGCAGAGCCACGTGATGCTCGGCTACCGGGCGCTTCAGCATGACGACACCTTGCCAGAATCGGTTTTGGCCGCCTGCCTTGAACATCATGAGCGGATCGACGGAAGCGGGTATCCCAAGGGGTTGGGCAAAGGCGAGATCAGCACCATCGGACGGATGGCAGCGATCTGCGATACCTTCGACTTTCTGCTGACCCGCACCAACCGCACCGAAGCCTTGGATCCGGCGGTCGCGGTGCAGCGGATGCGCGCGATGGAGGGAGCGTTTGACGAGGAGATTCTGCGCTCGTTCATCGAATCGGTCGGGCTTTATCCGGTCGGATCCTTCGTCGAACTCAGCAGCGGCAAGATCGCGATGGTCATCGACGAAGACCCGCGCGACAAGTCCAAGCCGATCGTTCAGGCGTTCTATTCGCGCGAGACGCATGAACGGATCGTGCCCCACCGGGTCACGCTGGCGCAGGCCGACATCAAAGATGAAATCACCGGGATCGCCGATCTTGCCGGGCTCGATCTGCCCGATGACGGGCAATTGCGCGAATTGGTGTTTTTTACCGCCTACAAGATGGCGAACTGAAAGCGGCGACTTAGAGCCACACTGATCGGCGATCGACCATACGTTGAAACCCAGCAGCGAAGGACTGCGTTCGCGCCCGCAGCAGGATGCGCCTTCCTTGCGGTGTACGCGCGAATACCAGCCGGGACGATCCGACGCCTGCCTGCCACAACGCAGCAAAACGCTCCGCGTCATCCTTCCGTGCACCAAGTGCGGCAGGGACGGCATGATAATCAACCCGCTGCTTCAGCCCGAACCACGATGTGCGCACCAAAAGATAGCGCGGGTTCTGCACCGGGCCGAGGATTTCGGCGATGGCTTGCATCACTTGCCGTTCGGTCGCGCGGCTGACCCCTGTCAGGATGATATCCTTGCGCCCATCCAGACTGGCGCGAATTTCGACCTCGGCTGTTTCCAATTCCCGGCCGTTGATGACATTGGCATCGATCAACGCTCGCAGCACGATCCGAGTGACTTCGCCGAGGCTGCCTTCGAGCGAACCATTGCGCCACACCAGCCGCGCGGCCTTGGCCAGACGCGGCAGGCTGGCGAGCGTTGCGACCCCGGCGATCCCCGTTGCGACAAGTTCCATCCCTTCGAGTGATGAAACCGCCCGCAACTCGTTCGCTCCGGCGAGCGCTCCGGTGCTTGCCGCGCTGACGCCCAAGGCTTGCAAGGTATCAAGCCAGCTCAGCGCACGCGGGGCATAGGCAGGCGCGGCGGTCTCACGAACTTGCGAGCGCGCGGTGCCTTCGCCCAGCGACACTCGCCAGCTTTCCGCAATCGCGGCCCGATTGGCGGCAATCGCGAAAGTTGTCTGGTTGGCGTGGGCGGGCGACATTGCGGGATCGATCCCCAACCGGGCAATGCCGTTTTCGATTAGCGTCGAACCGCGATTGGCGATGCCTTCGAACGCCCGGAAACGGCGTGTGACGACCGCAATGTCGGATATTTCAGGCGCGCTGGTGTCGTTCAACTGGCCCCAGTCAAACCCAGTCGTCATCGCATCCCACCGCGCCGGATCGCTTGGGTCAATCGTAGCGAGGTGCCAGATATTGGAGACTTTGTCGGGCCGCGCCGGGTCAATCCGGATCGCTCGTCCGCGCATCTGGTTCGACAGCATGTACGAAGCGGTATTGCTGGCGAGGATCAGGCTGTTGAGCACCGGCGCATCCCAGCCTTCGCCCAGCAGCGACTGCGTGCCGGCGACAATCCGCACCTCGCCCGCCGCAAACAGTGCGGTGACCACCCGCACCAAATCTGCGGTGCTGCCGCCGCGGCTTTCGATCCGGACATGGTCGGGGCAGGAGGCGAGATCGGAGGTGCGGAGGCTGTGCGGATCAAGCCGCAACGTTCGTGCAATTTGGGGCAGGGCGGTGAGCGCGCTGCGGGGGAGAAACACAAGGCTCCCCGTCAGCAGGGCGAGCTGATCCGCTGATCCCGAACGCCGCAGAGTCTCAAAAATCGGCACCACGCCGAGCTTGGCGGGTTTGAACGGAGCATCGGCGGTGGCAGGCAATTCGCCCGCGCGGATATGATCCGATAGCACCACCATCCGCAGCTCGTCGCCCAACGACGCTGCTTCTGCACGGGCAATCGCGGTGATCGCATCAAGCTTGGCGAGGCTTGAGGTCATCAACTGAAACACCGCGCGGGTCTGGCGCAGCCGCACTCGTCCACCTTCGATCAGCCCATTGCGGTGGAGCGTATCGCGCAAGGCCTTGAGCCGCGCCGGATCAAGCGGGAAGCTATCCCGATGCCGCGCGATCAAGCCATCGAGCAGGCGTTCGAGCCAGAACAGCGAAGGCGGCGGCACATTGCGGGCGCTGACCCCGAGCAGACGCAAGGGCGGCTTGGGCAGCGTCCGCCCCGCCGATGCCAGCAGCACCAGCACTGCGGAGAGCATTTCAGGCGCTTCAAGGATCGCTTCGACATGGGCTTCGGGATCGGTCAGCCACGGGTGGCTTGCCAGCCAGTCGAGCAATCCCGTATCCTCGCGCAGATCCCGTTGCAACTCCGCCATCGCCGCGCGCCGCCGGTCGAGCAGCGCCAGTGCCCCTTCGCTCGGTTCGGACAGGATCAGGTGATCCTGATGCGGACACAGATCGCCATTGCGGACCAGTTCGGGAATGCCGATTTCGAGATCGATCGGCCCGCACAAAGCTTCGTACCGCGTCCATTCGGCGAAGTTTGCATCATACGGCGGGGTGGCAGTCAACGCGACGAGCCGGACATCATTCAGCCGCCGCGCCAGTTCATCGAGGCACTTCCACCATTCGCGTCGAAGATGGTGGGCTTCGTCCAGCACCAACGTCAGCGGCCCGTGGCGATTGAGCGCGGCAATCAGCGCGTCGAGGTCTTCGCCGCGCCGCAGACTATCGAGCGCCTGATAGGTGGTCAGCGTCAGCGTGCGCAGATTAGAGAGGTCACGCGAGATTGCGCCGGGATCCGGCGGGGTGTCGAGAAACAGCGGGCACAATCGCTCCGCCCATTGTTCGCGGATCGCGATAGTGGGCGCGAATACCAGAGCGGGCCGCCCGAAACGCCGCACGATTTCGAGGCCCAGTACGGTCTTGCCCGCCCCCGGTGCGGCAACGACATGCAGCCGCCCGTCACCCATATGCGCGTCCATTTCCGCCAGCACGCGCGCCTGATAATCGCGCCAGCGTCCGCGGAACTGCATGTCCTTGAGCATTGCCGAGCCATAGCGGGCCGGATCGTGCCTGACTATCCAGACGGTTACGGCGCTTCGGTATCTGCCTGCTGCGCCTGCACGGCGACCATGTAATCGACGATTGCAGGGACTGCCTGCGGATCGATGGGCGCCTTGTAGATCTCAACCATCTTCTTGACCTGCGATTCCCACTTTTCGCGGTTGACCTTCGGCTGCTGCAACATGGTCGAGGGCGAATGGCAGGCGGTGCAGTTGGCAATCACCGCGTCTCGGCCCGGCAGATCGGGCAAGTCCATCGGATCGTCGGGCAGGGTGATGCTCGAGTCGGCAAAGGTCACCTCGGGCGCGCGGTCGCAACCGGCGAGCAGACCGAGGGCGATAAGGAGGAGCAAGGCTCTCATGACGCCCTCAGAGTAATGCGTTCAATGACGTTGCGAGCGTAACCGCTGGGGTTCCAGTTGAGCTTGTCGGGCTGCACCGCGCCGGTGATAGTGGCCGCTCGCACGCCGATATTGGGAAGATCAGCGGCCACATTGGGGATGGTTACCGTCCATTCGCGGTAAGCAAATAGCCCTTCATCCGGGCCGAGCTTGCACGGCAGCAAAAGGCCATCCTCGCCGACCAGATCGACGCGCGCCAGCGCCGCGTCCCCGCCCATTGCAATCCCGCGCAAGGTCAGCGGCTTGCCGCGCGCAACCACCGCGCCATCGGCATGGCTGGTGATGAAAGCGCGTGGCGGCATCGCGGTGATGGCCACCGTATCAAAATCCTTGTCCTCCGGCGTGATCGGCGCGGCGGGGACCCGGTAGGATTTGGCGACGTAGTAGCTATCATCCTCACTGGTCAGCACCTCGATGGTGCTCAGCATCTTGACCCAATAGGTCGAGAACCACCCCGGCACCACGATCCGCAGGGGGTAGCCGTGCAGCAGCGGCAGCGGCTCACCATTCATGCCCCAGGCGACCAGCACATCATCGCGCATCGCAATGTCCATCGGGATCGACTTGATGAACTGCGGCGCGCCATCGGTGAGCGGAACATCCAGCCCGGCAAAGCGCACGCGGGTCGCGCCTGCGTCCACACCTGCCTTGGCGAGCACATCCTTCAACCGCACGCCGGACCATCGCGCACAGCCCATCGCGCCGTTGCCCCATTGGGTGCCGGTGACGCGCGGATCGGACAGGCCGCGCCCGTTGCCTGCGCATTGGTTGATCGCGGTCACCTCGATATGCTCACCAGCAGAGGCGATGTCGTCGAGGGTCAGCGACACCGGCGCCTTTACCGCGCCGCCCACCGCCACGCGGTGCGCTGCGGCCTTGACCGAAGTGGGCATGTCCCAGTTCCAGCGCACGAACATTCGGTCGTTGGGCGTGATCGTGCCTTCGTTGAAGACAGACATCGGCGTTTCGAGCAGCGGCGGACGGATGCGCTGGACGATCATCTCGCCCTTGCCAGGGAAGGAGGGGGTGAGCGGTCGTTCGCTCGGCCCGCCGGGCAGGCCGAGGTCGATTACCCCCTCGCGGATCAGCTTCTGCGCCAGCACGGGCGCGGTCAGCGCGACCCCGCCCGCGCCCGCGATCAGCGCACGGCGGGTGAGCTTTCCGCTGGCATCGTTGCCGCTTGTCATCCTTACGCCTCCTGCGCCTCAAGCCGCGCGATCAACGCGCCCAGATCAGCCACTGCAAGACCGTGGTCGCGCAGCAAATCCGCAATATCATCAATCCGGGCCATTTCGCCATCATCGCGCATGATCGAGCAGATCACCGCCGCATCGCCTGCGCCTGCCAGCCGTGCCAGATCAATCGAGGCCTCGCACGCCGAAGGACGGGCAAGGACACCACCCGGCTGCGCAATCAGCGGGAAGACATGGCCGGGGGAATGGATATCCGCCGCGCTCGCACCTTCGGCGATGGCCACGGCGACAGTATGCGCGCGATCGGCGGCAGAGATGCCAGTTGTCACCCCGCTCGCCGCTTCGATCGAGCGGGCGAAGGGCCGTCCGGTCTGGCGATGCGTTCCCGGATTGATCAGGGTCAGGCCCAGCCGCTCGGCGCGCTCAGCCGTCACCGCCAGACAGATCAGCCCGCGCCCGTGGGTCGCCATGAAATTGATCGCCTCGGGCGTGACCGCGCGCGCCGCGATCATCAGGTCAATGTCGCCGCCGCGCAGCCGGTCGCCGGACAGAACGACGATCCGGCCAGCGGCGATATCGGCCAAAGCCTGATCGAGGCCGCCCGCGCCGCTCACGCCAGATCCCTTCCTGCGGCAAAGCTGCGTGCGCCGAGCACAACCTGCTTGCCGACCAGTTCCAACTGCCCGCGCGCGCGTTCATCCAGACACTCACCGTCTGGCGAAAACAGCCCGCGATAGGTGCGGATCGTCGCGCCCATTGGGGTCGGCCAACCGCGCAGGGCATGGGTGATCGCGCGCATCGTCAGCAGCGTGCTCATCGACGCCTGATCGCCGAACGCGGTGGCAATCAAACCGACCGCGCGGCCATCAAGGTAAGGGCGTTCATCGCGCGAGAGGTCCTCAAGGTAATCGAGCGCGTTCTTGACCACGCCGGAAATCGTGCCGTGATATCCCGGCGCGGCAATCAGCAACCCGTCCGCCTCGCGCACTGCGGCGACCATCTCGGCCCCTTGCGAAGGATCATGCAGCGGCCCGAGATAGTGGGGCAGGGCGGTGAGATATTCCCCGCCGAACACTGTCACTTCGGCCCCCGCGGCGGCGGCAATGCTGGCCGCGAGGCGCAGCGCCTGCTCGGTCGAGCTGCCCGGATTGACCGTGCCGCCAAGGGCCACGATTCTTGGGGTGGCGGGGCTAGTCATCGGTTGGGTTTCCTTTGAGAAATATAGGCTTCAAGCCGCGCGGTCTCAGCGGGCGTGAAATGCAGGCCCAACTTGGTGCGCCGCCACAGGATGTCTTCGGCGGTGCGCGCCCATTCGTGGGTTATGAGGTAATCGACCTCGGCAGCTGTCAGCCCGTGGCCGAACGCTTCGCCCAGATCAGCGGGCGAGGCTGCCTCGCCAAGGAACACGCCAGCGCGGGTGCCATAGAGCCGGATCAGCCGCGCAGCCTGCGCGTCGCCCAGAAAGGGATAGCGGCCTGCGAGTGCCCGCGCCTTTGCCGGGGCTTCGGTGATACCAAAATCGCCGCCGGGCAAGGGCGCTTCGCCGGTCCACTCACGCGCAGTGAGCGGCGGGCAGAACGGCGCCAATTGCTTCAGCGCCGCCGCTGCCAATTGGCGGTAGGTGGTGATCTTTCCGCCGAACACCGACAGCAGCGGCGCTGCGTCCGCGCCGCCATCCAATTCAAAGCTGTATCCGCGCGTCGCCGCCTCGGGCTTGCCCGATCCGTCATCAATCAGCGGACGCACGCCGGAGTATGTCCAAACCACATCTTCGGGCGTGACCGGTGTGCGGAAATATTCGCTCGCGCCAGCGCAGAGGTAAGCGATTTCCTCGTCGCTGGCGTGCACATCGTCAAGCCCGCCGGTGTGATCGACATCAGTGGTGCCGATCAGGGTGAAGTCCTGCTCGTAGGGGATAGCGAAGAAGATCCGGCCATCGGGTAGCTGAAAGAAATAAGCGAAATCATGGTCGAACAGCTTCTTCACGACGATGTGTGAGCCGCGCACCAGCCGCATTTTCTGCGTGGTCGGTTCGCCCGCACGGCCGAGCAGGTCGAGCACGCGCGGCCCGGCGGCGTTAACGATGGCGCGGGCGCGAAACTCCTCACCGCTTGTCGTGATCCGCCAGTGATCGCCCTCCCGCTTGAGGCTCGTCACCTCACACCGAGTGCGCACCTCGGCGCCCCGGTCAGCCGCATCGCGGGCGTTGAGCACCACCAGCCGCGCATCATCCACCCAGCCATCGGAATAGGCAAAAGCGTTGGTGTATTCAGGCTTGAGCGCCTTGCCCGCGGGGTGCTTGGCCAGCGCCACACTCTGCGCAGCGGGCAAGTATTTGCGCCCACCAATATGGTCATAGAGGAACAGCCCCATCCGCAGCAGCCAGCGCGGGCGCAGGCCGGGGCGGTGCGGCAGAATGAAGCGCAGCGGCCAGATAATATGCGGCGCGATTCCCCACAGCACTTCGCGTTCGGATAGCGCCTCACGCACCAAGCCGAATTCGTAATGCTCCAGATAGCGCAGCCCGCCGTGGATCAGCTTGGTCGAATTGGACGAGGTGCCTTGCGCCAGATCGCCGCGTTCCAGCAGCAGCACGGATGCCCCGCGCCCGGCAGCATCGCGGGCAATGCCAGCTCCGTTGATTCCGCCGCCAATTACCGCAAGGTCGAACATTATCTCAGTCATATCACCCACCGAGCAAAGGCGAGCGCCACGCCGAGCGAGGCGATGGTCGCCGCCAGCACCGGCATAACCGCGCGCCAGCCAAGGTCGAGCAACAGGTCAGTCCTTGTGCGCATCGCAGTCGCAGTGACGGCGAGCAGCAGCAGCGCCTTGGAAGCGATAAGCGCGTTGGCGGCAACGGCAGGTGGCAGGGCGATCAGCGAATTCACCCCAACCAGCGCGAGGAAAGCGAGGATGAACCCCGGCAGCAGCGGAACGCGCGTGGCCGTGTCCCCGGCGGCGACCGGATGCGCGCGGGCGATCCACAGGGCAGCCAGCGTCACCAGCGGCGCAAGCAGCGCCACGCGGGTGAGCTTCACCACGGTCGCCTGCGCTCCGGCGGTATCGGATACAGCAAAGCCCGCGCCGATCGCCTGCGCGACATCATGGATCGAGGCACCAACCAGAAAACCCGCTTGCGCATCGCTGAAGCCAAGCATTTGAGTCAGCGCCGGATAGGTTGTGAGCGCAATGGCAGATGCTGCGGCAAGGATCACAAGCGTCAGCGTGAATTGCGCCTGATCGATCCGCTCGCGCCCGATCACGCCATACAGCGCGAGCGCCGCCGACGCGCCGCAGATTGCGGTCGATCCTCCGGCTAGCAAGCCCACCGCCGCGCTTTGCCCGGTCACGCGCGCGGCCAGCAATGCGGCGATCAGCGCAGCCCCCATCACCAGCGCGAGGCCTGCGAACGGCACGGCGCCCATTGCCGCGACCTGCATCGCGGTGACTTGCAGGCCGAGCAGCACGATCCCTGCGCGAAGGCCGTGGCGCGACGTTGCGTCCAGCCCTTCGTGGGTGCGCGGGTCTCCAGCAGCGAAATTAAGTGCGAGGCCGATCAGCAGGCCTGCAAGGATCACCGGCACGCCGTAATTCTGGCTGAGCCAAGCCGCCGCCGCGCTGGCGATGGCGCAAATCGCGAGCCCCGGGACGAAACGCGATAGCGGTTGTCGCGCGGCGGGAGCGGCGGCAGCGTCGGCCAGCATGATCTCGCCGAACAGGTCGCCGGCATAGGCATCAAAATCGGGCCGCTGCTTGCCAATCATGATGGTGTGACCATGCCCATTGCCTTGCCGATTATCCCTGTCACGCTTGCGCCTGTCTCACGGTGTCATACACCTAGGGCTAGCCTCGCTCCAATGCAACCGCAAGCGCGGCTCAATCAAACGCCATTGCTGCTTCGACCTGTGGACGACGAATGGTCGGTAGTAGCCATTGAAACCAAGCCAACGCCACCAGATACGAACTTGCTGCAAACACGAACAACGGCACAAATCCTAAGCCTGCATCGAGTACCCGGCCCGCCACGAGAGAGATCGCTACCCCGCCCATATTGCCCATGAACGCGCCAAATGCGGTCACCCTGCCAACCTTGGCATTGGGCACCACGTCAGTGATGGTCGAAAACAGCGACAGCGAAAAGCCCTGATGCCCGGCCATGACCACGCCGATCATACAGGCGACCGGCCAGAAGGAATCGAGCGCCAGCACCAGCGGTAGCGGGGCAACCACCAATGCTGATATCAGCATCACGGTTTTGCGGACGCGGTTGACGCTCCACCCGCGTTCGAGCAGCCGGGTCGAAGCCCACCCCGCCAACAGCGCGCCGAGCCCGGATCCGGCGAAGGCGATCGCCAGCGGCACCGCCAGTTCGAGCGTCGAAAGCCCGAATTCCTTGCGGTAATAATCCGCGAGCCAGAAATTGATGAACCACCAGGTCATGTCAGACAGCGCCTTGGCCACAACAATGCCCCAGGTCTGACGGTTGGCGAGGATCGGGCCGTAGCTGTCGGGGCCGCTGATATTCTCCGCAACCGCCTCTTCCTCCGTGCGTTGGCGCAATTGCGCGATCCCGCGCGCCAGCCACATCCATGCGATCAGTGATAGAAACCCGCCAATCCCGCCCGCTACCAGCGCCCCGCGCCACCCGACCGTGAGCGCCAGTGCCGGGATGACAAACGGCATGGCAATCGTGCCGGCGCCCGCCAGCATGGTGGCAAAGCCAAACGCGAATGAGCGTTTATCAGGTGAGAACAAGGTGGCGACGGTCTTGATCGTAAGCGGAGTTTGCACCGCTTCGGTCATGCCAAGTCCAACGCGCGCGGCGACCACCTGCCACGTGGTCAGCGCCCAGCCGTGGGCCATCGCAGCGATGCTCCATGCCGAGGCACCGACCTGCATCGAACGGTTCACCCCCAGCCGGTCGACCAGCCAGCCGGTGAACAGAAACGCAAATGCAGCCGAAAACTGCGTGACCGCCGCCAGATCGCCGAAGTCGCTGTCACTCCAGCCGAAATCGGCCATCATGTCAGGCTTGAGAATCGCGATGATCGGGCGGTCCATCGCGTTGAACACCCCTGCCACACACAGCACCGTAAACAGTGACCAGCGCAGCCGGTTCGACAGGGGCGGGGAGTTTGCGGCCATCACAGGTTCCTAAAGGTCGTCGGCAGGGCAGGGCAAGCGCTCTGCAAAGGGGCGCGCAAATTATGAGGGCCGCCGGATCGCTCCGACGGCCCTGCTGATTTTATACGATCCGAAGGCGCTCGATCACATCCGAGCGCGCAGGCTGATCCCGACATAGCGATCGGCATCGCGCGGGATCTGCAACCGCTGTCCGGCCGACACGTTGAGCAGCACATAGCTGTCATCGGTGATGTTGCGGACGTGGAAGGTCACGCGGTAATTATCCGCTGCATCCGACAGCCCGATCGAGGCATTCCAGATGCCGTAAGCTTCAATCGGGCCAGATTCGCCGAGATCGGAAAACTGACTGCTGGTGTGGCGGTAATCGGTGTTGAAGTAGACCTGCGCTGCGCCCAGATCAGCCTCATACTCGGCGCCGAGTGTGTAAACGAACTCTGGTGCGAGCGGCAGGCGGGTGCCGTTTCGCGCATCGGGCGCGTTGGTGGCGGGGTTGGGATTGAACTCCTGGACCTTGGCATCGGCATAGGCGGCGCTGGCGCGGAAGGTCAGCCCGTCAACCGGAGCAAGCACAAAGTCGGCTTCGAAGCCCGCACTCTGCACTGTGCCCGCATTGGTCAGATTGGAGATGATCGGGCTGTTCGGTTCACTGCCCAAGCGGATGAAGTTATTGGCCTGGAAACCATCGTAAGTTACTGTAAAGGCGGCAAGATTTAGCTGTGCCCGGCGATCCCAGAACTGCGACTTGATGCCGATTTCGAAGGCATCGGACAGTTCTTCGTCAATCGGCACCGCGTTGTTCGGTGCGGTGTGGTTGAAGAACACGTTGAACGCCGGGCCTTTGTAGCCGCGGGTGTAGCTGCCGTAGATCAGCACGTCTTCAACCGGCTTGAATTCCAGCGCCGCCCGGCCTGACAGATTGCCGTTTGAGGTCGATCCGGCCGATGTGTTGGTGCCGTTACCGCCGCTGGCAATTGTGCCGCCTGCCGGAGCGCCCGATACGCCCGGCCCGGTGGCGGGAAGGCCGGTGGTGGCATTCACGCCCGGCGCGCGGGTATGCGTGAATTCGAGATCATCCCAAGTGTAACGCAAGCCCCCGGTGACAGCGAATTGATCGGAGAAGCGGTAGGTCGCTTGCCCGAACAGCGCGAAGTTCTTTGACGTGACATCGCTGAACGAGGTCGCGGTCGGGAACAGGGTGTTGACCGTATCGGCGACGTTGCACGGGGTTGCCCCGCTAGCGGCGACCGGCAGGGTCGATGTCGCGCAGGTGATGTTATTGCGGGTGAACACCTGCTCGTTATCCGATTGCCACGCAAAGGCGCCGACCTGATAGAAGAACGGGGCACTCTGATCCGATGCGATCCGCGTTTCGATGGAGTATTGTTCAGTGCGGACTACGCCATTGTCGTGCAGCTCGCCGACGGTCGTCGGCGGCGTGCCCGGCAAGATCACGGCACGCGG
The DNA here is from genome assembly GCA_001464915.1 of Sphingomonadales bacterium Ga0077531. GTDB lineage: Bacteria > Pseudomonadota > Alphaproteobacteria > Sphingomonadales > Sphingomonadaceae > Erythrobacter. The sequence continues at coordinate 232,784 of LNED01000033.1, forward strand.
CAGGAAATCGCCTTCGCGGATTTCTTCGTTGAACCAGTTGCGATAGCCGAGGATCACGCTGAGCGTGTGGGTTTCGCCGAGGCCGAAATCGCCCGATCCGGTCAGGCTCCACTGCTTGTCGCGGGTTTCGGTGACGAGGTTGTGGTTGACGAAGCGCTGGTCTTCGCCCTGCGCCGAACCGCCAGGTAGGCCGAGTTCGGCATCAAGCACCGCGCCGCGGCTGACCCCGGTAACATCGGCGCAGCAATCATCATTGGCGCGGAAATAATCAGCGATGAAGCGCAGGTCGGTCGTGCCGCTCGAAAAATCGAGGATCCCGCGCGCGCCGTAATGTTCGTAGCCGTTGACGTCTTCGTTGCGACCGCCGTTGATGTTGGTGATGTTGCCATCAAAGCTGCCGTAGAAGCCGGTGACGCGGGCGGTAAGATTTTCGCTCAATGGCCCGGCGATTGCGGCACGCAGGCGATATTCGTTGCCTTCGAACCAGTCGGCACGGGCTTCAGCTTCGAGCGTGTCGCTGCCGCCCTTCGAGACGATGTTGACCAGACCTGCCGAGGCGTTCTTGCCGAACAGCGTGCCTTGCGGGCCGCGCAGCACTTCGAGCCGCTCGATATCGACCAGATCGATAAATGCCTGACCCGAACGCGACAGCACCACGCCATCGACAACGGTAGACACACTGGGTTCGGCCGCGACTGAAAAGGTGATGGTGCCGACACCGCGCATCACGATTGCGCTATTGGCGCTGGTAGTGCCCTTGCGGAAGGTGACCGAGGGGACGACCTGGCTGATATTCTCAAGCGAAGTGACGCCCGCTTGATCCAACCGTTCACCTGAAACCGCAGTGATCGCGATCGGCACGTCCTGCACATTTTCTTCGATTTTCTGTGCAGTTACGATGATTTCTTCGACCTGCGCCAACGCGGGGGCGGCAGACATCAGCGCCAATGTGCTGGCGGAAACGGCGAGCGCCTTAATCGTGAAACGGCGCGCAATTGTGGTGTTGGCTGACATGGTATTTCTCTCCCCTGCGTCGTGATCAACTCGTTTGACGATCGCTAAGATCATCGTACTTGCGGTCGATCTTTCAGCGTTCGGGTTGCGCTTTCTGCCACTGTATGTCAAGCGGTGTCACATACAGGCGATGGGGAGAGTGTTGCACATATGTTGCAGTTGGCGGCCACAAAAGACGGGTTCGACCTGACCGTTGGCGGGCGCTGCATTCTCAGTCAGCGTCCGGATTGTCCGGCGGTTTCTGTGGCTTGCGGTGATCCGCAGGTGACGATGGTGCGCGGCAATTTCAGGATGAGTGACAATGCGCGGCCCGCGCCGCCGCTTAGACAGTGCAACATGGCGGCCGATGCAGAGTTCCTGCTGTCGAGCAGCGATGGTGCGGCGCAGGCAGCCGTTCGTCTTGATGGCGCGCGCCTGACAGTGGCGGCTCTTACCCAGCATGATCGGATCACGCTGGATTTCGTGCTGGGCGCGGACGATGTGCTGTGGGGCGGCGGGGAGCAGATGAGCTATCTTGCGCTCAATGGTCGCCGCTTTCCGATCTGGACGAGCGAACCGGGGGTCGGGCGCGAGCCGAGCACACCGCTGACCGACATGGCAAGCGCTGATGGATCATTTGCAGGCGGCGATTATTGGACGACCAATTATCCCGAGCCGACCCTGCTGTGTTCGGCAGGCTGGGCGCTGTCGCTCGCCAATGCCGACTATTGCGAACTTGATGCGACGCAAGCTGGACGGCTGCGGGTGCATGTGTGGTCGGGTGCGGTGGCGATCGACCTGTTCGAGGGTGCGCCTGCCGAACTGACCCGCCAACTGGGCGCGCGCTTTGGCGAACGTCAGAAGCTACCAGAATGGGCGCTCGGGTGCGCGGTGGTTGGCCTCAAGGACGGCATCCGCAGTTTCGATCGACTTGAAGCGTTGATTGATGCCGGTGCGGCGGTGTCTGGTCTGTGGTGCGAGGATTGGGTCGGCATCCGCCAGACGAGCTTTGGCCGCCGGTTGTTCTGGGACTGGCAGTGGAATGCGGATCGCTACCCCGAACTGCCCGCGCGAATCGCAGCCTTGAAAGCACGCGGCATCCGTTTTCTGGGCTATGTGAACCCCTATCTCGCAGTCGATGGTCCGCTCTATCCCGAGGCCGCAGCGCAAGGGTTCTTCGCCCGGCGTCTCGACAGTGACACCCCTTACCTCGTCGATTTCGGCGAGTTTGAAGCGGGTGTTGTGGACTTCACCAACCCTGCCGCTGCGGCATGGTTCGCCGAGGAAGTCATCGGCAAACGGATGCTCGACTTCGGGCTCGATGGCTGGATGGCCGATTTCGGTGAATATCTGCCGGTTGATCTGCGCCTGCACGATGGCGATCCGATGCAGGAGCACAACCGCTGGCCGGTGCGCTGGGCCGAGGTCAATGCCCGTGCGGTCGCATCACGCGGGCGGACGGGCGATGTGCTGTGGTTCATGCGGGCAGGCCACACCGGGGTGCAGGCCCATTGCCCGTTGTTGTGGGCGGGTGATCAGTCGGTCGATTTCAGCCGCCATGATGGCATAGGCACGGTGATCACCGCGGCGCTCTCATCGGGGCTGGTGGGCAATGCCTTCAGCCACTCGGACGTTGGCGGTTACACCAGTCTGTTCGACAATGTGCGCAGCGCCGAACTGTTGCTGCGCTGGTACGAGCTCGCCGCGTTCAGCCCGGTGATGCGCACGCATGAGGGTAATCGCCCGGACGATAATCTCCAGATAGACTCCAGCGCCGAATTGATCGCCGGGTTCGTCCGCTGGAGCCGCATCCACGCGCTGCTGGCGCCTTATGTCCAACACCTAGTGGATGAGGCGCATTGGGCGGGATTGCCTGCACAGCGTGCGTTGCTTTTGCATTACCCGGACGACCGCGAAACCTTCACGATTCAGGATCAGTTCCTCTATGGGGCAGACATGATGGTGGCACCGATAGTCGCAGCAGGCGCAACAGGTCGCAGGGTCTACCTGCCGGGTGATCCTGCGAAGGTTTGGCGCCATGTCTGGAGCGGCGCGGACTTCTCCCCCGGCTGGCACGACGTTCCCGCACCAATCGGCGAGCCGCCAGTATTTTACAGTCCGCAAAGCCAGTTCGCCGGGCAGTTTGCCAGCCTTGCCGAGGTAACCGCATGAGCCGCGCCAATATCAAGGACGTCGCTGCGCGTGCAGGGGTGGCGGTAAAAACCGTCAGCCGGGTGCTCAACGGCCATCCCTATGTCAGCGCCGAATTGCGCGCCAAGGTCGAGCAGGCGATGGCCGATCTTGACTACCGCCCCAGCATCGCAGCGCGCATCCTGTCGGGTGCGAAGTCCAATCAGGTCGCTCTGATATACGATAATCACAGCCCCTATTACATGTTCCAGATCCAGAAGGGCTGCTGGGAAGTGTGCCACGAAAACGGCATCCGCTTGCTCGCACAGCCGGTCGATGTCGCCGATCCGCGCGTCGGAGACCAAGTGCGCGGGTTGGTAAGCGAGACCCATGTCGATGGCATCATCCTATCCTCCCCCGTCACCGATTGCGATCCGGTGCTGCGCGCGTTGGAGACGATGGACGTGCCCTTCGTGCGGATCTCTCCGGGGACCAACCATGCGCTGACCAGCTCGGTGTTCATGGACGATGCGCAAGCCGCCGACGACATGACCACCCACCTTATCAACGCCGGGCACCGCCGGATCGGCTTTATCCGGGGGCACGCCAATCACATGGCATCGGACGACCGCTTGTTCGGTTACCGCCGCGCGCTCGACCGGGTCGGCATTCCGTTTGAGCCGCAATTGGTGGCGGACGGCGAGTTTGATTTCGATTCCGGTGTGGCTGGCGCGCGGGTGCTGCTCGATCTGCCCGAACGTCCGACTGCGATCTTCGCGTCGAACGACGATATGGCGGCGGGCGTGCTGGCCGTGGCGCATGATCGCGGGATTGTTGTGCCTACTGAGCTTTCGGTAGCGGGCTTCGATGATACCACGCTGGCGCGCACCGTCTGGCCGCCGCTCACCACCATTCGCCAGCCAATGGCTGACCTTGCGCGCACCGCTGCGCAAATCCTGATTGCAGGCGGGGATATTACCCACAAACGCCTGCCCCATGAACTTGTGGAGCGCGCCTCGGTCGCTCCCCCGCAAAGGAAAATCTGATGAGTGAACTGCCCCTACCGCCCACCACGCGCCATCTGGGCGCGAGCGGGATTGCCGTCTCGCCCATCGCCTGGGGGATGTGGCGGCTGGCAGAGGATGGCCGCACTGCCGCCGATGCTGCGCGGTTGGTGCACGCGGCGCTGGATGCCGGGATCACCTTTCTCGACACCGCCGACATCTATGGCTTTGACGGCAGCGGAGGCTTTGGCGATGCCGAGGCGCTGCTGGGCGAAGTGCTCGCCGCCGAACCCGGATTGCGCGCCCGCATGGTGCTGGCGACCAAGGGCGGGATCATGCCGCCGCTGCCTTATGATCAGAGCGCGGACTATCTGCGTAGCGCGATTGAAGCGTCGCTGAGCCGGCTGAAGGTAGATTCGGTTGACCTGTGGCAGATCCACAGGCCCGATATCCTCGCCCACCCGCAGGAAGTGGCCCGCGTGCTCGATGATGCGGTGGCTTCGGGCAAGGTGCGCAGCCTTGGCGTTTCGAACTTCACGCAGGCCCAGACCGCCGCGCTGAACCACTTCCTTGGAAACAAGCTAGTCAGCACGCAGCCGGAGATCAGCCCGCTGCGGATTGATTGCTTCGAAAACGGCGAGCTCGATCAGGCGATGATGCTGGGCCTGACCCCGCTAGCGTGGTCGCCGCTGGGCGGCGGGCGCGTGGCTGCACCCGAGAGCGCTCGCGACAAGGCCGTGGCTGCTGCTCTGGATGTCGTAGCCGAGGCGCAAGGCGTGTCGCGTACCGTGGCCGCCTATAGCTGGCTGATGGCGCACCCGGCCGGGATCATCCCGATTATCGGCTCGCAAAACCCGGAGCGCATCGCGGAGGGCGCGGCTGCGCTCACGGTGCGCTGGACGCGGACGGATTGGTACGCGGTGCTGGTCGCCGCGCGTGGAGAGAGGCTTCCCTGATGACCCAACAATGCGAAATTTCGTGGTTTTCCGCGCTGTGCGACGATGATTATGAATTCCTCGGCGTGCCCGATAAATATCTCCAGTCGAGCTGGGAGCATTGCCGCAACATCGTGCTGCGCGCAGAGGAAGGCGGGTTCGATAACATCCTGCTGCCCTCAGGCTATCAGCTTGGCGTCGATACCACGATCTTCGCCGCCGCCGTGGCGACGCAGGTGCAGCGGATCAAGCTGCTGTGGGCGACCCGCATGGGTGAAGACTGGCCGCCGCAGCTCGCGCGACGGATCGCCACTTTGGATCGCATCCTCGGCCCGAATGCGTCCGGCACCGGCGGGCGGCTGAACGTCAATATCATCTCGTCTGATATGCCGGGCGAGAAGATGGAGAGCGGGCCCCGCTACGCCCGCGGCACCGAGATCATGAAGATCGTCCGCACGCTGCTGAACGGCGAACATCTCGATTTTCAGGGCGAGTTCTACAATCTCAAACTCGATCCGCCGCGCATCACCACGCTGTCAGGCAAGTGCCCGCCGTTCTACTTCGGCGGCCTGAGTCACGAAGCGCGCGAATGCGCTGCCGAGGCTTGTGATGTCTACCTGATGTGGCCTGACACGATGGACAAGGTGCGCGATACCATCGCCGATATGCGGGAGCGGGCGGCGCGTTATGGCCGGACCCTCAAGTTCGGATACCGCGCCCACGTGATCGTCCGCGACACCGAGGACGAGGCGCGCGCCTATGCTGACCGCCTGCTGTCCAAGCTTGACGACGAAGCAGGCCGCGTGATCCGTGAAAAGTCATTGGATGCCAAGAACTACGGCGTGCAGCGCCAGCAGGAATTGCGCAGCGCGGCGGATGGTGATGGCTTTGTCGAAGAGAACTTGTGGACCGGCATCGGCCGCGCGCGATCAGGCTGCGGGGCGGCGATTGTCGGCACGCCCGATCAGGTGCTCGCCAAGCTGCGCGCCTATCAGGCCGAAGGGATCGAGGCGTTCATTCTGTCGGGTTACCCGCACATGCAGGAAGCCGATATGTTCGCGCGCCATGTGCTGCCGCACATCCAGCACGGTCCGCTGGAGATGTAGTCAAGCGGTGCTCGGCGCGCTCTAATCCTTGAGCGTTTCCAGCGCCGTTGGAAGGGCGGCAGCGAAGTGCCTTGCCGCATCGCGGGTGGCGGCGCGATCAGCGGTGTCCGCCACCTCATACGTGTAGGCTGGGGCGGCAAAGGTCGCGTGGAACCAGTTTTTCGCGGTGCCGCTGCCGGGGTTGGCGTTGCGCGGCTCGATCGTGAAGGGGTAGCCGGGAAGAGCGTTCTCTTTGCCTGTCAGCCATGCGGCGCGGAACCGCTGTTGCGCCGCGCTCGCCTCCTCGTCGCCCTGTACATAGAACAGGTTGCGGCTGGTCGAGTGGAAATCGATCATCGCGACCGGGCGAACAGAGGCGGGCAGGGCATCGAGCCACGCCTTGACCGCGCGGGTTTCGGGTTGGTTGAAGTCGCCCCAATCGCGATTGAGGTCAGCCGCGCCGCGATTGGCGCGCCAATGCCCGCGTGCCACGCCATCAGGGTTGAGCAGCGGGACAATCAGGAACTGATGGTCGGCGAAGGCCTGTGGGTCGCCAGCAAGCCTCTCCACCAATTCATCCACAAAGGCTCGCATGGCCACCGCCCCGGTCACCTCGGGCGGATGCTGACGGCCCAGCAGCACTACCAAGCGCGGCCCATCCGTGCGGCCCAACCGTATCGCCTCGACCGGGCGGCCATCATGCGACCGGCTGAGCGTGAAGGGTTGGGCGCCTAGTGCCGCGCCCCAACGCCGCAGGTCGGCGCTATGATCGGCAGTCGTGATCAGTTCTTGCGCGCTGACCTGCCCCTTGCCCGGCGGCAGGCGCAGGGTTGCCGATTTGCTGTCTTCGCTCAATTCGATCGGAAGCTCGCTGACGGCGTTCCCATCGCTCCACTTGGGCGCATAGCGGTGCGCGCCTGAGAGATAGCGCAAGTTGACCGTCACCAGCGCATCGCCTGTGCTTTCGTACCGAAAGGCATACCACGGCGATGGGTTGATCGGCGGCGCGTGTTCGGGCGTTATCAGCACATCGAATTCACGCTCACCTGTGATGGCGCAGGTGGAGGCAGACGCGCCTTCGAAATCGAACGCGATCCGCGCAAAGGGTGTGCGACATTCGCTCCCCGCTGTCACGGCTCCCGAAGCAGGCACAGGGGGCGGCGTTTGCACGCACGCCCCCAGCATCACAAAAAATCCGGCCCACAGGTATCGCCAGCGTATTCCCATGGGCCGGGCCTATCAGAACGTTTTGCGAAGTTCGACCCGGAACACCCGCCCGCGCGGCGAATGCAGCGCACTGAAGTAGCCCAGATCTTCGTCAGCCAGTGGCGGATCCTTGTCGAACAGGTTGTTGACCCCCAACCGGATCCGCGTGCCATCCAGCGCCGTGTCGTTCTCGAAGGTGTAGCCCACCGCGAGGTTGAAGGTCAGGAAATCGTCGACCCGGTAGAAGTTGGCATTGGGATCATCCGAGACAATCGGCGTGTCGCGGCTGACGCTGGTGTCATACACGCCGCCGACATAGCTGGCGAACAGCGACACATCGACCGGGCCCTTGTCCCAGTTGACCGAACCGCTGAACCGCCACTTGGGCCGACCTTCGATTTCGAGCAGCTGGCCAAGCCCGCCCACCACCACTTCGGGCGGCAGTACCCCTGCGGCGATCCCGGCGAGCAATTCCTCACCGTCGGTCCCAGCTGACTGGACAAAGCTGTTCAACCGCGCGGCATTGAACCGCAGGCGGAAATCGCCCAGCCCGAAATCAGGCACGTTGTAGAACATCCCGAAATCCCAGCCTTTGGAAATGCGGCTGTCGAGGTTGAGATAGGGATCGAGCACCTGAATGATTTCACCCGCCGGTGCGAGGCTGGTACCCGCGAACAGGTCGATATCATCCTGCGTCGGGTTGGCGCGGATAACGTTGGGATTGGTGCCCCCCGCAAGGCGGCGCAGCAGGTCGAGCGCGATCGCGTTGTCATCGCCAAACGTGCCCACCAGCCCGCGCTGTTCAACGCGCCAGTAATCCGCCGTCAGCGTCAGTCCCGGCACAAAGGTGGGTTCGAGCACGATGCCCAGATTGATGCTGGTGCTGTCTTCCGGCTCCAGCGTGTCGGAGCCTGAGCGGAAGCTGATCACGCCTTCGCCCGGACACACGCCCAGGCTGGACAGCGTGCCTTGTTCCACCATCGCCTGACAGATCACGAAATCATCGCGGGTGTTGGAGCGGGTGGTGCCGGCGTCATTGACCTGCACCAGATTTGGCGCGCGGAAACCCTGCGACCATGCACCGCGGAAGGTCACACCGGGGATTGTGGTCCACGATGCAGCAATGCGCGGCACCACTGCCGTCTGATCAATATCAGTAAAATGCTCCATCCGGCCCGCCAGCTGGAGGTTGAGCGCTTCGATCAACGGGATATCCATATCCTCGCTCACCAAAGGCACGAACACTTCGGCAAATGCCGAATAGACTTCACGCGCGCCGCTGGTGTCGGGCGATTGGCTGGTGCCAACCACATCGCTCCCATTGAATACGCCGGTGACGGTATCGGTGAAGGTGATCGTCCCATCAAGCCGCGCGTCGCGATCATCGAAGAAGGTCTCGCGCCGCCATTCGATCCCTGCTGCCACCCCGACATCGCCGCCGGGCAGCGTAAACAGGTCGTTGCGGCTGACTTTGAAATCGGCCAGCGCCAGCGTGGTGCCGCCGTCGCGGGTCACGTCGATCAGGAAGGGGTCGATCACGCTTTGCGGGTTGGGGGTGCAATCGCCTTCGCCCGGATCGCCCATCACGCAGCCGCCGTTGAACGGGTTATAGGCATCGGGCGTGCTGCGGTTGATCGCTTGCTGCACCAAGGTGAGCGAGACGCGGTTGCCTTCGACGTCGGACACCTTGGCTTCGGAATAGACGAACCCGGTGTCGAAATCCCACGATCCGATATTGCCGCGCAAGCCGCCCACCAGCCGGAACGAATCCTTGTCAACGGACACCGAGCGGTTGCCGACATCGACAAAGCGATACCGTTCGGCAATCACGTCAGCGCCGGTGGCGGCAATCGTGGTGCCCGGCAGGCGGTTGGGGTTGGCCGCGCCGCCGGGGAAAGTCACTGGCCCGAACGGGTTGTAATAGGCGTTGCGCGAAATCCCCAGCGGCACTGCGCTGAGGATCGCGGCCGGAGTGATGAAGCGTTCGCTTTCGGAGCGGAAATAGCTCCCCTCGAAATAGGCTTCGATATCATTGGTCAACTCGTAACTCAGCAACGCGGCCGCATTGTAGCGGTTCTTTTCGCTGATCAGCGTAGTGCCGAAATTGGTGTTGTACCGCACAGCGATGTCCGGGGTGATACCGTTGCGCGCACACACGCCGTTACCGAAACTCAGTCGGCATCCGGGCAGCGTATCGGGCTGGAGATAGAAATCGTCATCACCAATCGGGGTGCGGTTGGTTGGTGCCTGAATGTCGAACTGCCCGAACGGGCCAAAGGTGTTGCGGTTGTTGAACTGCACATCGCCTTCGAAATCGGTGCCTTCGACCAGCGCCAAACGGTTGTCGTCGGCGGCGTAGTCGCGCGCGGACGCGGGCAGGCCGTTTTCGTGGAAATAGCCGCCGTAAACCGTCAGATTGCCGCGCCCGCCGCCGAAATCGAAGCCGTATCCGGCGCTGATCTGCGCGCTGTATAGGTCGGTGCCGTCGGAATCGCGGTATTCACCTTCGATGAAGCCGCCCGTCCGATTGCCGCGCAGCACGGTGTTGACCACACCCGCCACCGCATCCGCGCCGTAAATTGCCGAGGCGCCGTCACGCAGCACTTCGAGCCGCCGGACGCTGCCCGGGGCGATCTCGTTGGCATCGGGGCTGACCACCGGCACCAGCAATTCAGTCTGGAAACCGGGGTGCAGCACCATCCGCCGCCCGTTGAGCAGCAGCAGCGTGTTGCCAGTGCCCAGATCGCGCAGGTTGATCGAGGCGACGTCGCCGCGGGCGTTGTTCTGGGTGGTGTCGTTCTGTTCGTTGAAGGCGACCGTCCCGGCCTGCGGGATGGCACGGAACAATTCGTCGCCCGATGCAGCGGCGATGTTCTGGATATCGGTCTCATCGATGACCGTTACCGGCAGCACATCGTTGATCTTGGCGCCCTGAATTTGGGTGCCGGTGACGATGATCTCGCGCTCCGGCTCAGGCACCGGTGCGGGCGGCGTAGCGTCTTGTGCGTGAGCCACGCTGGCGGCCAACATGCTGCCACCGCACATCAGGACGAACCTGCTCAGAAACCGTGTCGACATCATTCTTCTCCCCGTTTTTTCGTAATTTCAAGCGATTGTGCCCAGTGCGCGAACAGCGCGGGCCATTGGCTGATAACCTGATCCGGCTTGCCCAGCCCCCAGCCGTGCCCGCCATCGCGGAACATGTGCAGTTCCGCGCTCGCTCCGGCGGCGGTCAGTTTTTCGAACAACAGGATGCTGTGGCCGGGCGGCGTGGTGGTATCGTCAGCGGAGGCAAAGATGATGGTCGGCGGCGCATCCTTGCTGACATGGGTATCGAGCGACCATTCGGCTTCGGCCTTGGCGTTCGGCTTTTCGCCAATGATCTCGCGCCGGGTGCGGGTGGTGTCATACGGCTTGCGCAGCGTCACCACCGGGAACAATAGCACTGCAAAATCGGGCCGTGCGGAGACCCGCTCATAGGTGTCCGCCCCGGCATAAAGCGGGCGCGCGGGCTGGAGCGCAGTGAAGCCTGCCAGATGCCCGCCTGCGGAAAATCCCATGATGCCGATCTTGCCCGGATCAACCGCAAATTCGCCTGCACGGCAGCGGATGATCTTCATTGCGCGCTGCGCATCCATAAACGGCGCGGCGGCGTCCCACCCGTCATTGGGCAGGCGGTAGAGCAGTTCGAACACGGTGAAACCTTGCGCCTGCAACCACTGAGCAGCGGGCGTGCTTTCCTTCCACAGCTGGATGCGGAAATAGCCGCCGCCGCCTGCCACCAGCACCGCTGCGCCATTGGGCACGGCCGGGCGGTAAACCCGCATCCGCGGTGTGGCGATATTCGACAGTGCGCCAAAGCCTGCGCCCGCCTCGCCCAGCTTTTCTGGCCCGGACACCCCGCCATTGCCCGGCGGTGTTCCCGGCCAGAGCAGAATTTCCTCTGGCGTAGTCGTAGCGGCGAGCGGCCCCAAGGGCAGCACACCTGCCAGCAGCGCCAGCGCGCCGCCTGAGCGTATCAGGGTGCGCCGCTGGATCATGGCCGTTCCTCCAGCATGTCGGCGATTTTCTCGCTCACCGGGCCGCTGCGCTCGTGACGTTCGATGTCTTCGATGGGCAGCGGCATCGGCGCACCCGCCATCGCCGCGTTGAGCCGGTCGCGATCCAGCGCGTCTTCCCAACGCGCGACCACAATCGTCGCCACCGCATTGCCGATGAAATTGGTGAGCGCGCGGCATTCGCTCATGAACCGATCGATGCCGAGGATCAGCGCCATGCCCGCGACCGGCACGCTTGGCACCACCGAAAGTGTCGCGGCCAGGATCACGAAGCCCGACCCCGTCACGCCGGCCGCGCCCTTGGAACTGATCATCGCCACCAGCACCAGCGTCAACTGTTCGCCGATGCTGAGATCCACGCCGACCGCCTGCGCAATGAACAGCGTCGCCAGCGTCATGTAGATGTTGGTGCCATCAAGATTGAACGAATAGCCAGTGGGCACCACCAGCCCGACGACCGCCTTGCGGCACCCGGCCTGTTCCATCTTCTCCATCAGGCTCGGCAGCGCGGCTTCGGACGACGACGTACCCAGCACCAGCAGCAGCTCTTCGCGCAGATAACGGATCAGCGCAAAGATCGAAAAACCGTTGAACCAGCCCACCATACCCAGCACCACAATCACGAACAGCAGCGAGGTGAGATAGAAGGTCGCCACCAGCGCTGCGAGATTGGCGAGGCTGCCGATCCCGAATTCGCCGATGGTGAAGGCCATCGCCCCGAACGCGCCGATGGGCGCAAGCTTCATCAGCATATGCACCAGCCGGAACACCACCGCGCTGAACGATGTCATCACATCGAGCACTAGGTCGCTCGCCGGACGGGTCATCGCCAGCGCCACCCCGGCAAGGATCGCCACCAGCAGCACCTGCAGAATCTGCCCATCGGTCATCGCGCTGAACAGGGTGTCCGGGATGATGTTGAGCAGGAAGCCCTCAATCGTCTGGGCTTGGGCCTTGTCGGAAAATTCGGCCACCGCACCGGTATCAAGCGTGGCTGGATCAATCCCCAGCCCCTCGCCCGGCCGGACGACATTGCCGACCACCAGCCCGATGATCAGCGCCAAGGTGGAGAAAGTCAGGAAATAGGCAAACGCCTTGCCAGCGACCGATCCGACCGCCTTCATGTCGCTCATGCCCGCAATGCCGGTGGCGACGGTCAGGAAGATCACCGGCGCGATGATCATCTTGACCAGCTTGATAAAACCATCGCCAAGCGGCTTTAGTGCAGTTCCGACCTCAGGGTAAAAATGCCCGAGCATCGCACCCAAGGCGATGGCGGTGAGCACCTGCACGTAGAGTTGCTGATAGAGCGGCTTGCGGCGCGGCGTGGCGGCGGCTGGCTCGGTCGATATTGCTGCTGGCGCGCCCATTGGTCGCTTGTTCCCCCGGCCCTTAACGTGCCGCTGAGCGGCATCTCTCTGGCACGCAGGATCGCCCGACTGAGACGGGTCCGCAAGCATATCGCAACGTTGAGGCCAATCCCGAGAAATCATCGAGTTACGTTCCTATGACAGCTCCATCGTGCGAAAATCCGCACAAATTCCTTGCGCCCAATGCGGAAATCCGCACAAGCTGACGACTGAGAGGAAAGGGGGCACCATTGATGCGCGGCCAATTGGGACGCTGGAATTTGCTGCTGATCGCGCTGGTCGGCGCAGTGTTGATCGGCGCGCTGGCGATGCTTGGGCTCGACCGGGCGATGCGGGCACGCGCGCTGGACGATACGCGCGCCGCAGCAACCAGCCAGGCCGCAATCTTGGCCGCCGGGCTGGAGAGCGAGCTCAACAAATTCACGCTTGTCCCGCGCGTGCTAGCGGTTGATCCCGAAGTGGCCGCCTTGCTGGCGGGCGACACCGGGCAGCGCGGCGTGCTCAATCGGCGGCTGGCGGCTTTGGCGCAGCAGACCGATGCCGCAGCGATTTATCTGATGGATGCGCGCGGGCAGACGCTGGCGGCGAGCAATTGGGATCGGCCCGACAGCTTTATCGGTTCAAACTACGGGTTCCGCGATTACTTTGCCGGCGCGATGCGTGATGGCACCCGCGATGAATTCGCGCTTGGCACGGTCAGCCGCCGTCCGGGGCTTTACCTCGCCGAACGGGTCGGCTCGGCGGAAAGCCCGCTGGGGGTGGTTGCGGTCAAGGTCGAGTTTGACAGTCTTGAGCGCAAATGGCGTGATGCCGAAGCCGGGGTGTTTGTCACCGATGCGGATGGGATCGTACTGCTCAGCAGCAATCCCGCATGGCGGTTCCGCGCGGCGAGCATCGGCAGTGTGCGCCCGCCTGCGCGGGATCCGGCGCGTGATGCGGTTCGTTTCGGTGTGCGCGAGCCTGTACCCTTCGATCTGCCAACCACTGGCGGGCTTGGATCGCCGGTGCGAATGGTCGAGAATATCCAGCCAATCGCTCCGGTTGGCTGGGATTTGCATTTGCTCGCCGATCCAGCCCCGCGCCTGTCCGCAGCGATTGCCAATGGGCGGCTGGCAGGGGTGATTGGCTTGGGCGCGTTAAGTCTGCTCATCGCAGGGGCGGTGCTGTGGCAGCGCCGGCGCCAAGCCCGCGCCGCAGCGCAGCTCGATGCGCAGACCGCGACTTTGCGCGAACAATTGCAGCAGGCCAACCGGCTGGCGACGCTGGGCCAGATCACCGCCGGGCTGGGCCATGAAATCCGCCAGCCGCTCGCCGCGATGCGGGTCTATGCCGAAAGTGGTGAGCGCCTGATGGGTGCCGCACGGCATGGCGAGGCGGCGGAAAATTTCACAAAGATCGCGGGATTGGCGGGCCAGATTGGCGCCATCACCGAAGAGCAGCTGCATTTCAGCCGCCGTTCGGCAGGGGAGCCGCGCGATATCCGACTGGTCGAGGTGATTGACGGATCGCTGCTGCTGCTGCGCGACCAGATTCGCCAGAAGGGCATCACGCTCAGCCTGCCTGCGCCCGAGGCTGCCGCGGCTTGCGTTCGCGCGCGTCACGTTCAGCTGGAACAGGTGCTGGTCAACCTGCTCCAGAACGCGGTGCAGGCCTGCGCCCCTGGCGGACAGATCACGCTAACGATTGACGCCGCGCCGCACACCATCAATCTCAGTGTCAGCGACGACGGGCCGGGCGTTCCTGCCAACCTGCGTGACACGTTGTTCCAGCCCTTCGTCACCAGCAAGGATGAAGGCATCGGATTGGGCCTAGCCATTTCGCAGGACATTATGCGGCAATTGGGCGGCGATCTGGTGCTGGAAAACACGCCCAAGGGTGCGCGCTTTATCATGGTGATGCCCGCGCCATGACCGCCGCCGCACCCCTGCATGTCGCGCTGATCGAGGATGATCCGCCGCTGCGCGATGCCACGACGCAGGCGCTCTCGCTCGAAGGCGCCGAGGTGGTCGCCTTCCCCGATGCTCGCGCCGCGCTCGGGTGGCTCACTCCGGAATATGTCGGCGTGGTGGTCAGCGACGTGCGGATGCCGGGGATCGATGGGATCGCGTTCTTCGCCCGGCTGCGCGAGGTTGATCCTGATCTGCCGGTGATCCTGACCACCGGCCACGGCGACATCGCAATGGCGGTCGACGCGATGAAGAACGGCGCGGCCGATTTCCTGACCAAGCCCTATTCATCGACTGATCTGATCCGCGCGGTGCGCGCTGCCAGCACCCGCCGCGCGCTGGCGCTGGAAAACCGCCGTTTGCGTGAGGAAGCGGGGCGCACAGCGACCAGCGCGGTGCTCGGCGATTCACCCGCAGCACAGCGGCTGCGCTCGGTGATTGAAGGCGTCGCTCCGTCGGAGATCGATGTCGTGTTGTCGGGCCCAGCAGGCACCGGCAAGAGCCACGCCGCCCGGCTGATCCACGAACTCAGCCTGCGCCGCGGCCGACCGTTTGTCACCGTTGATGCCGGAATTCTTGCGCACAAGGATGCAGAATTGCTGCTGTTTGGGCGCGATCCGGCAGCGGGCGCGGGGGGAGCGGGCCTGTCGCGCACCGGGCTGGTTGAGCGCGCCAATGGCGGGACGTTGTTCCTTGATGAAATCGCGGCGGCAGACGCATTGCTCACCGCGCGACTGCAATCGCTGGTAGAGACGCGGCAGGTGTTGCCGATTGGGGCGGATCGCGCGCGGCGGCTCAATATCCGCATCATCATTGCGCGGCTAACTGACGATCCGGCTGACGTGGGAGGTGGGCTGCGCGATCCGGTGTGGCATCGGCTCGGCGCGGTGCAGATCGCCTTTGCGCCGCTGGCAGATCGCCGTGCCGATGTACCGGAGATTTTCCGCCTGTTCGTCGTCCGCCATGCGCGCGACCTTGGCCTCACCGCGCCTGCTATTGAAGAGGCACAGTGGCGCCATGTGCAGTCCCACGATTGGCCGGGCAATCTGCATGAATTGAGCGGCTACGCCCGCGCCTTCGTGCTCGGTCTGGCCGATATCGAGGCGCCGCCCACGCGTATCGCCGGGCAGCGACCGCTCCAGCAAGTCGTCGCGGATTTTGAACGCACTGTGCTCGAAGACGCACTGCGCCAATGCCGCGGTGACATCACACAGTTGCAGGATATGCTGCAAACCCCGCGCAAGACGATCTACGACAAGCTGGCGAAATACGATCTAAAGCCGGCACGCTATCGCTAGTGCGCCGACAAAGATCGGTTCTGTTTTAGTCGTGTAAATGAGACTGGCTGGGGCGGAAGGATTCGAACCTTCGCATGCCGGTACCAAAAACCGGTGCCTTACCGCTTGGCTACGCCCCAGCAAGAGCGGCGCTCTATAACGGCTTCGATCAGGATGTGAAGGGGGCGAAAGCGCGTAATTTGCGCTTTCGCCCGCGACTTATGCCGGGGGGGCGGAAACCAGCCGCTTGCCGTCGAAGTCGGCGGCTGAGTGGCGCTCCTTCAACTGCGTGTCTTCGTCACCCCACACCTTGTTCACGATCCGCCCGCGCTGCACCGCAGGGCGCGCTTTGATTTCCGCGACCCAGCGGCCGACGTTCTTGTATTCGTCGATGCTCAGGAACGATTTGGCATCATTATAAATATTGCCCTCGGTAAACGGGGCGAGCCACGGGAAATTGGCGATGTCTGCCAGCGTGTATTCGTCACCTGCCAGGAACCGGCTATCCGCCAGCCGCTTGTCCGCAACGTCGAAAATCCGTTTGGTTTCCATCGCGTAGCGGTTGATCGGATATTCGTATTTTTCCGGCGCATAGGCATAAAAATGGCCGAACCCGCCGCCGATGAAGGGGCCGCTGGCGACCTGCCAGAACACCCAGCTCAATACCTCGGCGCGGCTCGCCGGGTCAGTCGGCAGGAACGCGCCAAATTTTTCCGCAAGGTGGACGATGATCGCCCCGCTTTCAAACACGCGGAACGGTGCCGGGCCGCTCTGGTCGAGCAGGGCGGGGATTTTAGAATTGGGATTGATGCCGACGAAACCGCTGCCGAATTGTTCGCCGTCACCGATGTTGATCGTCCACGCGTCATATTCCGCACCCGCGTGCCCGGCTTCGATCAGTTCTTCGAGCATGATCGTCGCCTTCACCCCGTTGGGCGTGGCGAGCGAATAGAGCTGGAAGGGATGTTCACCCACCGGCAATTCGCGTTCTTCGCGCGCACCGGCTGTGGGGCGATTAATGTTGGCGAAGCGTCCGCCCGACACGGTGTCGGCGCTCCATACGGCGGGCGGAATGTAGGTTGCGTCGGCCATGATTGCGGCTCCTGTGAGGTCTGATGAGTCAATTGGCGGCTGGCCCTGCAAGGTGCAAGTATCATGCACGATCAAATGCCTGTCAGGCGGGAAAGCAGGACTTTTGCGGCGCTGCTAGGAACGGCAAGGATTCCCCGCTAGAGGCCTAGCGAAAGCCATCTGGGCCAAAGCCATCTGGAGCGCGCTGCGATCATGAGCGAAACCTCGCATCCCTTTTTCGACATGCACGAACACGGCTTTGTGCGCGTGGCGACCGCGACCCCGTGCTGCCGCCCGGCGGACGTTGCCTATAACACCGCAGGCGTGCTGGCCGAGGCGCAGAAGGCGCATGATGCGAACGTCGATCTGGTGGTGTTCCCCGAACTCACGCTGTCATCTTACGCGATTGACGATCTGCTGTTGCAGCACGTCTTGCTTGAGCGGGTCGAACAGGCGCTGGCCGAGGTGGTCGCGGCTTCGGCTGATCTAAACCCGGTGCTGGTGGTCGGCGCGCCGCTCAAGCGGGCGGACAAGCTGTACAATTGCGCGGTGGTGATCGCGGGCGGCCAAGTGCTGGGCGTAGTGCCCAAGAGCTTCCTGCCCAATTACCGCGAATTCTACGAAAAGCGCCACTTCGCCCATGGGCGCGGATGCACTGATTTGTGGATCGGCGTGGCGGGGGAAGAAGTGCCGTTCGGTACGGATCTGGTGTTTGCCGCCGCGAACCTGCCCGGTTTCCGCTTTGGCGTCGAAATATGTGAGGATTTCTGGGCGCCGATCCCGCCGGGGATGACCGCTGCGCTCGCCGGCGCGCTGATCTTGTGCAACCTTTCTGCCTCACCCGTCACGATTGGGCGCGCGGATGATCGCCATCTGCACTGCCGCTCCTCCGCCTCGCGTGCGATTGCCGCCTATGTCTATTCGGCCAGCGGGCATGGGGAGAGCACCACCGATCTGGCGTGGGACGGGCAGGGCGTGATCTACGAGATGAGCGACCTGCTGGCCGAAAGCGCGCGGTTCGACCGGTCGGGCGAGTTGACCGTGGTCGATATCGACACCGAACGTCTGGCTGCCGAGCGGATGCGCAATCAGACCTTTGCCGATGCCGCCGAATGGGCAGGGCGGCCCGAAGATTCTTATCGCAGGATCGTGTTCGAGCACGCCTATGCTGAAGGCGACATCGGCCTGGCCCGGCCAATCCGGCGTTTCCCCTTCGTCCCCGACCGGCCTGATAAGCTGGACGAGGATTGCTACGAAGCATTCAACATTCAAGTCGATGCGCTGATGCGGCGAATGGAGTCGACCGGCACCAAGAGCCTGATCATCGGCATTTCTGGCGGGCTCGACAGCACCCACGCACTGATCGTGGCGGCCAAGGCCTGCGACCGGCTAGGCCTGCCGCGCACCACCATTCGCGGCTACACCTTGCCCGGATTTGCCACCTCCGATCACACCAAGGGCAATGCCCACCGGCTGATGGCAGCGATGGAAATCACTGCGGGAGAGATCGACATTACCCCTGCCGCGCGGCGGATGCTGGAGGATATCGGCCACGCCTTTGCCGCTGGCGAGCCTGTGCATGATGTGACGTTTGAGAACGTGCAGGCGGGGTTGCGGACGGACTATCTGTTCCGTCTTGCCGGGCAGCATGGCGGGTTTGTGATCGGCACAGGCGACCTTTCCGAACTGGCGCTCGGCTGGTGCACCTACGGGGTGGGCGACCATATGAGCCATTACGGTGTGAATGCCGGGGTTCCCAAGACGCTGATTCAGTATCTGATCCGCTGGGCGATCCGGACCGGGCAGTTCACCGATGCCTGCGGCGAAGTGCTGGGCGCGGTGCTCGATACCGAGATTTCGCCCGAACTGGTGCCAGCGGGCGCGGATGGGAAGACACAATCGACCGAGGAATTGGTCGGGCCGTACGAACTCAACGACTTCTTCCTCCACCACGTGATCCGTTATGGCCAGCGCCCCAGCAAAGTCGCATTTCTGGCGTGGCACGCATGGAAGGCGCGCCAAGTCGGGCTTTGGCCTGCGGGCTTCCCGGCAGAGGGGCGTAGCGAGTATACGCTTGCCACCATCGCCCACTGGCTCGACCGGTTCTGCGCGCGGTTCTTTGGCTTTTCGCAGTTCAAGCGGTCGGCACTGCCCAATGGGCCGAAGGTATCATCGCAAGGAGCGTTGTCCCCGCGCGGCGATTGGCGCGCGCCGTCAGACGCGGTGGCGACCGTGTGGCGCGACGAATTGCGCGAGAGCCTTCCCGCCGCCGTCGCCCAAGAGGTGTTCGGCGATACCCCTCCCTGATGCCCGCCAACCTGCCATTTTCCGCGCTGGGGATCATGCTGTTCTGCAACGTCGCCTGGGCGATGAATGTGGTGGTGAGCAAGGTCGCGGTCAGCACATTGGGGCTGCCGCCGCTGTTCTATACGGTGCTGCGGTCGGGGATTGTGCTGCTGGTGCTGTTTCCGCTGCTGCGCCAGATTCCGGCGCGCCTTCCCGTGGTGCTGGCCATCGGCTTTGCCATCAGCGGCGGTAGTTTTGCGCTGCAATTCATGGGTTTGCAAACCGCTAGCCCCTCTGCCGTTGGGATCGTCAGTCTGGCTGGCGCGCCAATGACGGTGCTGTTTGCAGTGATATTTCTCGGCGAACAGGTGCGTTGGCGGCGCGGGATCGGGATGGCGCTGGCGCTCGGCGGGGTGGGCCTTGCCATGGGCGGCCCATCCGACGGGGGCAGCCTCGTCGGGGTCGCCCTCGCGTTCACCGGTGTGCTGATCGGATCGCTGGGATCGGTCTTTGTGAAGCGGATCGAGATTGGCGCGGTGGCGCTGCAAGCGTGGGCCGCGCTGATATCCTTCGCGGTGATGCTGCCGGTCACTTTCACGTTTGAAACCGGGCAGTTCGACGCGATCCGTGCCGCGCCTTTGGCAGTGGCCGGGTGCGTCATCTTTGCCGGAGTGGTCGTTTCCATCGGCGCGCATTCGGCCTATTTCAAGCTGTTGCAGGCCCACGATGCCAATCTGATCGTGCCGCTGACGTTGATGACCCCGTTGTTGACGATTGCGTTTGGAACTTGGCTTACCGGAGACACCATCGGCTGGCCGCTGATCATTGGCGCGGGGCTGGCGATTATCGGCGTGGGGATCATCGTGGTCAGGCCGAGCCGCAACATCTTCAAACCGTTGCTGGTGCGGCCAAGGCTGTAACGCGGCGCGGCTGTTCCACGTGAAACATTGGGCTAGGCTGGGTATAGCGGGGGTCTAGAGACTGCCAAGCATGGGCTGGATTTAGGCGTGTTTGCCCACCCCCAACCCCGATACCTGCCCCGGCGCAGGCCGGGGGCAAGCGGGAGGGGTTGGAGGTGAGTCAGATTCAGGCCGCCAGCTTCTCTGCCGCTTCCTTTGCGGCGATGATTTTTTCCTCGCCGCCTTCGCCCATGATCCCGTCGGCCGCGACAATCGACACTTTGGTGATGCCAAGGAAGCCGAGGAAGAAGGTCAGCCAACGGCTCATGAAATCATAGTCGCTGCCCACTTGCGTGCCGCCGCTGGCGATGGCGAGGTAGGCTGTCTTGCCGGTCAGCAGGCCTTCGGGCCCGGTCGCGGTGTAGCGGAAAGTGGTGCCAGCGCGGGCGACCAGATCGGCCCAAGCCTTCAGCGTTGAAGGCGGGCCGAAATTGTAGATCGGGGTCGCGATCACGATCGTGTCTGTCGCCTGCAATTCGGCGATCAGCGTGTCGGCAATCGCGGCCAGTTCCGCCTGTGCTGCCGTGCGATCCGCCGCCGGGGTGAGGTTCGCGCCAAAGCGGTCTGCGGTCATGAACGGCAGGTCGTTGGCGGCCAAATCACGGGTGGTGACAGTAGCGCCAGTGCGCGCGGCGAGGCCATCGACCAGCTGTTGGCCCAGCCCGCGCGAAACAGAATCGGCGTCCGAGCGGATGCTGGCGGTGATGTAGAGAAGGTTGCTCATGGGGGTATTCCTTCGATCGGAAAAGGGGGTGGAGCCGGCTGGGTGGGGGAGGGGGAACCAGCCGGCTCCGGGGGGGACTTGTTCAGGCGTTATGCCGCGTCGACCAGCACCACTTCGCTGTCTTCCAGCGCGGTGATGGTGATGCTCGCCAGCTGCGTGATCGCCACGCCGTCACGGGCATTTGCCTCAACTTCGCCGATCCGGATCTTGCCGGTGGCGGGCACGAGGTAGAGGTGACGATCGGCGGTGCGCGGCGTGTAGGTCACACTCTCGCCCGCCTTGATCGTCGCACCCAGCACGCGGGCATCGGCCCGGATACGCAGGGCGTCATCGTCGTTCGCCACGCCGCTTGCCAGCGGGACAAACGCACCGTCGCGCCCTTCCTTGGGGAACTGGCGCGCGCCCCAGCTCGGTTCGCCGCCGCGTTCATCGGGGATGATCCAGATCTGGAACAGCGTGGTTTCTTCCGCTTCCAGATTGAATTCCGAATGGCGCACGCCGTTGCCTGCGCTCATCACTTGAACGTCGCCCGCTTCGGTGCGGCCTTCGTTGCCCATGCTGTCACGGTGCGTAATCGCGCCGGTGCGGACGTAAGTGATGATTTCCATGTCGCTGTGCGGATGGGTGGGAAAGCCGGTGCCGGGCGCGATGCGGTCATCATTCCACACCCGCACGCTGCCCCAATGGACGCGGGCCGGATCGTGGTAACTGGCGAACGAGAAATGATGCCGCGC
>LNED01000034.1 GCA_001464915.1 Sphingomonadales bacterium Ga0077531
CGCGCGATCCCCGGCTGCGGCGGTCGTGCGAGCATCTCGGCGGCAAAATCACCCGCATCGGCGGCGATCAGATCGGGCGGCTGATCGTACGCCAACGCAATCGCGGCATCGATCCGTGCCATCCGCTCGCCCGCGTCGGGCCAGACGTAGGCTTTGAGCCGCAGCGCGCTGTCAGGGTCGGCGAGATTTATTGGGGCGATGTCACAGCCCTTCACGGACATAATGCCGAACCCGGTGGGCGGCGCGGGCGGGGATTCGCCGCGCCATTCGGGAATAATCCGCATCGGCGATTCCGCCGGGCCAACCTCGGTATCGCCCAGCCGGAAGAAATAGCGATCAATCATGGTGTTGACCCCGGCACTTGCGCCCAGTTCAAACAGATCTAAGCGCGGCGCGGTAACCCGCTGCGCCAGCCACAACAGCCCGGCCATAATGCTGGCGGAACGCCCGGCCTCGTTGGTCTGGGGCGGGCCGTCGAGCCACGGCTGCAGCCGTGCGTCAAACCTATGCGTCAGGTCGAGCACCATCGTATCGACCGCCGTCTGATCGGTGATCGCGCCGGAATAGACCTGCGCCAACCGCGCGTCTGCGCCCGACAGCAGCAGGTGGTGAAAGCCCCCCGCCAGCCGCAACGGCATCGCGTCTTTCAGCGTCAACCCCGGCCAATTCGCAATCCGCCGTCCGGTCGCCGTATCACTGGCGCGCACGCCCGCAAGCGCCCGGATCACCCGAGCGGTGGCGGGCGCACCATTTTCCTCTGCATGGCGGGCCTGCCATTCAAGCGCGGTGGTAAAGTCCTCCAGCCCCATGATTCCCGCGTCGCCCATCGCCATCACCATTGCCCTTTTGCCGTCTCGCCCTTAAGTGCGCGCACGATCATGACCACCATTGGCATCCACGACAATCCCGGGCAGCTGACCTTTGCTGTCCCCAAGGGCCGCATCCTTGATGAAGCGCTGCCAGTGATGGCGCGCGCCGGGGTGGAGCCTGATGCCGATTTCCACGATCCCAAAAGCCGCGCGCTGGCCTTTGCCACCAACCGCGCCGACATGCGCCTGATCCGCGTGCGGGCGTTCGATGTAGCGACTTTTGTCGCGCACGGCGCAGCGCAGGTCGGGATCGTCGGCTCTGACGTGATCGAGGAATTCGACTACGCCGATCTCTATGCTCCGGTCGATCTGGGCATCGGGCTGTGCCGCCTGTCAGTGGCGCGTTTGGCGAGCGATCTGGACGATGCGGGCAGCGTCAGCCACCTGCGGGTTGCGACCAAGTATCCCAGCCTTACCCGCCGTCATTTTGAGGCCGCCGGGGTGCAGGCCGAGTGCGTCAAACTGAACGGTGCGATGGAACTCGCCCCGTCGCTCGGTCTGGCGCGGCAGATTGTTGATCTTGTTTCAACCGGCAAGACGCTGAAGGAAAACGGGCTGGTCGAAACCGATGTGATCATCGAGATTTCCGCTCGGCTGATCGTCAATCGCACGGCTTTGAAGACCGACCGCCGTGTGGCCGAACTTGTCGATGCGTTCCGGCGCGATGCGGAAAAGCGTGATGAGGGTTTGGCTGCATGAGCGTGACACTTTCCACCCTCCAGCCTGATTTCGCGGCAAAGTTCGACCGGATCGTCGATGCTCGGCGCGAATCCGATAGCGATGTTGCGGGGCAGGTGACCGACATCCTCCAGACGGTGAAGCTGCGCGGCGATGCGGCGTTGGTTGAATATTCGCAGCGGTTCGATGGCTACACGCTGGCGGATGATGCCGACTGGTCAATCTCGCGCGAACGCTGCGAACAGGCCCATCACGAACTTGCCCCTGATCTGCGCGCGGCGCTCGAACTCGCGGCCCAACGCATTCGCTCGTATCACGAAGCGCAACTGCCCGAGAACCGCGACTATGTGGACTCGGCGGGCGTGCGTCTCGGCGCGATCTGGCGGCCGGTGGATGCGGCTGGGCTGTATGTTCCCGGCGGGCGCGCGGCCTACCCTTCATCGCTCCTGATGAACGCGATTCCGGCGCGTGTCGCTGGGGTTGAACGGTTGGTGGTCGTCACCCCGACGCCCAAGGGCCAATCGAACCCGATGGTGCTCGCCGCGGCGCACATCGCGGGCGTGGACGAAATCTGGCGCATTGGCGGCGCACAGGCTGTTGGCGCGCTGGCCTATGGCACGGATCGGATCAACCCGGTCGATGTCATCACCGGCCCCGGCAACGCCTGGGTGGCCGAGGCCAAGCGCCAGCTTTACGGCGTGGTGGGGATCGACATGGTCGCTGGGCCTTCGGAAATCCTCGTGATTGCCGACGGCACAAACGATCCTGACTGGATCGCGGCTGACCTGTTGTCTCAGGCCGAACATGACCCGACCTCGCAATCGATCCTGATCACCGATGATGCCGGGTTTGCCCGGCAGGTGGTCGATGCGATCGAATTGCAGTTGAGCGTGCTCACCACCGCCAAGACCGCGCGCACCAGCTGGGATACGCACGGCGTGATCATCGTCGTTAACGATTTGCTGGCCGAAGCCCCCGCGCTCGCCAATCGGCTGGCGGCAGAGCACGTCGAACTCGCGGTTGATGATCCCGAGCCCTATCTCACATCGATCCGCCACGCGGGCAGCATCTTCCTTGGCCGGATGACGCCTGAGGCGGTAGGTGACTACGTTGCCGGGCCGAACCACGTCCTGCCAACCGGACGCCGCGCACGGTTTTCGAGCGGGCTGTCGGTGCTCGATTTCATGAAACGCACCAGCTTTCTGGGGCTGGATCAGGCGTCGTTCAATGCCATCGGCCCCGCCGCAGCCACGCTGGCCCATGCCGAAGGGCTGCCTGCGCACGCCAAATCGGTCGAATTGAGGATCAAATGAACCACCCCGCCCGATCAAAAGCCCGCTCTGCTGCGCGGCTCGCCGCCGTGCAGGCCCTGTATCAGCAGCACATGGAAGGCACCGCGCTGACCAAGCTGCTCGACGAATTTCACCAGCACCGGCTGGGCCGCGCGATCGACGACGATGCCTTTGGCGACACCGAATATGCCGATGCCGAAGTGCCGTTCTTCGATGATATCGTTCGCGGGGTCGATGCCCGCCACGCCGAAATCGACGACCTGATTGCGGGCAAGCTCGCAGCCGGGTGGAGCATCGCGCGGCTCGACAAGGCGATGTTGCAGGTGCTGCGCGCCGGCACCTACGAACTGCTTGCCCGCGCTGACGTGCCGGTGGCGGTGGCGATCACCGAATATGTCGAAGTCGCCAAGGCGTTCTTTGATGATGGGCAGGCGAAATTCGTGAACGGAATCCTTGATTCCGTGGCCAAGGACGTTCGCGCAGTCTAACGCACCGTTCATGGCAATGAACGAACCTGAATTCATCGCCGCTTTGCGCAGCCTGCCGCTGCACCCCGGCGCCCGAAATCTCGACGATGATTGCGCGCTGATCACCATCGGCGGCGAAACGCTGGTCATCAATCACGAGATGATGGCCGAAGACACCCATTTCCTGCCCGATGCCGACATGGCCGATGTGGCTTGGAAACTGGTGGCTTCCAACCTCTCCGATCTCGCGGCCAAGGGCGCAGAGCCAATCGGCGTGCTGCTCGGCCATTCGCTGGGCCGCGATGATGCGCGGTTTGTGAAGGGGTTGAAGGAGGCTCTGGTCGCCTTCGGGGTATCGTTGCTGGGCGGCGATACCGTGGCAGCAACGGGGGCGAGCACCTTTGCCATGACCGCAATTGGCCGCGCGACCCACCACCCTGTGCCAGCCCGGCGCGGTGCGCGGGTGGGCGATGCGATCTATGTTACCGGAACGGTTGGCCGGGCAATGCTCGGGTTCGAAGGCGCAGCTGAGCACCGCGATGCGTTTAATCGCCCGCAGCCGCGCATAATTGAAGGTCTTGCGCTTGCCCCGGTTGTCACTGCGATGATGGATGTGTCTGATGGGTTGCTGCTCGATTGCTGGCGGATGGCCAACCTCAACCGGGTGACCTTTGCGATCGATCCGAGCACGGTGCCAGTGGCCGACCGGGCGCGGGCCGATGAATGCATGCGCTGGGGCGATGACTACGAATTGCTGTTCACCGCGTCGCACACTGCCACCTTGCCGGTTCACGCACACCGGATCGGAGCGGTCATTCCAAGCGGCATTGCACCGCTTCTGCTGGGCGGCGCGTTCATGGTAAGCTCCGCCAACCTTGGCTATCAGCACGGCTGAACGCCGCTTCCCCTGCCAAAACTGCTGAAAGCGCCCATTCTGTGGCGCAAAACCGGGCCCCGCGCCGGGCCAAGGCTTGCCAGCTTATCCCGATTCCCTATGACTGTGCGTCCTTGCGCCAGAGGGATCTGGGTCGGCGCAGGTTTCCCGCGGGAAGAACATAAGACGAGAGGGGATTACTCGTGAATTTATTGCTCATTTCGATTGGGCTGGGGTTGCTTGCCATTGTCTATGGCTTTGTCACCAGCCGTCAGGTGCTCGGCGCGGATGCCGGGAACGCCAAGATGCAGGAAATCGCCGCCGCCATTCAGGAAGGCGCGCAGGCTTATCTCAAGCGTCAATATACCGCGATTGCCGTCGTTGGCGTGATTGTCGCGGTGATCGT
The DNA here is from genome assembly GCA_001464915.1 of Sphingomonadales bacterium Ga0077531. GTDB lineage: Bacteria > Pseudomonadota > Alphaproteobacteria > Sphingomonadales > Sphingomonadaceae > Erythrobacter. Next base: position 4,587 of record LNED01000034.1, read on the forward strand.
CGCGGTGACGCTGGGCACGATCCCGGCGGTTGGGTTCGTGATCGGCGCAGTGCTTTCGGGCGTGGCGGGCTTTATCGGCATGAACGTGTCGGTGCGGTCCAACGTACGCACCGCAGCCGCCGCGATGGTCGGTCTGCAACAGGGCCTGACGCTGGCGTTCCGCGCAGGCGCGATCACCGGGATGCTGGTGGCCGGCCTCGCGCTGCTCGCGATTGCGTGTTTCTTCTATTATCTGACCGTGGTTGCGGGGCTTGTGCCTGATAGCCGCCCGGTCGTGATCGGCCTCACCGCTTTGGCGCTCGGCGCATCGCTGGTTTCGATCTTCGCGCGTCTGGGTGGCGGGATCTTCACCAAGGCGGCTGACGTTGGCGCGGATCTGGTCGGCAAGGTTGAAGCCGGAATCCCTGAGGATGACCCACGCAACCCTGCGGTGATCGCCGATAACGTCGGCGATAACGTGGGTGACTGCGCCGGGATGGCGGCGGATTTGTTCGAAACCTATGTCGTCACTGTAGGCGCCACGATGGTGCTGACCGCACTGCTGCTGAAGGGCGCAGAAAACCTCGCCGCCCTGATGGCGTTGCCGCTGTTGATTGGCGGCGTGTGCATCGTCACCTCGATCATCGGCACGTACTTCGTACGCCTCGGCGGCGGGAAGAACATCATGGGCGCGATGTACAAGGGCTTCCTTGTCACCGCCGTGCTGTCGGTTCCGGCAATCTGGTGGGCGATCAGCTACGCATTGGGCGACATGGAAGGCGCAATTGCGGGCCAAGCCTATAATGGCCGCACGCTGTTCTATTGCGGGTTCCTCGGTCTGGTTATCACCGGGCTGATCATCTGGATCACCGAATACTACACCGGCACCAATTACCGTCCGGTCCGCTCGATCGCCAAGGCTTCGGAAACGGGCCACGGCACCAACGTCATCCAGGGTCTGGCGATCAGCATGGAATCGACGGCGCTGCCGACGCTGGTGATCTGCGCTGGCATCATCATCGCCTTCCAATTGGCAGGATTGATGGGGATCGCCTACGCGGCCACATCGATGCTGGCGCTGGCGGGCATGGTCGTGGCGCTCGACGCCTATGGCCCGGTCACCGACAATGCTGGCGGCATCGCTGAAATGGCGGGGCTGGACGATAGCGTACGTGAGAAGACCGATGCGCTCGACGCCGTGGGCAACACCACCAAGGCCGTGACTAAGGGCTATGCCATCGGTTCGGCCGGGCTTGCCGCACTGGTGCTGTTTGCCACCTACACCGCCGATCTGCGCGAGCTTTTCGAGGGTGTGACGGTCGATTTCAGCCTTGAAAACCCTTACGTCATCGTTGGGCTGCTGCTCGGCGCGTTACTGCCGTATCTGTTCGGCGCAATGGGTATGACAGCGGTGGGCCGTGCTGCGGGCGAAGTGGTGAAGGACGTGCGCGATCAGTTCGCTCAGAACCCCGGCATCATGACCTATGAGGTCAAGCCGGACTACGCACGCACGGTCGATCTGGTGACCAAGGCGGCGATCAGGGAGATGATCATCCCCTCGCTGCTGCCGGTGGCTGCACCGATCGTGGTGTACTTCGTGATCACCGCCGTGGCAGGCCAAGCCAATGGCTTTGCCGCATTGGGCGCTCTGCTGCTGGGCGTGATCGTCGGCGGGTTGTTCGTCGCCATCTCGATGACTTCGGGCGGCGGCGCATGGGACAATGCCAAGAAGTACATTGAAGATGGTCACCACGGCGGCAAGGGCTCAGAAGCCCATAAGGCGGCGGTAACCGGCGACACGGTTGGCGATCCTTACAAGGACACCGCTGGCCCGGCGGTGAACCCGATGATCAAGATCACCAACATCGTCGCGCTGCTGCTGCTGGCGGCGCTCGCGGCGGGCTAATCACAACGCCTTCGCAGCACTAAAAATCAACCCCGCCGGGAGCAATTCCGGCGGGGTTTAATTTTGTCTGGCCCGCCTGTCCCTGCATTGGACAGGCTCTCTTCCGGCTCGCGCATTTCGCCCGCGCCTGTGCCATGCTTTTGACAGCCGAACTGACCGGCTTGGCACTAGGGGAATACCGCAATGGACATGGCAGTGGCGAAAACATTTCGCACGCGGTCACCTGCCGTCTTGCGCGAAGTTGCCGCCGACAGCCAGCTTCGCCTGCTGACCCTCACCGACATTGATCAACCCGGCTTCATGGATGCGTGGCAGCGATTGGTCGCCCACGCGGCTGAGCCCAATCCCTTCTTCGAACCGTGGTTTTTGCTCCCCTCGCTGCGACAATGGGGCGCGGGCGAGCGGGTGGTGGATGATCAGGTGGTGGTGGGGGCGTGGTATCACGATGGCCGCTTGTCGGGCCTGATGCCCACGGTGCGCAGTTCGGCATATTACGGCCACACCATCACCCACGCCAAAGGCTGGCTACATCCCAACGCGTTTTGCGGCGTGCCGTTGATCGCAGCGGGGCATGAAGACGCGTTCTGGCGCGTGCTGCTGGCACATTTTGACCGCATGGCACGCCGTGCGCTGTTCCTGCACCTGCCGCTGCTGCCCGCCGATGGGCCGGTGAGTGCTGCGCTCGACCGGGTGCTGGCAGCAAGTGGGCGGGCACATTACACCAGCGCCGAAGAAAACCGCGCGCTGTTGGCGGGTGATGCGTCGGCGGCCGCCTATCTCGAAACCGCGATGAGCGCCAAGAAGCGCAAGGAATTGCGCCGCCAGCACAATCGGCTGGCCGAGGAAGGCGCGCTGACGTTCGAACGGATCGACGGCGACGAAGGGCTAACCGCATGGGCCAAGGAATTCCTGACCCTCGAAGCCGCCGGGTGGAAGGGTGCCGAAGGTTCAGCCCTCGCCAGCGCGCCCGATACGGCGGTGTTCTTCACGCAGGCACTGCAAGGCGCGGCAGCGGCAGGGCGGCTTGAACGGTTGGCACTCCGGCTCGATGGCCGCGCCATCGCCATGCTGGTCAACCTGATCACACAGCCCGGTGCCTACAGCTTCAAGACCGCGTTTGACGAAGACTACGCGCGCTTCTCTCCGGGCATGCTGTTGCAGCTTGAAAACCTCGCACTGCTGGAACGGCCCGACGTCCAATGGGCCGATAGCTGCGCGGTCGAAGGCCATCCGATGATCGAACGCCTATGGCGCGATAAACGCCGCATGCTGAGCCGCAATATCGCCATCGGCGGGCCGGTGAGGCGCGCCGCCTTCCGCCTGCTCAAGGCCTACGAAACCCGCTCCCGAAAAACCGAAGAGGCACGCCAGAAATGAACGCACCCGCCCACTTCGCCGATGCTGCAACAACCCCGGTGTTCGAAATGTCGACCCGCCGGTTGTTCTCGGGCCACTATCCCGAAACACCGCACATCCTTCCGCACAATCTGACGGCGCATCCGCTGCTGGAGATCGAGGCACTGGCCGGGCTGGCCGAACGCCTACCAATCACTTCGGTCGAGTATAACCGCGGCGACCTGCCGATTGGCGTCGATGGCAAGCCGGGTTCCAATGGCCTCACCATCGCCGAAACCATCCGCCGCGTCGCCGATGCGGAAAGCTGGGCGGTGCTCAAGAACATCGAACAGGTGCCCGCCTATCACGACCTGCTGCTCGCCCTGCTTGATGAACTGCGTCCTGAAATCGAAGCGGCGACTGGCGCGATGCTGACCCCGCAGGGGTTCATCTTTGTCTCCAGCCCGAATTCGGTCACGCCCTACCACTTCGACCCGGAACACAATATCCTGCTCCAGATTCGCGGCAGCAAGGTGATGACCCAGTTTCCGGCGGGCGACACTAAGTTCGTGCCCGACGCTGCGCACGAAACCTACCATTCGGGCGGCCCGCGTGAGTTAAAGTGGGATGATGGCTTCCTCAGCGGCGGGCGTGAATTCCCGCTCAGCCCCGGAGATGCGCTGTTCGTGCCGGTGATGGCGCCGCATTTCGTCAAGAACGGCCCCGCTCCGTCGGTGTCGCTGTCGATCACCTGGCGCAGTGAATGGAGCTACCGCGAAAGCGACGCGCGCATCCTCAACGCGATTTTGCGCAAGCGCGGATTTGCGCCCAAGGCTCCGGGCCGCTGGCCGCAGCAGAACTACGCCAAGGCCTATGCTTTCCGCGTGATGCGCAAGCTGGGGTTGACGGGCAAGTAGGGCGCAAGCATGGCCCTCCGCCATGACTGACACTCCCTCAAACGAGCAACTCGTCGCCGGCCTGATCCGCCTGCTCACCGTCGAAAAGCGCGCCGCTGATGTCTTCGCCGGGCCGCCGCAGACCGATGGGATTGGCCGCGTGTTCGGCGGGCAGGTGCTCGCCCAAGCTTTGCAGGCGGCGCAAGGCACCATCGCTGATGGCAAACGCGCGCATTCTCTCCACGCCTATTTCCTGCGCGGAGGGCGTGAGGGCGCACCGATCGAATACCGGATCGAGCGGGATTTCGACGGGCGCAGTTTTGCCAACCGCCGGGTTGTCGCGAGCCAAGAGGCGGAGGACGGCACATCGACCCCGATCCTCAACCTTACCGCCAGTTTCCAGCTGCCCGAAGAGGGGCTGGAGCACTTGGATTCCCCGATGCCCGACGTCGCCCGGCCCGATGACTTGCGCCCGGATATCGAAATGCGCCGCGAAATCGCCGACGAATGGGGCGACCGGCTGAGCGCTCAACAACGCCGCATGATGCTGCGCCCGCGGCCGATTGAAATGCGCACGATTGACCGCCTGCACTGGATGAGCAGCGAACCGCGCGCGCCGGCTGCGCATAGCTGGTTCCGGGTCGCAGCCCCCATCACCGCGGCGGATGATACCCCCGCGCTCCACCGCGCGATCATCACCTATGCCAGCGACTACACCTTGCTCGGCACCAGCGCCCTGCCACATGGGCTCAGCTGGATGCGCAACGAACTGGTCGGCGCGAGCCTTGACCATGCAATCTGGTTCCACCGTGATGCGCGCGCCGACGAATGGCTGCTCTACGCCACAGACGCGCCGTGGAGCGGCGGCGGGCGTGGGTTCAATCGCGGGCGGATTTTCAACCTCGCGGGAGAGCTGGTCGCTAGTGTCGCGCAAGAAGGCATGATGCGGAAGAGGGTGGCGAAGCTATAGGCGCCTCGGCGCGCAGCGCCGCAAGCGTGACTGCGCGCCGCGCCTTATGGCGCGAAAGCCAAGGCGGACGGATGTCCGCCGCCCGGCGCCTGAGGGCGCAACAAACTAATGCGCGAGCAGTATCGGCATCTGCGGTTCGGTCAGCATCTGGCGTGTCACCCCGCCCCGCAGCATCTCCGCCAGCCGCGAATGGCCATAGGCACCCATCACCATCAGCCCGCATTCGCGCATTTGCGCCGCCGAAAACAGCGTGTCGGCAATCCGTGCTTCGCCGCGCGGAATTTCGACCATTTCGCAATCAATTCCGTGACGGCTGAGATATTTCGCGCCCTCGCTTGAGGGGAAATCGAACCGCGCTTTTTCCGATGGCTCCGCCACGCTCGCCAAGGTCACTTTGCACGAACAGGCCAGCAGCGGCACGGCAGCGCGCAAGGCGTGACACGCCTCGGAGGAGCCATTCCAGGCGACCAGCATCGGCGCGCTGACATCGAAGCTTTTGGCGTCTTCGGGCACCACCAGCACCGGCACCGGCGCCTTGAGCACCAGATCGCCGACCAGCGCCGATGGGCCATGTCCGCCCTCACCCACATCACTCGGGCCAACAATCACCAGATCGGCCAGCGGCGAATGTTCGAGCAGACGATGCGGCGCGATGCCGTAGAGGAAGCGCCAGTCCCACGGCACCTCTTCGTGTTCAAGCGTGCGTTCGATCTCGGCGCGCAGGTTCTCGGCATTTTCCTTGATGATCGGCATCGCGGCGGCAATCGCCGATCCGTAGAAATCACCCGGCGCGAAAACTTCGTAACTCACCGTTTGCAAGCAAGTGATGTGACCGTTGGTCGCCCGCGCAATGTCGAGCGCTACCTGCAACCGCGCGCGCATGGCGCGGTCATGGTCGATATGGAGCAGAATCGATTTCATGGCGTGTCTCCCGTTGATGAAGTCACTTTCGGCTCGATTGGCGCGGCTCGCCTTGATCAGGATCAAATTTCGAGCCGAACGGGTGGTGTTATACCAGCTTGCCAGCGCGCCGCCCATCGCTAGTCTTTGTGCAGGGAGAAATACGACCATGCAGATCATGCGCCACCCGCCAGTGAAAACATCGCTGGAGCCTTCGAACCACCCGTACCTCACCGGGCCGTGGACGCCGTTGCATGAAGAAGTCGACGTGGCCGAACTGCCGGTAATCGAAGGCGCGATCCCCGCCGACATTGACGGCATTTACCTACGCAACACCGAAAATCAGGTGCACCAGCCGCTCGGCCGCCACCACCCGTTTGATGGGGATTCGATGATCCATCAGGTCAATATCACCGGCGGCAAAGCGAGTTACCGCAACCGCTTTGTCCGTACCCATTGTTTCGAGGCGGAGCAGATCGCGGGCCAATCGCTGTGGGGCGGATTGATGGACCCGGCGGGCACATCGAAACGCCCGGGCTTTGGCGCGCATGGCGGACTGAAGGATACAGGCTCCACCGATATCATCGTCCACGCCGGGATCGCCTATGCCACGCTGTACCAATGCGGCGAGGCGTGGATGCTCGATCCGTTCACGCTCGCCAATCGCGGCAAGGCGCCGTGGGTGCCATTGGACGGGATTTCGGCGCACCCCAAGGTGGACGAGGCGACCGGCGAGATGATGTTCTTCAATTACTCGAAATATGCGCCCTTCATGCATTACGGCGTCGTCGATCGGACGGGGCAATTGGTGCATTATGTCCCCATCCCCCTGCCCGGCCCGCGCCTGCCGCATGACATGGCGATCACCCCGAACTGGTCGATCCTCAACGATATGCCGCTGTTCTGGGATGAAGACCTGCTGCGACGCGACATTCACGCTGCGCGCATTCACGATGGCATACCCACCCGCTTCGCGCTGATCCCGCGACATGGTCAGCCTGAGGATATCCGCTGGTTCGAAGCCGCTCCCACTTACGTGCTGCATTGGACCAATGCCTATGAGGAAGGCGACGAGGTGATCCTCGAAGGCTATCATCAGGACAAGCCCATGCCCGATCCGATTGAGGAGATGGGCCGGTACAGCCACATGATGGCCTACGTCGATGAACACAGTTTCCAAAGCCGCCTGCACCGCTGGCGCTTCAACCTTGTCACCGGGGAATGCCGCGAAGAGCGCCTGACCGACCGGATCGTAGAATTCGGTATGATCAATCCCCGGTTCGCCATGCACAAGAGCCGCTATGTCTGGTCGACCACCACCCGGCCCGGCTGGTTCCTGTTCAACGGCTATGTCCGCCACGATACCGAGACGGGCGAGGAACAGGTCTTCCGCCTACCCGAAGGCGTCTATGCCAGCGAAAGCCCGATGATCCCTCGCAAAGGGGCAACCTCGGAGGATGACGGGTATCTGGTAACGTTCCTGATCGACGAGAATACCGGCACGTCGCAATGCGCAATCCTAGATGCCAGCGACATCGCCAAAGGCCCGATCTGCCGCCTCGCGTTGCCGCATAAGCTGTGCTCGGGCACGCATTCGGTGTGGGTTGAGCACGATCAACTACGTCAGGATGCGGCGTTCCATGCCGCGCGGCTTAACCGGAGTGCCGCGATGGCATCATGACACCGGTCGATCCGCCTGCGTCGCTGGTCGCCAGCGCGCTTGCAGTGCGACTTGCCGAAGCGTAGCGCCCCGCGATTGCTAACACTGCCCGGGGGTCCGCCTTTATGTCACTTCGCCTTGCTCTTGCCGCTTCGAGTGCGCTGTTCCTCGTCGCGACCCCGGCTCAGGCCGACCATCACGCTGTTTCGGCACCAGTTTCGGCTGAAATGCAGCAGTCCGAACATGCCAAACTGTTCGCGCTGTTCGAGGATGCCGACGCGCGCGAACTGGCGCTGAACCCGCTCAGCCGCCTGTTCCGTGGCGAAGATGAAGGCGTTGACCGGCTGGGCGATCTGCTGACCGATTCCAGCTTTCTGGCCGCCCGCACCGACATCAAATTGAACCTCGCGCTGCTGGCGCAGATCGACCGTGCCAAGCTGTCCGAAACTGACGCGCTCGCCTATGACGTGTTCAAATACACACAGGAACGTGCGCTCGCAGGCACCACCGACACCATCCGCGCGCTGACCGAAGTGCGCCCGGTCAACCACTTCTTCGGGCTGCACACCTATTACCCCAACTTCGCCAGCGGCACCGGGGTCGCCCCGTTCAAGACGGTCGCGAATTACGAAGACAACCTGTCGCGCCACAATGACTACATCGCCTTCGCCGACCGTGCGATTGCCCGGTTCCGGCAGGGTATGAAAAGCGGGGTGCTGGAAACCAAGTTGACGATCGGTATCACCGTCACGCAGCTTGATACGCAGATTGATACGCCGCTGGCAGACTCGCAGTTCATGGCACCGACCAAAGCGTTCCCCGAGGATTTCGCGGAAGCAGACAAGGCCCGCCTCACTGCCGCTTACGAGACCAAGACCCGCGAAATCTACGCCGCCAACACCAAGCTGCGCAACTTCCTGCGCGACGAATATCTGCCGGTTGCGCGCGAGAGTGTCGGCCTGTCGCAGATGAAAGGCGGCGCTGAGCTTTATGCGCAGTTGGTGCAGGATTCGACCACACTGCCGCTCGATCCCGAAACCATCCACCAATTGGGCCTGAGCGAAGTTGCGCGGATCAAGACCGACCTCGAAGCGCTGAAAAAGCAGGTCAAGTTCAAGGGAACCCTGACCCAGTTCTTCGATTATGTCCGCACCGATCCCAAGTTTCAGCCCAAGACCCGCGAAGGCCTGACCGAGGATTATTACCGCATCGGGCGCGAGGTTGACGCCAAGATTGGCGACTATTTCTCGCTGCTGCCCAAGTCGCCGCTGGAAATTCGGCCCTATGATCCGTCGGTCGAAAAGTTCGAGGCTGGCGGTTCTTACCAGTCAGGTTCCCCCGATGGCGCGCGGCCGGGTGTGTTCTATTTCAACGCCTATGATCTGCCGAGCCGCCTGACGCCCGGCAATGTGACGCTGTACCTGCACGAAGGCGCGCCGGGGCATCACTTCCAGATCAGCCTTGCGCAAGAAAACGAAGCGCTGCCCGCGTTCATGCGGTTTGGTGGCACCACCGCCTATGTCGAAGGCTGGGCGCTCTATGCCGAAACGCTCGGCTTTGAGATGGGCTTCTACAAGGATCCGTGGAACCGTTACGGCACGTTGCAGGATGAACAGCTGCGCGCGATGCGGCTGGTGGTGGACACCGGCATCCACGCCAAAGGCTGGGGCCGCGATCAGGCGATCGACTTCATGATGCAGAATTCGGGCATGACCCGCACCGAAGTGGTCGCCGAAGTCGAACGTTACATCGCCATCCCGAGCCAAGCACTGGCGTACAAGATCGGCGCGCTCAAAATCCAGGAACTGCGCAAGCGGGCGGAGAGCAAACTCGGCCGCCGGTTCGACATCAAGGCGTTCCACGAACAGGTTCTGAACACCGGCGGCCTGCCGCTGGCGGTGCTCGAAGCCAAGATCGACCGCTGGATTGCCGCCCAATCCGGCATGTGAAATGGCGTGGGGGGCGTAGCCGCGTCCCTCAACTCGTCGCATAACCTGCCCCGGTTGCCCGCTCCTGTGGCAGCTGGGCCTTGTGCGTTCATCTGACAGCAAGGTAAATCTGAACACCGCTGCGCCGACGAGTTACCAACACAGTTACCAACACAGGGCCACCCACCGGGATCGCTGGCCTTACCACAGGAGCAAAACCGCTGTGACAACCACTATCCGAACCTCGCGCAAGCTTGCGCTCATTGCGCTTTTGGGCGCGACCGCTGCCACCACCCTGTCCGCACAGTCCACGCCAACAAACAATAGCGGCGAAGTGCTGACCACTGTTTATGGCAATCTGCCTCCGATCAGCGAACTGGCCGAAGGGCCCAAGGTCACCGGCATCATCACTGCGCGGCAGGGTCAGCGGTTGCAGGTCACCGCAAATGATGGCTCGGTCGCCAATGTTACGCTGCACCCTGAAACCGAAATCCGCACGCGCGGCGGGTTCCTCGGCATCGGCAACAAGACCTTCGACCAGAGCGCGCTGATCAATGGAATGGCCGTGGTGGTCAAGACGTCGCAATATGGCGGCGGTCTGGTTGCCAACGAAGTGCGCTTCACCAGTGATGATGCGCAAATCGCGCGGATGATCCGTGGCGGCACCCAACAGCAGTTTGGCGAGCAAGGCGCCGCGATCCAGCAAAACGCCGCCGCGACCGAAGCCCTGCGCGGACGGTTGGGCGACATCGACAAATACAACATCAAGGGCACCACGAACGTCTATTTCGACACCGGCAAATCGGCGCTGACCCCGGGCGCGCGAGCGGAATTGTGCACTGCGGCGCAGCAGGCTGGTGCGAACGAAAACTCGCTGATGCTGGTGCTTGGCTACACCGATACCACTGGTTCGCAGGAGTTGAACCAGACGCTGAGCGAAAAGCGCGCCGCCGCGGTCGTCAACCACCTCCAGCAGGTATGCAAGTGGAAGCCGTACCGGATGCTGACCCCGACCGGAATGGCGACTGCCGACCCTGCGGCTGACAACAGCACGCCCGCAGGCCGCGCGCAGAACCGCCGCGTGTCGGTGAATGTGCTGGTCAGCAAGGCGCTCGACGAACAGTAAGGCCCGCGCCCGTCAGGGTCGCGCCTTAAGGGTCGCGCCTTAAGGGTCGCGCCTTCAGGGTCGCAAGGGGGGGTAGGCTGCGCGCCTGCCCCCCTTTTCCTTGCTCAGGTTTCGAACAGAAACATATTGATGGTGAGCCGTCCCTGCACCGGATCTTCGGGCAGGCTAACGGGATCAATCGCGCGCCCTACCCGCCCGCATGGTAGAAATCATAAATCTTCCGCGCGACCGTCTCGCTGACGCCGGGGGCGCGTTGCAAATCTTCGAGCGCTGCGGCGCGCACTTTGCTGGCGGTGCCGAAATGCAGCAGCAGCGCGCGCTTTCGCGCCGGGCCGATGCCGGGGATTTCATCCAACGGGCTGGCGGTGATCGCCTTTGACCGCTTGGCCCGGTGTGCGCCGATGACGTAGCGGTGCACTTCGTCGCGCAGATTTTGCAGGTGGAACAACAGCGGCGAATTGACCGGCAACTGCTTCTCGCGCCCATCGGGGAAATGGAACACCTCGCGCCCATCGCGCCCGTGATGCGGCCCTTTGGCGATGCCGATCACCGCGATGTCATCAGCGATGCCAATGTCTTCGAGCACGCGCATTACGCTCGACATCTGACCCTTACCGCCGTCGATCAGGATGAGGTCGGGCAGGATGGTGTCGTGGCCGGGCTTGCCCTGCGCGCTGGGAACGGAGGAGGCATTCTCATCCCCTCCCTCGCCGCCAAACGCCCTGAACCTTCGAGCCATCACTTCGCGCATCATCGCGAAGTCATCATTGCTCTGCGCCTCGCGGATGTTGAACTTGCGGTATTGGCCCTTCTCGAACCCGTCCGGCCCAGCCACCACCATCGCGCCCACCGCTTTGGTGCCCTGAATGTGGCTGTTGTCGTAAACCTCGATCCGCTGCGGCGGGGCGTCGAGTTCGAGAAACTCGGCCAGCTCGCGGTTGATCCGCGCCTTGGTGCCGGTCTCGGCCAGCCGCCGCTCTAGCGCCTCAACCGCGTTGCGCTGCGCCTGCGCCAGCAGCTTGCGCCGGTCGCCGCGTTCGGGGATCGAAATGCGCACCTTGCGTGTCGCCACCTCGGACAGCGCGGCTTCGATCAGCTCGCGTTCGGCCAAGTCGCGGTCAACCAAAATGACCGGCGGCGGCGGCACTTCTTCGTAGAATTGCAGCATCACACTGGCGAGCACCGAGGCTTCGTCCACATCAGACGTGTGGCGCGGGAAGAACGCGCGGTGGCCCCAGTTCTGCCCGCCGCGAATGAAGAACGCCTGCACCCCCATCACCCCGCCCTTGGCCGCGAGGGCAAACACATCGGCATCGCCCAGCCCAGCCGCGTTGATCGCCTGCGACCCCTGAATAAACGTCGCCGCGCGCAGCCGATCGCGCAGCATCGCGGCGGTTTCAAATTGCAGGTTCTCGGCTGCCTCGGCCATCTGGCGTTCCAGATCAGCCTGTACCGCGCCGGATTTGCCCGACAGGAAATCCTTCGCCTGCCGCACCAGCGCCTCGTAATCAGTCTCGCTGATCCGGCCCACGCACGGCGCGGAACACCGCTTGATCTGATAGAGCAGGCACGGCCGGTCGCGATTGTTGAAGAAACTGTCGGTGCAACTGCGCAACAAGAACAGCTTTTGCAGCGCATTGAGCGTCGAATTCACACTGCCCGCGCTGGCAAACGGGCCGTAGTAAATGCCCTTGGCCCGCCGCGCACCGCGATGTTTCTGGATACGCGGAAAGGCGTGATCGGCGCGCAGCAGGATGAAGGGGAAGCTCTTGTCATCACGCAGCAGCACGTTGAACGGGGGGCGGAACCGCTTGATCAACTGCGCTTCGAGCAGGAGCGCCTCAGCCTCGGAATTGGTGGTGATGATTTCCATGCTGCGGGTCTGGCTGACCATCCGCTGGAGCCGCCCCGACAGCCCGGCAATCTGAATGTAATTGGCCACCCGCGCCTTCAGACTGCGCGCCTTGCCGACATACAGCACATCGCCGCGCGTATCGAGCATCCGATAGACGCCGGGCACGGGTTTCAGCACCTTCACCATGTCGCGGATCACCGCCACCCCGCCTTCCAGATCGGGCTGGGCACTGGCGACGGTATAGGCGGCGCGTTCTTCGTTGAAACGCTCCGCGCTGCCGGGATTCTGGGGGCCGGGATGTTGGGGGGTGCCTGCGGGGTTTCGGGCCATAGGGTGCAGATAGGGATGGAAGGGGGCGATTGGCAATTCCCGCAAGCGCGCCTATCCGCGCCTCAATGGAACATCATGACGTGATTATTCTGGGCGCGGGCGCGGCGGGGCTTTTTTGCGCCGGGCAGGCCGGGCAGCGCGGACTTAAGGTGGCGCTGCTTGAGAAAGCCGACGCGCCGGGCAAGAAGATCCTGATTTCGGGTGGTGGGCGCTGCAATTTCACCAATCTGGGCGCGGGGCCGGGCAATTACCTGTCAGCCAATCCGCATTTCGCCAAGAGCGCGCTGGCCCGCTACACCCCCGCCGATTTCATCGCGCTGGTCGAGGCGCATGGTATCGCATGGCACGAAAAGACGCTTGGGCAACTGTTTTGCGACGGGTCGGCCAAGCAGATCGTGGCGATGCTGCTGGAGGAATGCCCGGCGGATCGGGTAACGCTGAGCTGCGAAGTCGATGTGGCCGATGTGGCGCGCGGCGAAGACGGGATGTTCACGGTGACCGCCGCCGATGGCCGAACATGGCACGCGCCCGCCTTGGTGATCGCCACCGGCGGGCCATCAATCCCGAAAATGGGCGCGAGCGATTTTGCCTATAAGTTGGCGCGGCAATTCGGGCTGAAAGTGGTGGAACCGCGCCCCGCGCTTGTCCCGCTGACGTTGGGGGGCGAGGATGCCTTGTTCCGCGAGCTTTCGGGTGTGGCTGCACCGGTGGTGGCGCGGGCTGGTAGCGACAAGGGAAAAGCGGAGTTCGCCGAAGCCGCACTGTTCACCCACAAAGGCCTGTCCGGCCCGGCGATCCTGCAAGTCTCCAGCTATTGGCGGCATGGTGAGGAGGTTGGCATCACCTTCCTGCCCGATGCGGCCAGCGACTGGCTCATCGCAGCTAAGCGTGACCGCCCGCGCACCCACCTGCGCACGCTGCTGCGCGAAGCCCTGCCCGCGCGGCTGGCCGATGCGTTGGCGGATCGGCTGGGGCTGGAGCGTGAATTGGGCAATTTGTCCGACAAGGAATTGCGCAGCGCACAGACACAGCTGGCCGATTGGCGCTTTGCCCCCAACGGCACCGAAGGCCTTGCCAAGGCCGAAGTCACCGCAGGCGGCATCGCCACGGCGGAACTCTCCAGCCGGACGATGGAGGCGGGCAAGGTGCCCGGACTCTACGCCATCGGCGAGGCGGTCGACGTCACCGGTTGGCTCGGTGGGTACAACTTCCAATGGGCCTGGGCGAGCGGCTTTGCCTGCGCCGAAGCGCTCGCCCAAGCACGAGCTTAGAACAACTTCCGCAGATCAATCCCGAGATACAACCCCAGCGGGTCGATCACGAAGGGCTGGTAATTGATCGGCGTTTCGCCCGTTTCATCGCGCACCTGCCGCTGCGCATCGAACAGGTTGTCCGCGATCAAGCTGACCCGCAAGTCCTTGAGGAACCCTTCGTTCTTGCCCGTCACTTCGCCCATGTTGGCGAACACGCGCAGGTTGAAGGTGACGATATCATCGAACGCCAGATCGCTGCCCGCCACCGTCCCGTCCAACCGGGTCTCGCCGGTATAGATGCCCGAAAGGCGGAAGCCGACGCCCTTGCCGAACAGACCTGCTTCCAAGCGGCTCGAATGGCGCGGCAGGCCGAAGGCACCGGTCGCCTGACCATCAAGCTGATCGAGCGGGTTGAGCCCGGCTGCGATCAGGATTTCATTATCGAGCTCAATCGAATGGGTGAGGTTGAAGAAATACCGCCAGCCGGGGAAGCTGCGCTGCGCCAACGGGTTGAACGCCGGGCCACCCGCAGGAGCGCCGCCAGCCGCAGGCGCACCGCCCGCTGCCGGAACGCCTGCCGGAGCGCCGCCAGGGGCGCCCTGCCCCGGTGCGCCGCCAAACATCGCCGGATCGACGCTGCAAATGCGGGTGCGGAATTCGGCCAGTCGCGCCGGATCAACCTTGCCATCCGCACCGCGAATCCGCGCCAGCATCGGGGCAAGCCGGGCCGGATCAACGCCGGGGAATTCGGCTGAGATATCTGCGCCGCCATCAATCGCAGCGACCAGCTTTTCTAGGAACGCCTGTCCATCGTCGGCACACAGCCGCGTGCGGAAGGCCATGAATTGTTCGCGCTGCTCCGCAGTCGGTGCGCCGCCCGCGCCGAAACGCGCGGTGCCAGCTGGCGGCGTGGCAGCTCCGGACGTCGGCGCAGGGGGAGGTGCTGCGCCCGCGGGCGCGCCGCCGCCGCCGCCACCACCACCACCACCGAAGCCGCCGCGTCCACCGCCGCCAAATCCGCCGCCACCCGCAGGCGCGCCGATGCTGCCGTTGGTCGAGAAGGTGAACTGCACCCGGTTCGCACGCGTTTCGGCAAAACTGACCGAGCGTCGGTCAATTGCGGTCAGACGGCCATCGGCATCGCGCGTGATCCGGTCCGGAAACGCTGCTTCGATTTCGGGCGTGATCTGCGGGAAGGCACTGACAACATTGTCCGAACGGTTCTGGACATATTCGACCGTCAGGCGGCTGCCTTCCCAGAACGGCAGCTGCCAGTTGGCGGCGAATTTCCAGTCGCGCTGTGTCTCGGCCGGAAGGTCGGGATTGCCGCCGGTTGTAACATTCGCCAGCACGGTCTCGCCGCGCGTGAAATCGAACACCGGGACGTTGAAATTGGTGATCGTCGGATTGCCCAGCGCCGCCAGCCCCGGTGCAACTTCCCGGTAAATATAGGTGGCCGACAGCGCCAGCCCGTCAACCGGCTCCCAATTTAGCCCAGCGTTCCAGTCGCCCAGCACGCCGAAATCGCTGTAATCCTCAATCCCGCCTTGAAGGTTCAGGGTGAAAGTGCCGAGCGCATCGGCCACGCCCGCGCGGCGGCTAGTCAGCGGCACGACGAGGTTCGCCCCGGTCGAAAGCTGGCGGCGGGTCAGTGTGGCATCCTGAAGCGAGCGCGTGTCGGCACTCTCGATCCGCTGCCAATCCAACCCGACATCAAATGTCGCCAGCACTTCACCTGCCGGAAGCTCGCCCAAAGGACCTTCGAGCGTGGTGAGCGATGCGCCGTTGAGCACGCGGCTGCGCGCGATGTCGAACCCGGCTGCAGCATTGGTCGGCAGCGCGCCATCGAGCGCCAACGTCCCCGCCAGCGCCGCGTCTTCAAACGCCTGCGTATCAAACCGCCGGTCGATCGCAGTCTCGGTTTCGGCCAGCGAGGCATCGAAAGTGCTGGTCAGGCGGAAGGCGTTCACCGGCTTGGTCACCGAACCCGCGGTTGAGAAGGTGTCGGTCGATGACCGCCGCGCGAGCGGGGTATCCTCGCCGAAAGTGCGCACGATCCCGGGCACATTCGCGTCATCGGTCAGCACGACGGTGTTGAGGCCGTCAAGACTGCGGCTTTCGTTGCGCTCGTAATTCAGGTTTGCGGTCAGCGACGTGCCGCTGTCGATGATCGCTTTCGCCCACGACAGATTGCCTTCGACGCTGAAGGTATCGGCCACCAAACTGCGGAACCCGGCCTGCGCCGGGTCGCCAGCAACGGTCGAAACCGATCCTGGGGTCTGACGGATATCCCGCTCCGCCTCGGTCAGCAGCGAGCCATCCTGCACCTGAATATTGGCGTTGATCCGCCCGCCATCGGCGATCTTGAGCAGGCCGATCTGCTGTTCGTTGCGGGCGAAGCCACCGCGCGAGGGGACTTCGAATTCGAGGTCGACCTGACGGTTGGAATAATTGTCCTTGAGGATCAGGTTGATGACCCGGCGATCAGGCGGAAAGCCAAAGCGCTGGGCGACTTCTTCAGGGAACACCTCAACCCGGGCCAGTGCTTCGGGCGGGTAATTGGCGAATTCGCGGAAAGACCCGATGCGGATGCCATTGACGAGGATCACCGGCTGACCGCCGCCTCCGCGCCCGCGCGCCGATCCGGTCTGCGCGCTGATCTGCGCGATCAGATCAGTGATCGAGGTGACGCCTTCGGCCGCAATTGCCGCTTCATCGAGCTGGAGCAGCGGGGCCTGTTCGACCAGCAACTGACCGCGCACCCGCCGTCCGCTGACCACAATCTCGTCACCCGAAGATGCCGCCGTGCCGCTGGCGGTATCGGGCTCTTCTTCTTCCTCGGTATCGGGCGCTGCTGCTGGCTGCGGTTGAGCCAGCGTCGCCTCATTGGCCAGCAACGGCAAAGCCACCGCGAGGCTGGCAGCACAAGTGCCGGCGCGCAGCACCGCGCGGGATAGCGAGGAGAGGTTCATTATGTCCCTTTACGTCAATAATATTACCGAGGAGGCTTTTTGCCTTTCTACGGTGAGCAACTTTGATACGGCTTCAACCATGCCAAAGATGCGCTTTCCTGTCTGAACAGAAGCCGCGCGCGCTCAGTGTGTGAGCCCTCTAAAGCACGAGTCTTCCCTTTTGGTTCCCGCATCGCTAAAGCGCAGCCCCACATCGACGGGCGTATTGTGCGCCGCAAAAGAAACAAAGGAATTTCATGGCCAAGGAAGAACTCCTCGAAATGCGCGGGCGCGTGGTTGAGTTGCTGCCCAATGCGATGTTCCGGGTGGAGCTTGAAAACGGCCATGAAGTGCTGGGCCACACCGCGGGCAAGATGCGCAAGAACCGCATCCGCGTGCTGGTCGGCGACGAAGTGCTGTGCGAGCTGACCCCGTACGATCTCACCAAGGCGCGCATTACCTATCGCTTCATGCCGGGTCGCGGCGGCCCCGGGCCTCAGTAATTGCCCGCTGCCCAGATGGGCGCGCTGCATCTCACCTTAGCTTCGGCATCACCCCGGCGGCGCGAGCTGCTCGGGCGGCTTGGCCTTGCCCCGGACGCGGTAACGCCTGCCGACATAGACGAGACCCCGCACAAGGGCGAATTGCCGCGCGCCTACGCCTTGCGCATGGGACGCGCGAAGGCGCTTGCGGTGGAAGCACCCGGCTTTGTCCTGGCGGGCGATACCGTGGTGGCCGTGGGGCGGCGGATTCTGCCCAAGACTGAAACCGAAACCGAAGCCCGCGCCTGTCTCGAACTGATGAGCGGGCGGCGGCATCAGGTGCTGTCCAGCGTGGTGCTGCGCGCGCCCGATGGAACAATGCGTGAGCGGTTGTCCGAGACGGTGGTGCATTTCAAACGGCTCTCAGACGAGGACATCGCGGCATATCTCGCTGGCGGCGACTGGCGCGGTAAAGCGGGCGGTTATGCCATTCAGGGCGCGGCGGAAGGGCTGATCGAATGGATAAGGGGCAGCCATTCGGGCGTGATGGGCCTGCCGCTGTACGAAACGCGCGCGCTGATGAAGGCGGCGGGATTTCCCATTGCCTGAACGCACAGCGCCTGAGTGGCTGATCGAAGACGGCATCGGCGAAACCCGTGCGCTGCTGATCGAAGGTGAGCAAGTATTGGCAGCGCGGCTCATTTGGTCAGGCGAACTGCGCGCAGGCGAGCAGTGCAAAGCCAAACTCACAGCCAAACTGGCAGGCACCCGGCGCGGGGTGGCACTGCTCGACAATGGCAGCGAGGCGCTGGTCGATCACTTGCCGCCCGGCGTGACCGAGGGCCAAATGCTCGACGTCACGATCACGCGCGCCGCGCTGGCTGAGCGTGGACGGTTGAAACGCGCACAGGCGCGGGTGGTGTCGGGTGAGGCCGCCAACCCGCAGTCGCCCTTGCTCAATGGCACGAACGTTCGCCACTTCCCCACAGGGCTGTGGGAGGAGGTGTGGCACGCCGCATCCTCAACCAGCCTCGATTTTCCCGGCGGCGAAATCCTCGTCAGCGTTACCCCGGCGATGACTGTCATCGATGTCGATGGCATAGGCGCCCCGCGCGATGTGGCGCTGGCGGCGGTGCCCGCGATTGCGCGTGCGCTGCGCTGGTTCGACATCGCCGGAAACATCGGGATCGATTTTCCGACACTAGCTGCCAAGGCAGATCGCCGCGCGGTCGATGAAGCTCTGGACGCGGCGCTGGCGGGCTGGCCGCACGAAGGCACCGCGATGAACGGCTTCGGCTTTGTGCAACTGGTCGCGCGGCTCGAAGGGCCATCGCTGCTGCACCGATTCGCCACCTCGCGCGTCGGCATGTGCGCCCGCTACGCTCTACGGATTGCCGAGCGCGCCGAAGGACATGGCCCTTTGATAGAATTGCGGGTTCACCCCGCACTGAAAGCCAAGCTCAAACCCGAATGGCTGACCGAACTTGCCCGCCGGACAGGGCGCGAAGTGCGAGTGGAAACCGATCCCGCCCTTGCGCTCGAAGCGCCGAGCGCCCAAATCATCTCCACATGAGCACGACATCATCCAAACCCTGCCCGATCTGCCGTAAGGCTCGTACCGAGCAATTTCACCCCTTCTGCTCGCAACGCTGCAAGGATCGCGATCTGGCGCGGTGGTTCTCGGATTCCTACACCGTGCCCGGCCCGCCCGCTGACCCGGAAGTGATCGCCTCGAACGACTGGCGCGATCAGGATTGATCGGGGTGGAATAAACCCCCTTGCCAACCCTCGCCGCCTTCGCCATAGGGCCGCTCTCATTTGCTCGCCGGGTCAAGAAACCCGTCGCTCGCAGCGAATGCCCGAGTAGCTCAGGGGTAGAGCAGCGGATTGAAAATCCGCGTGTCGGTGGTTCAAATCCGCCCTCGGGCACCATTCGCTGAAAAGGGCCATTCGCCCAGAGGGAAAGTGTCGATGTCCCGCCGCACCAAGATCTACGAAGGCAAGGCCAAGATCCTCTACGAGGGCCCAGAGCCAGGCACGCTCATTCAATATTTCAAGGATGATGCAACCGCCTTCAATGCCGAGAAAAAAGGCACGATCAACGGCAAGGGCGTGATCAACAACCGCATCAGCGAACACGTGTTCACGCGGCTGGCGCATATCGGCATCCCCACCCACTTCATCCGCCGCCTGAACATGCGTGAGCAGTTGATCCGGCAGGTCGACATCATCCCGATCGAAGTCGTGGTGCGCAATGTCGCGGCGGGATCGATCAGCAAACGCCTCGGCATCGAGGAAGGCGAGCCGCTGCCGCACACCTTGATCGAATATTACTACAAGGACGATGCGCTGGGCGATCCGCTGGTCGCCGAAGAGCACATCGCCTGCTTCAACTGGGCCACCAACGAGGAAATGCACGACATTTCGTCGATGGCGATCCGTATCAACGATTTCATGTGCGGGATGTTCGCCGCAATCGACATCCGACTGGTCGACTTCAAGCTCGAATTCGGGCGCCTGTACGATGGCGATTACAGCCGCGTGATTCTGGCTGACGAAATCAGCCCCGATGGCTGCCGGTTGTGGGATATGGCGACCGGCGAGAAGCTCGACAAGGATCGGTTCCGCCGCGACCTTGGCGGCGAGGAAGAAGCCTACCGCGAAGTCGCCCGCCGCCTTGGCCTGCTCAACGGTGAAGATACCGGGCCAGGTGAGGTGTTCGACCTGTCGCACGCGCGCTCGCGCCTGCGCGGCACACCGCCTTTGAAAAAGTAGGGCGATCAAGAAATAGGCTGACAGGCTGGTTTCAGGCCTTACTCTCTCGCCCTGTGCCTATCCGAGCGAGAGACCCTTCGAAATTGATGCGACTGCCAATGCTTGCCGCCAGTCTGCTGCTGGCGCTGTCTCCGCTGGCGTTCACCACCGCGCTTGCCGCGCAGGATGCGCCTGCGGCCGAGGCGCCAGTCGAAGCCCGTGCGCCGGTCTGGCCGTTCGAGGTCAGCGATGTCCCTGTCGATCCCGGCTACACCTTCGGCCAGCTCGAGAACGGGATGCGCTATGTCATCCGTCGCAACGCCACGCCCGAAGGCACCGCGCTGGTTCGGCTGCGTATCGGATCGGGTTCGCTGGAAGAGCGCGCGGACGAGCGTGGTCTGTCGCATTATCTCGAACACATGGCCTTCAACGGATCGAGCGGAATTCCCGAAGGCGAGATGATCAAGCTGCTCGAACGCGAAGGGCTGGCGTTCGGCGCGGATACCAATGCTGCGACCGGGTTTGAGCACATCACCTATATGCTCAATCTGCCGCGCAATGACGCTGCGCTGCTCGACACCGCGCTGGTGTTGATGCGGGAGACGGCGAGCGAGCTGACCATCGCGCCCGACGCGGTGGCGCGCGAACGCGGCGTGATCCTGGCCGAACGGCGCGACCGCGCAGGCTTCCAACAGCGCAATTTTGAAGACAACATCGTCTTCCTCGCCCCCAGCGCGCGCTATGCTGAGCGCTTGCCGATTGGCGACATCGCCACGCTGGAAAGCGCCTCTGCCGAGGCAATCCGCGGGCTGTATCAACGCACCTACACGCCCGCCAACACCGTGCTGGTGGTGGTCGGCGATTATCCCGTGGCCGGCGTTGAAGCGGCGATCCATGCGCGCTTTTTCGACTGGCAGGCCGCCCCTGCCCCGCCCAAGCCCGAGGCTGGCCCGATTGACGTGAGCCGCAAGGGGCTGACCGACATTCACCTCGACCCCGCACTCTCCGAAAGCGTGACGATCACCCGCCTCGCCCTGTGGCAAGACCGGCCCGACACCATCGCCAACCGCCGTGCGGCGAGCCTGCGCAGCGTCGGGTATGGCATCATCAACCGCCGCCTTGCCCGGCTGGCGCGCGGCGAAGACGCCCCGTTTCGCGGGGCGAGTTTCAGTTCGGGCGACCTGTTCGAAGATGCGCGCATCACCAGCCTTTCGGTCAGCAGCGCCGACGGGCAGTGGCAAAAGGGCGTGTTGGCCGCGACGCGCGAGGTTAATCAGGCGCTGACCTATGGCTTCACGCAGGCCGAGGTGGACGAACAGATCGCCAATACCCGCACCGCGCTGGAAAACGCCGCCAAGGCAGCGGCGACGCGCGGGCACACGGCGTTTGCAGGCGCTGCGCTGGCGGTGCTGAGTGACGAGCGGGTGCCGGTCACGCCCGATTGGCAGCTTGCTTCGTTCGAAGCGCTCGCCCCCGAGATAACCCCGCAGGCCGCATGGCAGGCAGTGCTGGCCGATGCCGCGCCATTGGACGAGCCGCTGATCCGCTTCGAAGGCCGTACTGCGCCCGATGGCGGCGAGGTGGCCCTGCGCGGTGCCTTTGCAGACGGGTTGGCGCTGCCGATTGCGCCGCCCGCCGACAATGGCCCGCTTGCGTTCGGGTATAACGAGTTTGGCCCGCCGGGAGTGGTGATCTCGGACACGGTGGAGCCAAAACTCGGCCTGCGCTTCATCCGCTTTGCCAATGGGGTGCGGCTGACGCTCAAGCCAACCACCATCCGCGAAGACCGCGTTGCCTTCAGCCTCGCTGTCGATGGCGGCGATCTGATGAACACGGCAGACGCGCCGTTGCGTGTCGCGCTGACCGATTCGCTCGCGCTGGGCGGGCTGGGACGCCACAGTCAGGATGAGCTCGCCAGCGTGCTCGCCGGGCGCAGCGTTGGAGTGGGCCTGTCGAGCACAACCGATGCCTTTGCCACATCAGGCACCACCACACCGCGCGATCTGACGCTGCAATTGCAGGTGCTGACCGCGCTGCTGACCGATCCCGGATACCGGCGCGAGGGCGAGGAGCGGTTCCGCAAGGGGATCGACAACTACTTCGCCACGCTCGATGCGACACCGGGCCGCGCGCTAGGGACGGCGCTGGGCGGAATTCTATCGGACAATGATCCGCGCTTCAGCTTGCAGCCGAAAGCGGCGTTCATGGCGCTCGACTATGCCGGGCTGAAGTCGGCAATCGGTGACCGCTTGTCGCACGGTGCAATCGAACTGGCAGTGGCGGGTGATTTTGACCAAGCCGAAGCCATTGCAGCGGTGGCAGCGACACTGGGCGCCCTGCCCCCGCGCGAGCCCGAGTTCTTACCTCGTGAGGAGGCTCGCACCCGCAGCTTCACCGCGCAGCGCGGGCCGCGCACGCTGACCCACACGGGCGAGGCAGATCAGGCGCTGGTGCAATGGACATGGCCGACCACCGATGACAGCGATCATGCCGAAACCCTGCGGCTCGGCCTGCTGGCGCGGGCGCTACGGATCGTGCTGACCGATACTCTGCGCGAAGAGTTGGGGCAGGCCTATTCCCCCTCGGCCAGCGCGGGCAACAGCCGGTATTATCGCGGCTATGGCACCTTCAGCCTCTCAGCCTCGGTCGATGTCGCCGAGGTTGCGGCGACTCGCGCGGCGGTTGCCAAGGTGCTCGGCGACCTGCGCACCGCGCCCTTGTCCGCCGACCTGATCGAACGTGCCCGCCGCCCGCTGCTCGAAGAATATGACAACGCCCTGAAGGATCTGGGCGGCTGGATCAGCCTCGCCGCCCGCGCGCAGAGCGAGCCGGAGCGGCTGGCTCGCTGGCACGCTGCGCCCGATCTGATCCGGGCGATTACGCCAGAAGACTTGCACCAGACCGCGCTGCGCTGGCTCACCACCGATGGCGCGGTCGAGGTGCTCGTCGAACCCGCCGCCAAATAGCGCGCAGCCATAGAAAAAGCCGGCAGGTCATCCCCCTGCCGGCTTTTTCCTTGTGGCACTTGCCCCTTGCGGGAGGTTTAGCCTTAGTAATTCACCCCGAACGACACGCCGATGATGCGCGGTTCGTTGACGAAAGCGGTGTTGTTGTTGAAGTCCACCACGCCGAGCACGTTGTCTTCATCGGTGATGTTGCGCGCAAATGCGGCCACTTCCCACGCGCCATTGCCGCCCGAATAGCCGACGCGCAGGCCGCCTTCGAACCGGCTGCTGGCGTTGAATTCTTCGCTTTCATACAGCAGGAAGTTGGTGTCACCCAAGTACACCCAGTCGGTGAAGATGAAGAATTCGCCGCTGTTGCCCACCGGGATGCTGTAACGCGCGGTGAAATCGCCACTCCATTCGGGTGCGTTGGGGAAGGGGTTGCCATCCACCAGCGCGCGGGTGTTCATCCCGATGTTCACAGTCGGATCGGTCACGGTGCACTGCGCGCAGATGCCCACCGCAAGCGTGCTGTCCTGAATCTCGGTGTTGTTATACGCCACGCCGAGCGTCACGAGGAATTCGGGCGAAATCTGGAACGCGCCGTCGAATTCAAAGCCATAACCTTCGCCCTTGTTGGCGTTGATCAGCTGCACCAGATTGCCTGCGCCGCCGACGGCAGTGAACTGCGGATCTTCGACGGTGTAGTAATAGAACGCACCGTTCAATCGCACGCGGCGGTCGGCCAGCTCGGTCTTGTAGCCGACTTCGTAGGAGGTGATGTTCTCCGACTGCGCGACCGATGGCGGGTTGAAGAAGGCAACGTCGCGGCCCTGAATGGTCGGCCCGCGGAACGAATTGGCGACCTTGGCATAGACGCTGGCATCGTCCGACACGTCGGCGAACAGGCTGATGTCCCAATCGAACTGATCGTCACCCACGCTGACTGGCTGCGGCGCGGCGCCAGACCGGACGAAGAAGTCCTTCTGATCGTCGGTATAGCGGATTCCGCCGGTGGCGCGCAGCGTCTCGGTCAGCTGATAGCCGACCTGACCGAACAGCGCCCAGGCTTCGTTGGTGTGGTTGACGGTGACCGGCGGCGGGAAGTTGAAGCCGGTCGTGGTGACATCGAAATCGCTGTCAAAGTAGAAGCCGCCAACCTGCCAGGTGAGCGGGCCATCGCCATTTGATGCCAGCCGGATTTCCGAGGTGGTCTGTTCCAGATCGAGCGAATCCTGCGTGTCCGAAGGGAACGGGATGAACCCCGGCCCAGTCACCAGATTGCCGCCGTCAATATCACCGCGGCTGAAGCCTTCGCTGCTCCAGTAGCTGGTGATCGTGGTCAGCGTCGCGCCATCGAATTCGTAGCTCGACTTGAGGTTGACGCCCAACTGCTCATACACCGCGTTGTTGCCGTTGCCACCATCATAGAACACGGTGTTACGGTCGTAGTTTTCGTTGAGCGAGTTGGTGTTGTTGGGTTGGTTCGCGCTCGCGCCCAGCACGTTGGCGCGGAAGAAGGTCGAAGCGCCCGACAGGTCACGGTAGTTGACCGATGCGAGGAAGCTCGAACGCTCGCTCGGCGTGAACAGCAACTGCCCGCGCACCGCGACGTCGGAATAACCGCCCAGCGCATCGTCCTGCCCGGTGAAGCCATTGTCGATCCAGTCTTCGCGGCTCTGCGATTGCAGCGACACGCGGAACGCCAGTACATCTTCGACCAGCGCGCCGCCGAGGGCCGCGTTAACCGAGACCGTGTCATAGGTGCCGTAGCTGATCGATCCGCGAATATCGCGCTCGAACGAAGGCTTGATCGATTCGACCTTCACGATCCCCGCCGGGGTATTGCGACCGAACAGCGTGCCCTGCGGCCCGCGCAGCACTTCGACGCGCTCGACATCGAAGATCGGGAAGCTCTTGAGCGTCACGTTTTCGAGCACGACATCATCGAGCAGCACCGAAACAGGCTGCGATGCGGCGAGATCGAAATCGGTGTTGCCCAGACCGCGGATGTAGAAACGCGGGGCCACACGCCCGTTCGAGCTTTCGACGTTCAGGCCCGGCGCGGTGCCGGCCAGCGCGGTGATATCCGCCGCGCCGCTGAAGATCGCACCGATGCGTTCCTGATCGAGGATGTCAGCCGAAACCGGCACGTCCTGCAGGTTTTCATCGCGGCGGTTGGCCGTGACGATGATGGTGGCAAGCTGGCCATCATCCGCATCGGCAGCGGCGGCGGTATCCTGCGCAGTGGCAGGTGCGGCAAAGCCAAACGCGGCGGCGGCGAGAACGGTGGAGCCAGCCCAAGCGGCACGGAAAGCAGAAAAGCGGTGAGACATCGAACAACCCCTGTTCAGATCGGGAGGAGAGAAGGTGCGCTTTGCCCGCTGACAGTTTTGCCCGATTCGCGCGAGGTGACGCCGCGCCGTTCAGGTGGGCAATCGGCGGATTCGTGGCAATCTGTTGGAGGTTGTTGCATCCGGGTTACAATTTCGACTGTTTTAGACCGTGATATGACAAATGCGTGTGAACTGTGGCCGTGCAGAAGCACCAACAGCGCGATTGCACCCTCACACCGCCGCGCTATAGCGGCGCCACAATCTCTCCGGCGATAATGGAGCCCCAACCCATGCAAGTGCGCGTTCTTGTCCGATTGAAGCCCGGCGTGCTCGACCCGCAGGGCCGCGCGGTGCACCACGCGCTCGAAGGAATGGGCTTTGCAGGCGTCGAAGATGTACGGGTCGGCCGTCTGATCGAGCTTGATGTGGCTGACGCCACCGATCACGCGACAATCACCGCCATGTGCGAAAAGCTGCTCGCCAACACCGTGATTGAAAGCTTCACGATTGAAACGGCAGGGGCGGATTGATGACGTTCCGCGCCGCTGTCATCACTTTTCCCGGATCGAACTGCGACCGTGACATGGCGACAGCGCTTGAAGCGGTGTCGGGAACGCCTGCGCTGCGGGTGTGGCACGGCGATGCTGATCTGCCCGGTCAGCTCGATCTGATCGCGCTGCCGGGCGGGTTCTCCTATGGCGATTACCTGCGTTCCGGCGCGATGGCGGCCAACAGTCCGATCATGCGCGCGGTGATCGCGGCGGCGGATCGCGGTGTGCCGGTGCTGGGCGTGTGCAATGGCTTTCAGGTGCTGACCGAAGCGCGGCTTCTGCCCGGAGCGTTGCTGCGCAATGCTGGCCAACGCTTCATCTGCCGCACGGTGGCGCTGAAGGTGGAGAACACTGCTTCGCTGTTCACGGCAGGCTATACTCAGGGCGAACAGGTGAACATTCCGGTCGCGCATCATGATGGCAACTTCTTCGCCGATGCCGAAACGCTTGACCGGATCGAAGGCGAAGGCCGCGTGGCGTTCCGCTATGCCGAGGCTGTCAACGGATCGGCGCGCGATATTGCCGGCGTGCTCAGCGCCAATGGCCGGGTGCTGGGCATGATGCCGCACCCCGAACGCGCGATTGAACCAGCAGCGGTGGCGGCATTGGGCGGCACCGATGGGCGGCGCCTATTCGAAAGCATCCTGAACGCGCTCGCCAGCGCCTGAGCATTAGGCGCGCGCTGCGCGGGCAGTGTCGAACAGTTTGAGCGCGTCTTCAGCCGTCATTGGCCGGCCAAAATAGTACCCCTGGATCTTGTCGCAGCCAAGGTTGCGGATCAACTCGGCCTCGTGCGCGGTTTCCACCCCTTCGGCGGTGGTCGACATATCGAGGCTTTTGCACATCGCTACGACCGCGTTGATGATCGCAAGACTTTCAGCAGCGCCTTGCGCGGCGCCCTGCACAAAGGTGCGGTCGACCTTGATCGTCGAAAACCGCAGTTTGCGCAGGTAGCCGAGCGAGGAATAGCCGGTGCCAAAGTCATCCAGCGCCACAGAACAGCCCAGCGCCATTACCTGTTCCAGCGCGGTGCGCGCGATCGTGGCATCGCGCAGGAAAATGCTTTCGGTTACCTCGATCTCAAGCCGTTCGGGTCGCAGCCCGGTGGATGCCAGCGCTTCGACCACTTCTTCGTGGAAGCCGGGTTCGAGTAGCTGTTCGGGCGAGACGTTGACGTTGACTTTCACATGATCGGGCCAGTTGCGCGCTTCTTCGCAGGCCTTGCGCATCACCCATTTGCCGATCGGTACGATCAGGCGGGTGTCCTCGGCCAGCGGGATGAATTTGGCCGGGCTAATAAAGCCGTGATCCTTGCTGTCCCAGCGCACCAGCGCCTCGAAACTGACCACGCGTTCGCTGCGGGCATCAACCACTGGCTGATAGTGCAAGATCATCTCGTCGCGGCCCAGCGCCTTGCGTAGCGCCACTTCGAGCTGGCGGCGCTCTTCGGCAGAGGCATGAAGAACCGGTTCAAACTGGCAGTGATCGCCGCCGCCCAGATCCTTGGCCTGATAAAGTGCAAGGTCGGCGTTGCGCATCAATTCTTCGACGCTGCACCCATCGCGCGGCCCTTCGGCCGATCCGACGCTGGCACCGACGTAGAGTGTGTGGTGATCGACATGATAGGGTTCGGACAAGCGGTCGATCACCCGCTGGGCCAGAGCGCGCACTGATCCGGGCGCACCGACGTCGCGCACGACGATGGCGAATTCATCGCCGCCCAGCCGCCCGCACATTTCATTGTCGCCCATCAGTGATTGCAGCCGCGCCGAAACCTGCGCCAGCAGCTTGTCGCCCGTCAGGTGGCCGAGCGAATCGTTGACCGCCTTGAACCGGTCGAGATCGACCATCAGCAAAGCGCAGCGCGAGCGCCATTGGTATGAATACCGCAGCGCCTCACCCAATGCCTCGGTCAGTTGCAGGCGGTTGGGCAGCTGCGTCAGCGTATCATACCGCGCAAGGTAGGCGATCTTCTCGGACGATTTGCGCTGTTCGGTCACATCCGAGCCAACCCCGCGAAATCCGGTGAAGCGCCCATGTTCGTCGCGCATCGGGGTGCCAGATAGCTCCCACCAGCGTTCTTCGCCAAGGATTGAGACTTGCACCAGCAGGTTCGAGAAATTTTCGCGGTTCTTAAGCCGCTCGGCCAGATCATGCAGGCTGGCCGGGAATTGACCGCTTTGCCACTTGTTGCCCGCGATGATCTCCATCAGCGGCGATCCTTCGATTTCGACTTGCGATCGGCCAAGTGCAAAGGCGAAGCGCGGGCTGACCGAACGCAGGCGCCGGGCCGGATCGATCTCCCACAGCCAATCGGCTTCGTTTTCCTCGAATTCGCGCAGCAGCAGAGAAACCACCGCGTCTCTTTCGGCCACTGCGGCCTCGGCTACGCGGGCGGAAAGATAGGTCCGACCCACCTCAATCGCGCCGAGGAATGCGGCCATTAGGAACAACAGCGTTGCAGCGGCGGCCAGCCAATATCCCGCCAGCCCGAGATGCAGGATCGTGCCTGCGCAAACAATCGTGATGAAGGCCAGAATTCCGATCGGCGCGGCAGTGTAGAAAAACACCGATCCAGCCACGAGCAGCGCGACGACCATCACCATCGCCATCAGGTCGCCTGCGTTGCCGTAAAACGGGAATATCACCACCGCCCCGGCCCAGATCAGCGCCGACACGGCCGATGACATAGTCTGGCGGTTCAACTCGGCCCGGGTGATCCGCCGGCGCTCGATATCCGCCAGCGCCAGATCAAGCTTGTAGCCGCGTATGTGGACAAACGCGAGCAGCGCGGCCCACACCACAAAGCCGATTACCCCGACCGAGCGGCCATAAATCTGCGCCACGAACACCGCCAGCACCGCGTTCGAGAAAACCCGATAAAACGCCAGCTTGGCGAGCGCCGAATACTGCAATCCGCGCAGGCGCGCCCAGTCCAGATCGCCCTTGTCCGAAAGGCCAAGGACGGCAGACACAGGCAAATTGGCCGGATGCGCGGCAGCAGGGGAGGCAGGGGTTTCATTCACCCCACCTCAATTATCCGCTAAAGGTTAGATTGCGGTAAATCCTGCAAGATTTTCGCGGGTGCCGATGGTTAATCGGGCCAATGCCCCAAACTATTCCACCGTCACCGACTTGGCCAGATTGCGCGGCTGATCAACGTCGGTGCCCTTAAGCACGGCGACATGATAGGCCAGCAATTGCACTGGGATAGCATAGACCAGCGGCGCAATCAGCGGGTGGACGACCGGCATTTCAATGGTGGCGATGCAGCCATCACCCGCTGCCTCCAGCCCCTTGGCATCGGAAATCAGCACCACCTGCCCGCCGCGCGCGCGCACCTCTTCCATGTTCGACACGGTCTTTTCGAACAGCGGGCCAGACGGCGCGATGACGACCACCGGCACGGCATCGTCGATCAGCGCAATCGGCCCGTGCTTCATCTCACCCGCCGCGTAACCTTCGGCGTGAATGTAGCTGATTTCCTTGAGTTTCAACGCGCCTTCCAGCGCCAGCGGATAATCCTGCCCACGTCCCAGATACAGCACATCGCGGGCCGGGGCGATCAGGTGCGCCATCGATGCGATGTCGTCATCATGATCAAGCGCGGCGTTCAACGCGGCGGGCGCTTCGAGCAGGTGGCGGACGATCTCGGCTTCCTCGTCGCGGGTCAGGCGGCCCTTCTTGACCGCCATATGCGCGGCAAGCGCGGCCAGCACGGCGAGCTGACAGGTAAACGCCTTGGTCGATGCGACCCCGATTTCCGGCCCTGCGTGGGTCGGCAGCAGCAGGTCAGCTTCGCGCGCCATCGTACTGGTCGGCACGTTGACCACCACGCCGATGGTCTGCCCATTGGCCTTGCAATGGCGCAGCGCGGCGAGGGTATCGGCAGTCTCCCCGCTTTGCGAGATGAACAGCGCGAGCCCGCCATCTTCCAGCACGGGGTTGCGGTAACGAAACTCGGACGCGACATCGATATCGACCGGCACACGGGCGAATTGTTCGAACCAGTATTTCGCCACCATCCCGGCATAATATGACGTGCCGCAAGCGACGATGGTCAGGCGGCGAATGCTCGACAGGTCGAAATCAATCTGCGGCAGCGCCACCGAATTGTCCGACCGGCGCAGATAGGATGCGAGCGTTTGCGCCACCACGGTGGGCTGCTCGTAAATCTCTTTCTGCATGAAATGGCGATAATTGCCCTTCTCGACCGCCGCCGCCGATGCGCCCGAGGCACGGATTTCGCGGGTGACGGGGGTGTTCTCAAAGTCGTAGATCTGCGCGCCATCGCGCCGCAGCACGACCCAGTCGCCTTCTTCAAGATAAGAGATGCGCTGCGTCAACGGGGCGAGCGCGAGCGCATCTGATCCCAGATACATCTCGGCATCCGCGCCTTCGGGGCCGTAACCCAGCACTAGCGGCGAGCCGAGCCGCGCGCCGATCAACAGGTCGGGATGCGAACGGAACGCAATCGCCAAGGCAAACGCACCGCGTAGGCGCGGCAGGACTTCCCGCACCGCTTCGACCGGATCGGCCCCGGCTTCGACTTCGGCGGAGATCAGGTGGGCGACGACTTCGCTATCAGTCTCACTTTCGAACACGCGCCCGGCGGCGGCGAGTTCGCTGCGCAATTCCTTGAAATTCTCGATGATGCCGTTGTGCACAATCGCCACCTCGGCGGTGGCGTGCGGGTGGGCGTTGGCGGCGGTCGGCGCGCCGTGGGTGGCCCAGCGGGTGTGGGCGATGCCGACATTGCCGGGGGCAGGATCGCCCGCCAGCACCGTCACCAGATTGGCAAGTCGCCCTTCCGCCCGGCGCCGCACCAATGCGCCATCGTGCAGCGTGCAGATCCCGGCGCTATCATAGCCGCGGTATTCCATCCGCTTGAGCCCATCGACCAGCCGCTCAGCGACGCCCGAATTGCCTACGATCCCGATAATGCCGCACATTGCCTAACTGCCCTTATTTCTCGCTCGAACGTTGCTCTAATCATTAGGCCTTGTTCGGCAAGGCCTCGCGTGCGCCCGCGCGCCACAGATACAGCCCCGAACCCACGATCAGCGCCGCGCCTGCCAGCGTCGCGAGATCGGGCCGGTCTCCGAACCACCACCAGCCGAGCGTAATCGCCACCAGCATCTGGACATAGATTGCAGGCGCAATCGCCGCCGCGCCTGCCCGCGCAGCTCCAATATACGCAAGCCAATGCGCCGTGCTCGCGGTAACGGCGACGACCATGCAACGCAGCACGATATCCCAGCTTGGCCAGCCGAAATCAAACGCCGGAACGCCCGAAAACTTGGCCGCCGCCGCACCGACAATCAGGATCGGCGCGCAGATCGCGGCCATGAACACCTGCATCGACAGCGCGCTCCCCTGCCCCGCGCTCGCCCGGTTGCTGATCATGAGTAGCGCCATGAACAGCGCGGCATTGAGCGGCAGCAACGCCGCCAGGCCCATCTCAGCCAGATTGGGCCGCAGCACGATCAAGACCCCCGCAAACGCCGCAGCAGAAGCAAACCACACCCGGCGGTGCACCGTTTCCCCCAACACCACGCCCGCCAGCAACTGCGTCAGCACCGGCGACAGGAACCCGATCGCCATCGCTTCGGCCAGCGGCATCAGATAAATCGCGGAAAAGAAGCTGACCGATGCGACCGCCAGACAAATTCCGCGCGCGACCTGCAACCACGGGTGCGTGGGAATAAAGGCGCGCGGCCCTTCGCTCCGCCACAGCAGCAGCGACAGGCCGACCGCGCCGATGCTGAACCGCAGCGCCGCCACCGCAAATGCGGGCCATGCCCCGGCCATGGATTTCACCACCGCATCGCCCACTGACAGGCAGGCGAAACCGGCCACGGCATAAATCAGCCCGCTACGTTGGTGGTCATTCATCGGCGGCCTTTGCGACCGGACTGCGTGATTGGCAAGCATTGCCCCCGGCAATCAGCCAATCCGCGTTGGCCCTTAGGAAAAAAACAACCTTTCTGATCTATTCACCATTCTTCGAGACGCACCTTTCGTAAGAGAGGGGCGAATATCGCGTAGTGATTGGAAGCCTCGGGGGCTGGGAATGAGCGCATTCGGCAAAAAGGGTAACGCAGGCGGGTTGGCACCCGGAGGGAGACCCGCGTTTGGTGTAGCCCGCCCGATGAAGGGCGCCGGTGGCCCCGGTGCTGCGCCGCGCGGCGGCGAACAGTTCCCGCCTATTCCGGCGGAACCTGCCGCCCCGGCAAAGTCACAGCGCCCGGCCAACACCGCTGAAGCGATGGACCGCCTCAACGACCGCATGACAGCGATCAACACCGGCGATTCCGAAGTCGGCGGGTTTGAAGCCAGCGTCCACAAGATCAAGGAACAGGTGCTCCCGCGCCTGCTCGAACGGGTCGATCCCGAAGCTGCGGCGTCGCTTTCCAAGGAAGAACTTTCCGAGGAATTCCGCCCGATCATCCTCGAAGTGCTGGCCGAACTGAAGGTCACACTGAACCGGCGCGAACAATTCGCGCTGGAAAAGGTGCTGATCGACGAACTGCTGGGCTTTGGCCCCCTCGAAGAACTGCTCAACGATCCCGACGTGACCGACATCATGGTCAATGGCCCGGATCAGACCTACATTGAAAAAAAGGGCAAGCTGACCCTCGCCCCGATCCGGTTCCGCGACGAACAGCATCTGTTCCAGATCGCGCAGCGGATCGTGAACATGGTCGGCCGCCGCGTTGACCAGACCACGCCGCTGGCTGACGCCCGCTTGAAAGACGGCTCACGTGTGAACGTGATCGTGCCGCCGCTCAGCTTGCGCGGCACCGCGATCTCGATTCGTAAGTTTTCCGAAAAGCCGATCACACTCGACATGCTGCGCGATTTTGGTTCGATGTCGGACAAGATGTGCACCGCGCTGAAAATCGCGGGCGCGTGCCGGATGAATATCGTCATCTCGGGCGGTACGGGTTCGGGTAAAACCACCATGCTCAACGCCCTGTCGAAGATGATCGACCCGGGTGAACGCGTGCTGACGATCGAAGACGCCGCCGAACTTCGTCTGCAACAGCCGCACTGGCTGCCGCTGGAAACGCGTCCGCCGAACCTTGAAGGCCAGGGCGCGATTACCATCGGTGACCTTGTGAAGAACGCCCTGCGTATGCGTCCTGACCGCATCATCCTCGGCGAAATTCGCGGCGCGGAATGTTTCGACCTTCTCGCCGCCATGAACACCGGTCACGATGGTTCGATGTGTACGCTCCACGCCAACAGCCCGCGCGAATGCCTGGGCCGTATGGAAAACATGATCCTGATGGGCGACATCAAAATCCCCAAGGAAGCCATTTCGCGCCAGATCGCCGAGTCCGTCGATCTGATCGTGCAGGTCAAGCGTCTGCGCGATGGTTCACGCCGCACCACCAACATCACCGAGGTAATCGGGATGGAAGGCGACGTGATCGTAACGCAGGAATTGTTCAAGTTTGAATACTTGGACGAAAGCGAAGACGGCAAGATCATCGGCGAATTCCGCGCCTCAGGCCTGCGTCCCTATACGTTGGAAAAGGCACGGCAATTCGGGTTCGATCAGGCGTATTTGGAGGCCTGCCTGTAAGGCAGGCGGTTCGGCCTAACCGGCCGGCGGCCGGTTGGCATTGCGAACCCTGCGGGTTCGTTTGCCGTTCAGCGATGAACAGCGCGTACGCGCTCCTTCGACAGCAGGAGCCGGGCTGATTAGGCACCGGTCTCGGCTCCTGCTTTCGAAGGAGCGCGGCGCGCTACCGCGCTCCCAACGCCGTTACGATACACCCGCCACCGATCATCGCAGCGGCCATGAACAGGCCCGTCCACGGCACCCATCCGACCTGTTCCAGCCGATCAACATCGCGCCGCTTCACCCGCCGCCGCTCCATCAGCGCGGCAAAGCCTGCAAATACCCAGAACAGCCCGCCGATGATGGCAAGCTGCGCAGCATCGCTCAGCAATTCAAATTGGGTGATGATATCCATTGGCCGCGCATATGGGCGTCTCGCGCGCTTGCGCAATCCCTGCGCCTACTCCAAGCACCGAGCCGATGGATGGCTCGATCGCCCGCCCCCGCCCGCTGCTCGCGCTCGGCCTCCGGTTGCTGACGGCGCTGGCGTTGGCGACGATGGCGATGCTGGTGAAGCTCGCCGGAGAACACGGCGCCCATCTGATTGAACTGATTTTCTGGCGGCAGGCGCTCACCGCGGTGCTGATTGGCACAGGGTTGGCGCTGACCGGGCGGTTGGCGTCGCTCAAAACCGAGCGCCTGCGTTCGCACTCCATCCGTTCAGCAACCGGCCTGTTCGGGATGCTGTTCACTTACGGCGCGGTGCTGCTGTTGCCGTTGGCCGAAGCAACCACGCTGGGCTTTACCGCGCCGGTATTTGCCGTGCTGATTGCGATGATCCTGTTCCGCGAAACCATCGGCCCCTATCGCTGGGCGGCGGTGGCGATGGGATTTGCCGGGGTGGTAGTGGTGATGCAACCGGGCAGCGGCGATCATGCGGGGGTGACGCTGACCGGCATCGCGGTCGGGTTGATGGCGCCGCTGATGGTCTCGCTCATCAGTTTCCAGATCCAGGATCTCAACAAAACCGAAAATCCGTGGAGCATTGTGTTCTGGTTTGCCGCGCTCAGCGCCCCGGTCGCCGCGCTGGCGCTGCCATTCGTGATCGCGCCGCATGATAGCCAGACTTGGCTCATTATCGTTGCGATGTCGCTGATGGGTGTGCTGGCGCAGATCCTGCTCACCACTTCGTTGCGGTTCGGGTCGGCGGCGGTGATCCTGCTGATGGATTACACCGCGCTGTTGTGGGCCAGTTTCTACGGCTATGCGGTGTTTGACCGCGCTGCACCCGCCAGCCTGTGGCTCGGCGCACCGTTGATTATCGGCGCAGGGTTGCTGATCGCATGGCGCGAACACCGGCTTGCTAAGGCAAGACGAGTCGCTTCAGCGGCCAGTCAGGAATAAAGACGCAAGCTCGCGCGTTGAAACGCAAACAACCAAGGAAACCCGACTATGATTCGTAAGACCATTTTCATCGCCGCCCTCGCCGCCCTGACGCTTGGCACCGCTGCCTGCAACACGGTCAAAGGCGCAGGCGAAGACATCAAGTCGGTTGGCCGCGCGGGCGAGCGCGCAATCGATTAAACGCGCCTGTAAATCAGCATGATATTGTTGGCTGGCAAGGCATGGCGCGCGCTGCGGGTCATGCCGTGCTGGCTGGCGAGCCTGTCCAATTCTTCGGCCTGACGCAGCCCCCAACGCGGGTCGCGCGCCTTCAGGCTCGCGTCGAATTCGAGGTTGGAAGCGGCAGTTTCCACCCCCTGCTCAAGATATGGGCCGTAGAGAATCAGCGGCGCGCCAGTGCTGGACAAGATTTTATCAGCGCCCGCGAACAAGCCTAAGGTCGCCTTCCACGGGCTGATGTGGACCATGTTGATGCACACTATCGCATCAGCCGCAGCGACCGGCCAGCTTGCCGGTGCCGCCGCATCGAGCAATACCGGCGCGGCGAGGTTTCCGCCCGGATACTCTGCCCGGTACGCCGCTATCGACGCCAACGCCTCGGGCGAAGGATCGCTCGGCTGCCATTCCAGCGCCGGAAACGCATCGGCAAAGAACACCGCGTGTTCCCCCGTCCCTGCCGCAATTTCGAGCACTGTGCCGCTGGTTGGCAATTCGCGCGCCAGCACCTGGGCAATCGGCTCGCGGTTCCGCAAGGTGGCCGGTGCGTGTTGCTTGGCGTTCATGAAACTTGGCGCTCCTGCCCTTCCCAATAGGGCGCGCGCAGTTCGCGCCGCAGGATCTTGCCGCTGGCGTTACGCGGCATCAGCGGGATCACATCGACGCTCTTGGGCGCCTTGAACGCGGCGATCCGTTCGCGCGCCCATGCGATCACATCGGCGGCGTCCACTTCATGCCCCGGCTTGGCGACGACGCAGGCCTTGACCTCCTCGCCCCACTTGGCGCTCGGCACGCCGATCACCGCGACTTCGGCGATGGCGGGGTGGCCGTAAATCGCGCTTTCCACCTCGGCGGGATAGACGTTCTCGCCGCCAGAGATGATCATGTCCTTGATCCGGTCCTGGATATAAACGTAGCCATCCGCGTCCATCACGCCCGCGTCTCCGGTGTGGAGCCAGCCGTCAGGGTCGATGGTTTTGGCGGTCGCTTCGGGCAGGCGCCAGTAACCGGCGGTGTTGGAAGGCGAGCGAATGCAAACCTCTCCAATATCACCGCGCGGCACTTTGGTGTTGTCGGCGTTGCGCACTTCGATCTCAACCCCCGGACAGGCCTTGCCCGCTGATCGCATCCGTTGATTGCCTTCGAGCGAGTGATCGTCGGGCGGCAGGATCGAGATTGTGCCGCTGGTTTCGGTCATCCCGTAAGCTTGCAGGAACTTGGTGGTCGGCATCGTTCGCACCGCTTCTTTCAGCAATTCCAATGGCATCGGCGCGGCGCCATACATCAGGTATTTGAGGTTGCTGAAATTGGTGGTCGCGGCGCGCGGGTGCTGCACAACCATTTGCAGCGCGGCGGGCACGATGAACATGTGGGTCGCTCCTGCCTCAATCGCCTCAAGCACGCCGACGGGGGTGAATTCCGCCTGCACCAGACTGCGCACACCGTTGGCGACCGCGATATTCACCAGCCCCGTCCCGCCAATATGCGCGCAGGGCATGGCCACCAGCATGCAGTCAGCAGGCTCATAATACTGCCAATCCAGCCCCGCTTCGTTGCCCGCATTGCGCAGACCCAGCAGGTTATTGTTCGACAGCATCGCGCCCTTGGGATTGCCGGTCGTGCCTGAAGTATAAAGCTGCAAGACCGGGTCATGCGGGCCGGGAGGGGTGTAATCCGCCGGTTCAAACCCGGCAGCGGCGGTGCGCGCGGCCCCAGCCTCGATCACTTCGGAATTGGCGGCCAAGTCGGCGGCGACGGCGTGCGCGGTGTCCACAAAATCGGCATCGGCGAACACCAGCTTCGCCTCGGTATCGGAGAGGATATAGGCGATTTCGCGCGGGGCGAGCCGCCAGCCGATCGGCACCATAACCGCGCCCATCCGCGCCGCCGCGATATAGAGCAGGAAATAGGTATCGCGGTTCTTGCCCAGCCACGCGATCCGATCCCCCGGCGCAATATCGCGCGCCTGCAACAGCGCGATCAGCTGGCGGGTGAGGAGGTCAGCCTCGGCATAGGAGGTAATCCGCCCATCCTGATCGAACGCAGGGCCATCGGGGCGTTCCTTGGCCCAGAAATGCATGATCGCATCAAAGGTCTGGTGATCGTGATAGGCATTTTTCGCCATAGCCGTGCCCTCTCCCAAAAGCTGTTGGAGGCAAGGTTAGGCGAAGTTGGGCGAAACCGTCTAGCGAAACCGTCTAGCGGAATCGGCCCTGTTTGCGCGCGGCCGGTTCGCGCAAGGCGAGCCAGATCAGCAACCCTAGCGGCCCGGCCATGAAGGTCGTCAGCAGCACGGGTGCCTGAATGAAGCGCGACACGCCCTTGGCATCGCCATCGCGAGCGATCCAAAGTCCGACAAACAGGTCAAACGCGAGGTAATGCGTCCAGCCAATCGTCACCCCCGCATCGCTGGCAAAGATCGACCGCACCCCCGCAATCGTTGTGAAATCCACCCCGCCGCCCCCGCCAGAGGTGGGGATCAGCCCGGTCAGCAAACCGATGAGGCCGGTCGCGTAAATCAGGCACAGCAGGCCAACGCCGAGATACAGCACGCCCGACAGCAGCGCGGGCCAGCGCGGCAAAAAGATCAACCCCGCCCACGCGATCAACGCCAACAGGTTCACCATGCTGAACCATGCGTTCCAATCGATCACGCCGCTTCTCCCACTTCGCTCGCCCGGCGCCATTCGCGCGCGGCGCGGCGCATTGCTTCGTTATCGTGGGTAAAGCGCCCGCCCGCCCGGCGCAGCGCCAGACCCAACGCCGCCTCGGCCACCAGGCCTGCGTCAATCGAGCGAAACCGCTCCCACGAACCCGACAGCAGCGGATCGACCAGCGGCGCGGCGATGATGGCGGCGCGCTCGGCAAAGCGCAGGTCACCTTCGCGCGTACCGCGCAGCAGGCCGGGGTGGAGAATGTCGAGCCGTTTGAACCCCACTTTCGACAGCGCGTCCTCCGTCTCGCCCTTAACGCGCATATACAGCGTCTTCGAGCGCGCATCGGCCCCGGCTGCGCTGACCAGCACCATATTGGGCACGCCCGCCGAACGGGCCGCCTGCGCGGTCGCCAGCACCAGATCGTGATCGACTGCGCGGAAAGCTGCCTCGTCCCGCCCGGCTTTCTTCCATGTGGTGCCAAGTGCACAGATCAGCGCGCGCGGGCGCACCGCTTCGAACACTTCGGCCCACTTGTCCGGCTCAGCCACAAACATTTCCATCCGCGCGCCCGGCGGCAGGGCCGCTTCGCGCCGGGCGATGCCGACGATCCGCGCTTCGTCTCCAGCGCTGGCGATTTCGATCACCTTGCGGCCCACCATTCCCGTTGCGCCGACCAAGGCGATGCGCGCAGGCGCGCCCGCGTCAGACATTGATCAGCCCCACCGGCTGCGTGCCATCAATCGCGCCCAGCGCCTGCATGGCAAACCGGTCGCTCATCCCGGCGATGAAATCGGCGATTACGCGGCTGCGTTGGGGTTCATGCGCGGGCAAGCGCGCCTGCCAATCGGCGGGCATCAGCGTGGCATCGCGCGAAAGGGCCGCGAACAACCGGGCGACGACATCACGCGCCCGCTCCGCCGCCGCCACCTGTTCGGGGTGGTAATAGAGCCGTTCGTACATAAACGCCTTCAATCGCCGTTCCTGCGCCGCCATCGCGGGAGAAAACCCGGCGAGCTGCCGCCCTGCCGCGCGCACTTCGGCGACCGACCCTAGGCCCGCGACCTGCGCCGCCGTGTGGTCGATTACGTCTTTCACCATCAATCCGATCTGATAGCGTATCATCTCTCGCAGCAGACGCTCTCGCGCGGCGTGGGGAAAGCGTTTTTCGACCGTCCGCCACTGGTCTGCGAGGAAATCGAGCGTGAGCAGATCATCGAGGCTCAAGAACCCGGCCCGCAGCCCATCATCAATGTCGTGATTGTCGTAAGCAATATCGTCCGCCACCGCCGCGACCTGCGCTTCCAATGAAGGCCAGCTGCCGAGCATCAGCGGAAACGCAGCGTCCAGTTCCGCCAGCGCCCATCCCGGCGCGGTAACCGGGCCGTTGTGCTTGGCCAGCCCTTCGAGCAGATCCCAGGTCAGGTTCAGCCCATCATGCTGCGGATAGGGACATTCGATCCGCATCACCGTGCGCAGCGTTTGCGCATTGTGGCAGAACCCGCCGTGTGGCTCCATCGCGTCGGATAAAGCCGCCTCGCCGGCGTGGCCGAAGGGTGGGTGGCCCAGATCATGCGCTAGGCACAAAGCCTCGGTCAGATCCTCGTCCAGCCTCAGCGCGCGGGCGATCACGCGGCCAATCTGCGCGACTTCAAGGCTGTGGGTCAGGCGGGTGCGATAATGATCCCCGTCGGGCGCGATGAA
Organism: Sphingomonadales bacterium Ga0077531; assembly: GCA_001464915.1. Lineage (GTDB taxonomy): Bacteria > Pseudomonadota > Alphaproteobacteria > Sphingomonadales > Sphingomonadaceae > Erythrobacter. The sequence goes on from LNED01000034.1 coordinate 44,292, forward strand.
CACCTGCGTTTTGGATTTAAGGCGGCGAAAGCTCATCGAATGGATGATGCGATCACGGTCGCGCTGGAAATCGCTGCGCGGGCCGCGCTGCTCGCCAACCGCCGGGCCGGCCCACTCACGCCCTGCGTGGGAGTCAGGATCGGCGGCATAGGGGGCGCGGTGCATCACGGATAAGGCGACTAGGGCAGGCGGCGCCGCACCTCAACCGGAACAGGTTGGCAACCTGTCACAAAGGCGCGGATGAGTTGACCTGCAGGGAGAAAAATTATGGGGCCGCCCCCCGGTGATTGGGGGGAGGGGAACGGCCCCAAGGGCCTGTCGGTGCGACCCGAAGACCCGGATGATGCCGATTACGTTTCCGTGACAAAATCCGAGGCGGCGCCTAGCTGCGGGTATTAACCTTTGCAAACCTTCGCTCTGCGCAAAATGGTGCAATGCGATAAAGCGGCCCTCGCAACCGACCAACCGAGGATTAGTTCCCGGCTTCCTGTTCAAGAATCCAGTCTGCAGCCGCCTCGCAGTGGATTCGGGTCGAGTCGAACACCGGCAGGACGTTGGCATCAATGTCGACCACCAGATCCAATTCCGTGCAAGCGAGCACAATCGCGCCCGCGCCCTCCTGCGCCTTATTGGTGATGATGGTCTTGAGCGTGCGCTGCGCCTCGCGCGTGACCTTGCCGACCATCAGTTCATCATAGATAATCCGGTCAAGCTGCTCGACATATTTCATGTTGGGCGGCAGCAGGTCGATCCCGTGCGCGACCAGCCGTTTGCGGTAGAAACTTTCGGTCATCACGTTGCGCGTACCCAGCACTGCGGCACTGGTTGCCCCGGCGCGCTTCATCGCCATCCCGACATATTCGGCGATGTGGAGGATTGGGATATTCACGGATGCCGCGACATCATCATATAGGCGGTGCATCGAATTGGCGCCGATGATCAACGCCTCGGCCCCCGCCCCTTCCAGCCGCCGCGCGCTGTCGGTCAGCACGCTGGCCGCGCGCTGCCAGTCGCGTTCTTCGCGCAGGGCGTAAAGCTGGCAGAAATCGAGGCTTTCGATCAGCAGTGGTGCGCTTGCCATCGGGGCGGCGCGTTTCTGGACAATGCGATTGATCCGGTCGTAATAGGTCGCGGTCGAGACCCAGCTCATGCCGCCGATGATCCCGAGTTTGCGCAATGCCGCCCCATCCTTCGATTCTGTGTGCAATTGCGAAGGGGTGTAAGACGCAAGCCTTTGCTGCGTAAAGTGCTGCGGTGCGCCGCGCGGGAATTATTCGCCCGTCAGCGGCGGAGCGTGCTCCGCAAGCCACGGTTCGAGATCGGCGAGCGTTTGCCCCGCCGCCTCTTCCTGCGGCAAGTGGCCGATTTTCGGATAGGCTTTGAGGTCGGCGTTCGGCATCGTCTTGGCGAGCCACTGCCCGGCGGCGAGCGGGATCAGCCGATCCTCCTCCCCCCACAGGATCAATGTCGGCGCGGTGATGGCGGCAACCTCAGCCTCCGTCAGCGGTTCATAGGGGTAGCCAAAGCGTTTGAGCGTAGCGCGCCGGTTGCCGGGATAGCGCAGCAGCTCCCAATAACGGTCAATCGCCGCCTCGCTCGCCACCGATTTGACCGAGACGGTCTGTTCAAGGCTCTGCGCGATCAGACTGCGCGGGGTGATCTGTTCGACCAGCAGGTTGATCCCCGGCGTCTGCGCGATCGTGAAGCCAATATTGCCGCCGCCTGAGTCCTTGCGGTCTTTATCCTCGTTGGTTTCCAGCATCGGCCCGCCGCTCGCATCAACCAGCACAAGGCCCGCAACCCGGTCAGGATGCGCGACAGCAAAGGCCAGTGCGTGCTTGCCGCCCATCGAATTGCCGCCGATGATAAAGCGTTCCAGCCCCAGTGTGTCCGCCACCGCCAGCACATCGGCGACGTAATTATCGCGGCTGTAATCATGCTTGGGATCAGGGCCGGTCAGCCCGTGACCGACCTGATCGAAACGGATCACGCGATATCGGGTTTTAAGCGCAGCCGCCCACGGTTCCCAAGTCAGCAGATCTGCGTTCGATCCGTGCAGCAGCACAATCGCCGGTGCGTCCTTCGGCCCTTCATCGCGCAGGTGCACGGTCACCCCGCCGCCAATGTCGACGAATTGCGACGGCGGCCCGCCATACTTGGCGCGCATTTCCGCAGCGTCAGTATCCGGCGTGCGGAAAATCAGGAAAGCGATCGCCAGCACCGCAACCAGTGCCAGAAGCCCGCGCCAAAGCCATTTCATTCGGTTTTCATCTCCAAAATCCAGCGCCGCACCACGGCGACGCCTTCGCGATCAATGCTCGATTTGCCGAGTTCGGGCATGGCGATGCCGGGTTCGGCGCTGTCCATCCTGTAGAGCAGGATCGATTTGTCCGGCTGGCCCGGCAGCACCGAGAAATCGTGCCCGCCCGCGCCTCGCCCGGCCGCCACTGGGCGCTTCATGATGCCGAGCGCGTGCGAAGCATCCTGCTCCCAACGCAAGTCGAGGCCCGAATTGGACGCGCCGCCGCCGGGTTGGTGGCAATGCGCGCAGTTCACATCAAGATAGGCGCGGGCCAGCGGCGCGGCGGAATCGGTTGCGGTGCGGGCGGCCCATACTGGCAGCCTGCCCGCGCCATTGGGCACCCGGTCAAGCGCGCCTGTGCTCACCATCTGGCCCAACCAGTCGGCGGGCAGATTGCGTGCCTTCGGCCCAATCGGGATCACCTGCCCATCTTTGCTATGGCAGGACTTGCACTGGTTCTTGTTGGGGATGGCGTAGCTGATCGCCTCACCCGCCGGGGTGACGAGATCAATCCGCCCGCCTGCCAGCGCCAGCGTCGCCTCGGTCTGCTCGGCATTCCAGCGATAGGGCAGCGCCGTCCAGCCATCGGCACGGTGCAGCAGCACGCGGGTTTCGATCAGGCGGCGCGCGGCCCCTTCGCCGAACGCAAAGGTCTTGATGATCGCCGCGCCGACGGGGAATTGTAGCAAGCCCTCCCCGTCAGCGGTCAACTGCGTGCCTTCGGGCAAGTAGATAAAACGCAGCTTGTCCGCCCCGTCCGACCACAGCGGGGTGTTGAGCGCATAGGGATGGACGTTCGACGCTGGCTCATGCCCGCGGCCATCGGCAAAGAACCCGAACTCTGACAGCGTGCGCGGCATCCCCGCGCCTGCAACCACGGCATCATCGACGCGCGATTCCACGATCACTGTCGCGCGCGCGGCAATCGTACCCGTCAGCAGCGCGGCAGCGGCGGCCAGCAGGGCGAACCCGCGCCTCACTTCAGCCGCGCCTCCAGCTCTGCCGGAGCGCCAACATCGGGGAAGCCCCAGCTTTCCAATGGCACAAGGTCGAGCGGCGCGGGCTGCGCTTCGGCAAGGCTCTGGCCGGGCTTGCTGAGGTTCAGCGTCCAGCCCGTCACGCCCTCGCCAATCATCAGGCCATTGCCATCTTCAACCACACCGTCCCACATCACCGGGGGCAGCGCGCCGCCAAATGCCTCAAGCAGTTGTTCCTTGCCATCGATCTGCGGATCATCACCGCCGCGACCGAAGGTGTTGGGGCCGACGATCACGTTGCGGGCGTAAGGGTTGTAACGCGCGTCCTCGAAGGCTTGCGTATAGGCCACCACCATGACGTGTGCGGTCGGATTGTTTTCGAAGATATTGTCTTCGATCAGCACGCCATCATTGGCCATCACCAGAATGCCGGTGCCGCGCCGCACGCCTGCCACGATATTGCCCGGCGGGGCAAAATTAGGCGTGTCATTATCGATCACCAGATTGCGCCGCAGGATCACGTTGCCGCCGTTCATCACTGGCAGGCCCGGTAGATCGAACACCAGCAAGCCGCCGGTGTTGCGGGTGGCGATGTTGTTTTCGACCAGCGCGTTGCGGCTGTTTTCGATTTCGATGCCCGCCACGTTGGCCTCGACGATGTTATTGCGCACCGTAATGTCGCGGCTCTGGCCGACATAGATGCCCGCGTCAGACGCGCCGGATACCTTGGAGCCGGTCACCAGCACCCCGGTGCTTTCGACCGGATAGATCCCGTAAGCCCCATTTGTGGCCAGCGGCCCGCCGGTCCACGTAACGCGGATGCGGCTGTAGACGATGTTATCCGCGCCCTTGGACTTGATCCCGTCGCCCTTGGGGTTTTCCAATGCGAAATCGCGCAAGGTGACATTGTCCGAGGTGACCAGCAGCCCCTCGCCCGCGCCTTGTTGCGTGGTGAAATCGAGCACGGTTTCATCCATCCCCGCGCCGCGCACGGTCACCCCGTCAACATCAAGGCTGAGCCCGTCGGTCAGGGTGAAGCGTCCCGCGCCCAGTTCGATCACGTCGCCCGGCGCGGCAAGGATCAGCGCCTCTTGCAAGCGTTGGGCCGCGCCCTCACCCGGTTCAACGCGGTGCGTTTCGGCGGCGAGCGGCGCGGCAGATGCCAGCAGGGCAGCGGCCAGGATCAATCGTTTCATGAAGTTCTCCCTCTCCGCTGTGCAGTGTGGCGCAAGGGGGGCGAGAAAAGCAAGCGGCGCTTCAGCCGATCCCCAAGGCGCATAGCCCGGCGCTAGTAGTGAGCACGGCGACTGCTTCGCCATCGCCGACGCGGCGCAGGCGTTTGACGAGTTCGCCAAGCCCCCCGGCGCTTTCCGGCTCGCCCGCTTCGGGCGCCATGCCTTGGCGCAATTTCCACAGCTGCAACACAGTCAGGCGTTCAACCATGCGGGTCGCCATGCAGCTCGCGCGTTCTTCGCCAAGGCCCGATTGTACCAGCGCGCCCGCCACCTGCCGTTCGAATAGCGGGTTGGCGAGGCCGGTGTACACCGCCCCGCCCGCCAACAACAGCAACACCAGAAACCCGATAAATAGCCTACGCATCAGTCGAGTGCTTTGACGATTTCCTCGACCATCTTCTTGGCATCGGCCAGCAGCATGACGGTCTGGTTCATGTAGAATACGTCGTTATCGACCCCGGCATAGCCGACGCCCCCCATCGAACGCTTGATGAAGAACACCTGCTTGGCTTTTTCGACGTCGAACACCGGCATCCCGTAGATGGGCGATGATTTGTCGGTCTTGGCCGCGGGGTTCACCACGTCGTTCGCGCCAATGATGAAGGCGACATCGGCCTGCGCGAAATCGGAGTTGATGTCTTCGAGTTCGTACACATCATCATACGGCACGCTGGCTTCGGCCAGCAGCACGTTCATGTGCCCCGGCATCCGGCCTGCAACGGGGTGGATGGCATATTTCACCTCGACGCCCTTTTCGCGGAGCTTGTCGCCCATCTCGCGCAGCGCGTGCTGGGCCTGCGCCACCGCCATGCCGTAACCGGGGATGATGATGACCTTTTCGGCCTGTTCGAGCATGTAGGCCGCATCTTCGGCGCTGCCCTGCTTGTAGGGCCGCTGTTCGCGCGCGCCGCCAGCGCCGCCCGCTTCGGGGGCTGCGCCAAACCCGCCCGCGATCACCGAAATGAAGCTGCGGTTCATCGCGCGGCACATGATGTAGCTGAGGATCGCGCCCGAGCTTCCGACCAGCGCGCCGGTGATGATCATCGCCGAATTGCCGAGCGTAAAGCCCATCGCCGCTGCCGCCCAGCCGGAATAGCTGTTCAGCATCGACACCACCACCGGCATATCCGCCCCGCCAATCGGGATGATCAGCAGGAAGCCGATGGCAAAAGCGAGTGCCGCGATCGCAAGGATCATCCAGCCCTCACCCGCGCCGCCCTGGGGCGAGACGGTGTAAAGCCCGATCAACGCAATGATCGCCACCAGCGTGCCAAGGTTGATCACATGCCGCCCCGGGAGCATGATCGGCGAACCGCCCATCCGGCCCGACAGCTTCAAGAACGCGATGATCGAGCCTGAGAAGGTGATCGCCCCGATGGCAATGCCAAGACCTAGTTCCACCCGGCTGACGGCGAGGATCTGGTCAAGGCTATCGGTAATCCCGAACGCCGCCGGATTGAGCCACGCAGCAAAGCCCACCACCACGGCGGCAAGACCGACGAGGCTGTGGAAGCCCGCCACCAGTTCCGGCATCGCGGTCATCGCAATACGCCGCGCGACAGTCACGCCGATCAGCGCGCCGATGAAAATCGCAATTCCGATCTCGGCGATGTTGGCGAGGTTGTGGGTGACCAGCGTCGTCACCACCGCCAGCGCCATGCCGATCATGCCATTGCGGTTGCCCGCCTGACTGGTCGCCGGGCTGGAAAGCCCGCGCAGCGCGAGGATGAAGAACACGCCCGCGGCGAGGTAGGCGAGCATCGCCCAAGCAGGCGTTGCACCTTCGCCGGACGCCCCGGCTGCAAGAAGTGAGAAGTCCATCACTTACTTCTCCTTCTTCTTGTACATTGCGAGCATGCGCTGCGTCACGGCGAACCCGCCAAAGATGTTGATGCTGGCGAGCACCACCCCGAACAGGCCGAGATATTTGGCCACCGGGCTCTGCGCCTCAGCCGCGGCGATCAGCGCGCCGACGATGATCACCGACGAAATCGCATTGGTCACCGCCATCAGCGGGGTGTGCAGCGCCGGGGTCACCGACCAGACGACGTAATAGCCCACAAAACAGGCCAGCACGAAGATCGAAAGGATCGCAATAAAGTCCATGTCCGCCCCTATTTTCCCGCCGAAAGATGTTCGGTCAGCAAGGTGACCAGCCCGGGCACATCGGCCCCGCGGCTGAGATTGAAGGCAATTGGTTCGCTGCCCGAAACAGTCAGCGTCAGTTCGGTATCAAGGTCGAAATGCCCGGCACTTTCCAACGCAAAGGTCGTGATCGCGCGGTAGGGGATCGACACGTAACGCCGCTTCGTCCCGGTCAGACCCTGAATGTCGACCGTCATGATCCGCCGATCAGTGAACAGGATCGAATCCCGCACCAGTTTGAACGCGAACCGCACCTGCTCGCCCCGCGCCAATGCATAGGCGAGGTCTTCGGCGGCGTCTGCCGCATCCCAGACAGTGGCGTTGATCAGGCCCATTGGCTTAACCAAGCAACCGCTCGTTAACGACCTTGCCGCCTTGCGTCAGGCGGATCGCATTGCCGATTTCCTCGTCGAGCACGGGACGCCCAGCTTCCTTGTCCCAGAAGGCGCTGAGGAAATTGTAATGGTTGCGAGCGAACAATGCCGAGGCATCGGCAGGCAGGTGCGCAGGCGTGTTGGAAAAGCCAATGATATTGACCCCGTGGCGAACCACGACCTGATCCGGCACCGATCCTTCGACATTCCCGCCCTGCGCCACCGCAAGGTCGAAAATCACGCTGCCGGGCTTCATCGTCGCAATCTGCGCGTCGGTGATCAGGCGCGGCGCAGCGCGTCCCGGGATCAACGCGGTGGTGATCACGATGTCCTGCTTGGCGATGTGGCTGGACACCAGCTCGGCCTGCGCCTTCTGGTATTCCTCGCTCATTTCGGTGGCATAGCCGCCCGAACCTTCGCCTTCGATGCCCGCGACATTCTCGACGAAGATCGGCTTTGCGCCCAGCGACTGGATCTGTTCCTTGGTCGCCGAACGCACATCGGTCGCCGAAACCTGCGCGCCCAATCGGCGTGCGGTGGCAATCGCCTGAAGCCCGGCGACGCCCACACCCATGATGAACGCGCGTGCGGCCTGCACCGTGCCGGCTGCGGTCATCATCATCGGGAAGGCGCGGCCATAGACGTCCGCTGCCGCCAGCACTGCCTTGTATCCGGCCAGGTTCGATTGCGAGGACAGCACGTCCATCGATTGCGCGCGCGTGATGCGCGGCATGAATTCCATGCTCAACGCTTCAAAACCCGCCGCCGCATAGGCATCCACCAGCGGGCGATTGGCGAAGGGATCGAACAACGCGGCGACCCATGCGCCGGGCTTTGCACCTTTCAGCAACGCCACATCAGGCGCCTGAATGCCCAGCACGATATCGGCATCCTTCACCGTCGCAGCGGCATCGCCAAGGCTGGCGCCCATTTCGGCGTAGGCTTCATCGGTAACCGAAGCGTGCCCCCCGGCCCCCGCCTCAACCGCGACAGCAACGCCCAGCGCCGCAAATTTCTTGACCGTTTCCGGCGAGGCAGCAACCCGTGTTTCACCGGGCGCGCGTTCTTTCAGGATGGCGATTTTCACGTATCAGCGCGCCTTATTCGGCGATCAGCATGACGACGATCAGCACGATCACCGCGATCACCGGAACGGCCCATTTCAGCGTGGCCATGAACCCGCCATAGGTTGCCGTGGCCTTATCCATATCGTGAACTGTCATGATCTTTGTTTCCCCTTGGGCTGTCCAACCCACAGATGCGCGATTGGTTGCCGAAAAAACATGCCTGCAAGCAGGCCCTGCCGCATCCCGTATCGAAGCCAGCGCGCTATCTCAAGTCACCTTTAGTGAGAGGCGTTGGTAACGTGGCCCGGCAGCGCGGTTCGCCGGGGCTCTGCCAACCCGTGGCCAGCGCATAACAGCCTTAATCCCGTTTTTACCTCCCCGCCCTATGCACAGGAGATTGTATCAGCCCGGGACAGTCTTCCGGGCCGTGGGAAAGCGAGCGGCAAGACTGATGGCAGATATTGATTGCCAACCCGATGTGCAGGCCGAAGCGCACGCCGATGCGCGAATCGTGATGCTTATCGATGATGAGCCTGCACAGTCGCGCCTGATCACCGCCATCGCCGCGCGCGATGGCTGGCGCACGATCATTGCCCCCGATGCCGAAACCGCCGTCGCCATGCTCGGCACGCGCGAGGGGATGCAGCTTTCCGCGATCCTGCTCGATCAATGGGTGCCAGGCGATGACGCCTGCACGCTGATTGCGGAGCTGAAATCACGCCGCCCCGCCCTGCCGATTCTGATGCTGACCACCAGCGCATCACCGCTGCTGGCGGTGGAAGCGATGCGCGCCGGTGCAAGCGATTATCTGGTCAAGCCGGTGTCCCCCGACCGACTTATGGAGGCGCTACGCAGCGTCACCACGCGCGAATCCCCGCGCGACGAATTGGCGCCGCTGACCGAAAAAATGTCCGCCAGCCTCGATTTCGATGCGATGATCGGCACCGCACCGCAATTCCGCACGGCTTTGGCGCAGGCGGCCAAGGCAGCGCGCGGGCACGGCCATGTGCTGATCGAAGGCGAGACCGGCACCGGCAAAGAAATGCTGATGCGTGCGATGCACGCCGCCAGCCCACGCGCCAAAGACCCGCTGCGGATCATCAACCTCACCAGCATTCCGCCCGGATCGATCGAATCGGTATTATTCGGGCACGAACCCGGCTCCTTCCCCGGCGCATTCGACCGTCAGATCGGCGCGTTCCAGCATTGCGACGGCGGCACATTGGTGCTCGATGAGGTCGACCGGCTGACCCCGGCGCTGCAACAACGCCTGTGCGAAGCGCTGACCAGCGGGATCATCCGCCCGGTGGGGGCCAGCTATGGCTTCCGTGTTGATGTGCGGTTGTTGGTGACCAGCAATATCGGGCTCGACCGGATGGTGGAGGCCGGGCAGTTCGATGCCAGCTTGGCCGCGAAACTGGGCAGCACCCGGATCGTGCTGCCGCCGCTGCGTGATCGCACCGGCGATATCCCGGCGCTGACCCGCCATTTCCTCGCCCGCATTGGCGAACAGCCGGGGCTCAACCACCTTTCGGTGTCCGACAGTGCGCTGGCGCTGCTGGCCGCCTATGACTGGCCGGGCAATGTCCGCCAGCTGCAATCAGTGTTGTTCCGCGCGGCGGTCTATTGCGAAAGCAATTCGCTCGAAGCCGAAAGCTTCCCGCAATTGTCCGAAATGCTGGGCGAACAGGGCAGCGTCACCATCGCCAGCGCGCACGAAGGGGTGGGCATCATGCTCTACACGCCGGATGGCAACCTGCGGCCCTTGGAGGATATCGAGGCTGACGTGATCCGCCTCGCCATCGGCCATTACCGCGGCCGCATGACCGAAGTCGCGCGGCGGCTCGGGATCGGGCGCTCGACATTGTATCGTAAGCTCAGCGATCTCGGGATCGACAACGCCGCTTGATGATCGGGCCAGTTGGGATTAGCCCGACCGGCATGACACATTCGCAAGATTTCGCTGGGCGCTCTGCGCTCGTCACCGGCGCAGCATCGGGGATCGGTGCGGCGGCGGCCAAGGCTTTGGCAGCGCGCGGCGCGGCGCGGCTGTTTCTGGTCGATATTGATGGCGCGGGGCTCGATGCGCTTGATCTACCGGGTGAGGTTCACCGCATTGTCGGCAGTGTCGCCGATGAGGCGCTTTGGGCCGATCTAGACCCCCGCTTGACCGGGCTAGACCATGCCTTGGTCAATGCAGGGATCGGTTCGGGCGGCCCGATTGCCACGATTTCGATGGCCGAATGGCGCCGGGTGATGGCGGTCAATCTGGACGGCGCATTCCTGACTTTGGCGAGTTCATTGCGGGCAATGGCCAGCACCGGAGGCAGCGTGGTGGTGGTCGCCTCGGTCACCGGGATCAAGCCGGTCGCGGGCATCGGCCCCTACGGCGTGTCCAAGGCTGCGGTCGCCCATATGGCCCGCATTGCGGCAGTTGAAAACGCCGGAAAAGGCATACGAGTCAATGCGATAGCCCCCGGCGGCGTCGACACCGCGATCTGGGAAGGCGGCGAGGATTTTCAGCGATCCGTCGCCGCAATCGGGCGCGAAGCGACGCTGAAAGCGATGGCGAAAACCACCCCCTTGGGCCGCTTCGCCACCTCCGAGGAAATGGCCGACAGCATCCTCTATCTGCTGAGCGATGCCGCCGCCAACATCACCGGGCATGTGATGGTATCGGACGGCGGCTACACGCTCTGACGTGTCAATGTTTCACGTGAAACATTTGCAGAACATCACCACTTGAATGTCTGCGCGGCCAGCATGCCGGAGTCATTGCCCTTAAGCGTCATGGTCAACGCCTTGGCCTTCCAGTCAATGTCGATCAGGCCGTAATTCTCGATCCCGAAAAACGGCGTGGTGCGGCTCGCATCAGGTTCCCGCGCGGTATTTTTCTCGACATCGCCGAACGACAGATTGAGCGAGGAACTGGTCAGCTCCCACATCGTCTCGCCTGCCTCTTCGGTCTTGTAGACCCCGGCAGAATGGCGATCGCCGCTCAGGATCACCAGCCCGCTATCCTCCCGCGCCGCCAGCATATTCAGCAGCTTGGCGCGTTCGGCGGGGAAGTTGGTCCAGCCTTCATACTGGTGCGCCTGAGTGATCACCTGGGTCGATGACACGAGAATGCGCACGTCGGCAGGCTTGGCCAGCTCATCCTCCAGCCATGCCCATTGTTCTGCACCCAGCACAGTCTTGGTCGCGCTATCATCGGGCAGGTAGCCACCCAGCGGCGGGCGATCTTTCGACCATTCCATCCGCTTCAAATCCGACCGGAAAAACCGCGCATCGAGCATGATCACCTGCACCCGCTTGCCTTCCGGCCCGGAGATGGTGCTGTCGTACACCCCGGGGCGGGCGCGCACGGCGTCGGACGATCCCCAGAACGTCTCAAACAATTCCTCGCCCCAGCGCCGCATCGGGAAGCTGCCGCCTGCATCATTGAGGCCGAAATCATGGTCGTCCCACGTGGCCATCATCGGGTATTTGGCGCGGAAACCGCTGAATTCACTATGCGATGCTTGCAGGGCGTAGGCCTTGCGCAAGCTTTCCAGCCCGGCATCGGCATCCCAGCCATTATCGCCGTAAACATTGTCACCGATCATCAAAAACAGCTGCGGATTGGCCGACGCAATCTGTGCCCACATATGCTGCGGCGCGGATTGGTGGTTGCAGCTGCCAAAGGCGATGCGGGTCAGCGTGGTGGCAGGCGCCAGCGCGGGGGTCGGCCCGGCGACCGGCATCGCAACTTTCTTACGCAATTCAGCATAATAGGGCGCGAGCAATTGGTCGGGCGTCAGGTTGACCGAAACCGGCACGCCCGGCTCACTCGCATGATTATCGGCCAGCAACGGCGCAGCAGAAAGGCTCGCGGCGGCGAGAATGGTGGCGGTGAGCAGCGACTGGCGCATGGGAAACTCCTTGGGGGATTCGCAGAATGGACGGCCTTCTGACCGCGCTCCATGACACAGGTGCGACGGCGACGAAAGAACCGCTCAGAGCGGGGCGAGCTGGCTGAAGTCAGTCAATCCGGCATCGCGCAGGCCGCGCCACACATTGCGCGCCTGCACCGTATCGGCCACATCATGCACACGCAGCAGGTGAACGCCCGCGTCCATCCCCTTGACCGCCAAGGCAATCGACCCGGCGAGGCGCTGATCGGCAGGTTCCTCGGCCGACAATGCGCCCACCATCCGCTTGCGGCTGGCCCCCAGCAGGATCGGACTGCCAAGCGCGTGGAACAGCGGCAAGGCATTGATCAGCGCAAGATTCTCGGCGAGCGACTTACCAAAGCCGATGCCGGGATCAAGAATGATGCGATCTTCGGACACCCCCGCCGCAATGGCGCGGGCGCGAGCTGCCTTGAGGAAGTCGAACACCTCGGAAACCACATCATCATATTGCGCGCCCGCGTGCAGATCCTCGCCCGCGCCGGGGGCGTGCATCAGCACCACCGGGCAACCGCGGGCCGCGACAAGTTCGATCGAGCGCGGGTCATAACGCAGCGCCGATACATCATTCGCCATGTGCGCGCCGGCCGTGAGCGCCGCATCGATCACGCCAGCACGCCGCGTATCGACGCTGATCGCAGCGCCCATCGTGGCACAATATTCGACCGCGGGAACGACGCGGCGGATTTCCTCATCCTCAAACGTCGCGGCCGCGCCGGGGCGGGTGCTTTCCCCGCCGATGTCGACAATCGCCGCGCCTGCCTCCAGCATGGCAGCGGCATGGGCGCGTCCGGCAGTGGCGTCGTCATGCTGCCCGCCGTCGGAGAAACTGTCGGGCGTGACGTTGAGGATGCCCATGATCTGCGGCTGATCGAGCCGGATCGTCCGCGCGCCGAGTTGCAGCGGAGGGCGGGTTTTCTTGAGGTTTGACCACTGTGCCGCGGCATCCTGCGTCACCGTATCGGGCAGGCGGTTAAGCGCCGCCTCCATGCCGGACGCAGTACAGACGATCCGATCCGCCACCGCGCCATCCCGGCGCAACACCACGGCAAATTCGCGCGCATAGGCCATGCTGCCGCCCAGCCGCACCGCATCGCCCTCCACCGCCTGCGGGCCGGAGACGAGGGTCAGCGGGTGGAGATAGACGGCCTCCGCCATGCGCCAGATCAGTCCTCGGCAGCGAGTAGGTAGAGCTGCCGAGCAGCGTCAATCGGCTGCACATCTGCGCCTGTTTCGTAATGCCAGAACGCCCAACCATTGCAGCTTGGCGCGCCTTGCAATTCTTTGCCCAGCCCGTGGATCGAACCCGTTTTGCCATCGCATTCCAGCGATCCATCGGTGCGCACCGTGGCGATCCAGCGGCGTTTCTTGTCGAACACCTGCGTACCCGGCGGGATCAAGCCGCCTTCGACCACCGCGCCAAACGCCACCTTGGGCGCGCTGCGCGCACTCTGCATCGTGGTGAGCGCGCTTTCATCGAGGGGGAGTTCCTTGGCGATGCGTTTCATCGCCACATCGCGGTAGAAATCCTCACGCTCGCAACCAATCCATTCGCGGCCCAAACGCTTGGCCACCGCACCGGTGGTGCCGGTGCCGAAGAACGGATCGAGCACCACATCGCCCTTCTCGGTTGTCGCCAGCAGCACGCGATAGAGCAGCGCCTCGGGCTTTTGCGTGGGGTGGGCTTTTTTGCCGTTTTCCTTGAGCCGTTCGCCGCCTGAGCAAATCGGCATCACCCAATCTGACCGCATCTGAAGTTCATCATTCAGGGTCTTCATGGCGCGGTAATTGAAATGATAACGCGACTTTTCGCCCATGCTCGCCCAGATCAGGGTTTCATGCGCGTTGGTGAAGCGGGTGCCGCGGAAATTGGGCATCGGGTTGGTCTTGCGCCAGACGATATCGTTGAGGATCCAGAACCCCAGATCCTGCAAGATGCTGCCGACGCGGAAGATGTTGTGATAGCTGCCGATCACCCACAACCCGCCGTCGGGCTTCAAAACGCGGCGCGCCTCGGTGAGCCATTCGCGGGTGAATTTGTCATAGGCTGCCATGCTGTCGAACTGATCCCAATGATCGGTCACGGCGTCGACATGGCTGCCATCGGGCCGATTCAGATCGCCGCCCAATTGCAGGTTATAGGGCGGGTCGGCGAAGACCAGATCGACAGATGCCGTGGGCAGCGAACGCATCGCCTCAATGCAATCGCCCGGAAGGATACGACCGAGAGGGAGATCGAGTGCGGGCGCAATTTTCGGCGCTTTTACAGCGCTTTTGAACTGCAACTTCGTCTTTTCTATCACACTCACCGGATTGGCCCCGCCTGTTCTGCTTGCAACTTATCCACAGGCATGAGTCTTTGAGGAGTCCGCGTCAAGCGCCTAATTTTGCGCCGATTATGGTTAACAGGTGGTAAATCCCCCAACCCAATGGCGGAACGAAGCAAGACCGGCACAAGATGTTGAGTCCGCCCCTGCCGACGGGACTCGATATGCAGCGGTGTGGCGCGCAGGACTCACCCCGCGCCACATCGACGCTGCAAATTTCCGATCAGAGCAATGTCAGCTGCGACACCGGAGCAAAGCTGCGGCGGTGGAGCGATGTCGCGCCGTGCACCCGCAGCGCCTCCATGTGTTCAGCCGTGCCATAGCCCTTGTTACGCTCCCACCCGTAGTGCGGATGCGTGGCAGCGGCTTCGACCATCAACCGGTCGCGCCATTCCTTGGCGATGATCGAGGCGGCAGAGATAGCCGGTTCGATCCCGTCCCCGCCAACGATGGCGCGGGCGGGCCAGCGCCATTCGGTGCAGCGCCCAGCTGGGGTCATATTGCCATCAATCAGCACCTCACGCGGTTCGTGGCCGAGAGCGCCCGTCAAGCTCGCCACCGCGCGGGTCATCGCCAGCATTGTCGCCATGAAGATGTTGACCCGGTCGATCTCATCAGGCTCAACCACTGCCACCGCCCAGCCGCAACTGCCCCGGATCGCGGTTTCAAGCTTTGCGCGGCGCGCAGGCGAAAGCCGCTTGGAATCGTCGAGCCCGGTGGGTATCGATACCCCAAGCACAACAGCCGCGGCCACCACTGGCCCGGCCAGCGGCCCCCGCCCGGCCTCGTCAACCCCGATGACAAGGCCGTCGCTTGCAACCGTAAAACCCGGAGTGACCCCCAACATGTTCCATTCTTTCCGCCTGATCGCCGCGTTGTCACTGCCCGCCATGCTGCTGGCAAGCTGCACGAAAGCCGAAACCGGGGAAACCGCTGCGGTGCAAGTCGATGGAACGCCATATGTGGTTAGCGAAGCGGCGACCTTCGAGGAGCCGTGGGCCATGGCTTTTGCGCCCGGCACCGCGATGCTGTTCGTGACCGAAAAAGCGGGCACGGTGAAGGTGTTCGACACCGAAACGGGGATCACCAGAACGGTCGCTGGTGCGCCTGAAGTTGCCTATGCTGGCCAAGGCGGGCTCGGCGATATCGCTTTCCTTCCGGCCGAGGCTGCCGCCTCGCTGGGCCGCCGTACGATCTACCTCAGCTGGGCGGAATTCGGTGAGGCCGACACCAGCGGCGCGGTCGTGGGCAAGGGAACACTGGTCTGTGCAACGGTCGAAAGCTGCGCGATCGAAGGCCTCAAGGTGATCTGGCGCCAGACGCCAAAGGTCACCGGGCGCGGACATTATTCGCACCGCATCGCTATCTCGCCCGATGGCAAGCACCTGTTTATCGCCAGCGGTGACCGGCAGAAGATGCAGCCGGCGCAGGACACCACCAACACGCTCGGCACTATCGTGCGGCTTAATCTCGACGGGACTCCGGCAGCGGGCAATCCCTTGGCTGCCAAGGGCGAAGAGACGGCGCAAATCTGGTCGTGGGGCCACCGCAACATTCTCGGGCTGGATTGGGACGCGAAGGGCCGCCTGTGGGAGGTCGAGCATGGCCCGGCGGGCGGGGATGAGCTCAACCTCGTTCAGCCCGGTGCCAATTATGGCTGGCCGATCCGTTCGAACGGCGAACATTATAATGGCGACCCGATCCCCGATCACGCAGCCGATGATGGCTTTGCCCAGCCCGCACTGAGCTGGAACCCGGTGATCGCTCCGGGCGATATGCTGATCTACACCGGCACCATGTTCAAAGCCTGGCAGGGCCATGCTTTGATGGCGGGCCTCGGTTCGCAGGCCATCGTCGATGTCGCATTCGAAGGCGAGACCGCTCGAGAAGTCACCCGCCATGAATTCGACCGCCGTCTTCGTTCGCTTGCTCAAGGCCCGGACGGCGCGGTGTGGGTGGCCGAAGACGGCAAGGACGCGCGATTGCTGAAACTCACCGCCAAATGAGCCACGCTGCCACTGCGACCCTGATCCCGCTTGAAGCGGTCGACCCTGGCATGATCGAGGCGGTGCTCGACCGGGCATTCGGGGCCGACCGGCACGCCCGCACCGCCTACCGGATCCGCGAAGGGATGGACTGGCTGCCCGGCCTCAGCCTGGCCGCGCTGGACGATCACGATATGCTGGTGGGCACAATCCAGTGCTGGCCGATCGCGCTCCAGACCAAACAGGGGCAAGTGCCGCTGGTGATGGTCGGCCCGGTTGCCGTAGTGCCCGAACGGCAGGGCGAAGGTTTCGGTGTGGGTTTGATGAGCGCGATGATTGCCGAAGACGCACGGCTTGCTGCCAGTGGTGGCCGCGCGCTTCCACAAGTGCTGATCGGGGACGCAGACTATTACGGCCGCTGGGGCTTTTCCGCCGCGCTGACGGGCGGGTGGCGCTGCCCCGGGCCTTTCGAGCAGCACCGACTGCTGGCGCGCGGCACGGCGTTGGCGGCGATGCCTGCTGTAGGTATGCTTGGGCCGTGGGAGGGGTAACCCCTTCACCTTCGCCCCTTCATCTGCCATCCCGCAAACCATGCCCTATGAACCGCCCCCTTACCTCGCCAGCCTGACGCTCGCCGAAATCGCCGAGCTGGTGGCGCAGCGCAAATTGCCCCCGGTCGAAGGCTGGGCGCCGCAGGTTTCAGGCGATAGCAACATGCGCATTGCCGCTGATGGCACGTGGTATCACGAGGGCGGCGTGATCCGGCGCGAGGCGATGGTGCGCGCCTTTGCCGGCCTGCTGAAACGCGATGACAGCGGCCAGCATTGGCTCGTCACCCCGTTTGAAAAACTCACCATCGAAGTCGAGGACGCGGCCTTCATTGCGGTCGATTGCGTGCGCGCCGACGACGCGTTGGCGTTCCGGCTCAATACCGACGACATCGTGATCGCCGGGCCGGATCATCCTTTGCGCGCGGTGGGCGATGGCGAGACTCCGGCGCTCTATCTTGCCGTGCGGCGCGGGTGCGAGGCGCGGCTGAACCGATCAACCTATGCGCAGCTCGCCGAGATTGCGCTGGCCGAAGGGGCGGAGGCGAATGGCTGGCAGGTCAGCAGCAAGGGCGCGTCCTTCGGGCTGCTGCCATGACACGAGCCCCCAGCATCCACGACCCCCTCGCCCGCGCCTTTGCCGAGGGGCACCGCGTGGCTATCCCCGATCTGATGAGCGATGCATCCTTCGCCATTGACGGTCGCGCCACCCCGGCTGCGGTGTTGATCGCGGTGACCGATGTGGCACATGATCCGCAGGTCATCCTGACTCAGCGCCCGCGCGCGATGCGCGATCATCCCGGCCAGGTTGCCTTTCCCGGCGGCAAGATCGATCCGGGTGAGGACGCCATCACCGCCGCTCTGCGAGAGGCTGAGGAGGAACTCGCCCTGCCGCGCGATGCCGTGCGGGTGATCGGCGCCACCGATACCTACCACACTGGCACCGGCTTCATCATAACCCCGGTGCTGGGCGTAGTGCCGCCGGGCCTCACCCTTTCCCCCAACCCAACCGAGGTTGAAGCGTGGTTCGAAGCGCCGCTCGCTATGTTGCTAGATCCGACCAGCTGGACGACGAACGAAGTGTTCTGGCGCGGAGCGAACCGGCGCTATCTTGAACTGGAGTGGCAGGGGTTCCGCATCTGGGGCGTCACTGCCGCGATCATCGCCAATCTGTCGCGGCGGATCGCGCTGGAGGGCTTACGCGATGCTGCTTGATCTGGCCGATGCCGATTGGCCGCGCCGCGCCGGTCTGGCCGCGCTGACGGCTGCTTTGGGCGCGGACAACATTCGATGGGTGGGCGGCGCGGTGCGTGACAGCTTGCTGGGCATGGACGTGCACGATGTCGATTGTGCCACGCTGCTGATGCCCGCCGAAGTGGTCGAACGTTGCGCCCGCGTTGGCATCCGCACCGTCCCCACCGGGATCGAGCACGGCACTGTCACCGCGATCCTCAAGGATGGCCCGGTCGAAGTCACCACCCTGCGGCGTGATGTCGCCACCGATGGCAGGCGCGCGACCATCGCCTTTGCGAGCGACTGGCCCGAGGATGCTGCCCGGCGGGATTTCACGATCAATGCGCTCTATGCCCATCCCGAAACGCTGGTGATTGCCGACTATTTCGGTGGCCTGGATGATCTGGCCGCGCGCCGCGTGCGGTTCATCGGCGACCCCCGCGCTCGGATTGCCGAGGATCACCTGCGGATCCTGCGCTATTACCGCTTTCAGGCGCGGTTCGGCGCGGCGCTTGACGATGTGGCGGAGGAAGCCTGCGCTGAATTGGCGCACACGCTCAAAGGCCTCAGCCGCGAACGGATCGCCGCCGAATTGCTGGCGCTGCTTGCCCTGCCCGATCCGCACGCGACGGTGGAGCGGATGCGGAGCAAGGGCGTGCTCGGCGTAATCCTGCCAGAGGCTTGCCCGGCGCATTTGGCCGCGCTCTCCCGGTTGATTGCGGCGGAAGCAGCACAAGGCTTCGCCCCCGATCCAGTGCGGCGGCTGGCAGCATTATTGCCTCCCTCACCCGATGTCGCTGAGACTGTGGCGGCGCGGTTGCGGCTATCCAAGGCTCAGCGCAATCGATTGGTCAGCGCGGCGGAACGCACCGCGGCTGATGCCGACGATCCGCACACGCTCGCCTACCGCCTCACCCCGCCGCTCGCGATCGACCGCTTGCTGTTGCTGGGGAACGACGCCCGTATTATCGCCGATTGGGCCGTGCCCGTATTCCCCTTGAAAGGCGGCGCGATTGTTGCCCGTGGGATCACCGCTGGCCCAGCAGTGGCGCGGCTGCTTCAGACGATTGAGGCCCGCTGGGTGGCAGAAGGCTTCCCCAATGCCGCCCGGATCGAGGCGTTGCTGGCCGAGGAACTGGCAAAAATCATTCCCTGAGCGCCCAAGCGGGGTGAACCGGGCCTTGGGGCCGATGGGCTGCACGTGATGCGGTTGTCACCTGCGTCTGGCGCGGGCTAGCTTGATCCTGCGGGTTCGAGTGCATCCGATTGTTCTGCGCTCAACTCTATCCGGGCCTCACCCTCTGGACCAAGTTTACGGCTTATCAAGGCCGCCTAAACCCGCAAACCCCCGGTGATCTGGCCGTCCCCACGGCAAGATCGTAATTTTGTGTAACAAGGGAGAAATCGATGAGAACCCTTAAGCTGGCGCTTCTTGCCACCGTGATTGCCGCAACCCCTATGGCCGCATTCGCGCAAGACGTGGGCGCAACCATTTTCGGCAATGATGGCAACCCTATCGGCACTGTCGAACAGGCGGATGATAAAATCGTGGTGATCGACACTGGCAAGCACAAAGCCCCAGTTGGCGCCAACATGATCTACCAGAGCGAGGCAGGCCCCAGCCTCAACACCACCAAGGCCCAAATCGAAGCGATGATCGACAAGCAAGTCGCAGAAGCGGCAACCAAACGTGATGCTGCATTGGTCGAAGGTGCGGCGGTGATGTCAGTCAACGGCAATCCCACTGGCAAGCTGAAAAGCGTCGATATGGCCAGTGATGCCATCATCCTCGAAAGTCCGACCGGCCTGGTGGCGCTGAAGAAGGAGCATTTCGCAGTCAACCCGCAAGGTCAGCTGATAGCGCTGTTCACGCGCGAACAAATCGCTGTCACAGCCGCAAGCGCCACCGCAGGAAGCGGCGGAGCGCAGTAACGCCTACGCCTTGGTCGGGGTCGCAATCGGGCCGCGGATGCTACCAAGGCGTCCGCGGCCCTTTTGCCTGTCAATCGAAGCGATTGTTCTTGGGGAAGCCTTGCGGCGGCATCCGTCCGGCGGCCCCGCGCGCGACCTTCCACATCCGGATTTCGGTTTCGGTGCGAGTGCGTTCACCCGATCCGCCCATCTGCCAGCTCAGCCCGTCACCCAGCACAAAGGTGATTGCATCGGCCATGCCGCCATCGCGGTAACGCTGCAATTGCACCCCCTGCCCGCGCGTCATCACCGGTAGTTCTTCCAGATTGAATACCACCAGTTTGCGATTGTCGCCAACGCAGGCAACGTGATCGTGGGTCGGCGCAATCTCGCGGATCACGATCAGCCGTGCGCCATCTTTCAGGTTCACCACCTGCCGGCCCTTGCGCGTTTCGGCCAGCAGATCGTCCATCGCGGCGACAAAGCCCTTGCCGTGGCTTGAGGCAAGCAACAGCCGTCCGCCCGGACGATGCACCATCATGGCGCTGATCGAAGCCTCGCTTTCGAGGTCGATCATGGTGCGTGCCGGCTCGCCAAACCCGCGCGCGCCGGGCAGCTTGTCGCAGCCGAGCGTGTAGAACCGCCCATCAGATGCGGCCAGCAGTAGCTTGTCGGTGGTCTGCGCGTGGAGGATGAAGGCGAGCGCGTCGCCCTCCTTATATTTGAATTCCTGATCGAGCGGCACGTGGCCACTGGCCGCGCGGATCCAGCCTTTCTGGCTGAGGATCACCGTCACGGGCGCTTTTTCGATCATCGCGTCCATGCTGAATATGGCCGTCGGCGCGGCCTCGGCAATCAGCGTGCGGCGGCGGCCCAGCAGGGTGTCTTCAGCGTAATCCTTGCGCAGCGCTTTCAGGTCACGCTTCAAGCGGGTGCGCTGTTTGGCGGGGCTTTCGAGCAAGGCGTTAAGGTCGGCTTCCTCGGCCAGTAATTCGTCCTGCTCCTTGCGCAGCTCCATTTCTTCGAGCTTGCGCAGGCTCCGCAGCCGCATGTTGAGGATCGCTTCGGCCTGCCGATCAGTCAGTTCGAATTCGGCCATCATCAACGGCTTGGGCTCATCCTCGGTGCGGATGATTTCGATCACCCGATCAAGGTTGAGGTAGGCAATGATGTAACCGCGCACCAGTTCCAGCCGCGATGCGATCTTGTCGAGCCGGTGCTGCGCGCGGCGTTGCAGAATGTCGATCTGCGCCCGCGTCCAGCTTTCCAGCAGCTCTTTCAGCCCCATCACCATCGGCGCGCGACCAAACCCCGGCTGGGTGTCGAGCACGTTTAAGTTGAGGCTGAAGCGTGTCTCAAGGTCGGTCAGCTTGAACAGGCTTTCCTTGAGCAGTTCCGGATCGACATTGCGGCTTTTGGGCGTGAGCACGATGCGGATCGCGGTGTCGCTTTCATCGCGCACATCTTCAAGGATCGGCAGTTTGCGGTCGCCGATCAGCGCGGCGATCTGTTCAATCAGCTTGCCCTTGGGCACCTGATACGGGATTTCGGTGATGACCAGCTGCCATTGCCCGCTGCCCAGCCGCTCGATCCCGGCGGCGATATCATCTGCGTCCTTAGCCTCGGGCGCGTGGAACTTGCCGCGCAAACGGAACGCGCCGCGCCCGGTGCGATAGGCCTCGGCAATGCTCGCCGCACTGTCGACCACCTGCCCGCCGGTGGCAAAGTCCGGGCCGTGGAATAGCTGCATCAGCCGTTCGTGTTCGACATGCGGGTTGTCGATCAATTCCAGCGTCGCGTCGATGATCTCCGCGACATTGTGGCTGGGGATGCTGGTCGCCATGCCGACCGCAATCCCGCTGGAACCGTTGGCGAGCAGGTTCGGGAAGATGCCGGGGAAAATCTCCGGTTCGATCTCTTCACCATTATACGTCGGGATGAAATCGACCGTACCTTCGTCCAAACCCGCCATCAGCGCGAGCGCGGTCTTGGTCATGCGGGCTTCGGTGTAACGGTAGGCCGCAGCGTTATCGCCATCGACATTGCCGAAGTTACCCTGCCCCTCAACCAACGGATAACGCAGCGCAAAATCCTGCGCGAGGCGCACCATCGCGTCATAGACAGATGCATCGCCGTGCGGGTGATACTTGCCGATCACATCGCCGACCACGCGCGCGGATTTCTTGAATGCGGAGGACGGATCCAGCTTCAACTGCCGCATCGCCCACAGCAACCGGCGGTGCACCGGCTTCAATCCATCGCGCAGATCAGGCAGCGAACGCGCAGTGATCGTGGACAGCGCATAGACCAGATAACGTTCAGACAGCGCCGCATCGAAGGGCGCATCGACAATCGCATCAAAGCTGTCGTCAGGCGGGGTGATGACGGGATCGGACATGGTGCCCGTCTAGCAACCTGCGGGCGGTGCCGGGAGAGGGGTTTCCACAGAGAAAAGGTGCCCCAACGCATGTGCCGCCCGCTCTGCCCGCTTCCCGGGAACAGGCATGCCCCGCCGCCCATTGGTTTTTCAACAGGGCGACAACGGAGACAATAACATGCAACGCATCCTCATCATCGCCACCGACGGTTTTGAACAATCTGAATTGCTGCAACCCAAGCAGATGCTGGAGGAAGAGGGAGCTCAGACCACCATCGCCAGCCTTAAGCTAGGCGAAATCAAGGGCTGGGATCAGAAAGACTGGGGCAAAAGCGTCGCGGTCGACATCACGATCGATCAGGCCAAGGTTGGTGATTACGATGCGCTGCTGCTGCCCGGCGGCCAGATGAATCCGGATATTCTACGAATGAACGCGGGCGTCATTGCTCTGATCAAGGCATTCGATGGCGCAAAAAAGCCGATTGCGGCGATCTGTCACGCGCCGTGGCTGCTGGCTGAAGCCGATCTGCTCAAGGGCCGCACCGTCACGTGCTGGCCATCGCTCCGCACAGACCTCGCCAATGCCGGGGCCGAAGTGGTTGACCGCGAAGTCGCCATTGACGGCAACCTGATCACCAGCCGCAAGCCCGATGATATTCCTGCCTTTGTCGAGGCGTTGATGGCGGCGCTCAATATGGAAATGGCGGACTAGAACGCCCAGCGGCTTACATTCGCCGCAAGTCGTTGCTTTGGGCGGGGATGGAGACGGTTAGCCCGTCCATCTCCGCCGTCAGCTCGATCTGGCACGACAGCCGCGAGGTGCGCCGCGCGCCGGCGGCGAAATCGAGCATGTCCTCTTCCTCCTCCGCCGCGGGCGGCAGGCGGTCGAACCATTCAGCCGCAACGATCACGTGGCAGGTCGAACACGCCATCTGTCCCTCGCAGGTGCCCTCCAACGGCAGCCCCGCAGCCTGGCCGACGCGCAGCAGATTATCGCCGGGCTCACAGGCCGCGGCGACCGGGTTGCCGTGCGGATCAAGGAAGGTGATGGTAATACTCACAGGCCCTGCTCCTTGGCGGCGGACAATATTGCGGCGGCGGCGGTTTCGACGTCTTGCGCCGTGGTATAGCGCCCAAATCCCAGCCGAATAGAGGACTTTGCCTCTGCGTCGCTAAGGCCGATTGCGCGTAGCACATGGCTGGGCCGACCCGATCCGCTGGCACAGGCACTGCCCGCTGAGAACATCACCGTGCGGCAATCGGACATTAACCGGGCGATGTCCAAGCCATCATGCCGCACATTCAAATTACCATGCCAGCGGTGTTCGGCGCTGCCATTCAACTCCCAAGCCGCGAAGGCTTCCCGCGCAATGTTCCACAAATGTTTCACGTGAAACATATCGTCGACCATCCGCTCCTCAGCCACCTGCGCCGCTGCCCCAAACCCTGCGCAAAGCGCGGGCGAGAGGGTGCCTGACCGCAGGCTAGCCTCCTGTCCGCCGCCCCAAAGCAAGGGTGCGGGCGGGCTGGCGTCGGGGCCAATCCAGAGCGCGCCGATGCCTTTGGGACCGTGCATCTTGTGGGCTGAGATCGCAATGTAATCGGCGGCGACCTCTACCGGCACTCTACCATAGGCCTGGACGGCATCTACCAGCACCCTAGCCCCCACCTGGCGCGCGAGTTCGACCACCGGGGCGAGCGGGTTGCGAACCCCGATTTCGTTATTGATCGCCATCACTGCGATGAGGCCGGTTTGCGGGGTGATCGCAGCTTGCAGCGCTCCGAGATCGGCGCGGCCATCAGGCACCACCGGGAGCACGGTGAACCGCCGCCCCTGCGCCTCGACCACCCGCGCGCAATCGAGCACGGCAGCGTGTTCGGTGGCGAAGGTAATGACATCGCCGGGCGTGCCTTGCAGCACCATGTTGAGGGCTTCCGTGGCGCCGGAGGTAAAGATGACTTTCCCGTCTTGGGGCAGCAGAGCCGCCACCCGCTCCCGCGCCGTCTCCACCGCCGCCGCCGCCATCCGGCCCATTCGGTGCGGGGAGTGCGGGTTGCCGAAGGTGTCGCTGTCCGGCCCGCCGAGCCAGCGCAACATCGCTTCGCGCGCTTCGCGCGCAAGCGGCGTGGTGGCTTGGTAGTCTAGGTAGATCATGGCCCGTCCTCCTCGCCCCGGGCTTGACCCGTGGGCCCGCTGCCTTCCTCGCAAAGCCTCAAGATAGCTGGGCCCCGGGTCAAGCCCGGGGCGGAGGTGAGGGTCAACATAGCGAAGCCCAAGCCGCCGCAAACCGCTGCAGGTCTTCGGGCGTGGTGTTCCACCCCAAACTCACCCGGATCGTCCGCGCCGCAACATCATCGGGCACACCAAAGGCATCGAGCACCCGGCTTTTCTTGAGCGTTCCGGACGAACAGGCGCTGCCCGCCGAGACAGCGAAGCCCATGGCGTCGAGCCGGATCAGCAGGGCTTGGGCGCTGATAGTGGGGTGGGCAACCGAGACAATGTGCGAGCATTGAAAGCCCGGTGCAATCACCTCACCGTGGCTGGAAAGTGTATTCCTGAAGTCGAAGTGCTGTTCGGCGGTGGTTGCCCAACTGTCCAGCCCTCCAGCTTCCAACGCCGCAACCATACCCAGCGCCCCAGGGAGATTTTCGGTGCCTTGCCGATAGCCGCGTTCGTGCCCGCCGACGGGGTCGATCAGGTTGAAATCCCGCAGCAGCAACGCGCCAATCCCTATCGGCCCGCCAAATTTGTGTGCGCTGATAACAAGCATATCGGCTTCGGGTAATGTAATCTTGCCCGCACTTTGTGAGCAATCGACGAGCAGTTGTCCGCCCCCAACTCGAACCGACTCCGCCAGCTTGCTTTGCACGTATGGCATTAAATTCGTGCCAGTTTCGGAATTGATGTGCTGCACTGCCGCAAGTGCGCCTGCGTTGTTTGACAGCATTTCGGGATCAACTTCGCCGTCAGTGATCGGCACAACCTCCGCATCCGGCGCGGCCCGGAACACAGCGTCATGCTCCACCGCACTGACAATGCGCCGCTCAACCTTCGAACGGTTCAGCGCAATCCACAGCGCTTCACTCGCCCCGCTCGTAAAAATCAGCTCCCCCGTCCACCCCAGCGCCGCCTTGATCCGCTCGCGCGCATCTTCCAGCGCGGCGCGGGCCTTGCGGCCCTCGGCGTGGGGCGAGGACGGGTTGGCCCACAGCCGGAACCCATCGTCCATCGCCGCCTTGGCTTGGGGGCGCAGGGGCGAGGTTGCCGCGTGGTCGAGATAGACCCGCTCAGCCATTTGGGTCCCCCGATTCTGGCCCAAACTCCGGCGGCGTTGCTGCAACCGCGACAAAAAATTGCGAAATTACCATCGCGCCCTATATAGAGCCCGCTTTCGCGTGCGCCACCCGGCAGCTTGCGGCTCCTCGATCAACAAGGTTTACCGATGCCCTCAGTCATCTTCCCCGGCCCCGAAGGTCGTCTCGAAGGCCGTTTCTCCCCGCCGCCGCGCCCGCGTGCACCGGTGGCGATGATCCTGCATCCCCACCCCGAAGGCGGCGGCACGATGAACGACCGGATCGTGCAGCGGCTATACAAGACCTTTGCGGATCGCGGTTTTGCGACGCTGCGGTTCAATTTCCGCGGCGTGGGCCGTTCGCAAGGCAGCTTTGATTCCGGCATCGGCGAACTTTCCGACGCAGCATCGGCGCTCGATTGGATTCAGTCGATCCACCCCGAAGCGCAGAGCACATGGATCGCGGGCTATTCGTTCGGCGCGCTGATCGGCATGCAGTTGCTGATGCGCCGCCCCGAAGTGCGCGGCTTCATCTCAGTCGCGCCGCCGGCCAATATGTATGACTTCAGCTTCCTCGCCCCCTGCCCCGCCTCGGGCATCTTCGTGCAGGGCGCGGCCGATACCGTGGTGCAGCCGATCGCGGTGCAGAAGCTGGTCGACAAGCTGCGCACGCAAAAGCACATCACGATCCACCACGAAGAAATCCCGCGCGCCAACCACTTCTTCGAAAACGAGATCGAGGAATTGATGGGTTCGGTCGACAACTATCTGGATTTCCGGCTCTCGCCCGATTGTCCGATTAAGTAAGGAGCCTTTGTGTGCTGCGCGCCCTCCGGCGCGCAGTCCTCGGCGCACTTTTGGTGTTCCGCATCGCCTCCGCGATGCGAAATCCTCGCTCACACGCCCTGCGGGCGCGTCGCTGCGGGCGGGCGGTCGCCCTTGCGGCCCGTCCCTTGGCGGGCCGAACTTGCGTAGCCCTCAGAACTTGTTGCAGCGCAGCAAGACAACACGCTGAATTGCAAAACGAAACCATTTCGCCCCTATCAAAAAGCATAGTACTTATGCGCATGAGCGGGGCCGGAGGGTTTTTGCTCATCGCGTTGGTGTCATTCGCGCTCCGGCCACCGCTCCCACGATGATGGAGAGAGGAGCCCCCCGAATGAACTATGCTTCCCACAACCGCCGTCCGAACCCCGCCGCGATGCTTGGCGCCATCGGCATTCCTGTTGCTTTTGGCGCTTTGCTGGTCGTCGGCCTTGCCGTGAAGGTCGTGATCGCGCCCGAACAGCCCCGGATCAAGGGCGAAACCATTACCGAAGCGCCGCTGCCCCCGCCCCCGCCGCCAACCCCGGATGACCCGGTGATCAGCGACAAGACCCCGAACACCGCCACAACCACCACAACAACAACGGCCACCAACCCGGTCACTTTCCCGACCAATTTGGGCACGAGTGATCCGATTGGTACCCTGCCCGATCTGGGCACAGGCCCGGTCGGCCCGGTCGATTTCGGCATTCCCGGCCCAACCCCAAGCGCCTTGCCGTTCGATCCCGTGGGCGCGGCCCCGCGCGGCAAGCCCGGCAATTGGGTGACCAACGCCGATTACCGCCCGCGCTGGATCCGCGAAGGGCTGACGGGGAGTGCGCGCTTTGCCCTCAGCATCGATGCGGCAGGCAAGGTGACGGGCTGCACCATCACCCGCTCCACCGGGCACGCAGCGCTGGATGCGGCAACCTGCGATTTGGTGACCAAACGCGCCCGGTTCGATGCCGCGCGCGACGGCAATGGCAAGCCGGTTGCGGGGACTTACTCCAACTCAGTGAACTGGAATATACCGGAGTAGTTTTGGTGGAGGCGCGCCCATCCGGGCGCGCCTTTCCTCGCTCATGCCGCCTGACGGCGGCGTCGGTGATCCCGCCATTTCGTCGGGGCGGGTTACCCTTCCCCGGCGGCCTTTATTTGCCTGATCGGTGCGTCGCCAGTTTCGGTCGGTACCGTCCAGATCAGGACGTTGAGCACGGCGATCACCGCCAGCACCACCATCAAAGCAGGCTGCTTGACCGCGCCCGTCCGCCGCCACAGCACAAATGCCCCCGCCACCAATGCCAGCGCGGCGAGCATCACGATGGACAGCACGATATCGGTCATGGGGTGCGGCGTTCCTTTTTAACGGTGGGCAGCGCGTGCTCGACTCAGTGTTGGAACATAAATGCCCTAACCTGCGGCCTGCGGCATTATGTCGCACAAGGGAGGCTATGATGGGAATTTTCAGCTCAATCAAGAATGCGGTCTGGGGTTCAGACGAAGACGAGAAAAAGGCCGCCGCGCCCAAGCCTGCCGCCGCTCCCGCTGCGGCACCTGCTGCGGCCAAGCCGGCCACCCCCGATCCGATCAGCCAGGAAGCGATGGAAGCGCGCATTGCCGCCATGCCCGATGCTGACAAGTTCAATTGGCGCACGTCGATTGTTGATCTGATGAAGATGGTCGGCCTCGACCCCAGCTTTGCTAATCGCAAGGAACTGGCCGAGGAACTGGGCATGGAAGGCTACGAAGGCACGGCCGAAGAAAACATCAACCTGCACCACGCCGTCCTCAACATGCTTGCTGCCGAAGGCGGCAAGGTCGGCAGCATGCTCAAGGATTAATCCCGCGCGATTGACTCGTCTTTTGCACCCCGCCACACCGGGGGCATGAGAGAGAACCACGCTGACTTCACCCGCCGCCAAGCTCTTGCCGGGCTTGGCGGCGTTTCCGCGCTTGCGCTGCTGCCCGCTTGCGTCGCCACCACACCGGCACCGGGCCTCGCTGCCGGGCCGATTGCGGGCCTGGCCCCCGATGCCGCGCTCGATGCGATCGCCTACCGGATGCTGGCGCATGAACCGGGCCGCGCGACCGGGGCCGGGGTCGACACTGGTGACTATGCCGCGTGGCGATCGACCTTCGGCACGCCGGGCGAGGCCGGGCGTAGCGAATATGCCGCGACGCTGAAAGAGCTCGTCGCCGAAGCCCGCGCCTATCCCAAAGATGGCCTGACCAGCGATCAGCAGATCGGGTTCGAAGTGGTCGAAACCGCCTTCACCCGCGCGCTCGAAGGCATGGCGCTGCCCTACGGCGATGTCGCGGTCGGCAGCTGGCGCAATGCCCCTTACGTGGTGATCCAGAATGTCGGCGGCTATATCGACTTGCCGCGCTTTTTCGGATCGACCCAGCCGTTGAAAGCCTCTGAGGACGTCGGCCCCTATATGGATCGCCTCGGTGAAGTGCCTGCGATCCTCAATGGCGAGCTTGACCGCATCCGTGCCGCGCGGGGCATGGGCGTGGTGCCGCCCGCCTTCCTGCTCGACAAGGCGATCGCGCAGATGGAAACCAGCATTGCCGGGGCGGTTGATAGCTACGCTGGCCCGCTCAAAGCGGCCACCTTTGGTGCAGGCGATTGGGCCGCACCGCTGGCCGAACGCATCGCCGCCAATGGCATCGTCCCCGCACTTCAGGCACAACTTGCCGAACTGAAGGCCCAACGCGCCATCGCCAAGGACGCCGCCGGGGTATCCGCCCAGCCAATGGGCGAGGAATATTACGCCTGGGCAGTCGGCGCTTCGACCACCACCAGCATGACGCCGGATGAAATCCACCGCCAAGGCCTCGCCGAACTCGACGAGATCCACGGCCGGATGGACCCGATCCTGCGCGAAATCGGCTACACTCAGGGCAGCGTCGGCGAACGGATGCGCGCGTTGGCGGATGATCCGCGCTATCAATTCGCGGAAGGCGATCCGGGGCGCGAGGAAATCTTCGCCTTCATCAACGACCGTGTCAGCTGGATCAAATCGCAGATGCCGCGCGCATTTAACCAAGTGGTTGATCCGCCGCTGGAAGTGCGCCGCCTGCCGCTCGCCGAAGAACCCGGCGCGCCGGGCGCTTACGGCGGCGCGGGCAGCAAGGACGGCAGCATTCCGGGGCGTTTCTGGATCAACCTGCGCACCACCGATCTGCACCGCAAATATGATCTGGCCGATCTGACATTCCACGAATCCATCCCCGGTCACGTGTGGGAAGGCGAATTCAGCAACCGCCTGCCGCTGATCCGCTCGATCCTCGCGTTCAATGCCTTTTCCGAAGGCTGGGCGCTCTATGCCGAACAGCTCGCCGATGAACTCGGCGCCTATGATGAATTCAAGGTCGGGCGGCTCGGCTACCTGCAAAGCCTCGCCTTCCGCGCCTGCCGGTTGGTGGTGGACACCGGGCTGCACTCCAAACGCTGGACGCGCGAGATGGGGCGGCAGTTCTTCGTGGAACGCAACGGATCGAAGGTCGAGGAAGTCGCCTCAGAGGTTGATCGTTATTGCAGCTGGCCGGGTCAGGCCTGCGGTTACAAGATCGGCCACAGCGAAATCGTGCGCCAACGCGCCCGCGCGCAGGCCGAGCTTGGGTCGCGGTACGATTTCAAGGCGTTCAACACCGCCGTGGTGCTGGGCGGCAATGCGCCGCTGAGCGTGGTGGGCAACACCGTCAGCCGGTATATTGCGGGGGCGCGGGGGTAGCACGGACCGACCCCTGACCCCATCTTGCAACCTACGGCGGGCATCCACCTTGCCTCGATGATCGAAGGAGGCGCGCATGGAGACCTTGGGACAAGACCTTGAAACCATGCGCCGGGTGCCGCTCGCGCCTGAGCATGTTGCGGCGATCTGCGACATTGGCGGCGAGGTCAGCTACCGGGCGGGCGACATCGTGATGGACATTGGTGAGCCGATGGACCGGTTCATCTATGTGATCGATGGCGAGATCGAAGTGGCCGACCCGCGCTCGGGCGAACGCATGTTGCCTTCAACCCTCGGCCCGACGCAGTTCCTCGGCGAGATCGGGTTTCTCAACCGCAGTACTAATATCATGCGGATGCGGGCGGTGGTCGATACCCGCGTGATTGAAGCCCCGCGCGAAGCGATGCTGGCATTGATGGGACAGGTGCCCGAATTGTCCGATCACCTCATCACAGTCTTCGCCGCGCGGCGGCGCAAGCAGTTCGACACGCGCAATGATACGATCAAAGTCATCGGCGCCGATCGTGACGCGCAGGTACAGGCGGTCGAGCGGTTCCTGTCGCGCAACCGCATCCCGTTCCAAAGCTATGATATGGACGCCACTGACCGCGAAACCACGGCGGTGTGCAGCTTGATCGGGCACGAACCGGCGGTGATCCTCGCCAATGACACCCCGCTGCACGATCCGACCCCGCGCAAGGTCGCGCAATATCTCGGGCTCGATCTCGGCATCTGTGCGCAGCGCACCTATGATCTGTTGATCGTGGGCGGCGGCCCGGCGGGCGTGGCCGCAGCGGTCTATGCCGGGTCGGAGGGGATTGAGGCGCTGGTGATTGAGGATACCGCTGTCGGCGGGCAAGCGGGCACATCGAGCCGTATCGAGAATTACATGGGCTTTCCCACCGGGATCAGCGGCACCGATCTGACGTTCCGGGGCCAAGTGCAGGCAATGAAGTTCGGCACGCGGTTCGTCATGCCGCGCCGGGTCGAGGCGCTGTCGCGCCGCGACGACGGAGCGCTATGCGCAACCTTGGATGATGGCGACGAACTGTGCGTCCGCGCGCTGCTGGTGGCGACCGGGGTGCAATATCGCCGCCTGCCGCTCGATAAGCTGGAGGCGCTCGAAGGCGCAGGCGTGTTCTATTCGGCGACCGAGATGGAGGCGCGGTTCTGCGCCAAGACTGAAGTGGTGGTGATCGGCGGCGGCAATTCAGCTGGCCAAGCGGCAATGTTCCTCAACCGCGCTGCGGCACACGTGCATCTGGTGGTGCGCGGGAGCAGCTTGGCCGCGTCGATGTCGAGTTATCTGTCGCAGCGTCTGGAGGCCGATCCGCGCGTCACGATCCACTATCACAGCGAAGTGACCGCGCTGGATGGCGACAAATGGCTGGAGGCGATCACGCTTAAGACTGGGGGCAAGACCGGCGCGAGCGAGCAGCGCATCGCCACCCGCGCGCTGTTCATCATGATCGGCGCGGCGCCCAACACCGATTGGCTTTCGGGCTTGGCGGCGACCGATGAAAAGGGGTTTGTGCTGACCGGCGCGGCGGCCGGACGCGGCGACCCTTATGAAACCACCGCCGAGGGAATCTTCGCCGTCGGCGACGTGCGCGCCGGATCGGTCAAACGCGTGGCGAGCGCGGTGGGCGAAGGATCGGTGGTGGTCAGCCGTATCTGGCAATATCTGGAAGATACGCGCCCGGCGACCGAGTGAAAGGGGCACGCACAAAAGCACTAGCATCCTGAAAAAGGCGCCCTATTCTTGCGCCAACGCAGTGCAATCGCAGGCAAGGCTAGGGGCTTAGGCATATGTTTCGAATGATTGGCCGCGCACTCTTGGGACTGGGCGCTCTGGTTCTGGCGTTTCCCGCACAGGCGGAATGGTTCGAAGCCTCGACCGATCACTTCGTGATCTACGCTGACGACAGCGAGCGCGACATCACGCGTTTTGCGGAAATGCTGGAGCGCTATCACAGCGCGATGGCCTTCGTTACATCGAGAGCGGTGGACAAGCCCAGTCCGTCGAACCGTCTGTTAATCTATGTCGTAGGCGGCGAACGCGACATTCAGAAATTGGCCGGTGGCAAGAGCAGCAACGTTGCGGGCTTCTACATTCCGCGCGCCGGAGCCAGCCGTGCTTTCGTGCAGGACATCCGCAACAGCCGTGGCGATGGCCTCGACTTTTCGACAACCGTGCTGCTGCACGAATACGCGCACCACTTTCTGATCGGTGCATCGCGTTTTGCCATGCCGCGCTGGTTGAACGAAGGCGCTGCCGAATTCTTCGCCTCATCCATCTTCAAGGACGATGGCAGCGTCATCATCGGCGGGGTTGCACAGCACCGAGGACCGGAGCTGTTCTTTGCCGATCCCGTCCCCGTCGATGAGTTGATCGATCCGGCGCTTTACGAAAAGAAACGCGGCAAGGGCTTCGATGCCTTCTATGGCAAGAGCTGGCTTTTGTATCACTACCTGACTTTCTCGAAAGAGCGTGCCGGGCAGTTGCAGCAGTATCAGATCAGCCTTGCGCAAGGCACGGCACCTGCGGCGGCAGCACAGGCTACCTTTGGCGATCTGGACAAGCTCGAACGCGAACTGCGCGCCTATCTGCGCGCGAAGCTGGTGGCCGTAGCCTTACCGCCGGAAAAGCTGACGACCGGACCGGTGGCCTTGCGCAAGCTGCCCGCCGGGGAAGCGGCGATCATGCCGTTGCAGATCCGTTCGCAACGCGGCGTGAACGCCGAACAAGCTGCCGAAATTCTGACTGAAACACGTGCGATTGCGGCGCGATATCCCGATGATCCCGGCGTTCTGACTGCCTTGGCTGAAGCCGAGTATGACGCGGGCAATGATACCGAAGCGGTCGCCGCGGCCGACGCTGCCATTGCCATCGACCCAAGGCGGGCCAACGCCTACGTCCAGAAGGGTTATGCCCTGTTCCGGCGAGCGCAGGAGATCGACGATCAATCGGCGGGCTTCACCGCGGCGATGCAGCCCTTTACTGCGCTCAACCAGATTGAAAACGATCACCCGCTTCCGCTGGTCTATTATTACCGCAGCTATGTCGAACGCGGGGCCGAGCCGCCAGAAAACGCGCGCGCGGCACTTGAACGCGCATCACAACTTGCGCCGTTCGATCAGGGTTTGCAGTTGAGCGCCGGGATCATGCTAATCGGCGAAGCCAAGAATGCGATTGCCCGGGAATTCCTAGCCCCGCTCGCGGCCGATCCGCATGGCAGTCCTGCCGCCAGGCGCGCAAGACAACTGATCGCAGCGGTCACGAGTGTGCCCGATGGCACCATCGTCGACATCAGCACCCTGCCCGAAGAGGTCGAGACACCCGACCTCTCCGGTGCAGCGGAATGAGCTAGATCAGTTCTTGCCGAACAGGCCCTTGGCCATTCCCATCAGGTCGTTGATCGGGTTGCCATCCTTGTCCTGATCTAGGATCGAGGCGAAGTTGGTGAGCGAACCTTCGCCGCCAATCGCGCCGACGATCTGATTGAGGATGTCGGGGCTCATCCCAGTCTTTTCGGCGGCCAGTTCAACGGTGTCACCGTCCATTTGATGGGTCTTGCCCAGAGCAGCGATCGCCTGTTCGACCATCGCGGGGTCAAGGCCGACCTGCTTGGCAAGGTTCACCACATCATCCGGCGCGCCGCC
The DNA here is from genome assembly GCA_001464915.1 of Sphingomonadales bacterium Ga0077531. Taxonomy (GTDB): domain Bacteria; phylum Pseudomonadota; class Alphaproteobacteria; order Sphingomonadales; family Sphingomonadaceae; genus Erythrobacter. Next base: position 78,220 of record LNED01000034.1, read on the forward strand.
GATATTCTTCAGAATCCCGTCGAGAATGCTCATGCTACTATCCCTTGGCTGGTGGAGCGTCATACTCCACCATTCACATTACGCCGCAATGGCAGGGAAGACCAGAAAATCAGGCCGCAACGGGAGCGGGTGCAGCCTGACGCACGCCTTCGTCGACATGGGCTTCGAACTGCGCGAAGTTGTCGATGAACAGTTGCACCAGCTTTTTGGCGGTCGCGTCATACTCCGCGCCGTCAGCCCAAGTGCTGCGCGGATCGAGGATCGTCTGATCCAGTCCGGCTTCGGCCAAGGCCGGCACGAACACGGGCACATCAAACCCGAAATTGGCGTCCTTGCGGAACTCGACCGCGTCCATCTTGCCATCGAGCACAGCGTTGAGCAGCGCGCGGGTCGCCTTGATCGGCATACGGCTGCCCGTGCCATACTTGCCGCCCGTCCAGCCGGTGTTGACCAACCAGCATTGGGCGTTGCCCTTGGCGATGCGCTCCTTGAGCAGATTGCCGTAGACCGATGGGTGGCGCGGCATGAAAGCAGCGCCGAAACAGGTTGAGAAGGTCGCCTCCGGCTCAGTCACGCCGATTTCAGTGCCCGCAACCTTGGCGGTGTAACCGGATAGGAAGTAATACATCGCCTGATCCGCGGTCAGCCGCGCAATCGGGGGCAGCACGCCAAACGCATCGGCGGTCAGCATGATTACGTTGGATGGCGCCGGGCCGAGGTTCTTCTCACTCGTGTTCGGGATGAACTCGATCGGGTAAGCACCGCGGGTGTTTTCCGTCTTGCTGGCATCAGTGAAATCGAGCTCGCGCGTCTCTTCATCCATCGCCACGTTTTCGAGGATCGTGCCGAACATCTGCGTGGTGGCGTAGATTTCCGGCTCACCTTCCGCCGAAAGATTGATCATCTTGGCATAACAGCCGCCTTCGAAGTTGAACACGGCGGTGTCCGACCATCCGTGCTCGTCATCGCCGATCAGCGTGCGGCTGGCATCGGCGCTGAGCGTGGTCTTGCCGGTGCCCGACAGGCCAAAAAAGATCGCGCTCTTGCCATCCTTGCCGATATTGGCGCTGCAATGCATCGGCATCACGCCCTGTGCGGGAAGCAGGTAGTTGAGCAGGCCGAACACGCCCTTTTTCATTTCGCCCGAATATTCGGTGTTGCCGATCAGGATCAGCTTTTCGGTGAAGCTGACCGCAATCACCGTGTCGCTGCGGCAGCCGTGGAGTTCCGGGTCGGCCTTGAAGCTGGGCAGGTTGATGATGGTGTATTCAGGCGCGAAGCTGGCGAGCTCGTCCGCCGTGGGGCGCACCAGCAGGGTGCGGATGAACAGGTTGTGCCAAGCCATCTGCGTGATCACTCGCACGTTGACGCGATATTCGGGCTGCGAACCGCCGAAGAGATCAGCGACGTAAAGTTCGCCCGAGCCTTCGAGTTCCTTGAGGAAATCCGCTTTGAGTGCGGCGAAATGCTCCGGGCTCATCGGCTGGTTGATCGGGCCCCAGTTGATTGTGTCTTCGGTGGCCGCATCGCGCACGATGAACTTGTCTTTGACACTGCGCCCGGTGAACTTGCCGGTTTCCACCAGCAGCGCGCCATGCTTGGTCAGCTTGCCCTCACCCTTGGACAGCGCGTGTTCGACCAGCGCGGCGGTGCCAAGATTGGCGTGGATCGTGGCCCGGGTCACAAGGTTCTGGGCAGCCAGCGGGGTTGCAAGCGAGGTCAACGTCATCTCTCCTGAGCGCCGGGGCTGTTGCAGCCGCCGAAACGGAATGGCAGGGTCGCAAGGTCGCTGCGACCAGCGAATCCCTCTAACGATCCCGGATTTCGCCTAGCATCGGCGCATACGTATGCAAACCCGGCGCGGTGCAATATTGTCTACCCACCGGCCAAGCCGTTCTAACGGGGGGTTGCGAGGCGGCTGGCAATTGCTCGGCGCGTGCAATGCCGCTAGCGCTTGTGCGATGCAAAGGCGGCGGCGTAAGGGATAAAGGGCCATGTCCGACACCACCCTTGACCAGCCTGATCTCACGCCCGGTTCGCCCTCGGCCCGCGACCGCGTGATGCAGATTGCCCTGGTTGATGATGATCGCAACATCCTCACCAGCGTATCGATCGCGCTGCAATCCGAAGGGTTCGCCACGCGGCTCTATTCCGATGGCGAAACCGCACTGAAGGCGCTGCTGGATAACCCGCCCGATCTGGCTGTGTTCGACATCAAGATGCCCAAGATGGACGGGATGGAACTGCTTCAGCGGCTGCGGGAGCATTCGGCGCTGCCCGTCATCTTTCTCACCAGCAAGGATGATGAAAGCGACGAGGAGGCGGGCCTCGAACAGGGCGCGGATGATTACATCGCCAAACCCTTCAGCCTGCGCCTGCTGATCGCCCGCATCCGCGCCATCCTGCGCCGCGCCGATCCGGTGGTGGCCGGCGATGGTAGCGCTGCTCTGCCCGAACCCGCTCCTGCCACCCTAAACCGTGGCCGCCTGTTCATGGATCCTGCGCGCCATCACGTGACATGGGATGGCAAGGCGGTCAGCCTGACCGTCACCGAATTCCTGATTCTCGAAGCCCTAGCGATCCGCCCCGGTGTGATCAAAAGCCGCAACCAGTTGATGGACGCGGCCTATCCCGACGATGTGTTCGTCGATGATCGCACCGTGGATAGCCACATCAAACGGATGCGACGCAAGTTCAAGGTGGTCGATACCGCATTCGACGCGATCGATACGCTGTACGGCGCGGGATACAGCTTTACCGATGGCTGACCGGCTGCGGCGCAAGGGCAGCGGCGAACAGCTGACCGCGACCGGGCGGTTTGCGCTCACCGCGCGGATCCTGGCGGTTAATATCCTGCCCTTGGTGATCATGGGCGGTGGGTTGTTCTACCTCGATGGTTACCGCACGCAGCTGATCAACGAACGCTTCAAACTTGCCCGGATCGAAGCGCAGATCACCGCCGAGGCGCTGGCGGGCGCAAGCCGCGAACGGCAGGAGGCGCTGCTGGTGCAGATCGGCAAGGAGCAGCGCATGCGGCTGCGGATGTTCGATGCCAAGGGCAAGCTGGCCGCCGATAGCTTTGCGCTCGCCGATCCCTCGTTCCGGTTCAACGACATCAACGATGATGATTGGGAACAGCGTTACGCCCGCTGGCTCGACCGGACGGTGGACACCATCGTCAGCGCGCAGGCGGTGCAAGACTATGTCGAGCCCGAGGCGGACAATGCCGATGCCTGGCCCGAACTGTCCCGCGCGCGCGAACTCGGCTTGTCGCAGGTGCGGCTGTATGATTGGCGCGATGGCACCCCGGTGATCACCGCCGCCGCCCCGGTGGGATTGCAGGGCGCGACCTTGCTGACGGTGCGCAACGCGGTCGATATTACTGAAAGCGTGCGTTCGGCGCGGTCTACGCTGGGCTTTGCGATGTTGCTGCTGCTGGCGGCATCGGCACTGCTGTCTTTGTTCCTAGCGCGCACCATCGTCACGCCGCTACGCCAACTGGCGCGCGCGGCGGTGCGGGTACGACAGGGGCGGGAACGTGAGGTCGAAGTGCCGCGCCTGCCGCAGCGCAGCGACGAAATCGGCCTGCTCGCCCGCGCGGTATCGGACATGACCGCAGGCCTGCGCCAACGGATCGACGCGGTCGACAGCTTTGCCGCCGACGTCGCGCACGAAATCAAGAACCCGCTGGCGAGCCTGCGCAGCGCGATCGAATCGCTCCCCCGGGTGGAAGACCCCGCGCTGCGACGGGAATTGATCGCCATCGCCACCCACGATGTGCGCCGCATCGACCGGCTGGTGACCGAGATTTCCGAAGCCAGCCGGATTGACGCCGAAATGAGCCGCGCGACCCTTGAACCGATCGAGCTTGCTGATCTGGTGCGCGCGATCATCGGCGGGCGCGAAAACCGCGCCGAAAACGAAGGACGGCGGATTGAAATTGCCGCAACTGGCTACGGCGCGCGGGTGCGCGGGGTCGGCATCCGGCTTGAACGGGTGGTGGAAAACCTGCTCGACAACGCGGTATCCTTTTCGCCCCCCGACGCTCCCATTCAGGTGGTCATCGACAATGACGGCAGCTGGGTCACGCTGAGCGTATGCGATTCCGGCCCCGGCATACCTGAAGGCGAGCGCGAAAAGGTATTCCAGCGGTTCCATTCAGTGCGCCCCGATGCTGAGGATTTCGGCAACCATTCGGGCCTCGGCCTCGCCATCGGCCGCGCTATTGCCGAAGCGCATGATGGCACCCTCACCGCGCATGATCGACCCGATGGGGCACCCGGCGCGTGCTTGCGATTGCGGCTTCCGGCAGCGGTATGAGCGGCGATGGGTCTTTGGTGATGCAGGTGAGCGCAGTTGCCATCGCGGGCCGCGCGCTGCTGATCGAAGGGCCGCCGGGCAGTGGCAAATCCGCCCTCGTGCTCGCGCTGATCGATCGCGGCGCGGGGCTGATCGGCGATGATGCGGTCACACTGACTTCGGCGGCCAATGGGCAGCTGATCGCCTCGCCCCCGCCCAATATTACCGGGCTGCTGGAGCTACGCGGGATCGGGCTGGCGCGCCTGCCAGTGGCCGAGCCTACGCCGGTGGCCCTGATCCTGACGCTTGGCGGAGCACGGGGCGAGCGTCTACCCGATACGTTGCCCCAGCGCGTGATCGCTGGTGTGAATGTTCCTGTGCTCGCCTTCGATCCCGGCACCATCGCGCCTGCTGCGCGTGCCGAATGGGCGCTGACCATGCACGGGCTGGCGTTCAAACCGGCTTCCCTTTGCAGCGCATCCCAGCCAAATACGCCGCGATGACCGACGCGCCCGCCCCCGATGAAGCCGCCATTCCGCAGCAGCAACTTCTGCTCGTCACCGGCCTGTCCGGCGCGGGCAAATCCACCGCGCTAGCCGTGCTGGAGGATCTGGGCTGGGAGACGATCGACAATTTTCCGGTGCGATTGCTGAAGCGCCTCGTCGCCATGCCCGAAGAACCGCGCGGCCCGCTCGCCATCGGCTTCGATTCGCGTACCCGCGGGTTTGTCCCCGCCGATATTATCGCGCTGGTCAAAGACCTCAGCCAGCGGCCCGATATCGCGCTGACCTTCCTGTTCCTCGAGTGCGCCGGGGGTGAGCTGGAACGCCGCTTCAACGAAACCCGCCGCCGCCACCCGATGGCCGCCGGGCGCCCGGTGATGGAGGGCATCGCCGCCGAGCGCGAATTGCTCGAACCCTTGCGCCGCTGGGCCGAAGTGATGATCGATACCAGCGCGATGACCAGTAACGACCTGCAAGGTCAGGTGCGCAAGCTGTTCGGCGAAAGCACGGGTGACGCTGCGATAACACTCACCCTGTCGAGCTTCGGCTTTGCGCGCGGTATGCCGCCGCTCGCGGACCTGGTGTTCGACATGCGGTTCCTCGATAATCCGCATTGGGTGCCGGGCCTCAAGGAACTGACCGGGCAAGACGCGGCTGTGGGCGAGCATATCGAAACCGATCCGGCCTTCGCCGACGTGTTTGCGCGCATCCGCGACCTGTTGCTGGTGCTGCTCCCGCGCTACACCGCGCAGGGCAAGCCCTATGTCCACGTCGCGTTTGGCTGTACCGGGGGGAGACACCGCTCGGTCTACACTGCCGAGCGGATGGCAGAAGGCTTGCGCGCCGCCGGATTTTCGCCCACTGTCCGCCATCGCAATCTGGGCTCACGCGCAGCGGACGAGATCGAACGGGATCGTCGCTGAACGTTGGCTCGGGAATAGCTGGCGTTGCCAGATCGTTTAAAACGCGCAAAAGCCTCATGGCGAGGCGGGCAGCAAACGGACCCTTTTTCACACATGATCGGTTTGATCCTGGTAACCCACGGCCGCCTCGCGGACCAGTTCGTCGAGGCGATGGAACACGTTGTCGGCCCGCAAGACGGGATCGTCACGGTCTGCATCGGCCCGCATGACGACATGGAACAACGCCGCGCCGATATCGCCGATGCGATTACGGCGGTCGATAGCGGCGGCGGGGTAATCATCCTGACCGACCTGTTCGGCGGTACCCCATCAAACCTCGCAATTTCGCTGCTCGATGCCGGACGGATCGAGGTGATCGCAGGGATCAATCTGCCGATGCTGATCCGGCTCGCCGGCGCACGCAAGGCGATGGATGTCACCGCCGCCGTACACGCTGCGCAGGCTGCGGGGCGCAATTACATCACCATCGCCAGCGAATTGCTGGGGCAGGACACCGCGCCTGCCCGAGCAAAGGCCTGACAGGAGCGCCGCCGTGGGGGAGGCAAGCCAAATCGTCACCATCGTCAACCAGCGCGGGTTGCACGCGCGGGCGAGCGCGAAGTTCGTCGGCGCGGTTGCCGTGCTGCCCGAAGGGTTGAAGGTCACCGTCACCAAAGCGCCCCACAGCGCGGCGGGCGGATCGATCCTAGGACTGATGATGCTGGGCGCGGCCAAAGGCGACACGGTTGAAGTCGCGGTCGAAGGTGCAGGCGCGGACGGTGTGCTCGCCGATCTGGTTGCGCTGATCGCAAACGGCTTCGGCGAAGATTGATCGGGGATTGACGCGGCGGCACGCAGCCGTCAGCGGTTTCGCCTATGCGCAGGCACATCACCGGCTTTTCCAACCCGACCGTCAAGTATCTGCGGAGCTTGCGCGACAAGAAGCATCGCAAGCGCAGCGGCCAATTTCTGGTCGAGGGGCTGCGGCTGCTTGAAGATGCCCGCGCCAGTGGGCGATTGCCGCAGACGTTGGTGATGGCGGAGGGTCGCGATGCGCACGATCTGCTGGCGCGGCTGGAAGCTGACGTTGTCGCGGCGGGCGGCGAAGTGATCACCACCACTCCCGACATCCTCTCCAAGATCACCGGCAAGGATAACGCCCAGAGCGTCGCTGGCGTATTCGATGAATGGGACACGTCGCTGGGCGCGCTGGGCCGCAGCGCCGCGCCGATCTGGCTGGTGGCGCAGGCTTTGCGCGATCCCGGCAACCTTGGCACCATGCTGCGCACGGGCGACGCGGTCGGCGCAGGCGGGTTGATCCTGATCGACGACTGCGCCGATCCCTTCAGCGCCGAAGCCGTGCGCGCCAGCATGGGTGCGGTGTTCACCGTGCAGCTGGCACAAGCGCGGTGGGAGGAGTTTTTGCCGTGGTTGCGCGAGGGGACGGGCCAGCTGGTAGCGGCGAGCTTGCGCGATGCGGTACCCTATCGCGGGGCGGCGTATCAGGCACCGTGCTTCATTCTGGTCGGCAACGAGTCGCAGGGCTTACCGGAGGATTACGAGGCGGCCTGCGATCTGCGAGTGACGATGCCGATGCGCGGGCGCGCCGATTCGCTCAACGCGGCCGTGGCAGCGGCGGTGCTGGCCTATGAGGTGCTGGCGGGGTTGGAGGGGTAGCCCCTACTCCGCCGTATCCTTCTGGGCCGCGACCGCCGGAAGCTCATCCTCGACGCCGTCCGCATCGGCTGCGTTATAGCGCGGGGCGCTTTCGACCAGTGGGACATCTTCGATAGCCTGCTTGCCGATTTCAACGCCCTTTTCCGCGAGCCTGCGGCCTGAGGACAGCACGTTGCGTTCGAAGCTGCCGACGAATTTATTGTAGTTGTTGACCGCGCTTTCGAGCCCGCCGCCAACGCGCTTCAAGTGCTGCGCTGCGACCTCAAGCCGGCTGTAGAGTTCCGCGCCCATGCGACCGATTTCCGCAGCCTCGCTCGCCATCTTGTCCTGCCGCCAGACCTGCGCAACCGTGCGCGCTATGGCGACAAGATTGGTCGGGGTCGCCAGCAGCACTTTGTTGCGGAAGGCGAAATCCCACAATTCAGGATCGTGTTCCAACGCGGCGGCGACAAAGTGCTCGCCGGGGACGAACATCACCACGTAATCGGGCGCGTCGTCGAACTGGCTCTGGTAACTTTTGGATCCCAGCGTCTGCACGTGATTGCGCATCGATTTCGCGTGGAGATCAAGGTGGCGCTTGCGCTCGCCCTCGTCATCCGCCTCGAACGCGGCCTGATAAGCGTTCAATGACACCTTGGCGTCGATCACCAGCTTTTTCTGCCCCGGCACATTGACGATCGCATCGGGCCGCAAGCGGCCGTCCCCAGTGTCCATCGATTGTTCGAGGTGGAAATCGGTGTGCTCGGCCAGCCCGCATTGTTCGAGCACGTTTTGCAACGCCCGCTCGCCCCAGCGTCCGCGCGCCTTGGGGGCGTTGGTGAGCGAATTGCCGAGCCGCTGAGCCTCGCGCTTCACCTCTTCCTGTCCCTTGCGCATCTCCTCGATCACGCCCGTGAGCTGACCGAAAGCGTCGGTGCGCTTGGCCTCCAATTCGGCCACCTGCTTTTCGTAACTGGCCAACCGATCACCAACCGGAGCGAGCAAAGCCTTCAGCTTTTCCTCGCTGGCTTTTTCGGAGTGGCCAAGCCGTTCTTCGGCACGCAGCAGGAATGCCTCCTGCGCCTTGCCCAGCACAGCGGCGCCAGTGTTTTCGAATTCCTTGAGCAGTTTTTCGCGCGATTCTTCGAGCAGGCGTTTCTGTTCGGCAAACCCGGCGCGTTCGGCCCGGAATTGCGCGTTTTCGGCGCGCGCGGTTTCGAGCTGCGCAGCAAGCGTTTGCGCCTGCGCTGCGCGTTCACCAAGTGCGGCCACCTCGATCCGCGCTGCGCCCAATTCGGCGATCGCGCGCTTGAATTCGGCAGCTTGCTCCGCCGCAGCAGCCTCCGCCGCCCCCAGCCGAGCGCGCAATTCACCTAGCGGGCGCGAGGCGAAGAACCAGCCGACCGCGCCGCCAATAGCAGCACCAAGAATCAGGGCGAAAAGCGGGAGAGTTGAGACGTCCATTTGGGCATCCTACACGGAACGTAAAGAGAACGCTAGAGGTGCGATGCCGCTTTCCAACAAGAAAGCTGGACCCCGGATCAAGTCCGGGGTGACGAAGAAATGAAATGGCGCGAAGCGCCGCAAGCGCGACCGCGCGCCCGCAGGGGCCTGGAGCGAAGCGGAAGAACCGCCCCGAGGACGAACCCGCGGAGGCGGGTTCGCAAAACAGGCTACGCCGCCCGGCGGATCTTTTCGAGCTTCTTCAGCGCCATCGCCTTCTTCAACCGCGACAGGTGGTCGATGAACAGGATGCCTTCCAAGTGGTCCATCTCGTGCTGCAGGCAGGTCGCCATCAGCCCTTCGAGCGCCTCTTCGTGGCTCACGCCGTCCATATCCTGATAGCGCACCGTGCAGGTCGCCGGGCGATCGACGTCGGCGTAGATTTCCGGGACTGACAGGCAGCCTTCCTGATAGGTCGAAAGCTCATCCGCAGGATCGATGATCACCGGGTTGATGAAGACGCGCGGCTCGTTTTTGGTGGCGGGATGCGTGTGACTGTGCCCGTCATGCGCGCACTCGACCGGCTCGGCATCCGGGTCTTCGGGTTGCAGATCGATCACCAGCACCCGCTTGGGCACGCCGACCTGAATCGCGGCTAGACCAATGCCGGGCGCGTCATACATCGTCTCGAACATGTCTTCGACGAGGGTGCGCAGCTCGGCATTGAACTCGTGCGGTTCAACCGGGGTCGAGATGATTTTCAGCCGGGGGTCCGGCACTTCAAGGATTTCGCGGATAGCCATTGAGCGCAGATAGGCGAGCAATGCGGAGATTTCAACGCAGCTTAACCGACCGGTCTCCTGGCACGCAAAGCCTGCGCCAATGTGCCTTCATCCAGATAATCCAACTCGCCCCCGACCGGCAGCCCATGCGCGAGCTGCGTGACCCGTAGCGGGAAGGCCTCCAATCGTTCGGCGATATAGTGCGCGGTGGTCTGGCCTTCCAATGTGGCGTTCATGGCGAGCACCACTTCGTCCACCCCGCCCCCTTCAACGCGGGTGAGCAAGCTGGCGATGCCCAAATCCTCCGGCCCGATCCCGTCGAGCGCCGACAGCCGTCCGCCAAGCACATGATACCGGCCCGGGAACAGCCGCGCGCGGTCGAGCGCCCAGACGTCGGCGACCTCCTCCACCACGCACAACGAACGCGCATCGCGGCGCGGATCGGTACAGATGCCGCATGGGTCGCGGGTGTCGACATTGCCGCAGGTCTGGCATTCCACCAGCGTCTCCGAAACTGCCGCCAGAGCCTCCAGCAGCGCGGGCAGCGCCTGTTCGCGGTGCTTGACCAGCCACAGCACTGCGCGGCGCGCCGAACGCGGCCCCAGACCCGGCAGGCGGGCGAGCGCAGAACTCAGAGCCTCGATCTCTTGCGATGCCATGGGGGGAGAGATAGGGGCTGCGCTTCGCTTAACAAAGGCTGCGGGCAAAGCTTATGCGCATCATCTTTATGGGGACGCCCGATTTCGCGGTTCCGGCGCTGCAAGCTTTGCACGCAGCCGGGCACGAAATCGCCTGCGTCTACACCCAGCCGCCGCGCCCGGCGGGACGGGGCAAGCAGCTGCGAGCGTCACCGGTGCAGGACGCGGCGGAGGCATTGGGCGTTCCCGTCCGTTCGCCCAAATCGCTTAAAGGCGCGGCGGAGCAGGCGGAATTTGCAGCGCTGAAAGCCGATGTCGCGGTGGTGGCGGCTTACGGTTTGATCCTGCCACAAGCGGTGCTCAATGCCCCCACCCACGGCTGCCTCAACATCCACGCCAGCCTGCTGCCGCGCTGGCGCGGGGCGGCGCCGATCCACCGTGCGGTGATGGCGGGCGATGCCGAGACGGGCGTGACGATCATGCAGATGGAAGCGGGGCTCGATACCGGGCCGATGCTGCACAAGGTCACTGTACCAGTGGAGCGCAAGACGACGGGCGAGTTGACCGAGGAACTGGCTGCGTTGGGCGCGGCGGCGATGGTTGAAGTGCTGGCCGATCTCGCCGCCTTCCCGCAAAAAACGCAGGACGATGCAGCGGCGATTTACGCTCCCAAGATCGACAAGTCCGAGGCGAAAATCGACTGTGCCGAGAGCGCCGGGGTGATCGAGCGCAGAGTGCGCGGCCTCGCCCCCTTCCCCGGCGCCTGGTTTGAACTCGGCGAAGAGCGGGTAAAGCTGTTGCTCGCCGAAGTGACCGAAGGCGGCGGCGCGCCCGGCACGATACTGGACCACGATTTCACCATCGCCTGCGGTTCGGGAGCAATCCGACCGATCAAACTCCAACGCGCAGGCAAGCCGGTGCTGGAGCGCAGTGAATTCCTGCGCGGGCGACCCGTTGAGACAGGCACGATCCTGTCGTGACTCGCTTCGCTCTCACCCTGGAATTCGACGGTACGCCGTTCCACGGGCTGCAACGCCAGGTCAGCGGGCCAAGCGTGCAGCGGGCGGTCGAAGATGCGCTCCACCGGATCACTGGCGAGACAATCACGCTCAACTCCGCCGGGCGCACGGATGCCGGCGTGCACGCACTGGCGATGCGCAGTCATATCGACATTGAAAAGGCCATCACCCCCTTCCGGTTGATGGGCGCGATCAACGCCCATCTCCGCCCCAATCCCATCGCGGTGACCGCGTGCGAGGTGGTGCCGGATGATTGGCACGCGCGCTTTTCGTGCACCGGGCGGCGCTATCTGTATCGCATCGTCAACCGCCGCGCGCCGCTCGCCCTGCTGCGTGACCGGGCGTGGCAGGTGGCGACGCCGCTCGATGCCGACGCGATGCACCGCGCGGCGCAGGTGCTGGTCGGGCACCACGATTTCACGACCTTCCGCTCGGTCCATTGTCAGGCAGCCGATCCGGTGAAGACACTCGATCTGCTAGACGTGACCGGCGTGCAGACCGCATTGGGCGAGGAAATCCATATCCACGCCGCCGCACTCAGCTTTCTGCATCATCAGGTGCGCAGCATGGTCGGGTGCCTTAAGCTGGTCGGCACCGGCAGATGGGACACCGCCCGCCTCGCCGCCGCGCTCGCCGCGCGTGATCGCGCTGCTTTAGGGCTTAACGCCCCGCCCCAAGGCCTCTACTTCGTTGAGGCAACTTACCCGGATTCGAAAGAGGAAACCCAATGACCACCACTGGCAAACAGCTGTTCACCACCCTCACCCCCGACGGCAAGCTGACGCTGGAGGTGGCGGAGAGCACTTTCCCCGCCCCCACCGGCAATCAGGTGCTGGTCAAGATGGAAGCCGCGCCGATCAACCCTTCGGACCTCGCGATCCTGACCAGCGCGGCGGATTTTGAGACGGCGGAATACACCCCCGGAAAGGTCGTAGCGACCATGCCCGAGCCGTTCCTGACCGGCAACAAAGGTCGCCACGGCCAGCGCCTGACTGCGGGCAACGAAGGCGCGGGCACCGTGATCGCCACGGGTGATAGCGATATGGCCAAGGCGCTCATGGGTGCGCGGGTCGCCTGCGTTCCTGGCCATGCATTCAGCCAATATGCGATTGCGGATGCGATGATGTGCCTGCCGCTGGGCGACAATTCTTGCGAGGAAGGCGCATCCAGCTTCGTCAACCCGATGACCGCGCTGGGCTTTGTCGAGACTGCCAAGATGGAAGGGCACTCTGCCATTATCCACCTGGCCGCCGCGTCGAACCTTGGTCAGATGCTCAACCGCATCTGCATCGAGGACGGGATGAAGCTGGTCAACATCGTCCGCAAGGACGAGCATGTGGAACTGCTGAAATCGCAGGGCGCGACCTATGTCGTGAATTCCTCCGCGCCGACCTACATGGCCGACCTGCGCGCCGCGATTAAGGAAACCGGCGCGTTCCTCGGCTTTGATCCGATTGGCGGCGGACAGGCGTCGGACGGCGTGCTCAAAGCGATGGAACAGGTTGCTTCGAGCCAGATGGCCGAGTTTTCGCGCTATGGTTCGAACCAGGACAAGAAGATGTACATGTACGGGCGGCTCGATCTCGGCCCGACCATTCTGACGCCGTCCTACGGGTTGCAATGGAGCATTTCAGGCTGGCTGTTGACCCCGTTCTTGCAGCGTGCCGGCATGGAGACCGTGGTGCGGATGCGTCAGCGGGTGCAGGCGAACCTCACCACGACCTTCGCCTCGCATTACAAGGCCAAGGTGACGCTAGAAGGGATGCTGGAGAAGGACGCGATCTGCGACTACCGCCAGATGAAAACCGGCGAGAAGTATCTGGTCACGCCCTGGGGGTGAGGCATGTCTCCCCTGCGATTGGGGAGGGTTCGGCGGGTGGGGCGCGATGGTCACAAGACCGCGCAATCCCCACCTCGCCGGACGTTGGCCTTAGTTGCAATGACGCATTGGCGTGCGGAGCCTCAGGCGCGGAGCTGGCGTTGATACCCCGCACCGTAGCGCAGCAATCCTGCGACCGCGTCTGCCGCGACGGGCTTTGAGAACAGATAGCCTTGAATATTCTGGCACCCTTCGCGTTCGAGCACCTCGAACTGAGCGATATCCTCGACCCCTTCTGCCAGAGTCTCCATGCCTAGCGCGTTGGCCAGTGTGGTGATCGCGCGGATCATCGCATGGCCATTGGCGTTGGTGCCCAGATCGTCGACAAAGCTTTTGTCGATCTTGACCTTGTCGAACGGGAAGGAGCGCAAATAGCTCAGCGAGGAATAGCCCGTTCCGAAATCATCAAGCGCAATCCTGACACCCAGATTGCGCAACGAATGCAGCATCGCCAGCGTCGCATCGACATCGGCGATGAAGATGCTCTCGGTGATCTCAAGCTCCAAGCGATGGGGTGCAAGACCGCTGGCTGACAGGGCCGAAAGAACCGTGCTCGTAATCCCGCTGGCCGCAAATTGTTTGGGCGAGACATTGACCGCGACGGATACATCCTCTGGCCAAAGGCTCGCTTGATGGCACGCTTCGCGCAGCACCCATTCGCCGATCGGGATGATGAGCCCGGTTTCCTCCGCCAGCGCGATGAACTCGGCCGGATTAACCCGCCCGCGCGTCGGATGGTTCCAACGGATCAGCGCCTCAAACCCGGTAAGGCGTTTCTCCGCCAGACTGTAAAGCGGCTGAAAATTGAGCTCGAACTCGCCTTCTTTGATGGCGGCGCGCAGGTCGATTTCCAGCTGACGACGCTGGCGGGCTGCTTCGTCCAAGGCAGGCTCGAAGAAGTGGTAGGCGGATTTACCCTCGTGCTTGGCGCGGTACAGTGCCAGATCGGCGTTCTTCATCAAGGTGATGCTGTCGACGCCATCCACTGGGGCGACCGCGATGCCGAGGCTCGCTCCGCACGATGCCGTTTGACCGTTGATCGTCAGTGGGCGGTCAAAGGTCCTTTGCAGGCTGTCGGCGATGTTGCCGAGGCTTGCCTTGTCGTCGATCCCGTCGATCAGGATCGCGAATTCATCGCCGCCGAGCCGTGCGATCAGCGCGTCGGGGTGGTCTTCCTTGAGATGACCGGCAACCAGCCGCAACAGCGCATCGCCCGCCGGGTGGCCAAGCGTGTCGTTGACCATCTTGAAATCGTCGAGATCGACATAGGCGACCATCATCCGTTCACCCGCCCGCCGCCGCGCGAGCATGTTGGCGAGCTGTTCGGTAAAAAGTTTGCGGTTGGGCAAGCCGGTTAGTCCATCATGCAGGCCGACATGAATGATCTCGCGCTCGCGTTCTTCGATGGCGGCGACCATCTGGTTGAAGCTGCTTGCCAACCGGCCGATCTCATCATCGGTTTCTACGCTCAGGCTGACCTCACGCCCTTGCCCGATCAGCCTCGTCGCCTCGTCAAGCTTCTGGAGCGGTTCGGTAACGCTGCGCGCGACTTTCCAGCTGAGACCCAGCACCAGCACGATTCCGCCCACCGCGAGCGCGATCAGCCAGCCTTTGAGGCTGGCATAGGCCGCGAGCGATTCGGCGAGCGCGTGCCGCAGCACCAGCCGGGGGGCGATCCCGTCCTGCAAAACCGCGAGGTCAGAGACATGATAGAGAAAGCGCTCGCTCTCCTCCCGCTCAAACACGGCGTCGGCTTCTGCTTCGCGCAGCCACGACGGCTGGACGCCCGCTTCCACCACGTGCGCTTCGAGCGCGATCGGGGCGAGTTCGACCAACCGATCAAGCTCAGCGCGGTCGAGCGGTTGGGCAATCACCAACCAGCCAATCAGGTCAGGCGCTTCGATCGGTGCAGCTGCCGCCAGCGCCAGTCCGTTGTCCGCAGCGATGATCCCGCGCTTGCCGCCATCGTCGAGCCGAGCCCACAGCGTTTCAGGCGCCGGAATGCCGGTGGCGTCGGCGGCGAGCACTTCGCCTTCAAGCGTCAGGACGAAGGCAGCATCGGCGCGCACCCGGGTTTCGAGACTGGCGAGCGCGCTGGCGATGGTGGCCGCGTCGCCAGTCGCAACCGCCTCCCTGAAGCCGAAATCGTGGGCCAGCACATCAGCCTGATCGGCCATTTGGCGCGCGCGCGCGGCAAGGATTTCATCGAACACGCGGGCATTGGCGGCGAGATCGCGCGCCGCGCCAGCCTCGGCGAAGCGTGCAAGCCCGCCTGCCGCGAGCGACACCACCAACCCCAGCACCAGCGCAAACAGTCCGGCATAAAGCAGCGCGATGCGTGATCGCAGCGAACCGATGCGCAGCCGCATCAGCCGCAAAATTGCCGCCCGCGCTTGGGCGGGCAGCACCTTCGTCAGAATCATCGCAGGGCGACCTTGAGCTTGTGCACCTGCGCGCCGCCATTGATCGTGATCGCCGACTTGCTCTCGCCCGAAGGCGTGCGAAGCATCGGGTGCCAGACGGTCAGGCTCGCCCCGCCGTTCACCATGCCGGCCAGCGTCACGTAGCCGTTGTGATCGGTCTTGCCCGCAAAAGGCGTATCGGTGACCCGGATATAGCCGCGCATCTGATCATGGATGTTGCAGCCCAGCTTGACGCTGCCGACGATCGGGAACGTGTGGGTGCGGGTCTGATCACGGCCGTAGAGATCAATCTCAAACCGCGCGACCTTGGAAAAGCTGTAGATCGAGTGTCGCACCGTATCGAGATTGGGGAAAGCAACTGTACTGCCCCGGGCGACGATCAGCGTACCAGGGGTAAACTGCTGATTTTTCTGCGCCATGCCCATTTTCCAGGGAAACTGGATTGGCCCTTGCGGAAGCTTGGCACTGCGTAGCTCGACCACGGCATCGCGCACCGGCAGGCCATCAGCATCGACAACCTGAACCCGCAAGCTGGCAGGCGCGGCCGCGTGCACCAGCGCGGTTCCGCCAGCCAGCCCAGCAAGTGCGGCAAAACCGGCGGCAATGAGATGCAGAAAAGAGGGGCGGGCGCGCATGGTAGGCTCCTGCCACTATCGTGAACCTCTTAAAGAACCCTCGCCATAAGGTTTAGGGTAGCTTTACCTTGTTTGGCTAGGCGAGGCCGATGTCGATGTTTGCTTCCTGCTTGCTGGCGGTGTGCCAAAGTGTGGCTGCGCTGGCTTCTCCGGTTGATCCCGCACCTGCACCGCAAATCGCCTATGCCCGGGTAATTGATGCCGCGCCGTTGCCGCCCGCTTCCGCCCCGACGCACAGGGCGCACCAACCAGTCAGCACCGATGCGAGCAGTTTGGCCGGGGACGGCGTGCGGCTGGGCAAAGTCGATCTGTTCGATGGCGGCAAGCTGCTGCTGACCAACGGCGTTGCCACGGTTGAAGGCTCATCAGGCGGCGGAATTGCTCGCTGGGCAACGATTGCCGGTCGGCAGGTGCCTGGCGGGATCGGTGCATCGGCCCATGCCACCGCGATCGAACTGCCCGACTTCGGCTGGCGGTCATATGGGGTGGCGGTGGGCTTTGGCGACCGGCTCGAACTCAGCCTAGCCCGCATCGATTTCGACACCCGCGATGCCGGCGCCTTGCTGGGTATCGGGGAAGGCTACACCATCAACCTCGACACCTTTGGCGCGAAGCTGCGGGTCGCGGGCGATGTTGTCTATGGCGAGCCGTGGTTGCCGCAGATTGCCATCGGCATCGAACACAAGCGCAGCCGCGACGGCGCATTGATGCGCGCGCTGGGCGCGGCGGATGCCGAGGGAACTGATGTGACCATCAGCGCCACCAAGCTGCTGCTTTCGCGCAGCTTGCTGGTCAATACGACACTCCGCTATACTGCGGCGAACGAGCTCGGCCTGCTGGGCTTTGGTTCGGCCAATGATGGCTACAAACTGCAATTCGAAGGATCGCTGGGCTACCAGTTGTCGCGCCGCGCACTGATCGGTGCGGAGTATCGCTCCAAACCCGACAATCTCGGGCTTGGCGAAGATGATTGGCTGGACATCTTTGCGGCTTATGCCCTCACCGATCGCCTGACGCTGACTGCCGCCTATGTCGAGTTGGGCTCGATCGCCACCTTCTCCGACCAGCGCGGCGGCTTTGTGTCCGCGCAGGTCGCGTTCTGACCCATTTCCCGGAGCCTTGCCGATGCTGCTGACCACCACTGCTGCCGCTGCACTGATGCTGCTGCAACAAGCCCCTGCCGAAAGCACCGATTGGGACGCCGAGTTCGGGGTCGAGGTGAAAGAGCGCGATGCCGTAACCGGAGAGCTGCCGGTCGATCCCTACACCCAGTCCAACGCCAATGCCGGGGCGAAACCCTATGATGGCGCGGTGCTGGCAGCCGATTTCGGCGGGCGCGAGGGAATCGCCAGAATCGCCGCGCGCACCGTCGATCTGTCTGAAGCCGACCCCCGCATCGCCGATATTTTCGCCGCGAACGACATGGTCCGCCTTAAGCGGACATTGGGTGAGCAGTTCTGCTATCTGCTTGGGGCGGGTTGCGAATATACCGGGCGAGATATGAAGACCGCCCACGCCGAAATGGGTGTCACAAAGGCCGACCTGAACGCGCTCGTCGAAAATCTGCAAATCGCTATGCGCGAGGCGGGCGTGCCCTTTGCCGCACAGAACCGCCTGCTGTCCAAATTGGCACCGGCGTCGAAGGACATCATCGAGCGTTAGGTCGCTCAGAGAACGATAACCGAGTTTAGGAATTGGGCAGGAACGGGCAAAGCCATAAGCCTAACCTCAATCAAACGCAGCCTGTATTCGCGCCGCATCGGTGATCCCATTCGCGATCAGCACCATCAGCAGCATTCGCGCCTTGGCCGGGCCGAGCGCGCGGGCTGCCACCAGCCCAAGCGCGTCATCATCCACCTCGACATTGCGGTCGACGATGCCTTCATCGACGCGGGTTGATCGCACCACTGGCACGCCTGAAGCTGCCGCTTCGGCCAGCGCGGCGATCACGCAGGCGGGGGCGTTGCCCTGCCCCATGCCTGCCAGCACGATGCCTTTGCAGCCGATGCCGAGCAGCGCCTTGACCGGCTGTTCGTCCATCCCTGCGCCTGCGGTGAGGATCGCGACGCGGGGCAACGCTTCGGGCCACACATAACGTGCCTTCTCACCCAAGCGGTGCGGCGGGCCGAACCAATCGAGCCCTGACGGGGTAACGCGGGCGATGGCCCCTCGCGGAAAGCTTTTGAAGGCATCGATGCTCGACGTCGCGGCCTTGCGGGCATCGCGCGCGGCCAGCACCGCATCGCCCATCACCAGCAACACGCCCCGACCTGCCGCCGCAGGATCGCTCACCACCCGCACCGCATTGGCGAAGTTGCGCATCCCGTCCGCCCCCACCGCATCGGCGGGCCGCATCGCGCCGACCAGCACGATGGGCTTGCCCGCAGGCAAGGTGAGGTCGAGCAGGAAGGCGGTTTCCTCCGCCGTGTCTGTCCCGTGGGTGATGATCACGCCGGTGATCGCCGGGTCAGCCTGCGCCCCCGCACACGCCGTATGGAGCGCCTGCCATTGCGGCCAGCCAATATCCTGCGATCCGATCCGCGCGACTTCCTGCGGGATCAACTCCGCCGCCAGCCCCAACGCAGCGAGGTTTCCGAGCATCGCCTCCAGCCCCAGCCCGCCGGGTCGATAGGCTGCGCTCGTCGCGCTCGCTCCTGCGCCCGCAATCGTGCCGCCGGTGCCCAGAACAAGGATGCGCGGTGTGATGGTCATGTCCTCGCCCCTAGCCGCTCATGCGCAGTCCAGCCAGATCGCAATCGCAGCTAGCCGGTATCGCGCTCGAACTTATCAAAGATCGCGGCCAGCCCCGGCACATCGGCCTCTGCCCGCAGCGATGCCAGCGCAGCGGCAATGTCGATTTCGAACTCCGAAACCCCCGCTTCCAACGCGGTATGGTGCGCGCCGAGCGAGCGGGCCAGCGTCAAGGCAGGGCGGTTTTCGGGCAGGATATTGACCGCGAGCTGCTCCAGCCCCTCGCGCTGGCAATCGAGCAACAGCACTGCGCTCAGCAGCCGCGCCAGCCCGCGCCCGTGATATTCATCAATCACCGCGACCGAGAATTCGGCCGTGTCGGGGTCGTCCTTGTCGCGGAAAGCATGCACCACACCCAGCGCCGGCGTTTCAGGCAGATCGCTGCGTAGCGCGCCCCAGGCGATGTGATCATGCCCGTCGACCGTAACCAGCGCCTTGATCACCTGAGGCGGCGCTTCCCGCATCCCGGAAAAGAACCGCAGGTAGCGTGATTGCGCGGATAGCCTGGCAATCCCGTCCTTCAACAGCTGTTCGTCACCCTTGCCAACCTGCCGGATGCACACCGGTGTGCCGTCGTTAAGCTGCGTGTGGATAATCATGGCGCGGGCTCGCTCCTTGTGGCTGCGGCGCTTGTAGCAGCTTCGCGGCTTGACCGCTGCCCAATCCCCGCTAAATCGACCGCACGCCAATGCGTGGGGCGGTTAGCTCAGTTGGTAGAGCATCTCGTTTACACCGAGAGGGTCAGCGGTTCGAGCCCGTTACCGCCCACCATTCATGCGAAGCGCCCGTGATCAGCCACCGGCGCATCCGGTTTGGTTGATGCATATCAAAGAAATTCGGCGCGCGAACTGTCATCAAAATACCCGGCCTACTTTTCTCGATTCGTTTCTGGGAGGTTTTGATGGTTGGATTGACAAGAACTGGCGCGGCCCTGGCCCTCGCGCTGCTCGCGGTCGGATGTGCTGGTAAACCAACACCCTATCAGCCGATTTCGTCGGCCAGTCGCATCGCAGGCGGATATTCCGAGGTTCGGCTCGCGTCGGATCACTTTCGCGTTACGTTCGTCGGCAACAGCTTCACCTCGCGTGAGCGGGTCGAGGGCTCGCTGCTCTACCGTGCGGCCGAGCTGACGCGGCTAGAGGGTTACGACTGGTTTGTAATCGAAGACCGCGAGGTGGAGCATCAGGTCGAGCGCCGGTCGCGTCCCGATCCGCTTTACCGTCCGTGGTTCTATGACGATTACGCCTATTGGCGGCCTTATTGGCGTTATTACGGGCCGCGATCAGGATGGCGCACATGGGATCCCTATTTCGGCGATCCATTCTGGGCTGACCGCGTCGATACGCAGACCGTCGAACGCTTTGAGGTGTCGGCCGAAATCCGGATGGGCCGCGGCACCATGCCAGCAAACAATCCTAGAGCTTTCGACGCGCGCGACGTGATTGCCCGCGTCGGCCCTAAAATCCGCGACAAAGACTAGCGGCAGGCACCATTGTCGGGAACGAGCGGATGCCGAACCGCCATGCGATTGAGATTTTTGGCCTCGGTGTCCAGCTTGCCCCGACGATGCCTGTTCGATGGGCGCAGCATCAAGGCCTGACAACCAGATTGCCAAGATGTCCGCCGTCGAACAACATCAGCAAAGCTTCTGGGAAACGGTCAATCCCGCTGACAACATGCTCTGGCAAAGTGAGTTTTCCGGCTTGTATCAATGCGGATATCTCCGCCATCGCAGCGGGATAGTCCGCCTCGTAATGGCTGACGACAAAGCCCTTCATCATGGCGTTTCGTTCAGCCAGACGAAGGTATAGTTTCGGCCCGCGAACATCATCCAAGTTCTGATACTGCGAAATTGCGCCGCAGATCGCAATTCGTGCCCCGGCGGGCGCCAGATTATCGAGCACAATGTCGAGCAGTTCACCGCCCACATTGTCAAAAAACACATCGACGCCATCGGGCGCTGCTTGGGCCAACTGCTGCGCAAGATCGCCGGTCTTGTAGTCAATGGCGATGTCAGCGCCGAGGGTCTCGACCAGATAGCTGCATTTCGCTGGGCCGCCTGCAATGCCGATTACGCGGGCCCCGCGCGCTTTGGCCAATTGCACCACCACTGATCCAACCGCGCCTGCTGCGCCGGAAACCACCACAACATCACCGGGCTGAACCTGTGCCACACGGATCAATCCGACCCATGCGGTAATCCCGCCAGTGACGTTCAAAGGGCCAGCGAAATCGCTTGGCGTTATGCCGTCTTGCAGGGTGAGTTTGCGCAATCCGGCTGCAGGCAACAGCGCGTGGGTTTGTGCTGACATCATGCCATAAACCCAATCACCGACCGCAAGATCGCTGCTGTTGGACTCGACAATCTGACCGACCCCGAGCGCCGGAATGGTCTCTCCGATAGCAGCCGTTTCGTGCATACCGGCGTCGCTCAGGGTTGTCCGGATCCATGCATCAATCGAAATTGTATCCGCCCGCGCGATGACAAAACCGGGAGCCACATCGCCGATCTCAACATCCTCAATCCCGAAATCATCGATAACGGGCATCCCATTAGGGCGTCGCTTGATGAAGACTCTGCGGTTTTGAATGGCGATGGCGTTGCTCCTCACGAACGGGTGATCGGAGCTACGGGAACGCTGCGATTGGCAACAATTGTCGATTTGACTAGCGGGCCGGAATGAGGCTCCGGCCCGGCCTGTGTCAGCCGCCAAGTTCCTTGAGCAGCAGGTACCAATGGTTCAGCCCGCCATAGAAACTATCGACCGAAAGCCGCTCGTTGAGGCCGTGGGCGAACATGTCCTGCGGCCGGCTCGCCGCGCCGGATATTGCGACGGTGGCATAGCCGCGGGTGCGGTAATGCATCCCATCGGTGCCGCCCGATTCCATGTAAGGCTGGATCGGCAGACCCGGATAGCGCGCATCGATGGTTTTGCGCAGCGCCGCCATCACTTCGTCAGGCACGGCGGATTCCGGGCTTTCAGTGACATCGGTCATCAGTTTGAACTGCACCGCATCGTTGGCCACAACTTGCCGCAGTGTTGCTTCGGTTGCCGCAGCGCCCACGCCCGGGAAGATCCGGCAATTGACGGTGGCGGTGGCCGATTGCGGCAAGGCGTTTTCTGCGTGCCCTGCCCTCAGCATGGTCGCCACGCAGGTGGTGCCGAGCGTGCCGACCGTTTCCGGGTTGGCGCGTAGAACCGCAATCGCTGCCTGATCGGTGGGATCGGCGGCGAAACTGCGCATCGCTGTGCCAGTCTCGCCCGGCGTGATCTGCCCCAAGGCCCCCAGGAATGAACGGGTCAGCGGCGTCGCCTGCACCGGGAAGCGGTGATCCGCAATTCGTCCAATCGCATCGGATAATTCGTAGATGGCGTTGTCGCTGCGTGGGCGCGAGGAATGGCCGCCGGGATTGGTGATGGTAAGATCAAAGGTGGCAAAGGTCTTTTCCGCCGCCTGCACCGCCATCGCGAGCGGCGTATTGTCCGGCGCCAGCGTGATGCCGCCCGCGTCGGAGTTGAGCACATATGCCGGGTCAATTGCCTTGGCGACATAGTCCGCCTGCGCCCGGGTGGAGATCATCCCGCTCTCCTCGTCGCCAGAAAACACCAGATAGAGATCGCGGCCGGGCGTCCAGCCTTCCTGCTTCAGCCGAATGAAAGTCTGAACCAGGTTGGCAATGCCGTATTTGTTATCAGTGGTGCCCCGGCCGAAGAAATATCCGTCCTGCTCAGTCAGGGTAAAGGGCGGCAGCACCCAGTCTTCGGCCAGCGCGTCAACCACGTCCATGTGGCCCAGCAGCACGATCGGCTTGCGCCCGTCGGGCTTGGCCGCCGCAAAGCGCACGATGAGGCCCTGCACCGACTCACCGGCGCTGTCGTAGTCGTTGATCATGATATCGGTATCGGCAAAGCCAGCCTGTTTCAGCCGGCTTGCCAGATAGGCCACCATCTCAGGCGTTTTTGCCTGACCCCGCGCGGTGCGGATTGCGATGATGTCGCGGTAGATGTCGAACGCCAACTGCTGATCCGATGACAGCGGTGCGCGGTCAGCCGCGCTTGCCGCGCTGCTCGATGCCAGCAGCGCCCCGGCAAGCGCCAGCGCCGTCGTGGTTCGCGTCCAGCTGCTGCGCGCCGTGTGTGCCGTGCTCATGATCATCATTCCCCTGTTCGTGTTCGTCTTCGGTTGCCCGCGTCGGCGCCTATTCGGCAACAGTCAAAAGGCTGGACAAGTCCATCCAGTCATCTTCGCCAATCGGATCGCCCGGCGGCACGCTGACCATACGCGGCAAGCTGGCTGCCAGCTGCTCGCGCTGATCGGGATCGAGCAGCCGCCGCGACAGGCTGAGCGCCCAAGCGCGTTCGGCCCCTCTGGCTTTGCGCTTGGCCAGCGTAGCGCCAACATCGGCCAGCGTCTGGTCAAGCGCGGCGGCAACTTCGGGGCTGGCATCCGGGCGGCGCGCGACCTGCGCCATCGTCGCCAAGGTGCGATAAGCGACGCGGCGACCAAGATCATCGTCCGTTGATGCCAGTACGGAACCGGTCAGCCGATCGAGCAGTTCGCCAACGCCAAGCGCAGATCCATCGCCTTGGCTCTGGACGACCAGCCGCGCCAGCCGCCGGGGGGCAAGCAACGTCTGCACGGTCAATTGCGCAGCCGCATCGGCGGCAACCAGAGGGTCGAACACAGGGCCGCCCGCAGTCCCAAAAATCTCGGTCTCATACTGCCGGTCGGTGGTGCCATTCTGCGCTGCCGATAGCAGGGGTACGAGGGCTGGCGGCACGCGCAACGCTTCGGGCCGCAGCGTGGCCAGCGCCGCATCCAGCGCCGCGCGCTGCTGCGCCGGGGCGACCGGCGCCGCCGCCTCGCGTCCGTCGCCGTTCACGGCATAGGTAAATTCGACCCCGCCGATTGCTTTGGCCGCCGCCACCAGTTGGTATCGGTGGAGCAGCCACAATGGCACGAACCGGCGGCGCAGGTTGGACACTGGTTCACCCGGGCTCAACGCTCCCAAGCCAAAGCGGGAAAGCGCAGCGGCGCGCACCGTCATCAGCCGGTTCAATTCCCCCACCGGATCAGCGCCATCGTCCCACAATCCGCCCCAGACATAGGCCGTATCAGCGGCGCGGGCGTTGTCGTCCTGCACATAGCGGAACTGCGTCGCCGTTTGCGCCGCCTCCTGCTCGCCCGCATCGGCATAAAGCCAACGCACGGTCGCTGCGTCCCACGCACCGATCCCCTCGGCATAGGCGTCAGACAGGTCTGGCTTGCCATCGACAAGGCCGATGCGCGGCGGCGGATAGTCCATCACCGAAGCCCGATCCTGCGTGCTGGCGGCAAAGTTGTGTGCAAAGCCGAGCGTGTGGCCGACTTCATGCGCGCCGAGCTGGGCCAGCCGGTCGAGCGCGACCTTGACCGGATCGTTAGGCCCGCCGCTATTCAGCTCGCTGGCACCGACCAGCGCCTGGAATATCTGGATATCCTGCCGCGCGCGCAGCGATCCCAGCACTACCATGCCCTTCACGATCTCCCCTGTCCGCGGATCGACGATCTGTTGGCCATAAGCCCAGCCGCGCGTCGCCCGATCGACCCAGTTGACCATGTTGTACCGCACGTCGAGCGGATCGGCCCCTTCAGGCAGCATCTCGACCTTGAAGGCATCGATGAACCCCGCTGCCTCAAAGGCATCGGCCCACCAGCCAATCCCTTCGAGCAGCGACGAACGGATTGGTTCCGGCGTGTTGCGGTCAAGATAGAAGGTGATCGGCTTTTTCACCCGCGACCGGGGTGCATCGGGGTCAAGCTTTTCCAGCCGGAAGCGGTTTGCGAAATCAGTCACCACCGGCGCGCCCAGCGGCGCCGAAAAGTCCACCGCCTGCGTGGCAAAACCGCCCAGCCGCGGATCAAAGCGGCGCGGCGCAAAGCCCGGTTCGGGCAACCTTACAAAGCTGTGGTGAACGGTCAGAGTGACCTTCCTCGGCTCAGGCACGATATTCTCGACCTCGGCCCCCGGCTTGTCGGAGGCAAAGGTCTGGATGGCGTCCACTTCCAAATTGTCAGGAAACAGCCGAACCGAGGCCGGATCGGCGAGGCTCAACTTATCATCAAGCCTGAAACCCTGACCGGCAATCGCTGTCGCTGCGCCGACACCCAGCACATCGCTTTCCTGATTGAGAGCGGCGGCGATGCCGAGGGTGTCGAGCGCGAGGAACGGCGCGATGTCGATCACCAGCCGCCCATCATCCAGCGTTTCGGCAATATCGGTCAGCCAGACGGTGGAGATGCCAAAGTCGCTCGCTACTGCCGATTGCTGCGCGCTATCCCCGGCGCTGGCCCGGAACCGAGGGTTTTCAAATTGCACCGCGATCTTGCCGCCGATCCGCCGGAAAGCGAGCAACTGCGTGTTGCCGATCCGCCCGCGATCCAACCCCAGCGGCGCCGAGCCAAGCCCGGTCTTGAGCGCGGTGCTATACAGCAGGCGCAGCGCCACACCGTCTTGCGCAGGCGGCGGCAGGGTGACGAGGATACTGCCCTTGGCCGGATCGGTGCGAACCTGCACCAGCCCGATCTCACCAGCGGGCGCGGTAACTTCCCGCGCGCTATCTTGCGCGCCGAGCGGGGTGAGCGGCAGGGACAGGGCAAAAAACAGCGCTCCAAGGCGCGTGCCGAACGTCGTTTTCATCAATTCCCCTTGCTCGCTTGCGTGCCCCGAACCCCATGGGCAGACGCGATGTTCGGGCAAGAGCCAGCAAAGCTCAAGCACGAAAGCGCCAGCTGGCGTCAATGCCTGCGCCAGCGTAGCGGATAGGTTGGCGCGAAGCCGACCAACCGATGAGGAGAACCGCCGTGGATTTGCAGCTTGATGGAAAAACCGCACTCGTGCTGGGCGCCAGTCGCGGCCTTGGCCGGGCCATTGCTGACAGCCTCGCGCACGAAGGAGCCGATGTCATCACCGTGGCGCGCTCCGCTATCGAGGATTCGGCCTACCGCCACATCACCGCCGATCTCGATGATCCCGCAGCGCCCGCACAGATCATCGCCGCAGTGCGCGCGGCCGGACGCCCGCTCGACATCCTTGTTTTGAACAGCGGCGGCCCACCCACCGGCACCGCCGCCGCCACGACACCGAGCGATTTTGCATCAGTGTGGGGCCGGATGTTCAATGCCCAGCTGACGCTGGCGCAAGCGTTTTTGCCGGACATGCGTGAACGCGGGTTCGGGCGAATTCTTGCCGTCGCATCGACCAGCGTGGTCGCGCCGATCCCCGGCCTAGTGCTGTCGAATGCTGTCCGGGCGGCGCTGGCTTCGTGGTGCAAGACGCTGGCCACCGAAGTGGCTGCCGACGGCGTTACGGTTAATCTGCTTCTCCCCGGACAGATCGCCACCGACCGGCTCACGAGCCTGCACGAAGCGATGGCGCAGGGCAGCGGGATGACCAAGGAACAACTCACCGCGCGTTCGATGGCAGCGATCCCGGCAGGACGGCTCGGGCGGCCGGAAGAATTCGGCGACATCGCCGCATTCCTCGCCAGCCCGCGCGCCGGCTATGTGACCGGATGCGCTATCAAGGTCGACGGCGGGATGACCGCATCGCTGTAACGCGCTGCGGCGCTGACCTGCGCTCACATTGAACGGCGGGCGATCCATTCATCAACGCGCCGTTCGAGGATCGACAGCGGCTGCGAACCCGATGCGATCAGCAGATCGTGGAAGCCTTTGATGTCGAATTTCGCGCCCAACGCTGCTTCGGCCTTGCGTCGTTGTTCGATGATCTTGATCATGCCGATCTTGTAGCCGGTGGCCTGTCCGGGCAGCGTGATGTAGCGGCGCACTTCCGACCGCGACCGCTGAAGCGGCTGTCGGCCCGTGATGTTCATGTATTCCACCGCCTGATCCTCGGTCCAGCCGAGCGCGTGGATGCCAGTGTCGACCACCAGCCGCGCCGCACGAAACAGCTCGGCATCCAGCCGCATAATATCGGCCGGAATATCCGGAAAAGCACCCATTTCGGCGCACATCGCCTCAGCATAAAGGCCCCAGCCTTCGCCAAACGCAACATAGCCGGTGACAGAACGGAACTTGGGCCCGCCCTGTTGGCGCACCTGAATGTCGCCCTGCATGTTATGGCCGGGGATCGCCTCGTGGCACATCAGCGTGAACATCGCCGCGGGATCGGGCGTGTTACCGACAAGGTGAACATAGGTGCGCGCCGGGCGGGCACCATCAGGGCTGGGGGCCGAGGCATGGGCGGCCCCGCCTGCCACTTCCGAAAAGGCCGGTTCGCGCACCACCTCGATACCATAGGCGGGCAAGGTGCCGAAATAAGGCGCCAGCAAGGTGCGGGTCTTGGCGACAAAGGCGTTTGCCGTGGCGAGATATTCGGCCCGTGCCGCATCATCATAGGGGCGCGGCGGAAAGAGCCGGGCGCGCTCGTTGTAAAAGGCGTGCCGATCCGTAAAGCCCGCGCTCTGCGCCAGCGCATCCTGCTCCGCTTCGATCCGTGCCACTTCCGAACGTCCAATCGCATGGATCTGCTCAGCGGTCAGGTCGGTGGTGGTGTTGAGTTTGAGCTCGGCAGCGTAATAGTCAGCGCCGCCCGGTAGCGTGATCGCCCCGACCCGGCCGCTGAGTGCATCGGTCAGGCTTTCTTCGGCCCAGGCGATCACCCGTTCGTAAGCTGGTTGCAAGGCCACAATCGCGCTGCGCGCCTCGGCCAGCAGAGCATCGGCATCGCCGCGCGTGAGCTTGCCAGCGGCAACCAAAGCCTCGGCCTTGGCCTTGACGTCTGCCCACAACGCCGCATCGGGCCCGTCCCCATAAGGCGCGCCGGAAATCAGCTGGCGGCTGCCTGTGATGATGGTTTCGATCTGGAAGCGCGGTGCACGAATGCCCGCCGCTTCGCTCGCCTTGGTGCGTTCGATGGCGACATCAAGCACCGCCGGAATGCCGCGCAGCCGGGCGATGTAATTTGTCAGATCGGTTTGGTCGGCGACCGTATGGGTGTTGACCAGAAAATCGGGCATTTGGCTGTGCGCCGAATACAGCCGCGAATAGAACGGTGGGCGATAGATGCGGCCCGTTTGCGAGAGCGCCGCGCGCTCTGCTTCAAGCGCCCATATGTCGTAATTGACTTGGCCTTCGGACGACAGCCGGGCGCGGTCAAATTGCGCGCGCATCTTGGCCACGCTGGCTTCGCGCCAAGCGACCTGCGCATCGGCCGCCGCATCGCCAATGTCGTTCCAGCGATCCCCGCCATCCTGAATGCCCAGTCGCGTGGCAAGCTGCGGTTGCAGCTTCAACCACTCGGCAAATTCCGCATCGAGAAATGCCGTCAAGCGCGCGTCTTCCTGCGCGAAATTGGCGTCCGGAGCAGCGACAGCGGCGGCACTATCCTGCGCCAGCGCGGCCGCGCTCGGCAGCATCAGCGCGGCGATGACAGTGGCGAGGGTGCAAGAAAATGTGCGCTTCATCTGGGTTCCTGTCGCTGACCGATGATCGATCAAGGGTAATGATTGCTTGGCGTAGCGCGCCAAGCAAAGGGGGTGAAGGGGCTTTCGCACCAGGCATCACAGGTGGCGCATGGCGGAAGCTGCTGGTTTGGCAATCGCCCAAAGTACCCTCAGGCTCGACCAGCGGCATTTTGCTTGGCAAGATTGGCGCTAGGCTGGCCGCAGCCTGTTATCCGCAGGAGGGGGAAAAATATGAAGCACCGCTGGATCGCCGCTGCCTTGCTCGCCACGAGTGCGCTCGCCGCGCCTATCGCCCACGCGAAGGAGGCCGAGACCAAGCTGCTGCGCGATCCGGCGCTGTCGGACAATGCGCTCGCGTTTGTCTATGCTGGCGACATCTGGATCGCCGCGGCGGATGGCAGCAACCCCATGCGGCTGACGTCGCACCCCGCCGATGAACGCGATCCGATCATCTCACCCGATGGCACCAAGATTGCCTATACCGCCAATTACGACGGCAATGCCGATGTGTTTGTGATCGATGTGCGCGGGGGCGAGCCGCAGCGCCTGACCTGGCATCCGGGTGATGATAGCGCGGTCGACTGGGCACCGGGCGGCAAGACGGTGGCGATGGTCAGCGCGCGCGAACGGCGGTCAGGCCGATCTGGGCAGCTTTACCACGTCGGGCTGGACGGAGGCCTCCCGCAAAAGGTGTCCGAAGCATCAGTTGCGGCGGGAAGCTACGACGAAAGCGGGCGCGTTTTTGCCAACGTGCCATGGACATCGGGCAATGCTGTGCTGACCGGCGGAGGCGTGAACGGTTGGCGCGGCTATCGCGGCGGGCGCACCCCGTCGCTCCAGCTGATCGATTTCGGCGCTGGCACGTCGACCACCATCCCCGGCGATCGCACCAGCGAATTCGATCCGATCTGGATGGGCGGCAAGCTCTATTTCCTCTCCGACCGCTGGAACACCCGCGCCAATATCTTCAGCTACGATCCCGCCAGCGGTGAGACCGTTCAGATCACCCGCGAAAGCGATTGGGACATCCGCAACATCACCGGCAAGAACGGGCGGATCGTCTACGAAGCAGGCGGCGCGCTCCATACGCTCGACGTGGCGAGCGGCACGTCAAGCCGCCTGCCCATCAAGCTCGTCGCCGACCTGCCTGCGCGTCGCGCAGGCTGGCAACCGGTTGGCGATCAGATGACGAGCGCGGTGCTCTCCCCTTCCGGCGCTCGGGTCGCGGTCACTGCCCGCGGTGAGGTTTTCACCGTCCCGACCGATAAGGGCGCAGTCCGCAACATCTCGCAGACCGCCGCAACCCGCGATTATTCCGCGATCTGGTCGGATGATGGCACAAGGCTCGCCTATGTCACCGATGACGGGGCCGGACAGGCGCTGGTGATTGAAGATCAAAGCGGCATCCAGCCTGCGCGCCGCATCCCGCTGGGTGACCATTTTTACGAACTGGTCGGCTGGGGCAACGCGGGCAAGCATATCATCTTTGCCAGCAACAAGCTGACCCTGCATGCGCTGGATGTGGCAAGCGGCAACCATTGGCAGGTCGCCAGCAGCCCGCGGCGCAATGGCAATTTCGGCGCGACCATTTCTCCCACTGGCAACTGGGTGGCGTACACCACCCGCGGGGCGAACGAGAACGCCGCGCTCACTCTTTACGACCTCGCCAGCCGCCGCAGCCATCCGGTGACGAGCAGCTTTGCCGACATTGGCTCGCCGCAATTCTCCAAGGATGGCAAATTGCTGTTCTTCACGGCTTCGACCAATGCTGGCTCGTTCTATTCCGGGCTCGACATGACGACGCAGGATCGCCCGTATCGCGCGGGGATCTATGCCGCCGTGCTTGAAGCTGACGGGGAATCACCACTCGCCCCGATCCTTGCCAATGAAGAGGCGGAGAAGCCGGACACCGACGCCAAGGAAGGCATGTCCGATAAGGACAAGAAGGCCGACAGCGCCAAGGCCAAGGATCCGGCTCCCAAGGTCGATCCCGTCAGGCTGGAGCGGCGCATCGTTGCGCTACCCGTCGCCGAAGCAGCCTATGGCAGCCTCGCCACCGCCAAGGACGGCGCGCTGTTCTATATCGAGCGTGTCCAGCCCGGCGTCGCCACCGGCCCCGGCAGCGGACAGGAACGCGCGAGGCTGATGCGGTTCGACTTCGAAGAACGCAAGGCAGAGCAGGTCGGTGACGGCGTGACCGCTGTCACCACCGATGCCAAGGGTGAAAAACTGCTTTTGATGAAGCACGACGACACCCTGCTCACCGCCGACGCGGGCAAGAAGTTGGAGCCTGAGCCGGTGAGCCTCGCCGGAGCGAAGCTGTATGTCGATCCGATGGCCGAGTGGAGACAGATCTTCGGCGATGTTTGGCGGATGGAGAAGGAATATTTCTACGATCCGGGCCTGCACGGGCTGGATTGGGCCGGGGTGCGCGCCAAGTTCGAACCGCTGCTGGCGCATGTCGGGCGGCGCGAAGACCTCAACGAGCTGCTGATCGAAATGACGGGCGAGATGGGTGTCGGCCACAATTATGTCGCCGGCGGCAAGGTGTATGATAACAGCGCAGCCGCGCCCGGACTGCTGGGCGCAGACATTGTCGCGGAAAACGGGCTTTACCGGATCAAGCGCATTTTCAACGGCGAACAGTGGAACCCGTTCGTTGCCGCCCCGCTGGCCGCACCCGGCGTCGATGTGAACCAGGGCGATTATATCGTCGCCATCGACGGCAAGGAACTGACCTCAAGCGACAATATCTACGCCGCATTGTCGGGCGCGCGCGGCAGCCAGATCGCCGTGACCGTTGCCGCCACGCCCACTGGGCCGCGCCGCACATCGACGGTTGAACCGGTCGCCAACGAAGGCACCTTGCGCCTGTGGGCTTGGATCGAAGACAACCGCAGGCGCGTCGATCAGGCGACCGGCGGACGGGTGGCCTATGTCTATATGCCCAACACCGCCGACGCCGGGTTCACTCTGTTCAACCGGATGTATTTTGCGCAGACGGACAAGGAAGCGCTGATCCTCGACGAACGTTCGAACGGCGGCGGGCAAGCGGCCAACTACATCATCGACGTTTTGGGCCGGAAATGGCTTGCAGGCTGGAAAGACCGCGAGGGATTGACCTATTCCACGCCGGGCGGCGGGATCTACGGGCCCAAAGTGATGCTGATCGATCAGGACGCAGGCTCAGGCGGGGACTGGATGCCCTATGCTTTCCGCGAAAACGGGCTTGGCACGCTGATCGGCACGCGCACATGGGGCGGCCTGATCGGCATCAGCGCCAACCCCGGGTTGATGGACGGCGGGCGACTTGCGGTACCGAACTTCCGGTTTTACGACACGCAGGGCCGCTTCACGATCGAGAATGAGGGCGTTGCGCCTGATATCACGGTCGAACTCGATCCGCTCGCGCTCGACCGGGGGCAGGACACCCAGCTTGAGGCCGCGATCGGGAGCGTCTTGCAGCAGCTGGAAGGGGCCACCTCGCCCATCAAACCGCCGCCGCCCTACCCGACCGAAATCGGTAAGTGAGCAACCGGGCGCAGGCTGGAGACGGCCTGCGCCCCGCCCCGCCTGTCCATCTGTTACGGAAAGCGATCAGTTCTGTGCGAGCGCCTTGCGGATGGTAGCGATGGCTTCCGGGCTATCCCATTCGTAACCGCCGGCCACCCGCAGCACCTCTTTCCCCTGCGCATTGAACAGGATCGTCAACGGCAACAGGCCTTCGGGCGTGAACTGCGCGGAAAGCTGCGCGTCGGGATCAAGCCACGGTTCGAGCCGCGCGAAGCCTTTCTGCGCAAAGAACGGCGTCACCACTTCGGCCCCGCGCACATCCTGACTGATGGTGATGACCCGCACCTCGCCCTCCAGCTCGCCAGCCAGCGCGTCCAATTGCGGCATCTCGACCACGCAGGGCGCGCACCATGTTGCCCACAGGTTGATCAGAACCGGCCCGTCTTGGGCGACGAGATCGAGCGTGCCTCCCTCCGCATCGCTGAACTGCATCGCGGGGAGCGGCGTTCCGGCAAAGCTGCGCAGCACGGTGCCAGTCGGCGCGGCGGCGGCTTCATCCGGTTGCGCTGGCGCTTCCCCCGCCCTATCGCAACCCGCCAAGAGCAGGAACGACAGGGCACAAATGAGCGACGAGCGGGACATAACAGGCTCCGATACGGGTGCGACCAACGCGATGTGGGGCGGGCGCTTCGCTGCTGGCCCTAGCGCGATCATGCGCGAAATCAACGCCTCGATCCCGTTTGACAAGGCGCTGTGGGCGCAGGACATCGCCGCCAGCAAGGCGCATGTCGCCATGCTGGGCGCGCAGGGGATTATCGCCGCCGATGATGCTGCCACGATCAGCGCGGGCCTCGACGCAGTCGCCGCCGAATACGAAGCAAACGGCGTGCCCGAAGACTGGGACCGCGAAGACATCCATATGACCACCGAGGCGCGGCTGGCCGAGCTGATCGGCCCGGTCGCCGGGCGCCTCCACACCGCACGCAGCCGCAATGATCAGGTGGCTACCGATTTCCGCCTGTGGGTGCGCGATGCTATGGATCAGATGGACGCTGGCCTCGCCGGGTTGCAGCGCGCGCTGGTAACCCGCGCAGGCGAGCACGCGGACAGCATCATGCCCGGCTTCACCCACCTGCAAACCGCGCAGCCAGTCACGCTGGGCCACCACCTGATGGCCTATTATGAAATGCTGCGCCGCGACCGTTCGCGGTTGGCCGATGCGCGCATCCGGATGAACGAATGCCCGCTGGGTTCCGCCGCGCTGGCGGGCACGGGCTTCCCGATTGACCGCGATGCGACCGCAAGCGACCTCGGGTTTGACCGGCCCACCGCCAATTCGCTCGATGCAGTGTCCGACCGCGATTTCGCGCTCGATTTCCTTTACGCTTGCTCCACCACTGCGCTGCACCTCTCGCGCCTCGCCGAAGAGTTGATCCTGTGGGCGAGCCAGCCGTTTGGCTTCATCCGCTTGCCTGACAGCCTTTCAACCGGCTCGTCGATCATGCCGCAGAAGAAGAACCCCGATGCCGCCGAACTGGTGCGCGGCCATTCGGGCCGAGTGATCGGGGCGCTCACCAGCCTGATGATCACCATGAAGGGCCTGCCGCTGGCCTATTCCAAGGATATGCAGGACGACAAACCCCCGGTGTTCGAAGCCGCTGGCCTGATGGCGCTCAGCATCGCGGCGATGACCGGGATGATCGCGGAGACGACCTTCAACACCGCCCGGATGCGAGCGGCGGCCGAACTCGGCTATGCCACCGCGACCGATCTGGCCGATTGGCTGGTGCGCCAAGCGGGCATCCCGTTCCGTGAGGCGCACCACATCACCGGGACGGCAGTCAAATTGGCGGAATCGCGCGGGATTGCGCTCGACGCGCTCCCGCTCGAAGACCTCAAGGCGATTGATGCGCGGATCGACGAAAGCGTCTATGCTGCGCTGTCGGTCGATGCCTCGGTCGCGGCGCGCGCGTCTTACGGTGGAACCGCGCCCGATCAGGTTCGTTTGCAGGTGGCCCGCGCGCGGCTGGCGCTGGGGATGGAGGAATGATGCGGATTGCGCTTGCCCTTGGTGTTGCTCTCGCTCTGACCGGATGCGGGGCCAAAGCGCCGCTCACCCCGCTGGCGGGCACCACCCTGCCGACTGCGCCTTATGGTGCGCCGGACAAGCCGACTGCTGAGGAACTGCTCCGCCGCGAAGCGCTCGCCGCGCCCGAACGCAGTGTTGAACTGCGCCGCCGCTCGGAAGAACGGCAGGATGACCCCTTCGATCTACCCCCCGAATAGAAACGAACCCGATGGACCATTTTGCGATTAAGAACGGCGTGATGCACGCCGAAGACGTGCCGCTGCCGGTGATTGCAGATAGCGTCGGCACCCCGGTTTACGTCTATTCGCGCGCCACCCTGGAACGCCACGCACGCGTGTTCCGCGAGGCATTGGACGCGGTGCCAGACAAGCTGATCGCCTTTGCGGTGAAATCGAACCCTAACCTCGCCGTGCTCAAGGTGTTGCAGCGTCAAGGCATGGGCGCAGATGTGGTCTCGGTCGGCGAAATGCGCCGCGCGCTCGCCGCCGGGATGGCGCCGGACATGATCGTGTTTTCGGGCGTCGGAAAAACCGCTGCCGAGATGGTCGCCGCATTGGATGCTGGGATCGGTCAGTTCAATATCGAGAGCGAGGAAGAAGGCGTTGAGCTCGCCGCGCTTGCCGCCGCCAAGGGGATGACCGCACAGTGCACTTTGCGGATCAACCCTGATGTTGATGCGGGCACCCACGACAAGATTTCAACCGGAAAAGCCGACAACAAATTCGGTGTCCCGATCAGCGAAGCCGGGCAGATTTTCGGCAAGCTGGCGGGATTGCCGGGAGTCAACCTGCGCGGTGTCGCGGTCCATATCGGCAGCCAACTCGCTGATTTGGCTCCGTTAGAGGTCGCCTTCGAGAAGCTGGGCGCGCTGGTCACCGCGCTGCGCGCGGCGGGCCATGTGATCACTCATGTTGATCTCGGCGGCGGGCTTGGCGTGCCGTATCGCGTCGGCGAAGTGCTGCCCGCGCCTTCCGAATATGGCGCGATGGTGGCGCGGGTGACGCAGGGTTGGGGCGTGAAGCTGATCTTCGAACCGGGCCGGGTGATCGCGGGCAATGCCGGCGTGCTGCTGACGCGGGTGGTGCGGGTCAAGCGCGGGATCAACGATCCGTTCGTGATCGTCGATGCGGCGATGAATGATCTGGCGCGGCCTGCGCTGTATGGTGCCTATCACCACTTCGAAGCGGTGGAGCCTTCGGGCGCGCGGATGACGGCGAATATCGTCGGCCCGATCTGCGAAACCGGCGATACTTTCGCGATGGGGCGCGAATGCGACAAGTTGGAGGCGGGCGAATTGGCCGTGTTCCGCACCGCGGGCGCCTATGGCGCGACGATGGCATCATCCTACAATTCGCGCGGGTTCGTGGCCGAAGTGCTGGTCGATGGCGACAAGTTCGCCGTGGTCGCCGACCGGATCGAAGCGGGCGCGATCATGGACGCTGAACGCGTGCCGGAATGGCTGATTTGAGCCGCTTATGAGCCGCATCGCCAGCCTGCCGCTGTTCCATCAGATCACTGGGCAGTCCGTGCTGGTGCTAGGCGATGGGCCTGCCGCTGAACCCAAGCGGCGGCTGGTTGAGCGGGCTGGCGGGGTGATCGTTGACGACCTCGCCCGTGCGGTTGATGAAGGGGTGCGGATTGCCTTCATCGCTTACGATGATGCGCGTGCTTGTGAGGTCGCGGCGATCAACGCCCGCTGTGCCGGGATGCTGGTCAATGTTGTGGACCGGCCAGAATTGTGCGATTTTACAACGCCTTCAATCCTTGACCGTGACCCGCTGCTGGTAGCGATTGGCACCGGGGGCGCGTCTGCGGGCCTCGCCAAGCATGTGCGGTTGCGGCTGGAGAGGGTGCTGCCCGAGACGCTCGGCCGGCTTGCCAAGGCGTTGGAGGCGGCGCGGCCGGCCTTGCGACGCCGGTTTCCGGACGGGGCGGACAGGCGGCGCGCTGTTGATGCAGCCTTGCGCGAAGGCGGCGTGCTTGATCCGTTGGATTCTCAATCTTTTCATAAAGTTGAGGCATGGATTGCGGGCGATGCGGCAGGGCGTTCGGGTGCGGTGATCGGCCTCACCCTGACCAGTGCCGACCCTGAAGACCTGACGCTGCGTCAGGCTCGCTTGCTGGGTGAGGCAGACGTGCTGCTGCTCGATGGCGAAGTGCCTCCCGCGATTCTTGCCAGAGCCCGCGCCGATGCTGCACGGATGGCGTGGAAAGCGACAGATGCGCCAGAAAACGCCAGTCTAGAGGGGGTCAAGCCGGGGTCTAGCGCGACCAAGCCGGAGTCTGGAGCGAGCAAGACAGGGTCTAAACCGGGCAAGGCTGGGTCCGGCGACGCAGCCCCCGATCCGCAAACAGAACACGCAACCGGGCTGACCCTGATCCTGCGCTGGCGGCCCCAAACCCAGGTCCAAGCCGAACTCTAAGCCGCCATTTCGATCGGGACACTCAGGCTAGCAAAATAACCGCCCATTGCGGTCACGGCCTTGTCGCTTAGCGCAATGAATGCGCGGCGTTTATCCGCCGGGTCGGGCACGCGTTGGAAAATCCCGGTTTCGACCATCTGCGTCAGCCAGCGCAGCGCGGTGGTTGCGGGGACACCAGCGGCAATGCACAGCGAAGTGACCGAGACTTGCGCGCCTTCGCCATGCGCGGCGGTCAGGTCGAGCAGCATGTCCCACGCCGGATCGCCGAACAACGCCGGATCAAAGAACCGCGCCCGCGCCTGCCGATTGGCGATGACTTGCCGCACCATCCGGGGATCGGGCAGCGGTGCCGCGGCCCCACCGCCAAATTCCGGCAATCCGGGCCCGCCGGCGTCGGGCCGATGCGCGCGGAAATCACGTTTGAAATCGCTTAGCGATGTCGCTTTGCCCGCGTCAGGCCGAGATATCCGGTCGAGCGAAGTGGCAATCGCTTCGACCTGCTGCGATAGGCGGAGCAGCGCCACGCGGTCTTCATCGCCCATTTCGCGCAGCCGCGCCGCACCCGCTTCACCCATGACGCGGCCCACCGCGATCACCCGTTCGGCCCGGCTGGGAGAAACGAGGATCTGCGGGTTCGACTGGTCCATCACCGCGAACACATCATCGAGGCCCGCCATGTTGGTCGCCACGATCAACTTAGCCCCCGATCGCGCCACCCGCATATCGAGCCGCGCCAACCCGGCCAGCATCATGCCATCAAGTCCGCGCGAACCGGTTACCGGACAATCGACCACCACCACATCGCCCAGCATCGCGATCGGCCCGTCGAGCAGGGCGGCCACCGTTCCGCCATCGATGGTGCGGAACCCGGCCCCGCCAAGGTCATCCGCAATCTGCGTTCGCGCCTGCGCATTCGCGCCGAAAATCGCCACCCGCGCAGGACATCCAGCGGCGTCACAGGCGGCTTCGTATGAAAAATCGGCTTGTTTCGAAACGTCGTTCAACATGGGTGCGACTCCAACGATGTTGGAACGAGAATAGAACAAAAACGGATCAGGTCAAGTATAAGTGCGTATTTACCGGCCACAGGCGGCCCCTCCACCATCCTTCGGATGGTTGCCATCCCCTAATGGGGAGGATTGCTAGGGCCGTATCTCGATCACCGTTCCATCGGGCACGATGCGCCACAGCTCCTCGATTTCCTCGTTGGAAAACGCAATGCAGCCGTCGGTCCAATCGCCCGGAACGCGTCCGAACGGCAGTCCGTTGGGCTGGCCGTGGAGGAAGATATCGCCACCGGGCGAGCGGCCATATCGGGCCGCAAATGCGCGGTCAGCTGGCGCAGGGTAGGATACTTTGAGGCTCAGGTGATAGGCGCTGCCGGGATTGCGGCCTTCGATCACATAGCGGCCTTCGGGGGTGCGTTCGTCGCCTTCGAACTGCTTGTGCCCCTGCGGCGCATCGCCGAATTGCAGCCCGCGCCAAACCTTGACCGGCTGGCCCCCGACATAGCCGATCATCAGCCGTTCGGATTTGTCGACCAGCAGATAATCGACTTGGGCAAAGGCGCGCTGCGGCACGATCCGCGCCGCTTCACGTTCCAGCGATGGCTGCGACGGGGGTGTGTCTGCCAAGCGCTGCGGCGGCGCGGCGCAGGCAGCGAGTGCCAGCACGGGCGCCAGCAACGGCAGGAGAGCGAGGCGGTTCATCGCGTTCAGGATAACGCGCCCTGCCCCGCCCAATCAATCCACAAACGGCCTAGTCGACGAAAGGCCTAGTCCACAAACGGATCGCGCATCAGGATCGTGTCATCGCGCTCAGGACTGGTCGAGACCAGCGCCACCGGGCATTCAATCAGTTCCTGAATGCGCTGGATGTACTTGATCGCGTTGGCGGGCAGATCGGCATAGC
This sequence comes from Sphingomonadales bacterium Ga0077531, assembly GCA_001464915.1. Lineage (GTDB taxonomy): Bacteria > Pseudomonadota > Alphaproteobacteria > Sphingomonadales > Sphingomonadaceae > Erythrobacter. The sequence goes on from LNED01000034.1 coordinate 116,556, forward strand.
TGCGCGCGCCGGCGGTGCTTTCGTGCCAGCCGTCCATCTCTTCGTAAATCGGCTCACACGCGGCCTGATCGGCGGCGTGGCTGGGCAGGTAATCGAACACCTTGCCGTGCAGCCGGTATCCGGTGCAGATTTTTACCCGCTCCAACCCGTCGAGCACGTCGATCTTGGTCAGGGCGATGCCGGTCACGCCGCTGATCGCGCAGGATTGGCGCACCAGCACGGCATCGAACCAGCCGACGCGGCGCTTGCGCCCGGTGACCGTGCCGAATTCATGGCCGCGTTCGCCCAGCCGCTGGCCGATGTCGTCCTCCAACTCAGTCGGGAACGGGCCGCTTCCAACGCGGGTGGTGTAGGCTTTCACGATCCCGAGCACATAGCCGGTCGAATTGGGACCGAGGCCGCTGCCCGAAGCCGCCGTGCCGCTGACCGTGTTGGAGCTGGTGACGAAGGGATAGGTGCCGTGATCGACATCAAGCAGCACGCCCTGTGCGCCTTCAAACAGGATTTTCGCGCCCGCGCGGCGGACTTTCTTGAGGCGTTTCCACACCGGCTGGGCGAACCGCAGCACAAACGGCGCGATTTCGCGCAGTTCTTCGAGCAGCGCGGCGCGGTCCACCGGGGGCTGATCGAACCCGGCGCGCAGTGCATCATGGTGCGCGCAGAGGCGATCCAATTGCGCATCAAGGCTGTCCAGGTGCGCCAGATCGCACACGCGGATCGCGCGGCGGCCCACCTTGTCCTCGTAAGCCGGGCCGATCCCGCGCCCGGTGGTGCCGATCTTGCCCTTGCCCGCCGCGGTTTCGCGCAACCCATCAAGGTCGCGGTGCAGCGGCAGGATCAGCGGGCAATTGTCGGCGACGGCGAGATTCTCGTCCGTGATCGAAATGCCCTGTCCTTCGAGCTTTTTTACCTCATCACGCAGCGCCCACGGATCGAGCACCACGCCATTGCCGATCACCGACAGCGTGCCCGACACAATGCCCGAAGGCAGCAGGCTGAGTTTGTACACCGTCCCGTCGATCACCAGCGTATGCCCGGCATTGTGCCCGCCCTGAAAGCGCACGACCACATCGGCGCGGCTGGCGAGCCAGTCGACGATCTTGCCCTTGCCCTCATCGCCCCACTGGGCGCCGATCACGGTGACGTTGGCCATTTCTATCCTTATCCAGCGGCGACAAAACCGCGCGGGGCCTAGGCGTTTGGGCGTGGGAGAGCAAGGGCACGAAGGGTTTTCTGGGATGGAGCGTTGAGCAGGCAACGAGGCACACGAGGAACCACCATGAACGCCGCCACCAAAGCCCTGATTGCCCTTGCCGCTGCCGCCGTGCTGGCGACCCCCATTCTGGCCCAGCAGCGCGAAGGTGCGCGCCTACCGTCCGAATGCCGCGAGGAGATTGTCGCGCTGTGCGGAACCGATCGCGCGCAGATGCGCACTTGTCTGCGCGAAAAGGCGGCGGAATTGTCCGAGACCTGCCGCACGTCCTTGCGCGAGCGGATGCAGGAGCGTGGTGGGCGCGAGGGCGCCGGGCGGCGTGATGGCGGCGCGGCGGCAACGATCGGCGCGCGCCCGCAGACACTAAGCTATGGCAGCGATCCTTTGCAGGCGCTCGACCTGTGGGTGCCGCGCGCGGCAAATTCCGCGCCGCTGGTGCTGTTCGTCCACGGCGGCGGGTGGAAGCGCGGGTCGAAGGAGACTGCTGGCAGCCGCACGCTGCCCGGCCACCTGACCGCTCAGGGCTATGCCTTTGCCTCGATCAATTACCGGCTGGTGCCCGATGCTACCGTGGAGCAGCAGGCGGCCGATGTCGCCGCCTCGCTCGCCTACCTGCTGGAGAAGGCCGACAGTCTTGGGATCGACCGCAACCGGGTGGTGCTGACTGGCCACAGCGCAGGCGCGCATCTGGTGGCGCTGGTGGGGACGGATGAGCGGTACCTACGCGCAGTGGGGCTCAGCTTCGCCGATATCGACGGGGTCATGCCCAATGACGGCGCGGCCTATGATGTGCCGACGCAAATGGCGCAGGGCGGGCGGTTTATGGCGGACACCTACGAGGACGCGTTTGGCACAGATGTCGCGCGGCAGAAGGCGCTCTCACCCACGCTGCACGCCGCCGCGCCGAACGCAGCCGCCTTCCTGCTGCTGCACGTCCAGCGTGAGGATGGGGTGGCGCAAGCCAATGCGCTGGCCGAGGCGCTGAAACGCGGCGGATCGCAGGTTGAGATAGGCAGCTTCGAAGGCGAAGGGCTGCGCGGCCACATGGACATCAACCGCAAGCTGGGCGAGCCGGATTATCCGGCGACCCCGGTGATGGATGCTTGGCTGAAGAAGGTGCTGGGTTAAAGTGCCCGAACCCCATCGCCGTCGAGCACAAATCCGCAGCCCAGCATACCTGCATCCTCACCCTCAGCCAGCTGCGCGACCGTGCGCCAGCCCTCGACCCGCAGCTTTGCCGCCGCCGCCCGGTCGTGGCTAAGCGGAAGCCACACCAGTTTGGCCGCTTCGGGCTGAGGTGCGACTTCGGCCAAGCGGTCGAGATAGAGTGTGAACCCGGTCGCAGCCTCGTCACTCCCCGCGATCCGGTACGTCCCGCCCCGCCCCGCCGCGCGGCGCAGGCCATCGGCGTACAGCGTAAAGCCGAACCATGTCTGATATTCGAACCCATGCCGCTCGGTCGGGTCGAGCGTGATCCGCGCCATATCGCCGACCGCCGCCGCAATCGCTGCCAGCCCGTCGAGCCGCGATTTCAGCGCCCCGCCCGCGTCAACATCACGCAAAGCGGCCAGCGCGGTGGCAAACGGCCCGGTGGCATACAGCAGCGGCAGATAAGCCGCGCCGCCCGCCGCCTTCAGCCCGCCCGCATCCTTGGTGTCGAGCTCGCGCCGCACCGCTTCAATCTGTTCGGGCGCCAGCGGCAGCGCCTTTGCGCTGAGTGTATCGACCAGATCGGGCAGCGTGAAATCGACTGATATGCCGGTCAGCCCCGCCGCGTGCAGCGCCTCGACCGCCAGCATCACCGCCTCGCTCGCCGCCGCGACAGAGTCCGCGCCGATCAGTTCCGCGCCCAGTTGAAGGCGTTCGCGCGCGGGATCGAGCTGGCTCGCCCGGATCAGCGCGGTATCGCCGCAATAGGCGAGCCGGAGCGGGCGCGCGGCTGATTTCAGGCTGGTGGCAGCAATCCGCCCGACCTGCGGGGTGATATCGCTGCGCAGCGCCAATGTCCGCAAGCTCGCCGGGTCGACGAATCGGAACATCGCGCGGCCTTCGCCAGCCGCCGCGCCCGCCATCCGGCCTGCCAGCGAGGCTTCGAATTCGAGCAGCGGCGGGCGCACCCGGTCGTATCCGTGGGCGTCCAGCACATCGAGGCACGCGCGCATTGCAGCGGTAATCCGCGCAGCCTCGTCGGGCAGACGGTCTTCGAGGCCTTCTGGTAGGAGATCGTTGGGTTGGGTCATGGTGAGGGCTCCCTACCCAAATCGTCATCCCGGCGAAAGCCGGGATGACGGTGGAGCTCAAGATTCGGTTCGCCCTTCGAACCGCAAGGGCGCCAAAAAGATCTGGTGCCCGTCGGCCCTTGGGCCGCCCCTCGGAGGGAAGCTGGCGCAGCCAGCCTCCCGCGAGAGATCAAAACGCCAAAGCCTTGACTAGCTTCACGCCCTCGACCGCTTCGGCCTCAGCCACGACAGCAGGCGTCAGGGCTTCGTCGAGGCTCAGCAGCAGCACCGCTTCCCCGCCCGCTTCGCGGCGGCCGAGGTTGAAGGTGCCGATATTGATCCCGCGGCTGCCCAGCAGCGTGCCGATGCGGCCAATGAAGCCGGGCTTATCATCGTTGACGATGTAGAGCATGTGGCCCGACAGTTCGGCTTCGATCCCGATGCCGAAAATCTCCACCAGGCGCGGCGCTTCATTGCCAAACAAAGTGCCTGCGACCGAACGCGGCCCTTGGGCGGTTTCCACCGTTACCCGGATCAGCGTATTATACGCGCCGTCACGGTCATGGCGGATTTCGCGCACATCCAGCCCGCGTTCCTTGGCGAGGTAGGGCGCGTTGACCATGTTCACCGTGTCGGAATAACGGCGCATGAAGCCCGCCAGCACGGCGGCGGTGATCGGCTTGCCGTTCAATTGGGCCGCCGCGCCTTCGCGTTCAATGCTGATGTTGGTGAGGTTGCCGTGGGCCAGCTGACCCACCAAGCTGCCAAGCCGTTCTGCCAGCGCCATATAGGGTTTAAGCTTCGGCGCTTCCTCGGCGCTCAGCGAAGGCACGTTGAGCGCGTTGGTGACGCCGCCATTGACCAGATAATCGGCCAGCTGCTCGGCCACCTGCAGGGCGACATTGACCTGCGCTTCGGTCGTGCTGGCGCCCAGGTGCGGGGTGCAGATGAAGTTGGGCGTGCCGAACAGCGGGTGATCCTTGGCCGGCGGCTCGGTTTCGAACACGTCGAGCGCCGCGCCGGCGACTTGGCCGCTTTCCAGACAATCCTTCAGCGCCGCCTCGTCAATCAACCCGCCGCGCGCGCAGTTGATGATGCGGATGCCTTTCTTCGCCTTTTCCAGCCGTTCGCGGTTGAGGATGTTGCGGGTCTCGTCGGTCAGCGGGGTGTGCAGCGTGACGAAATCGGCGCGGGCCAGCAGCGTGTCGAGATCGACCTTTTCAACGCCCATTTCCACCGCGCGGTCTTCGGTCAGGAAGGGATCGTATGCGATCACCTTCATCCGCAGGCCCAGCGCGCGGCTGGCAACGATCGAGCCGATATTGCCCGCGCCGATCAGGCCGAGCGTCTTGGCGGTCAGTTCCACACCCATAAAGCCGCTTTTCGGCCACTCGCCCGCCTGCGTCTGCGCGTTGGCTTCGGGAATTTGCCGCGCGAGCGCGAACATCAGCGCAATCGCGTGTTCGGCGGTCGTGATCGAATTGCCGAACGGGGTGTTCATCACCACCACGCCCTTGGACGAGGCGTAGGGGATATCGACGTTATCGACACCGATACCCGCACGGCCAATGACCTTGAGATTGGTCGCGGCATCGAGGATCGCCTTGGTCACCTTGGTCGAGGAGCGGATGGCAAGGCCATCATATTCGCCGATGCGGGCGATCAACTGTTCGGGCGTTTCGCCGGTGATGACATCGACATCGCAGCCGCGCTCTTCAAAAATGCGCGCGGCGTTGGGGTCCATCTTGTCGGAAATGAGAACTTTGGGCTTCGTCATAGGAATTACCTTCCACTCGTCATCCCGGACTTGATCCGGGATCGGGCGCAAAATTACGCAATGGGAACTGGGGAGAGCGGCCCCGGCTCGGAGGCCGGGGCGACGCAAACACTAACGGCAAATCAGCCGTTCTTGACCTTTTCGTAGGCCCATTCGATCCACGGCAGCAGACGCTTCACGTCTTCCTGCTCCACGGTCGAACCGCACCAGATGCGCAAGGATGGCGGCGCATCGCGGTAGCCGTTGAAATCGAAGCCGACATTGCGTTCTTCAAGCAGCTTGACGATCTTTTTGGGCACCGCAGCCTGATCGTCAGCCGAAAGGCTGTCGTACCATTCGCCCTGGAACATCATGCAGACACCAGTGTTGGTCTGCTGCGCCGGATCGGACGCCATGTTGCGCAGCCACGGGGTGGCTTCGATCCAATCCTTGACGATGGCGGAATTGGCATTGGCGCGTTCTACCAACGCCTTGCGTCCGCCGATGCTCTTGGCCCATTCCAGCGCCGCGATGTAATCTTCGGTCGCCAGCATCGAAGGCGTGTTGATCGTCTCCCCAGCAAAGATGCCGAGGTTGAGCTTGTTGCCCTTCTTCATGCGGAACAGCTTGGGCATCGGCCACGGCGGATCGTAGCTTTCGATGCGCGCGACAGCCTTGGGGCTCAGGATCAGCATGCCGTGCTGCGCTTCCGAACCCATCACCTTCTGCCACGAATAGGTGGTGGCATCGAGCTTCGACCAATCCATTTCCTGCGCGAAGATCGCGCTGGTGGCGTCGTTGATGGTGATCCCTTCACGGCCCGGCTCCAGCCAGTCGGTGTTGGGGATCATCGCGCCGCTGGTCGTGCCGTTCCAGGTGAACACCACGTCATTGCGCTGCGGGATGGTGGTGAGATCGGGGATGTCGCCATAATCGGCGGTGAGGACCTGCAAGTTCGGCAGTTTTAGCTGCTTCACCGCGTCCTGAATCCAGATGTTGCCAAAGCTTTCCCACGCCGCGACCGTGACCGGGCGCGCTGGGTCGAGCATCGCCCACATCGCCGCTTCAATCGCGCCGGTGTCGGACGCGGGCATAATGCCGATCAGGTAATCATCGGGGATGCCTAGCAGTTCGCGGCTGAGGTCAATCGCGTACTTCAGACGCGCCTTGCCCAGCGCCGAACGGTGCGAGCGGCCAAGCGATTCGGTTTTCAGCTTATCCAGCGACCAGCCGGGGAATTTCGCCGTGGGGCCCGAGGAAAAGAAGGGGCGTTCAGGCTTCAGCGTAGGCTCGTGCATGAGCCCGCGGGTGTACTCAGTCATGTATTCTCTCCTTGCAGAGAGCTCGCGCGGCGTTGGGACCGCGTGGCCCGCTGGTCGCTCTAGAGGCGGGCCGTAACAAGTCAATGAATAAACATCCGCAATCCCCGCAACGCGCGCATCGCCCCTCGCCAACTGCCTCAAATGTTACTAATCAACCCCCCGAAATGGACACCTCCGATCTTCGCATTGCCCTGTTCAGCGGCAACTATAACTACACCCGCGACGGGGCGAATCAGGCGCTCAACCGTCTGGTCGGATCGCTGTTGGCCAAAGGCGCAGCCGTGCGGATCTATTCGCCCAAGGTCGCCAATCCTGATTTTGCGCCCACGGGTGATCTGGTTGGCCTGCCGAATGTGCCGATGCCGGTGAAAGGGCGCGGCGAATACCGGATGCCGACTCACCTGGGGGCTGCGGTGAAGCGCGATCTGGCCAAGTTCGCGCCCAATATCGTCCACCTATCTTCGCCCGATCCTTCTGCGCACAACGCACTGCGCTGGGCACAGGCGCATGACATACCTGTGCTCGCCAGCGTGCACACCCGGTTCGAGACCTATCCGCGCTATTACAATATGGCCTTCCTCGAACCGCTGATCGTGAGAGGCCTGCGGCGGTTCTACAATCGCTGCGATGCGCTGGTGGCGCCGTCGCAATCGATGATCGACGAGCTGCTGGCGATGCGGATGCACGACGATATTGGGCTGTGGAGCCGGGGGGTGGATCGCACGATCTTTTCCAGCGCCCGCCGCGACCCGGAATGGCGGCGCTCGCTTGGCCTCGCCGATGATGATGTCGCCATCGTGTTTCTGGGCCGCTTGGTGATGGAAAAAGGCCTCGACGTGTTTGCCGAAACCATCGTGCAGCTGCGTAAACGTCAGGTGCCGCACAAGGTGCTGGTGATCGGCGACGGCCCGGCGCGCGAATGGTTTGAAGCAAATCTGCCGGGCGGCATTTTTGCAGGGTTCAAGACTGGCGAAGGTCTGGGTCAGGCGTTGGCCAGCGGGGACGTGTTCTTCAACCCCAGCGTCACTGAAACATTCGGCAATGTGACCTTGGAAGCAATGGCGAGCGGCCTGCCGGTGGTCGCCGCAGGGGCAACGGGCAGCGCAAGTCTGGTGGCAGAAGGCGTCACCGGGCGGTTGGTGGTGCCGACGACCAAGGATGCCGACGCAGTGGCGTTTGCCGAAGCCATCGCGCCCTACTGCACCGACCCGGCCTTGCGCGCGGCCCACGGCGCAGCGGGCGAAACGCGCGCGTGCGAATATAGCTGGGAAGCGATCAATCAGGTGGTGGCTGACACCTATGTGCGGCTGGTCAAAGATCGCCGCGCGTTGCAGGCGGCCGAAGCCGCCTGACGCTGTTTGCAAAGGGGGCGCAGGCTACTTCAGCACCCCGGCCGCAGCCATCCGGCGGGCATAAAACAGCAGGAACAGCGTCACCGCCCAGATCGCCACGTCGAGCGCGGGTGCCTCCATGCTTTCCGGCACGTCGATCAGCACGTAGTTATAGACCGTGGTGCCGATCAGCCCCACCAGTGCGACGACCATCGCTGCGACCGCGAAGCGCGACCGCAATAGCAGGAGCACCGACCCGGCAAACGCGCCCCACACGCCCAGCGCCCACAAGGCGACGGCCCATGCGGGGTAGCTGTCCATGAAGGCTATCTGTTCGGGGGTCATGCCCATTTCGGCCAGCATACCAAGCTCGGTTGTGACGTAGCTCATCACGCCCATCGCGTTGAACAACAGCGTCAGCAGGCCGACCAGCCAAAGGTGCCACGGCGCTTTGGCCGGGCCGGATATCGTATCGATCACAGGCTTCCCCTCCCCCATCCGGCCCTCCTTTATCAGGAGCGACCCGAACGGGAGAGGAATACGCCTGTCTTGCACTTATCGCAATCGAGTTACGCCAGTCACAGCCGCTCGATACGCTTGGCCATTTCGTCGATCATGTCGACGATTTCGTTGATTGTTGCCTCGTCCAGTTTGCCCGCTTTGGCGCGGTTCTTGAGCACGCTGCCGAGATTGCCCATCGCCCGGAACACATCGTGCGAGCGGACCGTGCTGGTGCGCTCCCCATGACGGCCGAGCCGCTTCATCAGCTCAGCGACTTCAGCCTTGCGTTCCTCCAACTCGGCCTCGCCCTGCGGGGTGACCGTGTAGGGCTTTTTCGAACCTTCGGCGTCGGCCTCAGCAATCGCGCCTTCGTCTTCAAGCAGTTGCAGCGTCGGATAGACCGCGCCGGGGCTGGGAGCGTAACCGCCGCCGGTCATTTCCTCGATGCCCTTGATCAGCTCGTACCCGTGCGAGGGGTTTTCGGCGATCAGCGCTAGCAGCGCGAGCCGGAGTTCACCCTGCGCAAACATCCGCCCACGGCGTTGACGTCGGCCGGGGCCGCGGAAACCTTCAGCGCCCTCTTCGGCACCCTCGCCCGCGTCTTCGCTGTCCCAGCGCCATTTGGCCTTGAAGCCGGGGCCGAAATTTCCAGCGCCCATGTTGCCGGCGTTGCTCATCGCCATCATCGCAATTGCTTCGCCAAGCTTGTCCCAGCCGTTGCCGCGTCCATATTTGTTCCAGGTCATGTCGCATTCCTCCATGCGTTGTGATGTATCCAAGATATATCTTAGACCTATCATAACAAGGGGTGCGCCGCTCGGCGGTTCCATTTTCCGCCGACTGGCCTATCACGCCCGATGAATGACTGATCTGTTCGGACAAGCTGCAACACCGCCCCAACCCGGCGCGCCCGATGCTGATGCGCCGTTGGCGGATCGGCTGCGCCCGGCGAGCCTTGCCGAGGTGGTGGGGCAGGAACATCTGACCGGCCCAGAAGGCGCGATTGGGCGGATGGTCGCCGCGGGGCGGCTTTCCAGCATGATCTTGTGGGGGCCGCCCGGCACCGGCAAAACCTCGATCGCGCGCCTGCTCGCTGACGCCGTGGGGATGCGCTATGTCGCGATCAGCGCGGTGTTTTCCGGCGTGGCGGACTTGAAGAAAGCCTTTGCCGAGGCTGAGAAAATGGCCGGTGCGGGGCGCAAGACGCTGTTATTCGTGGACGAGATCCACCGCTTCAACCGCGCGCAGCAGGACGGGTTTCTCCCCTATGTCGAACGCGGGGTGGTGACGCTGGTCGGCGCGACGACCGAGAACCCGAGCTTCGCGCTCAACGCCGCGCTGCTCAGCCGCGCGCAGGTGCTGGTCCTGAACCGGCTAGGCGAAGACGCGCTCGATGCTTTGCTGGTGAAGGCCGAGGCGCGGGAAGGGCCCCTCCCCCTCACCGCCGAAGCGCGCACCGCGTTGATCGCGCAGGCCGATGGCGACGGGCGATTTCTGCTGGGTCAGGCCGAAACGCTTTATGCAGCGGGCCTCGCGCAGCCGCTCGACCCGGCGGCGCTCGGCAGCTTCTTGCAACGCCGCGTGGCCGTGTACGACAAGGACCGCGACGGGCATTACAACCTCATCTCCGCGCTGCACAAAGCCGTGCGCGGTTCAGATCCGCAGGCTGCGCTCTATTACCTCGCACGGATGCTGACGGCGGGGGAAGAACCGCTGTTCCTCGCGCGGCGGCTGGTGCGGATGGCGGTGGAGGACATTGGCCTGGCCGATCCGCACGCCCTGCCGCAGTGCATGGCGGCGATGGAGGCGTATCGCTTCCTCGGCAGCCCTGAAGGCGAATTGGCGCTGGCGCAGGCGTGCCTGTATCTGGCCACCGCGCCCAAATCGAACGCGGTCTATCTGGCGCAAAAAGCCGCGTGGAAATCAGCGAAAGACACCGGCAGCCTGATGCCGCCGATGAACATCGTCAACCCGGCGACCGGGCTGATGGAAAGCCTCGGCTATGGCAAGGGCTACACCTATGATCACGACACGCCCGAAGGCTTTTCGGGCGATGATTACTGGCCCGAAGAGATGGAACCGCAGACGTTCTACACGCCCGTAGAGCGCGGCTTTGAGCGTGAGGTGAAGAAGCGCCTCGAATACTGGGACAAGCTGCGGGCCGAGCGGGGGTGACCCGCTTCTCCCACTTCCTCGCGGTCGACTGGTCGGGCGCGAAGGGCGCGCGGCAGAAGGGGATCGCGCTGGCTCTTGCGGGCGCAGACGGCGGGCCGCCGGTGCTGCTCCCACCGCCCGATCCTAAGGGCTGGGCGCGCAGCGAAGTGCTGGCGATATTGCGGGCTTTGAAGGGGCCGACGCTGGTCGGGCTCGATCTCGGCATCAGCCTTCCCTTTGCGGATGTCGGCGCGTTCTTTCCCGAGTGGGACGCCTCACCCGGCGATGCCAAGTCGCTGTGGGCGTTGATCGACCGCCTGTGCGCCGCTGACCCCAATCTTGAGGCAGGCGGGTTCGTCACCCACGAACAGGCCTCGCGCTATTTCCGCCACGGCAAGGATGATGAGGGCGACCGCTTCCTGCTCCCCGGCGCGGCGACCCGCGAAGGCCGGTTCCGCGTCGCCGAGGCGGCGCAGCGCGGCCAAGGCGTACGGCCGGTCAGCAATTTCAACCTCGTCGGCGCGGCGCAGGTCGGCAAGTCGAGCCTGACCGGGATGCGGATGCTCCACCGATTGGACGGCAAAGTGCCGGTGTGGCCGGTCGATCCCCTGCCCGAAAGCGGATCGGTGGTGACCGAAATCTACACGTCAGTCGCGGCGCGATTGGGCGGAGTGACAGGCGCGGCGACGAAAATCCGCAGCTATGAGGCGTTGAATGATGCGCTCGATCTGCTTGGTTCGGCTCCGGTCAGAGGCACGGGCGCGATTGACGATCACTCGTCCGATGCACTGCTGACGGCTGCATGGTTGCGCCGCGTCCACGGCCGGCGTGACCTGTGGCACCCGCCAAGCCTCACAGATGCGGTGGCACGCACCGAAGGCTGGACTTTCGGCGCAGTTTGAGACTAATGCGCGGCCACGGTAAGCCGGCTTAGCTCAGTTGGTAGAGCACCTGATTTGTAATCAGGGGGTCACGAGTTCGAATCTTGTAGCCGGCACCAGTCTTGACGAGAGAAAATCATCCGGGGGATGATTTTCCGTCAAAACTCCCAAGCGAAGCGCAGGGCCGCGCGTCACCCAAGCTTGAGGAAAAATTCCTCGCGCTCGCGCCTTAATTCCGCTGGCGTCAGCGCTGCCAGCCCGTCCAGTTCGCTGCGTAGCGCCAGCGTCAGCCGCTTGACCATTTCGTCCGGATCGCGGTGCGCGCCGCCCTTGGGCTCGTAGACGATGCGGTGGATCACGCCCAGCTTCACCAAATCCGTCGCCGTCACCCGCATCGCTTCGGCCGCGTCCGGCGCCTGCGCGGCGCTGCGCCACAGGATTGACGCGCAGCCTTCGGGCGAGATCACCGAATAGACCGCGTGTTCGCACATCAGCACGCGGTTCGCCGCCGCCAGCGCGACAGCGCCGCCCGAACCACCTTCGCCGATGATCACCGCAATCAGCGGCACACCAAGGCCAAGGCACGCCTCGGTCGAACGGGCGATGGCTTCGGCCTGTCCACGCGCTTCGGCATCGACGCCGGGGAAGGCGCCGGGGGTATCGACCAGCGTCACCACCGGCAGGCCGAAACGGTCGGCCAGTTCCATCATCCGGATCGCCTTGCGGTAACCTTCGGGCCGGGCCATGCCGAAATTGTGGTGGATGCGCGCGGTCGTATCCTCGCCCTTCACATGGCCGATCACCATAACCCGGCGGCCTTCGAACCGGGCGAAACCGCCGATGATAGCAGCGTCTTCACCGAACACGCGGTCGCCCGCCAGCGCCAGGAAGTCGGTGAACAGCCCCGCCACCAGTCGCTCGAACCGCGGACGCTGCGGATGGCGGGCCACCAGCGTGCGCTGCCACGGGGTGAGCCGCGCATAGGTGTCCGCCAACAAGCGATCGGCCCGCTCCGCTAGCATCCGCGCTTCCTCGGTGCCTTCGGGCAATGCGGATAGTTCGGCGACGTGCTTGTCGAGCGCCTCGATCGGCTTTTCGAACGGCAAGTACTGGATCATGCAGAGAGCCTCACACCGTCATCGACATGCCGCGATAGATTCGCGCGCGGTAGCGCGAATCCTCCGCGTCAGGCAGCGGCGCGCCAACCAGCAGCACCGCGCGGGCAAAGCGGCGGACTTCCTCCAGATGCTCGTCAAGATCGCGCGGTTCTTCCGATTGCACCCGGCGGGTCAGGTTGATCTGGTTGACCGGCACATCATGCACCAGCCGCTCGTTTTCGACCGCTAAGGTGGCCGTGAACGCGTGGAGCGTGGTCTTGATGAAGTTCGCCAGCGCAAACGCCGGGCTGCGGTCTCCCATCGGCACATCGGGCGATGTCAGCACCAACTGGCAATCATCATAAAGCGATGCGCGCCGCGCGATGCGGAAATGGTGGGTGAGGTTGTCGGCCACCACTTGTCGGAATTCGGTCGGGGTGAGCGGATCGGCGGCATCGAACAGCTTGCCCGGCAGCGCGGCGAACGGGGTGGAGAGGATCGTGGTCGGCTTGCCCCATTGCACGATCGCCGCGTCCATCGCCGCCTCGACATCGTCTCCCGCCACCAGAGAGGTCAGCGCATTAGCCGTGTCGCCTTCCAGCTGCGCCTTGATCGCTGCAAAGCCTTCGCCTGTGCGGCTGATCAGAACCACGCGGGCGACATGGCAATCCTCGATGAAAGCGCGCGCGGTTTCGGCGAGGTAATCCACCAGATGCTCGCCGATGATCCATACGGTCTTGCCGCGCATCTGGTCGAGCCGTTCCTGCTTGGGACTGCCGAACAGCTCGCGCTCGGTGGTGGAGCGTTCCACGGAGAGCCCGCCTGAAGGCATGAAGGTTTCGCCCGAAACGGCGCGGTCGGCGAGGAAGAACACCGTCGCCTGCGCCACATCAATCTCGGTCGGCATCTTGCCGAGGTAGAGTTTGGACAGCACCCCACTGCCAACCTTCTTGGCCTCTACCGCGATTTTGTCGGCGGGCAGGAAGGGGGTGCCCTCCGGCGGCGCACGCATCAGCCAGTCGGCGTCAGCCTCAGGCGTGGCGGGGCGATCAGCCCATTCGGGCGCGTCGAGGAAATAACCGCCCTGCCGCAGCCGCCCGATCAACGCAGCGGCGATTGTCGGGGTCAGCAGGTATTGATCCCAGGTGCACTCCCCGTCGCCTTCGCGTGCGCAGGCCAGCGCCAACTCGCGCAATTCGTGCGGGTTGTTGGTGTCGTGGCTCATCTTGACGGTATCGTTGCGCGCCAGCCGTGCCAGCAGCGCCTCAACCCGCACCCCGCGCCGCAGCGCCTTGATGCTGGCGGCGTGAACCGCGTTCAGGCGTTTGTTTTCAAGGATCAGCTTACCGCGCCGCTCGAACAACCCCGGCTTGCCGCCGGTGCCCGACAGGCGGTCGCCATCGACCGGGCCGGGCGCAATCGCATTGAACTGCACTTCGGGGCCGAGATAGCGGGCCATGCTTTCGACCATCGCTCGCTGCCCGGATTTGCTGACGGCGTAATCGGCGCGGTTGGGATAGGCGACCGCGAGGTATTTCTCGCCGCCGAAGTAGGACGAGACGTTGAGGATGTAGCCCGAGCCCTGCGCTTTCATCAGCGGGGCGACGTGGTGCATCAGGAAGTAATTCGACACCAGGTTCGCATCGAGCGTGTAGTTCCAGGCGTCGACCCCCATGTCGACCACCATATCCTCCGCGCCTGCAACGCCCGCGTTGTTGATGAGGTAATCGATCCGCCCGAAGGCCTTGAGCGTCGCATCAACCGCGCCTTTGAGGCTGTCGAAATTGCTGACATCAACATTGGCAAGCGTCTGTACACGGCGCTCGACCCCGGAAAAGCCGATGTCTTCCAGCTCGGAAACGATCCGCGCGCGTGCCACCGCGAGTTCGCTTTCGCGGCGGGCGACCATCATCACCTTGCCGCCTGCCAGCGCAAGCAGTCGCGCGACCTGACCGCCAATCCCGGCCGAACCCCCGGTGATCAGCGCCACCTTGCCAAGGTGCAATCCGGTGATGTTTTCGGAGAACCCCGGCATCGCCTTGCGCGCGCCCGTCGCCTCACCAATGTTGCCGGGGACGTAGAGTGTGATTTCACCGAGCTTGCTTTCTTTCAGCAAAATCCGCGCGGCGTGACCGGCGGTGAAGCGAATGTTTTCCGCCTCGGTATTGGTGAAGCGCACGATCTGATTGCCCCACTCGGCCTGACGGCGGCGGCCATGCGCGGTGTCGATCGCGGATTCGTCGCGCCAGATGCGGATCAGCTGTTCGGTCGCCGCGCGCAGGATGTGGGCGTAGATATCGCCCTTGCCGTCGCTCGCATGGCTGACGAACACAAAACGCGGCGGTTGCAGCAGGTTGTCGTGGCGCTTCCAATAGCGGCTCATGGTGCGAGCCAGCGCCATGCTACCCGCCAGTTCGGCGTCCATCAGCGCCTCGATCACGCTGTCGTCTGCCTCGGTCAGCGCGCCGGTCAGCTCGCCCGCGCCAAGCATCGGCAGGAACAATGCGCCGCTGATCGGCGTGCCGCCTTTGCTGTAATCCTCCAGCGCGACCTCCATCGCGGCGGGGTCTTTGCGGTTGAAGCGGATGATGGTGAGATCACCTTCAACCCCCATCGCCTTGCAGCGCTTTTCGGCGATGGCCACATCAGCCTGACGCGGCAGGCCGAGCACGACGGCAGCTCCGCAGGCCAGCTGCACCTGCGCGATTTCGAGCGCCTCTTCGAAGTTGTCACCCGCTGCGATCAGCACGGCGAGCCCGGTGCCGTCCATCGAGCGCATGGTGGGCCGCGCCAGATAGGTCGCGCGCTCTTCCTTGCGCACGGTCATACCGTGGGTGACTTCGAAATCGTGGCCATTGTAAGCGGCGGATTCGTCGCTGCCGAGGAACACGCAGGTGGTGGCAATGTCGGTGGGTGTCGGGAACGTCTTGGCCTTGGCATTGCCGCCGGTCGCGCGTTCCAGACTCATCATGTCGAAGAATTGGCTCGCCGTAGTGCCTGCCGCGTCTCCGCGTGCGGTATCCATCGTGGCGAACACGGTGCGGATGCGTTCGCTTTCAATCGGGCCGGGGTAGACGAGGTTGACGCGGATGCCGCGTCCGCCGAGTTCGAGCGAGAGTTCGCGGCTCCACGCGTTCATCGCAGCCTTGGGGACGACATAGGCGGCGCGTGCGTAGTATGGCGTGCGGCTGAAGATGGTCGACACGTTGATGATCGACCCGCCTTCGGGGATATGCGGCGCAGCGGCGCGGGCGACGTTGAAGGCGACGCCAAAGATATTGCGCAGCGCATCGCCCACGGTTTCGCTGTCGGTGCTGCCCTTTTTTTGGAGCGCGGCGAGTTCCTCGGCGGAGAGCGGCAGGTTCTCAATCGGCTGCTTCGGCCCGGCGCTTCCGGCGTTGTTCACCAGAATGTCGATCCGCCCGAACTTGGCGACCACTTCGGCCATCGCGGCGCGGACCGATGCAATGTCGCCGCCATCGAGCGCCACGGTGGCGAGGCGTGCAGGATCGGCCCCGGTTGCCTTGAGCAGCGCATCAGCCGCCGCTTGCGTGCGGTCAGGCGTGCGGCCCGTCATCACGACCGTGGCCCCTTCGGCCAGATAGTGCGTGACGATATGCCCGCCCAGATTGCCCGCTGCGCCGGTGACGACAGCGATCTTGCCCGCCAGACGGCCGGTGGTGGTTTCTGCGGACACAGCTTTCAGTTTGGCCACGAAGCACTCTCCTCATAAAATTACATTACAAGCGCCGCTGGCTTGCTGGATCGTTCAATCTCTGGGGAGGAGAGCGAAGAACGTTTCAATTATTGCAACGCGCGGGTCAACCGTCCGGTTCCCCGGAGCCTTGTGCCGCCCCCAAGGCAGCCCACGCCTCAAGCAGCGCATCGCGGCTGCGCAGGCCCATTTCGGGCAGCGCGTGGTTGACGACATAGGTCGATCCGGTGTGCCGGTTCTCCCACATCGCCTGATGCGCTTCGGGCAAGCCGTCCCACGGCACCACTTCCGGCTCGGTCACTTCGAGCAGCCCGGCCGCGATCATGTCGTTCATCCGCGCGACTTCGTAGGCGTTGCACAGGTGCGTGCCGAGGATGCTGGCGGTCGGCATCAGGATCTTGCGTTGCCGCGTCCACACCTGCGGGGCGTAGAAGGTGAAGCGGCAGCCGGTCAGATCCTCGGCAAAGATCACGCGGCCCGTGAAGGGCTTCACCAGCGAGGTCGAAATGCCCAGCGTGTCCTGCTCGGCCCGCTCGAACACCAGATCGGGGCTGCCGCGCGGGTTATCGGGGGAGCGCAGGATCTTGCCCACCGCCGAACCGAAGGGTTTCATCACCCGGTCCTGATAATCGCGCACGGCCGCCTTGAAGACCTCGATATCCGTCTTGGCATCGGGCAGGCGCGGCATGGTGTCGGGCCAGTAGAAATTCGCCCCTTCGCGCCGCCGGATTGCTTCGAGGCTGACGATACCCTCGATCGCGTCTTCAAGGCCGAGCGATTGCAGAAATTCGCGCTGGCCGTCGGTGGTGGTGGCGATCACGCTGCGCGCGTTGAAACGGCGTGCGGCTTCGATCATTTCGAGCCCGGTTTCGTCGAGCAGTTCGGACGATCCGGGGCCGTAGAAAATCAGCACCGCTTCCCCGCCGCGCAGGGCCGCACGGCGGAGCATTTCTTCGGGCGAGGCTGTTCCCGGCTTGCCCATGAAGCTGAAATGGTAGCCTGATGATGCGCCGTAAAACGCCAGCGTGCCGTTCTCGGCGAGCAATTGGAACGAGCGCGGAAAGGCCGTCTCGCCCGCGTGGCTGACGACATAATCGGCGAGCTTGCCGCCGTTGAGCGCTTTGTATTCCTCTACCAGCGGCGCGCCTGCGGCTTCCCACTTCTGCGCCTCGGCCTTGTCCTCCGGCACCACCGAATAGAGGCCAGCAAAGCGCGCATCCTTGCGGTTGATCGCGCCCACTGCGCCCTGCACCCCGGTGATGAAGCTGGCGCGCTCCTCCGATGACACCAGCCCCGTCACCTGCAAGCCTGTGCGCACCGAAGACCGCAGGGCATCAAGCCCCGTACCCGTCGCCGCGCCTTCGACAAACAGCGTACGTCCCGGTGCGATTTGCAAGGTCGTGAACAGGCAGCGCGCTATCGTACCGAGGTTCAGCACATAGCTCCCCGCCTGCTCCAGCGTCAAATCGGGCGGCAATTTGTGCATCTGCGGCGCCTGCACGGTCAGGAACTGCGCGTGGCTGCCAGTCTCGGTCTCGTAACCCTGAATGCTGAAATCGGCATACATCGGGTCGTTGCCGACCAGCGGGCTGAGCAGGTCATTGGTGCCCGAATAGACCGTCACCAGATCGCCGACCTTGATTCGGCCCTGCGCGCGGGTTTCACTACCCAAAGCCGCGACCAGCGCGATACCGCCCGAGCCGGTAATCTGGACGTCTTCCTCGTGACTGTCGAACGGCGAGACCGGGATGCCGGTCAGCGCCCAGATGTCGTTGAAGTTGACCTCGCTGGTCAGCATGTACAGCAGCGCTTCGTTGGGCGCGGGCTCGGGCACCTTGACGATCAGCTCCTTTTCGTGGCTCGCCGGTGGGCCAAAGCGCGGCGCGCCGGTGTCGGGATCGCGGGCGATGCCGAAGGCGTATTGGTGGCCGGGAATCGGGGTGACGCCGGGGAAGAACGGCGCGCCGACGGGCAGCAGATCACCCGCCGCCTCCAAGGCCTGCGCGCGCATTTCGTGTTCTGCGTCGATCCACACCCCATCACGCCGGACGGGGAGCGGCGGGGCGACCTTGTCCATGAATTGGCGAATGCCGGTCTTGCCGCCTTCGGGATCGACAATAGCATCGGCGAACAGCGCGGCTTCTTTGGCGAGACCCGCAGTGATGCCCTGTTCGAGGCCAACGCGCACCGCTTCCAGCGCCCGCTTGCCAGCGGCTCCGCGCCCGGCCCAATCGAGCTGACGCAAGATGCGCTGGAGGAAATCATCCTCCATGACACTGTCGAGGCTGACGTCCGCCGCCGTGTCCCACCGCTCCGCCGCCGCCTGCCGCTCGGCAAAGGCTGCGCCGAGAGGACTGTCCTCACCGTGCTTCACATAGTCGCGCACAGTCGCATGAGCAGCCGAAAGCGCGTCAGCCGCGCCGCCCACCAGCTCGTCGATGAAACCGACGGCTTCCGCTGCGTCCGCATCGATGCTCCGCCCACCCAGAATGAGGTCGAGCGCATCGCGCAGGCCTTCGTCCCCGCGCCGATCCAGCAACAATCGCGGCAGCCGCTGCGTCCCACCATAGCCGGGCAGTAGTCGCAGGCGGATCTCGGGCTGGCCGAAACGCGCTGTGGGTTCCGCAATCCGGTAATGGCACGCGAGCGCGAATTCCATCCCCCCGCCCAGCGCCACGCCCTGCACCGCCGCGATGCACGGCTTACCCATGCGTTCAATCGTGCGGAAGGCGAGGTGCGCGTTGTTGGGCAGCACTAACGCTTCTTCGCGCGTGTGGATTTCCTCCAACATCTGGCGAATATCCGCGCCTGCCACGAAAGACGAAGTGCCCTCGCCCGTGAACACCACCGCCACGACATTATCGTCGCGCGCCAGCGCCGATGTCACCATCACCAGCTCGTCAATCGCGCGTTCGTTCAGCGCGTTGACCGGCGGGTTGGTGACGGTGACGGTCGCCACCTGCTTGCCGGGGGCAACCGTGTTGTATTGCACGAGGAAATAGCGGTGCCGATCAAACAACGCCTGTTCGTCCGACAGGCGCTGTTTGCGCTGCCAATCGGCGATCACGGTACGCAGCTCGTCCAACGCCTCGGGATTGCGCAGGGTGGTGACGTCGCCGACATCCTCCCCCACCACCAAAGCGCGCACCATGCGGCGCATATATTTGCCGCTGCGGGTTTCGGGGAACTGCGAAACCTCGATGAAATCCGCCGGCACCGCGACCGCCCCCTTTTCGGTGCGGACGAGATCGAACAGGCGACGCTTGTCCTCGATCGTCAGCTTGCGGCCCGCGACCGGCACCACAAACGCCAGCGGGGTCAGCCCCTTCTCGCGGTGCGGCGCGCCGACCACCAGCACATTGCCAACCGGGCTGTCGGGCGCGAGCGCCTTGTCGCGCAGCACCGCGCCTTCGATTTCCTCGGTCCCCATGCGGTGGCCCGATACGTTGATGACATCATCGCTGCGCCCGTGGAGCGAGAACGAACCGTCTTCATGCGCAATCGCAAAGTCGCCTTGGGTGTAGGCCCAAGCGCCCTTCCAGCGCCGCCAGTAACCATCCTCCCACCGCGCCGCATCGCCGCGCCATGCGGGGTCTACCCGGCCATCGGTGACCTTAAAGCCCTCGATATCGCCCCAGATGGTGCGCGCGAGATAGGGGTAAGGTGCGGCGATCACGATTTCGCCCTTCTCGCCCATCTCTGCCCGCCGCCAGTTGACGCCGCCTGAGTCACCGCGTGCAAATGGCACTGAACCGGGTGCGCCTGCATCCTCGTCCTCAACCCAAACATCGCCGACGATCCACGGCAGCGGATAGGCATGCGCATCGGGGCGCAGCGGAAAATCGTCGTTGCCGAACATATGCGTCCACGCGATCCCGCCGTGTTCGGTCGCCCAGTATGAATTGATGTAGCGCGGGGTGATATGCTCCATCCCGAAGGCCTGCACCGACGGCGACACCGGCTCAGCGCAGAAGGTCGCGACCCGCAGCCCGCTCATGTCATAACGTTCGAGTTCGGCAAGGTTCGCCGGATCGGACATGATCGCTTTCAGGAAGGTCACGCCCGCCTTGAAGATGCGGACATTGTGCCGCTCGATCATTGAGGCAAAGCGCCCCGCGTGCGGGAACACCGGCGATCCTTCGGAAACCAACGTGGTCACCCGCGTCATCAACGGCGCGCAGATCAGGTAGCTTTGTCCGGTGATCCAGCCGGGATCGGCAACCACGAACAAAGTATCGCCCGGCTGCGCATCGAACGAAACCTTCATCGTCTCGGCAATGCCCGCGGCATAGCCGTGCGCGTGGACGATCCCTTTGGGCTTGCCGGTGCTGCCCGAGGTGTAGATGAAAAACATCGGGTAATCGGCATCGACCGGCAGCGGCTTGGACGAGGCCCAGATCGCACGGACGAAATCTGTATCGGGCAGCGCAAGCAGATCGGCTTCGGTGGCGACATTGAAGCCTGCGCCGCGCGCTTTCTCCAGCACAGTCACCAGCGCCGCATCGGTTAACTCATGGCTCCAACGATCGCGTTCTTCGCGCCAGATCACGTCGGGCTGCGCGGTGTGGCGGCACACGATCACCGCTTCCACACGCGGCGGCAAAGTGACGAGGCTGGAGGCAATCGCGATCCGCACGCGAGCAGCGTCGGCGGTGCTGATCCGGCCTTCCGCACCGAGGTTAATCAGCGCTCGGCCAACGCCGCGCATCACATCCGAACGGTCTACCGTGATTTCGCCAGACAGCGCCTCACGGACAGTCTCGACAATCGTTGCGGCATCGGCAGACGGCAGGCCCATGTCCAGGCCGGAGAGAATATCCAGCGCGGTCGTCACCGGCACAAAATTGTCGAGCGCCGGGTCGGTATAGGCGTTCTTGAACGCGGCGACCTGCGCATTGCGGTAGCTGCCGTCAGACGTGACGATCACCCGCGCGCCCGTATCGGCGATGCGGTCAGACAGCGTCTTGTCGGAAAAGCCACCGAACACAGCGGTATAGACCACGCCCATCCGCTTGGCCGCTTCGGTCCAGTAAATCTGCGGCACGATGCTCGGCATGTTCAAGGCCATGCGGTCGCCTGGTTTCAGCCCCAATGCCTCCAGCGCGACGGCGCATTTGGCCACTTCCAGCAGCAATTGCTTGCGGCTAACCGTGAAACAATCGAGCGGCGCGCCCTTGCCGCCATTCGCCGACATGTCCCAGCGGTCGCCTTCGAAAACGAGCGCGGCTTCATCGCCGTGGCCGGTCAGCACATGGCGGTCGAGTTCGCTGAAGGCGGCATTGGTGCGTCCACCCACAAACCAGCGCCAATGCGGCGCGGCGCTGCCATCGAAGCCGGTGTGCCACGGGGCGAAATTGGCGGGCAGATCGGGCGTTATCGGCGCAGCTGTCGCAGCGTCCCAGCCGTGCCAGTGGCCGTCTTCACCCTTGGCCAGCCAAGAGCCTTCTGCTCCGACATCGGCCACAAACCAGTGCATGTTGCGTGCAGCAATATCGCCGTGAAACGCGCCGGGATCAGCCAGCGCAGCGGCGCGCATCGCGTCCCATTCAGCGCGAGTTCGCACAGGATTGATCCGGGCAGCACCGCTGCTCGCACGCAAGGAATTCTCAGGAATGGCGCGTCCCCCGATATTTGCAGCAATGCGCAGCGCGTGATCCCTGACGCCCGGCGGTTATGCAGCATAATTACACAGCACGCCGCCAATCAGCAAGAAAATGCCAAAGGCAGCGTGTGTTGCAGTAACGCGAACATCGCCAAAGCGTTCCGTGCATTTTTCACATCACCCGCCCCCGGAGCGTGCCGTAACGTTTTTTCAATCCCGTTGGTTCTATGACAAAAGTGTTGGGGTGGATTGCACGTGCACTGCGGGTGCAGGCCAAACGCGTTGGCATGGCCGCCCCGAAGACAAGGACAAGCAGTGCCACTGGGCTTTCTCAGATCAGTACGTGACCAAACTGCGCAGGCCCGCACGCCCGCTCCCGATGCTGCGCCGCCAGCTCCGGCGCCGCGGCCCGAGCGCGTGGCTGTGCTGAGCGAGGTTGAACAGCTGGGCGTAGGCATGTTCTGGGCCACCGATGCGCTGGGCAATTTGTCGTTCTTGTCGCAGCGCGCATTGCAGGATCTGGAAACGGATGGCGGCGACCTGCTCGGCAAGCCGCTGGTGCAGGTCTTCAGCGATATCGACAGCGAGCCGGGCGCGCCGACGCAGCGATCGCTGTCCTTCAAGCTCAAGGCGCACTCGAAACTGGAAGAGCAGATCGTCGCTTTGACAAGCGCGCGCGGCACCACCCGCTGGTGGCGGCTGAATGGTCGCCCGCTGATCGATGCCAAGGGCGAATTCATGGGCTATCGCGGTAGCGCGGTCGATATTTCGGGGCAGTATATCTACGATACGCAGGTGGCGCGGCAATCGGCGGTCGATGAACTGACCGGGCTGGCCAATCGCCGCAAGCTGGGTGAACGGCTGACCGCAATGCTGGGTGCGTTCCGGGTCAGCAAGCGCAGCTGCGCACTGATGATGCTCGATCTTGACCGGTTCAAGCAGGTCAATGACACGATGGGCCACCCGGCAGGCGACGAATTGCTCAAACAGGTGGCGCAGCGGCTGACTGCGATCGTCAAGGATCGCGGCGAAGTCGGCCGGCTGGGCGGCGATGAATTTCAGGTGCTGCTGCCTGACATGGACGATCGCGGCACGCTGGGCGAGCTGGCCAACCGGATCGTACAATCGGTGTCGCAGCCCTACACCATCAACGGTCGCCGGGCCATTATCGGCACGTCGGTCGGCATCGCCATCGCGCCCTATGACGGGCTGGACACTGACGAGTTAACCCGCGCGGCCGACATGGCGCTGTATTCGGCCAAGGATACACGCGGCGGCACATTCTGCTTTTTCACCAGCGACTTGCGCGATGCTGCATCGAAAACCGCGATGCTGGGCGAACGACTGCGCGACGCGGTGGACCGCGATGAGCTCAGCCTTGTCTATCAGCCGTTGGTTGATCCTGAAACCAACGTGGTCAAATGCTTTGAAGCATTGCTGCGCTGGAATGATCCGGAAGAAGGCAGCATCTCGCCCGCGTTGTTCATCCCTGTCGCCGAAAGTGATGATCTGATCATCCGGATCGGCGAAACGGCGCTGCGGCGCGCGTGCTTCGACGCGCTGGACTGGCCCGAAACGATCCGGGTTGCGGTCAATGTCTCGGCCAAACAGTTCACCCGGCCTGGATTCCACAAGACGGTGGCTGCCGCGCTCGAATCGTCAGGCCTGTCGCCTGGCCGGCTTGAACTGGAAATCACCGAAAGCGTGTTCGTGGGCGATCTAGAATCGGTCGATGCGATCTTCGGCGATCTGAAAAAGCTCGGCGTGCGGCTGGCGCTGGACGATTTCGGCACCGGCTATTCATCTCTGGGCTATCTCAAGGGCGGCCATTTCAAAAAGTTGAAGATCGATCAGAGCTTTGTGCGCGGCTGCACCGAAAACGGGGACATCAACCCGGCGATCATCAGCGCGATTGTCGCACTGGCAAAAGCGCTGGGGATGGAAACCGTCGCCGAAGGGGTTGAGGCGATGGACGAGCTGGCGCTGGTGCGCGAACGCGGCGCCGATCTGGTGCAGGGCTACATCTATTCGCGCCCGCTCACCCAGGAAGCTCTGTTGCCACAGTTTGCCGATGGAACGATGAAGGTCACGCCCGAAGGCCCAGCGCGCCACCGCGCCGAACGCATTTCGATGTACCGCAAGGTCGGGTTGATCCACGAAGATCACTATTACGACGTGATCATGCGCAACCTTTCCAAAACCGGCGCGCGGATCAATGGGTTGGGCGGTGTGCCGATCGGGACCGACGTAGTGCTCGATCTCGGGCACGGGCAGCTGGTGGTCAGCAAGGTGGTCAACGCATCCGAAAGCAGTCAGGGGCTGAAGTTCGAAACCGCGCTAATCAGCGATGGCGGCGGCGGGTTCATGACCCGGCACCGGATTTCGCCTTACTCGCTGGCCGAAGCGGGCATTCCGCTGGCGGCGCTTGGTGCAGGCGCGTTCCCGCTGGCGAAGTGGCGCGATGCCAACAAGGGCCTGCCGCGCTTCATCCAGCTTGATATCGGGATTTAGCGCCGTCGCCCACATGTTCCGCGTGAAACATTGGCCAACGCAGGGCCAAGCCGGGGTCTAGGCCGCCTCAACCACGACCGCGATAAGGGGCGACGCCTTGATCGGGCAGCCACAAATCGGCGGGTGGTGCGCCAGATTGCCAGAACACATCAATCGGAATGCCGCCGCGCGGATACCAGTATCCGCCAATCCGCAGCCATTGCGGGCGCATTTCGGTAAACAACCGCACCCCGATGCCCACGGTCACATCCTCGTGAAAGCCGTTATGGTTTCGGAACGATCCGAGAAACAATTTCAGGCTTTTGCTTTCGACGATCGTCTCACCAGGCACATAATCAATCACCAGATGCGCGAAATCGGGCTGATTGGTGACCGGGCACAGCGAAGTGAATTCAGGCGAGACGAACCGCACCAGATAGGTCAGGCCGAGGCGCGGGTTGGGCACGTAATCGAGCACCGCTTCCTCTGGCGAGGTTGGCAGCGGGGTATCCTTGCCGAGAAACTGGGGCGTGCGCGAAGGGTTTGAAGGTGTGGTATCCATGCCGCGCTGTTGCCTTGATTGGCGGTTTGGCGCAAGCGCCCATAGGCTCAGACTGGACGCGGCAGCCTGCCCATCTCTATGGGGAGGACAGCGCGGGTTCATCCCCGCCCTGACACACTACAAACGCCCCGCATCGCATAACCGCCACATGTCGAACCGCCCCTTGTCGAACCGTATCGCGCCATGATCCTTACGCCTGCCCGCTTTTCTGCGACCTGTGCTGCGGCTGCGCTCGCGCTGGGCGTTGCCGCGCCTGTGACCGCGCCCCTATCCGCACAAGGGCAACCCGGCGGATTTACGCTACCCGCGCCGACGCCAACGCCTACACCCGCCCCTGAAGGCCCGGCGGATGAGCGTGCTGGTGTGGTGATCCCGCCGCGCAGCACGCCGGTGCCGCGAATCGTGCCCGCGCCGGTGCTGACCCCGGAGCCAGTGCCGACAGCCAGCCCGCGCGCGCCAGCCTCCACCGCTCCGAATCGCCCGACCCCGCGCACATCGGCCAGCCCTGCGCCGGTTATCGCGCCGACGGCAAGCACGAGCGCCGTCCCGCAAGATGGCGCGGCACCCACCCCGCTGCCTTTGCCAAGCGATCCGCTGGCCCTGCCCCCTGCTTCTGTGCCGCCCGCTGCCGAGGCGCCATCGGTGATAGCGCCAGCCGCGACTGCGCCTGCCCTACCTGCTCTAACCGACCTGCCCGATTGGTGGCCGTGGGCGGCGGGCGGTCTGGGCGGCCTTGCCCTGCTTGGCTTGGGCGGGCTGGTGTTACGACGGCGCAAGCCCCGCGTCTTGCGGCTCGCCGCGCCGCCGCCGGGCATGGGAGACGAAGCCCCCGCGCCCGCACCGGCCCGCATCGACCGGGCGCTCGACGTGGTGTTGGAAGTGACCGGCGCGACCCGCAGCGTGATGATGTTCACTCTGCACTACCGCCTCACGCTCTCCAACCGCACCGGGCAGGCGATCAATGATGTCAATGTCGCCGCGCTGCTCGCCTGCGCGCGGCGCGGCACGGCCAATGCCGCCGCCCCCGGCGCAGCGCAGCGGCTGGAGCGGATTGAACGGATCAGCCCGCATCAGAACCTCGCCCTCACTGGCAATGTGCAGCTACCGCTCAGTGAGATTGCGCCGTTGTATCAGGGGCAGGTGCCGATGTTCATCCCGCTGGTCCATGTCACGCTGGAAAGCGAAGGTCAGAGCGCGCTGACCCGCAGTTTCGTGATCGGCACGCCGAATGCGGCGGGCACCGGGCGGCTGCACCCGATCCTGCTCGACACCCCGCCGGGATCAATCTCCGGCCTTTCGGCGCAGCGCATCGCCGTGCCGGAGATTTCCGCCGCTGCCTGAAGTAGCAGGGGGTTTGCGCCAGCGCACTGGGGCGCTAGGGTTGCCAGCATGACACAGCCTCCTGCCGATCTGGTTTCGACCGAATGGCTCGCCGCGCACCTTGATGCGCCGGGCCTCGCCATCCTTGATGCATCGCACCACTTGCCTGCCGCCGCCCGCAATGCCGCGTCCGACTTTGCCGCCGCGCACATCCCCGGCGCGCGGTTTCTGGGCTTGGCCAGTCTGGTCGACGAAGGGTCTAGCGTGCCCGCCGCTTTGCCAAGGCCCGATCAACTCGCTGCCCGGCTCAGCCTGCTGGGCGTGGCGGAGGGGACGACCATCATCCTCTATGATGAAAGCGCAATCCGCAGCTCTGCGCGGGCGTGGTTCATGCTGATGGCGGCGGGGTGGGATCATGTCGCGGTGCTGGATGGCGGGCTTGGCAAATGGCGCGCTGAGGGCCGCGCGCTGACGAACGGCGCAGAACATCCAGTGCCGGTCACACCGGCGCATCTCGCCCCGCTGCGGCGGGTGCGCAGCAAGGCGCAGATGCTCAACAATATCCGAACGCACGCCGAACAGGTGCTCGATGCGCGCGCGGCTGACCGGGTTTACGGCAGCGGGATTGACCCAGTGCATGGCGGGCCGAACGGGCGCATTCCGGCCAGCCTCAACCTGCCCTTCACCGAGGTGTTGAACCCCGATGGCACCTACAAATCGCCCGCCGAATTGCGCGCCGCTTTCACCGCCGCTGGGATTGATCTCCACCGCCCGATCACCACCACCTGCGGCAGCGGCGTGACTGGCAGTGTGTTGCTGTTCGCGCTCCACCTGATCGGGGTGAAGGACGCCGCGCTGTATGATGGCAGCTGGAGCGAATGGAGCGCCGACCCCGACACGCCCAAGCTGCAAGGGCCAGAACACCCGGTGCGTGAATGAGCGGAGACGATACCGGCAAACCGCTTAAACCCGCGACCAAGCTGGTGCGCGGCGGGCGGCGCAAGGAATGGACCGGCGCGGTGGTTAATCCGCCGGTGTGGCGCGCATCGACGCACCTCTACGCCTGCGACGCTGATCGCCACGCGGCGGGCGGCAACAATGCCGATGGGCAGTTCTTTTACGGCAGGCGCGGCGCGCCGACGCAGTGGGCGCTCGCCGAGGCGCTGACGCAGCTGGAGCCCGGCGCAGCAGGCACGGTGCTCTATCCCAGCGGCGTGGCGGCGATTGCAGGGTGCCTGCTGGCGGTGCTCAAACCCGGCGATCGGCTGTTGATGGCCGACAACGCCTATGATCCCTCGCGCAGCATGGCGACCGGGCTGCTCAAACGGATGGGGGTGACCACCACCTTTTTCGACCCGTGCGACCTAGACGCCTATGCCGCGCTGTTCGCCGAACCCGTCGCGGCGGTGTGGCTTGAAAGCCCCGGCAGCCTGACGTTTGAGGTGTGCGATATCCCCGCCCTCGCCGCCACCGCGCGCGCGCACGGCGCGGTCAGCCTGATCGACAACACCTGGGCCAGCCCACTCGGATTCGCGGCGCTCTCCCACGGCTGCGATATCGTCATGATGAGCCTGTCGAAGCATGTGGGCGGCCATTCCGACCTGATGATGGGCGCGGCCAGTGCGGGCAAACGCTGGTACACCGCACTGCGCCGCACAGCGCAGGATCTCGGGCAGGTCGTCTCGCCTGATGATGCCGCGCTCGCCGCGCGCGGGCTTCGCACAATGGGCTTGCGGCTGGAGGCGCAGACACGCTCGGCGCTCAAAATCGCGACGTGGCTGGAAGGCCAACCGCAGGTCGCGCGGGTGCTGTGTCCGTTGCTGCCATCGAACCCCGGCCATGCGCTGTGGCAACGCGATTTCACCGGCGGCTGCGGCCTGTTTGCCTTCGTGCTGGCAAGCGATGATCCGCAAGCTTCTGCCCGCGTCGCTGATGCGCTCGAACTGTTCGGGATCGGCTATAGCTGGGGCGGGTTTGAAAGCCTTGCCCTGCCGATCCGGCCCGAAGATTATCGCAGCCTGATGCCCGGCACCGACGGCGCGCCGGCCGTCCGGCTCGCCATCGGGCTGGAGGATGCAGACGATCTGATCGCCGATCTGGACCAAGCACTGGCGCTGGCCAACATCACGTGAGCAATCCAGCGCCAGAAATCGTCAGCGGCGCGGACAGCGCGCGCGAGGATATCGCCGCACAAAGCGAGACCATCGCCGGGATCGTCAACCGGCTGGACAGCTGGGCGCTGGAAATCGGCACCTGGCGCGTTTCGGCGTTTGACGTATTGTTCATGGTGGCCGCGATCCTGCTGGTCATCGCCTTTGCGTGGGCTGCCACCCGGCTGACGCGCAGCGGGCTGCGGCGCATCACCGCGCTTGACGGAACGCAGCGCGTGCTGGCCGAGAAAATCGCCACCATCGTCATCTGGGTGGCGACGTTCTTCCTCGGGGTTGATCTGCTGGGGATCGACCTCACCACGCTGGCGGTGTTTTCCGGCGCGTTCGGCCTTGCCATCGGGTTCGGGCTGCAAAAGACGTTCGGCAACCTGATTTCAGGGATCATCCTGCTGCTCGACAAGTCGATCAAGCCGGGTGACGTGATCGCAGTGACCGATCTGACCGGGCAGCAAACCTTCGGGCAAATTCGCAAGATCGGCATTCGCGCAGTATCGGTCACCACGCGCGATGAACGCGAATATCTGATTCCCAACGAAAACCTGATGATCAATCAGGTCGAAAACTGGTCCTATTCGTCCAAAAACGTGCGGATTCAGGTCAAGGTCGGGGTCAGTTATGATGCCGATATGGAGCTGGCGGAAAAACTGATGCTGGAGGCCGCGGCCAATTCTCGGCGCGTGCTCGACACCCCGCCGCCCACTGTTTGGATGAGCGAATACGGCGATAATGCCGTCAATTTCACGATCCATTGCTGGATCAACGATCCCGAAGAAGGGGTCGGCAATGTCCGCAGCGAAGTGCTCAAATACCTGTGGGGCCTGTTCAAACAGCACAAGGTCGAACTCCCCTACCCCAAGCGCGACCTGCACCTGCGGCAAAGCGCTCAATTGGACCGGGTGATCGCGGCGATTGAGCGGGGCGAGGAAAGCGGGCCTACGCCGGGGCAATAGTTACGCTTCGCCGCCGCCAAACCATTCTCGCTGGCACGGCGGCGCGCTCTCGCCCATCTGCACTGTCATGCAGATTGGCACCATCTATCTTGTCGGCGCTGGGCCGGGCCCGGCAGACCTTCTCACCCTGCGCGCGGCGCGGTTGATCGAACGTGCGCGGGTGATCGTGCATGATGGCCTGGTTGGCCCCGATATCCTCGCCATGGTGCGCCCTGATGCGCGGCTGATCTCAGTCGCCAAGCAACGCGCGCGCCACACCATGCCGCAAGACGACATCAACGCCCTGCTGGTTCGCGAAGCATTGGCGGGCCGTGATGTGGTGCGGCTGAAAGGCGGCGATCCCTTCATCTTCGGGCGCGGCGGTGAAGAAGCCGAAGCCGCGCGCGCAGCGGGCGTCCCGGTTGAGGTCGTCCCCGGCATCAGCGCCGCCAATGGCGCCGCAGCGGCCAGCGGCATCGCGCTCACCCACCGTGACGCATCGAGCATCGTCAGCTTCGTCGCCGGGCAGTGCAAGGGGCTGGCCGAACAAAACTGGTCAGGCCTTGCGGGCAAGGGCCGCACGCTGGTGATTTACATGGGCGTATCCACCGCCGCGCAAATCGCCGACAAGCTGATGGCCGATGGCCTCGCGCCCGATATGCCCGTTGCCGTGATCGAAAACGCCGCGCGCCCGGAAATGCGGGTGCTGCGCGGGTTGCTCGCCGGTCTGCCCGATCTGGTGGAGCGTGAAGCGGTGCAAAGCCCCGCGCTGATTGTGATCGGGGACGTGACGGCACGCGACAACATCGCCGTCGCCGCGCTCGTTCAGGAGGCGGCGTTATGAAAATCCTCACCGGCAATGACTTGGGCAGCGGCGCCGTAACGTGGTGGAACGGCAAGGGCTGGTCGCTGTTCGTCGATGATGCGGTCGACGTAGGCGAAGACGCCGACGAAATCCTCGCCCGCGAAACTGCCGCGCGCCGCGTCAACGTGCCCTACGCGATCGAAGCCAGCATCGACGCGGCGGGCCATGTCCGGCCTGCGCATATCAAGGACCGGGTGCGCGCACTCGGCCCGACCGTGCGGCGCGATCTTGCCGTGCCAACCGCCGGCAAGACCGGCTGGGACTGGGTGATCTGAGATGTATCAATATGACCAATACGACCAAGCAATGGTCGATGCCCGTGTCGAAGAATTCCGCGATCAGGCGCGCCGCCGGCTGGAAGGCAAGCTGACCGAAGACCAGTTCAAGCCGCTGCGGCTGATGAACGGGCTATATCTCCAGTTGCACGCCTATATGCTGCGGGTCGCGATCCCCTATGGCACGCTCAACGCCCGGCAGATGGAGGCGCTGGCCGATATCGCCGACAAGTATGATCGCGGCTACGGCCACTTCACCACGCGGCAAAACATCCAGTACAACTGGATCAAACTCGATGATGCCGCCGATGCGCTGGCCGATCTGGCGAAGGTCGAGATGCACGCGATCCAGACCAGCGGCAATTGCATCCGCAACATTTCGTCCGATCACTTTGCAGGCGCTGCGCATGACGAGGTCGCCGATCCGCGCCCGTATGCCGAGTTGCTGCGGCAGTGGTCGAGCTTCCACCCGGAATTCACTTACCTGCCGCGCAAGTTCAAGATCGCGGTGATCGCGGCGGAAAAAGACCGCGCGGCGATGCGGCTGCACGATATCGGCATCCGCATCCTCAAGAACGACGCGGGCGAGATTGGCGCGCAATTCTATGCGGGCGGCGGCATGGGCCGCACCCCGATGATCGCCCCGCTGATCCGCGACTTCGTGCCGCTCGACCAGCTGATCACCTATGCCGAGGCGTGCTTGCGCGTCTACAACCGCTACGGCCGCCGCGACAACAAGTACAAGGCGCGGATCAAGATCCTCGTCCATGAACTGGGCGCAGCGGAATACACCCGGCAGGTCGAAGAAGAATTCGCCCATATGCTGAGCGCAGGGGTCGAACCCCCGCGTGAAGAGCTGGCGCGGATTGCGGCCTATTTTAACGACCCGGCGTTTGTGGACGGCCCCAAGACCATCGACCGCTCCGACCCCGATTTCGCGCTGTGGGTTGATCGCAATACCCATCGCCACAAGCATGATGCTTACGTCTCAGCTGTGATCAGCCTCAAGCCGGTCGGCGGTATTCCCGGCGACGCGACCTCCGATCAGATGCGGCTCGTGGCGAAGCTGGCGCGCGATTACAGCTTTGATGAACTGCGGGTAATGCACACCCAGAACCTGCTACTGCCGCATGTGCGCATCGCCGATCTCCCGGCACTGTGGGCTGCGCTCGACGCAGCGGGCCTCGGTTCGCCCAACATGGACACGATCGAGGACATCATTGCCTGTCCCGGCCTCGACTATTGCAGCCTCGCCAACGCCCGCTCGATCCCGCTGGCGCAGCGCATCACCGAACGCTTCGCCGCCAATGGCCGCACTGGGGAGTTGGGCGAATTGAAGCTCAAGATTTCGGGCTGCATCAACGCCTGCGGGCACCACCACGCGGGCCACATCGGCATCCTCGGCGTCGATAAAAAGGGCACCGAGAATTACCAACTGTCCCTCGGCGGGAGCGAGGCGGAAGACGTCAGCCTCGCCAAGATCACCGGCCCCGGGTTTGACGAAGACGGCGTGATCGCTGCGGTTGAGACCGTCACCGACGTCTATCTCGGCGCGCGTCAGGATGGCGAACGCTTCCTCGACACCTACCGCCGTATCGGCATGGAGCCGTTCAAGGAGGCATTGTATGGTTGATGCACGCGATCTCGGCACCTCGCCCGACGAAGTGCAGTTCCGGTTCCGCGATGATGAGCCTGCCGATCACGGCACCATCACTGTCGATGCTTGCTGCGATCAGACCAACGCGACCGCCGTGCGGATCGAACCGGGCGATGATGCGCGGGTGCTGCTGCCGTTCCTTGATCGGCTCGCGCTGATCGAGGTCAACTTCCCCGGCTTTGGCGATGGGCGCGGATATTCGTCGGCGCGGATCCTGCGCGAAGCGGGATACACCGGAGAATTGCGCGCGGTGGGCGACGTGCTGATCGACCAGCTCAGCCATATGCGCCGCTGCGGGTTTGACAGTTTCGCCCCTGACAAGCGCCTTGATGAAGACGACGCCGCCCGCGCCTTTGCGACGTGGGAGAAAGTCTACCAGCGCGCTGCCGATGTGCGTCGTATCATCGCGGATATTCGCCATGAAGCCTGAACTTTCGCTGCCCGCTGAAGCGCGCACCCGCGACACAATCGACCTGGCCCCGCGTTTTACCGAGCATGATGCGGTGCGGCTGAACCGGATGTTCCGGGGTGCCTCGACGCAGGAAATGCTCGAAGGCGTGATCAAAGGCAATTTGGCAGGCGATCTGGTCATTGTCTCCAGCTTCGGCGCGGAAAGCGCGGTGCTGCTGCATCTGGTCGCCAGCGTCGATGCGAGCGTGCCGGTGCTGTTCCTCGACACGGGCAAGCATTTTGCCGAGACTTTGGCCTACCGCGACCTGCTCGCAGAGCGGTTGGGGCTGAACCTTGTGATCCTCACCCCCGATGCTGCCGACCTCGCCAAGAAGGACGAGAACGGCCTGCGCTGGTCATACGATCCCGATGGCTGCTGCGACATCCGCAAGGTGCGCCCGTTGGAAAAGGCGCTGGCGAATTACGATGCCAGCTTCACCGGGCGCAAGGCGTTCCAGTCCTCGACCCGCGCCAATCTGCCGCGCTTTGAAGTGGACACCAGCGATGCGCAGGGGCGGCTCAAGATCAATCCGCTGATTGATTGGTCGGCGGACGACATCAACGCCTATTTCGCGGCGCACGACCTGCCCCGCCATCCGATGATCGCGCAAGGTTATCCCTCAATCGGCTGCTCACCCTGCACCACCCAGGTCGCGCCGGGCGAAGACCCGCGCTCGGGCCGGTGGAAGGGCTGGGACAAGACCGAATGCGGCATCCACAAGCCGGGCGAGGAACCGTTCCTCTAAAGCCAGCCCGCGCGCCGATACCATTCGGCGGTCGCCTTCAACCCCTCCGGCCCCGCAATCTGCGGCTGCCAGATACCGGGCGGCACAGCGCGGTCAAACCGCGACACCCAGTTCGGGTGCGCCATGTAGCTCACCCGATCGGGCGTCAGCTTCGCGCGGTCGCCGCGCAGCATGCGGTCAGCGGCAGCGGCAGCGTCGAGCACGGCGCGCGGCAGATGCGGGGCGAGCACGCTACGCTTGCCCACTGCCTGACCGATAGCCTGCGCCAATTCCTTGTGGCTCCAACCGCCTTCGCGGCCATCGTCAGGCTCGTAAATTTGCTTCTTTGTCGGCGCGGCGTTGCCTGTCAGGGCCACCAGCAGGTCGGCAAGATCATCGGCGTGGATGATCGATGTCGCCCCGCCCGGCGGCAGCGGCACAACGCCCCACTTGGCGGCGCGGAACAGGTCGAGCATGTCGATATCGCGCGGGCCATAGACGGCGGGCGGGCGCACTGTCGTCCAGTCGAGCGCCGAGGCCTCAACCAAAGTCTCCGCCCGTGCCTTGGACGCGCCATAGGCTGAAAGCGCGGGCATCCGCGCGGCGAGTGATGAGACGAGCACCAGCCGCCGTGTGCCTGCCGCCTTCATCGCGGCGATGACATTGGCGGTGCCGGTGACGTTGGCGGCCTCGAACGCGGTCGGATCGGGCGTGTTGGTGAGGCCGGCCACATGTACCACCGCTTCCGCCCCCGCGACAAGGTTCGCCAGCGCGGCGGTATCGGCGAGATCGCCGGCCACCCACGTCACGCCCTCCATGGGGCCTTGCGGCCGGCGGGTCAGCGCGCGCACTTGATGCCCGGCGTCCAATGCCGCAGCCAGCACCGCACTGCCGACAAACCCGGTCGCCCCGGTGACAGCCAAGATACTCACGCGTTCGGGCTCACAACAGCACCATGTGATCGCGGTGGATCACGCAGGATCGCGGCGCGTAGCCGAGGCGTTCGGCCTGATCATCAGCACGCTTGCCCGCGATCAGGTGCATCTCGGCGGCGTCATATTCGGCGAGGCCTTGCGCCAGTCGCTCGCCCTTCAGGCTCAACACGCTGACCAGATCGCCGCGCCGGAACTGGCCTGAAACGCCGACCACGCCCGCCGCCAGCAAGCTCGCCCCGCCGCGCAAAGCCGCAGCGCAGCCTGTGTCCACCCGCAATTCGCCCGCCGGAGCGAGCCTGCCGCCGAGCCACGCCTTGCGCGCGCTGTCCGAGCGCACCGGCAGAAACAGCGTCCCCGTCCCTGCGCCAAGCGCATGGGCAATCGGCGCATCATGTGTGCCATTGAGGATCGCCAGTGCAATCCCCGCACGGGTCGCGATCTGCGCGGCTTGCAGCTTCGATATCATCCCGCCTGAACCGAGCCCCGATGACGACGCCCCGCTCGCCATCGCCAGCACCTCCGGCGTCACGGCGTCCACCACCGGAACCAGCGCCGCGCCATCCACGCGCGGGTCGCGGTCATACAGGCCATCAACGTCGGACAACAGCAACACCAGATCAGCGTTCGCTGCCTGCGCCACCCGCGCGGCCAGCCGGTCGTTATCGCCGAACCGGATTTCCTCGGTAGCGACCGAATCATTCTCATTGATGACGGGGATCACCCCCGCTTCCAGCAGCCGGTCGAGCGTGGCAGAGGCGTTGAGATAGCGCCGCCGATCCTCCAGATCGCCCAGCGTCAACAGCATTTGCGCGGCGGTAATCCCTTCCCCGCCCAGCGCGCGCGACCACAGATCGGCGAGTTGAATCTGCCCGACCGCCGCGGCTGCCTGCGCATCGGCTAGGCTACCGCGCCCGCCCTTGGGCAAAGCCAACCGCGCCGCGCCCAGCGCAATCGCGCCCGAACTCACCACGATCACTTGCGCGCCATCACGGCGCAGCGCGCCGAGGTCAGCTGCCAGGCTTGAAAGCCACGCGACTCGCGCCTGCCCCTCGCCAACCAGCAGCGCAGAGCCGATCTTGACCACGATGCGGCGGGCTGTGGTGATATCAGACAGCTGCGTCAGCATCGCAAGCCTTACAGCGGCGACCAGTCGCTGGCGTCTTCCTCGTGCTCGATCTCGACCGTCTTGGTTTCGGTCGAGGTGCGATCGGGCAGATAGCTAAGCACCGCGTCGAGCAATTCAGGAATGCCCGCGCCCGTTGCGCCCGATACCGCGAACACCTTTTCAGCGCCTGCCGCGACCAATTCGGCGCGGAATGCGTCGACCAATTCGCCATCGGCCAGATCGAGCTTGTTCAGCACCACCAGCCGCGCCTTGTCCTCAAGTCCGGCGCCATATGCCGCCAGCTCTTCCTCAACCACACGCATCGCTTCGGCGGGGTCAGCGGCTTCGGTGCCGGTGATGTCGATCAGGTGGATCAGCACCCGGCAGCGTTCGATATGGCCAAGGAAACGGTCACCCACCCCTGCACCTTCGGCTGCGCCTTCGATCAGGCCGGGAATGTCGGCCAGCACGAATTCGCGGCCCTTGTGACGCACCACACCCAGTTTCGGTACCAGCGTGGTGAAGGCATAATTGCCGACCTTCGCACCGGCATTGCTGACCGCGTTGATAAAGGTCGATTTGCCCGCGTTGGGCAGGCCGACAAGGCCTACATCGGCGAGCAGTTTCAGCCGCAGCCACAACCACATCTCCTCGCCAGGTATCCCGTCCTGGTGCTGGCGGGGGGCGCGGTTGGTCGAGGTTTTGTAACTGGCGTTGCCGCGCCCGCCCAACCCGCCTTCGAGAAGGGTGATGCGCTGGCCGACCATGGTGAAGTCGGCGAGCACCTCCTCCTTGTCGTCGGATAGGATCTGCGTGCCGACCGGCACCTTTATCACCAGCGGCTTGGCCGAGGCGCCGGTGCGGTCCTTGCCCATCCCGTGCCCGCCGCGCGGCGCCTTGAAGTGCTGCGAATAGCGGAAGTCGATCAGCGTGTTGAGGCCGGCGACAGCTTCGAACACGATATCGCCGCCGCTGCCGCCGTTCCCGCCGTCAGGGCCGCCATATTCGACGTACATTTCACGCCGGAACGAGACGGCCCCAGGGCCGCCCCCGCCGGACTTCACATAGATTTTAGCTTGGTCAAGAAAATGCATGGCTGCCCCCTACGCATTTCTTGCTGCAATTGCGAGGGGTGTGTTGGGCGGCCCCGACCACGGCCCAAAGGGCCGCAAGGCCGACTGGTCGCCCGCAGCGATGCGACCTTCAGGTCGCATGAGCGAGGATATCGCACCCCGGATGGGGTGCGGAACTCAAAAACGCGCTTCCACGCCCACCACTGCCGAGCGGCCCGGTGAGACGAAGCTGAACACCTGTTCGTATCGCTGATCGAGCAGGTTTTCGACGCGTGCGAAGGCATTGATCCCCTCCGCCAGCCGCGCCCGCGCGTTGACGTTCACCAGCGTGTAATCGCCCAACGTCACCCGCACCGGGATAAAGCTGGG
Source organism: Sphingomonadales bacterium Ga0077531 (assembly GCA_001464915.1). Lineage (GTDB taxonomy): Bacteria > Pseudomonadota > Alphaproteobacteria > Sphingomonadales > Sphingomonadaceae > Erythrobacter. The sequence continues at coordinate 153,273 of LNED01000034.1, forward strand.
ATCGATGAAGGCGACATCGGGCGTCGCGCCATTGTGGCGCACCACCAGCGTCGCCGATGCGGCATCCCCCGGCGCGGCCCATGTCAGCGCGGCGCTGGCGATGTGCTGCGGGCGGCGAACTTCCTCCACGCCGTTCTCCTCGGCATCAAGGTAGCTATACGCCGCATCAAGGCTCCATTGCTCGGCCAGCTTGGCAGTGAGCGACACTTCGACCCCGCGTTGTTGGCTTTCCGTGGTGCGGTTGGCCGGGGTGGCGATGAAGTTCGGCGGCGGGAAAGTGGTGAAAATCTCGCCTTCCAGCGTGCTGTCGAAATAGATCACGGAAAGGAGTGTGGTATCGCCCAATTCCTGATCCACGCCGACTTCCCACCCGGTCGATTTTTCTGGGCGCAAAGCCTCGTTACCGATGAATTGCCCGCTGACGAAGCCGTACAGCTCGAAGAAGCCGGGGTTCTTAACCCCCGATCCCGCCGCAGCGCGCAACCGGGTTGAGTCGGTTACAGGATAGCCCGCGCCAACGCGGAAGGTGGTCGCATCACGGAACCGGTCGTTCAGGTCATGCCGCAGCGCTGCCGACAGGTCGAATGCCTCGCCGGAATAGCGATATTCGCCGACGAAGCCGACCTGCTCGACCGCCCGCCGCCCAGTGAACCCGCCGCTGGCAGCGAGCGCATTGCGGAAACTTTCGCGCTCATAATCAGCGGCGAAGGTCACATTGTGATCGTCAGCGATCCGCAAGGCGGTGACGTAGGATGCCTTGACCCGGTCGCCCTCGCTCGCCGAAGTGAGGCCGAAGGGACTTTCGGTTTCCCGATCAATTTCGGCGACCTGCGCCGAGAGGTCATGCGTCCAGCGCCCTTCCAGCACTTCAGCCCGCGCGCCGACCAGCGCGTAGACCGCCTCGTTGACATAGCCCACGCCGGGGCTGTCGATGGTGAAGCCGAAGGTCGGGCTGGCGGGGTCGAAATCACTGTCGTTGAATTGGCCCTCGGTGCGGATGAAGCGGGCGGCTGCACGCAGGGCAAGACCCTCGGCCAGCTCAACGTTGCCTTTGCCCGAGAGCGTATAGCTGTCGCGGCCAACTTCACGGGTGCCATTCTGGGCGTTGGGCTGGCCGTCTGTGCTGACCACCGTGGCGCTGAGCGCCGCGTCCCAACTATCACCCGCCGCGCCGTAACGCAGCGCGCCGTTGATGGTGCTGTCCGTCCCGCCTTCGATCCGCGCCGCAAAGCCCGGCACAGCGCGCCCGCTGGCGCTTTCGTAAGCGATCACCCCGCCGATTGCGTCCGGCCCGTACAGCGCCGATTGCGGCCCGCGCAGCACTTCGACCCGCGCGCCGACTTCGGCCTGCAAGGTGCCAACGTCGAATTCACCCGCGAAGGGATCGGAGACTTCGATCCCATCGACCAGCACCAGCACGTGATTGCCTTCGGAGCCACGCAGACGGATCTGGGTTTGGCCTGGGATGCCCGCCACCGCCACGCCGGGCACGTCGCGCAGCACATCGGCGATGTCGCGGGTCTGGCGGGCCTCGAGCTGCTGCGCGGTGATGACCAGCGCCGATCCAGTGAAGTCCTCACGCAACAATGAGGCATCGCGGCTTGCGGAAACGAGGATGTCCTTGCCAGGGTAGCAAAGCAGGCTTTCGCTGACCTCATCGCCTGTCACATAGCATTGACCCGGCGTCTTGCCGTCTTCCTGCGCCATCACCGGCACAGCCCAAACCAGCGCCGCCCCAGCGACGCTGCTCAACAATACAAAATTTCTCACGGATTCCTCCCGTTATCAGCAACATGGTGGCCGCGAGGCACCTGCCTCACGACCCAACGATGTCGCTCACAACGAAGGTTTTCCGCGCCTGACCAATCCCTGAGCCAAGCAAAGAGCGACACGCCCCGGTCGGTCTCCTGGCTCACGGATCAACATATCCGGCGCTCACCTTCCCAGAGCGTTGCCGCTCCAGTGGCTGCCCCGCTGAAGGGGCGCACACCGCATACTCACCGCTTACAGTTGCAGGGACAGCTGCGGATTTGAACCGCATTCCCGTTACCTTGGCGCTTCTTGGTGTTAGGCGCTCGCCTCCGCGAGCGCAACATCCTCGCTCACGCTGGCTTCGCCAGCGTCGCTGCGGGCGGCCGGTCGGCCTTGCAGCGCTACGCGCCGTTACAGCGCTAGAAATGAGCTCTGGAATTCGGCGCAAAGCGCCGCAAGGCCGACCGGCCGACGCGCCTTATGGCGCGGAAGCCAAGGCGGACGGATGTCCGCCGCCCGCCGCTTGAGGGCGAAAACAAACAATCCAGTTTTCAGGCTAAGCCTGAAAACTGGTGGAGCCGAGGGGGATCGAACCCCTGACCTCGTCATTGCGAACGACGCGCTCTCCCATCTGAGCTACGGCCCCGATCCAGCTTTTTCCGCCTGCCACAACGGGTCAGCCGAGCGCCCGAATTAGCGAGAAGCGGGCGCCCGTGCAACGGCGATCTGAGCTGCTACGAGCTGTCAGTTTACTGGCCCGAGGCGCGCTCCGGCGTGTTAGCAATGGGCTCAACCACCGGCTGCGAAATCACGCCTTCGGTGACCGGGATCACTGGCACAGGCACGCCGGTTTGCGGGTCGATCACAGTCTGCACGCCCGCGCTCTGCCCGACCAGACTGGTCATGCTTGGCGCAGGGGCGCCGCTCATGCGGGCTTCGTTCACAACCACCCAACCGGGCTGCGAGGCGCCAAACATCGCGCCCCACTTGGCATCCCAATCGTTCGAGGCGACCTGATAGGCTTCGTACTCGACAAAGAACTGATCAAACGGCGCCAGCAACCCATCAAAATTGGCCTGCGCAAAGGCAAGCGGATCGGTGGGAGGAGCCAGCAAAGCGCGGTTCGCCATGTCGAGCGCGGCGCGGCAGAACCCGCCACGCGCGGCGGGCAGCGCGAAGAAGTTATAGACCTGTGTGGTGTAACCATCGCGCGCCACAATCGCATCGCGGCGGACCCGGAAGCGGCTGGTATAGGTCTTCTCGATCCGGTCATTCACCGCTGTCAACTTGCGGGCATTTCCGGTCAGGAAGGCGCGATAGCCGTCAAGGATAGGCTCATACTCGGGCGCAAGGCAATTCAGCGCCGCCACGTTCCAGGCCGAGCGCAGATTCCAGACCAGCTGATCATCGGTAAGGTTGGCATTGACAGTCTGCCTCCGTCCATCGGGGCCGCGCGCGGGGATATCCATCACATAATGCGCGCCGCCCGGCGGCAACGGGCGATAGGGTACGGCCTCAACCACGCGCGCAAGGGGCGGCGGTGGGGGCGGAGGCGGCGGGAGAGGTGCGGGCTTGGCACAGGCGGCCAGCACCGCGCTACCCACCACCACTGCGGTAATGGTTAGACCGAACGGGGTGCGGCGAGTGCCATGCGGGGATGAAGGCGTATGCGGGGCCGCGGTCATGTATCAGTCAACCTCTCTCACTGTCGGCGATGGAGCCGCGCCAAGGGCGGCATCATGGCAACCCCAGCTTGCTCCAGCCTGAATCGACGCGATAGCCGCGTAAGATAACAAAGCAAATGCCCGGAACCTAAGGATAGGCCCCGGGCATCTGACATTTCAACATCTGCGTCAGGCTGTTGGCCTGAGCGGCGCGCGATCACTCGCGCCCGTTATTCCCGGTTGCCGAGGAAGCTGAGCAGGAACTGGAACATGTTGATGAAGTCCAGATACAGGCTCAAAGCGCCGAGGATCACGGCCTTGCCCGCAAACTCGGTGCCACGCAGATAGGTATATTCGTTCTTCAGGCGCTGCGTATCATAGGCGGTCAGGCCCGCGAAGATCAGCACACCGAGGAAGCTGATGACATAGTGGAACGCGGGCGACTGCAAAAACAGGTTCACCAGCGATGCCACGATCAGACCGATCACGCCCATCATCAGAAAGCTGCCCATGCCCGACAGGCTCTTCTTGGTCGTATAGCCCCACAGCGACAGGCCAGCGAAGGCCGCCGACGTGGCGAAGAACGTCGTGGCAATCGAACCGCCGGTGTAAACCAGGAACACCGACGACATCGACAAGCCCATCAGCGTTGCAAACGCCCAGAACATCAGTTGCAACGTGCCGGTGCTGAAGCGGTTGGCGCCAAAGCTCATCGCGAACACGATGGCGAGCGGCGACAGCGCCACGATCCAGCGCAGAATGCCGCCGGTGAAAATGGTCTCAGCCACACCGCTGGTAAACGCCAGCAGCGCAACAATGCCAGTCAGCAGCACGCCCGACGACATGTAATTGTAGATCGAGAGCATGTGCTTGCGCAGGCCCTCATCGTAACCAACGCGGCCGGCAACATCGCCGCCGGCGCGGGGCACGGAGCCCAATCGCTGCGCATCGCGCGAAGTGTCTTTCCAGTCAGCCATTGCTAAACCCTTAGTCCTTAACCAGGAGCGCGAGACGTCGCGCTCTCCATGAACGGGAATATCGGGGTTTCCTCGCCGCTTTTCAAGCGAAACCGGATTGCAAAGCGCGCAATTCGTTCAGCTTAACGGGCGTTAATCTTAATCGCCTTGGGAAAGGGCAGCGCCTTTGTCGCGCGTTGCCCGCAACGTGGCGGTCAGCAGGCGGCGCAGCGCGGCGTTTTCATCGAGGACATTCAACCCTTCACGGGTCATCCCGCCAGGGCTCGCCACCCGGTCAGCGAGTATAGCAGGGTCGGTGTCTGACGCCGCTGCCAGCGCGGCTGCGCCCTCCACCGTGGCCAGCGCGAGGCTTGATGCGGTGGCTTGATCCAGTCCCAGATCGATCGCTGCACCAGCCAGGGCATCAATGAAGCGATAGACAAACCCCGGCCCCGAACCCGCCAGCGCAGTGACGAGATCAAAATGCGCCTCGTCCTCAAGCCACACTGCACTGCCGAGCGTATCGAACAGCGCGAACACGTCGTCCTGCGCGCTGGGCCCCAGCCCGCGCTGGCTAACAATCACCGGCGATTTGTTGATCCGCGCAGCAAGGTTGGGCATCACCCGCACCTGCGCAGCAGCGTGCGGGAAAGCGGCGGCAAGCTGATCAAGCGTGATCCCAGCGAGCAGCGAGCACACCGTCGCGCCGCCTATGAGCCCCTGCAAGCCGGGGCCAAGCGCGCCCAATTGCTGCGGCTTGAACCCAAGCAGCACCGCGTCATGCCCGCCTGCTGCGATCGCTTCATCGGTCGAGCGGTAAAGCGCGACGCCCTGAGGTGCCTCAGCCAAAGCCGGATCGAGCACCGCCAGCCGCGCCGGATCAATCCCCGCAGCCAGCCACCCAGCCAGCATCGCCCCGCCCATATTGCCGCAACCGATGATGAGGAGGTGGTTGATCATGGCTTAAAGGGAACTCAAGCCTCGCCCGCTGCGTCAACCATTGCCGCTTCCAGCGCCGCGCGCGGGGTCTTGTCGCCCCACAGCACGAACTGGAATGCGGGGTAGAAGCGGTCGCATTCATCGATCGCGATTTCGACCAGCGATTGCGCCATGTCGAGGCTCAGACGACCGTCATCACCCAATAGCGCACCGTGGCGGTACAGCAGCACATCGCCGTTCGACCAGATATCGAAATGCCCCAGCCACATCTGTTCGTTGACCAGGCTCAGCAGTTCATAGGCCGCTGGACGCTTGTCCTCGGTGACGCGGATGTCGGGCAGGCAGAGGAATTGCAGCACGCTGTCTTCGGCGCGCCAGATCGCGCGCAGCTGATAATTGGCCCAGCTGCCCTGCACTTCGCCGGTCATCTCGTCATCAGACACGATCTCGCATGGCCAGCCGCGCGCTGCGAACAGGCTTGCGAGCATCTCGACGGGAGCGGCATCGTCCTCGGCGGAATATTCCATGTCTTGCACTCTCATCGGCGGTCTTTCGCTGGGGGATGGTGCGTGTCGCGCCGTCGGGCCACGTTTGAACGGTGCGCATGGGAATTGGCAATGCAAGCCAAGATGGCGGCTGGGGAGAACCGGATAGACCTGTGCAAAGCCTGTGCATAGAAACCGGTGGAGAGCCGAAAAATACTATTTAACCGGCTGAATTTCCTCGCCTTCAGGGCTCACATACAGAAAGCTGTCGAGCCCCTTGGCCTTCAGCTCGCGCACCAGTGCCTGCGCCTTGTCGCGATTGTCCACCGGGCCTGCCAGCAAGCGGTTCGCCTCGCCCCACTTGGTCGTGTGCGGTTTCAGCTTGGCGAGCGGCGCGCCTGCGGTTTTGGAAATGCGCCGCCAATCAAACCCCAAGGCTTTGACGTTCTTGCCGGTGGCGACCTGCACCCAGACGCGGCTGGGGTGGACGGGCTTGGCCGGCTCCTTGGGCTTGGGCTTTTCCGCCGCCGCCTTCGCCACCGGGACGGGCGGAGCTTCGCGTTTTACTGTGATCCGGCTGAGATCAACCGCGTCGCCGCTCACCTTCGCATCGGGCAAAGCGCCAGAGCTCAGATCAGCGAAGGCATCCGCGACTCGCAAGGTAGGCGCTGGCGCGGGCGGCGGGGGAGTGGGGGCAGGTGCGGGGCCAGAAGTAGGGATTGCTACTGCAACCTGCGTTGGCACAGGCGCCGGGGGCGGTGCCAATACGGGAGCGGGAGTGGGCGCAGGCGCAGGACGCGCATCGAGCGGCGCACCTGACGGGGCAAGCTTGCTGGCCACCCGTTCTTCAACCGCGAACCGCGCCAGCCGAGGATCATCACGGCCGATATCCGCCGCGCGCGGGAAAATGCCAAGATTGGCGGCGGCGGCCTGCTGCGGCTTGGTCAGGCGCGGCATATAGGCGAAATACGGCACCAGCCGGGTCGCCATGTCGCGCGGCATCACCTGTTCGACAATCGCGGCGGCGCGTTCATTGTCACCAAGGATTGCAAGGCCAAACGCGCGCGAACGCTGCGCTGCGGTATCGCGCCTGTCGAGCAGCGGACGCAGCGTTTCTTCAAACCGCGCGCGGTTGCCGGCTATCGCGTGACTGATCGCAAGCCTGCGGCGGGCCTCGTCATTAGCCGGATCGAGTTCGAGGGCGCGGGTGTAAGCCGCCTGCGCCGCCACGCCTTCGCCAACCAGATCGAGCGTCAGCGCCTTGTCGGTCAGCACTTCGCCTTCGGGCACCCCGGCGGCAAGCGCACGGTCAAACGCGACCAGCGCCTCTCCCGCGCGGCCGGCGCGCAGATAGACCCCTGCCAACCCTTGGGCAACGCGCGGGTGACCCGGATCAATCTCGGCAGCGCGCCCGAAAAAGCCGATCGCGGCCTCCAGATCATCAACGCCCAAGGCAGCATTGCCTGCCTCAACCAGCGTATCACGATCGCGCGGGGCTTTGGCCAGTGCCACTAGCGCGCGGTTCAATCGCTGGACTTCGCCCGAAGGCAGCGGCTGCACCACCTCACGCGCAATAGTCTGCTGCGCACTGGCGGGAACAGCGGCGCCAGCCAGCAGCGCGCCGACCATCAGCGCAGGTGACAAAGCAGCCGAAGTGTGGCGAAAAAAACCGAGTTTCATCGCCCCTGCCCTAACGCGCATACCGCTCCCCACCAGAGGCTTGGGCAGCCCCGCGCGGCGAATGGCACCGCAGGCGCGCCGGATCGAATACCCGCCGCGCCCCGACAGCGCCTATTGATTGTTCTGCCGCCCAAGGAAGCGCGGGATGCTGAGCGCTGGGCCATCATCGCCGCCGTCATCATCATCCTCGTCGCGCGCAGTGCTGCGCGACAGATTGGCCATGCGTTCGAACAAAGTACTGCCCGCACCCGCCGCGCCGCCATCGCCGCCATCACCACCGAGCAAGCCGCGCCGACGATTGCCGCCCAACCGCGCTTCAACTTGAAGGTTATCCGCCGCAAGCTGGTCTGCGCTGGCGAGCAGATCATCCTGCACCGGGCCATCAGGCTCGTCAGCAGCATCGGAGTAACTGGTATATTCTGAGCCCAGATCGAGCGTTTCGTCAGCCGCACCGGCCGCCGCCTCTTCAGCAGAGGGCGCGGTGTAGCCAAAACCTTCGTCCTGCGCGCTGCGCAACCCGGCAAGCGGATCGACAATGCCATCGACATCATCGTCATATTCATTGCCGTAATTGTCGCCTGCCTGCATCCCGGTCAGGTCGAACGGCTTGGCCACCGGCGGTTCTTCCTCAACCTCCTCAGCCAGATCGAGCGCTTCATCTTCGAAGCTGACCGAAGTGGTCATGTCTGGCGGGGTCAGTTCGAACGCCGGGATCACCGGCGCGGCGGCAGGCGGGGCGAACATGGGCGCGGCAACAGCAGCAGGGGCCGGGGTAGGTTCTTCGGCTTCGGGCGGAAGCTCCGCCAGGCCTTCATTCTCGGACAGTTCAAGCACCGGGCGCTTGGGCGCGCGCGAACCGCCCAGCGACACCGACTGCGAACGATCGACCGCGCTAATTGCGCCCTGCTCGATCCCGGTGGCGACCACCGAGACGCGGATCTTGCCTTTGAGATCAGGGTTGAACGCGCTGCCCCAGATGATGTTGGCGTCTTCGTCGACCAGTTCGCGGATGTGATTGGCGGCTTCGTCAACTTCGAGCAGGCGCATATCTTCGCCGCCGATGATCGAGATGATGACGCCCTTGGCGCCCGCCATGCTCACGCCGTCGAGCAGCGGGTTGGCGATGGCCTGTTCTGCGGCTTCGAGCGCGCGGTTTTCACCCTCGCCCTCGCCCGTACCCATCATCGCCTTGCCCATCTCGCTCATCACCGAACGCACGTCGGCAAAATCGAGGTTGATGAGGCCCGGCATCACCATCAGATCGGTGATCGAACGCACGCCCTGCTGCAACACTTCGTCAGCGAGCTGGAATGCTTCCTTGAAAGTCGTTTCCGCCTTGGCGACCAGAAACAGGTTCTGGTTGGGGATCACGATCAGCGTATCGACGTGGGCCTGCAACTCGGCAATCCCGGCTTCGGCAGCGCGCATCCGGCGCGTGCCTTCAAACAGGAACGGCTTGGTCACCACGCCCACGGTCAACACGCCCATGCGGCGTGCCGCTTCGGCGATGACGGGCGCGGCGCCGGTGCCGGTGCCCCCGCCCATGCCAGCTGCGATGAAGCACATATTGACGCCTTCGAGCGCCTTTTCGACTTCGGCCACGGTTTCTTCGGCGGCCGCTTTGCCCACTTCGGGCCGCGCGCCTGCGCCAAGGCCGCCGGTGATGTCCGGGCCCAACTGGATGCGCCGTTCGGCGGGCGAGGTGCTCAGCGCCTGCGCGTCGGTGTTGGCGACGATGAATTCGACGCCTTCAATCTCGGCGTCGATCATGTTGGCGATGGCGTTGCCGCCTGCCCCGCCGATCCCGATTACGGTGATGCGCGGACGCATATCGTCGGTCGCTGCGGGTCCGATATTGATGCTCATCAGCTTGTCCTCCAGGCGCAGGTGGCCAGAATTTTGCCAGAATTTCGATACTACGACCCGCTTTAGTGCTTCTGTGACATAATCGCGGTGCACATTTTATAGCGGCTTAGCCCTTATCCACAGTGCTCGGTTAACGAACATGCTGCGGGCGGGGCAGCGTCCGCCACATCAGAAATATTCACGGACTGCGCGCATCAGCCTTGTGGCCAGCGTCGTCCATCCAGTTTCGCGCGCAAATCCGCGGTAAACCCCGCCGCGCCCTGCGCCCACTGCGCGGATATCGACGGGGTCTTCGGCGGCGTAAAGGCACAGGCCCGCGAGCGTCGCAAAGCCCGGCGCGTGGTGCGCTTCGGGCATACCCGGCAGCTGCGGCGGACGGCCCAGCCGCACCGGCATCCCCAGCGCGCCCTGCACAAAATCGGCCATCCCGGCCAGCTCTGCACCGCCGCCGGTCAACACCACCTGCCCTGCGCGTGTGCCGGAAAAGCCCATTTCCTTGAGCGCTTTGCCAATCTCTCCGGTCAGCAGTGCCAGATGCTGCGTCACCACGCCCACCAGTTCAGCGCGGACGATGCGGTTCTTGTCATCCGCCCCGCGCGCCATCGGCCCGGCAGGAACGCCCTCAGAAGCATCGCCAGGGCCATTGACCGGGATCAGCTCGCGGTGATCAGCCGGGCTCGCCACGGCTGACCCGGCGACGCATTTCAATCGTTCGGCCTGTGAGCGGCGGATGCCAAAGCTGCTGGCAATTGCATCGGTAATGTCCGCCGACCCCATTGGCACCGCGCGCAGGCCGAGCAACATTCCGCCCGCAAACACCGCCACGTTGGTCACGTCGGCGCCGATTTCGACCAGCGCCACGCCCAATTCGCGTTCTTCGATCGTCAGGCAGGCATGGCCCGCCGCAATCGGCGCGGCCACCACGCCTTCGACCTCCAGATGCGCGTTTTGCACCGCTTCGGTCAGGTTGCGCACCGGCGCGCCATCGGCCAGCATCACGTGGATATCGACGCCCAGGCGTTCGGCATGAAGCCCGCGCGGATTGGCGACCCCGTGCGCGCCATCGAGCGTGTAGTGCGCAGGCTGCGCGTGCAGCACGGTGCGCCCGTCAGGCTGGATCATGTCGCGCGCATGGATCAGCAGCTGCTCGACATCCTCATCCTCGATCCGCCGCCCGCCAATCTCGATATCGACCGCTGCGACATGGCTGGCGAGCCCCGCGCCCGCGCAGGCAATCCACACCCCGCGCACCGGTGTCCCGGCGCTTTTTTCGGCGCGCTCCACCGCATCGCGGATCGCGTGGCTGGCCGCCTGCATATCGGTGACATAGCCGCGCTTGATCCCGGCGCTGGCGCGGTGGCCCGATCCCAGCACCTGCAATTCGCCATTTTCAGTCTCGCCCATGATCATCGCCGAGATGCGGAAGCTGCCGATATTGACCGCGGCAAAGGTGCGCGTCAGGCGGCGGGCGGGGGAAGCACGTGACGCCATCAGAGTGCCCCTCCCGCAGCGCCAGCGACGGTGGGCGCTTCGCGCACCCCTTCGGGCAGGCGCATATACAAGCGCGGGGGCGAACGCATGTCGAACGCCAGCACTTTGCCGCCGAGCAGGCGGTTCTGCCCATCAAGCTTGGCGAATTTGACCAGCGCGCTGGCCGATGCATCTTCACCTTCGGGCAGTGCGAGCAATTGCCCGGTCTTGAAGGTCAGGTTCCAGCGGCGGTTGCCAACCCATTCAGCGGCCTCAACCTGCGGAGCCAATGCGGGCGCGGCGGCGAGCAATTGCTCCAAGCCCTGCGCCTGCTGACCTGCCCCCGGTCCGGCGAGCCGCAGCATCCCCTTGGCCTTGGCCGTGGTGACCGGTTCCAGCTCAACCCCGCCCGCGTCGATCAGCATCAACCTATCAGCCTTTTCGAGCACCGCATGCGGCGTGCGTTCAACAATATCGATGGCCAACGTATGCGGCAGTTGAACCGAAACCCGCGCGTCCTTCACCCACGGCAGCGCGCGCAATTCTTCGCGCAGCTTGGCAATGTCGACCTCAGGCATGGCTTGATTGCGGGTGGCGAGCGCACGTGCGTAGACTTGCTGTTCATCCATCCGCGTGGTGCCGGTGACGCGCACGTGGCGCACTTCGAACCCGGCATCGGCAGCCATTCGCGCGACCTGCGCCTGCGCCAGCGCGGGCACACCGGCAAGGCTCGCGATGATGAAGGCCACGCCCACCGCCCCGCCGATAATCATGGCGAGCCAGATGCGGCTCCACTGTTCTTCGGTAAAGGGCAGCACGCTCATGACGGCGTCGAGCATCCCGCTCGCCCGCCCCTGCGCGCGGCGCGCGGTAACGGCGCGGCTTTGCGCCTTTGCAGCGCGGCGCACCCCGGTGGTGCCGTTACGGCGGATCTGTTGCGCCATCCTAGCTCCCCTTACCTTGTTTCAGCGCGTGCACCCTGAGCGCTTCGCCGACCAGCAATTCGACGAGGTCAGCGTAAGGGATACCGCAATGCGCCGCCTGTTCAGGGACGAGGCTGAGCGGGGTCATGCCCGGTTGGGTATTGGTTTCGAGCACGAACAGCCCGGCCTCGCCTGCCTCGTCATCCCAGCGGAAATCGGTGCGGCTGGTGCCATGGCAGCCGAGCACCTGATGCGCGCGCACGGCATAGTGTTCGCACAGCGCGGTGATTTCGGGCGGCAGCTGCGCGGGGAAGATGTGCTGCGTCTGCCCGGCGGTGTATTTGTGTTCGTAATCGTAAAAGCCATTGTCGATCACGAGTTCAGTGACGCCGAGCGCGCGCGGGCCATCGGGGCCGTCAATCACGGCGGCGGTCAATTCGCGGCCCTTGATGAAGGGTTCGGCGAGCAACTCGGCGAACTCTTGCCATGGGCCTTTGGCGTCGGGAGAGATCGGGTTGCCGACGTTGCTATCGGCGGTGACGATGGCCACCCCGACCGACGAGCCTTCGTTCACGGGCTTGAGCACATAGGGGCGCGGCAGTGGATCGCGTTCGTACAGTTCCTCGCGCGTCACAATCCGCCCGCCGGGCATGGGGATGCCGTGCGGCACCAGCGCCTGCTTGGTCAGCTGCTTGTCAATCGCGATCACCGATGTGGCGAGGCCCGAGTGGGTGTAGGCCAGCCCCATCAGGTCGAGCATCCCCTGCACCGTGCCATCTTCGCCCGGAACACCGTGGAGCGCATTGAACACCACATCGGGCTTCGCCTCGGTGAGGCGCAGCGCAACATCGCGGCCCATATCGATCCGGGTGACACGGTGGCCCTTGCTCTCCAGCGCATCGGCCACGCCCGTGCCGCTCGACAGCGAGACTTCGCGTTCATTCGCCCAACCGCCCATCAGGACGGCGACGTGGAGTTTCTTCATCTCGCTCACGGCCGACCCACCCGCTGTATTTCCCATTCGAGGCTGACGCCCGAATTGGCATAGACCTTCTCGCGCACCAGTTCGCCCAGCCCTTCGATGTCGGCGCTGGTGGCGGTGCCGGTGTTGATCAGGAAATTGGTGTGCTTTTCACTCACTTGTGCCCCGCCCAAGGTCAGCCCCCGGCATCCGGCGGCATCGACCAATTCCCAGGCCTTGTGGCCCACCGGGTTTTTGAAGGTCGATCCCCCGGTCTTGGTGCGCAGCGGTTGCGATGCTTCGCGCGCGGCGGCGATGCGGTCCATTTCTGCGCCGATGACTGCCGGATCGCCGGGCGTTCCGCGAAACTTTGCCGAAACCACAATCGCCCCGTCGGGCAGGGCCGAGTGGCGATAGGTGTAGCCAATATCGTCGACGTGCAGCGTCACCATTTCGCCTTCGGGCAGCAGCACGTCGCAGGTCACCAAAATATCGGCGACCTCGCGCCCGTAAGCCCCGCCGTTCATCCGCACGAACCCGCCGACTGTGCCGGGGATGCCGCGCAGAAACTCCAGCCCCGCAATGCCATTGTCGCGTGCGGTCGAGGCGACCAGAATTCCGCTCGCGCCGCCGCCGCAGGTGAGTTCATTGTCGCCCGTTACCGCGCAGCCCGCAAACGCCTTGCCCAACCGCACCACCACGCCCGGCACCCCGCCATCGCGGATGATGAGGTTTGAGCCCAAGCCCAGCGCCATGACCGGGATTTCCCCGCCGAGCCGTTCGATCAGGCATTTGAGGTCTTCGAGATCGGCCGGTTCAAACAGCCAATCTGCCGCTCCCCCGGTCTTGAACCAGACGTAAGGCGCAAGCGGCGCCCGGCAGGTCAGCTTGCCGCGAATGCCGTCGAGCGGCACAGGCGCGCTGACAGCCCCATCGACCGCGCAGGTCGGAGCCGCGCCGTTATCGTGTTGATAGCTGTCGCCGGGCTGATTCATGCCGCGCCCCGCTTGGCCGCAATGGCCGGAGCCAGCCCCGCCGCCCAGCGTGTGATATCGCCCGCGCCAAGGCATACAACGATGTCGCCCGGTGCAATCTCGCCTGCCAGTACCTCGGCAAGCCCATCGGCCCCTTCGATGACACGCGCAGCCCGGTGCCCGCGCGCCTTCATGCCGGCAACCAGCGCGATGTGATCGACGCCCGGCAAAGGCTCCTCACCGGCCGAATAGACCGGCGCGACATAGGCGATATCGGCATCGTCAAAACAGGATTGGAACGCGTCCATCAGGTCATTGAGGCGCGAATAGCGGTGCGGCTGCGCGACTGCGATAACCTTGCCATCCGTTCCTGCCACAGCTTCGCGCGCTGCGGAGAGCACGGCGCGGATTTCAACCGGGTGGTGGGCGTAATCATCGATGATCGTTACCGCGCCGCCATCCACCGCGACGCTTCCGACCTTGGTGAAGCGCCGGCGCACCCCGCCGAACCGGGCAAAGCCGCTGCGGATCACTTCGTCCGAACAGCCCATTTCAATCGCCACGGCAATCGCGGCGAGCGCGTTCTGGACGTTGTGGCGGCCCGGCATCGGCAGATGCACACCTTCGATCCGGCGATCCGCGTTTTCGTGCTTTGGCCCACGCTGGCGCACGATGACGTCAAAGGTGTTCCCGCCCTCAGCCGAGCGCACGTTGACGCCGCAAATGTCGGCTTGCAACGAGAAGCCGTAGGTCACGACCTTGCGATCGCGCACCTGGCCGATCACCGCCTGCACTTCGGGGTGGTCAACGCAAAGCACTGCCGCGCCGTAGAATGGCACATTGTGGATGAATTCGACAAAGGCGCGCTTCACCCCGTCAAAATCGCCGTAGTGATCGAGGTGTTCGGGATCGATATTGGTGACCACTGCGATGGTGCCGTCCAATCGCAGGAAGCTGCCGTCGCTCTCATCTGCCTCGACCACCATCCAGTCGGAATCGCCCAATCGCGCGTTCGATCCGTATTGTTCGATGATCCCGCCATTGATCACCGTCGGATCGACCCCGCCCGCATCGAGCAAGCAGGCGATCATGCTGGTCGTCGTGGTCTTACCATGCGTGCCCGCCACCGCGACAGTGGATTTGAGCCGCATCAGTTCGGCCAGCATTTCTGCACGGCGCACCACCGGGATGCGGTTTTCGAGCGCGGCGGCGACTTCGGGGTTGGTGCGGCGCACAGCGGTGGAGGTGACGACGACCGCCGCGCCCTCCACATTCTCACGCGCGTGGCCGATGTGCACGGTGATCCCGCGCGCGCGCAGGCGTTCTACGCTGGCGCTTTCGGAAATATCGCTGCCCTGCACGGTATAGCCAAGGTTGCGCATCACCTCGGCGATGCCGGACATCCCGATCCCGCCGATGCCAACGAAGTGGATCGTGCCGATATCAGTGCCGACGCCCTTCATGTGTCGGCCCCATGGTCGATGGCGTCGCGAGCAGCTTTGCGGGTCGCGGTCTGCGGACGGGTCGCGGTTTGCGCGGCGCGCGGCGCGGCCTCGCCCACGCGGATCACGTCCATCAGATCAATCCCGCTCATGCTCTCAACCAGATCGGCCAAGTCCTTCGCTGCATCGGGCCGCCCGCAGTTGAACGCGCAATGCGCGGCATTGGCGAGGCTCGCCGGGTTCATAGCCATCGCCTGAATCTGCTTGGCAATATCCTTGGCGAGCTTGGCGAAAAGTTCCGACTGCCTCAGGCGCAGCTTGTTGGCTCGCTCGCTATCACCCTCAGGGAGAGCAATTGTTTCCATTGGCTGACGGATCATCCGTGCACCACCAGCCTTGACCATCTCGCGGGTGTTCGCCGCCTGATGATCATCGGTGGCGATGGGAAGCGGGATCAGGATCGCCGGACGGCCCACTGCGGTCAGTTCCGCAATGGTCGAGGCCCCTGCGCGGCCGATAAACAGATGCGCATCCGCCAGCCGTTCATGCATGTCTTCGAAATAGGTGCCGAGTTCGGCGGGAATATCATGCTCGGCATAGCGTTTGCGAACCGCGTCAAGATCCTCGGCGCGGCATTGCTGCGTCACCTGCAAGCGCTGACGCAGCGCGGGCGGCAGCATGGCGAGGCCATCGGGCACGACTTCGGACAGCACCCGCGCACCTTGGCTGCCGCCGGTCACGAGGATGCGTAGCAGGCTTTCCTCGGTAAAGGCGGGGAAATCTTGTTCGCGCAGCGCCAGCACTTCGGCGCGCACCGGGTTGCCGACCAGATGCACCTTGGCGGCGTGTTTCGCTTTCAGCCGGTCAACCTTGGCATAGGATGTCGCAATCGCATCCACCCGGCCCGCCAGCAGCCGATTGACCCGGCCCAGCACCGCGTTCTGTTCGTGCACTACGCTCGGCAGGCCCGCCGCCGTCGCCGCCAGCAAAGCGGGCAGCGCAGGGTAACCGCCAAAGCCGACGATGGCCGAAGGCGCAAAGGCATCAAACAACCGCAGCGCCATCGCCCGGCCTTCAAGCACGGCGCGCACGCCCGCAGGCCAGCCCAGCGGGCTCTTGCCGAAGCGACCTGCGGGCAAGACGTGCGCGGTGAGGAAGTCAGGCTTTCCGGGGATCGCCGCCCCGCGTTCATCGGTAATCAGCGCCACGTGATGGCCGCGCCCATGCAGCTCCGCCGCCAACGCAAACGCCGGGATCAGGTGCCCACCGGTCCCGCCTGCCGCCAGCACAAAGTGCCGTGATGCGCCAGAGGGCAAGGGGGTTGGTATCTCGCTGCTCATGCGCCGGTATCCTTGCGTTCGATCAACTCGCGCAGCCCCCCTGCCTCGCGGGCGAGGAACGGATTGCGCCGGGTGATCGCCAGCAATAGCCCAAGCGTGAAGCACACCGCCAGTGTGGATGATCCGCCATAGGAAATCAGCGGCAGCGTCATCCCCTTGGATGGGAACAGGCCCAGGTTCACCAGCATGTTGATGAACGCCTGTCCGCCGAACTGTGTGATCAGCCCCGCACCCGCCAGCAGCGCGAACAGGTTGTCTTCATTCACCAGCCGCATCAACGCGCGCAACACCAACCCGCAATACAGCACGACAACCAGCGCGCAGGTGATCAGCCCGAATTCCTCACCAATGACCGAGAAGATGTAATCGGTGTGGGCTTCGGGCAGGTTCATCTTGCGCACGCCCAGCCATAGCCCGCTGCCCGTCCACCCGCCAGCCAGCAGCGTGCGCTGCGCCAGATCGACCTGATCGAACGCAGTGCCGCCGCCCAGAAACCCGTCGATCCGGTTGCGCGCGTTCTCATAGAAGAAATAGGCGAGCGTCAGGCACGACACCGCGACGCCGCCCAGCACCGCCAGCCGCTGCCATTGCATCCCGGCCAGCAGCACCATCACAAGCCAGATCCCGCCAAACAAGATCGCATCGCCAAGGTTGGGTTGCAGCATCAGCAGCCCCCCCACCAAAGCCATCAGCCCGCTGACATAGGCAATCACCGGCAGGCCGGGATCGCGCAGCCGCCAGCTGAGGATCCACGCGCAGATGATCGCAAAGCCGGGCTTGAGAAACTCGGACGGCTGCAACGACATGCCGACATTGATCCAGCGCCGCGCGCCGTTCTTTTCCTCGCCGAAAATGGGCACTACAAACATCAGCGCCAGCATCACCGCGCCGACCAGAATCCCGATCCGCCGCGCCTGATCACGGCTGGCAAACGAAAGCCCGATCATCAACGCCAACCCCATGAACTGGAACACCAGATGGCGCTTGAAGAACATGAAATCATCGAGCGTTACCGAGGCGGTCGACAGCCGGTCGGCGCTGGCAGGCGATGCAGCAGCCACCGCGACGATACCGATGCTCATCAGCAGGCCGATCAGCAGCAGCAGCACCTTGTCAATTTCACGCCACCAGATACGCAAGGCATCACGCCAGCGACGTTGCACCGGCACTGGCGCGAGGTAATTGCCGCGCCCCCGCGCTGCCGGGGACGTATAGGCCGGCGCGGTCATGGCAGGATGCTCCGGTTCGCGGCATCGCCGGTATCGCAACCGGTGATCACGCCAACCATCTGGCGGAAGTGGTGGCCGCGCTTTTCATAATCGCGGAATTGATCATAACTGGCGCAGGCGGGCGACAGCAGCACCACATCACCGGGGCGTGCGGCTTCTTCGGCGCGGCGCACGGCTTCGCTGATCAACTCGCAGCGTTCGACCCGGGTTTGCCCTTCGAGCAGGCCAGCGAACATCGGCCCGGCCTCTCCCACGGTATAGGCGGCCGCGACATTGGCGATGTGGTCACCGCACGCGCCCAGCCCGTCTTCCTTGGGCAGGCCACCGACGATCCAGTGGATGCGGGGCGCGCCGTCATTGATGCCGGGTTCGGGCGGGAAGGCAGCAAGCGCCGGGGCGGCAGAGGCGGCATTGGTCGCCTTGCTGTCGTTGATATAGATCACGCCCTTCGCCTCGCAGACCCGTTCCATCCGGTGCGGCAGGCCGGGATAGGATGCGAGGCCGTGGGCGATGGCTTCATCGCTCAGACCAAGCTGACGACAGATGGCGACTGCAATGGCAGCGTTCTGCGCGTTGTGCGGCCCAGCAAGCGAGGGTGAGCGCCCCGCGGCAAAGCCCTGCGCGGCAAGATCATCGGTTTTCACCCGCAGCAGCGGTTTGCCCGCAGCCGCAATCCGGTCAGCGATCGCAGCCGACGGCGCGTCCTCATCGCAGATCAGCGCGGTGCCGTGTGCCTGCATCTGGAACAAGCGTTCCTTTGATGCGGCATAGGCTTCAAACCCGGCGTAGCGATCCAAGTGGTCGGGAGTGATATTGGTCAGCGCGGCGATATCACAATCAAGCGTGAAGGTGAGGTCGATCTGGAAGCTCGATAGTTCGAGCACATAAACTCCACCCGCCGCCAAAGGCTCCTGAGCCATGATCGGATCGCCGATATTGCCGCCCATGACACTCGGCAGGCCAGCCTCGCTGAGGATGTGATGCACCAGCGCGGTGGTGGTCGATTTGCCGTTTGTGCCGGTGATGCCGACGACCTTGTGGGCAGGCAGCGCCGCGCGGGCATTGGCGAACAGTTCGATATCGCCGATCACCGGCAGGCCATATTGCCAGGCGTGTGGGCCAATCGGGTGGGTGTTCAATGGCACGCCGGGCGATACCACCACGCCCGCAAAGCCGGTGAGATCAAGCTCCAGCGGATCAATCAGGCGGCAGCGGCCTTCGAACGGTTCGCGCGCCACATCCTGCCGGTCCCAAGCGATCACCTCGGCCCCGCTGGCGATCAGCGCCTCTGCCGCCGCCGCGCCCGAGCGCGCGAGGCCGAGCACCGCGTAACGCTTGTCCGCAAAGGCCGGAGAGGTGATCACGGCGCGTGCTTCTCCCTCACCGCAGCTTCAGGGTGGAAAGGCCGATCATCGCCAGCACGATGGCAATGATCCAGAACCGGATCACGACCTTGCTCTCGCTCCAGCCCAATTGTTCGAAATGGTGGTGGATCGGGGCCATGCGGAACACCCGCTTGCCGGTGCGCTTGAACCAGAACACCTGCACGATCACCGACACCGCTTCGAGCACGAACAGCCCGCCAACGATGGCGAGTACAACCTCGTGATGGCTCGCCACCGCAATCGCGCCGAGCGCGCCGCCAAGCGCGAGCGATCCGGTATCGCCCATGAACACCGCAGCCGGCGGCGCATTGAACCATAGGAACGCCAGCCCCGCGCCCATGATCGCCGCGCAGAAAATCGCCAGCTCACCCGCGCCCGGCACATGCGGGATGCCGAGGTACTCGCTGAAATCCGCGCGTCCGACCAGATAGGCGATGATCGCAAAAGTGCCGCTGGCGATAATCACAGGCATGATCGCAAGTCCATCCAGCCCGTCGGTCAGGTTCACCGCATTGCCAGCGCCCACGATCACGAAAGCGGCGAACACGTAGTAGGCCGGGCCCAGCGGAATGCTCACCCCAGATAGGAACGGCAGGTAAAGGTTGGTGTTGATCTGGCTCACGATCAGGTAGCTGGCGATGCCCGCCACCACGAATTCCAGCAGCAGCCGCACCCGCGCCGGAACGCCTGCGTGGCTGTTCTTGGTCACCTTGTCGTAATCATCAAGGAAACCAATGATGCCAAATCCGATGGTGACCGCAAGGCAGGCCCACACGAACGGGCTGCTCAGATCCATCCACAGCAGCAGCGATAGCGTCAGCGCGGTCAGGATCATCAGCCCGCCCATCGTCGGCGTGCCGCGCTTGGCGAGGTGGGTTTGCGGCCCGTCTTCACGGATCGGCTGGCCTTTGCCTTGCCGCACGCGCAGCAAGTTGATGAAACGCGGGCCAATGATCATCCCGATCACCAGCGCGGTCATCAGCGTCGCCCCGGCACGGAAGCTCTGGTAGCGCACCAGATTGAAGATGCCTTCGAAGCCAAGCCACTCGGCAAGCAGATACAGCATTACGTCGTCCTTTGGCGCCCTTTGCTTCGGGCCTCAGCCTCCGGCGGGGGCTTTGTCGGTCAAATGTGTCACCAGCTTGCTCAGGCCCATCGAGTTGGACCCCTTCACCAGCACCGCATCGCCGTGGGCAAGACCGAATTGCCCGAGCGCCGCGATTGCTTCGCTAGCAGTTTCGCAATGCGTGAAGGTGACGCCCTTGCCAAGCGGCGCGGCGGCGGCTTTCCCCAGTTCGTCAGCGAGCGAGAGCATCTCCGGGCCGACCAGGATCGCGTGGGTCACCCCAGCCTCGGCGACAGGCTCGGCCAATTGGCGGTGGAACGCCTCGCCGAAATCGCCCAATTCCTTCATGCTGCCCAGTACCGCAATGCGGCGGGTGGCGGTGGTCGCGGCGAGCGCTTTCAACGTCGCGCGCATCGATGCCGGGTTGGCGTTGTAGCTTTCGTCGATCAGCAGCGCCTCGCCGCCGCCGGGCAGGCTGAGCATATGACGCGCGCCGCGACCCTTAAGGCCGCCCATTTCCGCGAGCGCCAGCCCCGCACTCGCCAGATCGCCGCCAGCCGCGCGCACTGCCGCCATGACGCCGAGTGAATTGATGATCCAATGCTCGCCCGGTTCGGCGATGGTGTAACATAGGCGGATATCGCCGAGATCAGCGGTGACCAGCGCCCCGCCGCCTGCGGCTGGGATCGCATCGAGCAGCCGCACATTCGCGCCTGCCGCTCGCCCAAAAGTGATGACATGCGCGCCGCAAGCCTGCGCCTGCGAGATCAGGCGGTCAGCGTGTTCAGCATCGGCTGGGATGATCGCGGTGCCGCCGGGGACAAGGCCGGTGAAAATCTGCGCCTTTTCGTCCGCGATCGCCGCGATGCTGCCGAGATTTTCGATATGCGCGGGCGCGATGGTGGTGATCAGCGCGATGTGGGGGCGCACGTGATCGGCCAGCGGAGCGATTTCGCCGGCGTGGTTCATGCCCATCTCGAACACACCGAAGGTGGCGCGCGCCGGCATCCGCGCGAGGCTGAGCGGCACGCCGACGTGGTTGTTGTAACTGCGCACAGAACGATGCGCCGCACCGCGGCTGGCGCGGTCAAGGCAGGCGAAAATCGCTTCTTTCACCCCGGTTTTGCCGACCGATCCGGTAACTGCGATGCGCACCGCTTGCGCCCGGCCGCGCGCGGAGTGTGCGAGGGCGTGGAGCGCTGCGGTGGTATCGGCCACCAAGACGTGCGGGAAATCGACCGGACGATCAGTGATTGCGGCAACGGCGCCCTTTTCAAACGCCTGCGAAATGAACTTATGACCATCCATCGCCTCACCGCGCAGAGCGATGAACAGATCACCGGGCTTCACGTCGCGCGAATCCATTTCGACGCCCGATGCCTGGAAATCATGGCTGGCGATGCCCCCGGTCGCAGTCTCAATTTCGGCGGCACTCCACAGTGCCAGCGGCAACGCATCGCGAGCAGTAACCGGCCATGCGTGCAGCAGCGGGTGTGCGAACGGCGCGTTCATGCCCCCAGGCTACCTGTCCCGGCGCATTCGCGCGCGACTTCGACATCATCGAAGGCTTCGATCCGCATAGTGTCTCCTGACCCGAAAATCTGACCCTGCTCGTGGCCTTTGCCTGCGATCAGCACAATATCAGCCGCGCCAGCTTCCCCAATTGCGGCGGCAATCGCGGCGCGGCGGTCGGCGATTTCGCGCAAGCTCCCACTTGCACCGGCGATGATCGCGGCACGGATGGCGGCGGGGTCTTCGCTGCGAGGATTATCGTCGGTCACGATGGCGATGTCGGCGGCGCGCGCGGCGACTGCGCCCATCTCGGGCCGCTTGCCAGTGTCACGGTCTCCGCCCGCGCCGAACACCACGATCAGCCGCCCGCCGGGGGCAACGTGCGGGCGCAGCGCAGCAATCGCGGCTTCGAGCGCATCGGGCGTGTGAGCATAATCGACATAGGCGGGCGCGCCCGCTTGATTGAGGCCTGCGCGCTCCAACCGCCCGCGCACGGGCTGCAAGCGGGTCAGCGCATCGAACACGGCAGAAGCGCCAATCCCGGACGACAGGGCAAGCCCCGCCGATACCAGCGCATTGGCCGCCTGATAGGCGCCGATCAGCGGCAAGTTCACTTTGCGCGTCTCGCCCGAATGTTCGACCGTCAGCATCTGCCCAAGCTGCGTCGGTTCGCGCGCGATGAGGCGTAGGAAGTGCCCGCCCTCACCCACCGTCCGCACATCGAGCCCGCGCGCAGTTGCCGTCGCAATCGCCTGCGCCGTCCAGTCCGAACCGTCACCTGCATCGTGGATCACTGCCGGACTGCCGGGCGCAACCACTTCGGTAAACAGGCGCATCTTGGCGGCGAAGTAGGCTTCCATCGTGCCGTGATAATCGAGGTGATCGCGGCTGAAATTGGTGAAGGCGCTTGCGGCCACAACCAATCCCTCATTGCGGAATTGCGAGAGGCCGTGGCTCGATGCCTCATAGGCGACATGCGTCACGCCTTCGCGCGCAAGGCCTGCCATGTTGCCGAGGAAAGTGACGATGTCCGGGGTAGTCAGACCGGTCGACACCGAACCGTCCGGCGTGGTTACGCCCAGTGTCCCGATGCTCGCCGCGCGTTCGCCCGCCATGCGCCAGATCTGCCGGGTCATCTCGACGCAGGACGTTTTGCCGTTGGTGCCAGTGACTGCGACGATGGTGGCAGGGTAAGGAGAAAAGAAGCCCGCGGCGAGGCGCGCGAAGGCGCGGCGTGGGGTGACGTCGGCAATGTGCAGCGCACCTTCGACGCGGGCTTCGGGGCGGGCAACGACGGCAATCGCGCCCGCTGCAATGGCGGGGCGGATGAAATCCTCGCCATTAACGGTGGCACCTTCGAAGGCGCCGAATACGGTCCCGGGGGCAACCTTGCGGTGATCGATAGCAAAGCCAGTTACGGTCTCGTCGCCCGCGCCGTCAGCGATAATCCCGGCCTTGCCGAGCAGCTCCCCCAGTCGCATCAGTGCTTGTCCACCAGATAGCGCAGGTCGGAAATGTCGACATCGCGGGTTTCATCCGGCTGCACGCCCAGCATCGGGCCGATGCGCGGCACCAGCTTGCCCACCACCGGGGCGGAGGTGAAAGCGGCGGTGCGCTGGAAACTGCTCGCCACAGTGCCCTTGGGCTCGTCCATCACCACCACCACGACATAGCGCGGCGCATCCATCGGGAAGGCAGCGGCGAAGGAGGAGACGATGCTGTTGTGCTTGTATTGGCCGCCCGCGTTCTTGTCGGCTGAACCGGTCTTGCCCCCCACCCGGTAGCCAACCGCATCGGCGCTTTTGCCGGTGCCATAAAGCGAGATCATCCGCAGCATCTGCCGCATCCGCGACGAGGTCGATTCCTTGAACACCCGCCGCCCGCGCGGCACGTCGGTGGGATCAAGCTTCATCAATGTCGCCGGACGCCAGATCCCGCCATTGACCATCGCGGCATAGGCGCTCGCCAGATGCAGCGGGGTCACCGCGAGGCCGTGGCCGTAGCTGACGGTCATATTGGTCACGCGGCTCCAATTGCCCTTGGGCCACAGCGGACGGCCACGCGCGGACAGTTCGATAAAGGGGCGGCGATCCATGCCCAGATCAATCATAGTGCGGCGCAGGCGTTCCGCGCCCAGCTTGTCAGCCACCCGCGCAGTGACCGTGTTGGACGAATAGACTAGCGCCTGCGGCACATTAAGCGTCGCGCCTTTGGACTTCATGTCCTTGATTGTGCGCTTGGCCACCTCGACCGGGCCGGCGTTCCACGGCTGGCTCAGATCGCGCACCACGCCCGCATCAATCGCGGCTGCCATGGTCAGCGGCTTGAAGGTCGAGCCGAGTTCGTAGACCCCGTTGGTCACCCGGTTGAACACGTTGGTCGCCCCGGCCGCGCCGGCTGTATTGGGATCGAATTCGGGCAAGCTGGCCATTGCCATCACTTCGCCGGTATCGACGTCGAGCACGAGGCCTGCCGCGCCAATCGCGCTGGTCGCCAGCATCCCGCGCCGCAGCTCATCCTCCAGCGCGCCCTGCACCCGCACATCGATCGACAGCGCCACCGGCTGCGAGCGCAAATCAGGATCGCTGAGCTGAGCATCGAGCACTTGCTCCATTCCCAGCTGACCGCCTTTGTCTTCGACAACATAGCCGAGCACGTGCGCCGCCAGCGTGCCTTGCGGGTAATAGCGATCGGTCTCCCGCGGGATTTCCAATGCGATTTCGCCCAGCGCGAAAACCTTGTTGGCCTCTTCGGGCAGCAGGCGGCGGCGCAGGTATCCCGCGCGCCCGGAAGCGAGGCGTGTGGCCATGCGCGCTTCGTTGATGTCGGGGAAGATCGCCTTGAGTTTGCGCGCAACGTCCTGCGGCTCGTGCACCAGCGGCGCGCCATCATCGCCCATCGCCTTGGGATCAAACCACAAGGCATAGGCTGGGAACGCGCGGGCAAGCGGCGCGCCGTGGCGGTCAGTAATCTCGCCGCGCGGGGGCAATAGCGCGTCTTGCAGGCTGGTGCGCTCGGGTGCGTTGCCGACAAAGCCGAGCGACATGATCCGCAGCAAGGCGATCAGTGTGATCAGCCCGAACCCGGCGAGCAGCCACAGTACCCGGAACCGCGCGGTCCACAGCAGCTGGCTGCGCAGGTTGACGCTGTGAACGCGTCCGGCCGGGAGCGAGGGGGCTGCCGCGCTGACAGCCATCCCGTTCATTCTCCAGCACCCTTGACGGCAATCGTCTGCGCCTGCGCGGCGCGGATCGGGGAGGCGTCGATCAGGAAATCACCAAAGGCATCGCCGAACACTTCGCCCGCGTCCTTTTCGCTGGCGGCAGAAGCGAGTGTGACCTTCGCGCCCGACACGGGCGAGCGCATCGGCGTTTCCGACGCAGTGGCGAGATCGGCATCATCTGCGCGCGCCAACAGGATCGGCGCGGGAGCATCAGGCCGGGCCCGCTGGCCAAGGCTGGCAAGCTGGCGTTCGCCATCGAGGAACTGGCGCGCGTTCGGCGCGGCATAGCCGAATTCGACATTGTTCCATTCGGACAACTGGCGCTGGCTGGCGCGGGTCTGAAACTCGGTTTCAAGCAGCAGCGTCTCACGCTCCAGCGCGATCAGCTGACGTTCGGCGAGCAAGACCTCGCTTTTGACCGCGTGCACCTTGAAGCTGAGGATGACGACCAGCGCAAAGCAGATCGCCAGCACCGCCATCCATCCCAGCGAACGGGCCTGACTGCTGCTGATCATGCGGCTAAGCTCCTGGCAGGCGCGCCGGTGCGGGTTGCATGGCGCAAGGTGGACGAACGGGCGCGGGGGTTGCGGTCGATTTCAGCATCGGTCGGCCGGATGCCCTTGGACACAGCCGCAAAAGTCGGCGGCGGGCCGGGGATTTCGCCCGGCAGGTGGCGCGACACGGAACGGCCGGCGCCGCTCGCAGTGCGCAGGAATTGCTTCACGATCCGGTCTTCCAGAGAGTGGAAGCTGACCACGGCCAGCACCCCGCCTTCGCCCAGCAGCGCCTCTGCGGCGGCAAGCCCGGCTTCGAGTTCACCCAGTTCGTCGTTCACGTGGATACGCACCGCCTGAAACGTGCGGGTGGCGGGGTCTTTCTTGTCGTGTGGCTTGTACCCCAAGGCCCGGCGCACCACGCGGGCAAGTTCGCCGGTGGTCACCAGCGGGCGCGCGGCGACAATCGCACGGGCAACGCGGCGTGACTGACGTTCTTCGCCATAGCGGTAGAGCACGTTGGCGATGACTTCTTCATCAGCGGTGTTGAGGAAATCGGCGGCGCTTTCCCCATCTTGGCTCATCCGCATATCGAGCGGGCCGTTGTGCATGAAAGCGAACCCGCGCTCACCCTGATCGAGCTGCATTGATGATACGCCAATATCCATCACCACCGCATCGACCTGTGCGATGCCGAGCGTAGCAAGTTCTGCCCGCATGGCCGAAAAACGCGCCGGGTGCAGCGCGAGGCGGCCTTCGTAGCGCGCGACCATTGCTTGCCCGGCTGCAATCGCATCGGGATCACGGTCAAACGCGTGGACGTTGGCTCCTGCATCCAGCAGCGCGGCGGTGTATCCGCCCGCGCCAAAGGTCGCATCGACGATGGTCATGCCGGGACGCGGCGCAATTGCAGCGATCACTTCATCCAGCAGCACGGGGATGTGGGGCGCGATTGGCGTCATTCCGCCGCCCCCTTCTTGGCAGCGGCGACGAGCTTCAGGCAGCTCGCCTGTGCGCCTTTCCATTCCGGCCCCATTGCGGCGAGTTGCGCCGGGTTCCACACGAAGAAGAATTCGCCAGCACCCTGAAAATACAGACCATCGCCGATTTTTCCGAGGTCTTTGAGGTGTTCAGGCATGACAAACCGCCCGCTGTCGTCGAACGGCAGCTGTTCAAAGCCGAACAATTGCTGCGCGCGCACGTCGCGGTCGAAATCCGCGAGACCCAAACGGATTGCGCGATCTTCTTCGCGTTCAAGCTGTTCGTTGAGCTTCTCGGTGCGCGACAGGCCAAACCCAATCAGGCAATCGAACCGGTCATGCGCGGCCAGGCACAGGATGCGATTGCTGCCGGAGCTTTCCTTCACGGCTTTGCGGAAGGCGGGAGGCAAGACAAAGCGGCCCTTATCGCCCGCAGGCGAGTAGGCTTGTCCGCTATATCCTCCAAAAGCAGACACGTGCCTGCAATCCCCTCTTGCGCCGGCCTGGCGAACTTCCCCGTGAAGTCCGTCCAGCGATCCGACATGCCTCCCCCGTCCCGGCCACGCGCAAGCGGAACCGGTGCGCCGACCCCACCAGTCGGGCGCAATGCAAACGGGCATGTCTGATGGCCTCCGGTATTATCGGGGAAGGCATGCCTATGGAAGGGATTTTTAGGGGAATTTACGGGATAAATTGATATTATACTGATTTTATTGATTTTATATAAACGCATAGAGAACCCTTAAGGCTCTCATCTCACCCGATTCCAGCCGTGAAATGCCTGTATTGCCGCGATTTCCCGCGATTTCCTGCGCGAGACTCGGGGCCGAGTCCCTGCGCTTCCCGCGCTTTCCCCGGTTTTGGCTATTCCAGCGCAGCGGCGATGACCGCGACCAGCCCTGCCCCGCCTACACCCGCCAGTTCAGGATGTTCAAACAGCGCGGCATCGGCGATCAGTGTGACCCGGCCCTTGCCCACTCGGCAAATCGCCGCCGCGCCGCCTGCGGCAGTGGTGCACCTCGCGGCGGACGGATCAACGATGGCAATGCGCCCCGCCAGCGCCAGCGGCAGCGCGGCCCCGGCCAGTTTGGCAGTGGTGACCCCCGCAGCCTGCGCTTCGTCAAAACTGACTGCCAGCCCCCACCGCTCCACCACCGGCGGGATCAGTGCCGCATCCACTGGGCGGCGCGGGTCGCCAAGTGGGATGTCGTAATCCCCCGTTAGCACTGGATCGAGCACCAGTAGCAATCGCCCTCCCTTGCGAATCCATGCATCGAGCGCGGCATTATCCGCTGGAGACAACCCGCGCGGCTGGATCACCGCCAGCCGGGTCATACCTGCCAGCGGATCAACCTCGGGTGCATCCGGGGACAGCGCGGGAATTGGCGAAAGCGTGTCGAGCGGCACCAGCGCATTGTGCACTTCAAGCGCCTTTCGCTGCCACGGCAACGTCGCACGTCCGACGGCCAGATCGGCGATGCCCACCCCTTCCCCCCAATAGAGCGGTAGGCTCGTCATCAGGCCAAGCGTGGTTTTCGCAGCTTTTGGGGTGTCCGCCTTGTCCGCAGGCGTGGGATTGCACCCGGCCAGCGCCAGCATCGCCGCCGCCGCCCACACTTTGCTCCAGTTATTGAGCAGGCGCGGCATTGGCCGGGGGTGGCGGAGTATCGAGCACCATCGTCGGTGAAGGGCTCGGCTGGGCGGCGATATCGGGCACCACGCCCGCATCGGCGAGCGGATTGGCCTGCGATGGTTCGGGCATGGGTTCGGTGGTCGGCGCAGCTTCGGGCGCGGCGGAATCCTCGGTCAGATCAGCCTGACTGCCGATGATACTGGCGAGGCCGACCAGCAGCACCATCGCGCCGATCCCGAATAGCCCGACCTGCACCCGCTGGATCGCTTCGGCGCGGGCCTGACCGATAGGCCCGATATCATTGCCATCGCTGGCCGGCTGATCCGCAGTCAGGCCCGACCGGTCACGCCCCGGCCCAAACAGGCTGCGCTGGTTCATGCCGCGTAGCCGATCGCGCAGCGAAGGACGGCTCATACGCCGTGCCCTTTCGCCGGGATCAGCCAATCGAACACTGGCAGTTCCTTCGCGCTAAGCCATTCGGCATTGTACAGTGTCGAGAGATAACGAAACCCGGTGTCGCACAGGATCGTGACGACCTGCGGGTTAGCGCGGCCTTCGGCCACCAGCTCCCGGCCCAGCATCACCGCGCCTGCGACATTGATGCCCGATGACAGGCCAAGGCACAGACCTTCGTCCTTGAGTAGGCGGGCGACCCACATCAGCCCCTCTTCGTCGCTGATGCGGTATTGCGTGTCGATCGGTGCGCCTTCGAGATTGGCGGTGATGCGCCCCTGCCCGATGCCTTCGGCGACCGAGGAACCTTCCGCCTTCAGCTCACCGTGGGCGTAGTAATTGTACAGCGCCGCGCCGTATGGGTCGGTCAGCGCGATACGGATGTTTTCGTCCAAGGCCTTAAGGCCAAGGCCCACGCCCGCAATCGTCCCGCCAGTGCCTGCCGCGCAGGTAAAGCCATCGACGCGCCCGCCCAATTGCTCCCAAATTTCGGGCGCGGTGCCTTCGATATGGGCGCGGCGGTTGGCGATATTGTCGAACTGATTGGCCCAAACCGCGCCAGGCGTTTCTTCCGCCAGACGGCGCGAGGTGTGGACGAAGTGGCCGGGGTTGGCGAATTTGGTCGGCGGCACCAGCACCAGTTCAGCGCCCAATGCCCGCAACGTGTCCATTTTCTCTTTGGACTGATTGTCGGGCATGACGATGATCGTCTTGTACCCCTTGGCATTGGCGACCAGCGCAATGCCGATGCCAGTGTTGCCCGCCGTGCCTTCGACCACGGTGCCGCCCGGCAGCAGTTCGCCGCGATTTTCGGCATCGCGGATGATCCACAGCGCCGCGCGGTCTTTGACCGAGGAGCCGGGGTTGGCAAATTCGCACTTGCCGAAAATGTCGCAGCCCGCCGCTTCGCTGGGGCCTGCAAGCCGGACGATGGGAGTGTTGCCGATAAGCGCGAGCGTATCGCCAAAAGGCTTGGTGATGTTCATGAGACGTGAATTAGGCGCTCATGCGGCTGGCTGCAATGTCCAAGTCCAGGGTTCAGGCGGTGAGTGCCAGTAACACCTCGACCTCGCTGCCTTCGACTATATTCTCGGCCTTGCGCACCGCCGCCTTGATCGGCAGCAACCAGCCGCCCGCCTGCTTTGATGGAAACAGCGAGGTGCGCCATGTCGTGCCGCCAATCGCGGCCTCGACATAGACCGATCCCCATGCGGCGGCGTTGACGGCGTGGGCGCGGATCGCCTGCGCGGTGTCGCCGTCGATGGTCAGGAAATACCAGCTGCCTTTGGTTGGCGCGCCGGCGCTTCCCTGCCACAGCCAAACGAGACCACGCACCTTCCACGGCCCAGCCGAACCGTCAGGTGCGTGCCCCAGCTCGTCGCGCAGGAACCGGGCCAGATCATCGTCCACCGGCCTGTTCCCCGCGCTAATGCAATCAATCTTCGGGGGCGATCGTCACGTGCAGCCCATCCAGCGCGGCGCTGAACGGGATCTGGCACGACAGGCGGCTGGTGGGCGCGCGGTGATCCGAGGATTCGAGCAGATCGTCCTCGTCTTCGCTCATCTTCGGCAGCAGTTCCGCGAAGGCCGGATCGACATGCACGTGGCACGTCGCGCACGAACAGCACCCGCCGCACAGCGCCAGCAGTTCGTCAAAGCCATTGTCGCGGATCGCTTCCATAACGGTCAGGCCATCATCGACCTCGATCTCGCTGGTTTCGCCTTCGCGGTTGGTGACGACCAGTCTGGGCATGGAGTTGGGTTCCTTTTGGGCTATTGCGCGCAAGAAAATGCGCCGAGAGAGTGTGCTGCGGCTGCTAAGATAGTTGGACGCGCAAGGCAAGTTAAGGAAAGTGGCAGTGGGACTGACAGCGGAAAAATTGCGCGAAGACTTGGATGCGCTGGCGGCGCGTGAACCGCAGCTGGCAAGCGCGCTGATCCGCGTCGGCTATCCGCAAGCGCGGATACGCAACCCTGGTTTCGAGACGCTGCTGCGCACCATTGTCGGCCAGCAGGTCTCGGTCGCAGCGGCAGCATCGGTGTGGAACAAGCTGGAGGCAGAACTGGGCGCAGGGTTCGCTCCCACCGATCTGCTCGAACGCGATTTCGACGCCCTGCGCGCCTGCGGCTTGTCGCGCCAGAAACAAGGCTATGCGCGGAGCCTGTGCGAAATGGTCGCGGCAGGAGAACTCGATTTCGGCACCCTGCCAGCCGATGACGAGGAGGCGATCGAACTGCTCACCCGGATCAAGGGGATCGGGCGCTGGTCGGCGGAGATTTACCTGCTGTTTGCCGAAGGTCGCCCCGATATCTGGCCCGCCGGTGATCTTGCGGTGCAGGAAGGGGTTAAGCGATTGCTCTACCTTGAAGAGCGTCCTTCCGAAAAGGCCACCCGCCAGCTTGCGCAAGCCTGGTCACCACAGCGCGGCAGCATGGCGATCTTCACCTGGCATTTCTACGCCAACCCGGCGCTTTGATCAGAGCTGTAACTGGCGACGCTTGAACATCTCGCATCTGCGTATTACCTGCACAACACACCAGATGAAACCGACTTGAAGGGGAGACTAAAGTCATGGCGTCATTCAATCACATCCGGAACCTGTGCCTGACCACAGTGGCGGCGAGCGTGCTCGCCATGCCGACCGCCGGGTTCGCCGATAATCACGTTGCCAAAGATGGAACTGCCATGATGACTGCCAAGATGACGGAAAGCCAAGCCGCCCCGATGATCCCGCGTGAGACGCTGTTCGGCAACCCGGTGCGCGCGGCGGGCCAGATCAGCCCGGATGGCAAGTGGCTCAGCTGGCTCGCACCCAAGGACGGAGTGATGAACATCTGGGTCACGTCGATTAACGACCCGAATGGCGGCAAGGCGATCACCAGCGCGACCGACCGTCCGATCCGCCAGCATTTCTGGTCGCCCGATTCCAGCGGCGTGATGTATATTCAGGACAAGGGCGGAGATGAGAATTTCCTGCTCTACAAAATCGACGTCGCCACCGGCGCGGAAACCACGCTGACCCCGTTTGAAAAGACTCGGGTGCAGATCGTGGGTGCATCGACCACCGCCAAAGACAAGCTACTGCTCGGCCTCAACAACCGCGATCCGCGGTTTCACGATGTCCATCTGCTCGATCTGACCACCGGCAAGCTGACGTTGGTGTTGGAGAACAACTCCTATGCCGGGTTCATGGCCGATGACACGCTGACCCTGCGCATGGCGCAGCGTCAAAACGCCGTCGGGGGCACCGATTATTTCCGCGTTGTGGGCAACGTGGTCGAGGCGGAGCCGTTCGAAACTTCGGCGATGGAAGATTCGCTCAGCACTGCGCCAGCCGGCTACACCTCGGATGGCAGCACGCTGTACTGGATCGACAGCCGTGACCGTAACACTGCCGCGCTGATCGCGCAGGACACCGCCACCGGTGAAAAGCGGGTGCTGGCCGAGGACGCCAAGGCTGACATCGGCAACACCCTGCGCGATCCGGTGACGGGTGTGGTTGAGGCCTATGCGGTCAATTACCTCAAGAACGAATGGACCGCGATCGATCCTGCCATCGGCGCCTCGCTCGATTTCCTGAAAGGCCGGCTCGAAGGCCAGTTCGGCGTCGCCAGCCGGACTGAGGATGACAGCATCTGGATCGTCGCCAATGATCCGCTGGTGAAGCCCGCCGCAAGCTACATCTACGACCGCAAGGCGGGGACGCTAACCCCGTTCTACACCTCGCGCCCGGCGCTCGAAGGGATGCCACTGCAACCGATGCACCCGCGCGAAATCGCCAGCCGCGACGGGTTGATCCTGCCGTCCTACCTCACCTTGCCGCCGGGCAGCGACAGCGACGGCGATGGCAAGCCCGATACGGCCGTGCCGATGGTGCTGCTGGTGCACGGCGGGCCGTGGGCGCGTGACGGCTATGGCTTCAATTCCACCCACCAGATGCTCGCCAATCGCGGTTATGCGGTGCTCAGCGTCAATTTCCGCGGCTCGACCGGGTTCGGCAAGGATTTTACCAACGCCGGGAACCTCGAATGGGGCCTGAAGATGCACGACGATCTGATCGACGCGGTCGATTGGGCCGTGGCCGAAGGCATCGCGCAGGATGACAAGGTGGCGATCATGGGCGGGTCCTACGGCGGCTACGCCACGTTGGCCGGTCTCACGTTCACACCGGACAAATTCGCCTGCGGGGTCGACATCGTCGGCCCGTCGAACCTTGAAACGCTGCTCAAGACCATCCCGCCGTATTGGGCACCGCTGGTCAAGCAGTTCCACGACCGGATGGGTGATCCGAACACCGAAGAAGGCCTCGCGCTGCTGCGTGCCGCCAGCCCGCTTTACAAGGCGGACAAGATCGTAAAGCCGCTGCTGATCGGTCAGGGCGCGAATGATCCGCGCGTGGCGCAGGCGGAAAGCGATCAGATCGTCACCGCAATGAAGGCGGCGGGAATCCCGGTCACTTACGTGCTCTATCCCGATGAAGGCCACGGCTTTGCCCGGCCGGAAAACAACATTGCATTCTATGCCATAGCCGAGAATTTCCTCTCGACCTGCATCGGCGGACGGGCTGAGCCGGTGGGCGATGCGCTCGCCCCATCAAGCGCGCAGATCGTTGAAGGCGCGCAGCACGTGAAAGGACTGTCGGCAATGCTTGGGGGATAGTGGTGATGCGCTGCTGACAATCACGACGGGTCGCTCTAGACAGTTGCAAAACGCAATCGAGAGGGGAATTTCATGAGCCAGCAGCGCAGCATCTTCATCACCGGCGGCGCGTCCGGCATCGGCCGCGCCGTCGCGCAGCATTTCGCGGCACGTGGGTGGTTCGTCGGGGTGGCCGATATCAACGAAGCCGGGATGGCGGAAACGCTCGGGCTGATCGCGGGCGAGGCGAAGTGGTCAGGCACGCTTGACGTGCGCGACCGGGCGGCGTGGGATGCGGCGCTCACGGCATTCAGCACAGCAGCGGGCGGGCGGATCGACGTAATGGTCAACAATGCCGGGATCGGCACCGGCGGTCCCCTGGCCGAACTGGGCAAGGAAGAAATCGACCGCTGCCTCGACATCAATCTGCGGGGGGTGCTGTATGGCGCGCAGGCGGTCTATCCGTTCCTGAAGGCGAGCGCGCCGGGATCAGCGCTGGTCAATATCGCCAGCGCGGCAGGGATCACCGGCGGCAGCGGGATGAGCGTTTACAGCGCCACCAAGTTCGGGGTGCGCGGGATCGCCGAAAGCCTCGATGCCGAATGGGCGCCTGATGGGATCAAGGTCTCGTCGATCTGCCCAAGCTTCATCGACACCCCGCTGCTCGACGGAACGGGCAACCGCAACACGAATGAAAACATCCGCACCCGCGTCACCGCTGCCGGGCTGGAAATCACCCCGGTGGAGCAAGTCGCCGAAGCAGTGTGGAATGCGGTCCACGGCGACGAACTGCACTATCTGGTCGGCAAAACCGCGCGCCAGCTCGCCTTTGCCAAACGCTGGATGCCGGGCAAGGTGCGCAAACAGCAACGCGCCGCAGGACGGCAGGGGTTGCTGGGGAAGTAGCTAAGCCACGATTTCATCAATCGCACGCGCCAGTTTGGCATCGCGCTGCGAAAGCCCGCCGGTCTCGCCTGCGTCATGGGTGGTTAGCGTAATTTCCACCTTGGCGTAGACGTTGAACCATTCGGGGTGGTGATCCTGCGATTCGGCGAGCAGCGCGACGCGGGACATGAAGCCCCAGGCTTGCGAAAAATCCTTGAACTGGAACGTCCGCGTGATCGCTTTGCCTTCGCGCGCGAGGCTCCATTCGGGGTGCTCGCTGAGCAACTGCGTGATTTCGGCGGCGTCGAGTTCGGGGACGGACATGGGGGTGCTCCGGCAAAAGGGGTCGCTTGTTTGCAGGCGCTCTTTTCCCTAACGCGTCAAGCCAATGCAAGCCCCGTCCCCCTCCCTGTCCGCGCATGATCTGGCCTGCCGCCGGGGTGAGCGGCTGCTGTTCCGGCGGCTGTCGTTTACGCTCGAAGCGGGCGCGGCGTGCCATGTGACGGGCGCGAATGGCGCGGGCAAGACGACCCTGATCCGCGCGCTGGCGGGGCTGACCACGCCCTATGCGGGCACGGTAGCGCGCGAAGGCGCGCTGGGCTTGCTGGATGAACGCTCCGGGCTCGATCCCGATCTGCCTTTGGGCCGCGCGTTGGCGTTCTGGGCTCAGATCGACGGACTAGGCTTCCTCGCGCAGGAAAGCTGCTGCGACCGGCTAGGCCTTGGCAACTTGCTCGAAGTGCCGGTGCGCTATCTTTCAACCGGGCAGAAGAAACGCGCCGCGCTCGCCCGGTTGCTGGGGCAGAATGCGCAAATCTGGCTGCTGGACGAGCCCTTATCCGGTCTCGACACCGCCTCACAGGCCATCGTCAGCACGCTGGTGCGCGAGCATTGCGCCGGCGGCGGCATTGCGCTGATCGCCTCGCACCAGTCGCTGGATGTGCCGGGGATGACGAGCTTTGCGATTGAGGATTTCGCGCCTTCGGAGCACGCCAGTTTGGAGGACGGGGCATGATCGCCGCCCTGCTCCGCCGCGATCTGGCGCAGTTCTTTCCGTTCACCGGCAGCGGTGCGGCGCTGCCGGTGGTGTTCTTCGTCGCGGTCGCCATGCTGTTTCCCTTCGCAGTCGGGCCGGATGCCAATCTGCTGGCCAAGACCGGCGGCGGGGTGGTGTGGATCGCGGCGCTGCTGGCGGCGATCCTGCCGCTGGAAAAGCTGGTCGCGCGCGACATCGAACTCGG
>LNED01000035.1 GCA_001464915.1 Sphingomonadales bacterium Ga0077531
GACGGTTTCATCCCCAACACCTTCCTGGGTGAAGATGCCGATCCGGTTGAAGATTTCAGCCTGCGCGCAAACCTGCTTGTCGAAGCCACCGACCGCTTGAGCATCGACCTGCGCGGTTCGGTAAACCAGCTGCGCACGCAGGGCCTGTATTACAACATCGTCAATGATGTGAACACGATCGCGCCGGTGCGGGTCAACAACCCGGGCCAGAACGACCGCGATATCTACAACGGCTCGCTCAAGATCGAATATGCGGGCGACAACGCGGTGCTGACCTCGGTCTCGTCGTATGACACGCTGACCGAAATCCTGACTGGCGACGCGTTCGACTTCCTGCCAATCGAAGACAGCTTCTTCTTCAACCTGTTCGAAGGCATCTTTGGCGAAGGCAACGGCTTCGACCTGACGCAGAGCCAGTACCTCAACGTCAAGGCGTTCAGCCAGGAAGTGCGTCTGGCCTCGCCCGAAAATGGCGGTCGGTTCAACTGGATGGTCGGCGGCTATCTGATCGATACCGAGCGCTTCATTTCGACCGGTAACACAATCGACACCGGCAACGGCGCCTTCCCGGTGTTCCGCAGCCCGTCGACCAACCCGCTGAACCCGCAGTTCAGCTTCCTGTCGGACGGTCAGGACAATTTCGCCTGGGCGCTGTTCGCCAATGCCGGGTTTGAAATCACCCCGGAATTCCGCGTCGATGGCTCGCTGCGCTACGACCGTGACAAGCGCCGCCAGACCACGCTGACCCCGCAGGCGTTCCTGCCGGTGGTGCCGGGCGTCCCGCAGGCGCAAAGCGGCGAAGTGCGCACCGCGACCTTCGACGATTGGCAGCCCAAGATCACGCTGACCTATGAACCGACCCCCGATTTGACGATCTACGGCGGGTACAGCCGCGGCTTCCGTTCGGGCGGGTTCAACCAGACCGGTGTTGGCGCGGAAGCGGTCAACAATGGCATCGTTGGCGTGGGCGACATCTTTGATGCCGAAACGGCCGATACTTTTGAAATCGGTGCCAAAGCCCAGCTTGGCCCGGTGCGGCTGTCCGGTGCGGCCTACACCACCCTGTCGAAGAACAGCTATTTCTTCGTCTTCCTCGCGCAGTCATCGACCCAGAACCTCGGCAATATTCCCGAGACGCGGCTCAATGGCTTCGAGCTGGAAGCGACCGCCGAAGTGCTGCCCGATTTCGACATCAACGCCGCGATCGGGGTGACTGACAGCAGCATCGAAGAATTCCCCGATGCCAGCGTGATCGGCAACAAGGCGCCGCAAATCTCAAGCTACACACTGAACCTCGGCGCGCAATACGCAGGCGCTTTGACCGATACGCTCGATGCTCTGGTGCGGGTCGATTACCGTCGGCTTGGCCGGACCTTCTGGGAACCGTTCAACACCACTTCGCGCGATCCGGTCGATGTGGTCGATGCCCGCGTGGGCGTTTCGGCGAACGGGATTTCGCTGACGGCGTTCGCGTCGAACCTGTTCGACGAAACCTACAACGCCGAATTTTCGCCCGGCGGCTTCGTGTTCCGCGCGCGCCCGCGCCGGTTCGGCGTCGAAGTCGGCTACAAGTTCTAAGGGGAAGCGAACATGACCAAGGTGCTGGTGCTCTATTATTCGAGCTATGGCCATATCGAGGCGATGGCCGCCGCTGTTGCCGAAGGCGCGGCGAGCGTCCCCGGCACCGAGGTTTTCGTCAAGCGCGTGCCCGAACTGGTGCCCGACGACGTGGCGGCGGCATCGGGCGTAAAGCTCGATCAGGTCGCCCCGGTCGCCGATCCGGGCGAGCTGGCCGATTACGACGCGATCATTTTCGGCACGCCCACCCGGTTCGGCAATATGGCGGCGCAGATGCGCAACTTCCTCGATCAGACCGGCGGACTGTGGTTCACCAAGGCGCTGGTCGGCAAGGTCGGCAGCGTGTTCGTATCGACCGCCAGCCAGCACGGCGGGCAGGAGACCACGATTACCTCGTTCCACACCACGCTGTTGCACCACGGCATGGTGATCGTCGGCCTGCCCTATACCTTCGAAGGCAATTCCGAGATGGGTGAAATTAGCGGCGGAACGCCCTATGGTGCGAGCACGCTGGCGGGCAATGATGGCAGCCGGATGCCGAGCGCCAATGAACTCGCCGGCGCGCGGTTCCAGGGCGCGCATGTGGCAACCATTGCGGGCAAGCTGGCCGCCTGAACAGCTTTGGGCCTGAAAATTGGGACTGATGGAGAGAGCACGACCATGACGCAACAAATGCCCTCACGGATTTTGGCCAACCGGCTGCACCACACTGCCTATGTGACCAAGGATCTCGAAGCGACCCGCGCGTTTTACGAAGACGTGCTCGGTTTCCCGCTCATCGCCACCTATTGCGAAAAGGACGAATTGTTCGGCAAAGAACGCGTCTATTGCCATGTGTTCTTCGAACTCGCTGATGGCAGCGCGCTGGCGTTTTTCCAGTTTGCCGACGCGGATGATCAGGCTGAATTCGGCCCTGAAATTCCGTCTAGCCCGTTCATCCACGTCGCGCTGCAAGTCGATGCCGATGCGCAGGCCGAGCTCGAACAGCGCATCAAGGCTGCGGGGATCACCGAACCGCAGACCTATGTGCTTGAACATGGCTATTGCCGGTCGGTCTATGTCACCGATCCCAACGGGATGATCATCGAATTGACCCACGATGATCCGCGCGCCGAGCCATTGGATGCCGGTCGCCGCGCAGCAGCGCATGGCGAACTCAAGCGTTGGCTCGCCGGGCAGCACCACAACAACAACCCGTTCCGCGCCGAAGAAGCCGCCTGAGCGGGCTTGCGGAAAGGGCCGCCGCTGATGCTTGCTGCCCTTTCCGCAGAACCTGACCCGGTGACTATAACCGAGGTCGCCGTGCATGGCGGCACGCTGCCTGTCGCAGCGGCTGGATCAGGGGCGCCCGTGATCCTGCTGCATGGCTGGACGCTCGATCACCGAATGTGGGCGCCCCAGACCGAGGGACTGGCGGGTGAATTTCACCTCATCATGCCCGACCGGCGCGGTTGCGGCCGGGCCACCGCACCGCCCGATATGGCGCGCGAAGCCGATGATGTGATCGCCATTGCCGAGGCGCTGGGGATTGATCGCTTTGCGCTGGTCGGCCTGTCGCGCGGCGCGGTGGTCGCGCTGGACGTGGCACGGCAATATGCTGATCGCCTGACCGGGCTGGTGGTATCGGGCGCGCCCTTGCCCAGTTTGGTCGACCGCGAGGAGGTGATCGACCTCAATCTCTACCGCGCCTTGGTGGCGGCGGGCGATATTGTCGCCATGCGGGCCGATTGGGCGCAGCACCCGTTGATGCAGGCACATTCGCCTCAAGCCCACGCCCTGCACGCCGCGATGCTGGCCGATTATGACGGGCGCGACCTGCTCGCCCCATCAACCCCGCCCGACCTGCCGCGCGATGTGCTGGCCGCGCTGGCAGTGCCAGTGCTGGCGCTGACGGGGGAACATGACACCCCGTGGCGCCGCGCCTGTGCCGCCGCGCTTGGCCAGACCGCTCCGCATGGGCAGCACGCGCTGATTGCGGGCGCAGGCCATCTTGCCAATGCCGATAACCCGGCGCAGTTCAATGCGCTGGTCAGCAATTTCCTGCATACCTGCGCCGACTTTCAGAAAAAGGCCTGATACATGACCACCCGTTTCCGCACCACCCACGTGGGCAGCCTGCCGCGCCCCGAAGCCCTGCTCAATCTGGTGTTCGCGCGCGAAGGCGGGGAGGCCGTGTCCGAAGCCGATTTCGACGCTGCGGTTGAAGAGGCCACCGCCTATGTCATCAAGCGGCAGAAGCAGGCAGGCATCACCATCGTCAACGACGGCGAAATGTCCAAGCCCAGCTACGCCACCTATATCAAACACCGCCTGTCAGGCTTTGGCGGAGAGGCCGGGCAGTACGAATTCGCCGATCTTGAGGCATTTCCCGGCGCCAAGGCGCAGGTGTTCGGCAACAAGGGCCGGGCCAAGCGTTCCGCGCCTGCCTGCACCGCGCCGATTGAAGTGATCGACATGGAAGCCCCGCGCATCGATGCCGAGCGGCTGGTGCGCCTCGCTGATGGCCACGCCACCTTCATGTCCGCCGCATCGCCGGGTGTGACCGCATTGTTCTTCCCCAACCAATATTATGCCAGTGACGAGGAGTATGTCTTCGCGCTGGCTGAAGGTTTGCGCCACGAATACGAGACCATCGCCGCTGCCGGGATCACGCTTCAGGTCGATTGCCCCGACTTGGCGATGGGCCGCCACGTGCAGTTCACGCATCTCAGCCTCGAAGAGTTCCGCAAGCGCATCGGCATGAACATCGCTGCGCTGAACCACGCGGTGCAGAACATCCCCGCCGAGCAGCTGCGGATGCACCTGTGTTGGGGCAATTACCCCGGCCCGCACCACTGCGACGTGGCGCTGGGAGAGATCGCCGACATCGTCTGGACAGCCAAGCCGCAGACCGTGCTGATCGAAGGCGCGAACCCGCGCCACGCGCATGAATTCGCGTTCTTCGCCGATCACCCGCTGCCCGATAACAAGGTGCTGTGCCCCGGCATGGTTGAGCCGCAATCGCCCTATATCGAACACCCCGAACTGATCGCGCAGCGCATTGGCCGCTATGCCGACCTGCTCGGCGCGGAACGCGTGATGGCCGGGGTCGATTGCGGGTTCTCAGTCCACGCGGGCAGCAATGCGCTCGACCCCGAAATCGTCTGGGCCAAGCTGACTGCGCTAGCCGAAGGGGCCGAAATCGCCAGCGCCCGCTATTGAGGCAGACCAATCGCTTGCGGCATGTGGCGGCGGCGCTAACACGGGTGCGATGGATACTCGGACAAGCCCGGTCACGCTGCAAGCACTGGTGGTGCACAATGGCACCGTTACAGAAATCACCCCGGACGAGGTGGCAACCTATGCTGGCCCCGGCTTTGTCTGGATGCATGTCGAAGGCGTGGGGCACGGGCAGCCGGTCGTGCTGCCGGGCTATGTGCCAGCGATGGCTGCCAGCGCGCTGCTGGCCGGGGAAACCCGCCCGCGCTGCGATGGGATTGGCGATGCCGCGCTGATCAACCTGCGCGGCACCGCAGTCGATACGATGCAGGACAGCGATGGGCTGGTGTCGATCCGGGTGTGGGTCGAAGCCAAGCGCGTCACGTCAGTCAGCCGCCACCCACTCGCCGCGTTCGGCAAAGTCGATGCGGCCATGCGCGCTGGAAAGCTGATCGATGGCGGCGACTTTGTCTCGACGTTGGCCCATGCCATCAGCACCGATCTCGATCCCAAGGTGGCCGATCTTGGCGATCAACTTGATGATTGCGAAGAGATGCTGGGCGGCGGCAATATCTACGAACTGCGCCGCCAGATTGCGACGATGCGCTCGCAGGCGATTATCCTACGGCGGTTCGTCGCCCCCGATCGCGATGCGCTGGCCGCTATGGCGCAGCTCGAATATCCATGGATCAGCAAAGAAGACCACCTGCACCTGCGGGAAGCCGCCGACCGCTTTGCCCGCATGGCCGAGGAACTTGAAGCGGTGCGCGAACGCGCCGCGCTGCTGCACGAACAGCTGACCGATCTGCGTGCCGAAATGGTCGACCGCCGCTCTCTGGCTATTGCGGTGGTGGCGTTCATTTTCCTGCCGCTGACCTTTATCACCGGGCTGCTTGGCATGAATGTCGATGGCATCCCGTTCGCCAAGGAGCCGTGGGCGTTCTGGGGCGTGGTCGGGTTCTGCCTCGCCATCGCGTTGGTGGTGATGGGCTGGTTTGCCTATCGCCAATGGCTCGACGATTGATCAGGCCCAAGTGGATCAGGCTCAAATGAATTTGGGTTGATGCGGCGGGCTTGACCAACAGGGCATGGGCATGGCAATGGCTCGCCCCGTCCAGAGGGAGCCTAGACCCCCTCTTGCCGCGCCTTGGCTCCCTGTTGCCGATGTTTCATGTGAAACATGCGCAGGGCCGAATGCGGGTGTAGCTCAATGGTAGAGCAGCAGCTTCCCAAGCTGACGACGAGGGTTCGATTCCCTTCACCCGCTCCAGCTCTCCATCATTCTGCAATCCGCTTTGACTCGCCAATCGCCTGCGCAGCGATAGCGTCCCGGTGGAAGGGCAGGCGGTGCCATTGCTTGGCCGCATAGGCGCGGGTCTGGTCGGCAAAGTGCGGGGAGGCCGGGTTGGTCGATTGCGAATAGCTGAGGATTGCATCGACCACCGGGCCGTCATCATCAAAGCCAACGATCTGGATGTAGCTCGTCCCATGCACCGGCACCAATCCGCCGCCGGGCGCAGGGCGCGCGTCCTGATAATTGAGCACGCCTGCGGTGCCCGGCCCGCCGTGGATCGCGATCCGTTCCGATCCCACCGGCCAATGCTGCACGCTGCCCCATTCGGCATCCAACGCAATGCCAGCCGCATCCAGTTCGGCGACCGCTTCATTCAACGCGGTGAGCAATTTGTCGCCCACCTTGCCAGTCGCCACATCGCGCGGGGTGTTCACCGGATCGGCAGCGTCAAACGGCACGGCCCACAGTCCGGGAATGCGCGCGGCTTTGGCCCAGAAGGCGCGGAACAGCGCCGCGCCCTTGCTGGACGCCTCAAACCGGCGATCCCAGCCTGCCAGCGCCGCACACCCGCGGGTAGCCTCGACCTGATCAGCACACAGTGCCAGCAGCGGATCGACCACCATGTCAGCGGCAAGGCTCTTGTTGGCGAAGGTCAGCGCCTTGACGCGTGCGCGATCAACCTTGCCGCCCGCCAGCATCGCCTCGGTCTCGGTGAAGTTTGACCGGGTACGCAGCGTCAATTCGCGGGCGTGATTGCCGAGGAGCGGGGATAGCGCAGGCAGCGGCAGACGCGGATTGCTCAGCCAGTAACTGTCGTTGCTGTTGGTGAGGTAGCTGCGCACGATGGTGGCCGCCTGATCGCTCGCGGGCATCAGGCCGGGTTCGGGCGTGCCAGCCGCCACGTCCCAATCACACTCCGTGCGCGTCCCATCGAGCAGCGTGGCAAGCGAGGCGAACAGTCCGGAAATCGGGGTTGAACACGCCGCGATCTTGGCCGCCGAGACATTCGGCACGGCGGTGACATCGGCGTGGAGCGCATCGCCGTTGCGGTCAGCCGCGATGGTGTTGACCCAAGGGATGCCAAGCGTTTCGCTCACCACGCTTTTGATGTCGCCCACACTGCGCGCCTGCCCGATCCGCAGCCAGGTTTCCATCGCGCGGTTGTTGCCGGCATTGGCATCACGCATCGCGAAAGCCGTCGCCGCATTCCAGGTCACACCCGATTGCGGGGCGACGAACACCTTGCCGAACCGGGTGGAATAGAGCGTGCGGGTGACCGCCGGGGTGCCTTCGGGCATCGGCACAGTGACGGTGAGTGGGGTCATCGCCTCGCTGGTGCCATCGACCATGTAGCGGGTCGGATCAGCCGGATCGAGGGTGAGGGCGTACATCGTGAAATGGCGCGCGGCGGTGACTGTGTGGGTCCAGGCGACATCGCGGTTGAAACCCAGCGTGGGGATCGGTGTCCCGGCCAGCCCTGCGCCCATCACGTCATAGCCATCGGGGCCGGTGACATGGACTTGCCAGAACCGGTTCGGCCCATTCCAAGGGAAATGCGGATTGCCAACCAGCAACCCGCGCCCGTCCGCCGTCGCTTCGCCGCCGAAAGCCCAGCCGTTGCTGCCCAGACCCAGCTCGCCGGGGCGGGGGAGGTTCATCGCCACTTTGGGCTGCGCGGGGCCGGGAGGCGCGGCATTGGCGATCCCGGGCGCCAGTGCCAGTGAGCTTGCCAGCAGCATCTGTTTCTGGGTTAGCCGCAGCAGATCATCCGGCGTGATCGGGCGCACCCACGCCTTGCCCCGGCATTCGGCTGGAACCCCATCCGCGCCGGCATCCTTGAGAAAGCGGTTATAGCCCGCGACATAGCCTTCAGCCAGCAACTGCACATCGCGCGACTGCGCCTTTGCCCCTGCCCGCAGGGCTGGCAGGTCTAGCGCCGCACGGAAAAATACGTCCGAACTGAGGTTGTCGACCTCTTGGAACCCCAGTGCCAACTTGCCTTCAGGCCCGAAATGCAATGATCGTTCCCCGGCGACAGTGGCGAATTCTTCGGCCAGTAGGCACAGATTATCCTCGGCATAGGCATAGGCGACGCCGTAGCCGACGCCCCGCCAGCTATCGGCGGCGATATGCGGAATGCCGTAGGTGGTGCGGGTGATGCTGGCTTCGTATTGGCCGCGCGCCTGCGCTTCGCCTGCCGGGGCCAATGCGATTGCAGCACAGCCCGCCGCCAGAATTGCCATCCGCTTCATCAATACTCTCCCGCTTACCCGGTTACCGGTTGCGCGGCGAAACCTATCGGCAAGCGCCCCTGTAAGTAAAGGACACAAAGTAAAGGGGCGCCCTGCCAGACCGGCAAGGCGCCCCTTCAATTCAGCATAAAGTCTGCGATCAGAACGATGCAGTGACCGAGAACACGACCTGCGCATCCGAGATCGAATCGCCGTCCAGCGTGGCAAAGTTCGGACGGATCAGGTTGGCGTCAGCTTCCGAAATGTCGGTATCAACATAGGCGACGCCCAGCGTCAGGCCCGGAGTCGGCACAACGTCCATGCCCAGCAGCCAGTCGAAATAGGTGCCGGTCGGCGCGATGCTGGTGCCGTTGGGGCCAAGGCCGGGGTTGCCGTCCGAATAGCCGATATGCGCCTTGAAGGTCAGCGGGGTATCAGTGATCCCGTAGGTTGCATCGCCCGACAGGTAGAGGTTGTCTTCCTTGTCGCCCGGATCAGCCGGAGCGCCCACCGGGAAGGCATTGCCCAGCGCTTCTTGCGACGGGGCGTAGGCGACACCTGCGGTCAGCGTGACCGGGCCGACGCTGCCCGACAGCTTGGCGTAAAGCTCGGCAAAGTCGGTGGTGTCTGCGCCGCTCGGGTACATGTACCAGATCAGGCCTGCATCCAGCGTACCTTCGCCCACAGGCAGCTTGTAACCGGCAAACAGGTCAAGCTCCATGTTGGCGCCGCCGAAGGTGCCCCAACCGGCGAGGTTTGACCCCCAGGCCCCGGCGTAAAAACCGCTATCATGGTTCAGCGTGAAACCGCCCTGCACAGCCATGCCTTCATCCGACTGCGAGACGCCCCGGAAGCGGTAATCGGAGACGAGCGCTGCGCTGCCCGACAAGGTGAAGCCACCTTCTTCGTCGGCCTGATGGCTGGCGGTGTCGAGTTCGATAGGCTCGATTGCGCGAACAACCGCGTCTGCATCTTCGGTTTCGGTGACGGCGACCACCTCAATCTCTTCCCCTTCGGCCGCAAAGGCGGGGGTGGAGAGACAGGCGATAAGAGCAACGGCCGAAGCAGCCGAGGCAAAAC
Organism: Sphingomonadales bacterium Ga0077531; assembly: GCA_001464915.1. Classification (GTDB taxonomy): domain Bacteria; phylum Pseudomonadota; class Alphaproteobacteria; order Sphingomonadales; family Sphingomonadaceae; genus Erythrobacter. The sequence goes on from LNED01000035.1 coordinate 9,382, forward strand.
GAATGGACATAAGGAACGCTCCATAGAGAGGGTTGGATCGTTCCACCTGCGTGCTGCGCGGCGCCTCTATTTATTGGTGGGCTACCGTCACAGCTGACACGCTTTCATATCGCACATGCACAAAAGCACAAATGTTTTGCGCAATGCGATAAACGCATTCCGTTTATTACGTTGCAAACTTGCATCACCTGCAAGACAGCGCGCCCTAGGCCGCCCGCAGGCTCTCCATGTCGATGACGAAGCGGTACTTGATGTCGCTCGCCTCCATTCGGTCATAGGCGGCTGCGATATCCTGCATCGCGATGATCTCGATATCGGGGAGAATGTTATGCTCTGCGCAAAAATCGAGCATTTCCTGCGTTTCCGCCAGACCGCCAATCCCGCTGCCGGTCAGCACCTTGCGGCCCAGCAGCACCCCGGTGTGCAGTTCGGGCATCATCCCGATCAGGCCCACCAGCACCTGCACCCCATCAATCCGCAACAGGTGGAGGTATGGCACGACATCGTGGCGCACGGGAATGGTGTTGAGCACCATGTCGAAATAGCCGCGCTTGGCCTTCATCGCGTCCTTGTCATCGGTGTTGAGGAAGGCGTGGGCGCCCAGCTTCTCGGCATCCGCGCGCTTGCTTTCGGAGCGGCTGAGCACGGTGACTTCGGCCCCCATCGCGGCGGCCAGCTTCACCCCCATATGACCCAGCCCGCCAAGGCCTGCGACCGCGACCTTGCTGCCAGGGCCGATTTTCCAGGTGCGTAAGGGGCTGTAGGTGGTGATCCCGGCGCACAGCAGCGGCGCAGCTTCGGCGCTTGGCAGGTTGGCCGGGACTTTGAGCACGAATTCCTCGCGGCAGACGATCCGTTCGGAATAGCCGCCAAAGGTCAGGCTGCCGTCGTGCCGGTCGATGCCATTATAGGTGCCGGTGTTGCCGCCATCGAGGCAATATTGCTCCAGATCAGCCTCGCAATGGCGGCATTCCATGCAGGCATCGACCATGCAGCCAATCGCCACCCGGTCACCGACTTGGTGGCGGGTAACGCTGTCGCCTACCGCGCTGACAGTGCCGACAATCTCGTGACCCGGCACGATCGGATAGGTGGTGAAGCCCCAATCGTTGCGGGCCGAGTGCAAATCGGAGTGGCAGATGCCGCAATGGGTGATCTCGATCAGCACATCATCATGCCGCAAGCCCCGGCGGGTGATTTGCATCGGGCCGACGCCGCTATCGGGAGCGGTCGCGCCGTAAGCCTTGGTGGGGTATTCGTTGGTGGAGGTGGTCATTTTACGATCCTTTCGGAGCAGAAACAATCGAGCCGAAGGCTCGCAAGGGCGCCAATGCGTTCTGGCGCCCGCCGGCCGGTAGGCCGCCCCCTCGGAGGCATCGGCGAAACCGATTGGCCGTGAGAGATCATTTAGGCGGCATTCTGATCGCCCCGTCCAGACGGAACTGGTGGCCGTTAATGTAAGAATTGCGCGCAATCTCCAGCACCAGCGACGCGAACTCCTCCGGCTCGCCGAGACGCTTGGGGAAGGGGACAGAAGCGTTCAATTGCGCCCACATCGGCGGGTTGCGATCTTTCATCCCCAGCATCAGCGGGGTGGCAAAGATGCCCGGCATGACCGAATTCACCCGGATGCCCATGTCCATCAGATCACGCGCCATCGGCAGGACAAGCCCGTTCACCCCGGCCTTGCAGCTGCCATAGATTACCTGCCCGATTTGCCCGTCCTGCGCGGCGACGCTGGCGGTCAGGATGATGCAGCCGCGCTCACCATCGTCATTGGCGGCGGGCGCATTGGCCATCCCAAGCGCGGAAATGCTGGCGACGCGGTAGCTGGCGACCAGAATGCCCTCGGCCCCGAAGGCGTAGTCTTCGGTCGAAAGGCGTTTGAAGGCACCCGTTTCCTTGTCCCACCCCAGAGTCTTGCCTCGGCGGCTGGCCATTGCGCAGTGCAGCGTCACGCGTTCCTGCCCATTGGCGGCGCGCGCGGCGGCGAACCCGGCTTCGACGCTGGCTTCATCCATGATGTCGACATGGTGAAACGTGCCGCCAATTGCAGCGGCGTGGGCTTCTCCGTCGGCATCATTGATGTCGAAAACCGCGACCTTCATGCCCGCATCGGCAAATGCCTTGGCGCTCGCTTTGCCGAGGCCGCTGGCCCCGCCGGTCACCACCGCTGCCATGCCGGGTTCGATTTTCATGCGCTGCCCTCTCTTACGTCTGTTTTGCCATTTGCTAGGCGCTTCGGACAGCGCGCGCCACCTGTTCAATTGAGGCATTTGCGCAACAGTGCTCGCTGTCACCGATCCGTCATTGGCGGGTAGCGCGGCTGTCACAGGCCCAGCGTAACCGCGCCCCCATCGCCGCTCGACGACCGGGCGACCTCAGGGGGACTACCACATGATCCGTACCCAGCTTCTGATCGGCAGCGCGGCTGTCGCGCTTACGTCGTTTGTCGCCGCACCGGCATTTGCCGCCGAAGCCGATCCGCAGATGGTGGCTGTCAGCGTCCAATCGGGCGGCGCGCTTACCGAAACCGAAGAGAGCGAAGACGATCAGATCCAGACTGCCAAGGAAATCGTGGTTCAAGGCAATATCGGCTTCCGCAACCGCAGCGACGCGGCTGAGCCGATCCTGGTTTATGACGAAGAATACTTCCAGCGCTTCGAACCGCTGACCGCTGGCGACGCGCTGAAGCGCGTTCCGGGCGTGACCTTCCTGTCGGACGTTATCGAAAGCGACGGCGCACGGCTGCGCGGGCTCGATCCGGGCTATACCCAGATCCTGATCAACGGCGAGCGCGTTCCGGGCGGTCAGTCCGACCGTTCGTTCTTCCTCGATCGGATCCCGGCCGAGCTGATTGAGCGCGTGGAAATCGTGCGATCTTCCTCTGCCCGCCGCACCAGCGATGCGGTCGCTGGTTCGCTCAACATCGTGCTGCGCGATGGCTTCTCGCTTGATGGTGGATACGTGCGCGCTGCCGGGCTGCTGTTCGACGATGGTGAATTCAAGCCTTCGGGCGGCTTCTACTACGGCGGCGAGCTGGCTGGAGGTCGGTTGCTGATCGGTGCCAACGTGCAGGGGCGGTATAACCCCAAGGAAAAGACCAGCCTGCGTTACAGCGACAGCCCGGAGAACAACCCCAATTTCGCTACGGAAGATTTCGACAACCGCGAAGACCAGTCGGACATTCGCGACGGCACCGATTACGCCTTCAACGCCAGCTGGGGGATCGAGACCGAAACCACCGAATTCGAAATCCTCGGCAATTATGTGCGCACCGAGCGGGTCGAGGACGAGCGGTCGTTCGAATATTCGCGCGCGACCGGCGTGTTCGGCCCGGTGGATAATGACGACGACACCGATGACGCGGGCCTGCTGACCGACAATGCCAACATCAACGACATCACCACGGAAAGCTTCTCGGTGATCGGCAAGTTGGATCAGGAATGGGGCTTGGGCGAAACCCAGCTGCGGGTCGGCTATGCCAGCTTTGATGATTTCCAGGACGAATTCGAATACGAAATCGACTTCGACCGCAGCGCCCCGCGTTTCACCGGTGAATTGTTTGTGGTGGACATTGAGGACACCGAATTCTTCGTCAATCTCGAACAGCAGTTCGAGCTGAGCGACAATATCGAGTTTGCCATCGGTGGCTTCCTGCAAAACAAGGACCGCGAAACCACGTTTCTGGAGGTGCGCGAACGCTTCAACCTCGCCGATTCTGTCCGCACCGGCTATGATCAATTCAGCCGCAATCCGGGTGAATTTGTGCCGGCCACCTTCGACCCATTCGATGAAACCTTCTCGAACATTCAGGAAGATCGCCGCGACCTATACGCGCTAATTGAGGGCGAATTCGATAGCGTCACCTTCGAGGCAGGTATCCGTTGGGAAAGCACCTCGACCGATATCTTCGGCCGTGATCCGAATAACCTTACCGGCACCACCGTCAGCAATGATTACGACGAATTCCTGCCCTCGGCCTCGCTGAAGCTGGAAGTTGGCGATGGCCGGATCACGCTGTCGGGTGCGCGCACGCTGCGTCGCCCGAACTTCGATTTCATCGCTCCGATTGAGCTTGAAACTGAATTCGGTGACAACGACTTCCGCGGCAACCCGCTGCTGCTGCCCGAAACCGCATGGGGCGGCGATCTGGGGTATGAACACAAGATCGGCAAGACCGGGGTGATTGGGATCAACGTGTTCTACCGCGATGTCACCAACCTCACCGAACTGGCGACCGCGCTGGAGCCTGACGGTACGGTTGAAGAAGGTTCGGAAGGCGATGGCACCTTCGTCCTCATCCCGCGCAACACTGGTAATGGCGAGGTATACGGGATCGAATTCGACGCCTCGTTCAGCCTCGCCTTCCTCGGCCTGCCTGACACCGGCGTGTTCGGGAACCTCGCGCTGCTCGACAGCAACATCACCGATGAATTTGGTGAGCGCCGCTTCAACGACCAGTCGGATTACGTCTACAACTTTGGCGCAATCCAGAACCTGCCCGATTTCGGCGCGGCATTCGGCGCGACTTACCGCAAGCAGGGCGAAGCCTTTGGCCGCGTGGTGGGTGAGGAAGTCTTCACCCGTTATGGCGCTGACCTCGAAATCTTTGTTGAAAAGCGGTTCGGCGATAGCTTCACCATCCGCGCGGTCGGCTCCAACCTGCTTGACAGCACCAAGGACGAAGACTTCAACAAGTTCAACACCGTCGAAGAGCAGTTTGACCGCGATTTCGACGAATACGAGCTTGAGAGCGAGCGTGCTGGGCCGGTGTTCCAGGTGGTGGCGCGCTACGCATTCTAAGCTGACCAAAGGGGCAAAGCCGTGACCATTCGACCATTCCACGGCTTTGCGCTGCTTACTCTGGGGATCGCCGCCGCCTGTGCGACGATCCCCATTATCACCGGTGATCCGGCGGTAACCGTCACGGCGGTGGCGGAGACGCCGCCAGTCGGCACCGCCAACGAAGACGCGGCTGATGATCCGGCAATCTGGCGCAACCCGGCCAACCCGGGCGCCAGCCTGATCGTCGGCACCGACAAGAAGGCCGGGCTTTACGTCTACGACCTGAAAGGCGCGCAGAAGAGCTTCCACGCCGCGCCCGGATTGAACAACGTCGAAATCGTTGCCCTGCCCGATGGCACCGTGTTGGCGATTGCGAGCGACCGCAGCAACTTGGCCACGGCGCAGCTTTATGTCGCGCGCCTGGATCCGCAGACGGCGACGCTGTCCTTTGTCACCCGCATCATCGTCGGGTCGGGCGAGGGCTATGGCATCTGCAAGGGTGATGTCGAAGCGGACGGATCATTCGCGGTCTACAGCGCGCCCAAGAACGGGGTGATCTATCGCACCGCGCTGCAATTTCAGGGCAGCGAACTGATCGACCAATCCGAACCGCTCAATGCGGTGCCGACCCAGCCCGAAGGCTGCATCTACGACCCGCGCACCGGGATGCTGTATATTGGCGAAGAGGACGCGGGCATCTGGGCGATGTTCGGACGGTTTCAGGGCGGGCCGGAAAACCGCAAGCTGGTCGCTCCGATCGACAACAAGCTGCTGGTCGCCGATGTCGAAGGCCTCGCCATCGCGCCCGAAGGCACAGACGGCGGCTACCTCGTGGCGTCATCGCAGGGCGACAATGCCTATGCCGTGTTCCGCCTGCCCGACCTCGCCCCCGTCGGCCGCTTTCGCATCGCGGCGGGCACCTTTGGCAGCACCGAGGAAACCGATGGGATTGAATTGGACAACCGCGATTTCGGCCCGGATTTCCCCGGCGGCATCTTCATCGCGCAGGACGGGGTGAACCCGCCCGCCGCGCAGAACTTTAAATATGCGCGCTGGGACGCGATCCTTGCCGCGTTGGGAGAGCGTAAGTAGGGTGTCGGCATGACCAGCCCTATCGCTCTATCGCCCGACCGCCGCCGCTTTCTTGGCGCGACTGCCACCGCCTTTGCCGCGCTTGCTGCCAGTGGCTGCATGACGCGCGGCGCGCCCACCACGGCGCGCGCTCCGGCAGCAAGCGGCGGGTTTGCCGGATACGGCGCGCTGGTGCCTGATCCGGCAGGGTTGCTCGATCTGCCGCCGGGCTTTTCCTACCGCGTCCTCTCGCGCCTTGGCGATGCGATGGACGACGGCAGCACCGTGCCAGACCGCGCCGACGGGATGGGCTGTTTCGACATCGGCAACGGTGAGATCGCGCTGGTCCGCAATCACGAATTGCAGCCGCAGCACGATGCGGGCGGGCCGATTGCCAAAGGCTTTGGCAAGCGGGATGGCAAGTTCGTCCCCGGCGGGACGACCACCATCGTGCTCGACGCAGCCACCCTTGCCGTCAAACGTCAGTTTCGCAGCCTCGGCGGGACGATCCGCAATTGTTCGGGTGGGGTGACGCCGTGGGGCACGTGGCTCTCATGCGAAGAAGCGCCGACCGGGCCGGGCCAACCGCGCGGTGACGGGCTGGAACGCAGCCACGGCTGGGTGTTTGAAGTTCCCGCATCTTCCCCCGGGCTGGTCGATGCGGTGCCGCTGACCGCGATGGGCCGCTTCAACCACGAGGCCGCTGCGGTCGATCCGGCCACTGGCATCGTCTATCAGACCGAGGACCGCGACGATTCCGTGCTCTATCGCTTCCTGCCCAATGTTCCCGGCAAGCTGGCCGAGGGCGGGCGATTGCAGGCGATGGTAATCGAAGGCCTTACCGATACCCGCAACTGGAAATCGGCTGCGATGGAAGTCGGCCGGCCCTACCGCGTCAGCTGGGTCGATCTGGACAATGTCGAAGCGCCCAAGGACGACCTGCGCCAACGCGCTGCGGCCAAGGGCGCGGCACTGGTCGCGCGCGGCGAGGGGCTGCACATGGGCGTGGAGCGCGGCAAGAGCGAAGTTTTCGCCTGCTGCACCAGCGGCGGGGCCAAGCAGCTCGGACAGATCCTCAAGCTCACCCCCGGTCTCGCCGGTGCGCCCGACATGGTCGAGCTGTTCTTCGAAAGCGAAAGCACTGATCAGTTCAATTACGGCGATAACCTGACCGTCGCGCCCAATGGCCACCTGATCGTGTGCGAGGATCAATACACCGCAGTGGTCGACAACCACATTCGCGGGATCACGCCGCAGGGCGCAGCTTACACCTTGGCGCGGTTGACGGCGCAGACCGAGCTGGCGGGCGGGTGCTTCTCTCCCGATGGCAAAGTGTTGTTCGTCAACGCCTATGGCCCCACCGCGACCTTGGCGATCACGGGGCCGTGGGCCGCCTGAGGCGCGGGCGGCGCTGACGTGGACGGATTTCTCCTATCGCTGCTGCTGGTGTTCGCGCTGGCGCTGGGCGGGCGCGATCAGACGCTGGTGGCGCAGTGGAGTGATGCGCTGGGGCAAAGCACGCCGCTGCTGCTGACCGGTATCACCGCCGCTGCACTCAGCGCCGGTGCGATGGCGTGGCTGGGGGCGGAGTTTGCCGCGCTGCTGCCGCGCCGCGCCGCGCAGATGCTGGTCGCCTTTGCTCTGGCTGCGGCGGCGGTTGAACTCGCCTGGCCAGTAAAGGCGAATCCCCCGCAGGAACCTACTCGCTCACTGGGAGCGATCGCTATTGTCCTGCTCGCCCGGCAAATCGGTGATGCGGCGCGGTTTGCGGTGTTTGCGCTGGCGGCTTGGGCGAGTCTTCCCGTCGCCGCAGGGCTGGGCGGCGCGCTGGGCGGAGCAGCCGCGATTGCGCTGGGCTGGGCGGTCGGCGGTGCCAACCTCGCACGATGGCCACTGCGCCGCGTTCGGTTTGGATTGGCCGCCTGCCTGATTGTTGCGGCAGTCTTCATCGGATTGAACGCCCGTTTCGCCGCTTTCTGAGTCCCCTATCCGAACATTGCGAATTAAGTGGCAATCGAACCCCAGCCCTGTTCATTCATGGGTTTAATCACCATATCAAAGTTACAAAATCATTGTGACAGTAAAATAATGGAGGACCTTATGGCCGACACCAAAACCAATTCGAAAGCTGCGCTGATTGGCGAACTCAACGGATTGCTCGCCGATCACTTCGCGCTGTTTATCAAAACCAAGAATTTCCATTGGCATGTCAAAGGCCCACGCTTTCATGACCTGCATCTGCTGTTTGATACCCATGCGCTGGAAGTGCGTGACCAGATCGATTTGATCGCCGAACGCGTGCGCAAACTTGATGCCGAGACGTTGACCTCGCTCGGCATGGTGTCGAAAGCCACACAGATCAAGGATCAGGACAGCACCACGCTGGCCGCTGAAGACATGATCGCCGAACTGCTGAGTGACAACGAGACGCTGATCAAGCGGCTCAAGGGCATGAAAGACCTCGCTGAACAGGCGAAGGACAATGCCACCGATGGCTTGCTCGACGATTGGACCGACATGGCTGAACAGCGGGCGTGGTTCCTGCGTTCGTTGCTCGCATAAGCGCGACGAATTGAGGAAAAGGGCTGCGTCCCGCTGGCCGGGAGCAGCCCTTTTGCTATGCAATCTCCATGCAAGACATCACCACCATTGATGACGCCGATACGGGCGCGATTGCCGATTGGCTGGCGCTTTGCCTCGCCAAAGCTGGGCCGTGCGCGATCACCATTCCGGGCGGATCGACCCCGTTCCCGATTCTCGCTGACCTGATCGCGCGTCATTCCGCCAGCGTCGACTGGGCGGGGCTCCAGGTGTGGCCCAATGACGACCGGATCGTGCCCGAAGATCACGAAGCGTCGAACACTGGTAAAATCCGCGCGCTGCTGGAGCCCTTTGGCGCGCAGATTGCGGCTCTGGCTGAAGGTGGCGCGGTGCCGCATTTCGCGCTGACCTGGCTGGGCATGGGACCGGATGGGCATATTGCTTCGCTGTTCCCCAACACCGATCCGCAAGGCGATGATCCGCTGGCCATCCGCCGCCTGACTCCCGATCCGCTGCCCGCCCATGCGCCGTTTGACCGCATCACGCTGACCTTGCCTGCGCTGCTGGATACAGAGGCGATCCTGTTCACTCTCGGCGGCGCGGCGGATAAACGTGCGGTGTTCGATGCAGCGATGCGCGGCGAACATGATTTGCCTGTCGCCCGCCTGCTGCGCGCTGCGGCGGCTCGGGGCATTCCCGTTACCGTGTTTACCTGATGCCCGCATTGCTCCCCGCTCGGCTCCACCGCGCGCTGCTGCCGTTGGCGCACCGCGTTCGCCATAATTGGCGGCGCTGGCGAAAGACACCGATTGCAGGCGTGAGCGTGGTCATCACCAATCTCGGCGGCGATGTGCTGCTGCTCAAACATTCCTATGGCCCCAAAGTATGGGGTCTGCCCGGCGGTGGGTTGGGGCGCGGCGAAGACCCGGCGGCCGCCGCTCAGCGTGAAGTGCGCGAGGAACTGGGGCTAACGCTTTCCCGGATCGATGCGGTGGCGGTGATCGAGGAGGTGATCTCCGGCGCACCGCACACCGCCTATCTGTTTTCCGCAGTCTGTAATCAGCAGCCCAAGCCCGACCGGCGCGAAATCACCGAAGCGCGGTTTTTCCCGTCACATTCGCTGCCCGAACCGCTTGGCCGGATCACCCGCGCGCGGATTGATGCGTGGCGCGGGCGGGGTGTGGGTTAGAGCAACGAAAGCTGTGCTTCATCGCGCGGCGGCTTGCTTGCCTCGGCGCCTTCGAGATTGCCGAGCGTCAGCCCCATCAGCCTGATCGGTTGGGGTAAGGGCAATAAGCCTTCGAGTAAGGCGCGGGCGATTGCAGCAAATTCTTCCCGCCCGCTGACAAAATCGGGCAGCGAGGCGGCGCGGGTCATCAGCTGAAAATCGGTGAACTTCAGCTTCAATGTCACCGTGCGGCCCCTTGCGCCCGAAGCCTCAATCCGCTCCCACACTATCGCGATGATGTTTTCGAGCGTTTCGCGCAGTGCCGCACCGCTGCCGATATCCTCGCTAAAAGTGCGCTCCCCGCCCACCGATTTGCGCACCCGATTTGCCGCGACAGCCCGCAGATCGATCCCGCGTGCAGCCCGATAGAGGTAATCGGCCATGCTGCCGAAATGTGCGCGCAGGAACTCAATGTCCTTGCCCGCCAAATCGGCGCCGGTGGCAATGCCGAGGCGCTGCATCTTCTCCTCCGCCTTGGGCCCGACCCCGTGGAACCGCCGGATCGGCAGCCCCGCGACAAACTGCGCGCCTTCGCCCGGACGGATCACGCACAGCCCATCGGGCTTGTTCTGATCGCTGGCGAGTTTGGCGAGGAATTTGTTGTAGCTTACCCCCGCACTCGCTGTCAGCCGGGTCTTGGCGCGGATTTCCTGCCGGATCAGCGTGGCGATGCGGGTGGCGCTGCCGATGCCCAATCGGTCTTCGGTCACATCGAGATAGGCTTCGTCGAGGCTCAGCGGCTCGATGATCGGGGTGTAATGTTCAAACACCCGGCGGATCTGGCGGCTCGCCTCCTTGTAGGCATCAAAGCGCGGGCGCACGAAGATCAGATCGGGGCATAATCGCTGCGCGGTGACCGAGGGCATAGCGCTACGCACCCCGAACCGCCGCGCTTCATAGCTGGCGGCGGCCACCACTCCGCGCCCGCCCGCACCGCCAACCGCGACCGGCTTGCCGCGCAACTCGGGATCGTCACGCTGTTCAACGCTGGCGAAAAACGCGTCCATATCGACATGGATGATCTTGCGCAGGCCCAGCTGATCATGGCCCTGATCTGGGTGCGCTTCGTCGTGATCCGATCCAGGCAGGTTGCTCGCCATCGCCCTCCAAATAGAACCTTGGCGTGCGCAAAGGAACTGTTGCTGGAACAATTCACTCCCCCCGCCATTTTGTGCACATGCGAAAAGAACAGTGGTCTTCGGGTGAACCCCTCGGCAAAGGCCCCGATATGGCCACATCGCCTGCCTCGACCGCGCCCGTGCGCAAAGCCTTGGGTGAGCGTGAGCTGCTGTGGATGATGGCGCTGCTGATGGCGCTGAACGCCTTCGGGATCGACGCGATCCTGCCCGCATTGGACGCGCTGGCGGCTGATCTTTCGGTGCAAGGCAATGACCGGCAATTCGTGATTGGGGTCTATCTGCTCGCCGGCGGAATCGGCGCGCTGGTGCCGGGCGCGCTGGCTGATCGGTTCGGACGCCGGCCGATCCTGCTTGGCGCGATTGCGGTTTATATCGTGCTGTCGCTGGCGAGCGCGATTGCGCCCACTTACGACGCACTGATCGCGGTGCGCGCAGCGCAGGGCTTCTTCGCCGCCGGGATCATCGCCCTGCCGCCCGCCATCATCCGTGACCGGGTGGGCGGCGACAAGATGGCCAAGATGATGAGCGTGATCTTCGTCATTTTCCTGATGGTGCCCGCCATCGCCCCCACGATTGGCGAAGCGATCCTGCAAGTCGGCAGCTGGCGGGCGATTTTCGGCGCGATGGCAGTGGCCGGCGTGGCCGTGGGCGCATGGGTGTACATCCGACTGCCCGAAAGCCTGTCGCCCGATAACGTTCAGCTGATCCGCCCGCGGACCATCGCCGCCAACATGGGCCGCGCGCTCTCAACGCCGAGCGTGGTGGGCTATGTGTTCGGTTCTGCGCTGGTGTTCGGCGCGTTGTTTGGCTTCATCAACTCCTCGCAGCAGCTGATTACCGAGACGTTCGGTGCAGGCGATATCTTCCCGTTGGTGTTCGGCATCTGCGCCGGATCGATGGCGCTGGCGAGCTGGTCGAATTCGCGCATCGTTGAGCGCTTCGGCGCGCGGCGGGTGAGCCACACTGCCCTGCTGATCTTCATCGGGGTGAGCGCGGTGCAGGTGATGTTCGCGTTCAGCCCGGATGAACAACTGTGGCAGTTCGTCCCGCTGATGGCGATCAACATGGCGCTGCTCGGCTTCATCGGCAGCAATTTCGGCGCGATTGCGATGAACCCGTTTGTCACGATTGCCGGCGCGGCGAGCTCTGCCCACGGGTTTGTGCGCATGACGTCAGCGGCGCTGATTGGTGGGGCGATCGGCTACGCCTTCGATGGCACCGCGCGCCCGCTGGCGCTGGCCTTGCTGGCAGCTGGGCTGGTGTGTCTGGTGCTGGTGTTGGTGAGCGAGAAGGGCAAGCTGTTTGGCCCTTCGGACGCTGAGGCGGGGATGGGGAAGTAGGCCCACCCCCAGCCCCTCCCGCAAGCGGGAGGGGAGAAATGGAGCGTGGCAAACGGTCGCGCAGCGACCGCAAGGCCGACCGGCCGCCCGCAGCGACGCGACCTCCAGGTCGCATGAGCGAGGATTTCGCACCCCGGATGGGGTGCTGAACTTCAAGAAGCCCCCAGCCGCCGCCACGCCAGCCCCGCAAATTCGCACAGCAATGCCCGCGTGTCGCGCGGGTCGATGATGTCTTCGACATTGAAGCGTTCGGCGCTGCGGAACGGCGAGGTGACCTTGTCCAGCCGCGCGCGGATCTCCTCCAGCAGCGCCGCCGGATCATCCGCCGCTTCCAGTTCCGATTTGTAAGCGACCTCCAGCCCGCCCGCGATCGGCAGGCTGCCCCAGTCGCCGCTCGGCCAGCAATAGCGATACTGATACCGTTCGGCATTGCTCATTGCGCTGCCCGCGATGCCATAGGCGCGGCGCATGACGATGCTGGCGAGCGGCACCGTAGCGCGGTAGATCGCGTTCATCGCGTTGACGCCGTACCGGATCGTCCCCGCCAGCTCCGCCTCGCGCCCGATCATGAAGCCGGGGTTGTCGACGAGGTGGACGATGGGGATGCGGAACTGGTCGGCGAGTTTGACGAACCGTTCGACCTTCTCCGAAGTCTTGGCCTCCCACGATCCGCCGAGATAGCTCGGATCGCTCGCCACCACCGCCACCGGCCAGCCATCCAGCCGGGCGAGTGCGGTGATCGCGGCACGGCCCCAGTGCTTGCCGATTTCGAACACCGTGCCGGAATCGAGGATCATCTCCAAAGCGCGGCGCATCGAATAAACCTGCTTCGGATCACGCGGGACGAGGCTGAGCAGCGCCTCCTCGCGCCGATCCGCTGGATCAACGCAGGCAGAACGGCGGGCGGGCTGGCCGACATATTCGGGCATGAAGCTGAGGAAATGCCGCGCGCGGGCGAAGGCCTCGGCCTCGCTGGCGACCTCGTCATCCACCACGCCGTTGCGGGTGTGGATGTCGACCCCGCCGAGCTCTTCCTTGGCCTGTTGGTGATCAACCGCGCCCTTGTAGCCCTCGCCCAAGCCATCAACCACGGCAGGCCCGGCGGCGAACAATTGCGAGAGCCCGCGCACCATGATCGAATAGTGGCTCGCCACCACCCGCGCTGCGCCAAGGCCCGCCGTCGGCCCCAGCGCCAGCGCCACCACCGGCACCGTGTCGAGGTTGGTCACCACATCGCCCCAGCCGGGCACCGCGGGGATATAGGTCGCACCGATCTGTTCGAGGGTTTTCACCGAGCCGCCGCCGCCCGTCCCGTCGATCATGCGGATGATGGGGAGCTTCAACTGGTGCGCCATCATCTCGGCCTGCACCATCTTGCGCGCAATCCCCGCATCCGCCGCGCCGCCGCGAATGGTGAAGTCGTCCGCCGTGGCGACCACCGGGCGGCCATTGATCAGCGCCTTGCCGAACAGGAAGGGGGCGGGGGTGACGTTTTGCAGGTCGCCATTGGCGTCATACTTGGCGGAGCCCGCGATCTTGCCGATCTCGCGGAAGGAGTCTTCGTCGCAGAGCGCCGCCAGCCGCGCGCGGGCGTCCATTTTGCCCCGCCCATGCTGCCGCGCGACCTTGTCGGCGCCGCCCATCTGTTCGGCCAGCGCCTCACGCGCGCGGAGTTCTTCGAGTTCCTTGGCCCAGGTCATTTTTGTTGTCCGCACGCCATCCGGCGCGCGAAATCCTCGCTCTCACGCCCTTCGGGCGCGTCGCTGCGGGCGGGCGGTCGCCCTTGCGGTTGCTGCGCAACCGATTGGTGCGAGCACCTACCCTTCATTCCGCAGGTACCACCGTCACCAACACCGCCTCAACCTGCACCTGCGCGCCGGCGGTGACGGTCAGTCCCTCGATCACCCCGTCGAAGGGCGCGGTGAGGGCGTGTTCCATCTTCATCGCCTCGAGCACCAGCAGCCGCTGCCCGGCGGTGACGGTCTGGCCCTCGCTGACATCGACCGCGATGACCTTGCCCGGCATCGGCGCAATGATCGCGCCATCGGCGGCTGAGGCTTGGCCGGAGGCTCCAACATGCCTCAAAGTGAAGCGAAAAGTTTTGCCTAAGCTCGTGGTAAAGACTTCTTCATGCCGACGTTCGGCAAGAAACACATGATCCGAGTTCGGCGGAAATTCCAGCGCGAGATTTCCACTAAGCGTTTCACCCATGTACTCCAGCGCGACGCGATTTTGGTGGCGAGCGTTGAGTCGAAATCCTCTCAACGCCTCATCAACCTCAGTCGAAGCAAAAAGCTTGGCTGTGTCCGAAAGTGCTCTGCCACTTGGATCGAAATCGTAGATCAGATCTTCGCTACGCTCGCCAATCAGGCCGGTGTTAACCTTGCCGCGTATGATGTCAGGTTCAACGAGTAAAGCATGCAGGAAGGTGGCATTCGTCTTTACCGGCCAGCATTTAACGCTCGAAACCGCATGGCTTAATCCGATTGCGGCGTTCAACCGATCAGGCGCGTGCACGATCAATTTTGCAATCATCGGATCGTAGAACGGCGAGATTTCGTCCCCTTCTTCGACGCCAGTATCGACGCGAAGGGTGGCGTCGTATTCGTATGTCTCAAAGGTGTTTAGCACTGACTGGTATTCGTAGGGTGTCAGCCTCTTCGGAAGTTCGAAGAAGTCCAACTCTCCGGTGCTCGGAAGAAATCCCTTTACTGGGTCTTCGGCATAGAGCCGCGCTTCGATCGCATGGCCCCTGATCTTGAGATGCTTCTGTTTGCGTGGAATTGGCTCGCCGCTCGCAACGCGCAGCTGCCATTCGACCAGATCGACCCCGGTGATCAATTCAGTCACCGGATGCTCGACCTGAAGCCGGGTGTTCATCTCCATGAAGAAGATGCGGTCGGCGCGCAGGCCTTCGCTGGCGTCGGCGATGAATTCGATCGTGCCTGCACCCTCGTAATCGACCGCTTTGGCGGCGCGCACGGCGGCGGCGCAGATCGCTTCGCGGGTGGCGGCGTCCATGCCGGGGGCGGGGGCTTCCTCGATCACCTTCTGGTGGCGGCGCTGGAGCGAGCAGTCGCGCTCGAACAAGTGGACGACGTTGCCGTGGCTATCGCCGAACACCTGCACCTCGATATGGCGGGGCGAGGTGATCCATTTTTCGAGCAGCACTTCATCATTGCCAAAGCTGGCCTTGGCCTCGCGGCGGCAGGATTCCAGCGCGGCGGCGAAGTCGGCAGGGGCATCGACCTTGCGCATCCCCTTGCCTCCGCCGCCCGCGACCGCCTTGATCAGGACGGGGTAGCCGATGGCGTCTGCTTCGACGGTGAGGCGGTCGAGCGATTGATCCGCGCCGAGATAGCCGGGGGTGACGGGGACGCCCGCCTCGATCATGCGCGCCTTGGCCGCGTCCTTCAGGCCCATCGCGCGGATGCTGGCAGGCTTGGGGCCGACCCAGATAATGCCAGCGTCCAGCACAGCCTGCGCAAAATCGGCGTTCTCCGACAGGAAGCCGTAGCCCGGATGGATCGCATCCGCCCCGGTCTGCTTGGCCGCCGCGATGATCTTCGCGCCGACCAGATAGGATTCCGCCGCGGGCGAGGGGCCGATATGCACCGCCTCGTCCGCTTGGCGCACGTGCAGCGCCTTGGCATCGGCATCGGAATAAACCGCGACCGTCGCCACGCCCATGGCACGCGCGGTGCGGATGATGCGGCAGGCAATTTCGCCGCGATTGGCAATCAGGAGTTTGGTGATCATGGGGGCGGGATTAGCCCCGCCCTCCGTTCGTGTCGAGCGTAGTCGAGACACCTTGCGCAGGCCTCTCGACTTCGCTCGAGGCGAACGGAAGTGGTTCAGCGTGGCCGATAATCCGCAATCCCCCAGTCGATCCCGCCTTTGGGCATCTTCTCGCGGTTGATCACCGCCGAGAGGAACGCGCGCACGCCGTACAGCGCCTTTTCGCTACGCGGCACATAGGTGCGGCTGGCCCAGGCATCGGCCCCGCGCTTGCGCACCTTGCGGCCAATCGCGCCGTAAATCCGCGCGGCTGACAGCACCGCCCAGCGGCTGCGGAAGGGGAGCTTGGCCGCGCCCACCCGCGCCGCCGCCTCGTGTTTTTCCACCAGCGTCACCAATCGTGACGCCATGGCGGCGAGTTCCTTGCGGTGGTGCGGTTTGGTGTGCTGGCCGGGCTCGATATCCTGTTCGACCAGCCAGATTTCGGGCAAGTAACAGCGCCCCGCTGCATCATCCTCGACAATATCGCGCGCGATGTTGGAAAGCTGGAAGGCGAGCCCTAGATCATTCGCCCGGTCGAGCGTTTCCTGATCCTTGGGATCGACCCCCATCACCACTGCCATCATTACGCCGACCGCGCCCGCCACATGGTAGCAATAGCGCAGCATGTCAGCCTCGGTGCGCGGGCGCCAGTCTTCGGCGTCGAGCTGGAAACCGGCGATCACGTCCTCAGCCATCTGCGGGGTCAGGCCCACCTCGGCAGCGACCACGCCGAGCGCGTCGAAGGCCGGATCGCCGGTCGGCTTGCCTTCAAACGCCAGCGCGGTCAGTTTGCGGATCAGAGCAAGCCGTGCGCCCAGATCGGACTGATCGCCCAGCACGCCGCCCAATTCCTGATTGTCGGCAATGTCGTCCGCGCGGCGGCACCAGGCGTAGAGCAGCCATGCGCGTTCCCGCGTTTCGGGATCGAACAGCCGGGCGGCGGCGGAAAAGCTCTGCGATCCGCGCTTGATCGAAAGCCGCGCATGTTCGACCAGTGCGGCGCGGGTGGCGGGATCGACCGGCATGGTGAGGCTTACAGCTCCTCGGCCTTCATGTGGAAGATCGGGGTGTGCGGCTGATAATCGGTCATTTTGGCGAGCAGTTCGTGGATCGATGTCGCCGCGATCAGGATGTTCTGGTGTGCGGGGCGGACGAACCCGACCGCCGCCATTTTCGCATTGAAGGCGAGCAACTCGTCATAAAACCCGAAAGCGTTGAGCAGGCCCACGGGCTTCGTATGATAGCCCAGCTGCGACCAGCTCATCGCTTCCCACAACTCGTCCATCGTGCCGACCCCGCCGGGGATGGTGACGAAGCCGTCTGACAGGTCGGTGAAGCGTTGTTTGCGCTCGTGCATCCCGCTGACAGTGACGAGTTCATCGCAATCGTGGTTGGCGACTTCGGCTTTGACGAGGTGTTCGGGGATGATGCCGATAACCTCGCCCCCCGCGTCCTTCGCGCCCTTGGCCACCGCGCCCATCAGCCCGAGCTTGCCCCCGCCATAGACAAGGCCAATGCCGCGCCGGGCGAGTTCCGCGCCGACATCATAGGCAAGCTGGATATAACGCGGATCTTCGGGCGAGGCCGAACCGCAATAGACGGCGAGACGTTTCATATCAGTCGGTCACTTCAAACTGGATTTGCGAGCCGTCCGGAAGATCCTTGATTTGCTGCGCGACATCGCCGGTGAACCGGATCAGTTCCTCGAGCGGCATGACGCAAAGGTTCTCCGGTTCGTATCGGCCCTCGATCATGGCATGCGGCTTGATTGTAAAGACCGAACCTACCGGCGGCTCGCCAAAACGTTTTAGCCCTTCAGCGACCAACTCACCGCCAGACCAAAGTTCTTGGGCTTCATCGCTGGAAAGGTGAGATGCCGCCTCGGCT
>LNED01000036.1 GCA_001464915.1 Sphingomonadales bacterium Ga0077531
CTTGTAAGGATGCGACGAGGCCTCATTTTGAGGCTCACTTTTCCACAAGTAAATCGGACTAAGTCATTGATTTTATAAGTCCCATTTCGGGACAAAAAAATCTTCAACAAATCATTTGTGCACGCCGCGCCTAGGCGTTATCTCGTAGCCCGTCAGGGGGGGAAATACCCTAGACTCGGGGCGTGACGAATTTGGGCCAAAGAGAGCCCACATCGTCTCCACACTACATTTGCGACCAAACGCCGGTTGATCCGCATTCGGCGTCTATTTGGTCACTTGTCTTTCACTTCTCCGACGGTGGTCGGAGAGGGCGAGAAAGTTGTGGCTACGTTCGATTTGAAGGGGTGACTACATCATGAAGAATTCAACCAAAGTCTGGGGCCTGATCGGGGCCGCAGCAATGTTCGCACCGGTCGGCCTGTCCGCACCGGCACTCGCCGATGGCGGCAAGACCGGTCCTCAAGCCAACACCGCTGCTGTCCGCGGCGAACTCGGCCGGATCATGAGCAAGACCACCATGGGTGGTGGTTCGAGCGTTGGTCGTTTTGCTGCGCAGAGCACTCAGCACACCACGCTGGACCGTCTGCGCGAATGGCACTCGGTCATGCTCGACGCCAACGCGCTCGATCACACCGCAGCTTCGGGCGTTGCTGGTGACCAGCAGGGTCCAGTGCGTAACAGCCGTGCTTTCGCCATCATTCAGATCGCCGTGTACGACGCTGTCAACTCGTTCAGCCAGAAGTACGAGCCGTTCAGCCGTGGTCTCCGTCGTGCGCCGGCTGGCGCTTCGAAGGATGCCGCGATTGCACAGGCCGCTTACACCGCGCTTAGCGCGATGTATCCGCGCCAGCAGGCTCGCCTTGACCAGCTGTTTTCGTCGGACATGAGCCAGATCCAGGGCTCGGCGACGTCGATCGCTGCCGGTCGTGCAATCGGCCTCGCTGCTGCGAACGCCATTATCAATGCGCGTTCGACTGACGGTGCCGGCCCGGCTGGCACCAGCCCGGTAGTGGCGTTTGGCGCTGGCGGTATGACCGCGAGCGGCCCGCTCAACATCTTTGGTGAGCAGGTCAACGGCGGTGATACCGATGCGCCGCGCTGGGCTCCGGATAGAGGCCCTGCCGACGATGGTGTGGTTTCTGGAGTTCGTAACGCCGCGCTCGGCTCGAACTGGGGCGCTGTTACCCCGTTCGTGTTGCGTCGTGGTGACCAGTTCCGGATCCCGGCCTACCCGGCTCCCGGCACGCCGCGCTTCCGCGCTGCGTATCGCGATGTGTTCCGCAACGGCGGTGAAGACATCACCGGCGTGGTTGGCACCAACAACACCGCTGCCAAGCAGTTCATCGGCAACTACTGGGGTTATGACGGCGCTCCGCTGCTCGGCACCCCGCCGCGTCTGTATGCGCAGATTGCGGTGCAAATCGCCACCGATCGCGGCCTGACCGATCTGGACGATTTCTCGCGTCTGCTCGCTCTGGTTCACACCACCATGGGCGATTCGGGTGTTGCCGCGTGGGACAGCAAGTACTTCCACAACTACTGGCGTCCGGGTAACGGCGTCCGTGATGGCGACCTTGATGGCGATCCGCGCACAGATGGCCTCGACAGCTGGCGTCCGTTCGGTGCATCGGTGATCAACGAAGTGGTGCCTGAGCGCTTCACTCCGCCGTTCCCCGCCTATCCGTCGGGCCACGCGACCTTCGGTGCTGCCACCATGCAGTCACTGACTAGCGTGTTCGGCAACAACGTCCGTTTCACCTTCGTTTCGGACGAATATAACGGCACCGGCTTTGACCCGCGCAATGGCGGTCTTTCGGTCGACAACATCCGTCCGTTCGTTCCGGTTCGCTACCGTTCGCTGATCGAAGCCCAGCAGGAAAATGGCCGTAGCCGCGTGTTCAACGGCGTCCACTGGGAGCCGGATGACACGGAAGGTCAGCGTCTCGGTACGCAGATCGTGAACTTCACGCTGACGCAGAAGTTCCGTCGCCGCTAAATGAGGATGCTTGACCGCAAGGTCAGGTAACCAAATCAGGGCCGTGTCGTGACTACCACGACACGGCCTTTTTTCTGGCAATTGAAGCGGGCAATTCAAACCGCTAAAATGCCAATGATCCGACAACAAAGTGGTACATTGCGATGCGCAAACTGATCCTTTTGCTCCTGCCGATGATGCTTGCCGCCAATTGCAGCGCGCCAGCGGCACAGACGGCTGAGGCCAATCCCGACAAGTTTTTCGAGCCCGAGACCTCCGACATCGTTGGGGCGCAGGGCGAGGGCAACTCGGCCCTGAATGCGCCCGAGCCGGGCGATCCGCTCAGCCCATTCAACGCCGACGGCTCCACCAAACCGAGCTTTGAAACTGAAACCCTGCTCCGGCTGAACGCGATCATGCGCCGCACGAAAGCGACAATTGATAAGTATGACGAAGTTCGCCCCGGGATCGAAACAGTGGTGGCCGATGCTAAGGCTGCTCCAAACGATGCGGCCAAGGCTGCCAAGGCTCGCAAGGGTCTGGAGGCGGTCCGCGCGCTGCAGGCCGATGCCATTGCCTCGCGCAAAGAGCTGGAGGTCGAAGGGCAGAAGCTGGTCGACAGCAAGCAATATTACGATCAGGTGATCTTCAGCGGGATGGCGACTTTCGTCACCCGGGTCGAAAGCGAATTCGCTGACGACCTCAAGGCGATGAACACTGGTCTCAAGCCCTGATACTGGGCCAAAGCCGATAGTGGATTGAGGGAGCGGCGTTCGGCGCGGCTCCCTTTGATCCGTGGACTTCTTCCCACACGGCGATATTATCCGCCTTGTCAGCGGCTGAGGAGGGCTGCGAGCATATGCTATCCCAACCCGCTCA
>LNED01000037.1 GCA_001464915.1 Sphingomonadales bacterium Ga0077531
GGCAATCCTGACGATGCCGCCGATGCGCTGGCCGCCTGTGCCTTCCCCGATAGCCTGATGTACGACGACATCCTGCGTTCCGAGGTCGTCGGCGGGCTGGCGAGCCGGGTGTCGATCCACCCACAAGTGCGCCAAGCCCTTTACGAACGCCAACGTGCCTTCGCCCTGCAACCCGGCGGCGCGGTGCTTGACGGGCGCGATATCGGCACCGTGATTGCGCCCGATGCCGACGTGAAGCTGTTCGTCACCGCCAGCGTCGCTGAACGGGCGCGCCGCCGCTGGCTCGAACTACAAGGCCGCGGCATCGAAGCCGCCCCCGCCGCAATCGAGCGCGACATTGCCGCCCGCGATGCGCGCGACATGGGCCGCAAGGACGCGCCTTTGATCGCCGCGCCCGATGCGCTGGTGATCGACACCACGCATTTCGACCGTGAACAGGCGATCGAAGCGGTGCTCGACGCAGTGCGGACACGCTTGGCCTAGCCCGCGCCTTCTCCAGCCCCAATTTCCTTGCATTTTGTGCGCCCCTCGCCTAGGCGCGCGCCGTTCTCGCAATCTTTGATGGTTGAAGAACCTTCGCGTTTTCGCATTCGGCGACGCGGAGCACTCGGCCTCTTGCCCTGCCAGCCCGCGCAATGGTGCACGGGAAGCAGTTTAAGACCCCGGAAAAACCGGCGGCCGGTAGCACAACGAACACAGGACTAATCCAGCCTATGGCAACCCAAATGCCCACGCGCGCCGATTTTGAGGCGATGCTGAACGAACAACTCGGCGGTGCCGGCGAAGATGGCTTTGAAGGCCGCGTCGTCAAGGGAACCGTCACTGCGATCGAAAACGGTTTTGCCGTGATCGACGTCGGCCTCAAGAGCGAAGGCCGCATCTCCCTCAAGGAATTTTCGCGCGGCGAAGACGATCATGGTCTGGTCGTCGGCGGCGAAGTCGAAGTCTTCGTTGATCGCGTCGAGAACGCTGATGGCGAAGCGATGCTCAGCCGCGACCGCGCCCGCCGCGAAGCCGCTTGGGACAAGCTGGAAAGCGAATTTGGCGAAGGCAAGCGCGTCGAAGGCCGCATCTTCGGCCGGGTCAAGGGCGGCTTCACTGTCGACCTCGATGGCGCCGTGGCGTTCCTCCCCGGCTCGCAGGTCGATATCCGCCCCGTGCGCGATGTCACCCCGCTGATGGACATTCCGCAGCCGTTCCAGATCCTCAAGATGGATCGTCGCCGCGGCAACATCGTCGTTTCGCGCCGTGCGGTGCTCGAAGAAACCCGCGCCGAACAGCGCAGCGAGCTGATCAACGACCTGGTCGAAGGCCAGATCATCGATGGCGTGGTCAAGAACATCACCGATTACGGTGCATTCGTTGATCTCGGCGGCATCGACGGCCTGCTCCACGTCACCGACATGAGCTACAAGCGCGTCAACCACCCGAGCGAAGTGATCGCCATTGGCGATACCGTGAAGGTGCAGATCGTGCGCATCAACGCTGAAACCCAGCGCATCAGCCTCGGCATGAAGCAGCTGGAAAGCGATCCGTGGGATGGCGTTGCCGCCAAGTATCCGGTCGGCGCGAAGCTGTCGGGTCAGGTGACCAACATCACCGAATACGGCGCCTTCGTCGAACTCGAAGCCGGGATCGAGGGCCTTGTCCACGTTTCCGAAATGAGCTGGACCAAGAAGAACGTCCACCCTGGCAAGATCGTTTCGACCTCGCAGGAAGTCGAAGTCATGGTGCTCGAAGTCGATAGCGACAAGCGTCGGATCAGCCTCGGTCTCAAGCAGGCCCAGCGCAACCCGTGGGACGAATTCGCCGAAAAGCACCCCGTTGGTGCAGTCGTCGAAGGCGAAGTCAAGAATGCGACCGAATTCGGTCTGTTCGTCGGCCTCGATGGCGACGTCGATGGTATGGTCCACATGTCCGACATCGCGTGGGGCATTTCGGGCGAAGACGCGCTGGCGCTGCATCGCAAGGGCGAAATGGTCAAGGCCGTGGTGCTCGATGTCGATGTCGACAAGGAACGCATCAGCCTCGGCATGAAGCAGCTCGAAAAGGGTGCGCCGTCGGCTGAAGGTGCCTCGACCGCAGGCGCGCTGCGCAAAAACCAGACCGTCACCGTCACCGTGCTCGAAGTGCGTGACGGCGGGCTGGAAGTGCAGGTTGGCGAAGACGGTGCGACCGGCTTCATCAAGCGCGCTGATCTTGGCCGTGATCGCGATGAACAGCGTCCTGACCGTTTCCAGGTCGGCAGCAAGATCGACGCGATGGTGATCGGTTTCGACCGTTCGAAGAAGCCGAATTTCTCGATCAAGGCACGTCAGATTTCCGAGGAAAAGGAAGCCGTGGCGCAGTTCGGATCGTCAGATTCGGGCGCATCGCTGGGCGACATCCTTGGCGCCGCGCTGAAGAAGAAGGACGATTGATTTGGGCGACGCTCACCCCTGTGGGTGAGCGTCCTCGAAAAGATTGGGGCCCGCCAGCTCAACCGAGCAGGCGGGCCTTTTCCTTTGGCGGCGCAACCTGTAAGGTTGGCGCATGATCCATGTTCACCAGTTCGCCTGCCTTAGTGATAACTACGGCTACCTTGTCCACGATACCGACAGTCACGAGACTGTCGCGATCGATACGCCCGATGCGAAGGCCTATCTGCTCGAAGCAGAGATGAAAGGCTGGAAGATCACGCAGATCTGGAACACGCATTGGCACCCCGATCACGCAGGCGGCAATGAAGCGATCAAGGACGCGACCGGCTGCACCATCACCGGCCCCGCCGAGGTCGAGGGCAAGTTCCCGGTTGATCGCGTTATCACCCACGGCGACACGGTGAAACTCGGCGCAGTGGAAGCGCAGGTGATCGACGTATCGGGCCACACCAATGGCCACATCGCCTTTTATCTGCCGAGCGCCGGCGTGGCTTTTGTGGGCGACTCGGTGTTCGCACTCGGCTGCGGCCGGATGTTTGAAGGCGAGCCGAAGCAATTCTGGGATAGCCTCAGCCGCATCAAGACGCTGCCGCCTGAAACGCTGCTGTACTGCGCGCATGAATACACCGCTTCGAACGCCAAGTTTGCGCTCCATGCCGATCCCGACAACGTCGCCTTGCAAGCCTATGCCGACGAGATTGCCGCCAAGCGAGCGAAGGACGAATGGACCGTGCCGACCACGTTGAGGCGTGAGCTTGCGACCAACCCATTCCTGCGCGCTGATGATCCGGCGATGATGGCCCGGTGGGGCGGCAGTGCCCCGCACGAGACGTTTGCGGCGCTGCGGGCGGCCAAAGATAACTTCTAACGCGATGCAAGCCCTTAGGGTTGATCGGCTGTCGGACGATCTGTCCGGCGCCTCTCTTATCGACTTGCCTGAGCCTGTCCGCGCGCCCGGCGAGGTGTTGGTGCGGGTGCGCGCAGCATCGCTCAACTTCCCAGACCTGCTGATGACGCGCGGCGAATATCAGTTCAAACCCGCCGTGCCATTTACCAGCGGTCTCGAATTTGCGGGCGAAGTGCTGGAGGCAGACCCCGGCAGCGGCTTTGCCCCCGGTGACAAAGTGATGGGGGGCAACAAAACCGGCGCCTTTGCGGAAATCGCGAGCGTTTCCGCCGACAAGCTTTCGGCGATGCCGCGCGGCATGGACTTCCCCGCAGCTGCTGCAATGGGCGCAGCTTACTCCACTGCTTACACGGGGCTGGTCGAACTGTGCGGCCTTAAGCCCGGCCAGTGGGTTCTGGTCCACGGTGCGAGCGGCGGCGTCGGCCTTGCCGCCTGCGACCTCGCCCGTGCGCTGGGGGCGAAGGTAATTGCCACCACCGGCAGCGCGGCCAAGGTTGAACGCATCGCTGCCCTCGCCCACCCGGACGCCGTGATCCTCGCCGAAGGACGGTTCCGTGAACAAGTGGCAGACATCACCGGCGGCGCGCTCGCCGACATCGTGTTCGATCCCGTTGGCGGCGATGTGTTCGACGAATCGACCCGCTGCGTCGCCTTTGGCGGCAAGCTGGTGGTGGTCGGCTTCACCAGCGGAAGGATCGCCGATATCTCGACCAACATCCCGCTGATCAAAGGGTTCAGCATCGTCGGCCTGCGCGCGGGCGAATATGCGCGGCGCTTCCCCGCGCGTGGGCAGGCAATCCAGAGCGCGATCAAGGCTCTGGCGGAGGAAGAACGAATCACCCCAGCGATCGACCGCACCCTGCCCCTCTCCCAATGGCGCGAGGGTTTCGAGGCGATGGCGCGGCGCGATCTGGTGGGCAAAGTGGTGTTCGTGCCGGGAACGTGAAGTGCGAACGAAAAAGGGCGGCCCCAGCGGACCGCCCTTTTTTCATCAGAAATTCCGCGAAGCTCAGATTGAAGCAATAACCTCGTCGGCCAGCGCCTTGTCCGCTTTCTTGTCGTGGTGCTGCACGATCAGCTTGCGCGACGCAGCGGCGGCGGCGGTAACCGCACTCGCCTTAACCTCAGCAATCGCGGCACGCTCAGCCGCAGCGATCTTGTCTTCGGCCATGCGTTGACGGCGGGCGACCATGGTCTCGCTGTCAGCCTCAGCCTTGGCAAGAATACCATCAGCCTCTTCGCGCGCGCCAGCCAGCATCGTTTCGGCGTCCTTTTCGGCGCTGGCGATCTTGGCAGCATATTCATCGCGCAGGGCCTCGGCCTCGGCGCGCAAAGCCTTCGCTTCTTCAAGCTGATTGCGGATTTCGGCAATCTTCCCGTCGAGCCCGCCGGTGATCAGACCGGGCACCTTCTTCCAGACGAACACCGCGATCAGCACGCTCATGGCCAGCGCGACCCACTGGTACGAATCGAGGCCAAGCACCGCCGGTTCGGCGTGGCCTTCGGCTCCGCTGGCGAGCAGCATGAGAATATCAGCCATGCGCCATCACCTCCTTGACCGCAGCTTGCGCTGCAGCGAGTTCAACCTCGGCGCCGGCGACGCGGGCGACAATGTCGCGGGCGGCATCGGCAGCGACACCTTCAATTTCAGCGAGCGCGCTGCTGCGGGCAGCAGCGATCCCGGCTTCTGCCTCGGCCAGCTGAGTATCAAGTCGGCCCTGCGCTTCAGCCAGCTTGGCCGCGCTCGCGGCGGCGGCGTTGGCTTTCGCCTCGGCAATCACAGCTTGCGAGCTGGCGCGGTTGGCGTTTTCACGCTTGCGCCATGCCTCTTCCTCGCTGTCGGCGGCATCACGCGCGGCTTGCGCTGCGGCAAGGTCACCAGCGATCTGCTGATCGCGCAGGTCGACCGTACCCATGATCTTTGGCACCATTCCCAGCCCGACAAAGGCGAAGGTCAGGCCGAAGAACACCAGAAGCCAGAAAACCTGACCTGATAGCGTATCGGCAATTTGTGCGATCTGAGGCATGGTCCGCCTTTGTTTTGCAGCAGTTTATTCGGGATCGCCGAGCGGGCAGACCATGTCCGCGCCGCCCGGCTATCCGTGCGTCGATCTTAGTTGAAGATCAGCAGAACGGCGATAACGAACGCCAGCAGGCCGAGAAGTTCGGCAGCCGCAAAGCCGATGAACAGACGGCCCTGCTGGCCATCAGCGGCGCCCGGATTGCGCAGCGCGCCTTCAAGGAAAGCGGCAAACACGTTGCCCACGCCGAGCGCGGCCAGGCCAGCGCCAATCGCCGCGAGACCGGCACCCAGAAGAGCTGCAGCTTGTGCGTCCATGGTAATAACTCCTTAGAAAAATCTGATTGTTGGTGAGGGTATCGAAGAGAGCGTCTCAGCCCTCAGTGAAGGTTTTCCGCATCGTTGATATACAGCGATGTCAGCAGTGCGAAGACATAGGCCTGAATGCCAGCAACGAGGATTTCGAGCGCGCTGATCGCGACCATCAGGATAAAGCTCGGCACGCCAACCAGCGCGCCCAGCGCCGGGCCAGCGCCGCCGCCTGCAATCACGAAGCTTGCCAACACCTTGAGCAGGACGTGGCCCGCCATCATGGCGACGAACAGTCGCAGCGCGAGGCTGAAGGGGCGCACCATGAACGAAACCAGTTCGATCGGGGCGATGAACACCGCCATCAGGAACGGCGTATCTTTGGGCACAAACAGCGAGAAAAAGTGGAAACCGTGCTTCACAAAGCCGACGATCAGCACGATCGAAAAGCTCATGATCGCCAGCACACCAGTGACGGTAAAGTGGCTGGTGAAGGTGAAGGCATGCACCCCGGGGATCAGACCGACCGGCACCAGGCCGAGCAGGTTCCCGAACAGAATGAACATGAAAAGGGTAAAGATGTAAGGCACATACTTGCGCCCAGCCTTGCCGATATTCGCTTCCAGCAGGTCGTCGATGAAACCGGTCATCGTCTCAACCGCCATCTGCCAGCGCCCCGGCACCAGCTGGCGACGCATGCCACCGGCGACGAACAGGGTCACCAGAACAGCGGTCACCGCCATCCACAGCGCGGAATTGGTGAATGCGATGTTGATCCCGTCAGCCAGCTGCCAATCCGAGCCGAACAGGGGCTCGATGGTGAACTGCTTCATCGGATCGACCTTGCCTTCTTCGGCTGCCACGGTCTGTCGGTCCTCAAATGTTTCACATGAAACACGCCCCTAGAGGGGGTCTAGCGGGGGTCAAGCAGGGGTCTAACCCTCGTCACCCGGCCGCTCGGCCTCATCTGCGGGACGCGATTTTGCGCCAAGAATGATGCTTCTGAAGGCCGATGCTGTTCCGAGGAACAATCCGGTCAACAGACCCCAGGGCGCGATCCCGGCCAGCGCATCCACCGCAAAGCCAATCACCAAGCCGCCGATAATCCCGCCCAAAAGGCCAGCCAGAGCGCGGTTGCCGCTGCGATAATTCGCATCGGTTCCCTGCACCTTGGGCCGGTTGCGTTGTTCTTCGCGCTCTCGTGCGGCGTTGAGCCGCGCTTCGAGCGCGTCGATCCGCGCATCCTCAAGGATGGGGTCTCGGGCGGGTTTCTCATCGCTCATGCCATGCTCCAACAGAAGAAGAACGCGGCACGCGCAGCAAGGTGCCCGCCGAGGGCGCCGCCCCCTTAGAAGGGGGGTAATCGCAAGTCAACATGGGGAGGGCATTGTTTGTGCAGGTGCACAATCTTACGGGCAGCGCGTGTCCCGGATTGGCGGCGCGCTGGTGCGGGTCTGCCATGTGCCATCGGGCGTGCGGTATTTCTCGCCCGGGGTTGTCGCAGCAACCGCGATGCAGCCTGATGTCAGGGCATAGGCTTCCAATGTCGAGTTCTGCGCCTTGGCCTTTTCGGCATAGACGGCACGGCGCTTGATATTCACGTCATCGACCACCCGCTGCAACGCAGGGTCAGGTGCGCCGACAATGCCGAGATAGCCATCAGCCTGTTCGCCCACCTTGCCGGCAGCGCGCGCCGCAGCATAGGCCGGGTCACGCTGCGCCAGCGCAGGGGCGGCCACCATTCCAAGCGCCGTGAGCGCGGCAACGCCGGCCAGTATCGAATTGCGCATCATCATTTCTCCTCGAAGCGGCCCATTATCTGCCATCATCTGAACGTGATCAGAAAATGTCCGCGTTCTCTTCAATCGTGTTGGCGGCGTCTTCCGCCAGCCGGTAAATCACTTCCTGCCGGATGTTGATGTTGAGCTCGATCACAATCGGCTCTTCGGGCGCAGCGATGTTGATACAACCACCCAGCCCTGCCGAAAGGATCGCCGCTCCGGCCATCATCGCCCGGCGTCGCCTTGTTCCTGGCCGCATCATGCCCGTTTGCCCTTCCCCGTTATGCCCGGTGGATGTGGCAGCGCGTCCGTGTGCGGTCAATTCGGGTTGGATCATGGCTGGTTGTCGCTTTCGGCAGGTTGAACGGGTTTGGTGGCTGGCTGCAAGGTTGGGGGCAAGGTTGGCGCGGCAGACGGCTGGATCGGATTGGCGGGGACGAACCGGCCATCCTCGGTCTTGAGCAGCCCGCGATCGACCGGGTTGCCGAGGAAATCGACATCCCAGAACGATCGCACCATCGTGGTCAGCTCGTAGAAATTCTCCGCCCGCACGTTGACCTTGAACTGGATCGGCAGCTTGGCGAGGCGGCGCGTGATGAAGTTCTGACTGGTGCCAGCGCCCTGCTGCACCCCGTCAAAATCGAAATTGGTGATAATCTCACCCGCCAGACTGCCGTTCAGCCCGACCCGCATCTGCTTGTAATTCAACGAACGCAGCGCGGAAAAAGCGTAATTGCCCATCGTGCCGAGGTCTTCGTAGGTCAGCTCGCCAATATAGGCGACATTGCCGCCGGGCGCGCGGCTGAGCAGCAATCCGCCTTCGATCCGGCCATTGCCGTCCTTGTCGAACACAATCGGCACCGTGCCATCGAACGTGCCGGTTGCGCCCAGATTGGTGAGTTCCATCTGCGCCACAAAAGTTGCGGCATCCAACCCGACAATTTCGAACACATAACGCCGTTCTTCGGACTGGCTGAAGTCCATCGCCAGCGGCCGCATTCGCAATTCGCCGCCCATGAAGGGGAAGCGCGCATCTTCCAGCGTGAGCAGCGTGCCGTCCTTGACCTCGAACTGCACCCGCCCATCCAGCACCTCAATGCCCGGATTGATCGCAGCGATGGTCACGGTCTGATCGGGCGAGGTGGTGAGATTAAGCAGGTCGGTGAAGCGCACCGCACCTTTAAGCCCGCGCACCGGGCCAAAGGCGGCAGCAAAATCAACGCCATCGCTGGAAAAGGCGCCGCTGCTGGTAATGTCATCCGCCGTCCAGTCGATCCGGCCCGTGCCGGTCACCGTGCCATCGGCAAAGGCGATCACCCCCTTGGCGAGGTACGAAAGGTCTTCGGGTTGCAAGCTGTTGTCAAAGGTGATGCCGGGTACGGCCAGCCGCGCGCCTCCGGTGGCGGTATTGAGGTTGTGGGTGATCGCCACGTCGGTCACCGCGCGCGCCGATCCGGGGTGGCTGAGCCGCGCATCGGCGGTGATGATGTTGTCGGCGAGGCGCAGGCTTGCCCCGGTCGCGCTGAGCGGTTCGAAGCGGGCCAAGCCCTTTTCCGGTCGGTCGGTGAGGGTGAACGCCGCACCCTCCACCCGCAGCGCGCCATCGGCAAATGACCAGCGCCCGGTGATCGCACCAAGATCGAGCGGCACCACGTCTAGCTGCGCCGCGCCGCCGGTAAATGCGCCGCCAATGTCGCCCGCCAGACTTCCGGTGACGGTGGCGGCGGTCAGGCGCGCTTGGCTACCCGGTGCGCCAATCCGGGCGGTGACGCCTTCAAGCGCGAAGGGCGCGGGGTAGCGCAGCAGCACGCGTTCGGCAGAGAGGCGCGTGGGGCTTTCACCCAGCGTTCCATTAAGTTCCAACGCCCCGGTGCGCGCCGCGAGTGTGAGGGCGTTGCCATAGGTCAGCATCGCCGCATTGCCTTCGGGACAGAGCGTGATCGCCTGTCCTTTAAGCGCGAGACCCGATAGCGCCAACGAGGCAAACCGCACGGGCGTGCAGCGACGACCGACAGCAAGGCCGCTGGCGCTCGACCACGTTCCTTCGAGCGGGAGCGTCAGGTCAGTGACCCCGCCGCCCGGCAGGTCGCCGCTCGCCGTCACCAGCCCATCAAACCCAATCGCACCGCTTTGTGCCTGACGCAGCGCAAGGCGCGGGATCGCCAGCCGGTTGGCGCCCGCGCGGTAATCCGCCATCGCCATGCGCAGCGCCCATGCGCCGCCCGGTTCTTGCTCTACCCGGCCATTGATGCTCGGCAGGCCCTCCCCGCCGGCAAGGATGTTGCCGCGCAGGCCGGTCAGCCCCTCGCCGCCAATCCGCGCGTTGATCTGGGAAAGTGCCAGCACCCGTGTGCCGCTGCGGCTCGCAATCGCGGCTTCGGGGATAATCAGCGCGATATCATCGCCCTTGTGCCGGATGATCCCATCGGCGGAGAGGCTCGCTCCGGTAAGGCTGCGTGTCAGGCTTGCCCGCGCCTTGGCCAGCAAGGGTGCAAGCAGTGTGCCCTCCAGCCCGCGCTCGGCTGAGGCTAGGCTTGTGGTGAGGTCGTCCCCCGGCACCAACCCAGCCCCGCGCAATGTGCCTTCCCACTGACCGCGGCTGGCATCGCTCGCCCAGCGCCACGCGCCTTCAGCGGAAAGCCGCGCAAGGCGGCCTTGCGGCGCCCGCACCCCGGTCAGCGCCAGATCATGCGCCACGGCGAGGTTGGCGCCGCCCCATGTCAGCTGCGCCGTGCCATTAAGGCCCGCGCCCGTCAGCGTCTGGTAGGCGAGCTTGCTGCCCTCAACCCGGAAATCGCCCTCCGCTCCCGAAAAGTCGGGCTTCAGAGTCATGGCGGTGCCGATATCGGCGCGCGCCAAAGTCGCACCGCCGCAAGCAAGGTCTGCCAGCCGCAGCGGCCCATCAATCCGCGCTGCGCCATCATCGGTGGTGAGCTTGCCATACAGCGTCGCAGCCTCCGCCCGGCAACCGTCTGCCCCGACCCCCGGTGCGGTCGCGGCGAGCTGGCCTGCAAACCCGTCATCCAACTGCCCGGTACCGGTGAGCGACAGGCCAATGTCGCCAAAATCGCTCTCGATCAGCGCGCGCGCATCGGTCAGCGTTACGTTGATCGCTGGCAGGGCGGGAGGCTCGGCCGAATCGGTGAAAATCAGCGGATCGAGAGCGCCGAGGCTGAATTTTCCAGCGCGGTAAGAGCCAAACGCACGCGCGCCTTCGATTGCCACGCGGCGCACCTCTGGCCCGGCCCAGCCGACCCCGAACTCCACCACCATCCGCCGCACCGTCAGATCAGGCCGCGCCGGATCGCCGATCACGAAGTTCTCGATCACCTGCACTTGCGGGCCGATGGCGACGATATCGTAGGTAGCGGGCACACCATGTGTGTCGAGGTAATCGTCGATCACATCGCCAGCGATTTGTTCGCGGCTTGTCCATACGGCCGTAGCGCCGATCAGCGCCGCCAGTGCGACACCAGCCCCGATTCGGGTACGCAAGCGCCGCGGCCAGAAACGCCGCTGCACAGCCACTTGCGGCTCATCAATCTGCTGCTCGTCAGCCACCGGCATCGTTCCTGACCCTTGCGCGCATCGCTCCTCAAAGGCAATGAGGCAGGCGAGCGCACGCTTTCCCGGGGGTCGCATTGCCGGAAGCTGAAGATGGTTTCGATTTCGGGGGTCAGGCCCCTGTTCGCAGCGATGCGGGCCCAATCGCTGGCAAGGCCGCAGGCGACGGCCACCGCGCCCGCCTGCGCGAACGGCTGCTGACCGGCGGGGCTGAGGCGTTGGCCGATTACGAAGTGCTCGAATACCTTCTCTTCGCCGCCATCCCGCGCGGTGATACCAAGCCGCTGGCCAAGGCGCTGATTGCCCAGTTCGGCAGCCTTGCGGGCGTGCTCAACGCCGATCCCAAGGCATTGCAGCGCGTCAAAGGCGTGGGCGAGGCAAGCGCAGCGGCGATCAAATCGGTCGCCATCGCCGCGCGCCGCATGACGCGGGGGGAGATCATCAAGAAGCCCGTGCTTGGCAGCTGGCAAGCGCTGATCGACTACCTCACCACCGACATGGCGCATCTGACTGTGGAACGGGTGCGGGTGCTGTATCTTGATACCAAAAACCGGCTGATCGACGATCACCACGTGGGTGATGGCTCAATCGATGAAGCCGCGATCCACCCCCGCGAGGTCATCCGCCGGGCGATGGATCTGGGCGCGAGCGCGATGATCCTCGTCCACAACCGCGCCGATATCCAGATCACCCAGCGGATCGCCGAGGCTGGGCGGCTGCTTGGGGTCACGGTGCACGATCACGTGATCATCGGCCGCGAAGGGCATACGAGCCTGCGCGCCAAAGGCCTGATCTAGCGTCTTGCGCCGGTCATGATCCGCCGATAGCGCCAGATTAAGGGATCAACGGGGACAATTCAGCGTGACAACAACCGCACAAAGGCTGGTGGCCGAAGCGATTGGCACGGCGATACTGGTGGCGACAGTGGTCGGATCGGGCATCATGGCCGAGACGCTGGCGGGCGGGAATATGGGCTTGGCTTTGCTCGGCAACACCATTGCGACCGGCGCGATCCTGTTCGTGCTGATCACCATCTTCGGCCCGGTGTCAGGCGCGCATTTCAATCCTGTGGTCAGCATCGTGTTCGCGCTGCGGCGGGAGTTGGGGCTTGGCGAGCTTGCGGCTTTCACCGTGGTGCAGATTGCGGGCGGGGTCGCAGGCACGCTGCTGGCCCACGCGATGTTCGATCAGCCGCTGCTGCAATTTTCCGCCCATATCCGCGCTGGCCCGGCACAATGGCTGTCCGAGGCGGTCGCCACCTTTGCGCTGCTGCTGACGATCCTTGGCACACTGCGGGCCAAACCATCGGCGGTTCCAGCAAGCGTCGCACTGGTGATTGTCGCGGGCTACTGGTTCACCGCCTCCACATCCTTCGCCAACCCGGCGGTGACGATTGCGCGAGCGTTGTCCGATACCTTCGCCGGGATCGCGCCGAGCGACGTTGCCGCCTTCATCGCCGCGCAAATCATCGGCGGCCTGACCGCATGGCTGGTGGCCGAACACGTGCTGGGATGGCGCAAGAGCGGCGCATAACATCGGCCACAGCTTGCCTTCGCGGCCCTGCCCGACTAGCCCGCGCCCCATATTCGATCTCTCAACCGGAGCCGCCCGATGGTCCCCCGCTATTCCCGCCCGCAAATGACCGCCCTGTGGGAGCCTGAAGCGAAATATCGCATCTGGTTCGAGATTGAGGCGCACGCGACCGAGAAACTCGGCGAATTGGGCGTGGTGCCGCCATCGGCTGCCAAGGCGCTGTGGGACTGGTGGGCAACCAATCCGACAATCGACGTGGACGCGATCGACGCGATCGAAGCTGTGACCAAGCATGATGTGATCGCCTTCCTCACTTGGGTGGCCGAGCAGGTGGGCGATGAAGCACGCTTCATGCATCAGGGCATGACGAGTTCCGACGTGCTCGACACAACGCTGTCGGTGCAGTTGGCCCGCGCCACCGATATCCTGATCGACGACATGGACGGGCTGCTCGCCGCGATCAAAACCCGCGCGATGGAGCACAAATACACGCCGACGATTGGCCGCAGCCACGGCATCCATGCCGAACCGGTGACCTTCGGCTTGAAGCTCGCACAAGCCTATGCCGAGTTCAGCCGTTGCCGCGACCGGCTGATCGCCGCGCGGGCCGAGATTGCGACCTGTGCGATCAGCGGCGCGGTCGGCACCTTTGCCAATGTCGATCCGGCGGTCGAAGCCCACGTGGCCGACAAACTCGGCCTCGCCATCGAACCCGTCAGCACGCAGGTGATCCCGCGTGATCGCCACGCAATGTATTTCGCCACGCTGGCTGTGGTCGCCGGGTCAATCGAGCGGCTCGCCGTGGAAATCCGCCACCTGCAACGCACCGAGGTGCTGGAGGCTGAGGAATATTTCTCCCCCGGCCAAAAGGGTTCGTCGGCCATGCCGCACAAGCGCAACCCGATCCTGACCGAAAATCTCACCGGGCAGGCCCGCATGATCCGCGCCTATGCCCTGCCCGCGCTGGAAAACGTGGCGCTGTGGCATGAACGCGATATCTCGCACTCCTCAGTCGAACGCTTCATCGGGCCGGATGCGACCATCACGCTCGACTTCGCGCTCGCCCGCCTGACCGGGGTGATCGAAAAGCTGCTGATCTATCCTGAGCGGATGCAGAAGAATTTGGATGCGATGGGCGGCCTCGTCCATTCGCAGCGAGTGTTGCTGGCGCTGACGCAGGCGGGGGTGAGCCGCGAGGACGCCTATAGCCTCGTGCAGCGCAACGCGATGAAGGTGTGGGAATCGAGCGGCGCGCTGTCGCTGCTCGATCTGCTCAAGGCCGACCCGCAAGTGATCGCCGCGCTCTCGCCCGCCGAGCTCGAAGAGAAATTCGACCTCGCCTACCACTTCCGCCACGTCGACACGATCTTTGCGCGGGTGTTCGGGTAAAGCGGCCCAAAGGCGGGGACGCTGGACTTGGCGGCCAAATCGCCTAGGTTTCGCACATTATCTGGGCACCGGGAGAGAGACCGCCTGTGAGAGTTCTGCGCACCATCATCTGGGTTCTGGCGGCGGTCGGGTTCCTGATCTTTGCCATTTACAACTGGCAGCCGGTTGAACTGACGTTGTGGCAGAACCTAGTGCTGGAAACCAAAGTTCCGGTGCTGGCGCTGATGGCGTTCGCGGTCGGTTTCGTGCCGCTGTTCGCCTACCACCTCAGCGTGAAATGGGCGCTGAACCGCCGGGTGCGGGCGCTTGAAAACTCGCTCAAGAACACCGCAATGGCGCGGCAGGCGGAAAGCGCGCCTGTGGTCGTGGCTGACAGCTCTGTGGATAAGTCCGGCAAAAACGCGGGAGAACACGCCGATCCGTTCAACCCGTCCGACGCTGGCAGCGACGGGGGCGCGGGCGAATGAGCAATCCAGTCTACCTCGCGCTCGATATTCCGCAGTTGGAACCGGCCAAGGCGCTGCTGACCAAGGTCAAATCGCATATTGGCGGAGTGAAGCTGGGGCTGGAATTCTTCTGCGCTCACGGCAGCCACGGGGTGCACGAAATTGCGCATCTGGGCCTGCCCATTTTCCTCGATCTGAAGTTCCACGACATCCCCAACACCGTCGCCGCCGCGATGCAGGCGATCCACGTCTATCAGCCCGCGATCGTGACCGTCCACGCGGCTGGCGGGCGCGCGATGATGGAGGATGCCAAGGCGGCGGCTGCGGCAGGCACCAAGGTGGTGGCGGTAACAATGCTCACCAGCCTCGACACCAATGATCTGACCGCGACCGGCGTCTATGGCAGCGCCGAAACGCAAGTGATGCGCCTTGCCGAACTCGCCCACGCAGCGGGATTGGACGGGATCGTGTGTTCCGGACAGGAAGTCGGCATGGTCAAAAAGGCGTGGAAAGACGGCTACTTCGTCGTCCCCGGCCTGCGCCCGGCGGGCGGCGGCACCGGCGACCAAAAGCGCGTGGTGACGCCCCGCCAAGCGCGCGACAATGGCGCGAGCGTGCTCGTCATCGGCCGCCCGATCAGCCGCGCGGAAGATCCGGTCGCGGCGGCACGGGCGATTGAGGCGACGCTGTAGGGCGAGCGCAATGACCGACCGCGCCACCCCCAACCTGCCCGCGCGCGATTTTGCGGCGACGGCGGCTTTCTATGCTGCGCTGGGGTTCGAAGAGGATTATCGCTCCGACGGGTGGATGATCCTTTCGCGTGGCCGTGTGACGCTGGAGTTCTTCCCCTACCCCGATCTCGATCCCTACCAGTCCTCGTTCAGTTGCTGCCTGAGGCTCGACGATCTGGACGCGATGATGGCGCAGATCCGCGCAATCCATGTGCCCAACGCCCGTGTTGGCATTCCGCGCTTTCACCCGCCGCAGGTCGAAGAAAGTGGCCTGACGATCGCCTATCTGATTGACCCCGATGGCACGCTGCTGCGGCTGATCCAGAACGATTGAGCGCGAGAGTTACTCCGTGATTGCGATCACCCCCGCCACCCCTGCCGAAGCCCCCGCGCTCAAAGCCCTGCTCGAATCCGCCTATCGCGGCGATTCGGCGCGGGCCGGGTGGAACCATGAGGCTGATATTCTTGACGATGAACGGGTCGCGCCGGGAGAGGTCGAGGCGCTACTGGCCGATCCGGCGGTGACGATGCTGACCGCGCGCGCCCCTGATTCAGGTGGGGGCGAGAGCATGGTCGGCTGCGTCGCGGTCACCTGCAAGAACACCGCGCTCGCCTATCTCGGGATGCTTTGCGTCCAGCCCGATCTGCAATCGGCGGGCATTGGGCGGCGGCTGCTCGATGCGGCGGAAGATCACGCCCGTGCGGCGGGCATCGCGGTGATCGAGATGACCGTGATCGAGGGCCGCGATGCACTGATCGCGTGGTACGAGCGGCGGGGTTACGCCCGTACCGGCGAAACCCGGCCCTTCCCCGTGCTGCGCGATCCGCCGGTGACCTTCGTGGTGCTGGAAAAGCCGCTCAGCCCAGCGTAGGGACGCCGCCATGCCTTCCGTTCTCGTGAAAATCTGCGGGCTATCGACCCCGGAAACCCTTGCCGCCGCCGCGCAAGCAGGGGCGGATTACGTGGGACTTGTCCATTTCGAAAAGAGCCCGCGCCACCTGAGCCTTGCCGAAGCGGCGCGGCTGCGCGGGCTGATCCCGCCGCATGTCAAAACCGTGCTGCTGGTGGTGAACCTCGCCCCCGCGCTACTTGCCGAAGCGGTGCGTGAGGTGCGGCCCGATGTGGTGCAGTTCCACGGTAGCGAGACGCCCGAAATCCTCGCCCGTTTTCGCGCAGACACCGGCATCGCAGCATGGCGCGCGCTCGGCGTGCGGGACGCCGCAAGCCTGACCGATGCCGCGCGGTTCCACGGCGCGGCGGATATGCTGCTGTTCGATGCCCCCGCCAGTGGCCTTCCCGGCGGCAATGGCACCCGGTTCGATTGGGACTTGCTCAAGGCATACAAGGCGCCGACCCCGTGGGGCCTCGCAGGTGGGCTAACCCCCGCCAATGTCGCCGACGCCATCCGCCTGACCGGCGCGCCTTTGGTCGACACCTCGTCGGGTGTTGAAAGCGCGCCCGGTATCAAGGACGTGGACAGAATCGCTGCCTTCTGCAAAGCCGCGCGGCTATGAACACGCACCTCAATTCCTTCCGCACGCAGCCTGATGATCGCGGCCATTTCGGCCAGTTCGGCGGGCGCTATGTCGCTGAAACGCTGATGCCGCTGGTGCTCGATCTCGAGCGTGAATATCGCAAGGCGCAGGCTGACCCGGCGTTTCAGGCCGAATTCGACGATCTGCTGGAGCATTACGTAGGCCGCCCCAGCCCGCTCTACTTCGCGCCTCGCATCACCGAGGAGTTGGGCGGCGCGCAGGTGTGGTTCAAGCGCGACGAGCTCAATCACACCGGCGCGCACAAGATCAACAATTGCATCGGCCAGATCCTGCTCGCCATGCGCATGGGCAAGACCCGCATCATCGCCGAGACCGGCGCGGGACAGCACGGGGTCGCCACTGCGACGGTCTGCGCTCGGTTCGGCCTGCCTTGCGTGATCTACATGGGCGCCGAAGACGTGAAGCGGCAGGCGCCCAACGTGTTCCGCATGAAGCTGCTCGGCGCGGAAGTAATCCCCGTCACCAGCGGCGGCGCGACGCTAAAGGACGCGATGAACGAAGGGCTGCGGGACTGGGTCGCCAACGTCCACGACACCTTCTACATCATCGGCACGGCAGCAGGCCCGCATCCGTACCCGGAGATGGTGCGCAATTTCCAGAGCGTGATCGGCACCGAAGCGCGCGCGCAGATGCTGTCCCGCGTGGGCCGCCTGCCCGATCTGCTGGTCGCCTGTATCGGCGGCGGATCGAACGCGCTGGGGCTATTCCACCCGTTCCTCGATGATGCGGACGTGAAGATGCTCGGCGTGGAAGCCGCAGGCCACGGCTTGGACGGCGATCAGCACGCCGCGAGCCTGCTCGGCGGATCGCCCGGCGTGCTCCACGGCAACCGCACCTATCTGTTGCAGGACGAAGACGGCCAGATCACAGAAGGCCACTCGATCAGCGCCGGTCTGGATTACCCCGGCATCGGGCCGGAGCACGCATGGCTAAAGGAATCGGGCCGGGTCGATTACACCGCCGTCACCGATGACGAGGCGCTGGAAGGCTTCCAGCTGCTCTGCCGCACCGAGGGGATCATTCCTGCCTTGGAGCCCTCGCACGCGATTGCAGCGGTGGCGAAGGTCGCGCCGACCATGCCCAAGGACAGCATCGTGCTCATGAATCTGTGCGGGCGCGGCGACAAGGACATCTTCACCGTGGCTGAAAAGTTGGGCGTGGAGCTTTGAGGCCTGACTTTTTCGCCGCGATATTTTCTTCGCTGAAACTGGCAGTTGGCGTCACGCTTTTGCATAGCGTGTTGATATGGTGGCGCACACGGATGATTAATCTGGAGTTCGAGTTATATCTCGGGCTTGCCTTCTTTTTCTCAAGCTACATTTGGAAGCGCCGAAAGCGTTTTCTCAGATCAGGCGTAGAATGACCCGTATTCAATCAACCTTCGCCCAACCCCGCCCCGCGCTTGTCTGCTTCATCACCGCAGGCGATGGCGACACGGCGGCCAATCTCGATGCGCTGGTCGAAGCCGGTGCGGATGTGATCGAATTGGGCATGCCCTTCACCGATCCGATGGCCGATGGCCCCGCGATCCAGGCCGCCAATCTGCGCAGCCTCGGCGCAGGCACGACCACTGCCGATGTGCTGCGCTACGCCTCCGAGTTCCGCGCGCGCCACCCAAATGTGCCGCTGGTGCTGATGGGCTACGCCAACCCGATGGTGCGGCGCGGGCCGGAGTGGTTCGCCGCTGCCGCCGCCGCAGCAGGCGTTGACGGAGTCATCTGCGTCGACATTCCGCCCGAGGAAGACGATGCGCTCGGCCCGGCACTGCGCGCCAAGGGCATAGCCCCGATCCGCCTTGCCACCCCCACGACCGACGCCGCGCGCCTGCCGCAGGTGCTCGCCGGGTCGGAAGGGTTCCTGTATTACGTCTCGGTCGCCGGGATTACGGGCAAACAGCAGGCCGTGCAGGCTAGCATCGAAGAAGCCGTGGCGCGGCTCAAGCAATCGACCAACTTGCCTATCGCAGTCGGCTTCGGCGTGCGCACGCCCGAACAGGCCGCCGCCATCGCCAAGGTCGCGGACGGAGTCGTTGTCGGCTCGGCCTTGGTGGAAATCTGCGGCGAATTTGGCAAAGACGCTCCCGGTAAGCTAAAGGAGCTGACTTCGGCTCTCGCCAGCGCGGTCCACTCCGCCCGACAGGAACACGCATAAGATGAACTGGTTCACCCGCGTCCGCAATTCGATGGGCTTCAGCTCCGAGAAGAAGACGACCACAGAACGCGATCTGTGGATCAAGTGCCCGTCGTGCCAGGAAATGCTGTTCGTGGCGGAGTATGAGGACAACCTCAGCGTCTGCCCGAAATGCGAACATCATGGGCGGATTGGCGCCGATGCGCGGCTTGGCCTGCTGCTCGATCCCGGCTTTGAAGTGCTCCCCCTGCCCAAGGTCACCGAAGACCCGCTCGGCTTCAAGGACACCAAGAAATACACCGACCGGCTGAAAGCCGCGCGCGCGGCGAACCCGCACGGCGATGCGTTTGTGGTGGGTTCGGGCATGATCGAAGCCCGCCCGGCCGTGGTCGGCGTGCAGGACTTCAGCTTCATGGGCGGATCGATGGGCATGGCGGTGGGCCAAGCGTTTTGCGAAGGCGCGCAAAAGGCGCTGGATCGCGGCTGCGCTTACATCGTTGTCACGGCAGCAGGCGGCGCGCGGATGCAGGAGGGGATCTTGTCCCTCATGCAGATGCCGCGCGCGACGGTGATGACCCGGCGCCTAAAAGCGGCGGGCCTGCCCTATATCGTGGTGCTGACCGACCCCACCACCGGCGGCGTGACGGCGAGCTACGCCATGCTCGGCGATATCCACATTGCTGAACCCGGCGCGTTGATCGGCTTTGCGGGCCAGCGCGTCATTCAGGACACGATCCGCGAACAGCTGCCTGAGGGTTTCCAGCGCGCCGAGTATCTTCACAAGCACGGCATGGTCGACATGGTCGTGCCGCGCCATGAACTGAAGGCGACGCTAGGCACGGTGCTCGATTATCTGCAACCGGTGAAGGCGGCTTAAACCCGCGCCTGCCCGTGAAACCGCTCGATTTCGGCCGGTCGGACGACCCGCGTGTTCAGGCGCAGCTTGACCGGCTGAGCGCGCTCAGCGTGCCGCAGGGGCGGCTCGGCCTCGATACCATCCGCGCACTGATGGAGCGGCTCGGCAACCCGCATCGAAAGCTGCCGCCGGTGTTCCACGTGGCCGGAACCAACGGCAAGGGATCTACCTGCGCCTTCCTACGCGCGATGCTGGAGGCGCAAGGGTACAAAGTCCACGTCACCACCAGCCCCCATCTGGTGCGCTACAATGAGCGCATCCGGTTGGCAGGCGAGTTGATCTCGGATGAGGCATTGGCGGCCGTGCTGGCAGAAGTTCTCGATGTGGGCGAAGACCTCGGCCCCAGTTTTTTCGAAGTCACCATCGCCGCCGCCTTCCTCGCCTTCAGCCGCACGCCAGCCGATGCGTGCGTGGTCGAAGTCGGTATGGGCGGGCGCTTCGATGCGACCAACGTACTGGAGCCCGAAGCGCTGGCGGCCTGCGGGATTGCGGCATTGGGCCTCGATCACGAACGCTTCCTGTTGGCGCCCGAGGAGGGTGTGCCGCAAGAGCCGATGGCGCGGATTGCGTTCGAGAAGGCGGGGATTGCGAAGCGCGGCGTGCCGTTGGTGACGATTGAGCGACCGGAACTCGAGCTCGCGTCGATCAACGGAGTCGCGGCCCGCGCCGGGGCTGCGCTGCACATTGCCAAACCGTTGGACGGTGTTGAGGTGGGCTTGGCTGGAACACATCAAACTATCAACGCCAGCCTCGCTGTAGCGATGCTCGAACATCAAGTTGCATTGCAAGTCTCGCCTGAAGCTCTGCGCACCGGTCTGACAAGCGCATGCTGGCCCGCGCGGCTGCAATATTTGCAGGCTGGTCCGCTGACACGGATCATCGACGGCTGCGACTGGCTTCTGGACGGCGGGCATAATGTGCAGGCGGCGGATGCTCTGGCGCGGCATTTTGAAACCCATCGCGAATACCGCCAAACCGGCACCCGGACACCCCGATATGGGATCGTCGGAATGCTGGAGGCGAAGGACTGGCGCGGCTTTATCGATCGCATTGCACCCCATGTCTGCGCGCTGGTTGCTGTGCCTGTACCGGGGCACGATAGCGCCGCACCGCTTGATGTGGCGGCCTATGCCTTCTCTTGCGGCGTGCCCATCGTGCATACGTCGGGATCAATCGAAGCGGCGGCCCACTGGTACAACAGCTCAGGTCGCCCGGGCGAGCCCATATATGGCGAAGTCCTCATCGCAGGCTCACTCTACCTCGCGGGCGAGGCTTTGCGGCTCAACGACGAGCTGCCGGACTAGATCAGCTCAGGCTCCGGCGGCGGGGCATTTTCGGGCCGACCCGACCGCGCCTGCCGCACCCACTCCACCACGCACAACGCCACCGCAAACAGCCCGATCGCCGTCGTCAGGATGAACACGTCGTAGTAGCCACGCTCCTCGATCATCTGGCCCAGCGCCGGGCGGCCCAGCGTCCCCACCAGCATCGTCAGCGACGACAGCAGTGCATATTGCACCGCGCTATATCCCTTGGCGACGATGCTCGACAGGTACGCCACAAACGCCGCCCCGGCGATGCCGACCGCGATGTTTTCCGCGCCGATGGTGAGCATCAGCCGCGCCATCCTGTCATCCGCGCCAAACTGCCCGGCCAGCCAGGTGAACCCGGTGAGGTCGCTCGCCGCCTGCATCCGCGCGCCGCCGATGGCGAGATCGGCGTAGAGCAGGTTGGTCAGCGCTGCGATCACCGCGCCCAACGTCAACGTCGTCATCCGCCCGATCACTGTCAGCAAAGTGCCGCCCAGCGCCAGCCCGACCAGCAGCGCGCCAACGCCGAAGAACTTTGACGCAATCGCCACCTCGTCCTTGGTATATTGCAATTCGCCGAGGTAAAACGGGTAGGCAAAGCTGCCCCAGATCGCGTCGGTGATGCGGTATGACAGCACCAGCGCAATCACGAGCACCGCCGCCCACTTCAACCGCCCGATGATCTCGGCCAGCGGCAGGATCAGCGCGCGATAACCGTGATCGAGCGCAGTATCCAGCGCGCCGCGCACCGGCACCGCTGCACGCAAGACATGGCGTCCCTGCTTGCGCATCGCTTCCAGCCAGCCTGCGATCAGGCCGGGGATCACCACCGTCGCAATCACGATCAGTGGGCCCATCTGAGTGACGAATTCGGTCGAATCCGGCCGCGTCTCGGGCGTTGCGGCAAGCGATCGCACCATGAAGACCAGCACCGTCACCAGCGCCCAGCCCCACAGCACCGCCACCGCGCCCAGCGCCCATGCCCGGATGCGCGGTTCAATCTGACCCGGCTGGCGCAGCGTTTCGAGATTGGCACGCTCATCCGCCAGTGCCGCCGCACTGCGTTCCGCATCGGGGGCGAACAATCCGAGGAAGCCCACAAACAACAGGATCGCGCCCATGCTGGCGAACACCGCAGGCCAGCCCATCCGCTCAGCC
The DNA here is from genome assembly GCA_001464915.1 of Sphingomonadales bacterium Ga0077531. Lineage (GTDB taxonomy): Bacteria > Pseudomonadota > Alphaproteobacteria > Sphingomonadales > Sphingomonadaceae > Erythrobacter. Next base: position 22,172 of record LNED01000037.1, read on the forward strand.
ATGAACAGCGCCAGCGCGCCCCCCACTAGCGCCGCGACGCGGTAGCCCATCTGGAACACGGTCGACAGGATATCGATCGTCGCCACCTCGTCCGCCACGTCGACCCGCCAGGCATCGATCACCACGTCCTGTGTCGCGCTGGCAAAAGCGCCGATTCCGGCGAGTAGCGAAAACAACCCCAGCGAGGTCAGCGGATCGAGCAGCGATAGCAGCACCAGTATCGCGCCCAGCAGCAGCTGCGCAGTGACAATCCACTGCTTGCGCTTCCCCAGCCGCCGCAGCAGCGGGATATCCACCCGGTCAAGTGCAGGCGACCATAGGAATTTGAAGGCATAGGCCAGGCCAATCAACGAAAACACACCCATCGTTTCCACATCAACCTTGGCGTCGGTCAGCCACGCGTAGAGCGTGCCCAGCAGCAGCGCATAAGGCAGGCCCGATGCAAAGCCGAACAGCAGGACGTAACCCGTCTTGGGATGGCGCAGCGCCGCCATCAGCGTCAGCCAGCGCGCAAGGCGCGAGGATTTCTCGAAAGTGGCTTCGGCCATTGATGATCCCACATTATGCACGGCAAGTGCAGCATTTGCTCTCGGCCGGTTTCGTGTCACACTACGCTGGGACGAGAGGATGAGAAAAGAGCGATGAACGCTGCCACAACAGATATGCCCAACTTGCGCCCCACAGCAGGCCAATTGGCGCTGGCCGAAGCGATCCGAGCCGGGGTCGGCAAGATGGCGGGCGGGGTTCAGACCGTTCCAGCGACAAATTACACCTGCGCCGATCATTTCGCGCGTGAGAAAGCGGTGCTGTTTGACCGGCTGCCGCAGGTGCTTTGCCCATCGGCGTTGCTGCCTGATCCCGGCATGGCGGTGCCGCATGACGCCACCGGGCGACCATTGCTGATCACCCGCGATAATGATGGCACGGCGCACGTCTTCCTCAACGTCTGCCGCCACCGTGGTACGCGGCTTGTCGAAGGCAGCGAAGTGCAGTGCGCCAAGCGGCTGGTGTGCCCTTACCATGCCTGGACATACCGGCTCGATGGGGCCTTGCTTGCCCTGCCCCGGCCCGAGACATTCCCCGGCATGGACAAAGGGGAATACGGCTTGGTCGAGCTGCCCACAATTGAGGCAGGCGGGCTGATCTGGTTTGCGCCGGTTGCCGATGCCGATTTCGTCGATGCTCAGAATTTGGGCAATGATCTCTCCGCCTTTGGCTTGCCATCCGCGCATCTGTTCCGGCGCAAATTGCACACGGTGCGCGGCAACTGGAAGCTGATCATGGATGCCTTCCTTGAAAGCTACCATGTCACCCGCCTCCACGCCGCGACCATTGGCCCGTTTTTCAAGGACGGGATCACTGCGGGCGATCAGATCGGCCCACATCAGCGTTCAGCAGTCGGGCGGCTGGAGGAGATGGCGAGCATTGATCTCACCGACATGGCGGCGCTGCGGCGGGTGGTGACGTTCGCCTACCAATTGCTGCCCGCCACGATCATCGTCCCCAGCCCCGATTACATCAACGTTATGGTGCTGATGCCGCAGGCGCATGACCTGACGCTTGTCGAGGACTTCATGCTGATCCCCGAAGCCCCGGCCACCGACAAGGCGCAGGCGCATTGGGAACGTAGCTGGAACCTGCTCGATGGCGGAGTCTTCGCGTCGGAGGATTTCCGCGCTGCCGAGCTTGGCCAGCAGGGGCTGCAATCGGGCGCAATCGACCACCTGACGCTCGGCACGCTGGAAGGTGGGATTGCACGGTTCGACCAGATTGTGAGCCAAGCCTTGCGGGCGGCGGGCTGACAGCCTAGGCGCGCGCCATGCCCACCACCCCCACCCGGTCCGACAGCCGCCCCGAAGGCGACCGCATCGCCAAACTGCTCGCCCGTGCAGGCGTCGCCAGCCGGCGTGAAATTGAGCGGATGATCGCCGAAGGGCGCGTGGCGCTTGACGGCATTGTGCTCGATACGCCAGCCACGATCCTGTCCAGCCTCAAGGACGTGACGGTGGACGGCAACCCTGTCGCGGCGACTGAAGCCACCCGGCTTTTCGCGTTCCACAAACCTACCGGCCTGATCACCGCCGAACGCGATCTGGCAGGCCGGCCGACGATTTACACCGCACTGCGCAATGCGCTGCCCAGTGACACCCCGCGGCTGATGCCAGTGGGTCGGCTCGATTTGAACACCGAAGGCCTGCTGCTGCTCACCAATGATGGCGGGTTGAAACGCATGATGGAGCTGCCATCGACCAAGGTGCCGCGCACCTACCGCGCCCGCGCCTTTGGCGAAGTGCAGCAGAGCCAGCTCGAAGACCTGATCGAGGGCGTCGAGATCGATGGGATGCGTTACGGCGCGATCGACGCCAATCTCGAACGCTCTGCGGGCCGGAACGTGTGGGTCGAAATGACCATCACCGAAGGCAAAAACCGCGAGGTGCGCAAGGTGCTGGAATATCTGGGCCTGAAGGTCAATCGCCTGATCCGCACCGGATACGGCCCGTTCAACCTGGGCGATTTGCCGCGCGGGCAGGCAGTCGAGTTGACGGGCAAAGCGGTTGCACGGTTCCTGTCGGAAATGACCGGCGAACCGATCCCGCGCGGCGGAGTGAAGAAAGCGGACAAGGTCGAGATCGCGGCACCGGTGAAGCCACCGCGCCCCCCGCGTCCCGCGCCGCGCAAAGGCCCTCATGCGCGGCCTGTTCCGCGCAAGGACGCCGATGCTGCACCTGCGCCGCGCAAAGGCGCTGGCGCTGCGCCCTATCCGCGCAAAGGCGCTGCCGCTGGTGCTGCGACTTTTCCGCGCAAGACTGCCGACGCGCCCTCCGCCGCGCCGCGCAGAGGCCCGGCGGCATCGCCTGCTCCCGGCAAGGGGCCCTCGACCCTGACCAACGCGCCGCGCAATGACCGTGCGGCACCCGGCAAGCCGCGCTCTGACTCGCGTTCACGCAAGCGACCAGCGCCAACACGCGGGCTAACCCCGCCGCGGGGCCCGCGCAAATGAGGATCATCGCTGGCCAATGGCGCGGCCGCAAGCTGATCGCGCCCAAAGGCGACGCCACCCGCCCCACCGCCGACCGGATGCGCGAAACCCTGTTTTCGATGCTCACCAGCCGGTTGGGCGATTTTGAAGGCTTGCAGGTCGCTGATCTGTTTGCAGGGTCGGGCGCATTGGGGCTTGAGGCCTTGTCGCGCGGGGCGGCGACCTGCCTGTTTGTTGAACAGGACCGCGCCGCGGTGGACGCAATCCGCACCAATATCACCGCGATGGGCGCGCGCGATACGGCGCGGGTTGAAGTCGGGTCGGTGACCCAGCTGCGCGCAGCGTCCACACCGCTCGATCTGATTCTGGTCGATCCGCCCTACCATTCCGGCGCGGGCGAGGTTGCGCTCGACCGACTGCTGCGGCTCGGCTGGATCGGCGCTGAAACATGGATCAGCCTTGAAACCGCGTTCAACGAAGACCCGGCGATCAATGGCCTTGTGATCGAAAACCAACGCCGGGTCGGCAAAGGCAAGCTCAGCCTGCTGCGACTGGCGCCTCCCTCTGCCGACCCGGAGTCTCCTGAAGCCTAGGCTCTGGGCGGTTTGAGCTGGGTTTCGATTTGCGCCCAGGTCGATTCGCGCTGTGGTTCGGCCATTGTCGACAGGGCAACCTTGTCACTGTCAGACAGCGCCCAGAACATTTTCTGGCGTTGTTCACTAAGTGACCAATAATAGGCCTGGGTATCTGCCGGCCACAGTTTGAACGCGGTTTGCTTTTCCGCCGGCCATGCCTGCATCGCAGCGTCCTGTTCGGGAGTCATTGATGCAGCAGGGCTAGCGGCTTCAGGCGCAGAGCTCGGGGCAGGTTCGTCCTGCGCGGCGGCAAGCGCGGGGGACATGGCAAAGGCGGATGCGATTCCGGCGATGGCGAAGATATTCAGAGACTTACGCATGGGTTTCTCCTGAAGAGTTGATCCCAAGCATGCACGAACGCGAGCGGGTGTCCGGCCGCTCAGTCCCCTGCTGACCAGACCCCCCAACTATGGCCGGGACCGTGCAGGAGGCAATGCCCCGGCCAGCCAGACACCCCGCCTGCGCCACGGCCGAGCGGCAACCGTGGCGCAAAAACGGTGAGCGGTTCGTCGCTTAGGCCGATGGATACCGTTCAAACCCCGGCAAGGCGTGCGCGTGCTCTATCCAGCCAATCCGCTCGGCCAGCTGGATCTGTTCCGAAGGCGGCACCAGATCGGGATCGTCGAGCGTTGCCGTCTGGACATCGATCATGCCGGGAAAAACCGCTGCATTGGTGTAAAACAGGCCCGTGCCGCATTGCGGGCAGAAATGTCGCCGGGTGTTTTCTGACGACGCATAAACCGCCGTATCCCCGCTGATCCGCACATCGGCTTCGGCAAAGATCGCCCACCCTACCAACGGCGCACCCGCTGCCCTTCGGCAATCGATGCAATGGCATAGCGAGTGGCGCGCAGGCATCTGTGCCGCCTCGTAGCGAACGGCGCCGCAATGGCATCCTCCGGTCAGCATCCCTTGCCCTCCCTTTCGTCGTCAATGTCGACAAGGTTGGCCGACACACGGCTTGCGGTCAACGCCGATGTTCTCTAGCTGTTCACGCCAGTATGACCGACCTCGCCGCCCTTTATCCACTCGCCCATGCTGCCGGGGACACCGGCCTGCCGCCCTATGCCGAACGGTTGAACCTGCCGCAGCGTGAGGCGGTGCTGACCGCTGACGGCCCGGTGCTGATGCTGGCAGGGGCCGGCACGGGCAAGACTGCTGCGCTCACCGCAAGGCTGGCGCATCTGGTGGCGACCCGGCGCGCCTACCCCAGCCAAATCCTGTGCGTCACCTTCACCAACAAGGCCGCGCGCGAGATGCGCGAACGAGTGTCGCATCACCTCGGCCCGAATTCAGAAGGCATCCCGTGGCTCGGCACGTTTCACTCGATCTGCGCCAAGATGCTGCGCCGCCATGCCGAGCTTGTGGGGTTGCAGAGCAATTACACCATCATCGACACAGACGATCAGCTGCGGCTGCTCAAACAGTTGATCGTGGAGGCTGACCTTGACGAAAAGCGCTGGCCCGCGCGGCAGCTCGCTGGGCTGATCGACCGGTGGAAGAACCGCGGTCTGAACCCCGCCGATCTCGATGCTGCCGAGAACGAGGCCTACGCCAATGGCAAAGGGGCGGCGCTTTATGGGCGCTATCAACAGCGGCTGAAGGAGCTGAACGCCTGCGATTTTGGCGATCTGATGCTGCACATGCTCAACATCCTGCGTACACATCACGATATCCTCGCCGATTATCAGCGCCGGTTCCGCTACATCATGGTGGACGAATATCAGGACACCAACGCGGTGCAGTATCTGTGGCTGCGGTTGCTGGCGCAGGAGCACAAGAATATCTGCGTGGTCGGCGATGATGATCAGTCGATCTATTCGTGGCGCGGGGCCGAGGTCGCCAATATCCTGCGGTTTGAGAAGGATTTCCCCGGAGCGGCGGTGATCCGGCTCGAACAGAATTACCGCTCCACCCCGCATATTCTGGGCGCGGCGGCGGGCCTGATCCGCGCCAATTCGCAGCGCCATGACAAGACCCTGTGGACCGAGGTCAACGGCGGCGACAAGGTCAAGGTCATCGGCGTGTGGGACGCCCCCGAAGAAGCGCGCAGGGTGGGCGAGGAAATCGAGCGGCTTGAGCGCGAAGGCGCAGCGCTCAACGGCGTCGCGATTCTCGTGCGCGCGCAATATCAGACCCGCGAGTTTGAAGACCGCTTCATCCAGATCGGAGTGAATTACCGCATCATCGGCGGTTTCCGTTTCTACGAACGCGCCGAAATCCGCGATGCGCTGGCATACCTGCGGGTGATCGCGCAGCCGCAAGATGACTTGGCGTTTGAACGGATCCACAATCAGCCCAAGCGCGGATTGGGTGCCAAGGCGCTGGAGAAAATGCACCAGCACGCCCGGCGGATGAATTTGCCGCTGGCCGCCGCCGCGCTGCAACTGGCCAATAGCGATGAGCTGCCTGCGCGCGCGGCAAACACTATCGGCGGGTTGATGCGGCAATTCCTGCATTGGCGCGAGACGGCGGACACAGTGTCGCCGTCCGATCTGCTGCGGTTGGTGCTCGAGGAGTCTGGTTATAACGCCATGCTCGCCGCTGACCGCACGGCGGAAAGCGCAGGCCGGGCCGAAAACCTATCCGAACTCGCCCGCGCCATGGAGGATTACGAAACGCTCGGCGATTTCCTCGAACACGTTAGCCTGGTGATGGACAACGACCGTTCCGATGCCGAGGAGACGGTGACGATCATGACGATCCACGCCGCCAAGGGGCTGGAATTCGACAACGTCTTCTGCGTCGGCTGGGAAGAAGGCGTGTTCCCGTCGCAACGCGCGATTGACGAGGGCGGGCTCGCGAGCCTCGAAGAAGAACGCCGCCT
>LNED01000038.1 GCA_001464915.1 Sphingomonadales bacterium Ga0077531
ACCTCGAACACCAGTTCACGCTTCACCTCACGCACCGGGCCGAAGCGATTGAGTGTGTTCTGCCGCACGAATTTGTCGATTTGCTTCAATTCTGCATCGGTGAAGCCTGAATAGGCCTTGCCCACGGGCAGCAACTCGGCGCCGGCATCGGGGTCTCCCGCCCAGCAGCCGAAGGTGTAGTCCGAATAGAAACTCGACCGCTTGCCGCTGCCGCGCTGGGCATACATCATCACACAGTCGATCAGCAGCGGATCGCGCTTCCACTTGTACCACAGCGCCGCCTTGCGTCCGGCGACATAAGGACTGTCGCGGTGTTTGAGCATCAGACCTTCGATCGCCTCATCGCGGGCAGTATCGCGGATCGCGGCGAGCGCGGCGAAATCCTCCGCCTCGACCAGCGCCGACAGATCGAAATGGGTATCGGGAAGGCGCGGCATCAGGGCTTCGAGAGTCGCGCGGCGCGACTTCCACGGGTGCTCGCGCCAATCCTGCCCATCGGCCAGCAACACATCATAGAGCCGCACGAACGCGGGGGCTTCGCGCAGCATTTTGGCCGACACCACCTTGCGCCCCAAACGCTGTTGCAGCGCATTGAAACTCGCCGCACCGCCTTGGGTCGTATCATTGGCTTCTCCGCCCTGCGCCGCGCCGCGCACCAGCAATTCGCCATCGAGCACCGCGTCGAACGGCAAGGCGCTCAGCAATTCGGGGAAGGTCGCGGAAATATCGTCGCCCGAACGCGAATAGACCCGGGTTTCACCGCCTGCACGGACCAGCTGCACGCGAATGCCGTCCCACTTCCACTCGGCAGCGTACTCCGCAAGATCAATTTGCGTCTCCTCCAGCGGATGCGCGAGCATGAACGGACGAAAGCGCGGCACGTTGGCGAGGTCAGGCGCCGCACTGCCATCCGCCGCCCATGCAAACAGCTCGGCATAAGGCGGAGTGAGCGCGTGCCAATATTCCTCGACCTCCTCCACTGTAACATCGAAGGCTTGGGCATACGCGACCTTCGCCAGCCGCGCCGACACGCCGACGCGCATCCCGCCGGTGGCCAGCTTGATCAGAGCATAGCGACCCTTGGCATCCATCCGGTCGAGCAGGCCCGGCAGTTCGCCCGGCGCCGTCGACCGGGTCAGCCCGGCGAGCCTTTCGACAAGTTCGGTCAGCGAGAGATCGTCTTGCGGCGCTTGCGTCTCCGGCTCGGGCCACAGCAGGCTCGCGGTTTCGGCCGTATCGCCAACGAAATCGCGGCTGAGGTTCCACAGCAGCGGATCAACCCGCTCCATCATCAGATTGCGGATCGTCGAGGATTTGACTGCGGGGAAATCCAGCCCGCCGGTCAATCCCGCCAGCGCCCAGCCGCGATCGGGATCGGGCGCGCTGCGCAGATAGGCGGCGATCAGCGCCAGCTTGCGGTTGCGGCTGGTGGTGTAGACGAGCGCGTCGAGCAGGGCGGAGAAGGGCTCCATTACCCAGCCTGCCGATGGTCTTTGCACAGCCACACGGATGCGCTAAATCGTGCGGCGGATAATTCGTTTGTCCGCCCCACCAGCAAGGAATCGCCTCTATGAAGTTTGCCGCTTTTGCTGCGTTCGGCCTCGTCGCCGCCACTCTGACCGCCCCTGCGATGGCGCAAGACGCCGCCGCACCCGCGTCGATGCCCGCACCGATGGCAGCCGCTTTCACGCTCGACACTCCGATCGAAGCCCTGATGGCCGATGGCCGCGCCAAGGCGGTGGTCACCACGCACCTGCCCGGCATTGATCAGCACCCGGCCTATGAACAGTTTAAGGCGATCAGCCTGAAGGCGGTTGCGCCGTTTTCGCAGGGGTTGATCACCGACGAAGTGCTGGCGAAAATCGCCGCCGATCTCGCCGCGATCAAGTAAGCGATTGGGCTTGGGGACGAGGAGCTCAGTCATCCTCGTCCTCGTACCCCACCAGCGCCAGCGCGCGGGCGCGGCGTTGATTGAGCTCGCACCAGCGCAGCAGCGCTTCTTCGCGGCCGTGGGTGATCCAGGTTTCCTGCGGGTTCACTTCGCCAATGGTGCGGGTGAGTTCGTTCCAGTCGGCATGGTCGGAGATGACCAGCGGCAGCTCGACCCCGCGTTGCCGCGCCCGCCCGCGCACCCGCATCCACCCGCTCGCCATCGCGGTGATGGGATCGGGCAGGCGGCGGCTCCAGCGGTCATTCAGCGCCGCAGGGGGCGCGATCACGATGTGGCCGCGCATCGCGTCCTTTGACGGCGCGTCGCTGACGAGCTTGAGATCGCCGAGCGGGACATTGTGATCCTCATACAGGCGGCACATCGCTTCCATCGCGCCGTGCAGCCAGATTGTCTCATCGTGCCCGGCCGCGCGCAGTTCCGCGATCACCCGCTGCGCTTTACCCAGCGCATAGGCGCCGACGAGGATGCAGGAATCGGGGTTTGCTGTGCGGGCGGCGAGCAGCTTCCCGATCTCCTCGGCAATCGGCGGGTGGGTGAAGACCGGCAGGCCGAACGTCGCCTCAGTAATGAAGATATCGCAGGGGGTGACGGCGAACGGCGCGCAGGTTGGATCGGCTGCGCGTTTGTAATCGCCGGTGATGATCACCCGCTCACCCGCGTGCTCCAGCAGGATTTGCGCAGAACCGAGCACATGGCCGGCGGGCAGGAAGGTCGCCGTGACCCCGCCGCCCAGCGCGATTGTCTCGCCATATTCCGCCGCCACTGCGCCTTCGCGGGTGTTGTAGCGCAGTTCCATGATCGCCAGTGTCGCAGGCGTGGCAATCGTTGCGCCATGCCCACCGCGCGCGTGATCCGCATGGCCGTGGGTGACCAGAGCCCGCGGGACAGCGCGCGAAGGATCAATCCAGATGTCGGCGGGTACGACATGAATGCCGCGCGGTTCGGGCCGGATCCAGGAAAAGGGCGCAGTCATGCGCTCATAATCCGCGTTGGTGATAGAATGTTCCGCGCAATCAGCCCTTGGACAGCGGGGCAATCTCGCCCCAGCAGTCGTCCGCATCAAGCAGGGTCGTGGTCGTACCATCCGGAAGCGTCATCAATTTCCCGCCGTCACAGACCTTCGCGCGCATGCCATTCTCGAAAAAGATCAGCTGGAAGCCGGGGCTCTTGTAGGGATATTCGCTTGTGTCGACAGCGCGGCCCATACAGTCCGGGCCATCGGTCGTGGTCTCGTTGGTCACGAACAGAAACTGGCCGAGCTCTTGGAACCTGTCGGCCTTCCAGCTTGTGGTGACACGCTGCTTGCCGCTGACGATCAGGCCGCTGCCGTCGGCGTTGAAGGTCCAGCTTTCATAGCATTCCGGCCTGCCATCCGGGCCGCGCTTGGTGGCCGAAAATTCCCACGTGCCGACTTCGATAAGGCGAGCGGGCATGGTTTCTTCGGTCTGTACCCAGCGCTCCGTTTCGGCAGCGGCGGGCGCACTCACAAGCGTGCCCGCCGCCAGAACCGCCATACCCCGATGCATTCGGCTCAGCCTTCGCCTGCTTCGTCCGCGGGCTTTTTGGCCGGAGCTTTCTTTGTCGCGGGCTTTTTCTTGGCCGCTTTCACCTTCGGCGGGGCCGGGGTCATTTCAAAGGACGGCTTGTTGTCCTTGATGCTGACATGCACCTCGCCGCCGTCGGCCAGTTTGCCGAACAATAGTTCTTCGGCCAGCGGCTGCTTGATCTTGTCCTGGATCAACCGGCTCATCGGGCGGGCGCCATAGAGTTTGTCGTAACCCTTGTCCCCCAGCCACGTGCGGGCGTCGCTGTCGAACTGGATGTGGACGTTCTGTTCGGCCAGCTGCAATTCGAGCTGGAGGATGAACTTGTCGACCACGCGGGCAACGATGCTCTTGCCGAGATAGGCAAACGGCACGATCGCATCGAGACGGTTGCGGAATTCGGGAGTGAACATCTTGTTCACCGCTTCGGTTCCGGCATCGGCCTTGGACACATCGCCAAACCCGATCCCGCTGCGCGCCATGTCGGACGCGCCGGCATTGGTGGTCATGATCAGCACCACGTTGCGGAAATCGACCGTTTTGCCGTGGTGATCGGTCAGGCGGCCATTATCCATCACCTGCAACAGGATGTTGAACAGGTCGGGGTGTGCCTTTTCGATTTCGTCGAGCAGCAGCACGCAATGCGGGTTCTGGTCGATCGCATCGGTCAGTAGTCCGCCCTGATCATAACCGACATAACCCGGAGGCGCGCCGATCAGGCGGGAAACCGAGTGCCGCTCCATATATTCGGACATGTCGAAGCGTTTCAGCTCGATCCCCATGATGCTGGCGAGCTGACGCGCGACTTCGGTTTTGCCGACGCCGGTCGGGCCAGAGAACAGGAAGCTACCAATCGGCTTGTCCGGATCGCGCAGGCCTGCGCGCGCCAGCTTCATCGCGGTCGACAGCCGCTTGATCGCCTCGTCCTGACCGAAGACCACGTGTTTCAGATCGCGTTCGAGGTTTTCGAGCGCTTTCTTGTCGTCCTTCGACACGGACTTCGCCGGGATGCGCGCCATCGTCGCGATCACCTGTTCGATTTCGCGGGCGGTGATCACTTTTTTGCGGCGGCTGGGGGGCACCAGCATCTGCATCGCGCCGACTTCGTCGATAACGTCGATCGCCTTGTCGGGCAGCTTGCGGTCGTTGATGTAACGCGCCGAAAGCTCCACCGCGGTCTTGATCGCATCGGGGGTGTATTTCACCTTGTGGTGATCTTCGAACGCAGAACGCAGACCTTTGAGGATCTTGATCGTGTCCTCAATCGTCGGTTCGTTCACGTCGATCTTCTGGAACCGGCGCAGCAGCGCGCGGTCCTTTTCGAAGTGGTTGCGAAATTCCTTGTAGGTGGTCGACCCGATGCAGCGGATCGCGCCGCTCGACAATGCGGGCTTGAGCAGGTTGGACGCATCCATCGCCCCGCCGCTGGTTGCGCCTGCGCCGATCACGGTGTGAATCTCGTCGATGAACAACACCGCGTTGGGCATTGCTTCCAATTCGGTGACGACCTGCTTCAGCCGCTCTTCAAAATCGCCGCGATAGCGCGTGCCTGCAAGCAGCGCGCCCATGTCGAGCGAGTAGATCACCGCTTCGGACAGCACTTCGGGCACATCGCCTTCGACGATCTTGCGCGCCAAGCCTTCGGCAATCGCGGTTTTGCCGACGCCGGGATCACCGACATAAAGCGGGTTGTTCTTCGACCGGCGGCACAGGATCTGGATCGTCCGGTCAACTTCCGGCCCGCGCCCGATCAGCGGATCGATCTTGCCATTTTCGGCCTTGATGTTGAGGTTGACGGTGAACTGGTCGAGCGCCGTTTCCTTCTTGTTGCCCGCGTTGTCTTTGGTCTGCGCCGGTTCATCGGCCTTGTCGGTGCCGCCTGAGCCCTTGGGTTCGATCTGGCGGCCGCCTTTGCCAATGCCGTGGCTGATGAAGCTCACCGCATCCAGCCGGCTCATATCCTGCTGCTGGAGGAAATAGACCGCATAGCTATCGCGTTCGGAAAACAGTGCGACCAGCACGTTGGCACCGGTTACGGTGTCTTTGCCTGAAGACTGGACGTGCAGGATCGCGCGCTGGATCACCCGCTGGAACCCCGCCGTCGGCTGTGGATCAGCGCCATCTTCTGTCTTAAGCGATTGATATTCTTGATCAAGATACTGCTTCACGACCTCGCCAAGCTCAGCCAGATCAACCCCGCAGGCGGCCATCACAGCAGCGGCATCTTCATCATCGATCAGCGCCAGCAGCAGGTGTTCGAGCGTGGCATATTCGTGCCGCCGTTCGGACGCATTGCCGAGCGCGTTGTGCAGGGTGCGTTCAAGGTTCTGGGCGAAGCTGGGCATGGGAGCGGCCTTTCTCAGCGGGCGGGGAATGCGCGTGGCGAGCGAGCGGGGGGAGCCGGTTTTCGACTATATGGGATCGGCCGCGCAAATTGCGAATCCGTTGGCAGAGGTACGCGCAGAAGTGCGTGGTGGATCATCCACTACCCCTTGCAAACAATGCATCAGCCGCGGCGCGGTGAGCTGCGGCCTTATCCCGATGCGCGGCAACGCGGGCGATTTCGGCTTCGAGCTGTGCAATCCGCTCGCCCAATTCGGCCTGCGAATAGGGCGCAAGGTCTTCCGTTGCGAGGCGACTCGCGGCGTCGCCTTTGGGCCTAGGGCGATCGGGTTCTTCCATTGCCGCGCAGCATCACCTGCCAAGCGGCTTGCTGTCAATCGGAGAGACGGTTATTCGCGCAGCCTTCGTGGTTAATCCCGCGTGGTGATGGGGCCGATAGGGCTTGGGGTTCAAGGGGACGTTGGTGATGGCCGCAGAATATGGGGCAGATTTGCCCGAACAGATGCGCGCGATCGGGTTTGATGCGCCGGGCGGGCCGGAGGTTCTGGGGATCGTGCATGTCCCGTTGCCGCGCCTGCGCCCCGATGATCTGCTGATCCGCGTCGCCTTTGCCGGGGTCAATCGCCCCGATTGCCTGCAACGCGCCGGCGCTTACCCCGCCCCACCGGGGGCCTCGCCGCTGCTGGGGCTGGAGGTGTCGGGACAAGTGGTCGCGGTGGGCAGTGAAGTCCCGCGCGAAATGATCGGGCAGTTCGTCGCCGCGCTTACCCCCGGCGGGGGCTACGCCGAGTATTGCGCCGCGCATTGGCAGCACTGCCTGCCGGTGCCCGAAGGGATGCTGCTGGCCGATGCCGCCGCGCTGCCCGAAACGCTGTTCACCGTGTGGCACAACCTGTTTGAACGCGGATTGGCGCGCGATGGGGAGAGGGTGCTGGTGCACGGCGGCACATCGGGCATCGGGACGATGGCGATCATGCTCGCCAAAGCCTTCGGGCTCGAAGTGATTGTGACCTGCGGCGATGAGGCGAAATGCGCCGCCGCCCGCCGGATCGGGGCTGATCTTGCGATCAATTACCGCGCGGTCGATTTTGCCGATGCGGTGATGGCGCATACCGGGGGCAAGGGCGTTCACGTGGTGCTCGACATGGTGTCGGGCGATTATGTGCCGCGCAATCTCAAATGCCTTGCCGAAGATGGCCGCCATGTCACCATCGCGGTGCTGGGCGGGGCCAAGGCGGAACTGAATATGGCTCTGGTGATGATGAAGCGGCTGACGCTGACCGGATCGACTTTGCGCCCACGGTCTGACGCGTTCAAATCGGCGTTAGCAGACGAGATTGCCGACAATGCCTGGCCGCTGTTCGTCGATGGCGAGCTATCGCCGGTGATGGATACGACCTTCCCGCTCGCCGAAGCTGCCACCGCCCACGCGCGGATGGAAGCGGGCGCGCATGTTGGCAAGATCGTGCTGGAGGTTTCCGGTGGCTGAGCCGCTGACCCTTCACGAAGACCCCCGCAGCGGCAACTGCTACAAGATCAAGCTGACCGCCGCGCTGCTCGGCCTGCCGCTCGCCACGCGGGCTTATGACATCATGAAGGGCGAGACGCGGACGCCGGAGTTTCTCGCGCAGGTCAACGCCAATGGCCGCATTCCCGTGTTGCAGATCGGGGCTGGGACCAAAGGAGAGGGGCGGGCGCGCTTCCTGCCCGAAAGCAACGCGGCGTGCTGGTATCTGGCGTATGGAAGCGCGCTGATCCCGGCGGATCGCTTTGCACAGGCCGACATGCTGCGCTGGATGTTCTTTGAACAATATAATCACGAACCCAACATCGCGACGTTGCGGTTCTGGCTGCGGTTCGTGGGTGAGGCGAATTTGTCAGCCGAACAGCGCGCGCAGATCATGGCCAAGCGGATGGCAGGCTGCGCGGCGCTCGACCTGATGAACCGGCATCTGGCCGACCAAGCCTTTTTCAGCGGTGCGGCGGTGACGCTCGCCGATATTGCGCTGTTTGCCTATACCCATGTCGCCGAAGAAGGCGGCTTCGGCCTCGGCGATTACCCGCACATCACCGCGTGGATCGCGCGCATGCAGGCGTTGCCCGGCTTTATTGCGATGAATTGAGCGCCGCGCCGGGTCACGGCCCGCTCGCGGCTACGCAGCCCGCTTGATTTGTCGCTATCCAGTCATACACTAGTCAGGAACGACGCAGCATCGCCTGTCAGGGAGTGCTGGGCTGTGCGAAAATGACTCAAAACTGTCATTTGCTTGCGCAACGCTTGTAACAATTCCCTGTCATGAGGTGGAACAGACAAGACACGACATTCAGGGATTACGCATGACCGATTCCGATCTGTCTGACCTGCTGAGCGACCGCTCGACCACCGACCAGGCCACCGTGGCCGACCTTGTGAGCGAGTTTGGCAACATTACCAGCTTCCCACTCGGCCGCCCCCGCACGCCCGAGCCCGAAGATAGGGAACGGCGTTCGTTCCGCACGATCTGGATCAGCGATGTCCACCTCGGCACCAAGGGCTGCAACGCCGAGATGCTGATCGATTTCCTCGACACTACCGATAGTGAGACGATGTACCTCGTCGGCGACATCATCGATGGCTGGCGGCTGAAGAAGAAGTTCTACTGGCCTGCCGCCCACAACGATATCGTATGGCGCATCATGAAGCGCGCCCGGCGCGGCACGCGGGTGGTCTATATCCCCGGCAATCATGACGAGATGTTCCGGCAGTTCACCGGGCTGAATTTCGGCGGGATCGAAATCCGCCGGGCTGCTTTCCACGACACTGCCGATGGCCGCCGCCTGATGGTGTTGCACGGCGATGAATTCGATGCGGTGATGCTGTCGCACCGCTGGCTCGCCTTTGTGGGCGACCATGCCTACCACTTGATGATGAAGCTCAACGTCACGGTCAACACCGTGCGCCGCTGGCTGGGCAAGCCCTATTGGTCGCTCTCCAAAGCGGCCAAGCACAAGGTCAAGAACGCGGTCGAATTCATCGGCAAATACGAAGAAGCTGTCGCCCGCGCGGCTGGCGAACGCGGGGTTGACGGGGTGGTGTGCGGCCACATCCACACCGCCGAGTTCCGTAACTTCGAACACAACGGCAAGCCGGTTGAATACTGGAACGATGGCGACTGGGTGGAAGGCTGCAACGCGCTGGTCGAACATCACGATGGGCGCATGGAAATCCTCCACTGGGCTGACGAGATCAAGCGGCGTGAGGCTGCGCCGGGTGACGCTCCGGTGGCCGAACCCGCCGATCCCGCACTGGAGGCGGCGTGAACCGGCTCACCACCTTCACTCCAGATACCGCCACGCCTGCCTTCCGCGCGATTGCGCCCGGTTCAATCGGGCCTGTCCCGGCATCAATCGCCCCCGCCGGGCCTGTCCCGGCATCAATCGCTATAGTGACTGACGCGTGGCACCCGCAGACCAACGGTGTGGTGCGCACGCTGTCGACTACGTGTGATACGCTGCGCGCATGGGGGCATGAGGTCACCGTGATCTCGCCCGAGGGTTATCCTTCGATGCCCGCGCCGACTTATCCCGAAATCCGCCTCGCGTTGACGGCGCCGGGTGCGGTTGGGCGGCAGTTGGCGAAAATCGCGCCCGAGGCGGTGCATATCGCCACCGAAGGCCCGCTGGGCTTCGCTGCGCGGCGGTATTGCCTCAGCCGCAAAGTGCCCTTCACCACCGCCTATCACACGCAGTTTCCCGATTACCTTGCCCGTCGCACCGGCCTGCCGGCGAGCGCATTTTGGCCCTATATCCGCTGGTTCCACCGTCCGGCGAAAGCAATTATGGTCGCGACAGAGACGATCCGGGCGCAATTGCGCGATCAGGGCCTGACCCAGCTCAGCAATTGGAGCCGGGGGGTCGACCTCACCTGCTTTTCCCCGCACGCTCCGGCGCCGCCCGAATATGCCGGGCTGCAAGGGCCGATCCTGCTCTATGTCGGGCGGATTGCGGTGGAGAAGAATATCGAGGCGTTTCTCGCCTGCCCCTATCCCGGCACCAAAGTGGTGGTCGGCGATGGCCCGGCGCGCGCGGCGCTGGCGGCGAAGTTCCCCGATGCGCTATTCCTCGGCAAACGCACCGGCACCGATTTGGCAGGCTGCTATGCCGGGGCCGATGTGTTTGTGTTTCCGAGCCGCACCGACACCTTCGGCCTCGTGATGATCGAGGCGCTGGCCTGCGGAACCCCGGTTGCGGCCTTCCCGGTGGCAGGCCCGCTCGACATTGTCACCGACGATGTTGGGGCGTTGTCTGAAGACCTTACCCGCGCAATCGATGCCGCGCGTTACTGCGACCGCGGGCGCTGCACTACCTATGGCGCGTCGTTCTCGTGGGAGGCGGCGACGCGGCAGTTTCTATCGGGTCTGGTGGCACTGGAGGAGGAAGAGGCGGTGTCGTTGCAGGCGATTCCGGCCTTCTGACTCCCTTTTCCTTGCCGTTTGCCGCGGCTTCCCCTATCTAGTCCTTTAATGCGGCCGCTCCGAAAGGGGCGGCCCTTTCATTTTCAACGGAGATTTCCCCCATGGCTATCAAGGATCAGCCCAAGCCGCTGATGCCGCACGCCACCGCAACGTGGCTGGTGGACAACACCGCGCTATCGTTTGAGCAGATTGCCGAATTCTGCGGCCTGCACATTCTCGAAGTGCAGGCGATGGCCGATGATCTGGCGGGCAGCAAATATACCGGGCGCGATCCGGTGCACGCGGGCGAGTTGACGCAGGGCGAGATCGAACTGGGTCAGGCCGACGCGACCTATTCGCTGCGGATGCACAAGGCCCCGGTCGAAGTGACCCGCACCAAAGGCCCGCGCTATACCCCGGTGTCGAAGCGGCAGGACAAGCCCGATGGGATCGCATGGATCCTGCGCAATCACCCCGAAGTGTCGGATGCGCAGATCGGCAAGCTGATCGGCACGACCCGCAACACCATCGGCGCCCTGCGCGACCGCACGCATTGGAACATCCAGAACATCCAGGCAAAAGACCCGGTGACGCTGGGCCTGTGTTCGCAACGCGAACTCGATGCAATGGTTGCCAAGGCTGCCAAGCGCGCCGGGATCGTCGAAGATGTCGAGGCCCCTGTTCGCAGTGAACGCAATGATCGCGAAAATTTGATCGCGGAACTGCGCGCTGAACGTGATGCCAATGTTCAGGCCGCCGGCAAAGCCGCGCAGGAAGCCGAAGCCGAAGCATGGCTCGCCGCGCGCCGCGCTGCCGAGGCTGCCGAAGTGAAAATCGACCCCGAAAGCGGGTTCATTCAAAACTGATTGGCAGAATTGATTATGCGGGCCGGGGCGCTGATTGCAGCCCCGGCCCAGCCTTCTTGCGAATTTGTATAAAAGCGACACGGCACCAGCGACTTTTGCTTGTGCGCCAGCGCGTTGTCGGCCACAATTATTGACATGACTGTCAGTAGCGCGCCCTATCATCACCCCACCCCGCTGGACACCGTGTTCGAGGCGATGAGCCTGCCCGCGATGCTCGAACGCAGCACGCGCGAAACGCCGGACGCGCCGTTTCTGCATTTCCTCGGGCGCACTTACTCCTATCGCCAGATTTTCGAACAGGCGAACGCCTTCGCCCTCGGACTGGTGGAGATGGGCATCAAGAAGGGCGACCGCGTCGGTCTGTTCCTACCTAACGTGCCAATCTACGCCGCTGCCTATTACGGGGCGATGATGGCTGGCGCGGTGGTGGTGAATTTCTCGCCGCTGTACTCGGTCGAGGAGTTGAGCTGGCAGGTCGGAGACAGCGGCACAAGGGTGCTGGTGACGCTGGATGTGCCCGAACTCTACAAGACCGCCATCAAGGTGCTCGACGGCTCGGCACTGGAAACACTGGTGGTCGGCTCGCTTGCCGAGATGCTTCCGTGGTACAAAGGGGCCGCACTCAAGCTGCTCAAGCGCAGCCAGATTGCCGATGTGGCCTATGGCGGTGAGGGCCAGCCGATCCGCCGCTGGACCGACATGCAGGGTGATTGGTATTACACCCTGTGGCTGGAGGGTCGCGTTTTCCCGCTTCCCAAAGTCTCCCCAGAAGACCTCGCTCTGCTGCAATACACCGGCGGCACCACCGGGCGGCCCAAGGGGGCGATGCTGGGGCATGATCAATTGAGCATCAACGCGCAGCAGGTCGCCGCGATCAACCCGTTCGGCAATGTGCGCGACGAGGTGTTCATGGGCGCGCTGCCGTTCTTCCATGTGTTTGCCAACACCGCGCTGCTCAACCACGCCTGCGTCACCGGGGCATCGATCGCGATGGTGCCGCGGTTCGAGACGAAGCAGGTGCTGGAGACCATCCAGAAATACCGCTGCACCGGCTTTCCGGGTGTGCCGACGATGTTTCAGGCGATGCTCGATCACCCTGACCTCTTCAAGACCGATCTTTCGAGCTTGAAGGTCTGCATTTCAGGCGGCGCGCCGATGCCGGGGCCGGTGCATGTGCGGTTCGAGGAGGTCACCGGCGTGCGGTTGGTCGAGGGCTATGGCCTCACCGAAAGTTCGGGCGTGGTCTCGGCCAATCCCTATGATGGTACCCGCAAGCGCGGCACCATCGGGCAATTGGTGCCGGGCACCGAGGTCATCCTGCTCGACAAGGAACACCCCGAAAGCCTCGCCCCCGAAGGTGAGCCGGGCGAACTGGCGGTGTGTGGCCCGCAGGTCATGCGCGGCTATTGGAACCACCCCGAGAGCGATGCCGACACCTTTGTCGAGCGGGATGGCAAACGCTATCTGCGCACCGGCGATGTCGCGCGGGTCGATGCCGACGGGTTCCTCGAAATCGTTGACCGGATCAAGGACATGATCGCGGTCGGCGGGTTCAAGGTCTTCCCCAGCGTGGTCGAGGATGTGATCCTTGAACACCCGGCGGTGAAAGAGGCGTTGGTGATCGGCGTACCCGAAGAATACCGCGGCGAAGTGCCGCGCGCTTACGTGACGCTGAAAGATGGCGCGGGGGCAACCGCAGAGGAATTGGCGGGCTGGCTCAATGCCAAGATCGGCAAGCATGAACGAGTCGATGCAGTGGTGATCCGCGCAGACCTGCCGCGCACAATCATCGGCAAGCTGGATCGCAAGGCGCTGCGAGCTGAGGTCTTGTAGTCAGGCTTATTCAGCCGCTTCGATACCCACTGACGGGACGGCTTTGACCGCCTGACGCGCATTGGGCGCAAACCGGCCATCAACCTGCGCACCCTGTTCAATGGTGAGCGCATCGTAATGCACGTCGCCTTCGATCCGCGCTGATTTGAGGATCACCAGCTCACGCGCGGTGATCGATCCGCTGACCTTGCCCGCCATCCGCGCGCTTTCGGCGGTCACGGCGCCGTTAATGCTGCTGCTTTCGCCCTGCACCAGCGAGGCGCATTTGATGTCGCCTTCGATTGTGCCGTCAACATGCAGGTCGGCGGTGGCGCTGATATCGCCTTTGATCACGACATCGGCGCCGATCACGGAGAAGGTTGAACCCGAAGCCATCATATTGCTCCTGTTAGCGGGCCGCGACGGGGGCGGCGGGGCGGCTCGATCTGGCCGTTCCGGCTCGGCGGACTTCCTTGAGAACATCGGGGGCAGCCTCCAGAAACGGGCGCGGATTGACCGCGCGCTCATTGATACGAACTTCGAAATGCAGGTGCGGACCGGTTGAACGGCCGGTCGAGCCAAGCCCGCCAAGCGTTGCGCCCGCCGCAATCGGCTGGCCCACCCGCACATCGATCCGCGATAAGTGAGCGTAGCGGGTCAACATCCCGTTACCATGGGTGATCTCGACCGCTTTGCCATAGCCCGATTTCCACCCGGCATAGGTCACGCGGCCATCGGCAGCGGCGAAGATCGGCGATCCCATTGCGCCTTTGAAATCAATCCCGGCATGCATCGCACCCCGGCCGTTGAACGGATCGCGGCGATAGCCAAAGCCCGATGTGATGCTGCGCACGCTGGCCGGAACAACCTGCGGAATGCCGTCCAAGGCGCGTTCGAGCACTGCCATCCGCGTCAGGCTGAGGCCGAGACGTTCAAAGCGCGGGTCGATGTCATCATCGCCGCCCAGAATAGCTTCGAACGGACCACCCATCGCGGTTCCCATCGCAACCTGAGTCTGACGGGTCATGGCACCGGGATCGAGGTTCAATTTGCGGATCGCAGCCTCAGCGCGGCGGGCGCGGGCATCGGCGAAACGGGTGAGTTTTTCAACGAATGCAATCTGCCGCGCTTCGACTTCGGCGAGGCCGCGCGCCTGCGGGATCAACGCGCTGACTTTTTTGACGGTCGTGGCCGCTTCGGCTGACGAATCGGTTACGGTGCCGGCATCAGCGCTGTCTGCGACCATATCCTCGGGCAGCATTTGCGCCATTTCTTCGAGGAATTCCTGCCGCTGTTCGAGTTCGCCCACCACCCGGTCAAGATCGCCGCCATAGGCTTCGAGTCGTTCGCTGGCGGTAGCGACGCGGGCTTTTTCGGCGGCAAAGGAGGCGAGGTCGCTGGTTGCGCGATATTGGCCCCAGGCCATCACCGCGAGGGCGATCAACCACACCACTACCAGCGCAACGGCTCCAGCGGCCACGCGCATCTGCAACTTCGACGAAATCTTGATGAAGCGTACCTGTCCGTCAGCACGCATGAAAAACTCGCGGTCGGGGAACCACTGACGCAGTCGCTCGCCCCACTTGAGTGCGGTAATCCTGTCTGACACTGCGACCCCGATATCTTTTTTTATGTAACCTTGATTCGCCGCTAACAGTGCATCAATCGCTGGTCGAATCCCGCTTATGGTAGGGCAGGCGAAGTGCTTTGGCGATTATAAGCAAGAACACCCATCATCGGTGGAAAGTTGCACCGCACGCCCAGCAATGTTCCTGATTCGTGCTTTTTTCGCAACTGCCGCGAGGATCGCCTGAAACTCGCCCGTGCCAGTCAGGCCTGACAGCGCATAATGCGCCTGCTACGGAGATGCGCATGACCCAAACCGCCGACCAGCAAACGAGCCCCGAAGCCGCCGATCCCGTGCAGCTTGTGACCACGCTTGCACAGGCCGCAAGGCTGGCGCAGCGCGCGCTGGCTGCGATGCCGAGCGCGGAGCGGGCGGCGGCGCTGCACTTGGCGGCTGACCGGTTGGAGGCTTCGGCCCCGGCGATCCTGGCCGCCAACGCCCAAGATCTTGCTGCAGGCGCGGCGAACAGGCTGGCCCCGGCGATGCTCGACCGGCTGGCGCTTGATGAAACGCGTTTGGCAGGAATTGCCGCAGGCGTGCGCGCGGTGGCTGACCTGCCCGATCCGGTGGGTGAGGTGATCGATTCGGCGCAGCGACCCAATGGCCTGCGGCTGCAGCGTATCCGGGTACCGATTGGCACGATCGGAATCATCTACGAAAGCCGCCCCAACGTCACCGCCGATGCTGCTGCGCTGTGCATCCGCGCGGGCAACGCGGCACTGCTGCGCGGCGGGAGCGAGGCGGTGCATTCCAACCGTGCGATCCACGCGGCGCTGGTCGAAGGCTTGAACGAAGGCGGTGTGCCTGCCGCAGCGGTGCAATTGATCCCCACGCAAGACCGCGCCGCCGTGGGCGCAATGCTCACCGCAAGTGGCTTGATCGACATGATCGTGCCGCGCGGGGGCAAGAGCCTTGTCGCCCGCGTTCAGGCCGATGCGCGCGTCCCGGTGCTCGCGCATCTGGACGGCATCTGCCACACCTATGTGCACGCCGCTGCCGATCCTGCGATGGCGCGGAACATCGCACTCAATGCCAAGCTGCGGCGTACCGGCATTTGCGGGGCGATGGAGACGCTGCTGATCGACGCTGCTTTCCCGGACAGCGCGGCGCTGGTCACGGCGCTGATCGACGCGGGCTGCGAAGTGCGCGGCGATGGCCGCGCGCAGGCGCTCGATCCGCGTGTCATCCCGGCGAGCGCAAATGACTGGGACACAGAATATCTCGACGCGATTCTCTCAGTCGCAGTGGTTGATGGATTGGACGACGCGCTGGCGCACATCGCGCGCCATTCATCGGCACACACCGACGTGATCGTCACCGCTGATGATGCCGCCGCCGAACGCTTTCTGGCAGAGGCCGATAGCGCAATCGTGATGCACAATGCCTCGTCGCAATTCGCCGATGGGGGCGAGTTCGGGTTGGGCGCGGAAATCGGCATTGCCACCGGCCGCCTGCACGCACGCGGGCCGGTCGCGCTGGAAGGGCTGACGACCTACAAATGGCAAGTGCGCGGGAGCGGGCAGACGCGTGCTTGAGCTTTTGGCGTAACCCCTTGCGTTCGATCCCTATTCTCACCGGGTTGCTGGGCGGCAGCTTCAATCCTGCGCATGGCGGGCATCGGCGGGTGACGCTATTTGCCGCCGAGGCGCTGGGGCTGGATGAGGTGTGGTGGCTGGTGTCGCCCGGCAATCCTTTGAAGCCGCGCGCAGGCATGGCGCCGCTAGCCGCGCGACTGCGCTCAGCCCATCAGCAGGCGCGCCGTGCACCGATCATCCCGACCGCGATCGAGCAGCAGCTGGGCACGCGTTTCACCGTCGATACGCTGGCAAAGCTCACCCGCCGCTATCCCAAACGGCGGTTTGTGTGGCTGATGGGGGCGGATAATCTCGCCGAATTGCACCGCTGGAAAGACTGGCGACGAATCGCGCGGACAATGCCGATTGCGGTAATCGCCCGGCCCGGCTATGATGCCCGCGCCATGACGAGCCCCGCCATGGTCTGGCTCAGGCGCTATCGTGTGTCTTCTGCCAGCATTCGGAAACGGGGGCAATGGAGCGCGCCAGCCCTGGTGTTATTGCGTTTCGATCCCGATCACCGCTCGGCCACGGCGATTCGCCGTGCCAATGCCGGGTGGGCTGAGGACATCCTCGGCACGGGTTCGGACATCGCACAACGCAAAGCCACGGTGCGCGATCGGCTGACATTCCGCAGCATCCGGTCAGAGGAGGTCGCATGAAGCGCATAGCTTGCGTTTCGGCTGCCTCGCCTGCCGGTCTGCGTGTTGTCTGCTCCCATCGCCCTGAACTCTGGAGATACGAGATTGCCGATTACCGAGGCGTTTATCGCGTCCGTGCCGCCCGCTGCGGTGCAAGCCGCTGCCAACACCGCCCAAACGCTGAAGCGCTCTGATATGAGCACTGATGCCCTGCACAAATTGGTGCTGTCGCAGCTTGATGACGATCAGGCGCAGGAAATCGTGTCGATCCCGCTTGAGGGCAAAAGCTCGATTGCCGATCACATGGTGATCGCCAGCGGGCGTTCGACCCGGCAGGTGGCCTCGATGGCGCAAAAGCTCGCCGAAGAGATCAAGAAGGCCGGGTTCGGCCACGCGCGAATCGAAGGTCTGCCGGCGGCTGACTGGGTGCTGATCGATGCGGGCGACGTGGTCGTCCACCTGTTCCGCCCCGAAGTGCGCACCTTCTACAACCTTGAACGCATGTGGTCGTTCGAGGGTAGCGAAGTGACGCAGGGAAGAGCGTAGCTTGTTTTGCGCGCCCGCCTCCGCGGGCGCGTCCTCGGCGCTGTTTCAAGCCCTTCGGGCTTGAGCGCCTGCGGGCGGGCGGTCGCCCTTGCGGGCTG
This sequence comes from Sphingomonadales bacterium Ga0077531, assembly GCA_001464915.1. GTDB lineage: Bacteria > Pseudomonadota > Alphaproteobacteria > Sphingomonadales > Sphingomonadaceae > Erythrobacter. The sequence continues at coordinate 17,436 of LNED01000038.1, forward strand.
CGTTGCAGCCCGTTCTGGGCTCCAAAACCGGGTATTTGCTTATCCTCCTCCATATCATCGCGCGTGGGAAGATTGGCCGGTCGCCTGAGGGTGATCTGGTCGATCGCTATGCCAAGCGCATGACTTGGCCGGTCAAGCTGACCGAATGGCCCGATACTGGTGCTGGTAAGGCGGCTGATCCTATCACCCCTTGCCGCACCGTGCTGCTTGATGAGCGCGGCAAGGCCATGACGTCAGACAATTTCGCCGCATTGCTGGGGCGTTGGCGTGATGAGGGCGTGCGCGAGACGCGCTTCATGCTGGGCGCGGCAGATGGCCATTCGGATGCCGAGCGCGCCTCTGCCGACCTGCTGCTCGCCTTCGGCCCGGCCACCTGGCCGCATATGCTGGCGCGCGCTATGCTGATGGAACAGTTGTATCGGGCGACAACGATCCTTGCCGGGCATCCCTATCATCGGGCAGGGTAGCACAATGAACCGCACGGCGCTCCATTTTGCCTTGGCCGCAACCATTTGCGCCGCGCTGTTTGCCGTACTGCCAACCACCCGCGCACAAACAGCAGTGCAACTGATCGAGCCTGACGAAGCCGAAGCCGCGCTCGCCCGCGCCACCCGCGAAAGCCGCCGCGCCGAAGCCCGCGCCGCGCGCCTTTCCAACGCGGCAGAAGCCGCGACAGAAGCCGCGCAGCGCACCGCCAACGAAGCTGCCGCGCTCGCCGCACGGATCCAGCAAGCCGAGGCGGAAATCGAAGCCGCGCGCGCGCGTTACTCCATCGTGCGGGGAGAGCGTGCCGCCTTGACGGCACGGCTCGCCAAGAAGCAGGAGCCGACCGCGCGCCTCACCGCCGCCTTGCAGACCGCCGCGCGCCGACCGCTGGCGCTATCGGCGCTGCAGCCGGGTTCATTGAAAGACGTGGTGCACGTGCGCGCGGTGCTTGCCAGCGCCGTGCCACAAATCCGCGCCCGCACCGCCGCTTTGCGCAGCGAGTTGGACCGGGGACGGGCCTTGGAGACGCAGGCGGCACGTGCGCTCGATCAATTGCGTGCGGGCGAAGGCGCGCTGCGCGACCGGCGGGTGGAGCTGGCCGCGCTGGAAAACCAGCAGCGGCTTGCCTCGCGCACTGCACGCGGCGCGGCTTTGCGGGAAGGCGAACGGGCGCTGGCGCTGGCTGAGGAGGCGCGCGATCTTGATGGTTTGGTCGATCGGCTGGACGACATCGCGGCGCTGCGGCAAGAACTCGCGGCGCTGCCGGGGCCGGTGCTGCGTCCTACCAATCTCGCCGCGCCGCTTGCTGCTTCCCCCACCGCCGCACCGTCGCCCGCCGCCAGCACGCCGCCGCCACGCGATTTTCAGCTGCCGGTGCAGGGCCGCACTCTGGTGGGGTTTGGAGCCAAGCGTGACAGCGGGCTGGCCAGCACCGGGCTGACCCTCGCCCCGGCGGGGGGCGCGCAAGTGGTTGCGCCGGGACGCGGCCGCGTGGCTTTTGCGGGCGTCTATCGCGGATTCGGGCGAATCGTCATCATCGAGCACGACGGCGGCTGGACCAGTTTGGTCACCGGGCTTGAACGGGTGAATGTTGCAGTGGGCGATAGCGTGATTGGTGGAAGCCCGATGGGGGTTGCGGACAGACGCGGAACGGCTGTGACGTTCGAGCTTCGCCGTGCAGGAAATCCGGTCAACCCTTTGCAATTCCTGTGATAAGCCTGAACGCGACGGCAAAAATTTGCATCCGCCCTGTCCCGTTCCGATATCATCATCCCGCCTAAGCGCGCGTCTATCTGGCGTTAAGCTCGGCAAGCCTATACATTCGCACTCCAAAGGAGCCTCTCGCACCCATGAAAATCGCCGCTCTCCTGCGCAGTGCCGCCCTCGTGACCGCTGTTGCGCTGATCCCCGCCACCACGGCCACAATGGCGCAGGTCGATGGCCGCGCCGGGCCTGAATTTGCCAAGCTGTTTGCCGTCTTCCAACGGGTCAAGGCGAGCTACGTCGAGCCGGTTGAGGATGAGGTGCTGATCCGCGGCGCGATTGATGGGATGCTGGCCGCGCTCGATCCGCATTCGGCCTATCTCGACGGGAGCGATCTTGAGCGGTTGGAAACGCTGATCGACGGCAATTATTCGGGCCTCGGCCTGTCGGTCGTCATGGAAGATGGCGCGGTCAAAGTGGTATCGCCGTTCAAGGGCAGCCCGGCTGACGCGGTGGGGATCAAGGCGGGCGATTTCATCACGCATCTGGATGGCAAGCTGATCTATGGCGGCAGCCTGGATGATGCAGTGGCGCAGATGCGCGGGCCTTCGGGTACATCGATCCAGTTGACGATTTTCCGACCGGGCCGCGAAGAGCCTTTGGAAGTGAATGTAAAGCGCGGCGTGATTGAATTGGAGCCGGTCACTCACGAATTTGCACCGGGCAATATCGGCGTCATCACCGTCAACGAATTCTCTGCCGATGTCGGCGCGGATGTGTTCGCGGCGTGGCAGGCGATTCTCAAGCAAGCACCCGGCGGGCGGATTAACGGGCTAGTGCTCGACCTGCGCAACAATCCGGGCGGTAGCCTCGACGAATCGGTGGCGCTGTCTGACCTGTTCCTCACCGAAGGCCGGATCGTCAGCCAGCGCGGCCGCGCGCGGGGTGAGACGATCCTCTATGATGCCGAGACGGTTTATCGCGGCGACATGGCCGAAGGCGTGCCGATGATCGTGCTGATCAATGCAGGTTCGGCCTCGGCATCAGAGATTGTTGCCGGCGCCTTGCAGGATCACCGCCGCGCGCTGATCATGGGCGAACGCAGCTTTGGCAAGGGCTCTGTGCAGTCGCTGCTGCCGCTCGGCACGGATGCGGCGCTCAAGTTGACGACTGCGCGGTACTTTACCCCGGCGGGCAAATCGGTGCAGGAAGGCGGGATCAAGCCTGATATTGCTGTGCCGCAGTTGTCCGATCCCGACATGGCGCTGCGGGTCAAGTACCAGACCCGCGAAAGCGATCTGCGCGGCCACTTGATCAACGAACTGGGCATCAAGGACGAGGAGTTGGAGGCGGACAAGTCTCCGGATCCGCGCTTCCAACTGACCGCCGCTCAGCTTGAAGAGCAAGGCGTGAAGGATTTCCAGCTGCACTACGCCAAGGAAACCCTGCGCCGCACCACCAAGAGCACGGTGGCGCTTCGCTCGCCAAAGCGTTAGAGCGGCCGGATGGACAATCTGGGTAAGGCACGGGCTTTGGCCGTGCTGGTTCCTGCCGCATTGCTCGGCGGGGCCTATATCGCGCAATATGCTTTCGGCCTGCCGCCGTGCGAAATGTGCTGGTGGCAACGCTACCCGCATTTCGCTGCGCTCGGTATCGGCGCGTTGGCGTTTTTCCTGAAGCCCGCACAGGTGTGGGCCGCACTGGCGGGCCTCGCGATCCTCACATCAGGGTTGATCGGCGGCTTTCACGCCGGCGTCGAATATGGCTGGTGGGAAGGCATCACCGGCTGTTCGACGCTGCCGACCAATATCGATGTGATGGACCCGTCGGCCGCGCCGCTGATCCGCTGCGATGTCGCACCGTGGACGCTGTGGGGGATTTCACTCGCGGGGTTCAATTTTCTGATTTCGAGCATTTCGGGTGCGGCCATTGTCGCGCTCGCCGCGTATCGTAAGTAAGCGACTGCCCAAAAGGAACGCAGCATGGAACGCGAAGAACTCCACCGCATGATCCGGGTCGACCAGGCCGGTGAATTCGGCGCGACCCGGATTTACGAAGGCCAGCTGGCCGTGATGGGTGATCGCGGGCCGCACTCGGCGGAAATTCGCCACATGGCCGCGCAAGAAGCGGAGCACCGTGCGAAGTTCGATGCGCTGCTCAACCGGCGCGGCGTGCGCCCCACGGCGCTGCACCCGTTCTGGTCGGCGGCGGGATATGCGCTGGGCGCGGGCACGGCGCTGCTCGGCCCGGAGGCGGCGATGGCTTGCACCGCGGCGGTCGAAACCGAGATCGACAAGCATTATTCCGAACAGCTCGACAAGCTGGTGGCGAGCGGAGCTGATCCTGAGTTGGCCGAAATGATCGAAGCGTTCCGCGAAGACGAACGCGATCACCGCGATGCTGCGCTCGCTAACGGCGCCGAACGCGCGCCCGCCTATCCGCTGCTGGCCGGGGTGATTCGGCTGGGATGCCGGATTGCAATCAAGGTGAGTGAGCGCCTATGATTTGCGCACCCGCCTCAGCGGGTGCGTCCTCGGCGCTGTTTCAAGCCCTTTGGGCTTGAGCACCTGCGGGCGGCCGGTCGGCCTTGCGGTCGCATCGCGACCGTTTCACTCGCGATTACAAGCTCCAGTAAACTAGTCCCTCTGGCAGCCCATCTCTCGCCAAAGCGCTTTTCACGTCGACCAGCACCCCGCCCTTGCGCACCCGCCCCGTCAGCGCCGCCGGGTCAGCCAGATACTCGGCATGGTTCACCGCCAGCACCAGCGCATCAAGGTCTGCCAATTCCTCGGGCGGGCTCAGTGTGATGCCATATTCGTGCAGCGCCGCGCCGGGCTCTGCCAAGGGATCGCTCACCAGCGCGGTGATGCCGTATTCGGCGAGTTCGGCAAGGATATCGGGCACCTTGGAATTGCGGATATCGGGCACGTCCTGCTTGAAGGTCAGCCCCATGACACCAACCCGTGCCCCGCACAGCGAGATGCCTTGGCCGACCAGCAGCTTGACCAGCTTTTGCGCAATCGCCTGGCCCATCGCATCATTGATCCGCCGCCCGGCGAGGATCACCTCGGGCCGATAGCCGAGCTTCTCCGCCGCTGCGGTGAGGTAGAACGGATCGACCCCGATGCAGTGCCCGCCGACCAGACCGGGGGTGAAGGGCAGGAAGTTCCATTTCGTCCCCGCTGCCGCCAACACATCGCGCGTGGCGATGCCCATTCGGTCAAAGATCAGCGCGATTTCGTTCATCAGCGCAATGTTGAGATCGCGCTGGGTATTCTCGATCACCTTGGCCGCTTCGGCCACCTTGATCGAGGGGGCTTCGTGCAGGCCAACGTCGACAATCGCGCCGTAAACGGCGCGCATCCGGGCGAGCGCGGCGGGGTTTTCGGCAGCGATGATCTTGGTGATTGTCTCCAGCCGGTGCACCTGATCACCCGGATTGATCCGTTCCGGGCTGTAGCCAAGCGTGAAATCATGGCCCTGTTTCAGGCCTGAATGCGCTTCGAGCCACGGGCCGCAAATATCCTCGGTCACGCCCGGGAACACGGTCGATTCGAACACCACCAGCGCGCCTTTGGATAGGCGCGGGCCGATGGTTTCGCAGGCCTTTTGCAGCGGGGTGAGATCGGGGCGGCGTTCTTCGGTGATCGGGGTCGGCACGGTGACGATGATCAGGCTCGCGCCTTCGAGCACGGCGGGATCGCCTGAGACGGCAAGACCGCATGACGCCAATCGCGCATCGCTGATTTCGCGGGTGGCATCGTGTCCGTCTTGTAAGGCGGCAATGCGCGCGGATGAAATGTCGAAGCCTGTGACCCGCACGCCGCGCGCGGCCAGCCGCTCGGCCAGCGCCACCGCCACCGGTAGGCCGACATAGCCAAGCCCCACGACTGCAATCGTCTCGTTCATGCGGGCGCGTCTAGCTTAACAGGACTCAATTTTTCGCTAACCACCCGCGCAGGGCGGCCTTCACCAACGGTTCAGCCCCTCGGGCCTAGACAAGCGGTGTATTAGAGGGGCATGGCTTGCGCATCTGCCGCGCCCGTAAAAGGATCACCCGCGATGAAGCACCTGCTCGCCCCCGCTGCCCTCCTCTCCGCCGCCGCTTTTGCCGCTGCCAGTCCGGCTGCTGCGCAAAGCGCGAACGAGAAGATCAACATGGTGATCGCCTATAGCGCCGATGAATGCCCGGTGGCGCAGCCCGGTGAAGTGGTGATCTGCGAAATTCTGGTCGAGGCTGACCGTTACCGCATCCCGTCGAACCTGCGTTACAGCGATTCGCCCGAGAATGTTGCTCGCGCGCGGCAGGTCGATGAAATCAAATATGTCGGCGATTTCGGCGCGATGAGCTGCAGTCCGGCGGGCGCGGGCGGGTTTACCGGCTGCACCCAGAAATTCATCGAAGCCGCCTACAAGGACCGCGCCGAGGCTGACAATGTGCGCTTTGGCCTGCTGATCGAAGAAGCGCGGGCCGAGCGGCTTTCCACCATCGACGCCGATGCCGCAGCCGAGCAGGAGCGGGTCGAATCGATCGAGCGCGAATACCTCCAGCGGCTTGAGCGCGAGCGCGATGCCGAATTGCCGGGTGAGGCAGCGCTGCCTGCTCCGCAGGATGCGCCTGAAAAGCCGCTCTAGATCCGGTAGTAATCTCGGTACCACGCGACAAATCGCCGCACCCCTTCGCGGAACGGGGTCTGCGGCGCGTATCCGGTGAGCGATTGGAGCAGGCTAGCATTCGCCCACGTCGCGGGCACATCGCCTTGCTGCATCGGCAGGAAATTCTTGATCGCCTCCCGCCCGCATTCTTCTTCGATGGCGGTGATGAAATCCATCAGCCGCACTTTGTCGCCATTGCCGATATTGACCACCCGGAACGGCGCTACTGGCGAAAGGCTGTCGCCGCCCGCGATATCCTCAGGCGTCTCGGGCCGCACCGGCGCAGCGTCGATCAACAGCCGGATGCCGCGCACCAGATCGCTGACATAGGTGAAATCGCGGTACATATCGCCGTTGTTGTAGATATCGATCGGCGTGCCTTCGAGGATCCCGCGGGTGAACTTGAACAGCGCCATATCGGGCCGCCCCCACGGGCCATAGACGGTGAAGAACCGGAACATCGTGGTCGGCAAGTCCCACAGATGGGCATAGGAATGCGCCATCGCCTCGTTCGCCTTCTTGGTGGCGGCATAAAGCGTGAGCGGCGTGTCGCACTTCTGCCCCTCATCAAACGGCATATCGGTGTTGGCACCGTAGACCGACGAGGTTGACGCCATCAGCAGGTGATCCACGCCCAGCTCGCGCGCGCATTCCATCACGTTGAAGGTGCCGATCAGGTTGGCGTCGATGTAGGCGCGCGGGTTCTCCAGCGAATAGCGCACCCCCGCCTGGGCGGCGAGATGGACGATCACATCGGGTTTTTCGGCGAGCGCCAGTGCGTGCAGCGCGTCGAAATCCTCCAGCATCCCCTCGGTGCAGGTGAAATGCGGGTGTTGCAGCAGCATCTGATGCCGACGCTGCTTGATCCGCACGTCATAGTAATCGGTCATCCCGTCAAAGCCGACGACGCGAAAACCCTCCTCCAGCAGCAGCTGCGAAAGATGAAAGCCGATGAACCCGGCAGAACCAGTGACAAGAACGGTACGCATGGTCAGCGCCTTACGCCGAAGCCTTTAAGAAAGCGCCCTAAGACAGCGCAATGTCGGGCGCGTCTTCCTGCTTCATGCCCACCACGTGATAGCCGGCGTCGACATGATGCGTCTCGCCTGTCACGCCGGATGCGAGGTCGCTGAGCAGATACAGCGCCGACCCGCCGACATCGTCAATCGTGACATTGCGGCGCAGCGGAGCGTTCAGCTCGTTCCATTTGAGGATGTATCGGAAATCGCCGATCCCGCTCGCCGCCAGCGTCTTGATTGGCCCGGCGCTGATCGCGTTGACGCGGATATTGCGCGGGCCAAGGTCATTGGCGAGGTATTTGACGCTGGTTTCCAGCGCCGCTTTGGCCACGCCCATCACGTTGTAATGCGGCACGACCTTTTCCGCGCCGTAATAGCTCAGCGTCAGGATCGCCCCGCCGGTTTCAGGCATCATCGCCGCCGCACGCTGCGTGATCGCCACCAGCGAATAGGCCGAGATGTTCATGGTCATCAGGAAATTGTCGAGGCTGGTGTCGACATAATGCCCGCGCAGCTCGTTCTTATCGGAAAAGCCGATCGCGTGAACGACGAAATCGAGACTGTCCCACCGCTGCTTCAGCGCGGCGAAAGCGGCGTCGAGCGAATCCATGCTGGAAACGTCGCACTCAAAGGTGAAATCGCTCCCCAATTCAGCGGCGAGCGGGATTACCCGCTTAGCCAGCGCGTCGCCCTGATACGAAAACGCCAGCTGCGCCCCGTGCTCGGCCAGCTTTTTGGCGATCCCCCACGCCAGCGACTTGTCATTGGCGAGGCCCATAATCAGGCCGCGTTTGCCGCTCATCAATCCGGGCATTAGTCCGTCCATTTACGTTTTCTCCTCGCTTGCCTCGCCGGGGGCCAGCGGCGGCCGTGTCAGCGCCAGCGCCGCGTTCAATTCCGCGCCGATAACGAGGCCAAGCCCAACGAGCCAGAAAAACAACAACGTCACCATGGCTCCGGCAAGGCTGCCATAGGTCAGATCATAGGTGAAGAACTGCCGCAGCACCACCGGTAGCGCGGCGGCGACCACGATCCACCACAGCATCGTGAACAGCGCGCCGGGCCATCGCGGCGCGCGGATTTTTCGAAATTGTGAAGGTGTCAGCGTGGCAAACAGCACGTAAAGCGAACTTGCCAGGCCCAACGCCGGCACCACCCGCGACAGGCTGAGCGTCGCAATCGCTTCGGCCAATTGCGGAAAGGATGCGGCGATCACCTCCTGCGCGGCGCCAATGGCAACCTGCGCAAACAGCGACAGCATCAGCACCACCACTGCCCCCAGAATCAGCCCAGCCGAAAACAACCGGGTTTTCCAGAACGCCCCCGTCGGCGGGGTGCCATAGGCGCGGCGCAGGATGTCGCGGATCGTCTCAATCAGGCTCGACACCGTCCACAGCCCCACCGCCGCGCCGAGCCACAGCAGCCAGCCCGACCGCGCGTAGATCACATCCTCAGCCACCGGCCCGATCACTGCCGCAACCGATGTTGGCAGCGCGCGCGTCACCGAGCCGATCATTGCCGCAGCATTGGCGCGCCCGCCAATCAGATCGAACAGCGCCGCGCCCAGAATAAAGAACGGGAAAATCGCCAGCATCGACAGGTAGGCAAGGTTGCCCGCATGGATAAATCCATCATTGAACGTGCCGCTGACCACCCGGCGGATGACCAGAACACCATGCTTGAAGTGGGCGGTGCCGGTCACCGTTTAATGAGCCACGCGCCCGGCCATCACAGGCCGAACTTCTCCCGCGGGCGAGCCGGGTCGATCCAGCCTTCAAGCCGTTGTTCGAGCGGGCCGAGATCGGCGGGAAGCTGAACCTCCAGCGTCACCAGCTGATCGCCGCGTTCGGGCTTGCCGTCCACGGTCTTGCCGCTCTTGCGTGTCCAGCCCTTGCCCGCGAGCCGCAGCACAGTGCCGCCGCCGCTGCCCGGCTTGATCGTCAGCATCACCGCGCCATCGACCGTGGGGCATTTGACCTTCGCGCCGCGCACCGCTTCATCAAGGGTGATCGGCAGATCCATGCGGATATTGTCGCCTTCGCGGCGGAAAAACGGGTGAGTGCCGACCTCGACCATCACGATCCCGTCGCCATTGCCGCCGGTGCCGGGGTGGCCCTTGTCCTTGAGGCGCATCATTGTGCCATCTTCGACACCTGCGGGCAGTTTCAGGCTGATCGCCTTGCCATCGGCCAGCGTGATGCGCTGATCGCGGCCCGCAGCCGCATCAACAAAGGGCACGGCGAGCCGGTACTGGATATCCGCGCCGCGCCGGGGCGGAGGAGGCGGGGGCTGTCGTCCAAAGCCGCGCCGTGCGCCTTGCTGCTGGCGCGCCTTGCCGCCAAACAGCCCTTCGAACAGGTCGCCCAGATCGACGTCATCCCCGCCGAACCCGCCGAAATCTCCCGCACCGGGCGCTCCGCCTGCGCCAGCTCCATAGGTGCCGCCGCGGCCATATCCCGGCCGTCCGCCCATTCCGGCAAACGGGTTGGCCGGGTTGCCATCGCCATCGATCTCACCGCGATCATATTGCGCGCGCTTGGCCTTGTCGGACAACAGATCATAGGCGCGGGTGATATCGGAGAATTTCTCCGAAGCGTCGGGCTTGTCCTTGTTGCGATCGGGGTGCAGCTCCTTGGCGAGCTTGCGATACGCGCTCTTGATGTCCGCTTCGGACGCCGTGCGGGCAATGCCAAGAGTGCTGTAGGGATCGCGCATAGCGTGTTAGCTAGGTGAGACAGTCGCTATGCGCAAGCGGCGAGCCTCAGGAACGAACAGGCGAAATTTACCAAAGGCGGCTTTCCTCAGGCTGCGCGCGTACCTATGTGCTTGCCCCAGCCATACAGAAAGACGGTCAATGTCCAGCGCCACCCCTCTCGACGATGCCCAGCTTGCCGACAGCGTGTTGCCCGCGGGCGTCGATCCGTTTGTGCTGTTCGAGGAGTGGTTTGCAGCAGCTCAAGTGGGCGAGATGAACGATCCAAACGCGATGGCGCTCGCCACCGCCACGGCGGATGCTGCGCCTTCGGTGCGGATGGTGCTGTTGAAAGGTCACGGCGCGAACGAGATCGCAGGCGGCGGGTTCACCTTTTTTACTAACGCTGACAGCCGCAAGGGCCAGCACATCCGCGCCAATATGCAGGCTGCACTGCTGTTCCACTGGAAAAGTCTGCGCCGTCAGATCCGCATCGAAGGTCCCCTGATCGAAGTCTCGACCGAGGCCGCCGACGCCTATTTCCACTCGCGCCCCTATAAAAGCCAGGTCGGCAGCGCCGCCAGCGACCAATCGCGTCCTTTGCCCGATCGCCAGACCTATCTCGACCGGGTGCAGGAAACCTGGGCCGCGCACGAGGCCGAGGGTAGGGTGCCGCGCCCAGCCCATTGGACGGGCTTCACGCTCAGCCCCCGCCGGATCGAATTCTGGATCGACCGCGACAACCGCCTGCATGATCGCCGCGAATTTATCCGTGCAGATGCCGATGCGCCGTGGTCGGATACGCTACTTTACCCCTGAGGAACGCGAACATGCCCCAAGCTATCCCCTATTGGCACGTCGATGCTTTCAGCGCCCGGCCGTTTGGCGGCAATCAGGCGGCGGTGATGGTGCTTGATGAATGGCTGCCCGATGATGTGCTGGTCGCCATCGGTGCGGAGAACCTGTTCGCCGAAACGGCTTTCGTGGTGCGCGATGCCACGGGGGAGGCCGATTGGGAGCTGCGCTGGTGCACCCCGACCTATGAAATCGCGCTGTGCGGCCATGCCACGCTGGCGAGCGGACATGTGCTGCTCCAGCGAGACGGCGGTGAGCGGGTAACCTTTCGCACCCGCAAGTCGGGCGTGCTTGAGGTGGTGAAGGTTGGCGATGCTTATGAGCTGGCGCTCCCGGCGATTGCCACTGCGCCTGACACCGCCGCCAATCAAGCCGAGGCGATCCGGCTGCTGGGCGCTGAACCTCTGGAAATCGTCCGGTCAGAATTGGGCTACAACATCTATCTCTACGACAACGAAGCAGCGGTTCGCAGCCTTGCGCCTGACATTCGCGGTTTGGAGCGGCTGGGGAGTGACCAGTTCATCGTCACCGCGCGGGGCGAGAAGACCGACATCGTTAGCCGGGTGTTCGTTCCCGGCGGCGGGGTGGACGAGGACAGTGTCACCGGCTCCGCCCACGCGGTGCTCACCCCCTACTGGGCTGAAAAACTGGGGCGTGACAGCTTCACCGCGCATCAGGCGAGTGAGCGCGGCGGCGACCTCACGCTGCGCCTAGCCGGAGATCGTGCCTGGCTCGGCGGGCCGTGCGTCACTGTGGTCGAGGGCGCGTTCTACCTCTGAGGGTAAAGCTCCAGCACATCAGCTGCCTGTTGCAACATTAGTGGCCGTTCCGCGCTGTCCGAATGGCCGAGCCGCACCAGCGTAACCCGCTGGCTGGGTGACACCAGCACATATTGTCCCATGTGCCCGATCAGGCTGAACAGGCTTTTGGGCGCGCGGTCAGGGAATAGTGGGTGTTCGGCAGGGTCGGCACCGGGGATCGGGCGGTTGAGCCACGTTTGCAGGCCGTAGTGCGGGCTGGCGGGGCTTGGTGTTACCATCCCTTCGACCCAGCGTTGGGGCACCAATTGCTCGCCGCCCGGCGCGCGGCCTTTGCGGCGCAGCATCTCGCCCAGTTTCGCCCAATCGCGCGCGGTCGCGTGCATCAGGCTGCCACCGATCAACGTGCCCGAGGCATCGAATTCGAGCACCATTGAGCGCATCCCCAATGGGCCAAACAGCCGCTCTTGCAGATAATCCGCCACCGCCTTGCGCCGCGCATCAGGCTTGGCGCTGTCGGTTAGCGCATTCGCGGCGATATCGGCGAGGATCACGGTGGTGTTCGACGAATATTCAAACACCTTGCCCGGCTGCGCTTCCAGCGGCTGCTCCTTGGCCCAGCGCGCCATATCGTCGCGCCCATCGAGGAACAGCATCCGCACTTCGCTGCTTTCGTATGGCGGATCGCCTGCTTCTGTATGCCGCAGCCCGCTGCGCATCTGGAGCAGGTGGCGCAAGGTGATGTCGGCGCGCGGATCGCCGGGGCGCTGCCACAAGGCGACCGGGGCGGGAGCATCAAGGCTGAGCTTGCCATCGGCGACCAGCATCCCGATCAGCACCGCGGTCACTGTTTTGGCCATCGACCAGCTGACGAAGCGTGTGTCTGCGTCATAACCGGCGCCGTATCGTTCGGCGGCGAGCGCGCCATCCGCCATCACCACCACGGCGCGCGTTTCGCCAAGGCCTTCCGCCGTGAACAGATCGTCGATTTCGCGGGCGAGCTGATCCTTAGGTGCGCCTGCATCCTTGGTGACGGCGGCCAGCGCCGCTTCGGACAGGGGCTTTTCGGCAGGCGGTGCAGCGCTGCAGCCGGCGAGAATGAGCAGGGCTGGCGCGAGCAGGGCAGCGTGGTTATGGAGGCGGCTGGCAAGGGTCATCGCGCCCTCAATTCCCGATGCGCTCGGGTTTGGCAATGGGGCTTGGCAATGGCGAAATCACCTTCACCGTCTTCCCGCAGTCGGCCCCGCTACGGCCTGTGGTTGCTCGCGCTGATTGCGCTGGGACTGGGCGGAGCGGCGTGGGCGTTTCGCGAGCCGATCAATGGCTATGGCAGCATCGCGTCGGCCTATTCGGCGCGGGTGGGATGTTCGTGCCGCTTTGTGGCGGGCCGCAGTCTGGATGATTGCACCAAGGACAAGCTGGCCGGCATGGAAGCCGTCACACTGGTCGAGGATGTCGAGACCAAAAGCGTCACCGCGCGCTTCCCGCTGGTGGCCGAAGCGACCGCGACTTACCGCGAGGGCTATGGCTGCGTGCTGGAAAAGTGGGACAGTTAGAGCAGTTGCAATGTTTCACGTGAAACATTGCCTGTGTTAGCGGCAACGGCAGGCAAGGAGGGGTCTGGACGGGGTCTGGCGCGGTCTATGACTGCGCTGCGCACAGCCAGCGGCAAGCGCTCTAACCCGCCACTTTCTCGGTCGAATCGATCCAGCCGCCGCCGATCACCCGCTCGCCAGCGTAGATCACCGCCGCCTGCCCCGGCGCGACGCCGAATTCGGGTGCGGCAAAGCGGATCGTCACTGCCGCACCGTCGCCGATCACCCCTTCGAGTGTGATCGGTACCGGCTTCGCCAAACTGCGCACCTTCGCGGTCAGTGGTTCATCGGAGAACGATCCGATCCGGTTGGTTTCGGTAAGGCGCGCGGCATTGACGGCCAGCATCCGCTTCGGCCCCACGCGCACTTCGCGGTTCGGCGCATCGAGGCCGATGACATAAAGCGGTTCTGGTTGACCGCCGATTTCCAATCCCTTGCGCTGGCCGACGGTGAAATGGACGATGCCCTTGTGTGTCCCCAACTGCTGGCCCGTCGCCGCATGGACAATCGCCCCCGGCGCCGCGCCTTCGGGCCGCACTTTGGTGACGATCTTGGCGTAGTCGCCATCGGGGACAAAGCAGATGTCCTGACTGTCAGGCTTGGCCGCGTTCCTCAGGCCAGCAGCTTCGGCCAGTTCGCGCACCTGCGGCTTGGGCATACCGCCCAAGGGAAAGCGCAGGTAATCAAGCTGCGCGTCGGTGGTGCCATAAAGAAAGTACGACTGATCGCGTGCCGGATCAAAGGCGCGGTGCAATTGCGGGCCATCGGCCGTCATCACCCGCTGGACATAATGCCCGGTCGCCAGACAATCCGCGCCAAGTTCGCGCGCCATGCGGAACAGGTCGGTGAACTTTGGCCCCATGTTGCAGCGGATGCAGGGCACCGGGGTGCGCCCGGCGAGGTATTCGTCGGCGAACTGCTCGACCACCTCTTCGCGGAAGGCGCTTTCATGGTCGAACACGTAATGCGCAATGCCCAGCCGGTCGGCCACGGCGCGCGCGTCGCGGATATCGTCGCCCGCGCAGCATGCACCCTTGCGGCCTGTCGCCGCGCCATAGTCGTAAAGCTGGAGCGTGATGCCGATCACTTCGGCCCCGCTGGCAGCGGCGAGGGCTGCGACGACCGAGCTATCGACCCCGCCGCTCATCGCCACGACAATGCGGCAATCAGCGGCAGCGCGCGGCAGATCAAACAGTGCGGCGGCATCGGGCCCGGTCAGCGGGCCGGCCTGAACGAGGGTCGGTTTATCCATGAGAGGCACGCGATATAGCGAGCCTTGGCGCGCTTCGCCAGTGTGCCGATACGCCGTGCGGTTGCCGTTTGAGCCAGCATTAATCCTAAGCTTGGGTAAATGGCGGTTTTACCCGATCTTGACGCAATGGCCTTATGCACCACGGTCATGTTCGAAAAAGCGAATCCTATTTCGGCCTCGACCGCGCCGCATGCACGCGGTCTTCGCCATGCATCGGCTGGGCCTACGGAGCGATTCGAATCGCGTGGCCCCCGGCGCGCTGGCGACGCTTTGCGCGCGGTTGAGTGGAGCGAAATTACCGCCCGGTTGAACGCCGCACGCGACCTCCGCCTGCTGCTCCGCAACGAATCGCAGGCTCCGATTGAAATGGTCGCTGCCAGCTTTGGCGATGCTGCCGCCAGTTATTTTGCGCTTCTCGATGATAGCGAACCGCGCGTTAACCCTGATGCTTTAGGGCAATCTAAAGGCTTGGGTGCCAATACCGAAGACCACAATGCAAACCGTCCGGGCCGCGCGCCGGTCGAATCAACTGACGCAGCCCAAGGCGACGCGAGAGAAATGCAATGATTGAGAACCAGGACATCCGCCCCGCACAGGTAATCGGCCCGCTCGGCGAGCCGCTCACGCTGGCTGATCTGCCTGCTCCCACGACCCGGCGGTGGGTGGTGCGGCGCAAGGCCGAGGTGGTGGCGGCTGTCAATGGCGGGTTGCTGACGCTTGACGAGGCGCTCGCGCGTTATGGCCTCACGCTTGAGGAATTTGCCTCGTGGCAGCGTGCGGTAGACCGGTCTGGCATGCACGGTCTGCGCGTCACCAAAATCCAGCATTATCGCGATTTGTACGAGCGCCAGCTGAAATATTGAGGCGCCCGCAGCGCAGATTCCCGGCTCGGTTCAACCCATATCCTACTCGGCCTGACCGTAATGCGTTGCGGGCTTGCGCTGTTTCGCGCCACCCACATGCCGGGCGGTGCGCAGATTCTCTGCGCAGTCCGTCTTCATGGGAGACGCAGTATGGGATGGATTATTGCACTGATTGTCGGCGGCGTTGCTGGCTGGCTGGCAAGCCTGTTGATGAATCGCGATTCATCGATGGGGTTGTTCATGAACATCGTTGTCGGCTGCATTGGCTCGGTGGTTGGCAATCTGATTGCTGGCCCATTGCTCGGCATTAGCGGCAGCGTGCAGGAATTCTCGCTCACTGGTTTGGTGATTGCCGTGGTCGGTGCGGTGGTGTTGCTCGCCATCGTCAACCTGATCCAGCGCGGAAGGGTTCGCTAACAACCTGATTCGCCGTTCCCTCTTCGGGAACCAATCTCGCGCACCCTTCGTCTAGGCTGAAAGTCATCGGTCGATGCGTGCATTGCCCGGACTGGGCTGACGCTCTATCAGGCGTTGCACATGGTGAGTTATGCGAGTAATACACTCGGCGACGCGCGTGACCCCCACGGGGGATCGGCCTGAGTGAGGGAACGGCGATGAATTTCGAGACGACGATCAGGGCTGAAGCGGCAGATGGCGTGGCGACCGAGTACACTGGCACGCGCACGCTGGCCGCGCCCGCAATCCCGCGCTGGCTGATCATCGGCGGGCTGGGCCTGTTCGGATTGTTGCTGGCGATTGCGGCCTATTTTGCACTGGCCGGGGGTGAACCCGTAGCGGTCGGCGATGATAATTCGCAGGCGCCTTCGGTCACCGTCGTAACGCCGGGGAAGACCGCGGTGGCCGGTGAGATCGAAGCGCCCGGCTCGCTCGCTGCGCGCCGCCCGATGCCGGTTGGCGTGGTCGGTGAAGGCGGGCAGGTGCTGCGCGTGACGGTCGACGCGGGCGATTGGGTGCAGCAGGGTCAGGTGTTGGCGGTTATCGACCGGTCGGTGCAGGTGCAGCAGGCTGCGGCGCAATCGGCCTTGGCTGACGTCGCCCGCGCCGATGCCAATCTGGCTCAGGCCAATCTTGACCGGGCGCTGCAACTGGTGGCGCGCGGGTTCATTTCCAAAGCTGATGTCGACCGGCTGACCGCCACCCGTGATGCCGCGGTGGCGCGGGTCAAGGTTGCCGACGCGCAGTCGCTTGAGCAGCGTGCGCGGAACCAGCGGCTGAATATCTACGCCCCCGCCAGCGGCTATGTGCTCGCTCGCAATGTCGAACCTGGCCAGACGGTTGGTGCAGGCTCGGCGGCGCTGTTCACCATTGCCAGCGGCGGTGAGATGGAAGTGCTGGCTCAGGTCAGCGAAGAACAGCTTGCGGGCCTTTCGGTTGGCGTCAACGCCAGCGTGACGCCGACGGGTTCGGAACAGAGCTTTACCGGTCAGGTGTGGCAGCTTTCGCCGGTAATCGATCAGGCCACCCGGCAGGGGATCGCGCGCATTGCGCTGCCCTTCAACCCGGCGCTGCGGCCCGGCGGCTTTGCCACTGCGCGCATCAACAGCGGCACCTTTACTGCCACGCTGCTGCCCGAAAGCGCGGTGCTGGCGGATAATGAAGGCAGCTTCGTCTACATCATCGACAAGAATAACAAGGCGGTGCGGCGCGCGGTTAAAACCGGCGCAGTGACCGAGCGCGGCATTGCGATCACCGGCGGTCTTTCCGGCACCGAACGTGTGGTGCTGCGCGCGGGCGGTTTCCTCAATCCGGGCGAAACGGTGAACCCCCAGCCGCTCAAGAAGTAATTTTTCATCCCCACGCGGCCCGGCTACGTAACTTCGGGGCTGCGTAAACCAGGGGCGCGAAGACAAGACCCGCGAAACACAGGCAGGAATATCATGGCTTTACGCGACATCTCGGCCTGGTCGATCCGCAATCCGGTGATCCCTTTGGTGTTCTTCACCGGCCTGCTGTTCGCCGGGATCGTAAGCTTCCTGCAAATGGACGTGACCAACAATCCGGATGTCGATTTCCCCGCTGTCAGCGTCAACATCGCTCAGCCCGGTGCGTCACCGACCGAGATTGAGAATCAGATCACCCAGCGGGTTGAAAGCGCGCTGAGTTCGATCAACGGGGTCAACTCGATCCAGTCGACCGCGCGCGAGGGCAGTTCCAACACTTTCGTTGAATTCGAAATCGGCACCAATCTGATCGAAGCTGTCAACGAGGTTGAAACCGCGATCGACAGCGTGCGCGGCAGCTTGCCCGACGGCATTCTTGAACCGCAGGTTGGCAAGGTCAACGTGGTCGGCGAGCCGATCGGCTATGTCGCGGTGGAAGCCGACGATATGACAATCGAGCAATTGAGCTGGTTCATCGATGATACCATCGCCAAGCGCCTGCTCAAGATTCCGGGCATGGCCGAGGTTGACCGGTTTGGCGGTGTAGACCGCGAAATCGAGGTGATCCTTGATCCAGCGCGGATGCAGTCGCTTGGCGTCACGGCTTCGCAGATCAACGCAGTGCTGCGCCAAACCAATATCGACGCGGCGGGCGGTCTTGCCGAAATTGGCGGCACTCGTCAGTCGCTGCGCGTGCTCGGCAATTCGGACACTGCATTTGCGCTATCGCAGACGCAGATTCAGCTGGGCGGCGGGCGCACGGTGCGACTTGCCGATGTCGCCAAGGTGCGCGACGGCTATTCCGAACGCACCTCGATCAGCGAAGTGGGCGGCAAGGAAGTCGTCAACTTCGCCATGAGCCGCGCGCGCGGATCATCTGACCTGGCGGTCTATGATGCCGCGCTTGAAGAGATGGGCAAGATTGAGGCTGAGAACGATGGCGTAAAGTTCATCCAGCTGTCGACCAGCACGACCTACACCCGCGGCCAGTATGAATCGTCGATGTGGGCGCTGGTCGAAGGCGCGGTGTTGGCGGTGGTCGTGGTGTTCGTGTTCCTGCGCGATTGGCGCGCGACCTTCATCAGCGCGGTCGCCATCCCGCTATCGGCAATCCCGACCTTCTGGTTCATGGACTTGCTTGGTTTCAACCTCAACTTCCTGTCGCTGCTGGCGCTGGCGCTGGTGGCAGGGGTGCTGGTGGATGACGCGATCGTGGAGATCGAGAACATCGTCAGACACATGCGGATGGGCAAAACCGCCTATCAGGCCAGTATCGACGCGGCGGACGAAATCGGCCTGCCCGTGGTGGCGACCAGTTTCTGCATTGTCGCGGTGTTCCTGCCAGTGGGCCTGATGCCGGGCGTGTCGGGGCAGTTCTTCCAGAACTTCGGCCTGACCGTGGTGGTCGCGGTGTTGATGAGCCTTGCCGTCGCACGCATGATCACGCCGTTGATGGCGGCCTACTTCCTGCAGTCAAAGGGCGTCGCCGAACATGGCGAAGGCCCGATGGTGCAATCCTATATGCGTGTGCTCGCCTGGACGCTCGACACCGGGAAAATGGCTGCGCGCCGCGCCGGATTGGAAGGCCCGCGCCACCGGGTTGTGTACATGTTCGGGCTTTTGCTGGCGGTGATCCTGCTGCTGGTCGTCCCGGCAGTCACGATGTTTGAACTGTTCAGCGGTTCGGTGACTGGCGCGTGGAAGGGCCTGATCGGGCTTGATGTGCACAAGCAAATCGCCACAGCTGTTTCGGCTGATAACAGCACCTTTGCGCACAAGCTGGTGGCCAAGATTTTCGAAATTGTGATCGTGCTGCTGGTTTCAGGCCTGTCGTTCTTGGCCGGGTTGCTGGTGTTCCGTGCGATGGAACTGCCTGCGGGCGGCTCGGGCCGGTTTTCAAAAGGCGCGCGCTGGATGACCGCGCGGTTCTACGATCACCGCGTGTGGATGCTTGGCGTGGGCTGGTTCTCGTTCCTGATCACGATTGTGCTGTTCGGCCAGGCCCCGGCGCAGTTCCAGCCCAGCATCGATGACGAAAACAGCCGGGTCGAAATCGAGATGGTGCCCGGCACCACGCTCGCCGACACCAAGCGGATCGTCAACGGCGTGGCCGAGCGGCTGCGGCAGGAGCCTGAAGTCGAACGCCTGCTCGAACGGATTCGGCAGGGCGAAACCTCGTCGATTTTCGTCAAGCTGAAGGAAGACCGGGCGCGTAGCTCGATCGATTTTGAGCGCGAACTTGCGCCCGATCTGGCCAAGATTCCTGATGCCCGCGTGCGGTTCCAGTCGCAAAGCGGCGGGTTTGGCTCGGGCCGCGATATGACCGTGCTGCTCGCAGGTTCCGATCCGGTGCTGCTCGATCAGACCGCGACCCGGTTGGTTGAGGAGATGAAGGGCCTGAACACGCTGGTCGCCCCGCGCATCAGCGCCGATCTCAACCGCCCGGAAATCATCATCACGCCGCGCGACAAGATCGCCGCCGAACTCGGCGTAACCACCGCTGCGCTGTCGCAGACGATCCGCATCGCCACGCTGGGCGAGATTGAGCAGAACGCGGCGCGTTTCTCGCTGTCTGATCGGCAGGTGCCCATCAGGGTGCGCCTGTCCGAAGAGGCGCGCACCGATTTCCGCACGATTGAAAACCTGCCGGTGCAAACTGCCACAGGCGGCTCGGTGCCGTTGAGCCGGGTGGCGGTGATCAGCTTCGGTTCCGGCCCGACCGCGATCCAGCGTTACAACCAGAACCGCCGCGTGCTGGTGGGCGCAGATCTGGCCGCCAACGTGCTCAAAGGTGACGCGCAAACGCAGATTGATGCGCTGCCGGTGCTGCAAGACCTGCCCGTCGGCGTGATCCGCGATGTGGTGGGCGAGGAAGAATGGCAGGCCGAACTGATCCAGAACCTGATCATCGCGATCATTTCTGGCGTGTTGCTGGTGTTTGCGGTGCTGGTGCTGCTTTACAAGCGGTTGATGAGCCCCTTGGTCAACATGACCTCGCTGGCGTTGGCTCCGCTTGGCGGCATCTTCCTGATCTGGCTGCTGGGCATGCCGCAATCGATGCCGGTCTATATCGGCGTGCTGCTGCTGCTTGGGATCGTGTCCAAGAATTCGATCTTGCTGATCGATTTCGCGATTGAGGAAATGAACAAGGGCGTCGCCCAACTCCCGGCGATCATGGATGCGGGCCACAAACGCGCGCAGCCAATCGTGATGACCACCGTGGCGATGACCGCCGGGATGATCCCGGTGGCGATCTCGCTCACCGGCGATGGCGCATGGCGCCAGCCGATGGGGATCGTGGTGATCGGCGGGCTGGTGCTGTCGACCTTGCTGACGCTGCTGATCGTGCCCGCGGGCTTCAGTCTGGCGGACAGCTTTGAAAAGCGCGTTGGCCCGATCCTGCGGCGCAAGCTTCTGACCTATAAACCGGGTGACGACACTCGCCCGCATGGTGAAGGTGAACCCGATCTGCCGTTCCCCGGCCTGCCCGGCGGCGCCCGGCCGACCCCGGCGCGGCGCTTGCCACCGGGTGCCGAGCCTGCCGAGTGATCGGGAAAAGCGTGACGGCAAGGGCCGAAGCGGGCTAAAGCCCCCGAATGGCGACACGATCCTTGCGGCCTCTGACCCTTGGCGGACAACCGCTCACCACAGACCGTGCGCGGCGGATGCGCTGGACCGCGACCGGCATGTTGGCGGCGATGGCGGTGGTGTTTATCGCCACCCACGGCCTTGCGCTGACCGGGCATCCGGCGTGGGGCTATCTCAACGCTTTTGCCGAAGCGGCGATGGTCGGCGGGTTGGCAGACTGGTTCGCGGTCACTGCCTTGTTCCGCCACCCGCTCGGCCTGCCGATCCCGCACACCGCGATCATCCCGGAAAACAAGGATCGCATCGCCGACACGATGGCGCAGTTCCTGCAGGAAAACTTCCTCACCCCGGCAGTGGTCGCGCGGCGGATGGCGGGAATGAACATTGCCAAGGCGGCGGGCGAATTTCTGGCTGCTTCGCCTGAGCGCGGCGGTGCCGACCACCGTTCGCGTATTACCTCAGGTGCCGCGGAATTGCTGGCCGAGGTGCTCGAATCGCTCGATCCCGACCGGCTCGGCAATCAGGTGCGCGCTGGCCTTGCCGGGCAGCTGTCGAAACTCGACATCGCGCCGCTCGCCGGGCGGATGCTGGAAACCACGATGGCGGACAAGCGTCACCAGCCGCTGATCGATGGCTTTGTGCGCTGGGCTGGCCTCACCATCGAGGATAACGAGGATACCCTGCGCGATATCATCCACCAGCGCGTGGCAGGCGTGCTGCGCTGGGCCGGGATCGACAAGACGATCTCATCAAGCGTGCTCGACGGGCTGTACAAACTGCTCGCCGAGGTGCTGATTGACCCCAATCACCCGCTACGCGGCAAGATCGAGGAAGGGCTGCAAAAGCTCGGCCAGGATTTGCAGCACGATCCCGAAACCCGCGCCAAGGTGGAGGAGATGAAACGCGACCTGATCGCCAACCCCGCCGTGGCGGTGTGGTGGACGGGCGTGTGGGAACGCATCCGCCGGTCGCTGATCACCCGCGCACGCGATCCAGAAAGCGGGATGGGCGGCGAAATGCGCGTGATGCTGGCCGAACTGGGCGAAGCGCTGCAGGCAGACGCGCGGTTGCAACACCAGATCAACCGCTTTGCGCGACGCACCATGGTGGGCGTTTCGACGCGTTACGGCGATCAGATCGTGCGGCTGGTGTCAGAGACGGTGAAGCGCTGGGACGCGACCACCATCACCGACCGCGTCGAAGGCGCAGTCGGCCGCGACCTCCAGTTCATCCGTATCAACGGCACGCTGGTCGGCGGGCTGGTGGGGATGACGCTGCATTTTATTGCGGCGGTGATGTGAGGGGGCGATGGGCTCAATTGGCCCGGTAGTTGAGCCCTACTAGCGAATAAGAACGAAACGGCTGCCCATCGGCGTCCCGCGCGGGTTCGAACTGTGCAGCTTTCATGACTTTGCAAGCCGGCGATTCCAACTTCTTCGTCTCGGTAGCTTTCAGTATTGTGCAGCTTTCGACAGCACCTTCGGCGGTCACGATCACCCGCATCCGCATGATGCCCTGCTCGCCGGCCTCCAATGCCTCGTCAGGGTAGTCGGCCATGATCCGGCGCGCCAAAGCGACACGATTAATCCATCGCGGCTGGTTCTTGGCAGTAAGGTGCCGTTTGGGATCAAGACCCCAATCACGGAGTAGATCGAGCGTGCACTGGTTCATGACTGTGAAAACCTGATCGAGCGGACCAGTCTCCAATCGGACTTCACGAGCGTTCTGCCGCACTTCGAGAAATCGAACTTGCGCACCAATCGTTGTGTCCAGTTGCGCGAAATCTTGCCTCAATGGTTCATCCGCCACTTTTGGTGAGGACTCCCCTTCTGTGACACCCAGACCAGAAAAGATGATGGCCGTCCCATAACCCTCAACCGAGCCAGCGAAGGGTTTTGCGCGCAACTCTTCCTGACCTTCAGAGAAGCGGACCGCGGTGCTTTGCAAGCTGCGGAATTTCTTGAACGCTGGGCCAGCGGTCGTCAGCCCAAAACCGTCACCCGGGCTGTATTGCTCAATGAACAGGACGTGCTTGTTCTCCCCTTCGCCAAATATCCGGGCGAGGCGACACTTGTTCTCGCCAAAATCAACGTTCCACGGGCTACTTGGCTTGAGCGCGACGGGTTCCGCCTGCGCGGGCATGGCGACGAGCGCGGTCGAAAGGGCGGCAATGGCAAGAACGGCAGCGCGCATAACAAAAACCTCCGACAGTCATGCCAGACTGCCGGAGGTTCGTGTCAAAATAAAGGCTTTTGTCGCAGCGCCTTACAGCGCCCCGGTCAGCTCCGGCACGGCGGTGAAGAGGTCGGCGACCAGGCCGATGTCCGCGACCTGGAAGATCGGGGCGTCTTCGTCCTTGTTGATGGCGATGATGACCTTGGAATCCTTCATCCCGGCCAAGTGCTGGATCGCGCCCGAAATGCCGATGGCGAAATACGCCTGCGGGGCAACGATCTTGCCGGTCTGGCCGACCTGATAGTCGTTGGGGACATAGCCCGCGTCGACCGCCGCACGGCTCGCGCCGATGGCCGCGCCGAGCTTGTCAGCCAGCGGGGTTATCACGGCTTCGAACGTTTCGGCGTCCTTCAACGCGCGGCCGCCCGAGACGATGATCTTGGCGCTGGTCAGTTCGGGACGCTCACTCTTGGCGATTTCCGAGCTGACGAAGGTGGAGGTGCCCGCTTCGCCTGCGCCGCTCACGGCTTCGATGGTGCCCGAACCACCTTCGGTCGCCGCCTTGTCAAACGCGGTGCCGCGTACGGTGATCACCAGTTTGGCATCGGTCGATTCGACAGTGGCGATGGCGTTGCCCGCGTAAATCGGCCGGGTGAAGGTCTTGGGCCCTTCGACCGAGAGGATTTCCGAAACCTGCATCACATCGAGATGCGCTGCAACGCGCGGGGCGATGTTCTTGCCTTGCGTGGTGGCGGCGGCGAGAAATGCGTCGTGGTGGCCCATGAGCTCAGCCGCCAGCGGGGCGACGTTTTCAGCGAGGCCGTTGGCATAAGCGGCGTCATCCGCAACGTGGACCTTGCCCACGCCTGCGATCTTGGCAGCAGCTTCGGCTACCGAGCCGCAATTGTGGCCCGCGACCAGCAGGTGCACTTCGCCCAGTTTGCCCGCAGCGGTGACGACCGCGAGGGTCGCGTCGTGCAGCTTGGTATTGTCATGTTCGACGAGAACCAGAGTTTTCATGTCGATGTGTTCCTTATCTTGGAGACGCGGCGCGCTTATGCGATGCCGAGCGCCTTGACCTTTTCAACCAGCGCGGCGACGTCAGCGACCTTTTCGCCTGCCTGACGCACTGGCGGCTCAGCGACCTTGAGGGTCTTGAGACGCGGGGTCAGATCAACGCCGTAATCGGCAGCGGTCTTGTTCGCGAGCGGCTTTTGCTTGGCCTTCATGATGTTCGGCAGCGAAGCATAACGCGGCTCGTTAAGACGCAGATCGGTGGTGACGATCGCGGGCATCGCCAGCTTCACGGTTTGCAAGCCGCCATCGACTTCGCGCTTGACGATCACATGATCGCCATCGATTTCGACGGTGTTGGCAAAGGTGCCTTGCGGACGGCCCATCAGCGCGGCGAGCATCTGGCCGGTCTGGTTCGAATCGTCGCTGATCGACTGCTTGCCGAGGATGATCAGGCCGGGGGCTTCTTCATCGGCAATCGCCTTGAGGATCTTGGCAACCGCGAGCGGTTCAACCTCTTCATCGGTTTCGATCAGGATCGCCCGATCGGCGCCCATGGCGAGCGCGGTGCGCAGCGTTTCCTGCGCCTTGGCCGGGCCGACGCTGATCGCCACGATTTCAGTCGCCGCGCCCTTTTCCTTGAGACGGATGGCTTCTTCGACCGCGATCTCGTCGAACGGGTTCATGCTCATCTTGACGTTGGCGAGATCAACGCCGGTGCCGTCGGCCTTGACCCGCGGCTTGACGTTATAATCGATCACCCGTTTGACGGGGACGAGGATTTTCATGGGTCTTCCTTCCTCTCACAGAATCATTGGGCCCAGAATCACTGAGCGCCTTGGCTGCCCGCCTAGCTTGCGTTTACGTAAACGTCAAGCAACGCGCCGCCGATAGCTTCCATGCCGGAGCGGAGTTGCGGTTGTTCGCATCCACCCCGGCACATGATGAGTTACGCGAACAAAGCGCCTTTGGATCAGGCGGCCTTCTTCACTTCGGCGACGATCTTCTTGGCTGCATCGCCCAGATTATCGGCGCTGACGATGGCGAGGCCCGAATTGTCGAGGATCGCCTTGCCTTCGGCGACATTGGTGCCTTCGAGGCGCACGACCAACGGAACCTGAAGGTTCACGTCCTTGGCCGCCTGCACGATGCCGTTGGCAATCACGTCGCACTTCATGATCCCGCCGAAGATGTTGACGAGGATGCCCTCGACCGCCGGGTCTTTCAGGATGATCTTGAACGCCGCCGTCACCTTTTCGGTGGTCGCGCCGCCGCCCACGTCGAGGAAGTTCGCAGGGAACGCGCCGTTCAGCTTGATGATGTCCATCGTCGCCATCGCGAGGCCCGCGCCGTTGACCATGCAGCCGATGTTGCCATCAAGCTTGATGTAGGCGAGGTCATATTCGCTTGCCTCGACTTCAGCCGGGTCTTCCTCGGTCACATCGCGCAATGCTTCGATCGCGGGGTGACGATAGAGCGCATTGCCATCGAAGCTCATCTTCGCGTCGAGCACCAGCAGCTGGCCATCTTCGCTTTCGACCAGCGGGTTGATTTCGAGCATTTCGCAATCGGTCGCGATGAAGGCATCGTAAAGCTGCTTCGACAGCTTCTGCGCCTGCTTGTTGAGATCGCCGGTCAGCTTCAACGCGAAGGCCACTGCCCGGCCGTGGTGCGGCTGGAAGCCCTGCGCCGGATCGACGGTGAAGGTGGTGATCAGTTCGGGCGTGTCATGCGCCACGGTTTCGATATCCATTCCGCCTTCGGTCGAAACGACGAAAGCAACGCGGCCGCTGGCGCGGTCAACCAGCAGCGAGAGGTAGAATTCCTTGGCGATATCAACGCCGTCGGTGATGTAGAGGCGATTGACCTGCTTGCCCGCATCGCCGGTCTGGATCGTGACCAGCGTGTTGCCGAGCATTTCCTTGGCGTGGGCTTCCACTTCCTCAAGGCTTTTGGCGAGCCGCACGCCGCCCTTGGCATCGGGGCCGAGTTCCACAAACTTGCCCTTGCCGCGGCCGCCCGCATGGATCTGGGCTTTCACGACATAAAGCGGTCCGGGCAACTGCTTGGCGGCTTCGACCGCTTCGGCGACGCTCATTGCGGCGTGGCCAGCTGGCACCGCGATGCCGTGTTCCTTGAGCAGTTCCTTGGCCTGATATTCGTGGACGTTCATGGCGTGGTGATCCCTTTAATTCGTAATCTGGGGAGAGGTTGTCACGCGGGGCCTAAGCACGGATCGACCCTCTTGAAAAGTGCTGTGTGCGGGCGCAACACGGCAGCCTCAAAAATGATAGATCGTGACCGCCTTCATGCAATCGTCCGCGAGGCGGGCAGGATCGCCTTTGCCCGCTGGCCGGGGGCGGGTCATGCGCTGTCGAGCTGGGACAAGACGCCGAACAACCCGGTGAGCGAGGCCGATCTGGAGGTCGACCGCTTCCTCAAGCGCGAGTTGCTGCGGTTGCTGCCATCGGCGGCGTGGCTTTCGGAAGAAACTGCCGACGACAAGGTGCGCACGCAAAGCGACCTGATCTGGCTGGTCGACCCGATAGATGGCACCCGCGATTTCGTCGCCGGACGCAGCGGTTGGGCGGTATCGGTGGCGTTGGTGAGCGGCGGGCGGCCGCTGATCGGGATGCTGGCGGCTCCGGCGCGGGGCGAGGAATGGATAGCGGAGGCAGGCCAAGGCGCGACGCTCAATGATGTGCCGCTCCGCGCGAGCACACGCACGCAATTTGCAGGCGCACGGGTGCCGACCCATACTCTGCCAAAGGAAGACGCCGATCTGGTCGCGGTGGAGCAGCCCAATTCGATTGCGCTGCGGATTGCGATGGTCGCCGATGACCGCGCCGATCTGGTGGCAACGCTGCGCTGGGGTTTCGAATGGGACATCGCCGCCGCTACGTTGATCGCGCGTGAGGCCGGGGCCGAGGTAAGCGACGCATTCGGCCACCCGCTCGCGCTCAACAAACACGACCCGCGCGATTTCGGGGTGTTGGTATGCTCGCCTGCGATCCACGCTGCTGCGGTTGAGCGACTGGCGGAGCGGGCGAACGCGCTGCGGTAGCGACCAACGCTCTTATGACTGTGTGCCTTGCAGAACCAGAACGGGCTGCCTGTTAGGGCAGCCCGCAAGGCCGACCGGCCGCCCGGAGCGACGCGGCCGTCAGGTCGCATGAGCGAGGAAGCGGGGCTGCGGAGGCAGCCCCGCCCAAATCAATTACCTCGCGCCGCAGCCACATCTTCCTGGCTGATCGGCGTGATCTTGATCTCAACCCGGCGGTTGAGCGGCTCGTTGACGTTGTCGCCGGTCTTTACGCGCAGCGAATCATAGCTCTCACCAAAGCCCTGTGTTGCCATCCGTGCGCGGGCAACGCCGCGTGATGCAAGGTAATCGGCCACGGCCTGCGCGCGCTGTTCGGACAGGCGCTGGTTGGTGGCAGGCGAACCGGTGGTGTCGGTAAAGCCGTACACGTCAATCAGGCTGTTCGGATAACGAACCAGGCTGTCAGCCACATTGTTGAGCGTGTCGAGGAAGCCGGTGTTGATCGCCGCCGAACCGGTGGCGAACGTCACGCCGTCGGGCAAACGAACAAGGATCGCGTCCTGATCGCCGATTTCTTCGACATCCACGCCGCTGCCGGCGGTCTGTTCCTTGAGTTCCTTGATCTGGTCATCGTACTGCTTGCCGAGCACTGCGCCCGCCGAACCGCCGATGCCTGCACCGATGATGCGCCCGGTATCGCCGCCGATCACGCCGCCAAGCAGATAGCCGAGCGTGCCGCCCAGACCGGTGCCGATTGCGGTGCGCGAGATCTTCTTTTCGCCGGTATTGGGGTCAGTAACGCAGGCGGTGGTGGTGCCCAGCAGCGCCAATGCGGCGGTGCCCGAAAGCAGGATGCGTGAAAAAGTCATGGTTGATTCCTCCCTATATTCTCATAACGATCATGCCACGCCGCCAGAATGACGACAAGGTAAGGCGCGATCAGTTGAGCGGGCCTTGGCCCTGCCTGCATTGACCTTGGTTGAACAGACTTGGCAGCACTGTGTCATGCAATGCGCGCAATTGTGCTGCTGGCAAGGGCGCAGGTTTGTGCTAGCGCGGCGTCGTGACACCTTTTCCTTGGTCCGACCTGTTCATCATCCTTGGCCTCGTTGTGATCAACGGCGTCTTCGCCATGTCCGAACTGGCGATTGTCTCGGCCAAGACCAACTCGCTCGAAGCCAAGGCGGAAGCCGGATCGACCAGCGCGCGGGTCGCGATCAATCTCGCCGAGGACCCGGGCAAATTCCTGTCGACCGTGCAGATCGGCATCACGCTGATCGGGATTGTCGCTGGCGCTTATTCCGGCGCCAGCCTGGGCGGGCCGACGGGGGAGCGGATGGCGGCATTGGGCCTGCCGCTGGAATATGCTGACGAGGCCGGGTTTGCCGTCGTGATCGCGCTGACGACCTATCTCAGCGTGGTGGTGGGCGAGCTTGTGCCCAAGCAGCTGGCGCTGCGCAACGCTGTGCCCTTGGCCCTGATCATGGCGCGCCCGATGGCGTTTTTGTCGCGGATTGGCGCGCCGCTGGTGTGGTTGCTCGATTCAAGCTCGGCTGCGATCATCCGCCTGTTCGGCATCCGCCGCACCGATGAAGCATCTGTCACCGCTGAAGAGCTCCAGATGATTTTTGCCGAGGCGACCCGGTCGGGCGTGATCGAGGATGAGCAGCACAAGATCCTGACGGGCGTGGTGCGCCTCGCCGAACGTCCGGTGCGCGAAATGATGACCCCGCGCACCGATGTCG
Source organism: Sphingomonadales bacterium Ga0077531 (assembly GCA_001464915.1). Lineage (GTDB taxonomy): Bacteria > Pseudomonadota > Alphaproteobacteria > Sphingomonadales > Sphingomonadaceae > Erythrobacter. The sequence continues at coordinate 46,281 of LNED01000038.1, forward strand.
ACTGGATTGAGGCTGACGCCGACCTCGCCGAAATCCGCGAAACAATCGAAGACAGCTCGCATTCGCTGCTGCCCGTGGCCGAAGGCTCGCCCGATACGATCTTGGGCGTGGTCAAGGTGCGCGATGTGCTGGCGGCGCTGGTGGCGGGCACGCCGGTGTCGATTCGCGCGATGATGCGCAAAGTCGAGGTGGTGCCCGATCAGCTCGACGCGATGGACGCGCTGCGGGTGTTGCAATCGGCCGAAGTGGCGATGGCGGCGGTGACTGACGAATACGGCCATTTTGAAGGGATCGTGACCCCAGTCGACCTGCTGACCGCGATTGTCGGCAACTTCGCCAGCGATTCTGACGACGGCGACCTGCCATCGGTGGTCGAACGCGAGGATGGCTCGCTGCTGGTGTCGGGCTCACTCTCTGCCGACGCGCTGGCCGATCGGCTGGGGCTGGATTACGGTGAGGACCGCGAGTTCGGCACGGCGGCGGGTTATGTCCTGTCAGTCATGAAAAAGCTGCCGGGCGAAGGCGAACACTTCATCGATCAGGGCTGGCGGTTTGAGGTCGTCGACATGGACGGCCGCCGCATCGACAAGCTGCTGGTGAGCAAGCTGGACGAGAGCGGGGAGTGAGGCGCTAAGCCCTCCCAATATCCGAAGATGACAACAAGTATCGGTCGCATAGCGACCGCAAGCGCGACTGCGCGCCCGCAGCGATGCGATCTTTAGATCGCGTGAGCGAGGATATCGCGCGCCCGGATGGGCGCGCGCAAATCAAGAAGGTATAACCGTCTGCGCCGACTGCCCATCGCCTTCGGGTGCGGCGATGATGTCGCGGGTCACGCGGCCCTTGGCGACGGTGTTGGTGCCGGTATCACCCACTTGGCTGCGGATGCTCGGCGCGGCGCTGCCCGCACGGTCGAGCACGCTGGCTTCGATCCGGCTGCGCGGGGAGGGGCCACCGAACAGCGCGTCGAGCGCCTGTTCGGAAGCTGCCCCTTCGGTCGGGCGCGGGGCGCCGGGGGCGGGCGGGGTCAAGGTGAAATCAGGCGGAACGACCAGCGGCGCCTGACGCTGCACCGCAAATTCATCGGGCCGGTCGCGATTGAAAATACCGGTGCCGCCGCCACAGGCGGCCAGCATCGCCGAAGCGCCTGCCAGCAGGATCACAGGTGCAAACTTACGCATCTTTGGGCTCTCCATGGGACGTATCCCCGGTTTCGGTTGCCGCATTGTCGCGCACGAACAGGCTGCGGGCAAGGATTATGACGACACCGATGGTAATCGCGGCATCGGCGATGTTGAAGATCAGGAAGGGGCGGAACGCGCCAATATGGAAATCGGCAAAGTCGATCACGTAACCCAGCTCCCACCGGTCACGGATATTGCCGACCGCGCCGCCAAGAATCAGCGCGAGGCCAAAAATGTCGCCCAGCTTGCGCTCACGCAGCATCCACACCAGCACCACCACCGCAATCACCGCCGTCATCAGCACCAGCAGCCAGCGGGTTTCCATATTGGTCGCCTGCAACATGCCGAGCGAGATGCCGCGGTTTTCGGTATAGGTGAGGTCGAAAAACGGCAGCAGATCAATATTACCAACCTGCCGCAGCGCGAGCGGGCCGATCACGTACCATTTCGACACCTGATCGATCAGCGCCACGAACACGGCGATGACAAGGCCGATCACACGGTTGCGGGTGAACAGGCCGCTCATGCGCCGACCACTTCTTCACAGCGCCCGCATAACGCAGCCTCTTCGGCCACATCGGGCAGCAACCGCCAGCAGCGGCCGCATTTGTGGTGGGCGGTTTTGGTCACGATCACGCCCTCGCCCTGCCCGCGCGTCACTGTCGCGGTGATGAACAGCTCGGCGAGTTGTTCGTCGGTCATGCCTTCGGGCACGGCGCTGGCGGGGACGACGACCTCGGCTTCGAGGCTGGAACGGATCGTCTTGTCGCGCCGCAGCGGCTCAATCGCTTCGTTGACGGAATCGCGCAAGCTCCGCAGCTGCGTCCACTTGGCATGATCGACCACCACGCCCGGCACGGCTGGCCATTCGAGTAGGTGGACAGAACCGCGTTGTCCGTCTTCATCAGGCTCGCCGTCCTGCGGATAGCGGGTCAGCCACACTTCTTCGGCGGTGAACACCAGCACCGGCGCGGCATAGCGGATCAACGCATGGAACAGCAGGTCGAGCACGGTGCGATAGGCATTGCGCGTCACGCTGTCCGGCCCGTCACAATACAGGCTGTCCTTGCGGATATCGAAGTAGAACGCCGACAGGTCTTCGTTGCAGAAATCGACCAGCAGGCGGGTGTAGAGGTTGAAGTCGTAGCTTTCCGCCGCCGCCTTCAGCTTCGCGTCGAGGTCAGCCAGCAGCGACAGCACGTAAACTTCCAGCTCCGGCAGCGCCCCGCCATCGCTCATGTCGCCGACAAACCCGTCGAGCGCACCTAGCAAGTAGCGGAAGGTGTTGCGCAGCTTGCGGTACTGGTCGCCCACGCCCTTCAGGATTTCATCGCCGATGCGGTGATCTTCGGTGAAATCGACGCTCAGCGCCCACAGGCGGATGATGTCGGCGCCGGTCTGCTCCATCACCGTGACCGGGCTGATGGTGTTGCCTTCGCTCTTGGACATCTTGCGGCCCTTGGCGTCCATCGTGAAGCCGTGGGTCAGCACTTGGTCGTAAGGCGCGCGGCCGCGCGTGGCGCAGGATTGCAGCAGCGATGACTGGAACCACCCGCGATGCTGGTCGGAGCCTTCGAGGTAGAGGTTGGCGGGCCATGTCAGGTCAGGCCAGCGCCCGCTTTCGAGCACGAAGGCATGGGTGCAGCCAGAATCGAACCAAACGTCGAGAATGTCGGTGACCATTTCCCAGTCGTCGGGGTTGTGATTGGGGCCGAGATATTCCGCCTTGCGCGCTTCGTCCCACGCATCGACGCCTTCCTGCATTACTGCGGCGACGATGCGGGCGTTCACGTCCGGGTCTTGCAGGTAGGAACCGTCAGGCCGCACGAACAAGGTGATCGGCACGCCCCATGCGCGCTGGCGGGAGAGCACCCAGTCGGGCCGCCCTTCGACCATCGCACCGATGCGGTTGCGGCCCTTTTCGGGGATGAATTCAACGCGGGCGATTTCCTCGACCGCACGTTCACGCAAGGTGGGCGAGGCGCACAGGGTTTCCTCGGCCGGATCAATCGCGCCGCCTTCGTTCTCCCAGCCCTTTTCCGCGCGGGTCTTGGGCTCGATCCACTCCATCACGCGGTCCATCGGCACGAACCACTGCGGGGTGCAGCGGAAGATTACCTTGGCCTTGGAGCGCCACGAATGCGGGTAGGAGTGCTGGTAATCCGCGCTCGCGGCGAGCAGCGCGCCGGTTTCGCGCAGGTCGGTGCAGATCGGGCCGTCGGGCGCGTTGAACTTGGGGTTGATGACGCTCATGCGGCGCTCATCCGCAGCGCCCAGCCATTGCCAGTCGTCGCGATAGCGGCCGTCGTCCATAACCGCGAAGACGGGGTTGATGCCGTTCGCTTTGCACAGGTCAAAATCGTCCTCGCCATGATCGGGCGCCATGTGGACGAGGCCGGTGCCGCTGTCGGTGGTGACGAAGTCACCGGGCAGCAGCGGGCGCGGCGCGGCGTAGAACCCGCCGAGATGGTGCATCGGGTGGCGGGCGAGGGTTCCTGCAAGCTTCTCCCCGGGAAGGACCAACGATGAATGGTCGTGCAGAGCCATCATCTGCACCCCTAGACGCTCCCGCCCTATGGTTTCGACATCCCGCTGAAGCTGGGCTTTAAGGCGGTCAAAGAGCGCAGTAGCGACTAGGATCGGTTTCGAGGGGAGTGCGCCCAGCTCGATCAGCTGTTGCAGCACATTCTCTTGTGCTGGGCCCTTTAGTTCAAAATCAGCTTTCAAAAGCTCGACGGTAAACGTGATCAGCCGATAATCTATTTTCGGCCCATAGGCCAAAGCCTGGTTCACCGGGATCGTCCACGGCGTCGTCGTCCAGATCACCGCGTGCGCGCCGACCAGTTCGGGGATCGGGCTTTCAACAATCTCGAACGCCACATCGATCTGGGTCGAGGTGATGTCCTCGTATTCGACCTCCGCTTCGGCGAGCGCGGTCTTCTCGACCGGCGACCACATCACCGGCTTGGCCCCGCGATAGACGTTTCCGGCTTCCGCAAATTTCATCAGCTCGGCGACAATCGTCGCTTCGGCCTGAAAATCCATGGTGAGATAGGGATTGTCCCAATCGCCCATGATGCCGAGGCGCTTCAGCTGCTCGCGCTGCACGTTCACCCAGTTCTGGGCGTAGGCGCGACATTCGGCGCGGAATTCCTTTGGCGGAACTTCGTCCTTGTTCTTCTTGGCCTTGCGATAGGCTTCCTCGACCTTCCATTCGATCGGCAACCCGTGGCAATCCCAGCCCGGCACGTAAGGCGCATCGCGGCCCAGCAGGTTCTGGGTGCGGCAGACCATGTCTTTGAGGATGTGGTTCAGCGCATGGCCGATATGCATATCGCCATTGGCATAGGGCGGGCCATCGTGGAGGATGAACTTCTCACGCCCGCGCCGCGCATCACGCAAGGCGTTATACAGCCCGATCTGCTCCCAACGCGCGGCAATGCCCGGCTCCTTCTGGGGGAGGCCGGCCTTCATCGGGAAATCGGTCTTCGGCAGGAAGACGGTGTCTTTGAGGTCGCGCTGCGGTTTATCGGTCATAGCGGCTGCGCGCTTAGAAGGCGCCGCGCCTCGGCGCAATCCTTGTCCATCTGTTCGATCAGCGCGTCCAAGCTGTCAAACTTCGCCTCACCGCGCAGGAAGTGGTGGAAGGCGACTTCGATCTCCTGCCCGTATAGGTCGCCGGTGAAGTCGAAGAAGTAGGGCTCAAGCAGCTCCTTGGGCGGTTCGAACTGCGGGCGGATGCCGATATTGGCCGCGCCGTGGAGCACCTGTCCGGTGGCGAGCAAGCGCCCGGTCACGGCGTAGATGCCGTATTTGGGGCGCAGGTAGTTGTCGATGGTGACGTTGGCGGTGGGATAGCCGATGGTGCGCCCGCGCTTGTCACCGTGCTCCACGATGCCGCGAATCGCGAAGGGGCGGGTGAGGAGCTGCGCCGCCAGTTGCGGATCGCCGTCGCGCAAGGCTTGGCGGATGCGGCTGGACGACACGACCTCTCCGCCATCCGCCACCGGCTCAACCACCCGCGATTGCAGGCCCAATTCGCTGCCAAGGGTGCGCAGCAGTTCGACATTGCCCTTCGCGCCCCTGCCGAAGGTGAAATCGCCGCCGGTTACCACGCCGTGCGCACCGAAGCGGTCGATCAATATTGAGCGGATGAAATCCTCGGCGCTCGTCCCTGCCAACTCAGCGTCGAAGTGGAACACCAGCATCGCGGTCGCGCCAGCCTCGAGATACAGCTCCTGCCGTTGCTCCAGTGTCGTCAGCCGAAACGGCGGCACATCGGGGCGGAAGTGGCGCACCGGATGCGGATCGAAGGTCGCGATGATCGAGGGTCGCCCCTCAGCCTGCGCCCAGCGGATCGCTTCGCCCGCCACCGCCTGATGGCCCAAATGAAACCCGTCAAAATTGCCGAGCGCAATCACTGCACCGCGCAAAGGCTCAGGCATGGGATCACGGTGGTCGAGCCAGCGCATCAAACCGTGCCTGCCCTGCGGAACGTGAGGAACGAAAACGCCGGATGCGCGCCTTCCGCAGCGTGATCCTCACGCCCCGCCAGCACCCATTCGCGCCCCGGTTCGGCCATGAAGGTATCACCGGGGTAGTCGGCGTGAATCTGCGTCAATTCAATGCGGTGGGCCAGCGGCATGAACACGTCATAGATCGCCGCCCCGCCGATGATCGCAATCTCGCCCGTGTCATTGCCCTGCGCAGCCAGCGCTAGCGCGTCCTTGACCGATCCGGCCATTTCGACGCCCTCGGTAGCGATGCCATCGCGGCGTGACAGCACGATGTGCCGGCGGCCGGGCAGCAGGCCGGGCAGGCTCTCAAAGGTTTTGCGGCCCATTATCATCGGTTTGCCGATGGTGAGCGCCTTGAAATGCCTAAGATCGGCGGGCAGCCGCCACGGCAGATCGCCATCATTGCCAATCGCGCCGTTGGCGGCGCGGGCGTAAATCAGGACGATTTCAGGCGTCATTGCGCCGTTCATTTCAGGGCGTGGCCCACGCGGGTGACGTGGCCCATCTTGCGCCCTTCGCGCGCCTCGCGCTTGCCGTAGAGGTGGAGGTGCGGCTCACCCGGCTCGGCGAGAATCTGGTGCGCGGTCAATGCCGCATCGCCGACGATGTTGCGCATCTCGATCGCTTCAAAGCGGGTCTTGGTGCCGCCCAAAGGCAGGCCGCAGATCGCGCGGATGTGGTTTTCGAACTGGCTGGTCGCCGCGCCTTCGATGGTCCAGTGGCCCGAGTTGTGGACGCGGGGCGCCATCTCGTTGAAAACCGGGCCGTTTCGGGTGGCGAAAAACTCCAGCGTCAGCACCCCGACATAGCCCAGGGCATTGGCGGTTTTGGCGGCAAGCTCGCGCGCGGCGGGCACTTGCGCTTCGACCAGCGCGCCTGCGGGCAGGATCGATTGGGTCAGCATCCCGCCGTCGTGCAGGTTTGCGGTCGAATCCCAGAACCGCACTGTGCCATCTTGCCCACGCACGAGAATCACTGAAAATTCAGTCTCGTAGGTGACGAAGCCTTCATAGATGCAGGTCACGCCGGGGAAGCGCACCCCGCTTGCCTCCAGCGCTGAACCGATGCGCCACTGGCCCTTGCCATCATAGCCATCGCGCGCGGTCTTGAGGATGCCGGGGGTGCCCACGCTGATCAGCGCGGCGGTGAAGTCCGCATCGCTTTCGACCCGGGCGTAGGGTGCCGGCACCCCGCCGAGGTTTGCGATGAATTGTTTCTCGTGAAAACGGTCCTGCGCCACCTCTAGCGCGCGCAAGGGGCAGGCTAGCAGAGCCTGGGGCAGGGCTGCGACCGTGCTGACCGGCACGTTTTCAAACTCCCACGTCACTACATCGCAGCGCGCGGCAAAATCCAACAGCGCGGCCGTATCGTCCCAATCGGCGGTCACGAAATCGGTTGAGGCATCGGCAGCGACATTGTCGCCAGCAGGCGCGAATCCGATCACCCGGTAGCCGAGCTGCAATGCGGCAACCGCCAGCATCCGGCCCAGCTGGCCGCCGCCGAGGATCCCGATGGTGGAGCCTGCGGGCAGCATCAGCCTTCTGGCACCTCAGCCACGGCGGCGCTTTTGGCGGCGCGCCAGTCTTGCAGGCGTTCGGACAAGTCCTTGTCCCCCAGCGCGAGGATTGCGGCGGCGAGCAGCCCGGCGTTCTTCGCCCCGGCCTCCCCAATCGCCAGCGTGCCGACCGGCACTCCGCCGGGCATCTGCACGATCGACAGCAGGCTATCCATCCCGCTCAAAGCCTTGGACTGCACCGGCACGCCCAGCACCGGCAGATGCGTCATGCTGGCAATCATGCCCGGCAAATGCGCCGCGCCGCCTGCGCCTGCGATAATGACATCGAAGCCTTCGCCCTCTGCGCCCTTGGCAAAGGCCACCATCCGGTCAGGCGTGCGGTGGGCCGAGGTGATGCGCGCCTCATACGGCACTTCGAGCTCGTCCAACACATCGGCGGCGGCTTTCATGGTAGGCCAATCCGACTGGCTCCCCATGACAATCGCGACCCGTCCCCCCGTGGTTTCCATCATGCGTCCTTCAGATAGTACCGCTCACCCGGCACCATAGCGTCATCGAAGTCATAAATGATCGGCTGCCCGGTGGGAATCTCCAGATCGGTAATGTCCGCATCCGAAATGCCCGAAAGGTGCTTCACCAGCGCGCGCAGGCTGTTGCCATGAGCGGCGATGATCACCGTCTCACCGCTCGCCAGCACGGGCAGGATGTCGCTTTCCCAATAGGGCAGCACGCGTTCGATGGTCAGCTTCAGGCTCTCGGTCTGCGGGATGGCGATCCCGGCATAACGCGGGTCGCTCGCCAGATCATAAGTGCTGCCCGGTTCGAGCGGCGGGGGCGGCACGTCGAAACTGCGGCGCCAGATGTGCACCTGTTCCTCGCCATGCTTGTCGCGGGTCTCCTGCTTGTCGAGGCCGGTGAGCCCGCCATAGTGGCGCTCGTTCAGCCGCCAGTCCTTGATTTCGGGGATCCACAGGCGGCCCGCCTCTTCCAGCGCGAGATGCAGCGTCTTGATCGCGCGGGTTTGCAGCGAGGTGAAGGCGTAGGAGGGCAGCACGCCCTTGTCCTTGAGCAGCGCGCCCGCCGCCTTGGCCTCGGCCACACCCTGATCTGTGAGGTCGACATCCCACCAACCGGTGAAGCGGTTTTCGAGGTTCCACTGGCTCTGGCCGTGGCGGACGAGGATGAGCTTGGGCATGGCGCCTTTCGTCTTACGCTTAGGAGCGCGCGGGGTTAGCTTTCGTCAGCGCGATTGGAAAGCGTTTCTGTAGGCGCATCCGATTCGTCCAGCGTGCTTTCAACCGCCCGGCTCTGCGCCTTACGCCGCCGCAAGTTCTCGCGCAGCTTGGCGGCGAGCCGTTCTTCCCGAGACTTGGGCGAGGACGTTTTCGTGGCGGAGCCTTCATTCATGTGAAACGCCTTGCAGATTAGAGGCACCCACATCAAGCCTTGCGCTCATATAGCGAAGCGATAGCGCAACAAGGACGCTCATATAGCGAAGCGATAGCGCAACAAGGACGCTCATATAGCGGAGCGATAGCGCAACAAGGACGTTGACATTGGAGGGCCGCACGACAATAGGGCGCGCCTTATCGGAAGGCTGCTGTAGCTCAGTGGTAGAGCGCGTCATTGGTAATGACGAGGTCGGGAGTTCAATCCTCCCCAGCAGCACCACGAATACTTTCCTTTTATAGCAAGCACTTAGATGTACGCCTTCGTCGCCACTTAGTGGCGCGTTGTCCGCAGGTTACCGCGAGCGGTTTCGGCTTGGCAGGCGACAGAGACGGATTGGAAGCCGCAGATGACGGCTTTTCTTGGCGAGAATCTCAGGTGGGGGGAAACGCTGCCACCAGTTGCTTGCCGTGGAATTGAGGGTCGCGGAAGGGCCTCAGGCGAATCCGAAGAAAGCGCGCTTGCTCGACCAGTCGAGCGGCATGTCCCCGCATCGGAGTAGGTGGCGACCTGTGAGATGGGCGGGCTGACCGAGCGCACATTTTCTGCCGCGATCGCACGCTGCGCCTGCGCTTGCCGAACACCGGCCTGCGCTTGCCGCAATGCGGCTAGGGCTTGGTCGCGCTCGCGCAAGGAGACCGACCCTTCATCGACCAGTTCGGCGATACGGTTCATGTCGGCCTGCGCCTTTTGATTGCCGGGCTGGGCGCTCGCGACAATGGCACACTGCGATTCAAGCTGCGCTTGTGCAGAGCGCAGGCTTTGCGCGCTGTTGGCCAGGGTCGCTCGCTGGGCGGCGGTGTTGGCGGCACCTTGCTGAACTTTTTCGCGGAAAGGGGTGTTGTCGATGCGGGCGAGCAGAACGCCTTTTTCGACTCTCTGGAAATCAACCACGCTGACCTCAACCAGATAGTCTGCGCATGAGCGATTGGCATTCCGCGCTATCCATCTCTAATGCAGCGCCATGCTGCGCATCACCGAACTGACCCTGCCGCTCCATCATCCGGACGAGGCCTTGCCCGCTGCAATCTGCAAGCGGCTGAAGATTACTCCGCGCGATCTGGTCCGCTTTGTCGTCGCGCGCCGCGGCCATGATGCGCGCGACAAGACGAACATCTTGCTGGTCTATTCGATTGATGTGAACGTGAAGAACGAGGCGGCAGTGCTTCAGCGTTTTCGTAAGGATCGCAACGTCCTGCCCACCCCGGACCCGCGCTATCATCTGGTTGCCAAGGCACCTGAAAGCGGCACGTTCAAGCGGCCCGTTGTTATTGGCGCAGGGCCATGCGGGCTTTTTGCCGGGCTTATCCTCGCCCAGATGGGGTTCCGCCCGATCATCCTGGATCGGGGGAAAGTGGTTCGCGAGCGGACCAAGGACACTTGGGGACTGTGGCGACGGGGTGTTCTCAATCCGGAATCAAACGCCCAGTTCGGTGAGGGCGGCGCAGGCACATTTTCCGATGGCAAGCTCTACAGCCGGATCAAGGATCCGCATAATCGCGACCGCAAGGTTCTGACCGAATTCGTCAAGGCAGGGGCGCCTGCCGAAATTCTGACCGAGGCGCACCCGCATATCGGCACGTTTCGGCTGGTGACGATGGTCGAGAGCATCCGCAAGAACATTGAGGAACTCGGCGGCGAGTATCGCTTTTCTCACCGCGTTGATGGCATCGACATTACGACCGACGCCCAAGGCGAACGCCGTGTTCGCGGGATACATCTCAGCACCGGCGAGTATTTGGAGGCGGACCATGTCGTGCTCGCCATTGGTCACAGCGCCCGCGATACATTTGCCATGCTTCATGCGGCCGGGGTCCATGTCGAGGCCAAGCCGTTTTCGATCGGGGTCAGGATCGAACACCCGCAATCGTGGATCGACAAATCGCGGTTCGGCATCGAAGCCGGCAATCGGATCCTCGGCGCGGCCGAGTATCACATCTCGCATCACTGCAAGAATGATCGGACGGTCTATAGTTTCTGCATGTGCCCCGGCGGCACTGTTGTCGCTGCAACATCGGAGGAAGGCCGTGTCGCCACCAACGGCATGAGCCAGTATTCGCGCAATGAGCGCAACGCCAATTCGGGCTTGGTCGTCGCGATTGACCCCGAGCGGGACTTTCCCGGCGATCCGCTCGCAGGGATCGCGCTGCAACGCCATTGGGAATCGCTGGCCTATATTGCCGGCGGATCGAGCTACAAAGCCCCGGCCCAACGACTGGGTGACTTCCTAGCAGGACGCCCCTCAGAAACACTTGGCTCGGTAACACCATCCTACAAACCCGGCGTGCATATGACGGATCTGGCGCGGTGTCTGCCCGACTTCGCTGTGACCGCCATGCGAGAGGCGCTTCCCGTTTTCGGCCGGCAGATTCCGGGGTTCGATCATCCCGATGTGTTGATGACCGGTGTCGAAACCCGCACGTCATCGCCGATCCGCTTTACGCGCGGCAAGGATCTTCAAAGCTTGAACACGGCGGGGCTGTTTCCCGCTGGCGAGGGAGCAGGCTATGCTGGTGGAATCCTGTCAGCGGCGGTGGATGGGATCAAGATTGCCGAAGCAGTGGCATTAAGCCTCGGCGCCGCCCAAGTGAGCAGCCGCCGTGATGCCGCTCCTGCCCAGTAAGGTAGCTTCTAACCGAATTGGTCAGACCAGACGATCAGCATTGCGCCTTCAAGTCGGTCGAAGCTGATCGCCTGACGATCTCCCGAAAGCGGACAGGGTTGCCAACGGGTCGGCTTCGATCGTCTCTATCAGGGTGTCGATGTGACGGCCCACAACGGCCGTCAGGATGCCGGCGGGCGTCACCGAAGCGCTTTTCTAGATAATCAGGAATGGTAACAGCATCGTCGGCAATTTCGGTGTACGCACGCAGACGTGGCGCAATCAGCCGATAGTTCGCCCATGCACCGATAGTAAGGCCAACTGCGATCCACACGGCGCTGAAGCCTGCTAGATAGACTGCGCCGAGCAGCCCCATCAGCATCCAGCCGCTCATGTCCGATGCCCCTGCAGATAGCGCGGCAACCGCAGGCGGAAGGTTGCGCCCACCCAGCATGAATTCGGAGACACTGCTGGTTGATCCGGAACCTCCCCGGCAGCTTCGATAGGCTTTTCGCCAGGAGCGGAAATTCTCTATTCGACCCCGTTGCTGACATAACAACACACCGATACAGCGCTCGGATGGCGGCTTCTGATGTTCTCGACACCCGCGTTGTAAATGCGTTGTTACCACATGCTGCCCCGCAGGTGGGAGCAATGCCTAACAGTATGCGGTGGCTGACGAAGTTTTTCCGTCGATTATTGGGAGGTCTGTGGGTCGGCGGCAATGCAGTGCTCACCAGCACTGAATTGGTGTTTACGCCCAATGCGCTTAACTCCGCGCTTCATCAGGAGCCAGAAAAATTGCATCTGCGCATTTCGCTGGAAGACATCACAGGCGTTCAGGTGCGTTGGGGCTTCGTCACCAAAATTATCGATGTGGAGTCCCGCACGGCCACTTGGAGCCTAAGATGTTACGGGGCAGCCAAGTTTGCGGAGAGTATCGAAAGGATCCGTAGCTCTGTTTAATCGGGATGGCCCTTCAAGTCCGCTATCCACCCACTTGCGGCCATTCCCGCAAGCATGACCGCTTCCCGAAACCGGACTGGCAGCTTTCGCTCCAATTTTTGACAAAAGCGGATGTTCGGCAAGCGACCCTAAAACGGTCATTCCTTTCGGCCTCGCCAATACCACCAAAGTTGGAATTGAAGGCTGCACGCCCAAAGTAGCAGAAGCGAGAAAGCAATCATTATGACATACATCATCACTGCTGCGGCAAAGTGCCAAGTTGGCTCAGATACTAAAACATCAATGTCGAACCACGCCGAAACCTGGAGTGGCTCGCCTTCGAAGCCGCTCAAGATCCGCAATACCCAAGTAACGATCTGGAGGCATAGGATAGGTGTCAGTGCTACCGCACTGAGCAATACAGCTCGCCTTGGCGGACCTTCAGCTTCTAGCTCTAATCGTGAAAACAACAGCATCGCGGTAGCTTAATCAACGGTCTGACGCGATCAAGTAAGATTGTCGCCTATCCACCCAGTTGCAGTCATCAGCGGGGTGCGAGCTCGATCCCGAAAGCCGCATTGCGGCTTTCGGCGGAAGCAGACGTTCAGCCTGATGATCGTGAACGGCAAACTCGGGGTTCCGAACCGCCGACGCTCAATGGCGGACCGAAAGACAGCTTTCCGCCGCTCGCCACCCAGAAGCTGCCGCTCTGCAAGCGGCCCAGTTGCAGACGTTTACACTGGTCCTCCCAGACTATGCTAGATGCATGCGTCCGCGATAGCGGCGATGTGGCTTAGGTCAGTGCCGCAACATCCGCCCAGGACATTGATGCCTGGAAACCGCGACCGGAGCTCTCGGTAGTCAGCCGCCAGTTCGTCGACATCGCCGCGGTCGAGTTCAGTCATCACGTCGAGCTCGGCATGGCTGCAACGCGAAGCATTGGCTCTGAGGCCTCCGATCCGCCGCACCCAATCTCCGCCAGACGCGAGCACCGGATCGAAATGGCTCGGATGGGCGCAGTTGATCATGAAATAGGCTGAATATCCTTCAGTGGCAGCGTCGACCGCAGCAATCGCTGCGGCGAGTGTCTCACCAGTCGGTAGCCGCCCATCGGTTTCCAAGGTGAAACTGATCGCTACCGGGATCGAGAGGGCGCTAGCCGCGAGCGCTATGCCGATTGCCTCGGGGACATTAGTCATGGTGATGGCAGACACCTGATCCGCTCCGGCCGTGACGAGCTTGCCGATCTGGTGGGCGTGGTAAGCCTGCGCTTCATCGACTGCCATGATCCGTCCCGGATCATATCCATCACCGCGCGGACCGATGCATCCGCTGATGACGATTCCAGGCAGCTCCGCGCGATATTCAGCCCGGAGTCGCTGCAGAAGGGCAATGGCCTCGCTGTTTAGCCTGTCGAGTTCGGACCCAGAGTAGCCAAGCGGCTCCGCCCAATCAGGGCTCGCGCGCCAGGTTGCACTTTCCAGCACCATTCCGCATTTCTTGCGCACTGCAAGATCGAGAAAGCCGCGGAAATAGCGTTCAAGCGCCGTGACACCTTCGGGTGAGGCGAGCAGAGTGATGGAGGCGAACTGCGGGAGATTGATGCCGTGGTTGAACATCAGGTCCGTTTCGAGTCCCGCGTCGGTCAGAAAGACGCTGTCGAGCTGAGGAAGTCTGGCCTGGGACAATGGCGCTCTCCTTACGATTGGTGAACGGCCCGGCGGTACTATAATGTATATTCTTCCGATCGTCAGCTTCCCACCCAGCTCCTGTCATTCCGAACCACTCGACGCGCGCCTGAAGCCTGCCGGACAAGCGCTATACTTGCAATCTGTCAAAGCTGAGGTCGAACCGCGCGAGGAATTTTCGCAGGCGGTCAGCGTCGTTGGTCGAATTGCGACGCTTGCGTGACGCGGCGAACAGAGTGCGCCCTGCTTCAGACAGGCTCGCGCTCTGGCGGCAGACCCGCACGACCTCGGCCAGTTGTGCAAGATCGAACGAGTCGATCTCGTTGCGCTGTTCGGCCGTTAGGAGGCCGGACAACGGATCAGGCTGCTTTCCGGCTTCTGCTGACCAAAGCAATCTGAGGCGTTCAATCTCGTGATCCACAGTTCCACGGTCGATCCTCCCCGCAGGTGCCAGGGTCGCCATTCGGGTCACGCTGGCCGAAAGATCGCGGAAGTTACCCCGCCACAAGGCCGCAACGCTGGTGGCGAAGGCGAGATAGGCTTCGCGTGCTTCCTTGTTGAACGTCACGCGCATGCCCTGCGTCACGGCGAAGGCCTCAAGCTCGTAGTCGAGGTTCGGTTCGATATCCTCGCGCCGCTCGGCGAGGCCGGGCAGGCGGAACGTCCACAGGTTGAGCCGTGCGAACAGATCCTCGCGGAACCGCCCCGCGGCCACTTCGGCAAGAAGGTCGCGGTTGGTGCCGGCGATCAGCTGGAAGCGGCTGGTCACTTCCTTGTCGGCGCCGACCGGCAGGAAGCGTCCGTCTTCGACCGCACGCAGGATCATCGCCTGCTCATCGAGGCCGAGTTCGCCGATCTCGTCGAGGAATAGCATCCCGCCATCAGCGCTGCGCAGCAGGCCGGCACGCTCGGCGACCGCGCCGGTGAAAGCCCCCTTGCGATGCCCGAATAGCGCCGACATTGCGCTGTCGCCTTTGAGGGTGGCGCAATTCACCTCAACGAAAAGACCGGACAGGCGGTGGCGGTTGGCCTTGAGTTCATGGATGCGCCGCGCCAACTGGCTCTTTCCGGCGCCTGTCGGCCCCATCAGCAGCACGGGTGCAGAGCTGCGCGAGGCGACGTGTTCGATCTCGGCGATCATGCGGTTGAAGGCGGCGTTGCAGGTAGCGATCCCTCCCTTGAGAAACGAGGCGCTGTCTTCATGGGTTTCGGCAAAGCGGCGGGCGATGCTGTCGTAACGCGACAGGTTGAGGTCGATGGCATTCCAGGTGCCGGTCGGATCGGGCTTGCCGCGTGACGGCTGGGTTTGGAGCAGCTTGCCCGGGATGAAGCGGGCTTCCGCCAGCAGGAACAGGCATATCTGCGCGACGTGCGTGCCGGTGGTAATGTGAACGAGATAGTCTTCGACCTCTGGATCGAAATCGAAGCCCTGCGCGAAGTCGAGCAGCCCGGTATAAACTTCCTCGAAATCCCAGGCGTCGTCGAAGTGGACCTGGTGCAGTTCGACCCGCGTCTCAGGCGAGACTGAGGCGATGTCAGAGATTACGAAACGCGCAAGATCAGCGTGCCGCTCGCCATGCAGCAACACCAGCCGATCGACCCGTAGGTTGGGCTGCATGCACAAGCCAACCGTGGGGCGCCACTTGTGCCAGCGCGAGGCATCACGCTTGCTGCCGTCAAGGGTCGAGCCTAGAAATCCGATGACGGTGGTGCAGGACATGACGATCCTGTAAGATAAAACACGATATAATACGATAGAAAAAACGCAGAAACAATAAATGGGGTGCTCAACCTCGAAGGACCGAAAGCTTTTATAAATCAGATAATTGCTTTGAATATCCTTTCAAGTCGCCACATTGGCACGCTTGCTGCCTTAGATGTCACGCCGGGTTGGTCGAACACCCGGCAGTGACGAGGCCCGGGGTGGCTGGAATGGGCCAGCCACCCCCAAGGGACACTCGCAAAGGATTATGATGATGAGCACCAGCGGATACGAACTGCACGAAGTAGAAGGCGGATCGCCGATCAAAGCGTGGACGCGCGGCGTGCCCGTCGACGATAAGGCGCGCGCTCAGCTCGCCCGCGCGGCGCAGATGCCGTTCATCTTCAAGCATGTCGCGGCGATGCCTGACGTCCACGTTGGGATCGGTGCGACAGTAGGCTCAGTCATCCCGACCAAGGGCGCGGTGATACCGGCGGCGGTTGGCGTCGATATCGGCTGCGGCATGATGGCGGCGCGCACTTCGCTGATGGCGAGCGACCTGCCCGACAACCTTGAAGGCGTGCGCTCGGCGATCGAGCGTGCCGTCCCGCATGGTCGTTCCTCAGGACGCGGTGGGCGCGACAAGGGCGCCTGGGGCGATCCGCCGTCCGAAGTGATCGAAGGCTGGACCACGTTGGTTCGGCGTTTCGACCAGATCGTGGCAAAATACCCGCGGCTCGAACGCACCAACCACCTCGTGCATCTTGGCACGCTCGGCACTGGCAACCACTTTATCGAATTGTGCCTTGATGAGGCGCAGCGGGTGTGGGTGATGCTTCATTCGGGCAGCCGCGGGGTGGGCAACGCGATCGGCACGTTCTTCATTGAACTGGCCAAGCAGGACATGCGCAAGTGGCACATCAACCTGCCCGATCAGGATCTCGCCTACTTCCCCGAAGGCACGGATCACTTCGATGATTATGTCGAGGCGGTCGAATGGGCGCAAGACTTTGCGCGATTGAACCGCCAGGTGATGATGACCCATGTCATCGCCGCTCTGCGCGGCCAGATCGCCAAACCGTTCGAGGCGCAATGCGAAGCGGTGAACTGCCACCACAATTATGTGACGCGCGAAAACCACTTCGGCGAGAATGTGCTCGTCACCCGCAAGGGTGCGGTGCGCGCGGCCAAGGGCGTGATGGGGATCATTCCCGGTTCGATGGGAGCGAAGAGCTTCATCGTGCGCGGGCTGGGCAACCCCGATAGCTTCGACAGCTGCAGCCACGGGGCGGGTCGCATCATGTCGCGCACCGAAGCCAAGAAGCTGGTCACGCTCGACGAGCACATCGCCGACACGGCGGGTGTTGCCTGCCGCAAGGACGAAGGTGTGATCGACGAGACCCCGAAGGCCTACAAGCCGATCGAGAAAGTGATGGCCGCGCAGGCCGATCTGGTCGAGATCGTGCACACGTTGAAGCAGGTGGTGTGCGTGAAGGGTTAGCGCCCTTCACGCCGCCATTTGGACAAAAGAGAAGAACCGATATGATAACCATCGACGGCTCCGAAGGCGAAGGCGGCGGACAGGTGCTGCGCTATGCTTGCGCGCTTTCGCTCCTAACCGGCGAGCCTTTCACGATCGAGAAAATCCGTGCCGGGCGCGATCAGCCAGGGCTGATGCGTCAGCACCTGACCGCGATCGAGGCCGCCTGCGTGGTCGGCGGGGCCGAGTGTGAGGGGCTGGAGCTCGGCTCCAACCGCATCGCGTTCCGCCCGGGCCGGGTGCAGCCGGGCGATTACCGCTTCGCCGTCGGCACGGCGGGATCGACCGCGCTCGTCCTCCAGACGCTGCTGGTGCCGCTGGCGCTTGCCGATGCGCCTTCGCGCCTAGTGATCGAAGGCGGCACCCATGCTTCAATGGCGCCGCCGTTTGATTTCGTGGCGCGCTGTTTCCTTCCCGTTTTCGAGCGGATGGGGCCCCGTGTCACCGCGACCATCAAGCGCCACGGCTTCTTCCCGCGGGGCGGCGGCCGGATCGAGATCGGGATCGAACCTGCGCCGCTGCGCCGGATCGAGTGCCTCGAGCGCGGCGATCAGGTCTCGCGCGGCGGAACGGTTCTGTTCGCCTCGCTCGATGGGGACATCGCGCGCCGCATCCGCAAGGCGGCGTTGAAGAACCTGCCAGGCTGGACAGAGGACGACATTGTCCTACGTGAACTGCCCGCCGATCAGGGGCCGGGCGTGGCGCTGCTGCTGGAGGCCGGGTTCAATCATGTTACCGAGGTCGTTTCTGGCTTCGGCAAGCTCGGCCTGTCCGCCGAAAAGATTGGCGCGACGGCGGGCAAGCGGATGGCGGGTTATGAGGCGTCAAGCGCCTTCGCCGGCCCATACCTTCAGGACCAATTGCTTCTACCGATGGCGATCGCCGGCGGTGGTGCGTTCACAAGCGTCAAGATAAGCGAGCACACGCGCACTGCGGCGAGGCTGATCCAGAAGTTTACAGATCGGGCCACACGATTCGGAGAAGATGAGCAGGGGCGGCAGCTGGTTGAGGTCGGGTAACCACCCAAAATCAGCCATCCATGGCATCATGAGCGCTTCCCGAAACGGGCTGGGCAGATCCACCCGTTTCGTCACCAAGAATTGCCATCCAACGAGCGACACAATTACGGACAAGTCCCGCTCCGATCGACGAAATGCCAGCGTGTTCCCAGACATTGGTGCGGTAGCCCCCGCTGTCGCCCAGCCCGAAGGTGATTGTGTGCGGCGCAGTGCCATGTTTGAACACGAAGATCAGCTCGTGCTTAGAGCGATAGAATGTGCCCCTGCCACCATTGGTCTTGTTCCAGGCCACGACGTTCTTGAGCTCCGTGGAGGCATGACGTTCTGCCGTCATGAACTCGCCCATGTGACGCCAGTCCATGCAGACGAAGGCAATCGCGCCGTCGCGCATCACGGAGGCCGCATTGCCAAGAGTGTCGCAGAGGAACCGCGTGAACTCATCCTCGCTCATCTCGCCGCTGGCGAAGGCGAACTCGCGATGCTTCACGGAACCGAGCCCGCAGACATTGCCATCAATGCGGACGTTGTAGGGTGGGTCAGTGAACACAAGGTCGGCCTTGCGGCCATGCATGAGCCTGGCGAAGTCAGCCGGTTCGCGAGCGTCGCAGCACAGCAGGTAATGCTCTCCTAGTTTCCAAAGGTCGCCGCGTTGGGTGACGACGGCGTCGGAACGCTCAGGCAATGCATCTTCGGGCGCATCGCGCGTATCGGGGCTGGCCTCCCTTGCCTCGTCAGCACCAGATCAATCTCCGCCCGACTGAACCCGATTAGGTCCAAGTCAAAGTCGATATTGATCAAATCCCGGAGCCCCTGCGCGGGCAGGTCCGGATCCCAATCTGCATTGAGCGCGAGCTTGTTGTCCGCCAGCATGTAGGCCCGGCGCTCTGCGGGCGACAGATGCGACAGGGTGAGCGTTGGCACATGCTTGAGGCCAAGCAGTTTCGCCGCCTCGCCCCGGACACATGTCCGTGGGTCAATGTATAGATAGCTGCGAGAGGGGATGAATTTCGGTCGAAACTCCCGAACGCAAGCGACGGACCGCTCTGCCTTACGCGGAAATTCCCTCCTGATTTCAGACTTATGTGCACCCCATCTGTGTGGGCCTGCAATGAGAGGCGATTCTGGCGCGCAATGAATTGCTCCCTTCGGACAGGGGGCGGCGCGGATTTGCGCTAATCACTCAACCAGTCAGCTGTGATGGCGCCCTTATGACCTTCGGGTGCCAGCTCAGCGCGCAAGGCCTCCAACAAGGGCGTCAGCCCTTGGGTGAAGGCGTATGGCGGGTTGACGATGAAAAGGCCCGCGCCATTATAGATTCCGGGCTGATCGGCATCATACAGCCAATGCTCCACGCTCATCAATTTCGGGATGCCGAGACTGCGTAGCTTGTCCTTCCAACGCAGATGCGCCGCGCGGTCTTTCAGCGGATACCAGATCACCGTCACTCCGTGCGCCCATTTGCGCATGGCGGCGGCGAGGGTGGCCGTGATCCGGGCGCGTTCGTCCGTCTGCTCGTAGGGCGGGTCGACCACCACCACGCCGCGCGGTGTTCGGGTTGGCAGCATCGCCAGCCATAGCTCGTAGGCGTCACGCTCATGCACGGCAGCGGGTATGCCGCGCATCGCGCCGCGCAAGGCGTAGGCGTCCTCGGGGTGCTTTTCGTTGAGGATCAGGACATCCTGCGGGCGCAATAGCTGCGCCAGAATGCGTGGGCTTCCGGGGTAGAGGCGCGGCCCAAACCCACCATCCGCCCCGCCATCCACCCCGACATTCACGGCGCTTACAGCGGCGCGATAGTCGTCCAGCAGCGGGTTCGAATCGGTATAGGCCCGCAGCACGCCCTGCGCGGCCTCACCGGTGCGCCCGGCTTCCTCGCCGTGAAGGTCGTATAGCCCGCAGCCGGCATGGGTATCGATCAGCGTCAGCGGGCTCTCTTTGAGCTGCAAGGCGCGGATGAGGGCAATCAGCAGGCAATGCTTCACAACATCGGCGCTGTTGCCAGCATGGAAGGAGTGGCGATAATTCATTGGGATCCAAAATTCTGACAATGGGCATTTAAACGATCTGCCAGCCTCACCTAGGCAAAGATTGCTGCTATGTCTCCAGCCCCATGCGGACGCTGGACAGGCTGCCCCATCCCCCCGCCCCCACAAAATTGACGATACGCCCCGCCCCCCCACTCGGCTATCCCTGCAAGCTACAACCGCGACCAGGGAGAGGTGCGCTATGGATCTGGGACTCAAGGGCAAGAAAGTCATCATGAACGGCGGGGCGCATGGCCTTGGCCTGGCATCGCTTAAACTGTTCGCGGCTGAGGGCGCGGATGTGGCGTTTTTCTCGCGCAAGGAAGACAAGATCGCCGCCGCCGTCGCCGAAATCGACGCGGCCGGGCCGGGCAAGGTGTTTGCCGAAGTGTTCGACATGGCGACCGGAACCGATGCCTATCAGGCGTGGCTTGAGAAAGCCGCTAAAGAACTCGGCGGGTGCGATATCTTCGTCCACACCGCCAGCGCTTCGGGCACCGGCGGGGCGGGGGATTGGCAGGCGTGTTTGGATATGGACATCAAGGGCGCGGCCTATGCGGTCGAGACGCTCACGCCTTACCTCGAAGCGTCGGGCACCGGGTCGATCGTGATGCTCTCATCCACCGCCGCGCTCGAAACCTTCATCGCGCCCAACCCGTTCAACGCGCTGAAAGCCGCGCTGATCACCTATGCCTCGCAGCTGAGCCAAGCCTATGCGTCGAAGGGCATCCGGGTGAACACGGTCAGCCCCGGTGCGATCTATTACAAGGGCGGCAACTGGGAGATCATCGAGGAGCACATGAAGCCGCTCTATGATGGCACGCTGGCCAAGATGCCGATGGGCCGGTTCGGCAACCCCGAGGAAGTGGCCAACGCCATCGTCTTCGTCGCGAGCCCGGCGGTGCCGTATATGACCGGATCCAACATCGTGGTCGATGGCGGCTTCACCCAGCGCGTCCAGTTCTAAACCTCGCATACCTCTAAAGGTGACAAACATGGCTCAGATCGACCGCGACAAGCTGCTCGACATCTACACCCGCACGATGAAGGTGAACCGCACCGACGAAAAATTCCGCGAGCTGCTGATGGGCGGCAAGGTGGCGGTAATGTATTACTGCGTGCGCGGGCAGGAGCTGGTCTCGGCTGCGGCGATGGCGGCGCTGGAGCAGGACGATTACGTCGTCTGCACCTATCGCGGGCAGGGCGAACAGACCGCCAAGGGCATCCCGATGGAAAAGTGGTGGGGCGAATGCCTCGGCAAGGCGACCGGCACCTGCAAGGGTAAGGGCGGCACCATGCACATCACCGATCCCGAGACGGGAATCATGGTAACCACCGGGGTGGTCGGCAGCGGCCTGCCGATTGCCAACGGGCTCGCGATGGCGAGCCAGAACAACGGCGATGGGCGCGTTACGGTGGTCAGCTTTGGTGACGGCGCGGCCAATATCGGCGGCTTTCACGAAGCGATGAACATGGCCCAGCTGTACAAGCTGCCGGTGATTTTCCTGTGCCAGAACAACCGTTACGGCGAGCACACCGCCTATGCCGATCACACCGACAGCCGCAATATCGCCAGCCGCGCCGAAGGGTACGGGATGAAGGGCGTAACGGTTGACGGCAATGACGTCCACCAGATCTACCCCGCGATGGTCGAAGCCGTCGCGCGGGCGCGGGCAGGTGAAGGCCCGACGCTGGTCGAGGCGATGTGTTACCGCATGATGGGCCACTTCTTCGGCGCCGATTTCAGCTATATGCCGCCCGAACATATCGCCGAAATGAAGCGCGAAGACCCGCTGCCCAAACTGCGGCAGGTGATGCTCGACTACCAGTTCACCGAAGAGGAACTGGACGCCATCGTGGCCGATATCAACGCGCAGATCGATGCCGCGGTCGACCACGCGCTCGCCGCGCCGCTGCCGGATACTGATGAAATCTACAAAGACGTGCTGGAGGAGACCGCCTGATGGCCCAGATCACCATGACCCAGGCGCTGAACCTCGCAATCGACGAGGCGATGGCCGACGATCCGGGCGTGTTCTGCCTCGGCGAAGATGTCGCCGCCAAACAGGGCGGCGGGGTGTTCAAGATCACCTCGGGCCTGACCGAGAAATACGGGCCGAACCGCATCCGCGCGACGCCGATTTCCGAAACCGCGATTATCGGCGCGGCGGTGGGCGCGGCGCTCGCCGGACAGCGCCCGATTGCCGAGATCATGCTGATGAACTTCGTCGGCGTGTGCATGGACCAAATCGTCAACCACGCGGCCAAGCTGCGATTCATGTCGGGCGGGCAGACCCCGTGCCCGATCGTGATCCGCACCACCACCGGCGTCGGCGTCGGGTTCGGCGGGCAGCATTCGGATATGCTCGAAGCGTGGTTCGCCCACGTTGCGGGCATTCACGTGGTCACCCCGTCGAACCCCGCCGACGCACGCGGGCTGATGCGGGCGAGCATCGATGCGAATGACCCAGTGATCTTCATCGAAAACATCCTGTGCTACGGCCTTAAAGCCGAAGATCCCGGCCCGGGCTACCGCGTGCCGCTCGGCAAGGCAGCGGTCGCGCGCGAAGGCACCGATATCAGCCTCATCACCTATGGCCGCACGGTGCTCGATGCGCTGGAGGTGGCCAATGAACTCGCCAAGGAAGGCATTTCGGTTGAGGTGATCGACTTGCGCACCATCGCTCCGTACGATGAGGCAACCGTGCTGGCGTCGGTGCGCAAGACCGGCCGCGCCATCACCCTGCACGAAGCGGTGCGCCCGTTCGGCACTGGTGCGGAACTGGCTGCCAACATTCAGGAAAAGTGCTGGGACAACCTCAAAGGCCCGGTGCGGCGCATCGGCGGGACGTTCTCTGCCGTGCCGTTTGCCTCGCACCTTGAGCAGGCATGGATCCCGCAAAAGTCGGACATTGTCGCACAGATCAAAGCATCGGTAGGTAAGGTCTAGAATGGCATCCGAAATCCGCATCCCCAAGCTCGGCATGAGCGCTGTCGAAATGACCCTCGTCGAATGGATGTTCGGCGAGGGTGAGCGCGTCGAGAAGGGCGAGATCATCTACACCGTCGAAACCGACAAGAGCACCACCGAGATCGAAGCGCAGGCCAGCGGGATCATCCATCCCACCGGCGAGGAAGGCGCGGTCTACAAGGTCGGCGATCTGATCGGGACGATTGAGGAATGATGCGCTGTGGCTAGTCCACGGGAGATGCTGGCGGCGGTCTATGCCACTGCCGGCACGCGCGATTGGGATGCGGTTGAGGCGCTGATCCACCCCGATTTCGTGCTCTACGAAGCCAATAGCCTGCCGTTCGCGGGCGAATGGCGCGGCAAGGACGCGCTGCAACGCTGCGCGGCGGCGATGTATGGCACTTGGGCCGATACCAAGCTGGAGATGCTCGACTGCACCGGAGGCGAGAGCTGGGCGGTGATGGTGATCCGCCTGACCATGCACCCCAAGGACGGCTCTGCGCCCTTCACCCAGACGATCTGCGAGGCGGGATGCTTCGAGGACGGATTGCTGCGCGAACTACGCATCCACTATTTCGACGCAGCGGAGATCGCGGCGCGGGCGTGAGCCTGAATGTGAAGGGCTGCTTTCGGGCAACCCTGACGGGCCGGTGAATGACCGGGATGGGTGGAGAGCGGAACGGCGGGTTCGAGCTAAACGTGCGAATGATGCGCCGAAGCTCAACCGACGGATATTGGCTCAATCCGACCGTTGGAAAGTCTCCAGATAACATCCTGAGGCACTGGCAGACTCAATGCTTCTGTTTTGGACAGCCCGCTGTATGCGCCTCTGATGATCCGGCTCACCAGCCCGTGAGACACGGCGACTGTCACACCCTGTCTTTCGCGCAACCAGCATTCGGTTCTCAGGAAAGCGGCGTCGTAGCTCTCCCCGTCAGGCGACCTAAAAAACCAATCGAATGGTGTCGAGCCATCTAGCAACCCCGGCCATTGTGCGTCGATATCGATGTGGGTCAAACCATCCCATGAACCCAAAGAAACCTCGGCAAGACGGTCATCACACTGAGCGGCAGGAAGATTCGCGCTTTCAGCAATGATTGCTGCTGTCTGACGCGTTCTTCCCAGCGGGCTAGAGACGAACGCATCGAATGAGAGGCCCAACCCAGCGAGGCGTCTTCCGATAGCCCCGGCTTGCTTAACGCCAGTGGCAGTGAGGGCTGAATCCAGCTTTCCTTGGAAACGACCCTGAGCGTTCCATTCTGTTTCACCGTGGCGGAGCAGATAGATTTCATTCATCGGCGTCTTCAGTATGCCAATCGCGGGAGCGTGCGCAAACGTTCTGCAATGTCCGCAATGGGGTCGGTAGCCGAATGGCAGGTTCTGGCCCAAAAACGCTGATAGCGGACCTTAGCCCGTGGTCCGCTCCGCCTTGTCCTTTTCATTCGTGCCTTTGATCATGCTGCGCATCTGATCCCATTCGGCATCGCCCAGCGCGTGGAGCATCGGGTAGAACGTTCCGCCATTGGCCTGAAAGCCTGCGCCGTCGATCGCGATGGTTTGGCCGTTCACATATTCCGCGCCCTGCCCCATCAGGAACACCGCGAGGTTGGCGAGTTCGTGCATCTCGCCCGCTCGGCCCATCGGGTTGAGGTCATTCTTGGAATTGCTGCCCTGCCCGCCGGGGGAGAGGCGCGCGCTCATCCCCTTGGTCGGGAAAAGGCCCGGCGCAATCGCGTTGAACCGCAGGCCATAGCGGCCCCATTCGGTCGCCAAGCTCTGTGTCATCGCGTTGATCGCGGTCTTGCTCATGGCGGAAGGCACCACAAACGCGCTGCCCGACCACACCCAGGTGGTAAGGATCGACAGGAAGCTGGCGCGCTTTTTCTCGGCAATCAGCCGCTTGCCGATGTCGAGCGTGACGTAGAATGTGCCGCGCATCACGATATCGGCAATCGAGTTGAAGCCGTTGACCGACAAATCCTCGGTGCGGCTGATGAAATTGCCTGCGGCATTGTTGACCACCCCGGTCAGCGCGCCGCCATCGGCCCAGATCGCATCCACCATCGCGTGGATCGCATCGGCGTCGCGGATATCGCAGGCCATGCCGACGATCTTTCCGCCATGGAGAGCGGTCAACTCCGCCGCCGTCTCGTCCAGCTTGTTCTGCCGCCGCCCGCAGATGTAGACCGTCGCGTCGAGTTTCAGGAACGCCTCAGCCATCTCGCGCCCAAGCCCCGTGCCGCCGCCGGTGACAAGGATGCGTTCGCCCTTCATCAGGCCGTCGCGGAACATCAGCTTCGATACGTCCATTGGTCGTGTCCTCTCAGAGACCAAGCACGGTCTTGGCGATGATGTTCTTCTGCACTTCGTCCGACCCGCCGAAAATCGTCGCGGCGCGGTTGTTGAGGTAGCGGCCCATTGCGGTCTGGGCATATTCGCTGCCGACCGGTTCGGGCGCTTCGTTGCCATAAAGCGGGCGTTCGAGCGGCAATTGCAGCGCGTCCGGGCCGAGCAGCTCGAGCCGCAGCGTATCGACCTGTTGGCCGATGTTCGATCCGAGCAGCTTGACCAGCGAAGTCTGCGGCCCCGGCGAACGGCCCTTGGCGAGTTCGGCAAGGATGCGCAGTTCGGTCACTTCGAGCGCCTCCGCCTCCAACCGCACGCGTGCGAGCCGGTCGCGGAAGCGCGCATCATGCGCCAGCGCGCCGTTGACGCCCGAAGGCTGGGTCTGCGCCAGCGCCTCCAACCGGCCAATCGATTGCAGCAGGCGCGGGGCGTAGCACGATCCGCCGCGCTCGTTTTCCAGCAGGAACTTGGCGATGGTCCAGCCTGCGCCTTCGGTGCCGATCAGGTTTTCCGCAGGCGTGCGCGCATCGGTGAAGAACACCGCATTGACCTCGTGATCGCCCGACATCGAATGGATCGGCGTGACGCTGACGCCCGGCTGATCCATCGGCACCAACAGGAAGCTGATCCCGGCCTGTTTCTTCACGGTGGCATCGGTGCGCACCAGTGCGAAAATCCAGTTGGCGTGGTGGGCGTGGGTGGTCCAGATTTTCGATCCATTGATGACGTACTCATCGCCATCGAGTCTTGCGGCAGTCTTGAGGCTGGCAAGGTCGGACCCGCTGCCGGGTTCGGAATAACCCTGGCACCAGTAATCATCACCCGACAGGATGCCGGGCAGGAAGCGCGCCTTTTGTTCGGGCGTGCCGAACGCGCAGATCACCGGGCCCACCAACCGCAGGCCAAGGATAGCGAGCGCGGGTGCACCGGCCAGAGCGCATTCTTTTTCAAAGATGAATTTCTGCGTCGGCGACCAGCCAGTGCCGCCGTCTTCCTTGGGCCAATGCGGGGCGACCCAGCCTTGGCGAAACAGGATGCGGTGCCATTCCATCCCGATATCAGGCTCGACAAACACGCCCGGGGTGCGGCGCGCGCCATCGCGCAGCCGGTCGGGCAGATTGTCATGCAAAAAGCTGCGCACTTCTTCGCGGAAGGCGATATCCTCGGCCGAGAAATCCATGTCCATGTCAGTCGAATCCCACTTGTCGCAGCCCCAAGCGCCCGGTTAGGCGCCGTCTCTCATGGCCCAGCGGATCGTGCGCCGCAGCAGGTCATAATAGACATCGTAATTCCACGCGCACATTTCTTTGTGCGGGTAGAAATCGGCCATGCCGGGCAGGTCATAATGGCCCCGGCAATGGCCCAACGCGTTGTAAACGATCTGACCGGCGCCGATATCCCTCGTATAAAGGATAGGCACGGCGGTCTTTTCCCAGTGGGCGTGGATGAACCCGGTCGCCTCGCCTTCAAAGGTGGTCTGCATCAGGGTGTTGATCGGCGCGGTGGTTTTGGAGAGGTAGAGTTCGTCCACCACCTCGAAATCCTCGATCCCCTGTGTGAGTTCGTGGGTTTTGTTCACGACTTCGACCGGGAATTTGCCGATGGGCGGATGTGCCTTGAACTGCGTGCCGAGCATGTCGAACACATCGGGGCGGCTCTCCGGCGCATCGACCAAACCTTCGGCAGTGAACACCAGGATCGAGTTGGTGCCGTGCAGCGCCATCCATTTGCCACCCTGCTCCATCCACGCCTTAATCTGCACGGCCTGTTCTTCGGTCGGCATCAGATCGCAGGTGTAGGTGATCAGGAACCGGCATTTGTCGAGCCGCTCCAACCCCGAATAATCCGCCGCCACCGTGGTGCGAATATGCGGGTGTTCTGCCAGCAGCTTGAGGATTTCGAGCCGGGGGTAGTCGATATCGTGATATTTGCCCGCAGCAATGAAATGCGCGTCGATACGAGTGGCGGGTTGTTCTGCCATGTCAGCTCCTGATGCTTCCGCCGCCATCGACAGTAAAATCGCAGCCGGTGGTAAAGCTCGCCTCGTCGCTGGCAAGGAACACCACCGCGCGGGCGACTTCTTCGGGTTCACCGATGCGGTTCATCGGGTGGGTGGCGGCAAAGTTGGTTTCGATATTCTCGGGGCTGTCGGCGCCCGAGAATTTGTAGCGGTTGTACATCGGGGTGCGGATTGCGCCGGGGTGGACCATGTTGGCGCGGATCGGCAGGCCGCGTTCGGCCAGATCGAGCGCGACGCTTTGGGTGAGACCGCGCAAGCCCGTTTTGGACGCAGAGTAGGCGGCGACGAAGGATGCAGGGCGCAGCGCGATCATCGATCCGATGTTGACGATGGCGCAGGCCTCGCCGCTCGCCTCCATCGCCGGGATTGCGGCGCGCATCCCGTAAAACGGGCCATGCAGGTTGATGTCGATGGTGCGCTGCCAGACGTCGAGCGACCCGTCGGGCACGTTGCCGGGTTCGGAAATGCCCGCGATATTGCACAGCACAGTCAGCTTACCGAACCGGCCGCGCGTGGCGGAAACGGCGGCTTCCCATTGCGACAGGTCTCGCACGTCGAGTTGAACAGCCGCGGCGCGCTCTCCCAGTTCCGCCGCCAGCGCCTCAGCCTTTTCCAGCTGCACATCGCCCAGCATCACGCGGCCGCCCTCGGCCACGATCAACCGTGCGACCGCCGCGCCGATGCCTTCCGCGCCGCCGGATATCAGAGCGACCTTGCCCTGCATGCGTCCCTTGGTTTCTGGCAGGCTCATTCGCGCTCCAGAATCGCGACCGCCGACAGCCCCGGCGCGCCGTAGACGTGGGAATAGCCAAAGCGCGGGCCGGTGCCCTTCTTGCCCGCCACTTGCCGCTCACCCGCGCGGCCGCGCAATTGTTCGACGTTTTCGTAGACTTGCCGCAGGCCCGACGCGCCCACCGGCTCGCCGCAGGCAAGGCACCCGCCATCGGTGTTGACCGGCAAGCGCCCGCCAATCTCCGACCAGCCATTGGCGAGCCATTCTTCCTGATCGCCATCCTTGCAAAAGCCGTTTTCAGCCATGTGCATGATTTCTGCGCCGCTTTCGGTGTCCTGCAACTGCGCAACGCCGATATCCTCGGGGCCGACCCCGGCACGTTCAAACGCCGCTTGGCTGGCGAGCACGGTGGGCTTGCCGCCTTCTTCGATGCTGACGCCGGCCTGAAACACCTCGAACGAGTTGGGCGGACGGGTTTTTACCGCGATGCTGCGCACCTTGACGCCGTCCGCGCCCAGTTCCTTCATCTTCTTTTCGGACGCGAGGATCAGCGCCACCGCACCTTCGGCTGGCGAGCAGAACATGTATTTGGTCAGCGGGTCGTTGATCATCGGCGCATTGAGGATCGTTTCCAGATCAACCGGACTGCGCCGCCATGCATGCGGCGTCAAAGTGCCGTTGCGAAACGCCTTTTCCGCGACCCGGCCCAGCGTCGTGCGGCTGATGCCGTGCAATTGCATGTAACGCTGGATCTTGAGCGCGAAGAACTGCGTCGTCAGCATCATCCCGGTCTGGCCGTACCATTCGGGCAGGCCGTAATCGGAGGGCTTGGCATTGAATGCACCGCGCGGATGCTTGTCGAACCCGACCGCGAGCGCGAGGTCATACATCCCGCTGGCGATCGCCTGCTGCGATGCGGCCAGCGCGCTGCCCCCGGTGGCGCAACCATTGGCGACATTTGTGAAGGGGAGCGAGGTCAACCCCAACTCGTTGACCATTATATCGGCATTGCCCGCCGCAGCGGAGCCGCCGTAAGCGCATTCGATATCGGGCCAATCGAGCCCCGCATCCTTTAGAGCCTCACGTACGGCATAGACCCCCTGCTCGCGGCCTGACCGACCGTCTGTGCGCCCGAAGGGATGGATACCTGCGCCGATGATATAGACATTCTCGCTCATGCTGCTTTGCTTTCGCTTGCGGTGAGAGGTCGGAACGCGAAGGTGTCGTGCGTCGCGTTGAACGGCACGATGCAGAACTCCAGATCCATGCCCAGATGCAGGTCTTCGAGCCGCGCATCGACGATGCGGCTTTCGACGATCACTTCGCCGGGTAGCTCGACATAGCCGAGCAGGAACGGCTGAAAATCGGGTGGGCCTTCACCGGGGCCAGAACCGGGGCCTTCATAGGGCTCCTTGGGCAGGAAGCCCTGCGACGTCCACGACCACAGCTTGCCCCGACGCGACAGCTTGTAGGGTTCAACCCCTTGCGCCGCATCGCCGACCGGCATCGGGAACACGATCTGGCCTGATGGCAGGCGCCCGCCCATCAGCTGCGGCTCGGCCCCGTCGCTCCACAGGTTCGGATCGATTTTCTGTCCCATCGCGCGTTTTCCCTTTGGCCCTCTCAGGCCGCTATCGCATATTCGGCGAGCACGGTGTCGATGTCGCCAAACAGGCGGGTCAGCACCAGCACGCGCTTTAACGCATGGCCAATGGCGAGTTCATCGGTGATCCCCATGCCGCCGTGCATCTGCACCGCTTCACGCGCGATCGCGTCGACATTTTCGCTGATGAAGGCCTTCGCCCCGGCAGCAGCGCGCTGCCACTTGGCGGCGTCGGCCCGGTCAGTCAGCGCGGCGCGGAACAGCATCGAGCGTGATTGTTCGC
Source organism: Sphingomonadales bacterium Ga0077531 (assembly GCA_001464915.1). Taxonomy (GTDB): domain Bacteria; phylum Pseudomonadota; class Alphaproteobacteria; order Sphingomonadales; family Sphingomonadaceae; genus Erythrobacter. The sequence goes on from LNED01000038.1 coordinate 76,423, forward strand.
CGCGCGCATAGCAATCGACCAGCCGGTGTTGCAGCGCCTGAAAGCTGCCAATCGCAACGCCGAACTGTTCGCGCTCCTTCACATAGGTCAGCGTATCATCAAGCAAGCGTTGCCCCAGCCCGACCATTTCGGCGGCGGCGAGCAGGCGGATTTCAGCGGCGATGGCATCGAGCTCGGCGGCATCCAACGCCAGTTTAGCCGAGGCAGGCGTGCGGGTCAGTTTGATCTCGCCCGCGATGCTGCCATCGGCCAAGCGATAAGCGCGCACGTCCAGCCCGGCGGCATCGCGCGGCACGAGGAAGCAGGCGGTTTCCCCGCCCAGATCGGCGGTGACGATGAACAGGTCAGCGATCAGCGCGCCCATCACCATCGTCTTTTCGCCGGTCAGCACGAAACCGTCGCCGGCGCTTTCGGCCTTCATGCCTTTGGCTTTGAGGCTGTATCGCTGCCCGCGCTCGGTCCAGGCGAGGGTGGCGATGGAGGTGCCCGCCAGCACGCCTTCCAGCGCCTCGCCCGCTCCGCCGCGTTCTAGCAGCAGTGTGGGCAAAACGCCGTGTTCGAGCAGCGGATCGGGCGCATTGGCTTTGCCGATCGCTTCGGCCACCAGTGCCAGATCGACCGCCGACCCGCCCATGCCGCCCGCATCCTCGCTCGCGGCGAGTGCAATCAGGCCCAGCTCGGCCAATTGCTGCCAGCGCGCGCGGTCATACCCGGTGGGCGACAGGCGCAACTTGCGGCGCGCCTCGACATCAATCGGCGCGGCGAACCGCTCCACCGATGATACGAACATTTCCTGTTCTTCGGACAGGTCGAAATTCATGCGTCAGGCTTTCCGGGTGAAGGTGATCGGCAGGTGGGTCACGCCGCGCAGCAGGATGTTGGGCAGGATCCGGATCGCGCTGTCGTCAGGCACCGCGAAATTATCGAGCCGTTCGAGCAGTTCATCAAACGCGACCAGCATTTCCTTGCGGCTGAGCATGTTGCCCACGCACATATGCGGCCCCTTGCCGAAGGCGAGGTGCGTGCGGGCATTGGTGCGATCAATGTCGAACTTGTCCGGATCGGGGAAACGTTTGGGATCGCGATTGGCGGCGGCATAGCGCAGCTGGACCACCGCGCCTTCGGGGATCGCCATCCCGCCCAGTTCGGTGTCCGACTTGACGATGCGCCACATGCCCGCGGTGGGGGTTTCGTACCGCAGCGCCTCTTCCACCAGATTGCCGATCACCTTGGGATCGCGCCCGCCGGCGGCCGCCTTGGCCTTCGCCATCTGATCGGGGTTGCGGATCAGCTGGAGCAGCCCGCCTGCTAGCGTGGACGTGGTGGTTTCATTCCCCGCCACCATAAACTGCTGCATCAGCGACATGATTTCGGGATCGGTCAGCGGGGTTTCGCCTTCGATCCGCGCTTCGACCAGATCGGTCAGCAGATCATTGCCGCCATTGGCGCGGCGATCATCAATCAGGCCTTTCATGTAATGCTGGAATTCGACCAAGCTGCGCGCACATTCCAGCTTACGGTCGTGATCGACCATCTGGCTGAAGCGATCCACCGCTGCGTCCGACCATCTTTTGACCCGCTTAGGATCATTATCGAGCCCGATTTGCCCGGCGATCATCGCCACCGGCAACGGCACGCCGAACTCCTCGACAAATTCGCATTCCCCGCGGTCAGCAAAGGCTTCGATCAGCTCGATCGATTTGTCGCGCATTTCCGCTTCGATCGCATTCACGCGCGGGGCAGAGAAGGCGAGGTTCACCAGCTTGCGATTGCGGGTGTGGACGGGCGCATCGGCGGTCAACAGGGTGGGTAGGTCGGGCCAGCCTTCGGCTAGGATCGCCTGAATATCCTCATCCGCCTCACGCCCCATCAGCGAGGTAAAATCGTTCGAGAAGATTTCGGGCTTGGTGGTCGCCTCGCTGCACAGATCGTAGCTGTAGACGACCCAGGTGTTCATGCCTTCGAGGTGTTCGATGGCGATCCCGGCGTCATGCATGGCGCGGTAATAATCGAACGGATCGATCAGCGTTTCAGGCGCAAAGACATTGCCTTCGGGCTTGTTCATGTGAGGTGGCTCCAGACCCTTGGAATTATGAGGTGAGCCTAGCCATGTCGCCCCCCCTGATGCGATGCACGTTTGTGTTAGGGTTGCGCTGTGCGCGTCAAGCAGGCGCAAATTCGCGGGCGAATTCGGCCATATCGAAATAGTCGCGCCACGCGGTGATCAATCCGTCTGCGCCCAGCTCGAATGCACCCATCACCCGGATAGCGGCGTGGCGGCCGTCTTTGAAGGTGAAACCATCGGTGCGCTCGGTCAGCACGGTGCTGCCATTTGCGGCGATGGCGTGAGTCTCCCAATCGCACTTAGCAATGTCGGCCATGAAGCCTTCGACCATGCTGCGCATCGCGGCGGTGCCATGGACCGGTTCCATCGGGATGTTGTGGTAGACGATCCCATCGGCACAAAGGGCGAGCATCGCATCAATATCGCCGCTGTTCCAATGGCCGATAAAAGCTTCGACGGTTTGCTGTGGTGTCATGCGGTTCCTCCTGAGGTGTAATCGAGCGCGTTCCCCAGCATCCGGCGCACGTGGGGGTTGGCGTAGGTGGCGGGGCCATCGCCGCATTGCAGGTAGACGAGCGGGGCGGGGCAGGTGCGGCTTTCCCACGCGATGCAATTGCTTCCCGGCGGGTGATCCCAGCCTTCGCGGCTGAACATGTCGCCCGCCACGGCATTTGCGGCGGAGTAAAAATTGCCCACCGTGAAAGCGAACCCCTCTGCGCGGGCGAGCGGGATGACGGCGGCCTCGTCAATCGGGCAGAGGTAGAGTTCGTCGGTGACGGGGAAGCTTGCGGGAAGCCCGCGCGTCACCGGGTGATCGGCGATGATCTGCGCTTCGTAAGCGACATCGTGGCGATAGCCCGAATCCGGCATGGCGCGGCCCCGCCATTCGCCCGGCTGATAAAGAAAGCCGCCGCCGAGCCATGCGTGCCATTCGGGCCAGAGCGCCCATCCGGCCAGCGCATGGTGCAGCGCCACCGCGCCCTTTCCTGCTGCGAAGCGTGCGGTGATGGCGGCGCGAAAGCCCTCTGACGGCGGGCGCATCGTCACCGCGCCATCGGCGAAGGTGTACCCCGCCATGTCATAGAACAGCAGCGCGTCTGCCGACGTGATGGCCTCTGCCGCGTCGGCCTCGCCGCCTTCGGGGTGGATCAGGTGAGTGATCTCCCACCCTCCAAGCGCCGCCAGCAATTCGGCAAACGGCCCCTCCTCGTAGGGATGGCCGCCTGACAAGACCAACAGGCTCCGACCGGCTTGGGGCATCAGGCGATCTTGAGGATCATCTTGCCATCATTGGTACCCGCAAACAGCCGCATGAAGCTGTCAAAGGCGCGCTCCAGCCCCTCGTCGATATGCTCGTCGATGGTCAGCCGCCCTTGCGCTGCCCACACGCCCATCTGCGCTGCGCCTTCGCCAAAGCGCGGGACGTAATCAGCCACCAGCAGCCCGCGGATCTGTGCGCGTTTGACGATCAGCTGCCACAGATTGCGGATGCCGCGCGGTTCGGTGTTATATTCGCTGATCAGGCCGCACAGCCCGACGCGCGAGTGCAGGTTGAGGTTCATCAGCCCCGCATCAAGGATGATCCCGCCGACATTTTCGAAGATCACATCCACCCCATCCGGGCAGGCTTCGGCGATGGCGGCGGTCAATGCGGCTTCATCCTTGCCGCGGTAGTCGATGGCGGCATCAAACCCATATTTCTCGATCAACCGCGCGCATTTGGCTGGGCCGCCGGCGATGCCGACCGCGCGGCAGCCGTGGATTTTGGCAAGCTGGCCCACCAAAGAGCCTACCGCCCCCGCCGCGCCGCTGACCAACACCGTTTCGCCTGCTTTGGGCTCGCACACCTCAAGGAACCCGAAATAGGCGGTCATGCCGACGGCGCCAAAGATCGACAGGTAGTTGGTGACGCTCGGCACCAGCGAGGGATCAATCGGCTGGGTGAACCCGCCGATCGCACTCACCGAGTAATCCTCCAGCGCATTCAAACCCATCACCCATTGTCCGGGCGCGAAGCCTTCGGCGCGGCTTTCCTCAACCACGCCGATGGTGCTGGCGCGCACCGGATCGCCCAAGGGGATCGGCGGCATGTAATTGCCCTCCGCATCCATCCACCCGCGCATCGCCGGATCGAGCGAGGCGTAGTGGTTGCGGATCAGGAACTGCCCCTCCTCCAGCGCGGGGGTGGGCTCGGTGATCAGTTCGAAGTCGTCTTTGACGGGTGTGCCGTCAGGGCGGCGTTGCAACAGAAAGCGGCGATTGGTGGGCATGTTTGTCCTTAAGGGTTCGAGAAATCAGGCCGGTTCGAGCTTGACCGGAATCGCGCTTTGCAAGGATTGCCCGGTGATCGGATCGTAATCGACCACCTCGCTCACCAGCCGGTTTGTGGATGATCCGCGTTCCCGCACATCCGCCTTGGTCGCATCGGCATCGCCGTAAGCATGGGCCATCGACACCAGCCCGCGGCGCACCTTGTCGCTCGCCTTGACCACCCCGTGGATGGTGGCGTGGGGCGAGGTGATCGCCACCAGCCCGCCTTCCTCCAGCCCCAGCGCCGCAATATCATCGGGGTGGATATAGGCCGGGTTGGTGGTGGTTCTCGCCTGCAATTTCTTGAGCGGGTGGCCGATCGAATTGAACCGGGTTTTTGACCGGCGGCTGATCAGGCGGAAGTCAAAGCCTTCGCGCGCCGTCCGGTTGTCGGCGTATTTCAGGATTTCGGATGGCATCGCGCCGACCGCCAGATCAAAGCGGTGGAATTCGCCTTCGTCCAGCGGTTCGACCTTGGGGTGAACCTCGGGATAAATCATCGCCGCGCCGCCATTGGCCTGGCAATCTGCCCGCACGTCACTGGGCTTCATCAGGCTGCCGGTGACCATCAGATCGAGGAATTCCTGCTTCGATGGCTTGCGATCCATCGGCAGTGGGCCGCCGTTCAGCACCATCGTGATCCCGAGGTGATGGGCCAGCGTCCAGAACATCTCGTATTCGTCGATGCAGTCACCCGGCGCGGCAACCACCGGCTCGACATAGCGGGCATAGGGTTCTTCATGCCACCATTCGGACAGGTTGGTGATGTCCTCGCGCTCAAGGCATTGTGACGGGGCGAGCACCACAGTGGCGCGCTTGGCACTCGCGCTCATCCACGGATCGATCTGCACGAACAGTTCCAGATCGTCCAATGCGCGGACCATCTTGGCCTGATCAGGGAAGCCGACTACCGGATTCCCGCCAACCGAAATCAGCGCGCGCACCTGCCCGTCACCCGGCGTCAGGATTTCGTCCGCCAGCACATTGCAGGGCATTTCCCAGCCCAGATGGCCCAAGCCCCGGAACCGCGATTTCGGCATCCCTTCGGCGCCGAACATCGGCACCGGCGGTGCCACCTGCGCGCGCCGCGCGTCCTGATAAGGGCTGAACACGCCGGGGATCGCGGCCTTCTCGCCTTCTTGCTTGAAGCGTGCGCAGATCGTGTTGAGGCAGGTGACGAGATATTCGGTCAGCGTGCCATTGCCTGCCATTTCCGGCCCGGTGCCGGTGGTGGCGCAGCCCTTGCTGCCGCCCGCAAACATCCGCGCGGCGGCGACCAGTTGATCCTTGTCCAACCCGGCACGTTCCGCCGCCACTTCGGGCGGGAAGGCCTTCACTGCTTCGGCCAGCTCATCGAACCCATCGACATGCGCGGCGACGAAATTGCGATCATAGAGCCCTTCGGAAATGATCACATTGAGCATCCCCGCCAGCATCGCGGGGTCTTCGCCGGGTTTGACGGGCAGGTAGATATCGGCGAGCCGTGCGACGTCGCTTTCACGCGGGTCGGCGACGATCAGCTTCAATCCCTTCGCCTTCTGGTCGCGGATGCGGCGCGATGGGCTGAACGGCGGCACGCCGCCGACGGGGGAGTAATGCGACACGATCGGGTTATTGCCGATGAACAGCGCCACATCGCTTTCGCTAAAGGTATTCGGCCCCGCCATCCACTTGCCGTAACGCTGGGTGGTGAACACCTTGGCCGGCTGATCGAGCGTCACCGAGGTGTAGAAATTGCGGCTGCCCACGGCCTGCGCAAAGCTGAGCGAAGCGGCCATTGCGGCGCTGTTTTGAAAGCCGCCCGATCCCATGAATACTGCGACCGAATTGGGGCCGTGGGTGTCGATGATCCGGCGCAGTTCGCTCGCCACATGGGCCAGGGCTTCGGGCATCGGGGTGGAGACGAACTCGCCCGCTGCATTGCGCACCTGGCTGTGGTGCAGGCGGTTTTCCGAATTGTGCGAATCCGGCAGCTCGCGCCCCTTCATGCAGGTGTAGCCGCCATAGACCGGGTCATCGGGATCGCCGCGCACCTCGATCACCTTTCCATTCTCCACATCCACTTCCATCGCGCAATTGGCGTGGCAGAAACGGCAGAAGGTCTTGTGAGTCTCGATACCCATGGTGCTCTCCCTTTGGATTGGAGACTACCACAGGGGGCGAACCGCTCGACTGACACTTTTGTCCGTGGAGGCGTAGGCGCCGCGCTCGCAATAGGGCAGGTGAAACAAGGAGAGTTTTGATGCCCACCACCACCCGCCAATGGCTCTTGAACGGACATCCGCGCGGTCGCGGGATTGAAATCGACAATGATTTCAAACTGGTCACTACTGAACTGGGCGATCCCGCGCCGGGTGAGATGCTGCTGAAGCTGCATTATCTCGGCTTTGACCCGGCGCAAAAGGGCTGGATGGAGAACATCGCCGATTACGTCGCGCCGATGGCGATTGGCGATGTGATGCGAGGCAGCGGGATTGCCGAGGTCGTGGCGTCGAACGGCGGTCGGTTCGCGGTCGGCGATACGGTGTTTGGCACCACCGGCTGGACCGAATACCTCATCACCGATGGCAAGGAGCTGACGAAGGTCGAAACCGATCTGTCGCCCACCGCCGTCCTGTCCGTGCTGGGGACGACCGGGCTGACCGCCTATTGCGGGCTGTTCAAGGTTGGCAAGCCCGTGGCAGGCGATACCGTGCTGGTCAGCGGCGCGGCTGGCGCAACCGGCAGCATCGTCGGCCAACTCGCCAAGCTGGCTGGGTGCCGCGTGGTCGGCATCGCCGGCGGGCAGGACAAGTGCGACTGGCTTGTGCGCGAAGCCGGTTATGACGCTGCGATCGATTACAAGGCCGACAATGTGAAGGCGCAGATCAAGGAACTCTGCCCGCGCGGGGTCGATGTGATTTACGACAATGTCGGCGGCAAGATTTTGAACGACATGCTCGCCTGCATTGCCACCAATGCCCGCGTGGTAATCTGCGGCGGGATCAGCCGGTACGAAACCGGCAGCCTGCCCGCCGGGCCGGAAAACTACTTCAACCTGGTGTTCCGGCGCGGCACGATGGCGGGTTTCATCGTGCTCGACTGGGCAGCTGAGTTTCCCACGCTCCGCAAGCGATTGGAAGGCTTCGTCAAGGATGGCAGCCTGAAATATCAGGAGGATATCCAGCACGGCTTCGAAAACGCGCCGCAGACTTTACAGCGGTTGTTCAGCGGCCAGAACCGCGGGAAGCAGCTCTTGAAACTCTAGGCCAAATCCTCGGGCCGGTTCACGTTCATCAGGGGGGTGGGAAGTTCGATCCGGCGCGCGTTGATTGCGTCGGCGAAGCGGTAAAGCGACCGCCCCCCGCCGTGCAGAAACGCCTCGAGCGCGGGGAAAACAGCGACTGGCCATAGCCCGACCACCGGCTGGCTTTCGACAATCGCTGCGCCTTCGCCAGCCAGCGTTGCGGCCAGATCATGCGGTAGATCGGGCACATCGACCCCGGCGGAGAGCACGTGGGCGAACCTGCTCATCTCGGCATGGCGCAAGGCCGCCGCCAGCCCGCCCAAGGGGCCAAGCCCAGCATCGGGCCAATCAGGGATGCACGTGAACCCCGGCTCCTCGCGCCCGCACACCACCACCGCGCCAGATTGCACGGCAAGCGCGGCGGCGACCCGGTCAATCAGCCGCGCGCCTTCGTACAATGCCTGCGCCTTGTCGCTGCCGAACCGCCGGGCCTGCCCGCCTGCGAGGATCGCTCCGAGGATTTTAGTCAAACGCTTCCGTCGCTTGCCCTTCGGCGTTGTAGACCGGGCCTTCTGCGTCAACGCGGTATTTCGCGCTGGCCGCAGCCGTAATGCCGAACTGGCCGATGTGATCGCGCATCCCGGTATAGGCCGGATCGCGGAAATGCGCAGCGAGCGCCTCTTCACTTTCCCATTCCTCGAACACGTTGACCCGCGCCGGGTTCATCGAACAGGCGCTCCAATCATAGTGGATGCAGCCTGCCTCGGCGAGCGCAGCTTCGATATGGGGGCGGGCGCTGCGCAGCGCTTCTTCACGCTGGGCGGGATCGAGGTCGATTTGCGCGGAAATCAGAATCTTAGCCATGTGTCGAATTACCCCTGAGCGCCGAATTCGGCGATGATTTTAAAGGTGCGGCTGGTGAACACCCAGCGCCCATCCACCTTGGCGAGTTCGTCTACGTAAAGCCCGCCGACATGGCGCGCGGGCGCATCTTTGGGTTTCAGGATTTCCTGCGTCTGCACCCGCGATTTCGCTTTGTTTCCGGTGACCTCGATCATGCAGGGAACGCATTGAAAGCTGACCGCTTCAAGCCCGCCCATTGCCCCGTTCCAGAAGGCAACGATGGCGTCCTTGCCCTTGGTCTTGTGGCCCATCAAATCCCAATCAGCATCATCGGCCCAGACGCTCCCCCAGGTGTCGGCATCGAACCGCACCACCCCGTCGGCATAGGTGCCGTTCAATTCAACGATCGCCACGCGATCTTCCAGTGGCCCTGTAAACATTGCGCGCTCTCCCTCGGTTATGGCGTTGCTATCGAGCGCCGTCGGGGCGCGGACAATGGACACTTTTGGGAAGGGGGGCGCGCAGCGATGCGTGGTAGGCCTGCGGGCAGAGGAGAGACATGATGGGACAATTGCAAGGCAAGACCGCAGTGGTGCTGGGGGCGGCATCGGAAGGCAACATGGGCCAGACCATCGCCCGCCTGTTCGCAAAGGAAGGTGCGAAGGTGATGGTGGCGGGCCGCAAGGAAGCCCCGCTCGCCGCGTTGGCTGAAGATATCGGCGGGGCCTATGCGCTGTGCGACATTGCCGACCGCGCGCAAGTCAATGCGCTGGCAGACAAGGCAATAGAAACCTTTGGCCGGGTCGATATCGCGATCAACACCACCGGCTGGGGGCTGCTCGCCAGCATGGAGGAGATCACCGAAGAACAGCTCGACCAGATCGTCGATCTGCAATTCAAGGGCGTGCACCATTTCTTGCAAGCGTTTGTGCGGGTGATGAGCGCGCAGCAACCCACCGGCGGATCGCTGATTTCGCTGTCTTCGGCGACGACCAAAGCGATCATCACCAACCACGCTGCCTATATCGGCACCAAGCGCGGCAGCGAGGCGTTGATCGAGTGTGTCGCCAATGATTACGGTCACTTGGGGATCAAGGCCAACACCGTTTCCCCCGCCTTCACCGATAGCCCGATGACGCATGACAGCTTTCAGGTGCCCGGCCTGACCGATGCGTTCCTGCCGCGTTACCCGATGGGGCGGCTCAATACGGTGGACGATGTCGCCCATGCCTGTCTGTGGCTGAGCACCGATCAGGCCTATGTCACCGGGGCCAATATCCAGCCAAATGGGGGACTGGCGATGCGCGGCAATCCGCAGGCGGGCGATGTCGCAGCGGCGATTGGCGCGGCGATGGCGAAGTTGCAGCAATAGGCCGCTGCCCTGCCGATGTTTCACGTGAAACATCGGCAGGGCGTGGATCAAGCCGGGGTCAAGCAGGGGTCAAGACGGCACCAAGACCAGCCTAGCCCCGCATCAATATTGCGCCGTCCCGCCATCCACGCTGATCTGCTGGCCGGTGATGCCGGCCCCAGCCTTGCTAGCCAGCAGCACCGCGACGGCGGCCACTTCCTCGACCGTGTTGGGGCGCTTGATCGCCGAATCGGCGGCGAACATCGCGATCATATCGTCCAGTTCCATCCCCATCGCTTTTGCGGTCGCCGGGCCGTTGTTCTTGATGATGTCGGTGATGACGATCCCCGGGCAGATCGCGTTGACGGTCACGCCTGACACGCCGACTTCGCGCGCGACGCTTTTGGTCATGCCGTTGACTGCGTGTTTGGCGGCGGAATAGGCGGTCAGCACCGGCTTGCCATGCTTGCCTTCCATCGACGAGATGTTGATCACCCGGCCATCACCCTTGGCGATCATGGTGGGGAGCGCGCGCCGCGTGGCCCAGAAGGTGGAATAGACGTTCCATTTCATCGCTTCGTCAAAGGCGTGATCGGACAGGTTGACCAGCGGCTGCAAATCGCCTGCGCCGCCGGCGTTGTTCACCAGAATGTCGAGCGTGCCGAAATGCTTGATCACGGCGTCGATGAAGCCTTCCAGATCGGCCTGCTCCATCACGTCGCCCGCGATGAAGATTGCGTTCTCTCCCGCGCCGAGTTCTTCGAGCACCTTCGCGCCCTTTTCGGCATTGCGGGCAAACAGTGCCACCTTGCCGCCCTCGGCCAGAAATGCCTCGGCAATCCCGCGCCCCATGCCTGCCGTGCCGCCGGTAATCGCGGCGATTTTGCCTTCCAGTTTATTGGCCAGTTTCATAGTGCAGCTCTCCTTTGACTGCAGGGGTAGCGGTCTGCGCGGCCAAGCGCACCTTGCCAAAATGAGCAATTGCCGCACTGCCCCCGCAGCGCCTCTATGCCCGCATGAGAGAAACAGACGTCATCATTCTGGGAACGGGCGCGGCCGGCATGGCCGCTGCGCTGGCGGCACACGAAACCGGGGCGGAGGTGCTGCTGGTGGAAAAGTGGGACCGCGTTGGCGGCACGTCCGCCATATCGGGCGGGGTGATCTGGGTCGCCGACAACCCGCGGATGCGCGCTGCCGGAATGGCCGACAGCCGGGCTGATGCGCTCGCCTATTTTCGCAGTCTGGATCACGGCGATCTGGTGGATGAGACAATCGAGGCGTTCGTCGACTCGGGGCCGGAGGCGCTGGCGTTTTTGGAAAGCATCGATGCGCTCAGCGTCTCGGTCTTGCCGGGCTATCCCGATTACTACACCGACCGTCCGGGCGCGAAGCCGCAGGGGTCACGGGCGCTGGATCACGATCTGTTCGACCTCAACCATTTGGGCGAATGGGCGGCGAGGATCTACGCGATCGAAGAGCCCAAACCGCTGATGCTGCGCGAAACCCCGATTGGCGGCGCGACCGAGATGGTCTCGGCACAGGTGATGGGCGAACGCATGGCGGCGCGGCAATGCGGGTTCGGCCAAGCAATGGTGGCGCGGTTGTTGAAGGCGTGTCTGGCGCGCGGGATCGAACCGCTGCTGGGCGTCACCGCCAAGGCGCTGCTGCGCGACGGCGGGCGGATCACCGGGATCGAGGCTGAGCAGAACGGCGCACCGCTGACGCTGAAAGCGCGGCGCGGGGTGATTATCGCCACCGGCGGATTTGAGTGGGACACCGAACAGCGCCAGACTTTCCTGCGCGGCCCTGTCACCGCGCCCGCCAGCCCGCCGACCGCCACTGGCGAAGGGCTGAAGCTGGCGATGGCAGCGGGCGCAAAGCTCGGCAATATGACCAGCGCGTGGTGGGCACCCACGCTTGTCGCGCCCGATCAACCATGGGCCAGCGGGGAGCAGCGCGGGCAGATCGTCCTGATCGAACGCACCGTGCCGCATTCGATCATGGTCAACCGCAAGGCTCAGCGGTTCTGCAATGAAGCGGCGAATTATTCGGCATTGGGCGGCGTGTTCCACCAGTTTGATCCGGCCAATTACGATTACCTCAATCTGCCCGCCTATCTGATCTTCGACGCGCAATATGCGGCGCGCTATCCGCTCGGCACGCGGATGCCGGGGCAGCCGATTCCCGATTGGGTGATGCGCGCGGAGACTTTGGAAGGGTTGGCGGAGCAGCTTGGGCTTGATGCAGCAACGCTCACCGAAACTGTGGCGCGCTTTAACGTCCACGCCGACGAAGGGCATGACCCTGATTTCGGGCGCGGCACCAGCGCCTATGATCATTTCTACGGCGACCGCAGCCGCACCGGCACAGCAGTGACTTTGGGTGCGATCCGCGAAGCACCGTTTTACGCGGTGGAGATTCAATCCGGCCTGCTCGGTACCAATGGCGGCCCGCGCACCGATGGCGCGGGCCGGATATTGGGGCATGATGGCGCGGTGATCCCCGGATTGTTCGGCGCAGGCAATGCCATCGCTTGTCCGACGGGCGGGATTTACGCGGGGGCAGGCGGGACACTCGGCCCGGCGCTGACGTTTGGGTATCTGGCGGGGAGGGCTGCGGCGGCGGCGAACGCCTAACCCCCCAACCAGCGATCAATCGTATCGTGGAAGAACCGTACCCGCGCTTCTTGTCCGGCCAGATGCCCGCCGCGATAGCCGCGTGATCGCAGGCCCATTTGCTGCTCGCTCCAGATGCTGACATCCTGATCGATGCCGGGGCCGCAGCTGAGTTCGCCCACGCGCCCACGCAGGTGCTCCACCGGAACCGTGCGATCGACCTCCTGCCCCATGGAATAGGAGTAATATCGATCCTCGCCTTCGGGGAACCACGTGAAATACCACATGTCGAACAGGCAGCGTTCGGGATCGGTCGGATGCGGATCGGCGCGCAGCCAGATGCAGCCATCGGGTTTCAGGCTGAAGCTGATGTTGGGGAAGACCGTGTAGTGGAAATGATCGGTCAGCTGTTCATCGTGGAAGTGGCTGAAATCATACCCCTTGGCCGCGCCGTGCTCGCGCTTGGCCGCTTGCAGGGCCTCACGCGTGCGCAGCGGATCATCACGGAAATCTTCGGGGTTGAGGCCCCAATAGGTCAGCTCCTTCGCCATCATGTCGAGCACCGTGTCGGTATGCCCGCGAAGGCTGCGCGCTGGGCGTGATCCCGGCATGAACATCCGCGCATGGCCGTGGGGCGCGTACATATCGAACTGGCAGTCCTTGTAGCTCTGCTCCATCACGAACCGGGTTTGCGGGTGGACGAAGGGCAGGTGATAGCTTTCGTTGAAATTGTCCTGCACGCACTTCCAGTTCCAGTCGCCCTCCAGCGTGACCCAATGGGTGCGGTGCATCTGCTCCATGCGGTAACATTCCAGCTGCGGCGCGATGGGGCCAAGGTGATCGCGGAGCGGGGTGGCGTGCGCGTCGAGGTTGACCCAGACGAAGCTGGCGAACACCTCGCAGCGGACCTCCTCCAGCGTCACCTTGCCGCACGGAGAGCCGCCCGCAAAATCCTCAGGGCAGGGGACGAAATTGAGTTCGCCTTCGGGGGTGAAGCGCCAGCCGTGGTAGGAACAGGCGATGCGTTTGGAATGGCCCTGTTCTTCCAGAACCAGCCGTTTGCCGCGATGCGGACAGACGTTGTAGAATGCCCGGATGCGGCCATCATCGCCGTGGGTGACGAGGATGGACTCGCGCCCGATGTCGTAGGTGAAGAAATCGCCCGGCTTCGCCACCTGCTGCGCCAGCCCGCCGATCAGCCAGCTGCGCGTCCAGATGCCGTCCCATTCGCGGTCCATGAAATCGCGCGACCAATAGCGGCTGCCTTCGATCGGTTTGGTCGAGAGCGCCGGCGCTGGCTGCGGGGTTTTGTCGATCCGCGTCGGCGCGGGTTTGAGCAAGGTGGCCATATCAGCGTGCCTTCGCTTCAAAGGTGATGTTGAGCTGCTTCAGGCTCCGCAGCAGGAAGTGCGGGTGGTAGGCGAAATCATTCGCCCCTTCGGCAAAGTGCATATCCTCAAACCGGTCGACCACCGCCTGGAACCCCCAAGTGAGTTCGCGCCGGGCGAGCGGCGCGCCGAGGCAGTGGTGCGTGCCCGAACCAAACGCCATATGCGCGCCTGCCTTGGGCCGATCCAAATCGAGCTTTTCGGGGCATTCGAAGAACCGCTCATCGCGGTTCGCTGCGCCGTAGCGGATGTTGACGACCGATCCGGCGGGGATCGTCACCCCGTCGAGTTCGACGTCGGCGTGGGTGAAGCGCATGAGGCTCTGCACCGGGCTTTCCAGCCGCAGCACCTCCTCGACAAAGGGGCGCATATATTTGTCGGGATCAGCCTTGAGCCGGTGCCACACGTCCTTGTTCTCGATCAGCAGCTTCATCCCCGCCGCCAGCGCATTGGTGGTCGTTTCCGAGCCGCCGACGAAGGTATCGGCCATCATCTCGGCGTGGAGTTCTTCGTTGTTCAAAGGCCGCCCCCAGCCTTCGATCACGGTGTTGACCAGCACCGATATCAGCGAGCCATCGGGATGTTCGCGCAGGCGTTCAAAGATCGGCTGAAAATAATGCTGCGCCTCGATCTCGCGGTCGACCATTTCGAGGTGCTTGTCCTCGGGCAGCATCAACGAAATGCGATGGAAGAACGCATCAGTCCAGCCCTTGATCCGCCACATATCCTCGCGCGCCGCGCCCATCTGCTCGCCGATGATGAACAGCGGCAGTGGCACGCAGAACTGGCGCACCCAGTCGCAGTGGCCATCGGCGAGGAATTCGTCGATCAGCTCGAAAGCGAGGGTTTCGACGCGCGGGTCGATGGCCTTGATGCGGCTGGGCTTGAACGCCTCGTTGAACATTGCGCGCATCTGCTTGTGGTTCGGATCGTCGCGGCCGGCCAGCGTCGGCGCGGGCAACCAGCCTTTCTCGCGGAACCGTTCGGCGACCTTGCGCCCGCGCTCGGCATCGGTTGGGCTGGCACGCAGCAATTCGTTGCTGGCGGTGGAGGGGAAGCGCGCCGGGTCCATCAACACCTCGCGCACGTGATCGTAACGGCTGACGACATAAATCTGCGTGCCGGGGATGTTGTAAACCGGAGCCTCGTCGCGCAGGGTTTTGTAGGCATCATAGGGGCACTGTTGCAGCGCGGGATCGAACAGGTTGATGGTGGGCCCCATCTTACGTGGCTGCGTGTTCATCAGCGCACCTGAATCTTGTCGGCGCCCCAAGGCGCAATCGCTTCGGCAGAGCGGAAGGCTTCGGGCAGCTCATCGACCATGTGATACGTCGCTGCGAGCCGTCCGAAGCCGACGAAGAACGCCACTGTCATGCCGAGCTCGACGATTTGCGCCTCGCTGAAATGCTGGCGCAGGTCGGCGTAGATCGCATCGTCGATGGCCAGATGATCGGTCGCCATCAGCTCACCGTAACGGATCGCTGCCTTCTCCGCCGCCGAGAGGTTCTCCGCCTCCTGCGGGCGCTCCAGCGAACACACCAACCCCTCGGTCACCCCGTCCGCCACCGCATCGGAATAGCGGATTGCCATGCAGGAACGGCACTGGTTGAAGAACGCGACCCGCAGCCGCACCAGCTCCACCAGCCGCGACGGCAGCGAGCGGTTCATTTTCAACGCCCCGCCAAACGCCATCAGCCCCAGCGCCTGTTCCGGACAATGGGCGAAATAGCGGGTGAGGCCTTGCTCAAGATCGGTCAGGTTCTCAGGGCGGATTGCGCTGACCAGCCGTTCATCCCATTGTTCCGGCGGCAATTTGCTGATGCGGCTCATGGTTTTCTCCGATGGGGGCACTGGCAAATTAGCCCGTTTCCGTAAGGTCATGGCTGGGGGACAACCGTGGCCACGGCAATTGGCGGATTCGCTAAGCAGGCGAGGCGCCCCGCAAGGGAGAGGCGGCTTTGCAATCTGAGGCACCGCGCACTTTGAGCCAGGTCGATCTGTTCGCCCCCGGCGCGCAGGAGCATTGGTATGCGGCCTATGCGATCCTGCACGAACAGGCCCCGGTGCAGATCCTGCCGGGCGAAGGGCTGACGCCGGGTAGCGATGCCTTCGTCCTTACCAAATACGAAGATGTCCGCCGCGTGGTGATGGATTGGGACCGTTTCCCGCCAACATTGTCTTTGCTGGTGGCGCAGATCCAGCAATCGGGCGAAATGCCAACGCATATTCCTGATCTCGACGCGATGATTGCCTCGATCGTGACTTTGCGCCCCGATCCGGAGCTGTGGCGCGCGCACCGGAAAGAACTGACCGATCCGTGGGTGGGGCCGGGGTGCACGCGGCACGCCGCGATGATCGCTGCCCACGTCGATGATCTGATCGCCGGGCTGCTGGCAAAAGCGCGGGCCGGAGAGCCGGTAGATTTCGTCGCTGATTTCGCTCGCCCCCTGCCGCAGCGCGTGATGGCGAGCGTGCTGGGCTTCCCGATGGAGGACATCCCCCGGCTGGAGCAATGGGGCAATGCGCAGGTGATGTCCTATGTGATCGGGACGACCCACAAGAATATCCTGACGCCTGAACAAACGGCGGAGAAGTTCGCGCTGTTGGCGGGGATGAAGGACTATGTGGCCGAGCAAACGCGGGCCAAACGCGCCAATCCGCAGGACGACATGGTGAGCTTCCTGACGCAGGTCGAATACGCCGCGCTGGGCCGCAAGCTCACCGATGATGAGATCAATGGCGTGGTCTATGCGATGGTGATCGGCGGGCTGGAGACGACCCAATATGCCATCGCCGAACAGGCACAATTGCTGTGCGAGCGACCGGGGCTGTTTGCCAACCTGAGGGGCGACCGCGCGGCGATCCGCACCTTTATCGAGGAAGGGATGCGGCTGCGTTCCCCCACGCAGGGGCTTTCCACCCGCATCTGTGCGCAGGACGAGGTTTTCCAAGGCGTCCACGTCCCCGCCGGATCAATGCTCCACCTGCGCTGGGCAGCGGCCAATATTGACGCGGAGGAATTCGACGATCCGCTCGAATTGCAGCTGACCCGCAAGGCTGCGACCCGCCACCTCGCGTTCAGCCAGGGGCCGCGGTCGTGCCCGGGATCGAACATCTCACGCCTCGAACAGATGATCGCGTGGGATCGCCTCGCCGATGCCTTCGCCGCCCTCGAATATGCGCCGGGCAACGACTTCCGCCATCAGGGCGGGATCATGCTCGGCATCCACCGCTTGATGCTCAACCTAACCCCCGCCTGAACGAAAGGTGCCCCGATGGCCACTCTGCTCGCCCACATCCAGATCCAGCCCGGCAAGGAGGACAAGTGGGAGGCGATCATGCACGACATGGTGCACCACACCTTTGGCACCGAAGAAGGCGTGATCCGCTACGAATACTGGAAGGGGCAAGAGCCGCTCTCGTATTATTGTCTGCTCAGTTTCAAGGACAAGTGGGCCTTCTATCACCACCAGATGTCCGACCATCATGAAGGCCACGACTTTGCCGATGTGCTGGCGGGGATCAGGCTGGAGTATATCGATCCCGTGGACGGCGCGGGCGGGGGGCTGCCGCCGACGCTCGACCCGGCGCTGCCCGATGATGCCAACGCGGCGATGCGCACCGCGCAAGAACGCTTCCCGCTGGATATTCCGGCATGGTGGGGTGCGCGGGCATGAACATGGAAACGCAGCTTCAGGAACTGCTCGACAAGCAGGCGATCACCGATGTGCTGCAACGCTATTCGCGCACATTGGATTGGCTCGATGATGCGGGGCAGGCGGGGTGTTACTGGCCCGAAGCGCACATCGACTACGGGTTCTTCACCGGCACCGCCGCCGATTTCGTGCCGGTGGTGATGGCCATCGAACGCGCCAGCCAGCGGCGGTGGCATTTCCTTTCGGCTCCGGCGATCCGGTTCCATTCCGCCGATCAGGCCAGCGCCGAATGCTACGGCATGGCGACCGGCATCCGGCAGCAGGACGATGGCAGCTGGTCGGGCGGGTTGTATGGTGGGCGTTATCTCGACGAATTCGAGCGCAGGGACAGCGAGTGGCGGATTGGCCGGCGGCAATACATCATGGACTGGAAGACCCCGCTCGACGATCAGCCCGGCAACGAACCCAACCCCGATTTCCCTCTGCCGGTGTTGCAGATCATCGCCAGCGGGCATCCGGCCTATCGGGTGATGTGATCACGCCTCGGCGGGCGGGTCCATGTAATCGCGGTAATAGGTCATCTTGCCGCCCTCGACCTTGTAGATACCGACTCCGCCGCGCGGCGCTGCGCCGTCCATGTGCATCGTCCAGCGCGCCCACACGGCATGATCATCGCCGCAGATTTCATCGACGGTGAAGTGGACTTTGCGCTCCCCCATCTCCTTGACCATCGTGGTCATGAAGCCGAGGATCGCGTCGCGCCCTTCGTAACGCCCCCAGATCGGGTCTTCGAGAATGGCGTCATCGGCAAACAGCGGCGCGAGTTTGGTGTAATCCCCATCGTCCTGAATGCGCCAGAATTCCTCGATCACGCGCTGTGCTTGGCCTGCCATCGTCTCGCCTCCCTGTGCTGGCGACAGTCTGCCATGACGCCGCGCGCCGCCCCCCTGTGAAAATGGCGAGGGCGCGCGGGCGGGCGGGCCTGTTATCCTTCCAGCCAAGGAGAAACCCATGTCCACCATCCCGCGCGTATCTTCGGCCATTGCTGGCGAACCGGCGCATTTCGGTTCGGTGCTGGCGCATCAGCCAGAAATTTCGGCGAGTTTCTTCGCGCTCTATGGCCGGTTCTGGGGATCGGACGTGCTCGCCGCGCGGCTGAAAGAGGTCGCGCGGATGCGCAATGCGCGCGTCACTGAATGCGGGTTCTGCCGCAATGTCCGTTTTGACAAAGCGGTGGCGCAGGGCTTGGGCGAAGAGGTGGTGGACGATATCACCGATGGGTATGAGGCCTCGGCGCGGCTCACCGATGCTGAAAAGGCGGTGCTGAAATTCACCGATGCGCTGATCCATGATCCCGAATTGCTTAACCGAGATGCGCGTGCGGCGTTGCAGCGCCACCTGACCCCGGCGCAGATCGCCGAATTGGGGCTCGGCGTGACGCTGTTCCTCGCGCTCGCCAAGGCGTTGATCACGATGGGGCTGGAGCCGGACGCGATGGAGCGCACCGTGCTGCCCACGCCTGCCGTGCTGGAGGCAGCAGAATGAGCGGCCCCGTCCACGCTGCTCTGGCGGGTGACCCGGTTCTGGCCGAGCACTACGCTGCGTTCCGGGCCAAGGCCGAAAGCGCGCTCAACCCGCGCCTCGTGGCGTTGATCCGGCAGGCGATTGCCGCCGTGCACGGCATGGAAGCGGCGGCGATCGATGATGCCGCGCTCGATGAGCGCACCCGCGTGTGCGTCGCCTATGCGCGGCGCATTCCCTTTGAACACACCGCGATCACCGATCCCGAAGCCGCCAGCGTGGTCGCACATTTGGGCGAGCCGGGGTTCGTGGCGTTCTCGGTGGTGGCGGCGTTGGCCGATGCCGAATGCCGCGCAGGCCTGGTCGATTTGGAGGGACTAGCGGGGGTTTAGCCGAGCTCGCGCAGCAGGTTGCGCCCGTCCCACCCTCGCGCCGCCTCGGCCACGAAGTCGTAAAACCCGGTCAGCTGCGGCGTCGGCTCATACAGTTCCAGCATATGCCCTAGGGTCGCGCGGGTATCGACGAAGGCGAAGACCGTCCCGCCAGCGGTGACCGATAGTTGGGCGAGCGGTGCGCCCTCGGAAGTGAACCGGGCAATCGCCGCCTCCAGATCATCGACGAACAGCGCCGCGTGATGCAGCCCTTCCGCGCCCGAGCCATAGGGGAACATATCATGCAGCGCGGATGGATCAGGATTGTGCTGCACCACCAGCTCCACCATCACGCCGCCCCATTGGCCATAGGCGCTGGAATGGTCGAACGGGTGCTCGATCCCGCGATGCTGCGAGGAGGCGAGCGCGATGTGCCGCAGCACAAAGAACGGCCCCGATCCGAACTGCCGATGATGCGCCGCTGCCGCTGCTTCGAGATTATTAACCTTGTAGGCCAGCTGCTTGACCGGAAGCGTGATCAATTCACCGCCCGGTCTTTCCCCACCCAATAGGGCGCGCGCAGTTCGCGGCGCAGGATTTTGCCGCTGGGGTTGCGCGGCAGGGCGGGGATGAAATCGACCGTCTTGGGGCATTTGTAGCCCGCGATGTGTTGCCGCGCGTGGGCGATCAGTTCAGCCTCGGTCAGTTCCTCGCCCGGCTTCATCACCACGCAGGCCTTGACCGCTTCGCCCCACTTGGCGTCCGGCACCCCGATGACCGCGACATCGGCGACCTTAGGATGCGAATAGAGCGCGTTTTCGACCTCGGCCGGATAGACGTTTTCGCCGCCGGAGATGATCATGTCCTTCACCCGGTCGTGGATATAGAGATAGCCGTCTTCATCCAGATAGCCCGCGTCGCCGGTGCGCAGCCAGCCCTCGGCATCGATGGTCGCAGCGGTGGCATCCGCGTTGTTCCAGTAGCCGCGCATGTTCTTGGATGATCGCGTGGCGATTTCGCCGACCGTGCCTGCGGGAACGTCATTCCCCGCCTCGTCGATGATCTTCAATTCCACGCCCGCCAGCGGCTTGCCGACCGACCTCATTCTCGGGCTGCCTTCGGGCACGTGATCTTCGGGATCCAATGCGACGATCGTGCCGCTGGTTTCGGTCATGCCGTACATCTGCACGAACCCGCAGCCGAGTACCCGCATCGCCTCGCGCATCAGTTCAAGCGGGATCGGCGACGCGCCGTAGGTGACGTATTTCAGGCGGCTGAAATCCACCTCGCCCACTTTGGGATGGTTGAGAAGGATCTGGATCGCGGCAGGCACCAGAAAGATTTTCGAGATGTTGAAATTCTGGATCAGGTCGAGCGCCTTGGCCGGATCATATTCTGGCAGGACAATCGAATTGCTGCCCGCCACCATCGTGCCGATCCCGGTGCCGGTGCCGCTGATGTGGAAGCATGGCATGGCCAGCAGGGTGACATCGCCGGGGATCGGTTCCTGCCAGGTGCGCATCTCGCCGGCCGCCGCTGTCGCATCGCGGCTGGAAAGGATTGATCCGTGGGTCATCACCGCGCCCTTGGGCTTGCCGGTGGTGCCTGAGGTGTAGAGCTGCAAGGCATCGTCTTCGGCGCGCACGCGGTGGGCGGGGGGTGCCGGTGAAAAGCCATCGCGCCAGATACGGAAATCGGTGCCGGGATAATCGGGCGCATCGATGCCGATGATTTGTTCGACGTGCGGACATGTCGCGCGGATGCTCGCCAGCACCTCGGCGAAGCCTTCGCCAACGAACACCACGCGCGCCTGACAATTATCGAGGATATAGGCAACCTCGGGCGGGGCGAGCCGCCAGTTGACCGGGGTCATCACCGCGCCAATCCGCGCCGCACCCAGCAGGGCCTCAAAATACAGCGGGTGGTTTTTGCCGAGGAACGCAACCCGCTCCCCCGGCTTTACGCCGAGCGCGACGAGGCCGTTCGCGACCCTGTTTGCGCCCGCGTCCAGTTCAGCGAAGCTGGTTTCCTCATCGCCGTAAGTGAAGGCGATGATGTCCCCCTGCAAGCGTGCATGTTCGCGCACGACGTCACAAAAGGACTCCGCTGCCAGTGCTGTTTGTTCTCCCATGGCGGCAGGGATAGCGCCTGCGCGGGGGGCTTGTCATTGACACAATTCATAGCGGCGTTCGCGGCTGGGCGCGTTAGGTTGCTCCGATGAACGATGCCACTGTTCCACCGGGGTTTGAACCCGCCGGTTTCACCCCCGGCTTCCTCGATCATGGCGGGCCGTATTATCTGGGCGCGGCAGTGGACGGCGTGCGCGTGGTCGGCCTCAGGATCATGCCGCACCACATCAATTATCAGGATGCCGCCCACGGCGGGGTGATCTCGACCTTCGCCGATGTCGCTCTTTCCCACGCGGTCTACGATGCCGAGCGGCCCCGATTGGCGCCGTCGACCGTGACGCTGACGGTCAACTACCTCACCGGCGCAAAGCTGGGCGATTGGCTGGAGGCGCGGGTGCGGATTGATCGGCTGGGCGGGCGCACCGCCTACACCTCGGGCGCGATCTGGCGCGGGGATGAGCAAATCGCGACGATGTCAGGCGTGTTTTCGGTGCGGCGGAATTAGCCCAGCCAGCGCGCCACCACCGGGGTCGAAGGGTCACGGTCGTCATGGAATCCGGCTGCGCCTTCGGGCGTGTCGCTGAGATCAACGCCTTCGACCACCCGGAACTCGCGCCAGTCATATAGGCCGGTGCGCTGGGCGATGCGCCATTCGCCGCCTCGCTTCTCGAACCGGTCAACATAGCGCCCCGCAACGATGGCGGAATAGATCACGCCCTTGTCCGGGAACACCGCCGCCAGCGGATAGCCCGGCGGGATGGTGTGCATCGCGGTCATGTAGGTTTCGGTGTGGCACAGGTCGACGCTCTCGAAACCGAATTGCACCTGCCCCAACTGGTGCTGGGTGGCGAGGCACGGGTCGATCACCGCGCGCGCCTGATCGACAAAGCCGCGCCAATCGCCTTCGATTGTGCCGAACTTGAAGGTCGCGTCCGCGTGGAACAGGCGCTCCATCATCTGCCACCGCCGCCGGTCAATCGCGTGGGCATAGGCGGCGAGAATGTCGCGGATGGCTTCGCGGTCTTCGAGCGTTCCTGTCATTGCGGCAGCTCCACAATCACCTTGCCGATATTGCCGCCGGTGAACAGCTTGGCATAGGCGGTGAGGGTGTTTTCGAGGCCTGTGGTGACATCATAGGGCATTATCAGATCGCCCGCTTCGTGCCAGGCGCGCAGCCGCTGGGTCAAGGCTGGGCCTTCGTGCATGAAATCGGGCGAGAAGAACCCTTCGATCCGCAAGCGGCGCATCAGCACCTGGTCGAATTCGCGTGGAGCGGTGCGGGCGCCGGAGGTGTAATCGGCCAATAAGCCGCACACGGCCACCCGGCCATAGTGGTTCATGCGGGTGAGCACCTGATCCAGCAGCGCGCCGCCAACATTGTCGAAATAGACGTCGAAGCCGCCGGCAGAATCGAGCTGTGCGCCCACATCAGCGGCCTTGTAATCGACCGCGCCGGCAATCCCCAATTCATCGGTCAGGTAAGCGCACTTGGCCGCGCCGCCCGCGATCCCCCACGCCTCGCAGCCGAGCAGCTTGGCGATCTGCACTGCGAGAATCCCGGTCGCGCCCGCGGCGGCGGATACCAGCACGCGTTCGCCCGGCTGGGCAGCACCGGTCTGCTCCACGCCCCACAGCGCCGTCCACCCGTTCATGCCCAATGGGCCGAACCACGCACGGCGGTCGGTCACAGTGGGATCGAGCACTAGCGCGCCCGACATGACGGCATCCACGGTTGAAACATCGCTCCACTGCCCGAACGCCCGCACCAGATCGCCAACCGCGAAACCCGCCGCGCGGCTTTCGATCACTTCGCCCAGCACCAGCCCGCTCATCGGCGCGCCAACGGGCAGCGGCGGCTGGTATCCGTCCTCGCGCGCGGTCAGCCACAGCCGGGTGCCGGCATCCATCGACAGGTGCGTGTTGTGGATGCGAATCTCGCCCTCACCCAAGGGGGTAAGCGGCGCATCGACCAGCTCCAGCGCGCTGGCGAAATCGATCCCTTCGGGGCGGCGGGCGATGCGCCAATAACGGTTCGTCATGGCGGCCACTTTTCGGCGCGCAGGCCGCGACGGCAACCCCGCCTTTTCGCTAGGGGCAGAGCGCGCGCGGCTATCACTTTGGCGCGGTGCACACGGGGGGCGCGCTTCCTAGTCTCGGCCCAACGAAATGAGGGAGAGAGACGAATGGCACTCATCACAGTGATCGGCGCGAGCGGTCGGCAGGGGCTGGCGCAGGTGCGCCAAGCGCTCGCCGCAGGATATGATGTGCGCGCGATTTCGCGCCGCCCGGATGCGCTGGAAGGCGCGCCGGTTGAAGGCGTTGAACGGGTCGATGTGCGGCCGATGGATCTGTATGACACATCGACCTTTCACGATGCGCTCGAAGGGTCGGATTACATCTTCTACACCCACCCGCTGCAAGCCCGCGCCGACCGTGCGTACCTGATCGGCGAAGTCGGCAAAGCGGCAGCCCACATCGGCGTGAAGCGCGTGGTCTGGAACACGTCGAGCTGGATCCCCGACAAGCCTGGCGATCCCTTCACCTATGGTGAGAATACCAAGGGCATCAACGCGCTGTGGCGTTCTGGCGCGCCGGGTACGGTGTTCGGATCGGTGCTGTTCATGGACAATCTGCTGACCAACTGGGCGCGGCCGTTCATCGTCAATGAAGGGCGCTATGTGTACCCGCACAACCCCAATCTTCAGGCCAACTGGATCAGCCTTGATGATGTCGCGCGCTTCATGCTGGCGAGCCTCGAGCGGCCTGACATGGAAGGCGCGTGGCTGAACATCGGCGGGCCAGAGCGGTTGGTCGGCAAGCAGGTGACGCAATATCTGTCGGACGCGCTGGGCAAGGACATCAAATACGATCCCTGCACCCCGGAAGAATTCGGCCGCTATCTGGTCGAGGCTGCGGGCGATACGATGGCACCCGAAATGCGCGATACCTTCGCCAAGGGAATTCAGGCGTTTTACGAGTATAACAACGACGCCCCGACCAAGCCCTTCGCGGTCGACATGGACCACGTCTACGAACGCTTCCCCGAGTTGGAGGGCAAGCTGGAGAATCTGGGCGACTGGACCAAACGGCAGGAATGGGGCGAGAGCAATTATCGTCCCGCATTTGGGTAACAGCATGAGCGCGCTGCGTGAGGCGAATGTTGCGCTCGTGACGCGCTATTACGAGGCACTGGCGGCGGGCGATTTCGATGCGCTCG
The DNA here is from genome assembly GCA_001464915.1 of Sphingomonadales bacterium Ga0077531. Lineage (GTDB taxonomy): Bacteria > Pseudomonadota > Alphaproteobacteria > Sphingomonadales > Sphingomonadaceae > Erythrobacter. The sequence continues at coordinate 101,115 of LNED01000038.1, forward strand.
CCGCGTTGCATTCTGATGATGTGGTGTTCAACCTGGTCGGCACCACGCCGGTTTCCGGGCGCTGGGTGGGCAAGGCGGAATGCTTTGGCCCGGTGGTGGCTGACGGCGTGATCGGCAAGCTGGTGGCAGACACGATCCGGTTTTCGCGCCAATGGCGGATCATGTGCGCCGATGACGAACGGGTGGTCGGCATCATGCGCGGCGGCGGGATGGGCGCCAACGGGCACGAATATCTGCAGACCTACTGCCAGATCCTCACCATCCGCGACGGCTTGATCGCGGAGCTGCACGAGTTTTTCGATACGGCGCTGGTCGAGCTGGCGCTCAACGACAATCCCACCGCCAAAGGGCCGAGCGTTCCCGTCCGACTCTTTGAGTTTTAAGGTCCAATAGCGCCAGACCATGGTCTTCGGCGCGGCAGGGGCCCATGGCGTAGCGCAGGAACAGCCCCGAGGAGGAAGGCGCGGAAGGCGCCTTCCCAAACTACTCCGCCGCTTGCCGGTGCTCCTGCGCAAAGATCGCCACCAATTCCTCATCGCTCGCCGCAACCAGCCGTTCCACCCAGCCGTGAAACACCTGTCCGCCCTTTTCATTGCGACCGAACAATACCTCTTTCATCAGCCCCGATGCCAGAGCCTGTTGCTGGCGCTTGCCGGTGGCGTAATCTTCATCGCGGACCACGATTTCGAGGAAGTTGAACTGGTCGTGCGCCGCCTGCACCTGCTCGGGCGTCTCGGGCTGGTTTTCCATGACGAAATATTGCGTGGTGAAACTCTCGCCTACGGTCGCGCCGGGGAACAGCTGGCTGATCATCGCCCCGCGTTGCCCGCCGCCATAAAAGCTGGCGATCGAGATGTGCGGGAAGATCGTCCACACGCCCTGCACCAGCACGTCCTGCGGCAGATCATCATCGGAGAGTCCGGCCAGATCTATCTGCTGATCGTCATCGCTTTGCACCTTGATCGCAAACTGTGACGGGGTCGACAGGCGCTGGTGCGGGCCAAAAGCGAAGTAATTGGCGCGGTTGTAGAAATCCGCGCCAAACGTGTCCTTGTGCAGCACCGGCAGGTGGTAGAAATCGAGGTAACCGTCATAGGCCGTTTTCCAGTTCGGCCCTTCCAGTGTGCGCTGCGAAAACAGCGTCCAGCCATCGAATTCGAACGCCTTCAGCAGATCGTCAAACCCACACAGATAGTCGGCAATATCGAGCTTTGACGCCGGGTCGAGCGTCACCCAGATCAGTCCGGCGGCCTCGTACACAGCGAACTTGGTCAGGCAATGCTGGCTCTTGTCGATTCGCCCGAAATCCTGCGGGCTGGCGACGCCGATCAGGTCGCCATCGGCCTTGAATGTCCAGCCGTGATAGCCGCAGGTGAAGCGGCTGGCATTGCCGCATCCGGCCGCCAGCGGGTTGCCGCGGTGGGTGCACATGTTGAGGAATGCACCCATGCTGCCGTCTTTCTGGCGGCTGAGCAGCAGCGGCACGCCGCAGATGTCCATCGCCTTGAAATCGCCGGGATTGGGCAATTCGCACGACGGCGCAACCATCAACGGCAGGCGGCGGAAGATGCGTTGTTTCTCAAGCTCGAACAGGGCCGGGTCAGTGTAGGCACTGGCGGGAATGCGGACGATATCGTCGGCATATTCCATCGTGTCGGCCGCGCCGTGCGCCACCAGATTGCGGGTCATTTCGACCAGAGTTTCGCGTGACATGGTATTCCTCCCAAGCTTTGACGCGAAGCATCCGCCTTACCCAGCGGAAGGGCAATGCTCACTTTTGGCAGAGTTCAATTCCGCAAAGCCATGGGGCCAAAGGAAAGTGGCGGGCCATTGCTGGCCCGCCCCTCACTTGTCCCCCCGTTGGACGCTATCAGAACTTGAAGCTGACTTCCGCAAACACCTGACGGCCGCGGTTCTGGGTCAGCACGATATCGTCCCCGCCGGGCGGCAGGAACGGACGCCCGCCCGATGTGATCACGAAGATTTCATCGGTGAGGTTGGTCGCCACCAGTGCCAGCTTCCAGTTGCCATCAGGATGCCCGATCGACACGTTGGTATCGAGCGTCCAGAAGCTCGGCTGGACAAAGTCGTTCAGCGAGGCTTCGTCGGTGATGTAACCGTCGTTGTACGCAGCGTTGCCCGACAGAAACAGCTCAAGGCTATCGCTGAGCGGCACAGTCCAATCGACCGCGAAATTGCCCGCCCATTCGGGTGCCTGGCTGCCGCGCCGACCGTTCAGGTCAACCGTGCCGCCAGCCCCGCCCGGTTGCAGGAAGGTGTCGGTGTATTGCGCATCAAGATAAGACAGGTTGGCCGACAACCGCAGCCCGTCCACCGGGGTTCTCCAGCTGCTTTCCAGTTCAACACCCTTGGTGGTCAGTTCGCCGGCATTGCTGGTGATGAACTGCACGGTGGAGGCGTTGAAGTTCTGCACCTGAAGATCGGTGAAGACATATTGGTAGATCGTGGCGTTAAGCGTGAAGGTGCGATCAGCCCATTGCGATTTGACCCCGATTTCACCGCCGATCGCCTCTTCCGAACGGAAGATCAGCGAGCTGAAGTCGCCGCTCAGCGCGGCCGCGCTGAGGCTGTTGGACGGCAGCGCCGAGTTGTCGATCCCGCCCGATTTGAACCCGGTCTTGAACGAGGCGTAGATGTTGATGTCATCGGTCGCCTGATACTTCAGGGTTGCTTCGGGTGAGAAGTTGTCATCGGCAAAGTTGATCGGGCCGGAGAAGAACCCGCTTTGCAGGAACGCCGGGCTGGGCCGGAACGTACCGGGGTTGTTGGCATCCGGAACATAGGCCAGCAGGTTGTGGACGTAAGGGACATCGATCGTCTGCACCTTGCGTTCGTCAGTCCAGCGGACCCCGCCCGACAGTTCCAGCTGGTCGGTGATGTCGATCACCACCGATCCGAAGAACGACAGGGCCTCGGTCTTGGTGACGTGGGTCTTGTCCCAGTCGTAAGTGAAGCCGGTGCCCACTGCAAAACCGCCGCCGAAATCGGGTGAGATCGGTAGGGTCGGATCAGGGCTGACGAAAGAGATGTTCACGCCCTGCTGCGCGGTGTCGAAGGTGAAGGTGCGATCTTCGTAGAACGCGCCGAGCATGAAGTTGAACGGCCCGTCAAAGTCCGACGCGAGCCGGAGTTCCTGGCTGTATTGTTCCAGCTGGTTGATCGGGTCCGAACAGCCTGCGCCGCCCGGGATGATGGTGCCGTTCGGCCCCGGGAACACGCCGCCGTAGGAATAGCAATCGAAGTCGATCGCATCGAGGTTAAGCAGGCCCGTTACCGAGGTCAGCGTCAGCGCGTCGGACAGATCGAGTTCGAACTGCAAGCGGCTGAACCACACTTCGGTTTCGCCAAACGGCACGCCGTTGCGGCCTGCCGCCGGGGAATCGCCCGGAACGCCGGGGGCGAGCTGCGGGGCGGCATCGGGCAGGAAGTAGCGTTGGTCAGTGACGTTGCAGTCATAGCCGGCGGGGATTTGCAGTCCGCCGCCCAGCAGGAACACCGAATCCGCCACGCCATTGGCGCCGCAGCCGATTTCCGCCGTGCCGATCGCGCCGTCGTTTTCGTTCTTGGTGTATTGCACCTTGAAGTTGGCCCGGAACCGGTCGGATGGTTGCCAATCGAGCGTGCCGCGCAGGATCAGGTCGGTCAGCCCGCGTTCCTGATTCACCGCAGGCGTGTTGTCCTGCAGGATTTGGAATTCTTCGATGTCATTGAACTGGCCGGCGATGCGGATGCCGAGGGTATCGGTCAACGGGCCGGAGATATAGCCACCGATCAGGTAGCCCTTTTCCTCGAATTCATATGATCCGCGCACGCCCACTTCCCAATCGGAAGTAGGGTTGGCCGAGCGGAGTGACAGCACGCCAGCGGTGGCTGATTTGCCGAAGAACAGCGATTGCGGGCCGCGCAGCACGTCAACCTGTTCGACATCGAAGAAGCCCGCCTGCACCAGTCGCATCGACGAGACGACGACGCCGTCATATTCGAACGCCACAGCGGAATCGAACGCGGCCGAAATGTTGGATGAACCCACGCCGCGAAGGCTAAGCTGGCCGCCCGAACCCGAACCGCCGACCTGCACGTTCAGCGTCGGTACCCGGCTGGTGAAATCGGCGACCTGATCGATGCTGTAGCGCTCCAGCGTCTCGCCGCCGATCGCGGTCACCGACACAGGCACTTCCTGCAAGGTTTCGTTCTGGCGGCGGGCTTGCACCACGATCACGCGTTCTTCGGGAGCATCCTCAGCGGTTTCGGCGTCTTGCGCATAGGCGATGCTTGGCATTGCGGTCAGACCGCTCAGCGCGGCTCCGCAAAGCAAGGCGCGTCGCAGGCCTTGGCTTGGGCCGCCTGAGCGGGCGCCAGATGCAATACGGGCACGAAGTCTATTCATGATCGTCTCTCCCCAGTAGGCTGCGGCTATCCCGCATACCCAGATTTCCCATCCCGCCAGCGTGTCTCCTCACGCCTTCCGGTATGCCTTGCAGATGTATGACGGCGCGCCGTGCGCACCATCAGCAAAAGCGATAGTGATCCGGACAAAATGCGACATTTTGGTCACAGCCGCACGCCAAAGCCGCCAAAACGAATGTGTGCCGTAGCGTCATTCCGCCGCCTCGCAGGTGTCGGCGCCCTCACGCTTTAGCTCTTTGGCCATCTGCTCGACACGCGGATCATTGGGCCACACCCACTCCGATCCGATCACCTGTTCGACCCTGAGCGGTGCAGGCACGTTATCGATCCCGATCATCCGGTCGAGGCTTTGGTGGAACGAATAGATTCGTGCTTCCTGATAGGACAGCGGAACCGACCGGAACGCCGAGCCCTGCATTGACAGCTGGATCGCTTCGCCGAACTGGGTGTCTTCCAGGATGATCGGGCTCATCTGGCGGCCATTGGGCTGCGTCGCGTCGGGGACCGTCCACAGGTCAGGCGCGGGTGCATCGCCCCAATCGATCGCCATCGTCACCAGTTCGAGCCGGGTGGTGTTCAGCGAGGTCGGCCAGAACACCAGCGGCGGGACGAAGTAATTCGATAGCGGCGAGACCCAGTTGGGGAATAGGGTATAGCTCTGGGTGCAGGTGCGCCCCAACTCGCCCACGCTTTCGATCTGTTGCCAGCCCGGCGGCGAATCGATGGCGCGCACGTGTTCACGGTCGGTGGTGCGCGGCGGCGGGGCCAGCATCCGGGCATGGCCATTGGGATAAATGGTGTTGAGATTGCGCTGGCTATCCACCAGCGGCGCGACCGTATTGGGATGGATGAAGGGCACGTGGTAGACCTCCATGTTGGCCTCCATCGCCACCTTCCAGTTGCATTTGAGATCGAAGGAATAGCGCGCGCCAAGGCGGATCCGGTCGAACGCAAACTCCTCCCACTCGCGCGCCACCGGGCCGAGCCAGTCGAGCAGCGACATCGCCTCCATGTCGAAATTGACGTAGATGATCTTGCCAAACAGCTCGCACCGCACCGGCAGCAGGCCGCGGCAGCTCATGTCGAAATCGGCGGGGAAATCGCGCTTTTCAGGCACGCCGATCAGGCTGCCGTCGGTCTTGTATGTCCAGTTGTGATAGCCGCACATCAGGCGCGATGATTTGCCGCGATCCTGCGTCACCACCGGCGCACCGCGATGGCGGCAGGTGTTGTGGAACGCGCGCACCACGCCGTCCATGCCATGCACGATGACGATCGGATCGCCGGCATTGTGCCAGCGCATGTAGCACCCGGGTTCGGGGATTTCGTCCATGTGGCCGGCAAACAGCCAGCTTTTGCGGAACACGTGTTGCTGTTCGAGAGCGAAGTATTCGGCGCTGGTGTAGCGTCCGGCGGGCATGTCGGGAAGCGCGGGAAAGCCTGTGGGCGGCGCGGTGCGTGTGCCCTCCCATTCCATCAGCGCTTTCAGCTGTGCGATCTCGCCTGCGTCCATCATCAGCGCCTCTCCCTCGGGACAGGACAATACGCCCAAGCGGCACGGCACGGCGACTGCGACTTATGCGAGGTTGCTGCCGGGATATGCGCGCTTTCGACAGTGGCGGCGATGGTGACGCCCGATAGGCTGGCGACATAACAACGCTTTTGGGAGAGAGCATATGGTGGGCAGGGTCGCGGGCAAGGTAGCGCTCGTAACAGGCGGGGCGATGGGGCTGGGCAAGGCCGATTGCGAAGTGCTGGCGCGCGAGGGGGCGACCGTAATCGTCACCGACCGCGATGCCGAACTGGCGCACAAGGTCGCCGACAGCATCGGTGGCAATGCGATGGCGCTCGACGTCACCAACGAAGAGCAATGGGCCGAGGTCATGCGCGCGGTTCACGAACGCCACGGCGGGCTCGATATCCTCGTCAACAATGCGGGCAATGTGATCTTCGAAAGCATCGAAGAATGCAGCCTCGCGCATTTCCGCCTGCATCTTGAGATCCACGTGGTCGGCACGTTTCTGGGCTGCAAATATGCGCTGCCGTTGATGAAGAACCGGCACGAGACGGTCGGCGGCGGCGGTTCCTCGATCATCAATATGGCATCGACTGCGGCGCTGATGGGCTATGGCAACATCCCCGCCTATGCCGCGTCCAAGGCCGGCATTGCCGGCATGACCCGCAGTCTCGCGGTGGATTTTCAGGACAAGGGTTACGGCATCCGGGTCAACGCGTTGGCGCCCGGAGGGATTGAAACGCCGATGGTGATGGGCATTTCGGGCCGCGGCGGCGAGAAGCCGATGGATATCCCTGAAGGGCCGCTGGCCGCTGATGCGCTGGGCCATCCCAAGGATGTGGCAGCCTGCGTGCTGTTCCTCGCGTCCGACGAGGCGCGGTTTCTGAATGGCCTGACGATCCCGGTGGACAATGGCCTCTACGCCCGCCCCCATCACTAAGGAGCTCACCGGAACGTACCGCTGGTACGTGCTCGGCCTGTTGACGCTGACGAGCGCGTTCAGTGTCGCGGATCGGCTGGTGTTCGGCATCCTGGTTGAGGATATCAAGGCCGAGTTCCAGCTATCCGATCTTCAGATGGGGCTGCTGGGCGGGCTGGCGTTCTCGTTGGTCTATGTCCTCGCAGGCTTTCCTGCGGCGCGGCTGGCGGACCGGTCGGCGCGCAAGAACATTGTGGCCGCCGCAATCGGGTTCTGGAGCCTGATGACCGCAGCCTGCGGGCTCGCCACCGGGTTCTGGACGCTGTTTGCCGCACGCACCGGGGTCGGCGTGGGCGAAGGCTGTTCCGGCCCATCATCGCAAAGCCTGGTCGCCGATTATTTCACGCGGGGTGAACTCGCCAAAGCGATGGGGTTCCTCACCATCGGGGCGACGATGGGCACGGCAGGCGGCCTGATTATCGGCGGGCAACTGGCCGAGATCTTCGATTGGCGCTGGGCGTTTGTGCTGATGGGCCTGCCGGGGCTGCTACTGGGCGGGATCATCTACCTCACCGTGCGCGAACCTGTGCGCGGGCGCTATGCTCCGGCGGGCACCGACATGGCGCAATTGCCGCTCGGGCGCACGATCATGAGCCTGCTGGGAAACCGGGTGTTCATGGGGCTGGCGATTGGTTGGGCGGTGCAGATCATGATCGGCTATGGCCTCGCCTTCTGGATGGCGGCGGTCATGCTGCGGCAGTTCCCGATTTCGACCGGCGATGTCGGCCTGTATCTGGGCTTCACGTTCTTTCTGGGCGGGATACCGGGGCCGATCATCGGCGGATATCTGACCCATTGGCTGACTTTGCGTGATGAACGCTGGCGCGCATGGCTGCCGGGGTTGGTGAGCCTCGGCTGCGTGGTGCCGCTGGGGTTGAGCCTGTCATCGGGCAGCTTTGCCGGGTTCCTCGGATGGTTCGGCGTTGCTTACGGGATTTATGTCGCCAGTCAGGCGGGGATCATGTCGGGCATACAGGCGGCGGTCGAACCGGCGAGCCGGGGTTTTGCCGTCGCCATCGCGCTGTTTTTCAACAACCTGATCGGCCAGACGCTGGGGCTGGGGCTGATCGGCGGGATCAGCGATGCGCTGGTGCCGACGCAAGGCGCGAGTTCGCTGGCGGTGGCGGTATTTGGCGTGTGTCTGGTGTCCGGTGTGTTGTCGCTGGCGATCTTCGCATGGACGGCGGCGCAGATGGGACCGACCGGCTATCTGGATAAAATGCGCGGCGAGTGATCAAAACCCCGGATGGATCGCCATCGCTGCGCCATCGACCAGCATTTCCGCGCCGGTCATGAACGGGCATTCGTCACTGGCGAGAAACGCTATCGCAGCGGCTGTTTCCGCCGGATCGGCAAGGCGGTTCAGCGGCGAGGTTTTCGCCACCGCTGCAATCAACCCCGGCGTCTGCAGTTCCGCCGCCTGTAAAATCCCCGTCATCGTCGCGCCGGGGATCACGGTGTTGCAGCGAATGTTGAGGCCATGTTGCGCGCACCATGTGGCCACCGATTTCGACAGCACCCGCACCGCGCCCTTGCTGGCCGAATAGCCGACATCGGTGGGCAACGGAGCAATCGCGGTGGTGGAGGCGATGTTTACGATCGCACCTTTGGAGCCACCCGGATTGGCGCGCATCGCCGCAATCGCTGCTCGGCAGCCCGCCATCGTTCCGGAGAGGTTGACGGCGAGCACCTGATCCCACGCGGCGAACATCGCGTCATCATCAAGGTCGCCGATCCCCGCGCCCGACACCATCCCGGCGTTGTTGACGAGAATATCGAGCCGCCCGAACGCCTCCACCGCGCGGGCGACGATCTGCGGCCATAACGCGCGGTCAGACACGTCCTGCACCGCAAACAGCGCGCCAACCTCGGCACACAAGGCCGCGCCGCGTTCTACACTGATATCCGTGCCGAGCACCTGCGCCCCGTCCGCCACCAACCGCCGCACCGTTGCCGCGCCGATCCCGCTGGCGCAGCCGGTTACGATGGCGACCTTACCGGACAGGTCGGGCATTACTCCGCTTGCGTCCAGATTGCCGCACATGGCCGCTGATTGTGCGTTTCCACAAACCGCGCGAGGTTATCCGTCCCCTCAGGCAGTTTCCAGCCGACGGTGAAGCCGAAATTGGCGAAAGCGAACATGATCAGGTCGGCAAAGGTAAACTGGCCCAGCGCGATGTGATTGCTCTCCCCCAGAAAGCCGTCGAACATCCGCCATTTTTCGTCCGCCATCGCGAACAGTTCCGCGCCTGCCTCCGGTGAGACGACGCTCATGCGCGGTTCGAACATCGGGCGGCCTGTGGTGGCACGGAAACCCATGGTCATTGGAACGACCACCTCTTGATCGAACAACCGCGTCCATTTGCGCACCGTGGCACGCTCCAATGGGGTTTCGCCGAACAGATTGGGGGTGGGGTGCAGTTCCTCGACATATTCGCAGATCGGCCAGCTTTCCGTGAGGCATGTGCCGTCATCCAACTCCAGCGTCGGCGTGGTGCCGAGCGGGTTTTTGGCGACATAGCCCGCATCCTGCCGGTTCGCGCCGGTGATGATGTCGTAGTGCACGCGCGTGAAATCGCGACCTTCCTCCAACCCCTTTTCGATCATGAACATCCGCACGAGGCGGGGATTGGGGCCAAGGCTGGAATGCAAGGTGGTCATGATCGTCTCTCCCGATGGGTTTGGCGGTGGTTCTAAGGGCGCGAGGCCTGCCCGTCGCCCTCATAAATGCGCTAGGGCACGGGTGCATGACCCGCACAGAGCAAAATCGCTTGCGCGCGCGCACTGTGTTGCGCAAGTAAGGCACTATGGATCAAACTATTGCATTAGCCCCCGAACCCGCCGCGCCCGATCAATCGCTTGATGATGGCGAGCTGACCAAGCTGAACCCCAACTATGCCCATGCCCTGCGGGTGCAGACCGCGTTGATGGCGATCCCGGTGCTGATCGGGTCGCTGGTGCTTGAAGCGATCATGCGTGAAAATGCGCTGTTGCCTCCCGGCGTGATCGCCGGGCCGGTGCTGTTGATTGCGATTGCGCTTATCATCCGCATCCCCAGCCGCCGTTACAGTGCGCGCGGATACCAGATCAGCGCGGATCGGCTGCGCGTGGTGCGCGGGCTTTTGTTTCGGTACGATACCGTGGTGCCGTTCAGCCGGGTGCAGCATATTGATGTGAACCAGGGTCCGCTCGAACGGTTTTTCGGCATCGCGACCTTGACGTTGCACACGGCGGGCAATCACAATTCCAGCGTCGCCTTGCCCGGCCTAGGTGAGCCGCTGGCGCGCGAGATGCGCGAGACGATCCGTGCCCATATCCGCCGGGACAGCCTGTGAGCGAACACCTTCGCACTGCCCCGGTCAGCGTCGTGCTCGGCGCGATCGGCAGCTTGCGTCAGGCGATCATTCCGGCGCTGGCGATCGGATTTTCGGGCATTGGCGAAGGAATGGGTCGCGGACTGCTGGCAATCGGCGTCGGGATCGCGGCAGCGGTGATCGGCACCGTGATCAGCTACATCGGCTGGAGGCGGCTGACCTATACCATCGGTGAGACGGATATCCGGGTCGAAAGTGGCATCCTCAGCCGTTCGGCCCGGTCGGTGCCGTACGAACGGATTCAGGACGTCAGCTTGGAGGCCAAGCCCCTGCCGCGCCTGTTCGGGTTGGTGTCGGTCAAATTTGAAACGGGCGCAGGCGGGGGCGAGGATCTCAGCCTCAACTACCTGACCAAAGCCGAGGGTGAACGCCTGCGCCAATTGGTGCGCGAACGCCGCGATGATGAAGCCGCCGTGGTCGCGGCAGCCGATCCCGCTGTGCCGCAAACCGCCACCACCGATGAGGGCGATGTGCTGTTCGAGATGGGCCCGGCGCGGCTGATCAATTTCGGGCTGTTCGAATTTTCGCTGGCGATTTTCGCGGTGCTCGGCGGTCTGCTGCAATATGTCGACAATGTTTCGGATGTCGACATCTGGAACGTCGATCTGTGGCGCGGCTGGCTGGAAGAACAGGGCAGCTTTGTCGCCAGCCTTGGCCCCTATGCGCAGGCGGCCGGGGTGGTTGCAGGCCTGTTCGGGCTGGTGATCATCGGCATGGCGAGCGGGATCATCCGCACCTTTTTGCGCGATTGGGGCTTCACGCTCACCCGTTCGGCGCGCGGGTTCCGGCGGCAGCGTGGGCTGTTCACCCGCACCGATGTGGTGATGCCCGCGCACCGGGTGCAGGCGGTGGTGATCGGCACCGGCTTTGTGCGCTACCGCTTCGGCTGGCATGGCTTGAGCTTTGTCAGCCTAGCGCAAGACGACAAGAACGAGAGCCACGTGGTCGCGCCATTCGCCACGATGGAAGAAATCGCGCCGATCGTGCGTGCGGCGGGGTTCCACCTGCCGGACGGTGGTTTGCACTGGCAGCGCGCCAGCAAGCGTCATCTGACCGATACCACCTTCACCGCCCTATTGGCCTGCGTCGTCGGGGCGGTTGCGGCGGCTTTGTTTGCGCCGTTCGGGGTTGCTTTCATCCCCTTGGGCGCGGCGGTGCTGATCGCCGGCGCGAACCTGTATGCGTGGGAGTTCCGCCGCCATGCGCTCGACGCGACGCAGATTTTCGCGACCACCGGGATGATGTCGCCCACCAGCCGGATCGCCACCCGCCTCAAATTGCATTCGGTCGAGATTGCGCAGGGGCCGCTCGCCCGGTGGCGCGGCTATGCGACGGTGAATTTGGGGCTAGCGGGGGGGACGTTTGCGATTCCGGGCGTGCCGCTTGAAGATGCCCGAAAGCTGCGCGCCAGCGTGATCGAAACCATTGCGGCGACGGACTACTCGCGGCTCGATGCCCCGCTTGACCAGCCGCAGGATCAGGCCTTGAGCGGCGCCCAGTCGGGGTTGTCGGTGAATTTCTTGGCGACGTAGGAACAGTCGGGGCGGATCAGGAAATCCTGCCGCTGGGCATCGTCAATCAAGCGATCAACCAAGGCCGCCGCCACCCCGCGCCCACCAATCGCGCGCGGCACGATGGTGTGCGCGGCGACCCGCACTTCAGTGCCATCGCGCTCCCCGCCCGGTTCCCATTCGAGATAGCCTTCTTCAGCCGCGCCTTCGAGCACCGCGACATAGCGACCGCCCTGGCCGGTGACGTGGTGGGTGATTGTCAGCTTTAAGCTTTGATCGTTCATGCCGGTCTGCTCCCACTTGTCATGCCCGCGCTGGCGGTTAGAGGCGTTTGGCCATGACCCTTGCCAAACCCTTCCTGTCCGACAATGCCGCTGCCGTCCACCCCAAGCTGTGGGAGGCGATGCGCGCGGCCGACGCGCCCGACAATCCCTATGATGGCGATGCACTATCGGGGGGATTGGACGCGCGCTTTACCGCGTTGTTCGGGCGCGAATGTGCCGCGCTGTGGGTGGCGACCGGAACAGCGGCGAATTGTCTGGCGCTCGCCACGATGTGCGCGCCGCACGGCGGGGTGGTGTGCCACCGTGAGGCGCATATCGAGGTTGATGAAGGCGGTGCGCCGGGGTTCTACCTCCACGGCGCGAAACTGATGCATGCCGACGGCGATGGCGCCAAGTTGACGCCTGCCGATCTCGCCGCGGTGATCGATCCGATTCGCAACGATGTGCATCAGGTGCAGCCGCATGCCATCGCGATCACGCAGGCAAGCGAATATGGCCGCGCCTACACGCCGCAAGAACTCGCGGCGCTGGGTGCATTTGCCAAGGAGCGGCGGCTGGGCTTGCACATGGACGGGGCGCGGTTCGCCAATGCGGCGGCGCACCTTGGCGGTTCGCCCGAGGATGCGGCGCGCGCGGCCGCCGGCCCGGTCGATAGCCTCGCCTTCGGCTTCATCAAGAACGGCGGGATGGGTGCGGAGGCCGTGGTGCTGTTCGATCCCGAAGCCGCGATGCAAGTCCGCTATCGCCGCAAGCGCGCCGGGCATCTGCAATGCAAGGGCCGCTATCTCGCCGCACAGATCATCGCGATGCTCGACGATGGGCTGTGGCTCGCCAATGCGGCCCACGCCAATGCCGCCGCGCGCGAAGTCGCGGCAGGGTGCGCCGATCGCCTGCTCCACCCGGTCGAAGCGAATGAGCTGTTCGTGCGCTTGAACGAGTCCGAGCGTGCCGCGCTCAGGGCGCAGGATTTCGCGTTCTATGATTGGGGGCCGGAATCGGCCCGCTTCGTCACTGCATGGAACACCCGCGCTGAAGACGCGCAGGCATTGGGCAAGGCCATCGCCGCGTTATGACCCAAGCCGCCGCGCCGGAGTTGTCTGGCCCTTCCATGCTCAGCCCCCGCGTGCTGATCCCCTTCATGCTGACCGGCACGATCTGGGGTTCAACCTGGTTCGTGATCACCGGCCAGATTTCCGATGTGCCCGCCGCGTGGGGGGTGTTCTACCGCTTCATGCTGGCGACCCCGGCCTTGTTCGTACTCGCAGTGGTGATGGGCAACCGGCTACGGCTGAACCGGCCCGAACACCTGTTGGCGTTCGGCGTTGGGATTGCGCAGTTCAGCGGCAATTTCCTGTTCGTCTATCACGCTGAGGCACACATTACGTCGGGCATCGTCGCGGTGATGTTTGCGCTGTTGATGGTGCCCAATGCGGTGTTCGCGAACATATTCATTGGCGAGAAAGTGCAGCCCGGATTTATCGGCGGGAGCCTTGTGGCGATTGTGGGCGTGGCGCTGCTGCTGGTGCACGAATGGCGCGTTGCCCCGCTGGATGGCAACGTGGGCCTCGGGATCGTGCTGGCGATTGGCGGAATGCTGGCGGCTTCGATCGCCAATGTGGTGCAGGCCAACCCGACCGGGCGCGGGGTGCCGATGGTGAGCTTTCTGGCGTGGGCAATGGTTTACGGCACGCTGTTCGATCTGGCTTTTGCGTTGATCACGGTCGGCCCGCCGGTCGTGCCGCAGGCGTGGCAGTTCTGGGCGGGGACCGCCTATCTCGCCATCATCGGATCGGTGGTGACCTTTCCGCTGCACTACAATCTCGTGCGCGAGATTGGCGCGGGGCGCACGGCCTATAACGGGATCGTCACCGTATGCGTGGCGATGCTGCTATCGACGCTGTTCGAAGGCTATCGCTGGACGTGGCTCACTGCGATAGGCGCGGCGCTGGCACTGCTGGGGATGGGGCTGGCGTTGCGGTCAAAGCAGCGCCGCTAAGCCTTCGACATAGGTCGGGAAACGCGGCCGCCAGCCCAGCACGCGCTTGGCCTTGCCATTGGCGACCCGGCGGTTTTCGGCATAGAACCCGCGCGCCATTTCGGAGAGGTTGGCTTCTTCCAAAGTCTCCAGCGGGGGCGGCTCCAGCCCCAGCAGGCGGCAGGCGTGTTCGGTGACTTCATTGCCGCTCGCAGGCAAATCATCGCCAAGGTTATAGGCACCCGGCGGCGCATCGTGCACCATCGCTGCCACCACGCCGCTGACAATGTCATCGACATGGACGCGGCTGAAGACCTGGTCCGGTAAGTCGATGCGCCGCGCCTTGCCCTCCCGCACCCGGTCGAGCGCGCTGCGGCCCGGCCCGTAGATGCCGGGCAGGCGGAACACCCTAGCTCCCATGCCAAGCCACGCCAGTTCAGCTTCGGCGCGGGCGTTGCGGCGGCCTTCGCCCGATTGGGCGATGGTCGGGGTCGCCTCGTCAACCCACGCGCCTTGCTTGTCGCCGTAAACTCCGGTCGAGGATAGGTAGAACAGCGGCTTGCCCGTCAGCGCATCGCCATAGTCATCGAGCACGGGATCACTGCCGGTGGTTCGGTCGGGCGGGACAGACGAAAGGATGTGCGTCGCCTTGCCCAGCGCGCCCAGCACCGCATCAAAATCAGCAAAGGCGATATCGCCAGCACTGCCGGTCGCGCTGACATGCCACCCGCGCTCCCGCATCGCAGCGGCAATGCGCGCAGCGGTGTAGCCGAGGCCAAAGATCAGGAGATTGTTCATGCCTCTCACCTTGCCGTTCGCCCCGAGCAAAGTCGAGAGGTCGGGCGAATGTGTCTCGACTACGCTCGACACGAACGGGTAGAGAGCGCGTCATGGACATCGCAACCACCCCCATCAGCCCCGAAGCCAACCCCGAACTCGCGGATGCCGCGCCGACCCCGCACGCACCGCCTGTCATTCTGCGCGAGGATTATCGCCCGTTCGGCTGGTTGGTGCCCGATGTGAAACTCGATTTCGCGCTTGGCATCAATGCTACCCGCGTTCGCGCCGAACTGACGGTGCAGCGCAATGCGCGGGCTGATCATGCCGATACGATCCGCCTCAATGGCGACAGCCTCACGCCGCTTTCGGTAATGGTCGATGGCGTGCCTGCCGATTGGCGCATGGACGGGGCCGACCTGATCGTGCCGTTGCGGGAGGACAGCCACCTGATCGTGGTAGAAACCGAAATCGACCCCGCGGCCAACACCCAGCTGATGGGGCTTTATGCCTCGGGCGGGATGCTCTGCACCCAATGCGAGGCCGAAGGCTTCCGCCGCATCACCTTCTTCCCTGATCGTCCCGATGTACTGTCGACATATTCGGTGCGGATGACGGGCGATAAGGCCGCTTTCCCGGTGCTGCTGTGCAATGGCAACCGCACGGCGGCGGGCGATAATTCCGATGGCACCCACTGGGCCGAATGGCACGACCCTTGGCCCAAGCCGTCCTATCTCTTCGCGCTGGTCGCGGGCGATCTGGTCGCCAACTCCAAGCCTTTCACCACGGTTTCGGGCCGCGAAGTCGAATGCAACGTCTGGGTGCGCGCCGAAGACATCGCCCGCACCGATCACGCGGTCGAATCGCTCCACCGTTCGATGGCGTGGGACGAGCAGGTGTTCGGGCGCGAATATGATCTTGATCTCTACAACATCGTCGCGGTCAGCGATTTCAACATGGGGGCGATGGAGAACAAGGGCCTCAACGTCTTCAACACCAAATATGTACTGGCCGACCCCGACACCGCCACAGATGCCGATTTTGACGCGGTCGAAGGCGTGATCGCCCACGAATATTTTCACAACTGGTCAGGCAACCGCGTGACCTGCCGCGACTGGTTCCAGCTGAGCCTCAAGGAAGGTTTCACCGTGCTGCGCGATCAGCTTTTCTCGCAGGATATGCGGGGCGAGGCGGTCAAGCGGATTGAGGATGTGCGGATCCTGCGCGCGGCGCAGTTCCCTGAGGATGGCGGGCCGCTCGCCCACCCGATCCGGCCCGACAGCTACCGCGAGATCAGCAATTTCTACACCGCGACGATCTATAACAAGGGCGCCGAAGTCATCCGCATGATGCGGACGATGTGCTGCGTCGAGCGGTTCCGCGCTGGCACCGACCTCTATTTCGACCGCCACGACGGCCAAGCTGCGACGTGCGAGGATTTCGTCAAGGCGATTGAGGATGGCGCGGGCCTCGACCTCACCCAGTTCCGGCGCTGGTATTCGCAGGCCGGAACGCCGCGCGTCACCGTGCGCCAAGCGGTGGATGGCGATGCGCTCACGCTTACCTTCAAACAGCACGTGCCTGCCACCCCCGGCCAACTCGACAAGCTGCCAATGCCGATCCCGCTGCGGGTTGCGGTGCATTCGCGTTCAGGCGCTCTCGGTGCAGAGCAGTTGATCGTGCTGACCGAGGTGGATCAGAGTGTCTCCCTGCCGCTCACGGGCCCCGATCCGGTGGTATCGATCAACCGCGGCTTCACCGCCCCGGTGGTGATTGATCGCAGCCTGGCGCGCGAAGACCTCGTGTTCCTCGCCGCTTTCGATAACGACCCCTTCGCCCGCTCCGAAGCCTTGCAGGAACTGGCGGTCAGCCACCTCGTCGGCACGGCAAGTGGCGAATTGTCGGCAGACGATCGGGCCGCAGGCGAAGCCGCGATCATCGGCGCTTTCCGCTCGAGCATCGCAGATGGCGCGCTCGACGATGCAATGCGCGGCGAACTGCTGCTGCTGCCTTCCGAAACCTATCTGTTTGAAGTGATGGCCACGGGCGCGCGGCTGGCCGATCCCGGCGCGATCCACGCCGCACGCGAAGGATTGAAGGCAGCCATCGGCACCGCGCTGGCCGAGGAACTGCTGGCGCTGCACGCCCGCGCTTCGGCGGTCACGCTGGACGATCCGGCAGGCAGGGGTGCGCGCAAGGTCAAAACCACCGCGCTCGCGCTGATTGCCGCTGCCGATCCGGCGCTCGCCGCCACGCTCGCCGCTGCGCAATATGATGCTGCCGACAACATGACCGACCGGCAGGGCGCTCTGATGGTGCTGTGCGGGCTCGATTGTCCGCAGCGGGCTGAGCGACTGGCATCGTTCTATCAACGTTACACCGGCAATGATCTGGTAATCGACAAGTGGTTCACCTTGCAGGCCCTCTCGCTCCACCCACAAGTGATCGCGCAGGTACGCGCGCTGGCCGAGCATCCCGATTTCACGATGAAGAACCCCAACCGCGTCCGATCGCTCCACATGGCGTTTGCGGGCAATCCCAAGGGGTTTCACGCGGCGAGCGGCGAAGGCTATCGGATGGTGGCTGATGTGATCCTCGCGCTCGATCCGATCAACCCGCAGACCGCCGCCCGGTTTGTGCCCTCACTCGGGCGGTGGCGGCGGATTGAGCCAGTGCGCGCTGGGCTGATGAAGGGCGAGCTTGAACGGATCATGGCGGCGGGCAACCTGTCGCGCGATACGTTTGAACAGGTCAGCCGCAGTCTTGAGGGGTGAGGTGACCGCTTTCCAGATCGAGACAAGCCCGCTGCTGGACGGCGTCCCGCACGGCTTTTTCGGCAGCGCGGGCGGCGCGCATCAGTTCGGCTTTGGCGGGCCGGGCGATTCGGCGGACGTGCGGTCGCTGAGAGCAGCGGCGGCCAATGTGATCAGGCCCGGCGGCAGGCTCGCCGCACCGCATCAGGTGCATTCACCCGATGTCGTGGTGGTGGACGCTGTATGGGATGATGCCGCCGAGGGCCGACCGGTCGCCGATGCGCTCGTCACCGCGACCCCCGGCATTGTGCTCGGGATCGTGACTGCCGATTGCGGGCCAATTCTGTTCGCCGACGCCGAAGCAGGCGTGATTGGCGCGGCCCATGCCGGATGGCGCGGGGCGGTGGACGGTGTGCTTGAAAACACCATCGCCGCGATGGAAGCCCTCGGCGCGCGGCGGGCACGGATTGCTGCGGTGCTCGGGCCAACGATTGCGCAGCCAAGTTACGAAGTCGACGCCGCTTTCCGCGACAAGTTTGATCCCAGCGCGAACCGCTTTTTCGCCGTAGCCCCGGCGCGCGACGGGATTGCACGCTGGAAGTTCGACCTGCCCGCTTACATCACCGCGCGGCTGGCCGATGCAGGCCTTAGCAAAATTGCGGATATTGGCCGGGATACTTTTTCTCACATCGGGCGTTACCACTCTTACAGGCGCTCTACGCAAGCGGGCGAGGTGAATTATGGCAGGCAAATCAGCATGATCGCTTTGCCATGATCCGCACTTGCACGTTGCCGAACGGCGCTTGATCAAAACACGGTTGGATTCTGGATTGAATGCCGTTAATTGCCCCCCGCACGTTCCGGGCAGCCTGCGCAAGATTGGCGCATTCTGTTCGAAGCAGGGATCAATCAGACGGATCAGGCCGGAGGCTCCCGCCACCGGATTTGGAACACCACGCCGCGCAGGGCGTTACACCAGCGCGGCAATACGAGCAGGGTATTTGACGATGGCTGAGATGAGCGGTGCCACCACTCCCGCAGGTGCCTCGGAAATGACGGACGGCGCAGAAGGCGTGCGCCGCCGTGACTGGATTCATATCGCTGCACTGAGCACGGCGGGTGTCGGCGGTGCATCGCTGCTGTTCCCGCTGGTTAGCCAGATGGCGCCATCGCAAGACGTACTCGCCGCGAGCTCGACCGAAGTCGATATTGGCGCGATTGCCGCTGGGCAGAGCATCAAGACAACCTTCCGCAAGCAGCCCTTGTTCGTCAAGCGTCTGACGCCAGAAGAAATCGCCGCCGCCAAGAAGGATGACGGTGCCAGCATGCGCGACCCCGCGACGCTGGCCGAGCGCACCAAGGAAGGCCACGAAGACATCCTTATCACTATGGGCGTGTGCACCCACCTGGGTTGCGTGCCGCTTGGCGCGGCTGAGGGTGAGGTCAAGGGTGAGTTCGGCGGGTATTTCTGCCCTTGCCATGGCTCGCACTACGACGTTGCTGGCCGCATCCGCAAAGGCCCGGCGCCGCTCAATCTGATGGTGCCGGAATACGCATTTAAATCTGACACCGTCGTCCGCGTCGGCTGAGCTTGCGTATCTACACCATAACAATAATCGACCCGACCCGTAACATCGATCATTTCGAGAGAACGCTATGAGTTTCGCCTGGGCAAAGCAGTACGAACCGCAATCCGCTTTCACCAAGTGGCTTGACGAAAAATTGCCGCTTCCGCGGCTTGTGTACAGCGCGGTCGGGGCCGGGTATCCGGTGCCGCGCAATCTGAACTACATGTGGAATTTCGGCGTTCTCGCCGGCTTCTGCCTGATGTTGCAGATTGTGACGGGCGTTGTCCTGGCGATGCATTATGCCGCCAATGCGCAGGTTGCGTTCGCAACGACTGAGCACATCATGCGCAACGTCAACTCCGGCTGGATGATGCGTTATGCGCACGCCAACGGGGCGAGCTTCTTCTTCATTGTGATCTACCTGCACATCTTCCGCGGGTTCTTCTATTCGTCCTACAAGGCCCCGCGCGAGATGATCTGGCTGCTGGGCGTGGTGATCTTCCTGTTGATGATGGCGACCGCTTTCATGGGTTACGTGCTGCCGTGGGGCCAGATGAGCTTCTGGGGCGCGCAGGTGATCACTGGGTTGTTTGGCGCCATTCCGTTTGTGGGTGAGCCATTGCAGGTGTGGCTGTTGGGCGGCTTTGCGCCGGATAACGCCGCATTGAACCGCTTCTTCTCGCTGCACTTCTTGCTGCCGTTCGTGATTGCCGGTGTCGTTATCCTGCACATCTGGGCGCTGCACATCCCCGGCTCGTCGAACCCGACTGGCGTGGAAGTGAAGAGCCAGAGCGACACGGTGCCGTTCCACCCCTATTACACGTCGAAGGACGGATTCGGGCTGGGCGTGTTCCTGATCGCCTTCACCGCGATGGTGTTCTTCTTGCCAAACGCGCTGGGTCACCCGGATAACTACATCGAAGCCAACCCGCTTTCGACGCCGGCGCTGATCGTTCCGGAATGGTATTTCTATCCGTTCTACGCGATCCTGCGCGCCTTCACCGGCGATCTGACCATTCCGTTTACCGGCATCGTGTTGATCCCGGCCAAGCTGCTGGGCGTGATCGGGATGTTCGGTTCGATCCTGATCTGGTTCATCCTGCCGTGGCTGGACAAGAGCCCGGTGCGTTCGGGCCACTATCGCCCGCTGTTCCGCAAGTTCTTCTGGTTCGGTCTGATCCCGACCATGGCGGCGCTGTTCTACCTCGGCGGTGCGCACGCGGAAGAGCCGTACATCATGCTCAGCCAGATTTTCACGGCCTATTACTTCATGCACTTCCTGGTGATCCTGCCGATCATCAGCCAGATCGAAGTGCCAAAGCCGCTGCCCTTTTCCATCACTGAAGGTGTGCTGGGCAAGGCTGCAACGGCTGATGCACCGCGCACTGGCACGGTGGATGGCGATGACGCTGGCGCCGCACCCGATGGTTCGCTGCAACCGGCCGAGTAATCGGCCGGGGCAGTTTCCAAGCTATTTGATCCGATAACCAGAAAGAGTTCGGTCATGTCTATTCGTCTCGGAGGCATCATTGCAGGCCTCGCCATCACCGCCATACTGGTGCTGTGGTCGCTGGTGCCCGGCGTTTACAACTTTGCCTTTGGCCCTCCTGCTGAAAAGCCGGCGTCCTATGCGTTTTACGAACACGGCAAAGGCCCGGAAGGCGGCTTCTCGTTTGATGGCGCGATGGGCAAGTGGGACGTGGCCCAGCTGCAACGCGGTTATCAGGTCTACAAGGAAGTCTGCTCGGCCTGCCACAGCCTGAAGTTCGTGGCGTTCCGCAACCTCCAGCAGCTCGGTTACACCGAAGCTGAAGTTGACGCGGAAGCGGCGACCTGGACTGTTCCGGGCATCGATCCCGCCACTGGTGAGACGTCGACCCGTCCGGGTGATCCGACCGATTACTTCCCGATGCCGTTCCCGAACGCCATCGCGGCAGCGGCGGCGAACAACAACGCCATTCCGCCCGATCTTTCGCTGATGACGAAGGCGCGGCATGACGGTTCGAACTACGTCTATTCGTTGCTGACCGGTTACGGCGAAGCTGACCCCGAAAAGGCCGCCAAGGTCGGGTTTGAAACGCCTGCTGGGCTGTATTTCAACAAGCACTTCCCCAACGTGAATATTGCGATGGCCCCGCCGCTCGCGATTGATGGGCAGGTGACCTACGCCGACGGTACCGAATCGACCATCCCGCAGATGGCCGAAGACGTCGCCGCCTTCCTGACCTGGACGGCCGAACCTTCGCTGGTCGAGCGCAAGCAGACCGGTTGGTTCGTCATCGGCTTCCTGCTGTTCGCCACCGCGCTGGCGTTCCTCAGCTACAAGCAGATCTGGGCCGGGATGAAGCCGAAGAAGGCGTAAGCTTCTCCGGCACGGCAAACGCTAACGGCGCCCCGTCATCCTCTTGCGGATGGCGGGACGCTCTGCTTTTAGGGGTTCGAAGGGGCTTTTCGACATGACACCGCCGCATCTCTCTGCCGAAGAGCTCAAAGCGCTGGTGCGAACCGTGCCCGATTTCCCGCAACCGGGTATTCAATTCCGCGATATTACCACGCTGATCGGCCACCATCAGGGCATGGCGGCGAGCGTTCACCACCTTGCCGCGCTGGCGGATAGCGCTGGGGCGCACAAAATTGCCGGGATGGAGGCGCGCGGGTTCATCTTTGGCGCCGCCGTGGCGGTGCAGCTGGGTGTCGGCTTCGTGCCTGTGCGCAAGCCCGGCAAGCTGCCGATTGCCACGATCGGGATCGACTACGCACTCGAATATGGCACCGACCGGCTTGAGATGGATCCCACCGCGATTGAGCCTGGGCAAAAGGTCGTGATCGTCGACGATCTGATCGCCACCGGCGGCACCGCGCTCGCATCCGCAGAGTTGCTGCGCAAGGCAGGGGCGGTGATCAGCCACGCGCTATTCGTGATCGATCTGCCCGACCTTGGCGGCGCGGCTCGCCTGCGTGAGGCTGGGATCAAGGTTAGCGCATTGATGGAATTCGAAGGCGACTGACTAGCCAAAACTCATCCGAGCTTGGCGACTTCCGCCAGCACCCGGTTCGCCCATTCAGGACGGCAAATGAGCAAATCCGGCATGAAGGTATCGGCCTGATTATAGATCAGAGGCGACCCATCGATCCGCGAACAATGCAGCCCATGCGCAAGCGCTACGGCGACCGGCGCGCAGCTATCCCATTCATGCTGCCCGCCGGAATGGAGATAGACCTCGGCCTCGCCGCGCACGACCGCCATTGCCTTGGCTCCGGCGCTGCCCATCGGCACCAGCTCACCGCCAAGCGCCAGTGCAACAACTTCCGCCTCACGCGGAGGGCGAGTGCGGCTGACGACGAAGCGTGGCCGGGCGGCGATTGGGGCAAGCGGTTGCGGCATGTCGGAGCACAGCACCACGCCGCTATCCAGTCCTGGAAGCGCCACAGCGCCAACGCTGGCGACACCATCCACTGCCAAGGCGACATGCACCGCCCAATCAGACCGTGCCTCGCCATATTCGCGGGTGCCATCGACGGGATCGACAATCCACACCCGCGATTGCCTCAGGCGGGCCGGATCGTCCTTTTCCTCTTCGGACAGCAACCCGTCATCTGGCCGCGCCGCGCGGATCGCGTGGCATAGGAACTGGTTGGCGGTCGCATCGCCCGCATTGCCGAGGGCTTTGCCATCCACCAGCCCGCTCGCTCGCACCTCCAGCAGCAACCGCCCCGCCGCCGCCGCCAAGCGTGCCGCCAATTCGCCATCGCTCAGCGCCGCTGCACTCATTTGAGCGGCAGGATCTGCTGGATGATGAAGCGCGCGGCTTCCTCAGGTGTCATGTCCACGGTGTTCACCCGGATTTCGGGGTTCTCGGGCGCTTCATAGGGGCTGTCGATCCCGGTGAAGTTCTTGAGCTGGCCGCTGCGCGCCTTTTTATACAGGCCCTTCACGTCGCGGCCTTCGGCGACTTCCAGCGGCGTATCGACGAAAATCTCGATGAACTCGCCCGGCTCCAGCATCTCGCGCACCATCCGCCGTTCGGCCCGGAACGGCGAGATGAAGGCGGTGAGGACGATCAGCCCGGCATCCGCCATCAGCTTGGCGACCTCACCCACCCGGCGGATATTCTCGATCCGGTCGGTCTCGGTAAAGCCGAGATCGCGGTTGAGGCCGTGACGGACATTATCGCCATCGAGCAGGAAGGTGTGACGGTTCATCACGAACAGCTGCTTTTCCACCTCGTTGGCGATGGTCGATTTGCCGCTGCCCGAAAGCCCGGTGAACCACAGCACGCGGGCCTTTTGGTTCTTCATCCCGGCGTGATCATCCCGCGTGATCGCGGTCGGCTGCCAATGGACATTGTCCGCGCGGCGCAGGCTGAATTCGATCATCCCAGCAGCGACCGTGGCGTTGGTGAACTTGTCGATCAGGATGAACCCGCCAAGCGGGCGGCTCGCGGCGTAAGGTTCAAACACGATCGGCCTGTCGGTGGCGAATTCGGCGACCCCAATCGCGTTGAGGCCCAGCGTCTTGGCCGCAAGATGCTCAAGGCTGTTGACGTCGATTTCGTATTTGGGGGGCTGCACCGATGCGGTGACCATCTGCGTGCCAAGCTTGAGCCAGTACCCGCGCCCCGGTTTCAGCGCCTCTTCGTCCATCCACACAAAGGTGGCGCAGAACTGGTCGGAGGCCTGCGGCGGATCGCCCGCGGCGGCGATGGTGTCGCCCCGGCTGCAATCGACCTCGTCTGTAAGCGTCAGCGTGACCGATTGGCCTGCGACGGCTTCATCAAGGTCTCCGGACATACTGACAATCCGCGCCACCGTGCTGGTCTTGCCCGAAGGCACAATCCGCACCGCATCACCGGCCCGCACAACGCCGCTGGCGATCTGCCCGGCGAACCCGCGGAAATCGAGATTGGGGCGGTTGACCCACTGCACCGGCATCCGCAGCGGCGCGGCCTGCGCAGCGGCGGCGTCTACCTCGACGCTTTCGAGATGTTCGATCAGCGCCGGGCCGCCATACCACGGCGTGTTGGCCGAGGGCGCAGTGGTGATGTTGTCGCCCTTGAACCCTGAAATCGGGATCGCGGTGAAGGCTTCGATCCCGATGCTGTCGGCAAAGGCGCGGTAATCCGCCACGATCCCGTCGAATACCGCTTGGTCATAGCCAACCAGATCCATCTTGTTCACCGCCAGCACCACGTGGCGAATGCCCAGCAGGTGGACGAGATAAGAATGCCGCCGGGTCTGTTGCAGCACGCCCTTGCGCGCATCGATCAGGATCACCGCAAGATCGGCGGTGGACGCGCCGGTCACCATGTTGCGGGTATATTGTTCGTGCCCCGGCGTATCGGCGACGATGAATTTGCGCTTTTCGGTGGTGAAGAACCGATAGGCGACATCGATGGTGATGCCCTGCTCGCGTTCCGCCGCAAGGCCATCGACCAGCAGTGCGAAGTCGATTTCCTGCCCTTGCGTCCCGTGCCGCTTGCTATCGCTTTCGAGCGCGGCGAGCTGATCTTCGAAGATCATCTTGGAATCGTAAAGCAGCCGCCCGATCAGGGTCGATTTGCCATCATCCACGCTGCCGCAGGTGATGAAGCGCAGCAGGCTCTTGTGCTGATGCGCGGCGAGATAGGCGTCGATATCCTCGGCAATCAGCGCATCGGTCTGGAAGGATGAGGGGGTGTCCATCAGAAATACCCCTCCTGCTTCTTCTTCTCCATGCTGGCGTCACCGCCGTCCTTGTCGATCACGCGGCCCTGGCGTTCACTGGTAGTGGTGAGCAGCATTTCCTGCACCACGTCTGACAAGGTCGCCGCCGTGCTTTCAACCGCACCGGTCAACGGAAAACAGCCCAGCGTGCGGAACCGGATCGACCGCATGGTAATCTCAGGCGCCTTGCCCATTGCCGCTTCCAATCGGGGCAGGTCATCAGCCATGAACAGTCCGCCTTCGTATTCGTAAGTCGGGCGCGGGGCGGCGAAATAGAGCGGCACGATCTCGATATTCTCGGCCATAATATATTGCCAGATATCGAGCTCGGTCCAGTTCGAGATCGGGAAGACGCGGATGCTTTCGCCCTTGCGCTTGCGGGTGTTGTAGAGGTTCCACAGTTCCGGGCGCTGGTTTTTGGGATCCCAGCCGTGGCTCCCCGTGCGAAAGCTGAACACGCGTTCTTTCGCCCGGCTTTTCTCCTCATCACGCCGCGCGCCGCCAAAGGCGACATCAAAGCCGTGGAGGTCGAGCGCCTGTTTCAGCCCCTCGGTCTTCCACATATCAGTGTGCAACGGGCCGTGTTCGAAAGGGTTGATCCCGCGCGCGAGCGCCTCAGGGTTTTGGTAGACCAGCAGTTCCATCCCGGCATCGCGCGCGGCCTTCTCGCGCAACCCGTACATGTCCTTGAACTTCCACGTGGTATCAACATGCAGCAGCGGGAACGGCGGCGGCGCGGGGTAGAACGCCTTTTTGGCGAGGTGCAGCATTACCGCTGAATCCTTGCCGATCGAATAGAGCATCACTGGCTTTTCGGCCTCGGCCGCGACTTCGCGGATGATGTGGATGCTTTCGGCTTCGAGCCGTTCGAGATGAGTCAGGCTGCGCATCGTTCGCAGCTACACGCTGCAAGGTGCAAGACAAGAGCAGTTTTGGTTGGGGTGCGCCAAGCGGAAGCTTAGCCGGGCAAGGTGGCCAAGGAGAGGTTGCCGTGGCGCAAATGCCTCGTCTAAAGCGGAAGGCACGCGCAAACGGCGTAATTGCCAAAGCAATTTTCAATTGGAAGGACCACCGGGGCCGCCAATGGCATACCCATTGACGCTTTTGATGCTGGTGGCGCTGCCGTTTGTCGCAGCGCTGGCAATTGCGCTGCTGCACAATGCAGCGCGTGCGGTGCATTCGGGCATCGCAGCTGGGGCGAGCGCGCTTGGGCTCGTTCTGCTTGCGCTGCTTGCGGGGCCAGTGCTGGGCGGCGCCGTGCCCTCCGCTTCGTGGAGCTGGGTGCCCGCGCTCGGCCTTGATCTCACGCTGATGGTCGATCCGTTGGGGTTGATGTTTGCTGGATTGATCCTCGGCATCGGCCTGCTGGTGGTGATCTTCGGCCATTTCTACCTCTACACGGGTGAGGCGACGGGGCGGTTTTTTGCCAGCCTGATGCTGTTTCAAGGCGCAATGCTGGGGATTGTGATCGCTGGCAATGTGTTGCTGCTGCTGGTGTTCTGGGAGCTGACGAGCCTGTCGTCGTTCCTGCTGATCGGATTCTGGCAGCACAAGGCCGAAGCACGGCAGGGTGCGCGCATGGCGCTGGCGGTGACGGGCGGCGGAGGTCTGGCGCTGATCGGCGGCATGGTGCTGCTGGGCGTGGTGGCGGGATCGTTTGATCTGGCGACCATTCTGGAGCGCGGCGATATTGTGCGCGCCTCGCCCCTTTATCCGGCAGCGCTCGGGCTCATCTTGCTGGGGTGCTTCACTAAATCGGCGCAGTTCCCGTTCCATTTCTGGCTTCCCCACGCGATGGCCGCGCCGACCCCGGTTAGCGCTTATCTCCATTCAGCCACTATGGTGAAGGCGGGCGTGTTCCTGCTCGCACGGTTGTGGCCGGTGCTGGCGGGGACGGAGCTGTATACCGGGATCGTCAGCAGTGTGGGGCTGGTGACGATGGTGTTTGGCGCAGGTGTCGCACTATTCCGGCACGATCTGAAAAGCATTCTCGCCTATTCCACCATCAGCCAATTGGGCCTGCTTGTGATGCTGCTCGGCTTTTCGCTGGAGGCGGCGGCGCTGGCTGCGGTCTTCCACATCTTGAACCACGCAGCGTTCAAAGCGGCGCTGTTCATGAGCGCCGGGATCGTCGAGCATGAAACCGGCACGCGCGATATCCGGCGGCTGGGCGGGCTGGCCAAGGCGATGCCGATCACCGCGCTGGTGGCGACATTGGCTGCGGCATCGATGGCGGGGCTGCCGCCGCTTGGTGGGTTCATCTCGAAGGAGATGATGCTTTACGAAACACCCGAAGTGGTGCTGTTCGGCCTGCCGTGGCTGGTGCCGGTGCTGGCGACCGTGGGCGCGACATTTTCGGTCGGCTATTCGCTGCGGCTGGCATGGCACCTGTTCTTCGGGCGCCCGCGCGAGGTCGAACCATTCAAGCGCGCGCACGATCCGGGGTTCGGGATGTGGGCCGCACCTGCGCTGCTGACGGTGTTGGCAGTACTGCTGGGGTTGATCCCGATGACCCTTGCCGCGCCAATGGTTGGCGCGGTGACCGGGGCGGTGATCGGAGCGCCCGCGCCCGAATTCGACCTCGCCCTGTGGCACGGGGTCAACCTCGCCCTGATCCTGAGCGCCATCGCTGTCGCTGGCGGCGTGCTGCTGCTTTGGCGCCACGCGGGCCTGCTGGCGCTGTGGGAGCGTGCGCCGCTGCCCGATGCCAAGCGCATATTCACGCGCACGATGGGCTTTGCCGACAAGTGGGTGCGCAAGGCGCTGGTCGCGACCCACACACCGTCGCTGCAAAATATGCTGCTGGCGAGCTTTGCGGTGATCGCTGCGCTGGTGATCGAAGGCGCGATGACCGGCGGCGGTGTGCTGACCGGCTCGCGGCCCGGATTGCCTGCCTCGATCCCCGCGATTGTTGCGTGGACGCTACTGATCGCGGCGACCGCGGCGGTGGTGAACGATTCGCGCAACCGCTTCCGGGTGCTGATTTACATCAGCGTCATCGGTCTGGTGGTGAGCCTCGCCTTCGCGCAGCTTTCCGCGCCCGATCTCGCGCTGACGCAGATTTCGGTCGAAGTGGTCACGATCCTACTGCTGCTGCTGGCGCTCAACCTGCTGCCCAAATCCCCGCCGCTGCTGTCGTCCGCGCCGCGCAAGTGGCGTGACGGCGCGCTGGCGATCAGCGGCGGCGTGCTAGTGGGCGGGCTGGCATGGGCGATGCTCACCCGCGACCCGGGGCCGAGCATTGCCGCCTATCACCTTGCCAATGCCAAGTCCGGCGGGGGCGGCACCAATGTCGTCAACGTCATCCTCGTCGATTTCCGCGCGTTTGATACCTTGGGGGAGATCATCGTGCTCGGCATCGCGGGCCTTGGCATCTTTGCACTGCTGGAGACGACCGCAGTGGGTGAGGCGGGACGGCGGCTGCGCGGTTGGCGCAGTGACATGTCGCATTCACCTGAACGCCACCCGATCATGTTGGTGATGGCCAGCCGGATCATCCTGCCACTGACCCTGACGGTCGGGATTTACCTGTTCCTGCGCGGGCACAACCAGCCGGGAGGCGGGTTCATCGCCGCGCTGGTGGTGGCGGTCGCGTTCCTTGTCCAATATCTCGCCGCCGGGTTCGACTGGTCGGACAAGCGGCGCAGATTTGGCGAGCATCGCCTGATCGCATGGGGCGTGCTGGTGGCTATGGCGACCGGACTGGGATCGCTGGCGTTCGGTGCGAATTTCCTCACCTCGACCTTCGAGTATTTCTCGCTCCCGCTGATCGGCAAGTTTGAACTGGCGAGCGCGATGGCGTTCGATACCGGCGTGTTCCTGACCGTGTTTGGTGCGGTGATGCTGGCGCTGGCGCAACTCAGCCATATTGCACAGCGCGCTGCCCGTGCGGCGACCTCGCAAGAGGATACTGCGCTATGACCTACGAATTCCTGATGGCGAGCGCGATCGGCGTGTTGGTGGCAGGCGGCGTCTACCTCGCCCTGCGTGCCCGCACGTTTCAGGTGGTGCTGGGTCTCACGCTGATATCCTACGCGGTGCACCTGTTCCTGTTTGCTAGCGGTCGGTTGGTGCTGGACCGCCCGCCGATCTGGGATGCTGTTCAGGGTGGGGCGCTGGCGGAGTACACCGACCCGCTACCGCAGGCGCTGGTGTTGACCGCGATTGTCATCACCTTCGGCATGACTGCGTTTGTGGTGATCCTGGCGCTGCGCAGCTTTCTGGAAACCGGCAGCGACCATGTCGATGGCGACACGGTGCCGTGCGACAGCCAAGACGGTATGGCGGATGGGGACGCACAGCCGTGACCTTTGCTGACCACCTCCCGATCCTGCCGATAGTAATCCCCGCGCTCGCCGCGCCGTGCGCGCTGCTGGTGATGCGGCGGCGGCGCGGGCTGGGTATCGCGATTTCGCTAGTGTCGTGCCTGGCGATGCTCGCCGCTGCGCTGGCGTTGATGGCGCGGGTGCAAGACGGCACGATCCTCGCTTATGCAGTGGGCGAATGGCCCGCGCCCTTCGGCATTGTGCTGGTGGCTGACCGGCTAGCCGCGATGATGCTGGTGCTGGCGGCGACATTGGCGCTGATTGCGCTGCTGCACGCGGTGGTGACCGGCGCTGATCGCAAGGGTTGGCATTTTCACCCGCTGTTCCAGTTTCAGCTGATGGGGCTGAACGGCGCATTCCTGACCGGCGATCTGTTCAACCTGTTCGTGTTTTTCGAGGTGTTGTTGATCGCCTCATATGGCTTGATGCTTCACGGCCAGGGGCCCGCTCGGCTCAAGGCCGGGGTGCAGTATGTCGTCGTGAACCTTGTGGGATCATCGGTGTTCCTGATCGCGCTGGGGCTGCTCTACGCGCTGACCGGCACGCTCAACATGGCCGACATGGGGCTAAGGGTAGCGCAAATCGCGCCAGCCGAGCAGGGCCTGCTGCGGATCGCCGCGCTGCTGCTGGTGAGCGTATTCGCATTGAAGGCCGCAGTCGCGCCTTTGCACCTGTGGTTGATGCGGACCTATGCCGTATCCACCCCGGCGGTAGCGGCGTTGTTTGCGATCATGACCAAAGTGGGCGTCTATTCGCTGATCCGGGTGGTGCCGCAGGTGTTCGGCGATGGCGCAGGCGCGGCGGCGTGGGTGCCTGCGCCTTACCTGCTGCCGGCCGCGATGGTGAGCGCCGTGATCGGCTTTGCCGGCGTGTTCGTCGCCCGTTCGATGAGCGAACAGGCCGCCTATGCCGTGATCGGATCGACCGGCACGCTGCTGATTG
Organism: Sphingomonadales bacterium Ga0077531; assembly: GCA_001464915.1. Classification (GTDB taxonomy): domain Bacteria; phylum Pseudomonadota; class Alphaproteobacteria; order Sphingomonadales; family Sphingomonadaceae; genus Erythrobacter. The sequence goes on from LNED01000038.1 coordinate 131,250, forward strand.
CAGTCGCAGGCTGGACGCCTGACAGCCTTGGCGCTGGCCTTTATTACCTCGCCCATTCGACGCTGGCGGCAGCCGCACTGTTTCTGGTGGCCGATGTGGCGGCACGGCGGCGCGGCGGTTTTGGCGACAAGGCGAGCCCTGGCCCGGGCTTTGCGCAGCGTAGCGCCGTGGGGCTGCTGTTTATGCTCGCCGCCATCGCCGCAACGGGATTGCCGCCGCTGTCGGGTTTTATTGGCAAGCTTCTCATCCTGAAATCGGTCGCCGCTTTGCCCGATTGGGGCTGGGCCTGGGGCGTGATCCTGACGACCACTTTCATCGGGGTGATCGGGTTCGCGCGGGTCGGCAGCGCCGTGTTCTGGAAGCGTGCCGATGCGGTCGAGGCCACCGCTTCCGCTGCCTCGCGCGCCGATATCGCCGCGCCAATCATTGCGCTGGCACTGCTGGCGGCACTGTCTGCCGGGGCGGGCTGGGCGAGCGCCTATGCCAACGCCGCCGCCCAACAGGTGCTCAATCCCACTGCTTCAGCCAGCGCAGTGCTGGAAGAGGGCGTGCGATGACCCGCCTGCTCCCCCATCCGGGTCTCAGCGCCCTGCTGGTCGCCATGTGGATGGTGATGGTCAACGACCTCACCTTTGGCACGCTGTTTCTGGGGCTGGTGGTTGGCATCGGCGTGCCGCTGTTCACTGCGCCGTGGTGGCCGGGGCGGCCCCATGTGCGGTTCCTCCCCGCGACCGCCTATGTAGGCATGGTGCTGTGGGACATCATCATCGCCAATTTTCAGGTCGCTGCGATCATCCTGTTCAAGCCCAACCGTGACCTGCGCCCGGCATGGCTGACGATCCCGCTCGAACTCACCACACCCGAAGCGATCACGGTGTTCGCCGGCACGATCAGCCTGACCCCCGGCACCGTCTCGGCGGATATCTCAGCCTGCGGGAATTATCTGCTGGTGCACGCGCTCCATGCGCCCGATCCGCAGGCCGAGATTGCCAAGGTCACAGCGCGCTATGAGGCCCGGCTGTTGAGGATTTTCGTATGATCGAAACCGCACTCGGCTTCGGCTTTGCCGCGCTTGGCCTGGCGTTGGCGATGAACCTGTGGCGCCTGTTCAAGGGGCCGGGCGTTGCCGACCGCATCCTTGCGCTGGACACTATGGTCATCAACGTGATCGGCATCATCGTGCTCGCCGGGATCGCGGGCGGCGAGGGCACCTCGTTCGAAGCCGCACTGTTGCTCGCCATGGTCGGGTTTGTCGGCACAGTCGCTTACGCCAAGTTCCTGCTGCGCGGGGACATCATCGAATGAGCGGCGGCGGGTCTTTGGCTGAGTGGCTGGTCAGCGCGCTGATCGTGCTGGGCGGTTCCTTTGCGTTGATCGGCAGCTGGGGGCTGGTGCGCCTGCCATCGCTGATGGAGCGGTTGCACGGGCCGACCAAGGCGACAACGCTGGGGCTGGGCGCGATGCTGGTGGCATCGGTCGCCTGGTTCCATTTGGTCGACGGCCAGTGGACCACCCACGAAATGCTGATTTCGGTGTTCCTGTTCGTGACAGCGCCCATTTCCGCCAATCTGATCGCCAAGGTGCACCTGCACCGGTTGAGGCATGGTGAGGCGGCTGAACCCGTTGGCCCGGCTGGCACACCCGCGCCGCCTTCGTCTGGCATCGATTGGGCCACCCACGAAGCCCCACACGAAGGCACACCGGGCGATTTGGTGGGAGATTGAGGCAAAGTTTCAGGCGGCAACGTAACTTGCCTATGAAACACCCCGCCATTCCAGCAATCTGGAGCTAAAATGCCACAAAGCCAGCGCGACGATGCGGCCATCAGCGAAGTCATCGAGATGGCGCTCAGCGATTCAGTCAGTTTTGCAACCATCGAGGCTGTTCACGGCCTGAAGCCCGATGCGGTGAAGGCGTTGATGCGCCAAGCACTCAAGCCGGGCAGCTACCGCGCATGGCGCAAGCGCGTGCGGCAATTTTCAGACCGCCGCGAAGTCTACAAATAGCGCCGGGCTAAGGCTGGTTCCCGGTCTTGCCGCCTGCGAAATTGGCTCGGGTTTGAGGAGGGCTGGAGCGGGTAGCGGGAATCCGCTCCACATTTCCATGATCTCGAAAACCGCAGAAAACCGTGGGTTCTTGGGTTGGTGAGAGTGGTTGTATCCTGCTGTGTGAGAAGGTCAAGGACCAGCTTTTGGCGCCGGTTCGATTCCCATTTTCTGCGCCTGACAGCGCGTTTGACGAGGGCCGGACCCGTTGGGAGATGCCGAACGCGTTCGCCGGTCACCTTCGGCAGCTTTTGCGAGAATTTCGCCGAAAGCCGCCTTTCAGCAATCGACCCCATGTCAGACATAGACAACAAAGGTGACGGCGTCTTGAAAGCGGTCATTGGTCACGGCAAACTCAACCATTGGGCTACCACCTGTGCAGCTATCCTCTGCGGCGATATTTCTTAGTAAACCAATCGGGCACCAACCGTAGCCGCCTCATCGTGCGGCGTGGCATGCCACCTCCAGTACGTGGCTCGGCGAAATTTCTCGTCATGCGCTTCCACCCAGCGAGACCTGCCCTCTTTCACATCCTTTTGACGACGGATGCGCGACGAAGGGTGCCAGATTTGCATCTGATAGTGGTCTGAGATCGCTTCAATTAACGAAGGCCGCCCGCCAATGAACTCCAAGAATGCATGGATGACGCTTCTTTGCGTAGCGTTCGCCGCCCCGGCAGCGCATGCGCAATCCACGCTCGACAAGTATCTGAAAAGAAGCACGCAAGGCGATGCTGCGACGACGTCAGACAGCGCCAGCGTCAAGAAGGTGTTTGAAGGCCCAGATGGCTACTGGCGCGTCGACGATAACCGCGCGGCCGGAGGGTCATGCTCGGTCACCTATGAGGCTGGAGCGAGCAAGGCAGGTTATGTCGCGCCCACGAGCGGCAGCGACGCCGCATTCATCGTCTTCAGCGGACCCGCCATCCCGCCGACAAAGGCGGGCAAAAACAAGAAAATGACGCTCTACACCTCGTCCAACGGGGCGACGCAGGCGGTGGAGGCCTTCCACGCGCCCAATACCGCCGAGAAAGGCGGTGGGATCATTTTCTTCCGGCTCACCGATATCGAAGCCGCCATGGCCGAGATCAGCGATGCCGAGGATATCGACGTCGGTCTCGATAACGCCAAGGTATTCTCCATTGCTTGGCAAGGCGGGCACAAGGCGCGCGCGGCGATGCAAGAATGTCTGCGCGGGGCGCCGCAGGAAGCGAACACAAAGCCATGAAGGCCGATCGTCATGCGCGAGCATTCCGTGGATCTGCGTTGTTGCTGGCAACAGCGTGCTCATCGCCCTTGGCTGCAGCCGAGTGGATGGTGATCGGCACGGAACCCGACCCTGCTCCGCATCGCAGCATCTATGTCATGGCAGCCGATGATGCGTGGGTTTTCGAGCGCCTCGCCGATGGATTTGGCCAAACCAAGGTCAACCGCAATGACGATGTGATCGCTCAGGTTCGAGACAACACCATCAACAGCGTCATCGTGTATCAGGTGTTCGAAGATGCCGGCGGCACCAACTTCATCAGCTACAGCCTGGACTTCAAATGCCAGCAAGGGCTGGTCAGCATACCCGAGGCGGTAAGCTATGACCGCGCCGGTAAGACGGAGAAAGGCGGCGCACCCGGCTGGATGAAAGTGACCGACAACTGGATCGGCAGGGCCGAGATGATCGCGTGCCGGTGGTCGGACTGGCAAGAAGCACAGCAGGCGTGGAAGGGGGCCAGCGCTCCCACCGCCAAGGGCAAGAAGGCGAGTAAAGCCGCGCCCACCTTTGCCTCGCTCGGCATGGAATATCTCGGCAAGGCGAACTTTTTCGACACGAAAGCGATCGTCGATCTGGTCTGGAACACCCGATGGGGCGATGCCGTCCAGCCTGCCTATTACGAGGGCACAGCCGAGGAAAAGGCCGCAGTCGCCGCCAAACTGACCGCGCTGCGAGAACAGACGCGCGGCGTGCTCAACGAAGGCAGCAAATGGGCCGAAATCGCCATCAAGCTGGCGGACAAGGCCGAACGGATGGGAGACAAGTTCGCCTCCGACATGGCGGGTGTCGGCGGCATGACCGAAGCCGAAGTTATCGCCCGCTGGGGCGCGCCCGCCAGTTCGATCGACAGTGGCGGCGTACGGACACTGACCTATTATTTCAGCGACACCCAATATGGCGTCGCCAATAACCGCGTCGATATCGTCGGAGCAGGCGGACAGGTGGGGCAAACTTACGAGCTCGGCGTCACCTCCAGTTCCCGGCAATGTTCGCGCACGTTACATCTGGAAGAGGGCGGGGTCGGCGAGAAAGCCTACCGTGTCTTCGACTTCAGCATAGGATGCTGAGCAATGCTTAGGGCGGCGATATTGTGCCTTGCTGCGGTAAGTGCGCTTGTGGGTTGTGTCATTCCATCCGATGCGGGACCGGAGCGACGATTAGCCCCGATCATGGCGCAGCACGTCAGTCTGGCGGACAGTTCCTGGCTGGGAGAAACAGCCACCCGGCTGGAACTGACCGCCGAAGAACAGACGCGTCAATTACAAGGCGCAGGCGGTAATCGACCGACCTTTGTGGTGCTTGGCGAAGACTTCACCAATGGCGTGATCGAGGTCGATGTGGCCGCGGTCATCAACGGGATGGGCGGTAAGGATGCGCGCGGCTTTGTCGGGATCGCTTTCCATATCGATAATCGGCGAGAGAGTTTCGAAGCCGTGTACCTGCGCATGGCGAACGGGACGCTGAACGATCCCCTGCCGCCTGCGCCCCGCGATGCCCGCGCGGTGCAGTATGTGGCGCATCCCGGTTTTCATTTCGAAGATTCACGCAAGGCAGCGCCGGGCCGGTACGAAAAGCCAGCGGCGGTTAAGCTGGGGCGATGGCACAGACTTCGGCTCGAGATCGACGACGGCAGCCTTACTGTATTCGTGGACAAGCAGTCGGTTCTCGAAATCGATGATCTCAAATACGCCGCGCAGCAGGGCGGTGTCGGGATCTGGGTCGGCGATGGCACGACCGCCTACATCAGGAATTTTCGCGCGATCCGAAGCTGATCGGTCGTCATCTGCGCGGGCCTTTTCGCGCATTTCACCCTCTGAGGAGTTCGTCATGGAGCGATTTCCGCTTCTATCGCTGCGCCATGCCTTAATGATGCTCCGCATCGTTACGGCTCTGCTTTTTATGGCCCACGCCGCCGTTCGGATCGTTCACGGGACTGTCCCGCAGTTCGGTGCCTTCATGGGATCAGTCGGATTTCCGCAAGGCGAGGCGCTGGTGTGGGCAATCACGCTGGCAGAGCTTGCCGCCGGGGCAGCAATAATCGTCAACAGGTATGTGACGCAGGCGGCGGCGGTCCTGTTCATAATCGCCGCGACCGGCATCATCCTGATCCATCGGCACTTCGGCTGGTTCGTAGGCGAACACGGCAACGGTGGCAGCGAATACAGCGTCGCATTGATGGCGGCACTGATCGTCGTCATCGCAGCCGACCGCGACGCAAAAGCGCCGATGTCTGGCACGCATCAGACATGATCACCGTGCGCCGCATGCTAAAATGGACAGCAGTGTCCATCGGAACGGTCAGCGTTTTGGCGGGTCTGGCCCTCGGAGCTGGCTTGTCGCAGCCGCTCGATCCAATCCCGCAATTCGGCACGCACCCAGACCGCCTGGTGATCGCCAATGTCACCATTATCGACGTGGCCGATGGGACGGCCAGACCCGACCAAACCGTCACCATCGAGGGCGGCAAGATCGTCAGCGTGGCCAGAGCCGTCAACGATGCCGATCGGCCCGCCGGAGCGATGGTGATCGACGGCAAGGCCAAATTCCTCATCCCGGGACTGTGGGACGCGCATGTTCACACGCTGGCCCTATCGGACCGGCTGCATTTCCCGCTGATGCTGGCGCATGGCGTCACCACGATCCGCAACATGGGCGACGGGTGTTCGTGGCGCAGCACTCTCGATTGCGTTGCGGACCGCGATCAATGGCAGCCCTCAGCGCAAGGTCCTCGCATCATCGCTTCGGCAAGTTATCATATCGAACAGCTCGATAGCGCCGAGAATGCAGAACGCCTGGTGAAGGCTATTAAAGCCAGAGGCGACGACCTCATCAAGATCCAGCTTGATGATGAAAGCGATCCCGATGCTTCCAAGTTCGCCGCGCTTGTCGGCGCATCAAGCCGCCTTGGCATACCGGTCACTGGTCATGTTCCCTCGACTGCCCGTCTGACTGACAAGGTGTACCAGGCGCTGAGCAGCATTGAGCACGACAGCCAGCTGCTGCCGCTCTGCCGCGCCGATGCACCCGCGCCATGCGAGGCGGTGTTGGCCGCGCTGGCTCAGCGGCGCACGGCTTATGTGCCCACACATATTGCATCGACCGGACAGGATGTTGCACTCGCCCGTTATCGGCCCGAGCAGAACCGGCTCTTGCCATTCAGCAGTTCCGCGCTCGCCACCATCTGGCAAGCCTATCGCTGGCTACACAGCAGCAGCACCGACGCGCAGGATCTTGCCGCATTCGAACAGACCCACCGTGATGCGCTTCGCCTCACGTTGAAGGCCCAGCGCGCAGGGGTGCCGATTCTGGCCGGCACCGATGCGCTTGACCCTTTTGTGCTTCACGGGCCGGCACTTCATCAGGAGCTATCCTACCTGGCGCGTGCCGGACTTTCGCCTGCCGAGGTGCTGCGCGCTGCGACAATGTCGCCCGCGTTGCTTTTCGGAGATGGTGATGAGAAGGCGACGATCGGTGTTGGCAATCGCGCTGATCTTGTGCTGCTGAATCGTAATCCGCTGTTCGATATTACAGCAACTCAGGCGATCCATACCGTCATCGCGAACGGCATCCTTTACGGCCCTGACGAGCGGGTACAAATGATGGCATTCGTCAAGGATCAGGCTGCCCGCTTTTCGGTTAGCGCGCGATCATGGTGGGCGCTGGCCGGATTTGATCCTGTCTAGATTCAACACTCTCGAGGGAACCCGATGTTTGGAATGCAAAGCCGCGTGCGGTGGGCACGGAGCGCAGCAAGTGGCGTCCTTACTGCTATCTTGGCGTCATAGGCGTTGGCCGCTGAACCTGACGCGGATGACGCGACACAGTATGCCTCGCTGGTTGCCGAGAAAATCCTCAAGGCGCTGATTGATACGAACGGCGTGCCAGGCAGGGGCTCCTCCGTTTGGCATGACGGAAAGGTGATGTGGCCCGGATCAGCTGGCTGCCGCGAAATCAGTTAACCGTCTATGCCCGCTTGGCCAACCGCCTTCTCACAGCCAACGCCAGAGGAATTGCAACGAGGCTGGTGAAGAACCCGGTGGATTTGATTGGCTGGGCGGCTGCCGCAATGCCGGCGAGCCTATCGTCGCCTTTCACCTGCAAGACCTGTATTAACTGGCAGACGGTCTCGATGCTGTCCGCAACTGCGATCAGCACGGCTGCCGCCAGAACAATCACGCCCAGCCATTTCAAAGGTGCCAGATTTGTAGCGAAGAACATTCGGCCACCACAAAAGGCGCCAAATGAATACATCGCGATATACGCGAAATCCAAAGCCAGCATGGCCGGTGCATATTCCATTACACCCGCAGCCTGCCAGGCAGACTGGATCGCATCGACCTGCGCGGCGCTGCCTGCTGATTGATGGTTGCGTATGCCCCATGGCGAAACATCGCTGACGAACATCGGATTCAGGGCGATCATGATGGCCATGATCGCAAGCCCGCCTAACCAGAAGCGCCAAAAATATCGCTCAAGCTTCATGGTTGTTCCTTTCCGAGGAGAGCCTCGTCGGTGTGGGCGAAGTCCAGTGTGAAGCACGTTCCCGTGTCGTCGCCGGAATTGATCGACAGCCCGATCGACGACTGGGCACACAGCCGGCGCACGATCGACAGCCCGAGACCGTCCCCGGTGCTCGAAGTGCCTTTGTGGAAGGGCTCCAGCATCGGCTTGTCGCCCAGCCCTGGCCCGGTGTCCGTAACGGATAGAACGCTGCCGCTGCCTGACACAGTCAAGGTGCTGTGATCTGCGTGCTGGAACGCGTTGCCGATGATGTTGTTGAGGATCAGCTGCGTGACGACCGGGTTGATGGTCGCCGTCTGATCTGGCGACAGGTCGACCACAACACGGACCTTGCTGTGTGAAAACCGCTCGCTGGCGTAGAAAACGGCTTTTTCGACGAGCGGCAATAGCGGCATCACGGCCTGCGGTGCGCCATCCTCGCGCGCAAGCGTGAGCAGCAGATCCAGAATCAAAACCATGTCATCAGCTGCAGCCTCGATGCGTTTGATCGGTCCGGCGTCGACGTCGTCCTGCGCAATTCGGGACGACAGCAGCTCCGCGCCACTGCGAATGACAGCGAGCGGCGTTCGCAGTTCATGGCTGGCATCGCGGGTAAAGGCACGCTCGCGGCCGACAAAAGCGCGCACCCTGTCAAACGCATGTTCAAGCCCCGATGCCAAAATCGCGACTTCCTTGGTTCGGTAAGCGCTGCTGTCGATAACAGGAACCGCTTCGTTACCTTGAGCGGAAAGATCGGCAGCGAGCTTCGACAGGGGTGACACGGCCTGACTGGCAATGAAGTATCCGATACCCCCGGACACGAGCGCAATGAAAGTCGCCACAACCAGCAGCGCTTTGATCATTTTGTCGCGCCGGGGCCGCACCACCAGATATGGTCCCACTTCGGCGACCGCGATGGCGGTCCCGCCGTCATTGGGCAGGGCAAACTTATTCACATGATAGTATCTATCGGCTTTTCCGAAAAACTCGGTCTTGTCGCCGTCGGGATCAAACTGCGCTCTCAAGTCCAGGGGTAACTCGGATGTCTGGCGATAAATTCGCATGTACTCGCGCGACGGTTCGGCAAGGCGGTTGTGCTTCTTCCAGTGAGCCTGCTGGATAATGACTTCGCTTTCAAGCGCTCCGCCAAAGATCCGGTCTTCTACGGTGTAAGCGAAAATGAAAGTAACCAGCCCGAACAGCGCGCTGGTGATGATGGCAGTAAGGACTGCGCCGATGACAATCCTGACCCGCAACGAAGAGGGGGCAAGCCTCATTGGTCGGCAACCAACCGGAAGCCCACTCCATGAACAGTTTCCAGCATTGGCCCCGCATACGGCTTGTCCAGAGCCTGACGCAGCAGATGGATATGGCTGCGCAAGGCATCGGAGGGCGGCGGATCATCACCCCACAGCCTTTTGGTCAATTCGGAACGGGAGATAGGCCGGGGGTATGATTCTGCGAGAAGCAACAGGATGCTCCACAAAATCGGCGAGAGCCGCAGTTCTGTTCCGCATCGGGATGCGCGTTGCTCTTGCCGATCGAGCGCCAACGTTCCAATCTGAATACAATGACGTGTGCCGACCCGGTGTCGCATCGACAATGCGTCGATCCGGGCGGCAAGTTCTGCCAGAGCAAAGGGCTTGACCAGATAATCATCGGCGCCGGCAGCAAAGCCGGCCAGCTTGTCATCAAGGGTGTCGCGCGCGGTCAGCATCAACACGGGAATGTAATGTGAAGCGGCGCTTCGCAGTTGTTCACACAGCAATAATCCGTTCAATTTGGGAAGCGCAATGTCGAGCAGGATAATATCAGGATGCGATACCGTTGCGGTGGCAAGCCCGGTGGCGCCATCGATCGCAAAATCCATCCGGTGCCCGCGCGCCTCGAGATAGTCCGCAATGTTCGCAGCCAATGCATCATTGTCTTCTATAAGCAGTATGTCGAGGCCAGCCTTCATCGAATGTCCTTATCCTGCCATCACGGCGAAAGACAGAATGCGAGCCTGTTTGAAACCGGCAGCCTCAGGCAGAAGTAGCCTTGTGATCTCCGGATTGGCAGTCCTGCATGTAGTGACATGTCGTGTCAAAAAATTGTGAAAGCCGATCTTGAGGAGCTTTTTTGATCGCAAGCAACAAGCCGCATTGGTGATGACCAGTGATCTACCAGGCGATCAGGCTGTCGTAGTAGCGCTGGTAGGCACTCGGTGTCGCAATGGGATATAGCCAACCACCAAACGCGAGCAGGATGAGAGCGGCGATGGCCACGCCAGAAAGCATCACAAGCCGAACGCCAGTGGCGCTTTGCGTTCTGTACCATACGGCGACAGAGGCATGGGTGAAGACGGCAAGGATCGCCAGCGCGTAATAGGGGTAGAAGTACCAGCGTAACAGCGGGTGCATCAACACGCCGGAAGCCCAGAAGAAATCAGTCTCAAGCTCCGCGGCATAGCGCGCATATAGCGCGGCGCCGGTGTGGTTGATGACAAAAAAGGCCAGATATAAGCCACTGACGAGCTGCAACCGGCCCCACCGATCACCCCTTGTTGAAAGCCAACGCGACATGGCGAAACGCAAGCCGATGCCGATCTGCAGCAAAAAGGCTGCCAGCAATAGCGGCTCGATGGCCGGGCTACGATATAGGACCTGAACGAATGAAAGGTATTTGTTGTGGGAGGAGATACCGGCCAAGGCGGTCAAATGCACCGCAAGGTGCAATGCGACGAAGATCAGGATCAGCAATCCTGTTATCCTGTGTACGCGCGTCCACATTGCAATCCCCCGCCCTCGCCCCCGACATTAAATCCGGATATTTGATATCCGATTTAATGTCGTGATACAAGTTCACCGCGGCGGAGGGTTCGATGCGGATTAACAAGGGTGTCGAATGGGGCGTGCATGCCTGCACGCTGCTTGCTCCACTGGGCCCGGGTAAAGGGCTGAGCCTTGCTCATCTTGCCGATTATCATGGCGTGCCTGCGGCCTACATGGCCAAGCAGATGCAGGCTTTGAGCAAAGCGGGCATTGTGAGGACGAGCCGTGGCAAGACCGGCGGATACAGCCTGGCTCGTCCCGCTTCGGCGATTTCGCTGTGGGACATTAAGGCTGCGATCGATGGTACATTACCGGCATTTCGCTGTACCGAGATTCGTCAGAAGGGGCCGTGTGCGCTCTCTCGCGACCAATGCAAGCAAGCTTGTCCGATCGCAGCAGCCTTTGGTCAGGCAGAGACAAGCTATCGTCAAGCATTACAGGCGATCAGGCTCACCGACCTCGTTGCCGAGGTAGCGACGACAAGCGACCATCATCATCTAACTCAGATCATGGACTGGTATGCGAACTACATCACCGATCTACCGGAGTGAGCACGGTTGCGGATTCTTCTCGGTTTGATTGGTTAAGGCCAAGGAATAACCGGGTACCAATTCACCAAAATCCCCGCTTTCATTCGCCTACCGGCAGGTAATGTCAGGAGCGGACGTTTCAGTCACCGAATTGAACGACCATTCCTAGGTCGATAGGCGGCGCATTAGTCGGCTGTGATAAACGGCAGCTAACGCGTACTGTGACCCGAAACCGGACGGTCAGCTCCCCACCCAGTTCCAGTCATAGACCAGGCCGGATCGCCCTCCCGAAAGCGGACGACGCAATGTGCACGTCAGCCACCGACCCCTCCCTGCTGATCAGGTATTTGCCACATTGGCTTCTGGTGCGGTGCTGCCAACGCCTTAATTTGCTCTGCCTGCGCCCGCAGTTCTGTCCGCTTCTCCGGATATTGCTCTGCCAAGGTCCGAAAATGGTCCGCCAACTGTTTCTCGATTTTGCCAAGCGAGAACCATTGCTCATTGTATCCTGCGTATGTGTCCACCAGCGCGGGTAGCCACGGAGCAAACCGAGTCGCGTCCATGGTCACTTGAGGAACACCGTCGAACTGTCCTGGAGCGAAAACCTCAAGGGTATTTTCGTTCATCCGGGCGTGCTTGTTCGATCCAAAAACACTTGCCAGCATTTCGACCGATATCGTGTGCGTGTTTCTGACTTCATCAAACTCGGCACGTTCATTTTCGAACAACTGCTTCTCGAGATTAAGGCTCTCCTTTTTAGCGCGAAGCGTGTCGACGTCACCCTGCAAGCTCGCCTTGGCGTAGCCGAGCAGCCGCTCATTGTATTCGAGCTCGCCCGCGATCTGGCCGGGGGCGATGGTGAACAGCGACTGGCGTTCTTGCTGCCCGGCGAACAGGTCCACCACCGCGTCAATCGCGGCCTTCTGGTGAGTGAGGTCGGGTTCGAAGACGAACTTCATGGTGCTGGCCACGCCCTAGATGCTCGCGATCTTGGCGATGCGGTCGCCGTGACGCTGGCGCAGGATCGCGGCGAGATTGGCCTTCGTGGCCGAACGGTTGTTGTCCGTGCCGAGGCCCACATCCTTGAAGTAGGTGGTGGTCTGGGTCGGATCGAGCTCGTCCAGCCAATCGGCCATGCCCTGCCCTAGCGTCTCAGCGTCGTCGGGGCCGACATCGCCGAGGCACACCATCAGCGCCCCGCCGCCGAGCGCGTGGACCGTTTGCCCGGCGATCGTGCGCCTGTCTTCGGGCATGGTGAGATCGATCCCCGTCTTGAGCAGCAGCTCGACCAGCAGGTCGTGCTCGGTGCGATCGGGCAGGACATTGTCGACCGCATCGAGGATGCTGGCTTCGAGATTGTCCGGATCGGGTTGCCACGGCTTCAGGTTGGAGGTGGCGAGCTTGTAGACGCGGAAGCCGGTGTCGATCTTCGCATCTGGATGCTCTGCACGGATTTTCTGCCCGGCGCGGCGGAGGCGCTCCTTGGTCAGCTCGGCGATATTGAGCGGTTTGCCCAGCTTAGCGCAAATACTTGCGGGTATCGCTTGTTCGCGTTTTTCGGGGTCGAGGGGCTCTGGCAGCTGCACAAGGAGGTAACGTCGACTCCCTCCATCCTCGGCATTCCTTGCCATCACCGCGTGACCGGTAGTGCCTGAACCAGCAAAGAAGTCCATAATCACGGACTCTCGGTCCGCGAAAATTGTGGCCAATCTAGAAATAAGTTCGGTAGGCTTGGGGTTAGAGAAGCCACCTTCGCCGATGAGCTCCTTTACCTCAATGCTTGCTTTCTTATTTCCTGAAATATCGTCGAAAAGTGGTGAAGGCTTCTTCGTCCTGCCTTCAAGATAGTATTTTACATAGGGCTTCCACCCATCGTCTGACTCCTTCCAGACGATAAGGTCGTTTTTCATGGCGTCTTCGTATTTTTCGCGACCGAACCTCCACCGACTGTCATACCCAGTCGGGCCCACGGGGAATACTGGAGAACCATCGGGGGCCTTGACTTCATAATACATCGAGGGGCGATCTTCCCTCCGATCCGCATTGCCGGTCTTTCGAAGCTGCAAGATCGAGAAATTCCCTCGGCTATCTGTCCCGGTGAATCGAGCTTGATCCCCTTCATCGAGCGGAAGGCCGTGAATAACATAATCGTCAGTCCGGCTGTAACAAAGAACGTAGTCGAAAGAACTACCGAGGCCGCCACTATCTTGTCCCGTTGTTGTTCCAGTCGCTCTTACGATTGTTCCAACGTAATTCTCTTCTCCAAATTCTTGGTCAAGCACGTCCTTGAGGCTGTATATTTCTCGGTCGTCAATACTGACGCAGATGACGCCATCTTCCGCGAGTAACTCACGGGCCAGACTCATGCGCGGCGCAATCATGTTCAGCCACTCGGTATGAAGGCGCCCTCGCGCCTCTCTCTTTGACGTGGCTGCCGCACCTAAATCGTTCTTTTGACCAGTAAGACTTAAGTAATTCTGTATGCTATTTCCGAAATCATCGGGATATACAAAGTCATTTCCAGTATTATACGGCGGGTCGATGTAAATCAGCTTCACTTTGCCCGCATAGGATCGGCGCAGCAGCTTGAGCACCTCGAGGTTGTCGCCCTCGATCATCAGGTTCTGGGTTGTGTCCCAGTCCACGCTGTCCTCGGGCGCGGGGCGAAGGGTGCCGAGGCTCGGTGTCATGGCAAAGGCGCGCGCCCGGCGCTTGCCCTTCCAGTTCAGCCCGTAACGCTCCTCGCCCTCTTCCACCTCGTCGCCGAGCAGCTGGCGCAGCACATCGAAATCGACCTTCCCATCGGTCACGATCTGCGGGAACAGCGCCTTCAGCCGCTCGACATTCTCCCGCACCAGATCCCCGCTTCCGGCCGCCTCGTCTTCGCGGGTGATCTTGGGAATGAGGCTTTCGCCGTCTGCGGTGGTATCGGTCATGCTCGGTCCCGTCATGGTTTGCCCGGCCGCTGTAACGGCAGGCCATATTCTTTCAACACGCCGTTCAACTCGTCCCGGCTGCGATCCAACGCCTGCTGGCATGACGCAATCTCGCGTTCCAACCCGCTGATATGCAGCCGCAGCTTGGCGATGCGTTGTTCGGCGGACGCGGACAGCTCGCGCTTCGGCTTGGCGATCATCGGTGGCGGTGGCGGGCGCTGCCTTGCGTCCTGCTTGGCCTTAGCCCGCTTCCGGCGTTGGTGACGATTGGTCTTGCCGCTGCCCGGCAGGGGGAAGGATGGCGGCGCAGAAGCCGCTTTTGGCGGCTGCGGTTCAGGTTCGGGCTCCTCATCGCCGCCATTGCCGAACCAGTCAGGCGTGTGCGGGCCAATGATCGTGCCACCGCCAATATAGCCCCCTTTGCCCATCAAGCCCCCAATTGCGCAATCAATTCATCAACTTTCAGGCGAAGATGACGCACCTGATCGCCCAATGCAACCTGCCGTGCGAGCACCTTCTCCCGCTTCGCGGCCGCCCGCGCCGTCAGCCACTCGGCTTCGGCATCGCGATACAGCGCCAGCGCTGTCCGGCGGGATGCGGGATCATCGGCGAGGCGAAAGGGCTTGCCGGTCAGGCGCGCAATCTCCAGCGCCTCGGCCCGCTCGATCAGTCCGTCATAGAGCAGCCGCAGATTGAGCCGGGGGAGCGCTGGCACAGCAAGGCTGGCAACGAAGGTAGCTGTCGCCGGTTCTGCCGTATCGATGCAGTCCGGGGCGACGACCAGCCGCTCGACCACCATCTTGTCCTCGATCCGCTCAGCCCGGCGAAGGGGCGCAAACGATACCCGCGTGCCCGCTCCGCCCGGCAAGGCGGTCAGCAGGATGATCGGCACCGGAATGGCGCGATGGATTATGGTAAGCAGCCGCTGGGTCGGCTCGGCCCGCGCGGTGAGGGCAAGCAGTTGGGTCGCTGGCACCGGCCGTTCATCATCGATTGCGGCGGCAACGCCGATGGTCGCGGGTGACAGCGTCGCCCACCAGTCGAGCCGCTCGATCACCTTGTCGATTAGCTTGCGGTCTGCCGCGTGCGCCGCCCCGTGCTCCGCCAAAATGTCCTTCGGCAAACGCCGGGCCGGATCGCCGCCGGAGGGCAGGGCAAGAGCCTCGCGGATGGTGTGCGGCGTGACAGTCATCGAGGCGCTAGCGGGGCGGCAGAATTGCGAGCCAGGTGATGACTTCCCAATCATCGAGCCCGCTTTCCCCGCCCGCGCCTTCAACCCCGCCGGTGGTGAACAGGCTTTCGACGGCGCGTTCCTCAGCCTTACCGGTAACGCCCCGGATCGCGGCGGCAAGCAGGCTCTGGTATTTGTCCATCCGACTGCCCTCGCGGGTCTCGGCATCGAACTGCTCCCAGGCCTTAGCCTGCACATCCTCTGGCGTATTGGCGGCGAGCCGCAGCAGGTCCAGCATCCGTTTGGGCTGGCTGGGCGGCAGAATCACGCGCTCGTCCTCGCCTATATATACGAGCGCGTGCGGGTATAGCGGGTCGCCCTTGGCCAGAGCGCGCTCGGCATTCGGCGTGGCGGCGCGGAGCAGGAACAGGGCGCCGGCAGGGAAATCGTCCGACGCCGCGATGGGCGAATAGGTGCCGATCATCCGCTGCGCCACCGCCTCGCGGTCTTCGGGCGAAAGGCGGGCCAGATCGAGCCGCAGGTCGTTCAATGTCAGATCGGTGATCGATACGCCGGAGGACAGATCCTCCAGATCGATCACCCGCTCCTGCAGCGATTCGAGCTGGCGGCGGCGATACTCGAGATCGTTCATGGCATCCCCTGCCTGCGTCTCGATCAAGTTTTCTTCGCCGGTGGCGGATACATCGAGCAGCATCATCTTGCCGGATACGCTGCGCTGCAGGCCGATGTAGCTGTCGAGGTCCATGTTGGGCCAGAAATTGACCAGCTGGATCACGTCGTTCGGCGAACCGAGCCGGTCGACGCGTCCGAATCGCTGGACGATACGGACCGGGTTCCAATGGATGTCGTAATTTACCACGCAGTCGCAGTCCTGAAGGTTCTGGCCTTCGGATATACAGTCAGTGGCGATGATCAGGTCGACCTCCAGCTCCTGCGCCAGCGCTTCCGGACGGGCGCGCGATTGCGGTGAGAAGGCCGTCAGTATAGAGGCCAGGTCGGCGCGGAGCTTCATATGGGTCGTTTTGTTCCGGCCGGAGCCGGTCACCAAGGCCATCGGCCGCGGGTATGTTTCCGCCAGCTGCGCATACAGGTATTCGGCGGTGTCGGCGAACGCGGTGAACACCAGCAGCTTCACGTTGCCGCCGTTGTAGGGGGCAGACAGCTTGTCTGCGATGAGCCGCTTGAGGTCAGCCAGCTTCGCATCTTGCGCTGGCCCAACATTCTGCGCTTGGCGGAGCAGGCGCAGCAAGCGCTCCCTGTCCTCCGCCAGATCCTGCCGCCACCTCACGAGGTCGGCATCGGTAAGAAGGACGCGGATGTTCTTGCCGACGCCTAGCTGTTCGAAGGTCGGATCATCATCCTCGAGATCGTCAATCGACGGTGCGTCGATGCTTTCATCGTGGGAATCGATGCGGCCGATCAGGTCGTCGACCGCCGCCAATTGCCGTTCGATGGTCAGCGCAAAGGCATGAACGGAGCTCTCCATGCGCTTGAGCAGGTTGACGCGCATGAGCGCAACGAGGCTCTCTTCGCGGTCAAGCTGGCGGAATACGCTGGCGCCCGAGCCCGTCTGCTGGCTGTAGCGCCGATCATACGCCTCGCGCCGGTCCTCCATCACATATCGCAGCGGCGCGAAGGCGGCGAGCTTGAGGCGCCGTATTTCGTTATTCACCTCGCCGATGGCGGGAAATAGGCCGGTGATGTCGACGTCCGAGTAGATATTCTTCGGCTGCAGCCGCGTGGGGAAGGTTCCGGTCTCTTCCGTCCCGTAGTATTTTTCGATGTGCTTTCGGCTGCGCGCGATGGTGAGCAGGTCAAGCAGGCGGAAGTAGTCGAAGCCCAGCATCTCGAGAAGCTTTGCGGGCGTTCTGTGCGCGTCCGGTAATTCCTGCCATCGGTTGAATTGGCCCTGAGCTATTCGCACGGTGCCAGCGATACTCGGCACGCCATGCCCGGACAGTGCGCTATCGTTGCCCTCCGTCGCAAACGCGATCTGGTTCTTCAAATCATTGAGCCGGTTGTTGACCGGCGTCGCCGACAGCATCAGCACCTTTGTCTTGACCCCGGCCTTCACGACAGCGTTAAGCAGCTTATCGTAGCGGCTCTCCCGCTCGCCCTTGCCGGCTGGACGGTTCCGAAAATTATGGCTCTCGTCGATCACCACCAGATCGTAATTGCCCCAGTTGATGTGGGTTAGGTCCATTTCGCCCGACTGGCCCTGTTCGCGGGAGAGGTCGGTGTGGTTCAGCACATCGAACGAAAACCGGTCGCCAACGAGCATGTTGCGCACGTCGTTCTGCGTCCAGAGCGTCCAATTTTCGCGCAGCCGCTTGGGAGCCAGCACCAGCACGCGCGCATTCCTGAGCTCGAAATACTTGATGACGGCGAGCGCCTCAAAGGTTTTGCCCAAGCCAACGCTGTCAGCCAGGATGCAGCCGCCGAAGCGCTGAAGCTTGTCGATCGCGCCGATCACCCCATCGCGCTGGAAGCGGTAGAGCTTCGACCAGATGGTCGTCTCGCGTATCCCCGTCGCCGGATCAACGATCCGATCTTCGTTGGTGGCTTCCTCCATCTCGGCGAAAAGCTGAAACAGGGACTGGAGGTAAACGGCATCGGCGGGATGCTGCGCTTGCCCGTCGGCAAGGGCAATCCGCAGCCGGGCGACCGCATCACCATCGGGATTGGCCTGCCGCCACAGCTCTCGGAACCATTGCTGGAGCTGCTCGATTTCCGCAGGGTTCTGCGCGACCTGTATCAAGCCAAGAGCATCTTGCGGCGCGATACCAAGGCCGCCAGTCGTCACCGGGCAATTTCCGATCAGGGCGAAATCGCCGCTAGCGAGAAAAGATTGAGCCAGTGGCAGCTTGGTTTGCCGCACTTGCGCCTGTGCGATCACGTCAGCAAGACTTCGACAGAGCGCCCGGGTCTCAAGGCGATTGCGACGATTCCGGTCGTTGCCAGTGCCGAAAAGGCCTAGCCCATCGTGTCCGGCTCCGAGCAGTAAGCGCCCCAGCTTCCCTCCGGCGCGCTTCCCGAACACCTCAGTCGCGCCGAATACGGAAAGGTCGGTGACCATGCCGTCAAGTTCGCCGTCCGTTCCCGTGATCCAGTCAATCGCTCGATGTCGACCTGTTGTATCAATGACCTGCAAGAAGGGGCTCCGGATCGTTACGGCTATCGCAGCCAGCTCATGGCGCTGCTCTGTGGTAGATTGCGGGCCGCGAACAAATGTTTAACTCAACCGCCGGACCGGGCAAGCTTCCTTTTCTCTGTCAGCTTTAGCTTATCTTCTGCGATCGCGTCCTGATCCCAGAGGAAATACCGGCTGACATCGCGGCCGGGCGCCGATCCGACGCGCGAGCGGTGCTTGAGGGGGAGGATATTCACAGACGCTGCCTGCGGCACGTGCTCAGTAACCACCGGCATCTCCTTAACGAGGAGGTCGAGGAGTTCCTGCAGAGCCCGCACTTCGCCAATCGCAAGCGCGCGGCGATTGTATTTGCGCGGACCCGTGCCCTTCGCGGCATGCCCCATGATGCGGTCGATAAGGGTCTGACTGACCTCAGGCGACGCCAACATGCTTTGCGTGTAGGTCCGCGTCGAGTGGAAATCCGACTTTTTGCCTTTCCGGGTTTTGGGGAGCGGCATGATGGCATTGGTTGCGTCAACGATGGCCATCCACGCCCGCGAGTAGAAACGGCCACCGCCGACTTCGGGTGCCACGAGCTCATCCTTAGGGATCGATGTTGGGCGCTTGGCGTCCTCTCGATAGAGCTCAGGAAAGATTGGGATCACCTGCTCTGGGTCGAGGTAGCCTTCCTGTTCCGCGATGCACGCGACATATTCCTTGAGGCCAAGCCTGAGCAGCTCGGGGTGGATCGGCATCACGCGATGGCGGGATTTGCGCTTCAGACCGCCGGGGGTCACACCATCATCGCTGCGGGTCATGTTCGCCTGGACGAGTAGGTATGGCACCTCGCAATCGAAATCGAGGTCGATAACTTCAAGCCCGCAAACCTCCTCACGCGACATCCCTGTGTAGATCGCGATCAAAGGCGCCCAATAAGCCGCATCCTGATAAATCTGAGGACACTCGACGACCTTCAGGCGATTTATGGGTCCACCGCTGCCATGCCAAAGGGGCAAGCTGAACAGCACCCGCAAATGCTCAGGCGTCCATGGCATCCGCTTGGGGTCGCTTGGATCATCCTCGACCGGGATCCAGTGGTCCAGAAAATCCATCTCGAGAGTGTCCTTGCCATATCGGGACCGCCATTCATTGCGGGCGAGCTGCTTGGAAATTGATTGCAGCGCGCTCAAATCGCGATTGATCGAACGATCGTCTCGCCGATTCTCGTTCGTGACCTCCGGCAACGCAGCCGGATCGTAGGGCTTGGCCAACCGCCCGCTCTTTCCCAAACGCCCGTAACGAATGTCATTCGGGATGAGCCGCAGCGCGCCGAGATAAGCTTGAATGTCCGCGTCCGTGTATTCGCACAGCGGTTTGTCCCCTGTCACCCAAGCGAACCGTTCCGCGATAGCCGTCCGCTGGCGTAGATCGCCCTTCCATTTGTGTTTGGCTTTCAATGCCTGAAGCGTCGGGCCGATAATTTCGCTGAACCGCTTCTCGGACGGGTTCAGGAAGATGCTGGATTCGGCAACCAGTCCGGCAGCCGGTGCAGTTGGCGTGACCTGCTGGCCAGCTTGCGCTAATTGCGTCCTTCGCGCCTCCAGCACCAAGCTGTCATCAAGCAGGGCAGCAAATGGATCACCGACGGCCGCGATCAGCGGGTGATTGAACAGCTCGGCACGCTTATGCGCCTCCATCATGCCGCGAAGGACATTCGCCCGCGCCTCATGGATTGTGCTTTCGCTAATCGGGGCCCCAATTTCCT
Organism: Sphingomonadales bacterium Ga0077531; assembly: GCA_001464915.1. Taxonomy (GTDB): domain Bacteria; phylum Pseudomonadota; class Alphaproteobacteria; order Sphingomonadales; family Sphingomonadaceae; genus Erythrobacter. The sequence continues at coordinate 151,427 of LNED01000038.1, forward strand.
TGAGTGCCGCCTCGCCTGCGGATGCACGTGCCTCGTCCGGAATGCCGAAGGCCGCCAGCATTTTTCTGACCAGGTCGCGCTCCTCCTCACTCCATTCATCGCGCATCGCAGCTTCGATGACCTCGTCCGGCACGTCTTCCGCATCGGCCCGCACCTGAAGCAGAGCGGCGTAGTATCCCGCCATGATCCGCTCCATCCCAGGCTCATCGCCGCGATACCTTTTGGGCGCAACAAGGTCTCCGAGCGCCAGGCCGATTACTTTTTCAAGAGCTGCGCGATATATGGCACGCTGCTCGTCGACCGTCAGGTTGTGACGCTGCGTGACAGTCTCGATCGTCATCTCCACTTCATCCCATTTGACGGCCATCCGCCGAGCAAGGCATCGCGCCTTTTCAGGATCGGCTGTTCCCAATGAAATGCTTATAGGTCGGGAGGTTGCTTGATGCCTAATGCGCCTCCGAAAATGATACCTTGCGCCTTTACGGACGAGATAGCTTTGCTGGCGCATGGTTTCAGCGCCCCTTTCCGGCGAACGCGTTCGCCGAACAAATACGCGAAGACGCCAGACGGTCAGGTCCGGCCGTGTGAGATGCTATGTGAGAAGCTATGGGGGAATAGGTGCGCATGCCGCCTCCAGATTGGCGGTTTTCTGCGGCTTTTCGGGAATTGTGGAGCGGGTAGCGGGAATCGAACCCGCATAGCCAGCTTGGAAGGCTGGAGCTTTACCACTAAGCTATACCCGCATGGCTCCTGCCGCGCCCAATGCCATCAGGCGGGGGCTTGCGTCAACAGTTCTAACGACCCGTGCCGACCGCCATATTGTCGATCAGCCGTGTCCCGCCGATCCGGGCGGCGATCAGCAGGCGGGCTGGGGCTTTGCCCAATGCGGACAGCGGCTGAAGTGATGCTGCGTCGGCGAAGGCGGCATAATCGACGCTGGAAAACCCCGCTGCGATTATCTTGGATTCGAGCGCGGCGAGCGTATCGGGCACTGCTCCGCCGTTCTCAAGCGCCGCAATCGCTTCCTTCATTGCGCGCGGCAACGCCCCCGCCGCCGCCCGCTGCTCCGCCGTCAGATAGCGGTTGCGGCTGCTCATCGCCAACCCGTCCGCCTCACGCACGGTCGGCACGCCAATGATCGCGTCCACATGCGGGTGCGTAAGATCGAGGTCGCGCGCCATCGCCCGGATCACGGCGAGCTGTTGAAAATCTTTCTCGCCGAACAGTGCAACATCGGGCTGCACCTGATTGAACAGCTTGCACACCACGGTCGCCACCCCGTCAAAATGGCCGGGACGGGCCGCGCCGCACAGGCCTTCGCTGACGCCCGTCACGCTGATATTGGTGGCAAAGCCGGCTGGATACATCGCCTCGGCCGTTGGCGCCCACAACAGCGCGCAGCGTTCGCTTTCAAGCAGCGCGGCATCGGCAGCGAGCTGGCGCGGGTAGGCGTCGAGATCCTCGTTCGGCCCGAACTGCTTGGGATTGACGAAGATCGAGGCGACCACGTGATCGGCCACCTCCCGCGCGCGGCGCACCAGTGTCATATGGCCTTCGTGCAGCGCGCCCATCGTCGGCACCAGCGCAATGCGCTTGCCACCTGCGCGCAACTGTCCCACCGCGGTTCTCAACATATCGAGCGTCTTGACCGTTTGCACCGCTTCGCCTCCAAGGATAAACCGCTGGTCACGCCCTAGCGGCGGTTCCTGTCCCATTTCAAGCGGCTGCTCTGCGGCTGCCGAGCGAGTACCCCGCCATGTTATCCGCCCAGCCTTCCGACCAACCGATTGCAGCGCGCAAGTTGCGGGCCGGGCAGGCGCACCGGATCGTGTTCGCGAACGAGAAGGGCGGCACCGGCAAATCGACCACGGCGGTGCATATCGCGGTGGCGCTGTCTTATTTGGGCGCGCGGGTGGCGTCGATCGACCTCGATCCGCGCCAGCGCACCATGCATCGCTATATCGAAAACCGCCTGTCCACGCTGGAAAAGCGCGGGCTGACGCTGCCGACCCCCGATTGCGAGGTGTTTCGCGGCGATAGCACGGGTGATTTGGTCGCGATGATCCGGCGGTTGGAAGCGAGCTGCGATTTCCTCATCATCGACAATCCCGGTCGCGATGACCCCTTCGCGCGGATCGCGGTGGAAAATGCCGATACGCTGGTCACGCCGATGAACGACAGCTTCGTCGATTTTGACCTCATCGGGCAGGTCGATGCCGAGACGTTTAAGGTGAAGAAGCTTTCGTTCTTCGCCGAACTGATCTGGGAAGCGCGGATGAAGCGCAGCCGGATGACGATCGAACAGCAGCGCCCGGAAATGGACTGGATCGTGGTGCGCAACCGCACCGGCCACGTCGAAGCGCGCAATATGGCGCGCTTGCAAAAAGCACTGGGTGAAATGGCCAAGCGGGTCGGGTTTCGGGTCACGCAGGGCCTGTCGGAACGCGTGATTTACCGCGAACTGTTCCCTTCGGGCCTGACCTTGCTCGACAAGGGGCATTTGGGCGAGCTTGGCACCAGCCATCTGGTCGCGCGGCAGGAGTTGCGATCACTGGTCAAGGCACTGGCGCTGCCCGATTTTGAACGCAGCCAGAGCGCGTTGGAACTGGCCTGACCGATGATGCGCGCACTGATCCTGATCGCAGTTGTCTGCGTGCTGTGCCGCTGGGCGTTGGGCAAGTGGCCGTGGGATTACCTGCGGCCAGCCCCCACCCGGAGCCAAGCTTTGTTCCGGGCGCGCAAGCTGCTGGGGGTTGAGGCTGGCGCGGGGCGCGAGGACGTTATTGCTGCGCACCGACGGCTGACTGCACTGGTTCACCCCGATCGCGGCGGTACGACTGCCGCCATGCAGGAGGCGAATGCCGCGCGCGATATGCTGCTCGCCGAACTGCCCGGCGCGGCGATTCCGCCCGATGACCACGATCCGCCAGCGCCATCGCAGGATTGACACATTCGTGCGGCAGTCCTTTTGCCTGAAATAGATAAGTGAGCGGCAATGATCAGGCGGCTTCGCCCTTTGTTACCGTGGCAAATCGCTGTTCAACCATCTGAACTGATGTGGGCGAACGGCATGTCCCAAATAGGAAGCTTGGCATATGCAACATCAATTTCACCCCACCGTTCTGCGCGAATACGACATCCGTGGGATCATCGGTGAAACGCTGGGCGCGGATGATGCGCGCGCGATTGGCAGCGCATTCGGCACGCTGCTGCGCGAAGCGGGCGGTAAGACTGTAGCCGTTGGCTATGACGGGCGGGTCAGCTCACCCATCCTCGAACATGCGCTGATCGAGGGGTTGAACGCGAGCGGATGCGATGTGGTCCGGATCGGCCTTAGCGCGACCCCGATGCTGTATTACGCCGAGGCTTCAGCCCCAGAGGTGGATGGCGGCATTCAGATAACTGGCAGCCACAATCCCCCCAATTACAATGGCTTCAAGATGGTATTTCTTGGCCGGCCGTTCTTCGGCGCCGATATCCAGCAGCTCGGGGAACTGGCAGCAGTCGGGGCGTTCGCCAGCGGCATGGGTAGCGTCAGCACGCGCGACATCATGGGCGAGTACATCGAGCGCCTGCTCCAGGGTCTGGCCGGGTGCGATCTCAAGTCGCTCGAATCCCTCAAGGTGGGTTGGGATGCCGGGAACGGGTCGGCGGGCCCCGCGCTCGAAGCCTTGGCTGCCCGGTTGCCGGGAGAACACCATCTTTTGTTTACCGAAGTTGACGGACATTTTCCCAATCACCATCCTGATCCCACTGTGGAGGCCAACCTTGCCGATCTGCGCACGCTCGTCGCGGAGAAGAACCTCGATTTTGGAGTGGCTTTTGATGGCGACGGCGACCGGATCGGTGCGATCGATGGCACCGGCCGGGTGATCTGGGGCGATCAGCTGCTGATGATCTACGCCGAAGATGTGCTCAAAACCCGCCCCGGCGCGACGGTGATCGCCGATGTGAAGGCCAGCCGCGCTTTGTTTGACCGGGTGGCAGAGCTGGGCGGCCAGCCGCTGATGTGGAAGACCGGCCACTCGCTGATTAAGTCCAAAATGAAGGAAACTGGCGCGCCGCTGGCGGGCGAAATGAGCGGCCACGTGTTTTTTGCCGATGATTACTATGGGTTTGACGATGCGCTGTATGCCGGCGTGCGGTTGCTGGCGGCATCGGCGCGGTTGGGCAAATCAGTGACAGAACTTCGCAGCGCGATCCCGGCGATGCTCAACACTCCGGAAATGCGGTTCCAGGTTGATGAGAGCCGCAAATTTGCCGCGATGGAGGAGATTTCCGAGCGGCTGACCACCACACCTGGGCCGGGAGTGGAAAGCGTCAACGGCACCGACGGCGTACGCGTGAATACCGCCGACGGTTGGTGGCTGCTGCGCGCTTCGAACACGCAGGACGTGCTGGTGGCCCGCGCGGAAAGCGATAGCGAAGCGGGGCTGGAGCGGCTGCTCGCGCAAATCGACGAGCAGCTGCGACTGTCGGGCCTGGAACGCGGCGAAACCGTCGGCCACTAAACGCCAAACCCACCGCAATTCCAATTGCCTGCGAAGCGCGCCGCGCTATGACAATGGCAATGCTCGTCGGGATCGATCTTGGCACCACCAATAGCGCGGTCGCGATCTGGCGGGACGGCGCACCGCAGCTTGTGCCCAATGCACTGGGCAAGGAACTTACCCCTTCGGCCGTGTCGTTGGCGAAAGGCGGGCAGGCGTGGGTGGGGGAGGCTGCGCTTGACCGGATGGCGACGCATCCCGCGGACACGGTCACCAGTTTCAAGCGGATGATGGGCACTGCGGCCAACGTTACGCTGGCGGGCACCACGCTGACCCCGGAGGACTTGTCGGCGATGGTGCTGCGCAGCCTTGCCGATGATGTCGAGGCGGCGACTGGGGAACGCCCGACCGCGGCTGTCATCACAGTGCCCGCCTATTTCAACGAACGTCAACGCCGCGCCACCCGGCGTGCGGGTGAGATTGCGGGCCTTGAGGTCAAGCGGCTGATCAACGAGCCGACGGCCGCCGCGCTCGCTTTTGGCCTCACTGACCGAGGCGACCGCGAACCATTTCTGGTGTTTGATCTGGGCGGCGGCACGTTTGACGTGTCGATTGTCGAGATGTTCGAAGGCATTGTCGAAGTGCGCGCCTCTGCTGGGGACAACCGCCTCGGCGGCGATGATTTTGACGAGGTGCTGGTGCGGTTGGTCGAGCCTATGCTGGCCAAAAACGTAGAGGGCCGTGAGGCTCTCGACCTGCTGCCCGCCGACCGCCGCCGCGCGCTGCTGACGCTGGCTGCCGAGCGCACTCGCCGCGCGTTGAGCAACGCCGAGGCAGCGGAGTTCACCGTGGTGGCCGACAACACCCCTCTCACCGCCCGTATCACCACCGAAGCCTTCGAAGAAGTCGCCGCGCCGCTCGTGAAACGCTTGCGCGATCCGGTGATCCGCGCGCTGCGTGATTGCCATATCGACGTGCGCACGCTGTCGGATATCGTGCTGGTCGGCGGAGCGACGCGGATGCCGGTGGTGCGCAAGGCGCTGACCCGGATGTTCGGGCGCTTCCCCAATGCCACTGTTCACCCCGATCACGCGGTCGCGTTGGGCGCGGCGATTCAGGCTGGGCTATTGTCGGGTGGGGAAGGGTTGGAGGAAATCCGCATTACTGATGTGGCGCCCTTCACGCTGGGCGTCGATACCGCCACCCGCGATTCCCACGGGCGGTTCCATGATGGCATTTTCGCGCCGATCATCGAGCGTAACACCCCGGTGCCGGTCAGCCGGGTTGAGCGGTTCCACACCCTTGCTGATAATCAGCGCGAGATCGCGTTCGGCATCTATCAGGGCGAAGCGCGCGATGTGAAAAACAACGTTCAACTGGGGGAGATCAAGGCCCCGGTGCCCCCGCGCCCCGCGGGCGAGGTGATGGTCGAGGTACGCTTCACCTATGACACCAGCGGCCTGCTGGAGGTAGATCTGGAAGTCGCTTCTTCGGGCCTCAAGCGCAATCTGGTGATTGTGGATGAGGACGACAAGCGCAACCAGAAGGACATCGAAGGTCGCCGCAAGCTGCTCGAAAAGCTGAAGGTTCACCCGCGCGACGAGGCGGAAAATGTCGCGCTGCTGGCCCGGGCCGAGCGCGCTTACGAGGGCTTCACCGGCCATGTCCGCGATATCATCGGCGGGATGCTGACCGAGTTTCAGGGCGCGCTCGAAAAACAGGACCCCCGCCTGATCGCTGATGCGCGGGATAGTTTGGCAAGGTTGCTTGACGAGATTGAGGCCAACCCGCCGGTATGAGCCGCCACTTCCCCTGGAACACCCTCGGGATCGACGCGACGCAGGATACAGCGGCGATCCGCAAGGCTTATGCCGATGGCTTGCGCGGTCTCAATGTCGATGAGGACATCGCCGGTTACGCCAACCTGCGCCGGGCGCGCGATGAGGCGCTGTGGCTGGCGGCACAAGGCGAACCGGAGGACGAAGGTGACTACGGCCTCGGCGGGTTTGATGATGGCGTCCTCGGTGAAGTGGATTCCGATTATGCCGATGATTGGGACACCGCGCCCGAGCCCTTCCACCACGAACCGCTGCACGATGCTGCCGCTCCCGAACTGACCGAAACCCAACGCCGCGCGCAGGACGCGTGGCAGGCGCTGCTCGATATCCTCTACCCTGGCGGAGAGGTCAGCGAGGAGAGCGTCACTTACGCCGAAATGGAGGACGGGCTGGCGCATCTCGGCGTGCTGCTCGATCATGCCGAGCGTGCCGATCTGGCCGAGCATGATGCGCTCGACGGGGCGCTCGCCGATGTGTTCGCCCGCACCTGGCCGCGTTCGGCACCGTTTGTGGAGCCTGCCAACGCGGCGCTGCATTGGTTGGACGAGGCGGGCCACCTTGAAGAACGCCCGGCGCTCATGTTCCTCAACGCGCGGCTGAAGGGGATGCGGTTCCACGATAAGGTGCAGCTGCCTGATCACCCGTTGCACAAGGCATGGGCCGAATTGTCGCGTCCGGGGCAGGCCGGGTTCATCGACCGGCTGCGGGTCAAACGGCTCGAAATTGATAAACTGTTGACCGGGTTGCGGCAGCACTATCCTGAGCTGGAAAGCCACCTCGCGCCCGAACGCGTCGCCTCGTGGGAGGGCACCCCCAATGCGCGGGGCGTCAGCGATACCGTGCCCAATATGGTTCGCGGGATTGTCATCGTGCTGCTGGTGCTGTTGGTGCCGCGTCTGATTTCGAGCTTCACCGATCCGCGCCCCGATGATCCGGCGGCGCCCTTGCTCGATTTCGGGCCGAGTGCCGCCGAAATCGACGCCGAAGTCGCCAATATCTTTGGCGAAGGCGTCGACATGAACGGCGTGCGCGCCGCCGATCCAGTGTTTGCCGATCAGTTGCGCAATGCCTTCAACGCGGCTCCGTTTTCGGACAATTCCCCGCTGGTTTTTGCGCGGCGCAAGGCGTTGGAGGCGGGCGAAGTGGCCGATTTTGACACGCTGGTTGCCCGTGCCGAGCTGCGCCGCCTATGGCTCTCGGCCGCAGCACGGCAACCGTCGGGCGTATGCCAAAACGTGCTGGTGGGCGATTTCTTCAGCCTTCCACTCGAACTGACAGCCGAAGAAAGCGTCAGCGAAAGAGCGTTGCTGCGGCAGTTGCTGAATGCGCAGGTGCTGCGCCATCAGGCCAAGGGCGGGCAGACGCAATATGCCATTCCAGGCTGGGTGGTGAGCGATGTGATCACGCGCAGCGGGCTAAACGAAGATGCGTTACGCAAAGCGATGGGCGACACCGCCAGCCCGGATCGCTGCAAGGCCGAAATTGCGCTGGTAGAGGTAGTGCTCGCCAATCCCGGGCAGGTATCGAAGGAACTGCTCCGGGGGATCTGATCACCGCGTCGGGGCTGGTGCGGCGGTACTGCATGGGCCACTAGGATGAATAGGAAGCGGAGAGAATCGATGATGACAATGCGTGCTTTGCTGGCCTCGTGTGCATGGATCGCGCTGCTGACCGCTCCCGCCACCCTCGCCGCGCAGGATGCTGCGGCTGCGGACGACGTTGTGATGGTCGATGATCTTCCCCCGCGCACCGAAGAGGACGGGTTGGCGGCGATGAGCGACATGTTCGCCGGCCTGTTCACCAAAGAACCGCTCACCCCCGAACAGGAAGCGCGCGTGCCCGCTGCTGAACAGTTGGTCGCCAAGATCATTCCGGCGGGCACCATGGCGGAAATGATGGACAAGCTGCTGGGCGGTGTGCTCGGCCCGATGATGGCGGCTGCACCCGATGCTGCGGTCACCACGCTGGCCAAGCAGATCGGCACCGAGACCTATGCGCTCGACCTTAACGAGGAACAGGCGGGCGAACTTGCCAGCCTGTTCGATCCCGCCTGGGCCGAACGCCAGCAGCGCGAAGCAGCCATGTTCCCCGAACTGATGAAGGAGGTCATGGTCTTGATGGAGCCGGGGATGCGCACAGCCATGTCCGAACTTTACGCGATCCGCTTTTCGTCCGGCGAACTGGCTGAAATTGATGCCTTCTTCTCGACCGGCACCGGCGGGAAATATGCCCGCGAAAGTTTCCTGATGGCGAGCGATCCGCGCATTATGGCGTCGAGCATGGAGGCCATGCCCGCTTTGATGGGCATGGTCGGCGATATCGAAAAGCGCATGGCGGAAAGCGTCGCAGACCTGCCAGCGGTGCGCAGCTTTGCCGACCTCTCACCCGCAGAACGCTCAAAAGTGGCGGAGATGACTGGGCTTGCGGTTGAGGAGATCGAAGCCAATCTCGCAGCGTTGGCGTTCAATTACGAGGTCGAGGAAGCCACGGCGACCGACGAAGAAATCGCGGCACAGGCTGAAGCCGACGCCGCCGCCGCCGCCGCCGTTGCGGAGTGATGTGACCCCGCCTGATCTTGGGCCGGAAGCTGGGTCCGACCCCGCCGCGACCCTCCCGCCAGAAATCGCCGCGTGGTTCGCTGCGAAGGGGTGGCGGGTGCGGCGGCATCAGTTGGACATGCTGGCGAAAGCCCGCGCGGGCCGCGATGCGCTGCTCGTCGCCGATACCGGGGCGGGCAAGACGCTGGCAGGGTTTCTGCCGACCCTTTGCGACTTTGCGCCGTCGGCTGGCGCGGTTCCTCTGGCCAAAGATACTGGCGGTCTGCACACACTCTACGTCTCGCCCTTGAAGGCGCTGGCGCAGGATGTGAAGCGCAACCTGCTCACCCCTATTGAAGATATTGGCCTGCCGATCCGGGTCGAAACCCGCAGCGGCGATACCCCGTCGAACCGCAAGAAACGCCAGCGCGAACGCCCGCCGCACGTGCTGCTGACCACGCCGGAATCGCTGTCGCTGTTGCTGTCCTATCCTGAAAGCGCCGAGCTGTTTGCGGGCCTCAAGCGGATCGTGATCGACGAAGTCCACGCCTTTGCCACCGACAAGCGCGGCGATTTGCTGGCGCTGAGCCTTGCCCGTCTGCATGCGCTCGCCCCGCAGGCGCAGCGGGTGGCGCTGTCGGCAACGCTCGCCAATCCGCGCGATTTTCAGGAATGGCTCGCTCCGCAAGGCACCGGTGACGCTGGTGAAATTGCGGCAGCCGATCTGGTCCTGGGGGAGAAGGGGGCTGACCCCGAGGTTGAAATCTTGCTGCCGATTGAGGAGCGCGTGCCGTGGGGCGGCCACGCTGGGCGCTGGGCGGTGCCGCAGTTGTACGAGGCAATCAAAGCCAACCGCACCACGCTGGTCTTCACCAATACGCGGTTTCTGGCCGAGTTCATCTTCCAGTGTCTGTGGGAAGTGAACGAGGATCACCTGCCGATCGGCATCCACCACGGCAGCCTGTCAGTCGAAGCCCGCCGCAAGGTCGAAGAGGCGATGGCGCGCGGAGAATTGCGCGCGCTGGTGTGCACCGCCAGCCTCGATCTCGGGATCGACTGGGGCGACATTGATTTGGTGGTGCAGATGGGCGCGCCCAAGGGATCTTCGCGCCTGCTGCAACGGATCGGGCGGGCGTGCCATAGGCTCGATACGCCCAGCCGCGCGGTGTTGGTGCCGGGCAACCGGTTCGAATTCCTCGAAGCGATGGCGGCCAAGGACGCGGTCGATCAGGGCCAGCGCGATGGCGAGGCATTCCGCCCCGGCGGGCTCGACGTGCTGGCCCAGCATGTGATGGCCTGTGCCTGCGCTGCGCCGTTTCAAGAAGGCGCATTGCTGGCCGAGGTGCGCAGCGCGCTGACCTATAGCTGGCTGGATGAAGCGACGTTCAGCCGTGTGCTCAGCTTCGTTTCGAACGGCGGCTATGCGCTCAAAGCCTATGATCGCTTCCAGCGGATTGTGCGCGACAAATCAGGCGTCTGGCGGCTCGCCCATCCCAATCAGGCGCAGCGCCACCGGATGAATGCGGGGATCATCGTCGACTCCGAAATGCTCAACGTGCGCTTCAAGAATGGCCGCAATCTGGGCAAGGTGGAGGAGCGGTTCGCCGCGCAGCTTTCTCCCGGCGATACCTTCTTCTTTGCGGGCATGAGCCTTGAAGTCGAAGGCGTCAAAGACATGGACGTGGTGGTGCGCGCGGCCAAGAAAAGCGCCACCATCCCCTCCTATGGCGGGTTACGCCTGCCGCTCACCACGCATCTGGCGACGCGGGTGCAGGCGATGCTGGCTGACCGCGCGGGCTGGGGGCGGTTTCCCGATGATGTGCGCGAATGGCTGGAGATGCAGGATTACCGCAGCCGGATGCCTGCCCCCGGCGAGTTGCTGGTCGAAAGCTTCCCGCATGGGGGCAAGCACTACACCACCTATTACACATTCGAAGGCTGGAACGCGAACCAATCGTTGGGGATGCTGATCACCCGGAGGATGGAAGACCGCGGGCTGTTGCCGGCCGGGTTCGTGGCTAATGATTATTGCCTCGCGGTGTGGGGGCTGAAGCCGGTCGAGAACCCTGCGCCGCTATTATCGCCCGATATTCTGACCGATGAGTTTGTCGAATGGGTCACCGAAAGCCACCTCCTGCGCCGTGCTTTCCGCGAGGTTGCGGTGATCAGCGGGCTGGTCGAGCGCCAGCATCCAGGGCAGCGCAAAACCGGCAAGCAGGTCACTTTCTCGACCGATCTGATTTACGATGTGCTCAAGAAATATGAACCCGATCATGTGCTGCTTGAGGCCGCTTGGGCCGATGCGCGGGCGCGGATGACGGACGTTGGGCGCTTGGCGGATTTGCTCGAACGGTCGGAACGCGAGTTGGTGCATGTCACCCTCGACCGAGTATCGCCTTTGGCGGTGCCAGTGATGACCATGATCGGGCGCGAGGCTGTGCCGCAGGGGGCGGTGGATGACGAACTGCTGCTGGAGGCCGAGGGGCTGATCGCCGCAGCGATGCGCCCTGATCCGCCGCTGGAGGGGGATTAGCGGATACGAATGTTCCGCGAATGTTTCACGTGAAACATTTTGGCGGCGCTAATCCGCTCTCCCGGACGGTCACACTATCAGAAATCCCGGTGCCGCTCATTCCCGATGAAGGCGAAGCTGTCTGCGCCCTCTTCCTTGATCAAGGCGATGGTCTGCGCGGCGGTGTCGTAACTGGCGAGCGCGTCGGGTTCGAATCGCAGCAAGGGCTGCTGATCGAGCGCGCTGGCAGCGGCGACTTGGGCGCGCAGGGCGGTTTCTGAAAGCGGGGTGCCGTTCCACGACAGGCGGTCGGCGGCGTCAATGGTAATGGTGTTCTGGTCGAGCACCGGGAGCGTGGCCTTGGTCGTGTCGCTCGGCAGGTCGACCGGGGTGACGTTTACCTGCACTGGCATGGCGAGGATCAGCATGATCAGAAGCACCAACAGCACGTCGATGAAGGGGGTGACGTTCATTTCGGCGATCGCACGGGGGCGGCGGGCATAGTGGTTGGGGCGGGTCACGGTGACGGGCATCGGCGCTCTCCTTGGCAGGGGGCGGTGCAGGATGGCACCCGCCCTGACCCTGTGGCTTTTATCGCAAAAGCAGCAAGTTGCCTAACGCGTACCGGTATTCGCTGCGCAACCGATCCGCGATGTTTCACCAATGTTACACGTGGGAGCGAAGCTGTGCCGCAGACACAAACATTGGCGGGTCAAGGGATGGGGCAGACGCAAAAAAGGGCGCCGCGAAGTCCTCGCGGCGCCCTTTTTTTAAGTGACCTAGGCCAGACCTGGAGGGGCCTAGGGCACCTCTAAGGCAGAGCTGGGCTTACTTGCCGAATTCGCGATACTTGTCGTTGCCGACGAAGCCGAATTTGGTCACGCCCGATGCCTTGATGTCCTGCAACACGCGGGCCGACAGCGAGTAGCTGGCCAGCGCTTCAGGCTCAAACTGCAGTTCGGGCTCAACCGCCATGGTGGTGGTCTCTTGCAACGTCGCCACCAGCTGACCTTCGCTGATCGGCGTGCCGTTCCACAGGATTTGATCCTGCGGGGTCAGCACCAGCTTGTTCTTGATCGGATCGATCAGTGGCGGCGGGGCGTCGGTCGGCTGCGGCAGATCGATGTCGACCGAGTGGGTCGCCACCGGGATGGTGATGATGAACATGATCAGCAACACGAGCAAGACGTCGATCAGCGGCGTCATGTTCATGTCCATCATCGGTTCGCCGTCGAGTTTTCCTCCGGCCATACCCATGTCAGTTACTCCTTAAATCGCCCAAGGGCGCAAATCAGATGCGGATCAGATACCCGGTTCGACCGGGTTCGAAATGAACCCGACGATCGGATAACCAGCCAGCTGAATGTTGTAGATCGCCCCTGCCACGCACTTCCACGGCGCGTTCACGTCCCCGCGGATGTGCACCTGCGGGATTTCATCCGGGTTTTCCATCAAGGCTTCCGGGCCGCCTGCGCGCTGGACGATTGCATCGAGGCGGTCGAACGCCTGCTTCTGCAATTCATCCGAGGTGACCGGGGTGACGTTGTTGAAGTAGACCCGGCATTCGCCGTCACGCGATGCACCGGCAAAGCCCGGTTCCCCGGCGCTACGGCCAGCGGAATCGGTGGTGCTGACAGTAAGCAGCAGGTTTTCCACCTTGTCCTTCGATTCAACCGATTCGAACACCGGAATTTCCAGCTTTTCAATCGTCTGAATCGCGACCGGAACCGCGATGAGGAAGATGATCAGGAGCACCAGCATCACGTCCACCAACGGCGTGGTGTTGATGTCGGACATCGGGGTATCAGGCCCGCCTCCCGTAGAAATTGCCATTGTGAATTCCTAGCCTGTCAAAACATTGACTTGAAAACAGTGTCTAGACGCGCCTGCGTTAACCGTGGCGGTCCAGCGAAGCGGCGGGAACGCCCCTCTGGGCCGCTCCCGCCGTTTCGGCAATGGCGATCAGGCCTTGGCAGCCGGAGCGGCGGGCTTGGCAGCGGGCTTGGCGGCCGGAGCAGCCACCACCGCCGGCTTCACGGCGCCGTTCGAGTTGATGTAGGCGAGAATGTCGGTCGAGAAGCCGTTCAGCATCTCGGAGATGCGACGGTTGCGCGACTGCAGCCAGTTGAACGAAAGCACCGCAGGCACTGCGACGATCAGACCGATGGCGGTCATGATCAGCGCTTCACCCACTGGGCCGGCTACCTTGTCGATCGAGGCCGAGCCAGCGATACCGATGTTGATCAGCGCGCGGTAGATCCCGATCACGGTGCCGAGCAGACCAACGAACGGCGACGTTGCACCCACGGTGGCGAGGAACGGCAGGCCGCTGGCGAGCACCGAATTGATCGAATCTTCCGAACGCTGAAGCGTACCGTGCATGTAGTCGTGCGATTCGAGTGCATCAGTCATCTTGCCGTGGTCTTCCTGCGCCTTGACGGCGTCATCGGCGAGCTGGCGCCATGCGCCGTCTTTTTCGAGCTTGGCTGCGCCTTCACGCAGGGTCGCCGCGCGCCAGAAGCTGGATTGCACGGTCTTGTACTGCTTGAAGATCTTGTTCTGTTCAAACAGCTTGGTGAACAGAACGTAGAACGAACCGACCGACATGATGACCAGAACGGCGAGAATGGTCCAGGCGACCGGGCCGCCTTCGCGCATTGCTTCGACGAAGCCGAACTTGTTTTCGGGGGCTGCTTCCGCGGCGGCCGCGGCGAGAAGGGTAAGGTTCATTGCGAAAAGTCCTCTTGAAAAGATTGTCCCAGTGGCTGGCGGCCTGATTGATACAGGGCCGCCAGCCGGATCGTCTGTTAGTTCAGCTTGTAGGTAATGCGGGTGGTGTAGCTGCCCGTGGTCGGGTTGCCGGCATCATCCAGCGCTGGATCGAAGCGCGAATACCGCTCCATCCCCGAACACGCGGCCGCATCAAGGATGTCCGAACCGCTCGACGCGGTGACCGAACAACCCGTGGCACGGCCATCGGCAGTCACGGTAACCCGTACACCCACGGTGCCTTCGATTTCTTCACGCAAGGCGCGGGCCGGGTAGTTTTCCTGAATGCGCGCAGCCCAGCCGCGTTCACCCTTGGTCTTCGCTCCGCGCGCCTTGGATGGCGGCTTGGGCGGGGTCGGCGGGCCGGGTGTTACGGCCGGCGTGCTGGGACGAACCTGTGTCGGTTGCGGCGGCGGCGGTGTCTGCACCGTCTGAATCTGCGGCGGGTTGGGCGACACGTTGAACGGCGGCGGCGGCGCTACGGGCGGCGGCGGCGACGTTGGCTGCGGAATGTCTTCAGGGGGCGGGGGGGGCTCATCCGGCGGTGGCGGTGGCTCTTCCTCGACGTTGATGGTGGTGACCCGTTCGATCGCTTCTTTCACGCCGTCGACGGCAAGATAGACGATCATCCCCAGCCCTATGCCACCGACAATCGCGAGCGCGACGATCAATGAGACAAGCTTTGGGCCGGTCAATCCTTGTTGTTGGCTAGCGTAGGACATCCAGCGCTTTCTCTCCAGTTACTCGCCGATCAGGGGATCGGCACACTCCCCACCCGCTGGCCGATGAGGCCAGTGAGCGGATCCCGGTAATTTCGGTCCTCCCACGCCAGGAATGCCGGTCAGGGCGTGTGCAATATCTACACATCCCGGACCTATCCCGACTGGTACGCCGTGAGCCAATTCGCCCAATGCGCAACCTGAGCTGTTCGCGCGGCAATGTCCCCAGTCCCACGCGATCAGCCATCGGGGCTTTAACGGGCATCCCCTAGCCGATCAAACGCTTTTGCGGTTCAGCGCCGATTCACTGCGCGCCATGTGCAATAGGTATTGCTAAAAGGTGCACCGCAACTGGCAGATGGACACAGTGATGAAGCCAACCATTAAAGATGAATTAACACTTGTTTTCAAACCTCTGAAGGTTGTGATGTTGGCGGTCGCCGGGCTGGCGATGGCACCGCAATTGGCCCATGCGCAAGCTGTGTCTCAGGATGCGACGCTCGCAACAAATCTACCGACCTATGCCGATCTGGCGACATTTTCTGACGCGGCTGACATGGTGATCCGCGCACAGATTCGCCGCCAGACCGTGCTGAAGCCCGATCGCGCGCCCGGTTTGGCAGCGGGATTCGCGCGGCTTTATATCGAGGCGAATACGCTGGCGGTGATCGCTGGACGCACCGGTGTGGGGCCGACACTGGCTTATCTGGTTGACGTGCCGCTGGACGCCAAGGGCAAGGTTCCCAAGTTGAAAAAGCGCGAATTTGTGTTGTTTGCCGACGCTGTGCCGGGCCGTGCGGGTGAAGTGCGACTGGTCGCGCCGGGGGCGCAGCTTGCCTACACCCCTGCTTTGGAAGCGCGGCTGCGGCCGATCCTGACCGAGCTTTATGCTGCCCCGGAGACTGTTCCGCCGCGCATCACAGGGATCAGCGATGCGCTGGCAGTGGCGGGCACCTTGACGGGCGAATCGGAGACGCAGGTTTTTCTGGCAACCGAAAACCGCGCGCCGGTGTCGCTCACGATCCTGCGCCGTCCGGGGCAAGCGCCGCAATGGGGCGTGTCGTGGGGAGAGATCATCGATTCGGCGGCGCGCCCGCCCGCGCCAGAGACTTTGCGCTGGTATCGGCTAGCCTGTTCGCTGCCCGCGCAACTGCCGAGCAGCGCCAACCTCGCCCGCGAAGCGACCGAAAGGCGGCTGGCGGCGAGCGATTACGCCCATGTCATCAGCCAGCTGGGCCCATGCGAGCGGCGGGTTTCATAGGCGCACTGATTCGCGTGCCCGCTTGACCGAGGGGGCGGGGCGGGTAAGCGGCTTTCCCGACTATTGATGGCCTGATGAATCTAGGAGAGCCGCTTGTCCGATTCCGCCCCCGCCAAACCGCTGCGCATCGCCATCGCCGGGCTCGGCACAGTGGGCGCGGGCGTGATCCGGTTGCTTGATACCAACGCCACGCTGATTGCGGCGCGGGCCGGGCGGGCGATTGAGGTCGTCGCGGTCAGCGCGCGCGACCGGGGCAAGGATCGCGGCGTCGATATCGCCCGCTTTGCGTGGGAAGACGATATGACCGCGCTCGCCCGGCGCGACGACGTCGATGTGGTGGTGGAACTGGTCGGCGGATCGGATGGCCCGGCGCTCGCCCTGTCGCGCGCGGCACTCGTCGCGGGCAAGGGCCTCGTCACCGCCAACAAGGCGATGGTTGCGCATCACGGGCTGGAACTGGCTGAGTTGGCCGAAGCGAACAACGCCGCGCTGAAATTCGAAGCGGCGGTGGGCGGCGGCATCCCGGTGATCAAAGGCCTGCGCGAAGGCACCAGCGCAAATGCGCTGACCAAGGTTTACGGCATTCTCAACGGCACCTGCAATTACATCCTGTCGACGATGGAAGCGACCGGCGCGGATTTCGGCGCGGTGCTGGCCGAAGCGCAAACGCGCGGCTTTGCCGAGGCTGACCCCGCGTTCGATATCGAAGGGGTGGACGCGGCGCACAAGCTGGCGATCCTGGCGGCCATCGGCTTTGGCACGCGGATCGATTTTGCGGGCGTACGCGTGTGCGGCATCACGCAGGTGCGCGCCGCCGATATTGCGCAGGCTGATGCACTCGGCTTCGTCATCCGCCTGATCGGAGAGGCTGACGTCGAGGACACGCCCGAAGGCGCGCGCCTGCTGCAACGCGTGCGCCCGTGCCTTGTCGCCAAGGGGCATCCTTTGAGCGCGGTCGACGGCGCGACCAATGCGGTGGTGGCCGAGGGCAATTTCTCGGGCCGCCTATTGTTTCAGGGCCCCGGCGCAGGCGACGGCCCGACGGCGAGCGCGGTGGCGGCTGACCTGATCGACATTGCCCGCGACGAAGTGGGCGCACCGTTCTCGATCCCCGTGGCGCAGCTCGCCGCGCTGCCCCCGGCTGAACCGGGTCACCGCACAGAGCGCACCTATCTGCGATTTATGGTCAAAGACCGCCCGGGCGTGCTCGCCGAAATCACCGCCGCGATGAGGGATGGCAATGTCTCAATCGAAAGCCTGATCCAGCAAGGGCGCGGGCAGGCGGAAGGCGAGGTGATGGTGGCGATGGTGACGCACGAGGGGCAGGAAGCCAACGTGTCCGCCGCGCTGGCACTGCTCGAAGGTTCCGAGAGCCTGACCGGCGAACCGCTGGTGCTGCCGATCCTGCCGCTTTAGGGTTCGGGTGCGGGTTCCACCGCCTCAGGCAACCCCAGCTCCGCCTCAACCCGGCTGCGATCTTCGTCTGACAGAGGCGCATCATCGCCTTCAAGCGGCACCAGACCTTGCGCCACCCGTTCGGCGTCCGAGCCTTCGGGCGGGGGCGGGATCGCTTCGACGTCGATGATCAGCGCTGGCTCATCCGGGCATGGGCCGATGAAGCACAGGCCGCTGACCGTCGCAGGCCCGCGAAAAATGCCCGGCCCGGCGACATCGGGCGGCGCAATCGTGCCGACATTCTGCGTCCGCTCGGCATAGTCTTTCAGCCACGCCTCGCGGCTGCCGCTATAAAGCTGCGAGGTATCGGTTTCGAGCGCGCGGCACACCACGATTTCGCCTGCAACCACGCCGCGCTCACGCTGCTCCTCACATTCGCGGTAAACCGCTTCAGTTGCGGCTTCCGACGTCGGGAGCGGGGCGAGGATGTCGATTGGTTCGGTCGGGGTGGCGGTGGGCGCTTCGGGGCCAAGGTCGATCGGGACGCGCACCGGCTCAGGGGTGGCCGACGGGTCAGGCCGAGGCGGCAGACGGGTGGCTTGCGGTGCGGATTGCGTGCTGGCGGCCAGCAGGGCGAAAGCGGCAAGGAAGGGGCCAAGCACGGTCGTGCCCCCTATCCGCCCTTTTTCTTGGGCCTTGCCGGAACGGACGTCTTGATCCCTGCCGCCTCACGCCGGGCCTTTTCCTGTTCCTCGGTCAGTTCGACTTCTTCGTTCAGCGGCGGCAATCCGCGCGCGATGCGGTCGGCGTCGGAACCGGCCGGGGCTTTGGGCAGGGCGGCAACATCGATGATCAAGGCGGGGGCCGGCACCTTGCCAAAGCCGATGGAATTGCCGTGATTGGGAATCCCGAAAGCTTCGGGCGTGCGCGGCGCATTCTTGAACGCGGTTTCTTCGGCGTAGCGTTTTTGCGCTTCCTTGCGGCTGCTGCTCAGCGAATTGGAGCCATCGTCGGCGACCTGACGGCAGACGACGATCTCGCCGCTGATCGTACCCGCATCGGCGCGCTCTTCGCATTGCAGCGCCTGCGCCTGATTGACCTCACCGCGCGGCACGGTGACGAGGATATTGATCCGTTCCTGCGGTGCAGCAGGTGCCGGCGGGGTGGCGGCTGGCTCCTCGGCGGGCGGCGGCGCCGCGCCTGTTGTCGCAGCCGTGTCATCCTGCGCGGCCACAGGCACGACCGTTACCAACGCCAAAGCGGATAAGATGAAGCTGAAACCCGACACGGCGGGCGTGGCATTGCTCGACAAACCCGTCTCCATCAGCCTATGCGCCGGTGCGATCTGAAATCTGGTTTCTACCAGAGCGATATGAGGCTGAATTGCGCATGAACTCTCCGACCGATACCGCCCTTACTCCCGCTGAACAAGCCGCCAGCGATAATGCCATCCAGCGCGTGCTGGTGCTGGAAATGGTGCGCGTCACCGAAGCAGCGGCGATTGCGGCGGCCGAACTGATCGGGCGCGGCGATGAAAAGGCCGCCGATGCCGCGGCGGTTGCAGCCATGCGCAAGGCGTTCGACACGCTGTATATGGATGGCACCGTGGTGATCGGCGAAGGCGAGCGCGACGAAGCGCCCATGCTGTTCATCGGCGAAAAGGTCGGCATCGGCAAAGGCCCGCAGATCGACATCGCGCTCGATCCGTTGGAAGGCACCACCATCACTGCCAAGGCCGGGCCAAACGCACTCGCGGTGCTGGCGGCGGCGGAAAAGGGCTGCCTGCTCAACGCGCCCGACGTTTATATGGATAAGCTGGCGGTCGGCCCCGGTTATCCCGAAGGCATCATCGATCTGGCCAAAACCGCGACTGAAAACGTGATGGCGGTGGCGGCGGCCAAGGGCGTCAAGCCGCGCGACATTAATGTTTGCGTGCTCGACCGGCCGCGCCATGCCGAACTGATCGCCGAATTACGCGGGATTGGCTGCGGGGTGGTGCTGATCGGCGATGGCGACGTCGCGGGCGTGATCGCGGTGACGGACGAAGATACCACGATCGATATGTACATGGGCCAAGGCGGCGCGCCTGAAGGCGTGCTGGCCGCAGCGGCGCTGCGCTGTGTCGGCGGGCAGTTCAACGGACGCCTCGTGTTCCGCAACGAGGACGAGAAAGCCCGCGCCCGCAAGTGGGGGATCACCGACCTCAATCGTATCTACAAACTGGAAGACCTGGCCAAGGGCGACTGCATTTTTGCGGCGACCGGGGTCACCTCAGGCTCGCTGCTCGACGGCGTAAAGCGCCGCCGCCGCCCCACGGGTGAGGTCTATATGACCACCGAAAGCGTGGTGATGCGCGCGTCTTCGGGCACGGTGCGGTGGATCAGAGGCGAGCACCGGATCGCGTAACCGCTAATGCAAACGCTGGCGCTGATCGTCCTTATTGCGGCAGGCGGCTGGCTTGTCGCGGTCGGCGTGATGATGGCGTTCAGACCGCTCTATGCGCTCCACGTCCTCAGTCTTACCGCATCGTCGCATCGCGTTAACGTGTCTGAACAGGCGCCTCGGTTGATCGCTGGCGCTGCCATGTTCGTGCGCGCCGATGTTTCAAAACTACCGCAGCTGTTTGAGGTTGCAGGCTTGTTCATCGCTGCATCTTCGGCCGTACTGCTGGTGATCCCGCTATCGTGGCACAGCGGTTACGCCATCTGGTGGGCCAAGCGTATTCCGCCAGTGGCGGTGCGCGCCATTGCCCCGCTGTCGCTGTTGGGCGGAGCAGGGCTGATCTATGCGGCGTGGTGAAGCACAGGGCGCACCGCACTGCCGCACACATTACAAATTCATGTTGGAAAACTGACAAAATATTGACTTGTGCGCCGCCGCGCGCCACGGGCGCTTCCGTCCTGTTCTATCGTGGCAGACCAAACACTCGCCCGGACGGGATCAATGCAAAATCACAGCGGCACCGCGCGCATCGACGCGGTCATCACTTGGGTTGACGGGGATGACCCGCAGCACCGGGCCAAGCGGCTCCATTATCAGCCACAAGCCCCGCGCAACGCCAATGCCGTGAACCCCCACCGCTGGGCGTGCAATGACGAACTGAGCTATTGCCTGCGCTCGATTGCCAATCACGCGCCGTGGATCGGGCGGATCTGGATCATCACCGATGCGCAAACGCCCGATCTGACCGGGCTGCCCGCCGCACTGGCCCAGCGGATTGCGATCATTGATCATCGCACACTGTTCGCCGGGCACGAAAGCGCGCTGCCGACATTCAACTCGCTGGCCATCGAAACGCTGCTGTGGTGCATCCCGGGGCTGGCCGAACATTTCGTCTATTTCAACGATGATGTGTTTTTGACCGGCCCGCTCGCCCCCGGTGATGTGTTTCGCGATGGCGCCCCGGTTTTGCGCGGCGGCTGGGTTGATCAGCGTGCTATCGCCGCCGATCCTGCTAGCCGCGACGATCCGACGCTGCTGAACGCCCTGACCCAGATCAATGCAGCTGACTTGGCCGGATTTGGCGCTGAGCGACTGTTTCGCGCAGCGCATGTCGTCCATCCGTTGCGCCGGTCCGTGTTGGCCCAGCTATACGACCAGCACCGCGATGCGTTCGCGGCGAATATCCATCATCGGTTCCGCTGCACTTCGCAATTCCTGCCCCAAAGCCTGCACAATCACGCCTGCATTGCGGCGGGCGGCGCGGTGCTGCAAACCACGGAAGATCATCTCCACCTGCGCACCGGCGCAGTGCTTGATTATCCGTTGCCGCACGTGCGGGAATATCTCGCCCGCGCGCTCCAGCCGCAGTTCAAGTTTCTGTGCGTCAACGATCTGCCGCAGGTCGAAGCGGCGATTCCTGACACCCGCGACTGGATCGAACGCGCCATCGCCGCGTGACATTGGCTCCGCCGCCGCTGGGCAGCGTCCGTTTTGGCAAGAGCTGACGACAACCGCGCCGCTCTCCGTTGCAATTCCATGACGCCGCGTTAGGCGGTGTGCACCATCTGCGCTCGGGGATTCGCACATCATGAAGATCATGTCCGGCAATTCGAACCTGCCGCTCGCCCGGGCGATTGCCGCCTATCTCGAAATCCCGCTGACCGATGCCAGCGTGCGGCGCTTTGCTGACGAGGAAGTGTTCGTCGAAATCCACGAGAATGTGCGCGGCGAAGACGTGTTCGTGGTGCAGCCGACCAACTTCCCGGCGAACGATAACCTGATGGAACTGCTGATCTGCATTGATGCGCTGCGCCGCGCCTCGGCCAAGCGGATCACGGCGGTGGTGCCCTATTTCGGCTATGCTCGGCAGGATCGCAAACCCGGCCCGCGCACGCCAATTTCGGCCAAGCTGGTGGCGAACCTGATTACTGAGGCTGGCGCAGACCGGATGCTGGCGGTGGATCTGCACGCCGGGCAGATTCAGGGGTTCTTCGATATCCCGACCGATAACCTCTATGCCGCGCCGGTGATGGCGGCGGATATTCAGGCCCGGTACGGCGATCAGGCGCTGATGGTGGTCAGCCCCGATGTTGGCGGTGTGGTGCGCGCGCGTGCGCTGGCCAAGCGGCTCGATAACGCGCCGCTCGCGATCGTCGACAAGCGCCGTGATCGTCCGGGCGAAAGCGAAGTGATGAACATCATCGGCGAAGTCGAAGGGCGGCATTGCATCCTGATCGACGACATCATCGATTCGGGCGGCACGCTGTGCAACGCGGCTGAAGCGCTGCTGGAAGGCGGCGCCAAATCGGTCGCGGCCTATATCACCCACGGCGTGCTGTCGGGCGGGGCAGTGGCACGGATCAACGGGTCGAGCCTGAAGGAACTGGTGATCACCGATTCGATCCGGCCCACCGAGGCCGCCGAAGCATCAGACCGCATCCGGGTGCTGCCCATCGCTCCGCTGGTGGGCGAAGCAATCCGGCGGATTGCGGATGAAAGCTCGGTCAGCTCGCTGTTTGATTGATGTTTGATCCCGGGGAGGTTCGGGACATTCTCATCAGCGCCGCTCGGCACCGCGGGTCGCTGACTTACTCCGCTCTGCCCGGCGTCCTCGGCCACTCTTTTACCCGCCCGCTGATGCGGCAGCTATGCAAGGTGCTTGATCGCATCGACGATGATGGGCGCGCAGCGGGCGAACCGGGCTTGGCGGTGCTGGTGGTGCGGCAATCGGACGGGCTGCCGGGGCAGGAGTGGTTCGTCGCCCGCTCAGGCGTTTACAGTGATCTGCCGCGCGAATGGGAAGGGCCGGAGGCGCGGCGCTACACGCAGGCCCGGCAGGCCGAGGCCTTCGACTACTGGCAATCCGCCTGACCGAAGCCGGTCACGCCCGCCACGGATAGTTTTCGTCTGGCAATGCCCGGCCCAGCACTTCCAGCCGCCGCGATTGTCGTGCCTCCAGCGTCAGGGTCATGAACGGTTGCGGCGTACGCGCGAATTGGCGCGGAGTGGTGCCGAAAAAGTGGCGGAATTCGCGGATCATATGGCTCTGGTCAAAGAACCGCAGCGCCGCCTCCTCCGCCTCGCTATCATGCGCCACACCGAGCAAGTGTGAGGCAATCTCGAGCGCGCGCGCGCGGCGCAGCACGTGCGTGGCGGACTGGCCATAGGCGCGCTTGATCTGCCGTTCGAGCCGTCGCCGTTCAATTGCGTGTTCCTCGGCAAAATCGCCCAGGTTGAGATTGGGATCGGCAAACACCGCTTTATCAAATGCCGCGATCACAGGATCGGGAGCCTTGGCGCCGGTGTGTTCGATCAACTGTCGCACCAGGATTTCGGCGACCTTGAGCCAGCGCTCAACCGGAGCTGCCGGGTCGAACCATTCGATCATCTGGCGGCTGGTGCCCCACTCCTGATGACCATAGATGTGATCATAGAGGATGATCCGGTCGAGCGTGTCTTCGGCGCTTGGTCCCTTGAGCGCGAGCATCGCCCCGGGCTTCAGCGCCACGCCGATGGTCGCAAAGCTGCCGCTGACGCTCACCGGCATACGTTTCGTATGAGCGCCGAACAGCAGAGCGGCCTGATGATAGCGACCGAAACCATCGCGGGTGCGCGCGGTCCAATCGCCGGTAAACAGGACGCGCATGACTGGCGTGTCCGAAATTAGCCCGCAATGCATCGTCGCGCCGAGGTCCATTTCGACTTGCGTGGCGTAAACTCGCGCCACCCACGGGGCGAGATCATCGGCAGGCGCGCGGTTGTTGGACAGCGGCTCACCGCCGCGCGTGTGGCCGAGGGCCGAGCGCAATTCCGGGCTCGCTGCTGCGAATTCCGTCCCGCTCTTTTCAAACCCCATCGAAGATGCGCCCCCGCAACACTTTTGCTTCTGCCAGTCGCTCTAGAGCAAGTTGGCGCGGAATGCGATACGTGGGCTCCATTCGGCAATAGGGGCTTGCGCCCACGCGCGGCTTGGGGGAACGGATGATCCATGACAGATAAAGATCTCGCTCTCGCCCTGCGCCTTGCCGACGTGGCGGGAGCCGCGATCCGTCCGCTGTTCCGGGGGCAGTGGAGCGAGGAGCGCAAGGCCGACCGCAGCTTCGTCACCGAAGCCGACCGCGCTGCCGAAGCCGCGATGCGCCGCTTGATCGAGGCGGAGTTCTCAGCCGACGGCATCATTGGCGAGGAATATGGCACCCGTAACGAAGGTGCGGGCCGCCAATGGGTGCTCGATCCGATCGATGGCACGACCAGCTTTATCGCCGGGCGCCCGATTTTCGGCACGCTGATCGCATTGCTTCAGGATGGCTGGCCGGTGCTGGGCATCATCGACCAGCCGATTGCGGGTGAACGCTGGGTGGGCCGGATCGGTCAGCCGACGCTCTTAAACGGCAAGCCTGCGGCGGCGCGCCCGCTCAAGGAATTGGGCGAGGCGGTGCTCGCCACCACCAGCCCGCACCTGTTTTCCAACGAGGAAGCCGACGCCTTCATGGCGGTGGCGAAACAGGTGGCGGAAAAGAAGATCATCTACGGCGGGGACTGCTACAATTACGGCCTCGTCGCCAGCGGCCACATCGACGTGGTAATCGAGGCCGGGCTGAAGCTATATGACTACGCCGCGCTGGTGCCGGTGGTCGAAGGCGCCGGCGGGATCATGGCCGACTGGCAAGGCAATCCGCTGGATGCCGGGAGCGACGGCACCGTGATCGCGCTGGGCGATCCGGCGCGGCTGGAGGATGTGCTGGAGGCGATGGGGTAGGGGATAGCGTTTGTTATCGGGCGTTTTTTGCCAAAAGCAGACCTTCTGCAAACGACCCCATTGCGGTCATTAGCCAGACCAGTAATGTTTGCACCATGGATAGACGAACCCTGATTGCCCTTGTAGCTTCCTTTGCTGCGGCACCGGCGACGGCGTGTAGCCCTGCGTTGAAGTCGCCTCGTTCGTCTGGGCTGGAGAACAATCAAGTTCGATCGCTTTTTACGGCATGGTGGCAACGCGATGCTGATCAATTCCGCGCTCACTTCACAGACACGTTGATGGCGGATGGCAGCCGGATGGAACCTGAGCTTGCGAGCGAGCTGTTCGCAGCCGACCCAATCCCTGCGGAGACGTTTGCCATCTATGACCGGTTTTTCACCGATGAAAAAAAGCTCAACACGCTGCGGCTGATTGTAAACACGGATTCTGGCGTGTTCGTAGCGTGCTCAGAAGCCGATTCTACGCTCAACATCCAATCGGATTGCACAGGTATGCCGATGCAGCACTTATTTTTGGTAACGATGTTCGGATTGAACCCTCGCTCCATAATGCACTTAGCGAGTTCGGAAACGGTGGGGTTCGGTAAGTTCAGCATCTGGACCGACGACGGCGAGTAAAGTCCAGTTTCCACCCACTTGCGGCTATCTCGCCGAATTCGCAGACTTCCCGAAAGCCGCCGCTCCCTTGGCGGGACCGGGGCGCCACACCCCAAACCCCTTGCCTTTCGCGCCCCCCGCGCTTATCCGCGCGCACTTCACTGACACGAATCAATCAGCCTGCCTGGCGACAAGGGCTGCCAGGGCCGGTTCCGACGTGTCTCAATTAGGAGATGAAAATGCCCAAGCTGAAGACCAAGAGCGGTGTGAAGAAACGCTTCAAACTCACCGCCACCGGCAAGGTCAAGCACGGCGTCGCTGGCAAGCGTCACCGCCTGATGAGCCATAATGCGAAGTATATCCGCACCAACCGCGGCACTTCCGTCCTGTCGTCGCATGATACGCCGACGATCAAGAAGTGGGCGCCGTACGGGCTCGATTGATGCAGCCGGCCTTGCGCCGCGCCATCTCACAATAAGGATATACTAGCATGCCACGCATCAAACGCGGTGTTACCACCCGCACCAAACACAAGCGCTTACTCGAACAAGCCAAGGGCTTTCGCGGTCGTCGCAAGAACACCATCCGCGTCGCCCGTCAGGCGGTCGAAAAGGCCGGGCAATATGCCTACCGTGACCGCAAGATCAAAAAGCGCACGTTCCGCGGGCTTTGGATCCAGCGCATCAATGCGGCTGTCCGCATGGAAGGCCTGACCTATTCGCAGTTCATGCACGGGATCAAGCTGGCCGGGATCGAGCTCGACCGCAAGGCGATGGCCGATCTGGCGATGAACGAAGGCGGCGCCTTCAAGGCCGTGATCGCTCAGGCGAAGGCTGCTTTGCCTGCTTAAGCCACTGCCGGGTTCATCCCCGCCAAACGATCAAAGGCGAGTCCCGCGGGGCTCGCCTTTTTCGTTGTGCTCGCCTTTTCGCCCATTTTGTATGAAACCGTCAGCAATCTTGTAAAATCGCGCCAGTTGCGTAAATCACAACGCATGGGGGATTCGACGAACAATAGCGCCGGGGGTGGGCTTGTGCCGCCCGCAGGCTACCGGATGAAATCCGAATTCCGCGAACCGCCCGCGCAGTTCGAAGGGTGCTTCACGACCTTTTATCACGTCACGCTTGAGATGGACGAACCGGGCCAACGCCTGACCGACTACCTTCAGCCCGAATGGGGCAATATCCGCTTCTTCTGCGGCGGTGCGCCCGATGCCTCAATCGGTGCAACCCATATCAGCGGCGCGCCGTTTGTGGCGAGCGGGGCGAGCTCGCTGCCGTGTCGCTTTACCCTCGGCCAAGTGCGGATGTGGGGAGTGGGGTTCCTGCCATTGGGCTGGGCGCGGTTCATGCCAGCCGATGCCAGCAGTTGCACGAATATCATCTGCGACGGCGCGGGCCACCCTGCGTTCCAGCATTTCGCCGGGCTCACCAATACGCTGTGCAACCCGCAAGCCGATCTTGACGAACAGTATGAGGCAATCGTCACGCTGATGGAGCGGGTGATGCGCCCGACGCGCGACGATGCGCGGATCAGCCGCATTCACGCCGAGCTGGTGAACGGTGAGCACGCTTCGGTGCATGATCTGGCCGACGCCTGCGCGATGAGCATCCGCACGCTGGAGCGCACCTGCATGCGGTATTTTGGCTTTTCGCCCAAGCTGTTGATGCGCCGCCAGCGGTTCATGCGCAGCCTGACGACCTTTATGCTCCATCGCGGCAGCCGCTGGACCGAGGCGATGGACGCGCATTATCACGATCAGGCGCAATTCACGCGTGAGTTCCATGAATTCATGACCATGAACCCGAGCGAGTATGCCGCGCTCGATCATCCGATCCTGACATCGTTCATGGAAGCCCGCGCGCGGGTGTGGGGTAGCGCGGCACAAACGCTGGATGCGCCGCCGCCGCCGCGCTGACGGGGCTGCCCCTGCCACAGGTGCTTTGCAAAACGCGCGATTTGCCGCTAGCGGGCCGGGGCGAAACCTCGCTTGCGAAACCACCACAGGCCATGACCGACATCACAATCCAAACACAGGCCGCTTTGGCCGCGATTGCCGCCGCTGACAGCCTTGATGCGCTTGAGGCGCTGCGGCTCGACACGCTTGGCAAGAAAGGGTGGGTTAGCCTCGCTCTCAAGACGCTCGGCGGGATGAGCCCGGATGAGCGCACCGCTGCTGCCCCCGCGATCCAATCCGCACGCGCCGCGATTGCAGAGGCCTTGGATGCCAAGAAGGCGGCGCTGGAAACGGCGGAGCTCGATGCGCGGCTGGCGCGTGAGACGGTTGACCTTACCCTGCCTGCGCAGGCTGCGCCCAAGGGTTCGGTGCATCCCGTCAGTCAGGTGATGGACGAGCTGGCGGAAATCTTCGCCGACCTCGGCTTTGCCGTGGCGACCGGGCCGGAGATCGAGGACGACTGGCACAATTTCACCGCGCTCAACATGGATGAAACCCACCCGGCGCGGGCGATGCACGATACGTTTTATTTCCCGGACAAGACCTCCGAGGGGCGAGAAGTATTGCTGCGCACGCACACTTCGCCTGTGCAAATCCGGTCGATGCTCGCCCAAGGCGCGCCGATCCGCATTATTGCGCCGGGGCGGGTGTATCGCAGCGACAGCGATGCGACCCACACGCCGATGTTCCATCAGGTCGAAGGTCTGGTGATCGACAAGGATATTCACCTTGGCCACCTCAAATGGACGCTGGAGACCTTCTTCAAGGCGTTCTTTGAGCGTGAGGACATCGTGCTGCGGCTGCGCCCGTCGTACTTCCCGTTCACTGAGCCGAGCGTCGAGGTTGACGTGGGCTATTCCAACGAAGGTGGCCGCCGCGTCGTCGGCGGGCACGGCGATGCGCCGGGCCATGCGTGGATGGAAATTGGTGGCAGTGGGATGGTCAACGCCCGCGTGCTCGAATTCGTCGGGCTCGATCCAGCCGAATATCAGGGCTTTGCCTTCGGTCTCGGGATCGACCGGATTGCGATGCTGAAATACGGGATGAATGATTTGCGCGCGTTCTTTGATGGCGATGGCCGCTGGCTGGCGCATTACGGCTTCTCGCCCTTCGATCAGCCGACGCTGTCCGTTGGCGTGGGAGCGAAGGCATGAAGTTTTCGCTCACCTGGCTCAAGGATCACCTTGAGACGACCGCGACCGTGGCCGAAATCTGCGATGCGCTGAACGCCATCGGGCTTGAGGTTGAAGGCGTCGAAGACCCGGCGGACAAGCTGGCGGGTTTCCGCATCGCCCACGTCCTGACCGCCGCGCGCCACCCCGATGCCGACAAGTTGCAGGTACTGACCGTCGATACGGGTGACGGCGACCCGTTGCAGGTCGTGTGCGGCGCGCCCAATGCGCGGGCCGGGATGAAGGGTGTGCTCGGCCTGCCCGGTGCGGTCGTTCCGGCGAACGGCATGGTGCTGCGCAAAAGCGCGATCCGCGGCGTCGAATCCAATGGCATGATGTGTTCGGTGCGCGAGTTGGAAATGGGCGAGGATCACGACGGGATCATCGAACTGCCCGATGATGCGCCGGTGGGAACAAGCTTTGCCGATTACCACGGCGCCGACCCGATGATCGAGGTCGCGGTGACGCCCAACCGCCCCGATTGCATGGGTGTTTACGGCATCGCCCGCGATCTGGCGGCCAAGGGCCTGGGGACGCTGAAGCCGATTGCCATGCCTGCGTTCAGCGCGGCAGGTGCGTGCCCGGTCGCAATCCGCACCGATGATCCTGAAGGCTGCCCGGCATTTTATGGCCGCGTCATCACCGGCGTGCGCAACGGCCCCTCGCCCGACTGGCTACAAGCGCGGCTGAAAAGCGCGGGCCAGCGGCCGATCTCGCTGCTGGTCGATCTGACCAACTACCTGATGCTGGGCTTTGGCCGTCCGGCGCACGTTTATGACCTCGCCAAGCTTTCTGGCGCAGTGGTGGCGCGGCGGGCGAAGGACGGCGAGCAGGTGCTGGCGCTGAACGAGAAGACCTACACGCTCGATGCCGCAATGACGGTGATCGCTGACGAGAGCCAAGTGCACGACATCGCCGGGATCATGGGCGGCGAGCATTCGGGCGTCAGCGAGACGACCACCGACGTGCTGCTCGAAATTGCTTACTTCGATCCGGCCCGCATCGGCGCGACCGGGCGCAAGCTTGGGCTCTCGTCCGACGCGCGCACGCGGTTTGAACGCGGGGTTGATCCTGAATTTCTGGATGATGGCCTCGATCTGCTGACAGGGCTAATCGTGGAACTCGCTGGCGGAAGCCCAAGCGATGTGGTGCGCGCCGGTTCACCGCCGCTCGCCGCCAAGGTGATCGCGTTCGACCCCGGCCTGACATTGCGCCTCGGCGGGATTGCGGTGGCCGAGGACGAACAGAAGCGCATCCTCGAAAGCCTTGGCTTCGCGGTCTCGGGCGACTGGCAGGTCACCTGCCCGCTCCGCCGCAATGACATCGAAGGCCCGGCCGATCTGGTCGAGGAAATCGTCCGCATCCACGGGCTCGACAAGGTCGCCAGCGTTGCGCTTCCCCGCATCGAAGGCGTCGCGCGCCCAACGGCAACCCCTCAGCAAAAGCTGGAACGCGGCCTGCGCCGTGCGGCCGCTGCGAGCGGGCTGAACGAGGCGGTGACCTGGAGCTTCCTGCCAGAATGGGCGGCGGAGCATTTCGCGTCTGATCAGGCCCTGTGGGTCCTTGCCAACCCGATCAGCGAAGACCTGAAGGCGATGCGCCCCGCGCTGCTGCCCGGCCTGCTGATGGCGGCCAAACGCAATGCTGATCGCGGCGCTGCATCGTCGCGCCTGTTCGAAATCGGGCGGCGCTATTTCCGCAGCGCCGATGGCCTCAGTGATGAAAAACCGACGCTCGGCATTGTGCTGGCAGGTGAGAAAACGCCGCGCGGGTGGCAGGCGGGCAAGGCCAAACCGTTCGACGCCTATGATGCCAAGGCGCTGGCGTTGGAACTGCTGGAAGCCGCAGGCGCGCCGGTTGCCAATCTGATGGTGATGGGGGAAGCGGGCGCGCAGTTCCACCCCGGCCAATCGGCCACGCTCCGGCTCGGCCCCAAGACGGTGCTGGCGCGGTTCGGGATGGTGCACCCCGCCACACTCAAAGCCTTCGACGTCGATGGCCCGATTGCGGCGGTTGAGCTGTTTCTCGACGCGATCCCGGCCAAGAAGGGCGCGGCGTTCGCCCGCCCCGGCTTTACCCCGCCCGCTCTGCAAGCGGTGACGCGCGATTTCGCCTTCCTTGTGCCCGAAACGCTCGCGGCGGGCGATCTCGTCCGCGCGGTGCAGGGCGCGGACAAGGCAGCGATCACTGGCGTGCGGGTGTTTGATGTGTTCCAGGGCGCAGGTGTGCCTGAGGGGCGAAAATCGCTGGCGATTGAAGTCACACTGCAACCAGGCGAGGCCAGCTTCAAAGACGCCGATCTGAAGGCGATGGCCGAGAAAATCGTGGCCGCTGCGGCCAAGCTGGGTGGGGAGTTGCGCGGATGACCAAGACTGCTTTTGTCACCGGCGCCACAGCAGGGATCGGCCTAGCCACGGTCCGCACGCTGGTCGGCGCGGGCTGGCGCTGTGTTGCCACAGGGCGGCGGCAGGATCGGCTCGACGCACTCGTGGCAGAACTGGGCGCAGATAAGGTTCACGCCGTCTGCTTTGACGTGCGCGATACCGACGCGCTTGACGCCGCGCTGGCAAGCTTGCCCGAGGGGTTCCGCGACATTGATCTGCTGGTCAACAATGCGGGCCTCGCGCAGGGGCTGTCAGCGGCGCAGAATGCCAATCTCGACGATTGGCAGACCATGATCGACACCAACATCACCGCGATGGTGGTGCTGACCCGCAAGCTGTTGCCGCAGCTGATCGAGCGCAAGGGTGCGATCATCGCCATCGGTTCGGTGGCGGGCAGTTATCTTTATCCGGGCGGCAACGTTTATGCCGGGTCTAAGGCCTTCGTGAACCACTTCACGCTTGCCCTTCGCGCTGACCTCCACGGCACCGGCGTGCGCGTCACCAGCATTGAGCCCGGTATGGTCGAGACTGAGTTCACCGTGGTGCGCACCGGCAGCCAGCAGGCTTCCGATGACCTGTATCGCGGGGTCAATCCGATGACCGGGCAGGACATTGCCGACACGATCCTGTGGATCGCCACCCTGCCGCCGCATCTCAATATCAACCGGATCGAGCTGATGCCGGTGAACCAGGACTTCGCGGGCTTCCGCGTCGCGCGCGATACGTAATGACGAGCAATAGGCGCACCTTCGCGATTATTTCGCACCCTGACGCCGGGAAAACCACGCTCACCGAAAAGCTGCTGCTGCAAGGCGGCGCGATCCACTTGGCGGGTGAGGTCAAGGCGCGCGGGCAGGCGCGGCGGGCGCGGTCGGACTGGATGAAGATCGAACAGCAGCGCGGGATTTCGGTCACGTCCTCGGTGATGACCTTCGCCAAGGACGGGATCGTCTTCAACCTGCTCGACACGCCGGGGCACGAGGATTTCTCGGAAGATACCTATCGCACGCTGACTGCGGTGGATTCGGCGGTGATGGTGATCGACGCCGCGAAGGGCATCGAGCCGCAGACCCGCAAGCTGTTCGAAGTGTGCCGCTTGCGGAGCGTGCCGATCATCACCTTCGTCAACAAGGTTGACCGCGAAGGCCGCGACCCGTTCGAGACGCTCGACGAGGTCGCCGACATGCTAGCGCTCGATGTCAGCCCGCAGATGTGGCCGATTGGCATGGGCGGCGAGTTCGAAGGCATTCTGGATTTTGCCACCGGCACCGTCAGCCGCCCCGAAGGCCCGTCGAAGGAATTCCTCGGCAAGCGTGATGCCAACGCCGCGATCCCCGAACGGTTCGCCGACGAGATCGAATTGGCACGCGGCGGATACCCTGAGTTTGACCTTGAGGCGTTCCGCCACGGCGACCTCACCCCGGTTTATTTCGGTTCCGCGCTCAAGAACTTCGGCGTCACAGAGCTGATTGACGCCATCGCCCGCTATGCTCCGCCGCCGCGGCCGCAACCTGCGGGCGAGGAACAGATCAGCCCTGACCGCGACGAGGTGACTGGCTTCATCTTCAAGGTGCAGGCCAATATGGACCCCAACCACCGTGACCGGATCGCGTTTATGCGGCAGGTTTCGGGCACCTTCAAACGCGGCATGAAGCTGACACCTTCAGGGCTGGGCAAGCCGATTGCGGTGCATTCACCGATCCTGTTCTTTGCCCAAGACCGCGAAATTGCCGACACGGCTGAGGCGGGTGACATCATCGGTATCCCCAACCACGGCACCCTGCGCGTGGGCGATACCCTGTCCGAACGCAACCAGGTGCGCTTCACCGGCCTGCCGAACTTTGCACCGGAAATCCTGCGCCGCGTGCAATTGCGTGATCCGACCAAGACCAAACAATTGCGCAAAGCCTTGGATGATCTCAGCGAAGAGGGCGTGATTCAGGTATTCTACCCTGAAATCGGCTCGCAGCACATTGTCGGCGTGGTGGGGCAATTGCAGCTCGAAGTGCTCATTTCGCGGCTGGAGGCGGAATACAAGGTTGAAGCCGTGCTCGAACCTTCGCCATTCGCGACCGCGCGCTGGATCAAGGGCGATCCTGCGTTGATCGAAGCCTTCGTCGGCTTCAACCGTGCCAACCTCGCCCGCGACCGCGATGGCGATTTCGTGTTCATGGCCAAGAGCCCGTGGGACGTGAACTATCAGGTCGAGAAGAACCCGGAGCTGACCTTCTCGGCCACGAAGGAGCGTTAGGCTTGCGAGCGGCCGGGGATCGCGGCATGGCAGAACCCATGCACGACACTGGCCCCACATCGCAGACTTTCATTTCGCAGCGCCTTCGGCTCCACTATCTCGATTGGGGCGGGCGCGGGAAACCGCCGCTCGTGCTGGTGCACGGTGGGCGCGATCATGCGCGGTCATGGGACTGGACGGCGCAGGCGCTGAGCGCGGATTATCATGTCATCGCGATGGATCACCGCGGGCATGGCGATAGCGACTGGGTGTCGGACGGCGTCTATTCCGCTGCCGACATGGTCTATGATCTGGCGCAGCTGATCCATCAGCTCGGCGTTGGCCCGGTGCGGATGGTGGCGCATTCGATGGGCGGCAATGTCGCGCTGCGATACGCTGGAGCCTTCCCCGATATGGTGAGCAAGCTGGTGGCGATCGAGGGCCTCGGCCCGTCACCCGAAATGCGCGCTAAGCAGCGCGCCGTGCCTTACCCCGAACGCCTCGCCGAATTTATCGAGAAAAAGCGGAAAGCCGCCGGACGCTCCCCGCGCAAATACGACAGCATCGAAGCCGCCTTTGCGCGGATGATCGAGGAAAACGCCTACCTTACCGAGGAACAGGCGCGGCATCTGACCGTCCACGGGGTCAACCGCAACGAGGACGGCACCTATAGCTGGAAGTTCGACCCCCACCTCAACGTCTGGCCGGTCGAGGATATCGGCGATGAATTTGTTGAGTCGCTTTGGGCCGCGATCACCTGCCCGACGCTATTGTTGTACGGCGCGGATAGCTGGGCCTCGAACCCGGAGAAGGACGGGCGGATTGCGCATTTCAGCACCGCCAGCGTGATCGAGTTCGAGAAAGCGGGCCACTGGCTGCACCACGATCAGTTTGATCGCTTCATTGCCACTTTGCGCGATTTTCTCTGACCCACTGGGAGCCCGCTGATGGCTGATTTCACCGATGCGCTGACCGAAAAGCAGATCGCGATGATCGCCGCGCAGCCGGTATTTTTCGTGGCGACGGCGGCGGCGGACGGGCGGATCAACCTCAGCCCCAAGGGTTACGACGCATTCCGGGTGTTGTCGCCCACAAGAGTGGCCTATCTCGATCTGGGCGGTTCGGGGAACGAGACCCATGCGCATCTGGCGGCAGATGCCCGCATTACGGTGATGTTCTGCAATTTTGACCGACCCGCGTTGATCTTGCGGATTTACGGGCGTGGGCGTGCGGTATTGCCGCAGGATGCCGAATGGGACGCGCTCGCCGCGCACTTCACCATGCTGCCGGGGACGCGCCAGATTTTCGATATTGCGGTGGAAAGCGTGCAAGGCTCGTGCGGCTGGGGCGTGCCGTTCATGACGCTGGCGGGGGAGCGCGATACCCTCAAGAAGGCGCACCGTCAGTCCGATCCCGCGCAATGGGCTGCCAAGGTGGCGAAGCGCACCCGCAGCATTGATGGCCTGCCGACCCGCGCGACCGACCGCTTTATTGCCGGGGACGAGAACTAGCGTCAGCCGATGGTTGGCGCACATCCTGCCGCAAAAATTGCTCAATCATTAATCACTCGCCTAAAAAATAGGCAGGTATTTTTCTGCAGGTGCGAAGAAACGCCCTGATTCCGCTGCGTCAGGCGGATTACACAAATATGGCACGCTTGTTGCTGTGTTCCCGATGGCCGGAACGATCCGGTGCAACAGGGGCCACAGATGAAGTTCATCATCGCCATCATCAAGCCGTTCAAGCTCGACACCGTGCGCGAAGCGTTGAGCGGTATCGGCATCGCCGGAATGACCGTGACCGAGGTAAAGGGATTTGGTCGCCAGAAGGGCCAGACCGAAATCTACCGCGGCGCGGAATATTCCACCAACATGCTTCCCAAAGTGAAGCTTGAGATCGCTGCGAGCGACGAAATCGCCGCGCAGGTGGTCGAAACCATCCAAACCACCGCGAACACTGGCGCGATCGGCGACGGCAAGATCTTCGTGTTCGATCTGGCGTCAGCCACTCGCATCCGTACCGGCGAGTCCGGCGAAACCGCGCTTTAGGGGGAACCAAGCAATGAAGCGTATCCTTTGCAATGCTGCGATGCTGGCGACCGGGGCGGTTATGCTGGCCGCACCGGCGCTCGCCGCGCCCGTGGCTGAAGCTGCCGAAGCGGCTGTTGTTGCCGCTGAAGCCGCGCCTGCCGTGCCCAATCCGGGCAACAACGGCTTTATGATGACGGCGACCGTGCTGGTGCTGTTGATGATCCTGCCGGGCCTCGCGCTGTTTTACGGCGGCCTGACCCGTTCAAAGAACATGCTGTCGACCATGACGCAGATCGGGGCTGCCGCCTCGCTTGCGATGCTGGTGTGGGTGATGTGGGGTTACGGCCTCGCATTCGGCCCGGAAGGCAACGAGTATATCAGCTGGGGCAAGTTCTTCCTGGCCGGGGTCACGCCGGATTCAACCGCCGCGACCTTCACCGACGAGGTGATCAGCGAATACATCTTCATCAGCTTCCAGATGACCTTTGCTGCGATCACCGTGGCGCTGGTGCTGGGATCGGTGGTTGAACGCATGAAGTTTGCTGCGACGATGGTGTTCACCCTCGTCTGGCTGACGATCGTCTATTTCCCGATCGCCCACATGGTGTGGGAAGCGCGCGGCGTGTTCTTCGTGATGGGCGCGCTCGACTTTGCCGGCGGCACGGTGGTGCACATCAACGCCGGTGTTTCGGCGCTGGTCGCGGCCTACATCCTTGGCAAGCGCAAGGGTTACCCGACCGAACCGATGATGCCGCATAGCTTGACGCTGACAATGGTCGGCACTGGCCTGCTGTGGGTGGGCTGGTTTGGGTTCAACGCCGGATCGGCGCTTGAAGCCAATGGTTCGGCCGCGCTCGCCATGATCAACACCTTCGTTGCCACGGCTGCGGGCGGGCTGTTCTGGATGCTGACTGAACGGGCGATGGGCCACAAGGCTTCGGCACTCGGCTTCTGCTCGGGTGTGATCGCTGGGCTTGTCGCGGTCACCCCTGCGGCTGGCAATTCCGGTCCGTTCGGCGCGATCCTGCTCGGCGCAGTCGCCTCGGTCATCTGCTACTTCTTCGTTTCGAAGGTGAAGGCCAAGTTCGGCTATGACGACGCGCTGGATGCTTTCGGCATCCACGGCGTGGGCGGCATCGTCGGCGCGATCGGCACCGGCATCGTGTTCTCACCCGCACTGGGTGGGCCGGGCGGCGAAGATTTCGACATGGGCGCGCAGTTGGTGACTCAGGTCACTGCGGTTGCCGCCACTATCGCGATCGCCGCTGTTGGCACCGCCATCGCCATGTACATCGCCAAGGCCATCACCGGACTGCGGGTTGATGAAGAAAGCGAAGTCAACGGCCTCGACATCTCCGAACATGGGGAGCGCGCTTACAACTAGGCGTCCTTCCATCAAGCTTGGCGGGGGGAGATCTCTCTCTCCCTCTCCTCTCCCCCCGCCTCACCACGTTCCTCCTGCGAACGAACAAACTAATATGGCCGAAGCCGCGACAAGCGCTCCGGCCTTTTTTTGTTTGAGCCTCAAGCGCCGGCGCGCGCGTCCGCGCGCTTGGCTTTCCTCCAGGGGCCCGGCCCTGCGGGCAACCCCTCCGGGCGCGCGGTCGCGCTTGCGGCCCTTTGGGCCGTTTGGGTTATTCAGTGAGGGTGGGGATTAGGACTTTTCCGCTGCCATAACGAAGTCCGCGCACCGCTCGCCAATCATGATGCTCGGCGCGTTGGTGTTGCCGCTGACGATCTTTGGCATCACGCTGGCATCGGCCACCCACAGTCCCTCAAGGCCGTTGAGCTTCAACGTCAGGTCAACCACCGCATCCGCGTCCGCGCCCATGCGGCAGGTGCCGACCGGGTGGTAGACGGTGTCGGCGCGGTTGCGGATCATGGCGTCGAGCGCGGCGTCATCATGCAGATCGACCGGGTGGCGATCGGTTGGGCCGAACGCCTGCAAGGGCGGGGCCTCGGCAATCCGGTGGGACAGCCGCACGCCTGCTCGCAGAACCGCCATGTCGCGTTCGTCATCAAGGAAGTTGGGATCGATCACCGGAGCGGCGGCGGCATCGGGCGAGCCGAGCCGCACCGTGCCGCGGCTTTCGGGCCGCAGCACGCAGGCGTGGAGCGAGAAGCCATGCGCCTTTACCTTCTCGCGCCCATGATCCTCCAACACTGCGGGCACGAAATGCCACTGCACATCGGGCGCGGGCGAATCGGCCATCACTGTCCAGAAACCGCCTGCCTCGGCATAGGGGGTGGTCATTACCCCGGTGCGCTTGCGCCGGTGTTCGACAATCGCCGCCGCCATACGCAATGTGCCTTTCAGCGTACTGCCAATCGGCACGTCGCTTTCCGTCTCCCAGCCTGAGACATAGTCGATGTGATCCTGAAGATTGCCGCCCACCTCCGGGCGATCCAGCACCACGTCGATCCCCTGCGCCTTCAGATGCGCCGCTGGGCCGATGCCCGACAGCATCAGGATTTGCGGCGAATTGAACGCGCCTGCCGACAGCACCACACCGCGCCGGGCCATCAGGGTCTCGCTCTGGCCGCCGCGCCGGATCTGCACCCCGGTAACGCGCCCTGCTTCAACCACCAGCTTTTCGACCAGCGTATCGGTGCGAATGGCGAAATTGCCCTGTCCGCGAATCGGCTCGACGTATGCGCGCGCCGAGGTCCAGCGTTCGCCCTTGCGCTGCGTCACCTGATAGATGCCGAACCCATCCTGCTGCGCACCGTTGAAATCGGCGTTGGCGCGCAATTGCAGCGCGGCTGCTGCCTCAACGAAGGCATGAGAGGTGGGGTTGGCATAATGCTGATCGGATACGAACAGCGGGCCGCCCGCGCCGTGGAAATCATCGCCGCCACGCTCGTTGGCCTCGGCGCGTTTGAAGTACGGCAGAACATCGTCATAGGCCCAACCGGTGCAGCCCATCGCGGCCCAATTGTCGTAATCCCAGCGGTTTCCGCGGATATAGACCATCGCGTTGATCGCCGATGATCCGCCCAAACCTTTGCCGCGCGGCTGATAGCCGGTGCGACCGTTCAAGCCCTTTTGCGGCACCGTCTCATAGCGGTAATTGGCGTTCTTGAGCAGGAAGGGCATGAATCCTGGCGTCTTGACGAGGATGTTGTCGTTGGTGCCGCCCGCTTCGAGCAGGCACACCCGGCGCGTGCCATCAACCGCGAGCCGTCCAGCCACTGCGCTGCCGGCGCTGCCACCGCCGATGACGATGTAATCGAAACTCTCCATGATCTCTCCCTTTGGCAGGGAGATTAGGCAGCTTCGTGCGCTCCTGCAATCGGGTTTCGATCAGCCACTGAAGTTGCGGCGGGTGCAACCTCGGCGCCGACGCGCGCCTGCCATTTGGCGCGGATCATGTCGCTGGTTTCGCGGCTGCCATCGTGGCTCCAACCGGGCTCGCGCAGCAGATAGCTAAGCTTGTGCTTCCACGGCGCGTGCCAGATGTCCGAGATCATCCCCACCCATTCGTGGAATACTGACCACAACAGGTTGAAACTGCCGAGTTGTTTGACGATGCCGTAGCGGATCGGCTCGTCATCCACCTCAGGCTCAAAGGTGCCGAACATCCGGTCCCAGATGATGAAGACGCCAGCGTAATTCCGGTCGAGATAGCGCGGATTGGTGGCGTGGTGGACGCGGTGGTGGGATGGCGTGTTCATCACCGCCTCGAACCAGCGCGGCATCCGCTTGATCGCCTCGGTATGGATCCAGAACTGATAGATCAGATTGAACCCGCCGCAGATCGCTATCATCACCGGATGAAAGCCCAGCAGCGCCAAGGGCAGGCTGAACAGGATGCCGATGGTGAGGTTGCCGGTCCAGCTTTGCCGCAGCGCGGTCGACAGGTTGTAATGCTGGCTGGAATGGTGGTTCACATGCGCTGCCCACATCCAGCGGATGCGGTGCCCGGCGCGGTGAACCCAGTAATAGGCGAGATCGTCGAGCACGAAGCACAGCGGCCACGCCCACCACACCGCCCACCATTCCGGACCGAAATCGATGACCCGATACTCATAGGCAAGCAGCATCAAGGCCAGGGCAAAGCCGCCCAACAGCGCACCTGCGATGGTCGAACCCAGGCCAAACGACAGGCTGACCAGCGTGTCTTTTGGCTCATAGGCTTCAGGCGCGCGGAATTTGGCCCAGATCATCTCGGCCAGCACGGCAACCACGAACAGCGGTACGGCATATTGGGTGGGGTTGAAATCAGGCATGATGCGGTTCGTTTAGCGCATTGATAGCCGCTGCCCAAGCGTCAGGATCGGGCACGTCGAGATAGACCTTGCCGAACCGCGCCTCGCCGCATTGGACTTCAAGCCCGTCGGCCACGCCCGGATCGCGCCAGATGACGGCGCGAGCGCCGGGGCCGAGCAAGCGTCCCGCAAAGCGATTGCCGTGGCGCCTGATCACCATGATCCGGCCCTGCGAATCCTCGGCGAGCGCGGCCCGCCCCTCGGCGTCGCGGGCAATGACGACAGGGTTGAACCCGTCCTCAACCTCGCCTGCCGCGCGGCGCACCGCCTCATCATCAGTCAGCAATGGCGCGCCGCCCAGTCGTAGCCACCACGCCAGCCCCGCCAGCGCGAGAATCGCCGCCAGCGATCCGGCGGTTTGCAACAGCAAGGGCGGGAGCGCCATGCGGAACGTCTCAGCGCGCGGCGAGCATGTCCACCATCGGGCGAACGGGGCTGATATCGTAACCCGCTCGCGCCGCAGCGCGCGCTATGGTGTCGGGATCGCCGCCCTGTTTCGCCGTCGCCAATGCCCACAGCAGAGTCGAGCGCGTGCCCGATCGGCAATAGGCGAGAATCGGGCCTTCGGCCTGCTCCAGCGCGGCGATCATCGCGTCGACCTGCGGTTCGCTGAAGCCCGAATGGCCGATCGGAATGGCGACGTAATTGAGGCCCGCAGCGGCGGCAGCGGCGGCGATATCCTCGCCCTGCGGCGCCGAAGGCTCCTCACCATCGGGGCGATTATTGACGATCATTGCCACTCCGGCAGCCGCAGCGGCGCTCACATCGTCAAGCGTAAGTTGCTCACTCACAAGAATATTTTCTGATAGGGTGCGAAAATCGCTCATGACAGTGTCAGCGCTCCGGTGGACCAATGTCAGCAGTCATGCCCAACCGTACGGCCGCATTCAAGGTTTCGTGTGTGACCTTAGATATCGTAGCCTCGCGCGCCTGTTGGGCATTGGTAAAATCGTTCGCAAAGCAACTCTTTGTGCGCTATATCAGCGCCCACGTGCGCACCGGTTTGCAAGTTCGGCGCGTCTGTGTCCGGTGCGGCTCGCTGTCCCCGCCATCGGCGCATTTGAGGATGGGCAGTGTGGCAAGGTACGTACTGATCTATGGGTTACGATAGGGGACGCCGGCGCGGCCGCGACAAGCGCGACGGCTTTGGCGAAGAAGGTTTTGATCCGTTTGGCGGCGGGAACGATGGCTTTTCGCCACCGCGCGAATTCGGCGGTGGTGGTGACCGTTTCGGCGGTGGCGGCGATCGTTTCGGTGGCGGCGGTGGCGGTGGTGATCGCTTCGGCGGCGGCGGCGCGCGTGGCCCTGGTGGCGGCAGCGGCGGACCCCGCGGCCCTGGCGGGCCAGGCGGCGGTGCAGGCGGCGGCGGTTTCGCTCGTATGCCTGCGCAGATTGTCGGCACCGGCAAGGGCATGGTGAAATTCTTCAACGTGCAAAAAGGCTTCGGCTTCATTCAGCAAGAAGGTGGCGGCGAAGATGTCTTCGTTCACATCAGTGCTGTGGAGCGCGCCGGGCTTGAAGGTCTCGCCGAAGGGCAGGAGCTTCAGTACAACCTCGTGGATCGCGGCGGCAAGGTGTCGGCGCAGGATCTGCAGGTTGTCGGCGATGTGATCGCAGTGGCGGCCAAACCTGCCGCTCCGGCGCGCGAGCTGACCGGTGAGCGGGTAACCGGCACGGTCAAGTTCTTCAACGCGATGAAAGGTTTCGGCTTCCTCGTCCGCGATGATGGCGAACCCGATGCCTTTGTGCATATCAGTGCAGTCGAACGGTCGGGGCTTTCGGCCCTGAACGAAGGCGAACGCTATCAGTTCGATCTGGAAGTTGACCGACGGGGCAAGCACTCGGCCGTCAACCTTTCGCCGCACGAAGGCTGACTAAAACCACCTTGCACCCCTCTCGGTTTGACGCGGGGTTTGCACAGGACTAATTGATTGTAGATGGCGGCTCTTTCAGGGCCGCCATTTGCGTTTCACCGCTTGTTTTCTCGCTCAATTCAGGAACTGTCTCATGTCGATCACTCCGCTCATGCCCGTCTATCCGCGCAGCGGCGTACGGCCCGTGCGAGGCGAGCATTGCCACCTGATCGACGAAGACGGCACGCGCTACCTCGATTTTGCCAGCGGGATTGCAGTCAATCTGCTCGGCCACTCGCACGAAGGGCTGATCGGGGCGATCCAGCATCAGGCGGCAACGCTGATGCATGTGTCGAACCTGTATGGCAGCCCGCAGGGTGAAAAGTTGGCCCAGTTGCTGGTCGACAAGACCTTTGGCGATACGGTGTTCTTCACCAATTCGGGCGCGGAAGCCTGCGAGGCAGCGATCAAGACCGCGC
Source organism: Sphingomonadales bacterium Ga0077531 (assembly GCA_001464915.1). Taxonomy (GTDB): domain Bacteria; phylum Pseudomonadota; class Alphaproteobacteria; order Sphingomonadales; family Sphingomonadaceae; genus Erythrobacter. Next base: position 193,119 of record LNED01000038.1, read on the forward strand.
GCGCCTATCACCAGAACGCAGGTGAGGCAGGCGATGCCAGCCGGTTCGAAATCATCACCTTTCACAACGCCTTCCACGGCCGCACGATGGCGACCATCAGCGCATCGAACCAGACCAAGATGCACCACGGCTTTGCGCCGCTGCTCGAGGGGTTCAAATACGCACCGTTCGACGATCTCGAAGCGGCTAAAGCACTGATTGGGCCGCACACGGCGGGCATCATGGTTGAACCAATTCAGGGTGAGGGGGGAATTCGTCCGGCCTCGCAGGAATTCATGTCCGGCCTGCGCGCTCTGTGTGACGAGCACGACCTGATGCTGATCCTCGACGAAGTGCAGTGCGGCGTTGCCCGCACGGGCAAGCTTTACGCCTATGAACATTACGGGATTGAGCCGGACATCATGGCGACAGCCAAGGGCATCGGCGGCGGCTTCCCGCTCGGCGCCTGCATCGCCACCGAAAAGGCCGCGCGCGGCATGACTTTCGGCACGCATGGATCGACCTACGGCGGGAACCCGTTGGCAATGGCGGCGGGCATGGCGGTGATGGAAGCGGTTGCGAACGAGGAATTCCTCGCATCGGTTCGCGAGAAGGGCGAGCGCCTGCGCTCACGACTCGAACAGTTTATCGGCAACTATCCCGAGCTGTTCGAACTGGTGCGCGGCAAGGGGCTGATGCTCGGTCTCAAGATGAAGATGGAGAGCCGCCCGTTCTACGTCCACCTGCGCGATCATCACCAGCTGCTTACGGTGGCGGCGGGCGACAACACGATCCGCGTCATCCCGCCGCTGGTGATCGGCGATGCCGAGATCGACGAATTCTTCGACAAGCTGTCGGCAGGCGCCGCAAGCTTCAAGGTGCCTGAGGCGGCATGACCGCGGCACCGGGGGGAAGCCATGTGACTTGGCGTCACTTCCTCGACCTGTGTGATGCTGGGGGCGATGATGTCGCGGCGATGATCAATGATGCGATTGATCGCAAGGCAGCGCGCAAAGGGCTGGCCAAGGGCGCAGTCGATGCCGATGCGCCGCTGGCGGGCTATGTGCTGGGGTTAGTATTCGAGAAAAACTCAACTCGCACCCGCGTCAGCTTCGACATGGCGATGCGGCAGTTGGGCGGCAGCGTGCTGATCCTCGATGCTGCCTCAAGCCAGCTTGGGCGCGGAGAGAGCATCGCCGATACTGCACGCGTGCTGAGCCGGATGGTCGACGGAATCATGTTGCGCACTGATGATCACGCCAAGATCGAAGAAATGGCGCGCCACGCCACTGTGCCGGTGATCAACGGGCTGACTGATAAGTCTCACCCGTGTCAGATCGTCGCCGACCTGCTGACTGTGATCGAGCATGGCAAGGCTCTGCCGGGGCTGGAGCTGGCATGGTTCGGGGATGGCAACAACGTGCTGCACTCGATCCTTGAAGCGGCCGGACTGTTCAAATTCAACGTCCGAGTCGCAACGCCTGCGGGTTACGAACCCGATTCAGCCTTCGTTGACATGGCGCGCGCTGGCGGGGCTATTGTCACGCTGACGCAGGATGCGCACGCAGCGGCGCGCGGTGCCGATGTGCTGGTTACTGATACGTGGATTTCGATGGGGCAAGCCGATGCGGCGGAAAAGAAGGCCGCAATGGCCCCCTATCAGGTCGATGCAGCGCTGATGGCGGAGGCAAAGCCAGACGCGGTGTTCCTCCACTGCCTACCCGCACACGTGGGCGACGAGGTCAGCGAAGAGGTGTTCGAGGGCCCGCAATCCGTGGTGTTTGACGAGGCGGAGAACCGCATTCACGCGCAAAAATCGGTGCTGCTGTGGAGTTTCGGGCGGATCGGCGGCTATTGAGCCGAATGCAGGGGGCTTGGCCCCGGCGTCATGCATCCCCATATGCGCGGCCATGACTGAAATGACCGAGACCTATTCCGACAAGTTGATGGGCTTTACCCTGCCCGGCCGCAGTGCGCGTGGGCGAGTAGTGCGGATGGACAGGGTGCTCGACGAAGTACTGTCGGCGCATGATTACCCGCCGCCGATCACGCATCTGCTGGGCGAAGCTTTGGTGCTTGGCGCGCTAACGGGTGGCCTGCTCAAGGGCGAGACCGCGCAGATGACGATCCAGGCGCAGACCACTGGCGGGATCGTCAAACTGCTGGTGTGTGACTATCGTGCAGGCGCGGTGCGTGGCTATGTCGATTTCGATGGGGAGCGGCTGAGCGCATTGGGGGCAAATCCGACGCTTCAAGCGCTGTTCGGCGAAGGCTATCTCGCGATCACATTCGAGACTGAGGGCAAACAACGTTATCAAGGGATCGTGCCGCTCGAAGGGGCGAGCTTGGCTGAGGCCTGCCAAAGCTATTTCAGCCAGTCCGAACAAATCCCTACGCTGATCCGCGTGGCCAGCCGGGCCGGAGCCAAAGGCCGTGCGGCCGCCGGGATGCTGGTGCAGCACCTCGCTGATGGCGAGGAAGGCCGTGAGCGACTGCACGTGCGGCTCGACCATCCCGATTGGGAGCATGTCGCGGTGCTGGCAGGGACGATCAGCCATGACGAATTGCTCGACCCGGCGCTGTCGCTCGAAGCGATCGTCTGGCGGCTATTCCATGAGGAAGAGGAGGTGCGGGTCCAGCCCGGCGCAGCCCTGTCGCGTGGGTGCCGGTGCAGCCATGATCACTACGCTTCGATAATCTCCCGCTTCCCACCCGATGAGCAGCAGGAGATGCGAGGCCCCGACGGCATCATCGCTGTCGACTGCGCGTTCTGCTCCCGTACATTCGCACTTGCTATTTGACGGTTCGTCGAAAAA
>LNED01000039.1 GCA_001464915.1 Sphingomonadales bacterium Ga0077531
CCGGGTGCAATCAGTTCGTGGTTGAAGATGGCGCCGCCCGCGTGACGGTACAGTACACTTGCCCAGGCAATGGTTATGGCCGCACAAGCATCCGCCGCGAGACGGGATCGCTGGTGCAGTTGGAAAGCCAGGGCATCCACGACGGCACACCGTTCCAATTCATCGCTGAAGCGCGCCGTACCGGCACCTGCTGATCGGGCCGGATTGCGTTTGCGTATGCCCGTGTTAGGGCCGCCGAATGATTGGTTCTGATAATATTTCTGCGCAGCCGATCGCCGTAGTTTTGCTCTCCGGCGGGCTGGATTCAATGGTCACTTCTGCGCTGGCGCAGGAGTCCGGCTTTGCTGTGCACGCTTTGACAGTGGACTATGGTCAGCGGCATCGGTTGGAGCTGGAATCGGCAGCGCGCATCGCCGAGCGGTTGGGGCTCGAGCGCCATACCCGGATCGCGCTCGATCTCAGGGCATTCGGCGGATCGGCACTGACCGACACGATCGATGTGCCGAAGGGAGGGGTGGGGGATGATATCCCGGTCACCTATGTTCCGGCCCGCAATCTGGTATTCCTGGCGCTGACCACGGCCTGTGCCGAAGCGGCAGGCGCACGTGATGTGTTCATCGGGGTCAATGCGCTCGACTATTCGGGATATCCCGATTGTCGCCCCGAGTTCATCGCGAGCTTTGCTGAAACAGCGCGGTTGGGTACCAAGGCCGGCGTCGAAGGCGCGCCCTTCACAATCCACGCGCCGCTTCAGAACATGACCAAGGCCGACATCGCCCGCGAATGCGCGCGGCTTGGTCTTGACCCTGCATGGAGCTGGTCGTGCTATGATCCGACCCCTGACGGGATGGCCTGCGGATTGTGCGATTCGTGCCGTCTGCGGAAAAAGGGTTTTGCCGAAGCCGGTATTACCGATAGCACTCCCTACAACGCATAGGTCGCCACACGGCTGACCGATAACCAGACCATCCGGATGGGGGAGCACTCTTGAGCGAGGAAGCAACTGTGGCGCAGGCCCGCGAGGATGCGCCAGCGTCTGCCTATAGCTGGTATGTGCTTGGCGTGCTGGTTGTGGTCTATATCCTCAACTTCATCGACCGGCAGATCCTCTCGATCCTTGC
>LNED01000040.1 GCA_001464915.1 Sphingomonadales bacterium Ga0077531
GGCGCAGCAAAAGGCGCGGGCAGCGTATCACGGCCCCACACCTTGGCGACCATCCGCGTGGGGAGTTGGCGCGCCATCATTGGTTCAACGCACCGGGCAGCTTGCCGATGGCTTGCGCGCCGTCACGGGTGGTGACGAGCACCTCCCCGCCAGAGACGATGATGCACACATCTGTCAGGCCCACCGCCGAAATGCGCGGGCCATCAGTGATGGCGAGCACGCCGCTGCACCCGTCGAGATCAACCGTGCCGCGCATGACATTGCCTGCGTCATCGGCCCCATCCGCCAAGGCATCGGCCAGCGCGGCCCAGTTGCCGATATCGGACCAGCCCATGTCGACCGGCACCATCGCCGCGCGCGCGGTGTTTTCCATCACGGCATAGTCGATCGAATCGCCAACAATCGCGGCGAAGGGTACAGGCGCAGGGTGGAACCGCGCGCCATCGTCGCGTCCGCCCGCCACCGCTTCAGCCACCAATCGCGCCATATCGGGCCGGTGCACGGCGAGTTCGGCCAGCAAATGCCCGGCCCGGAACGCAAAGATCCCGCCGTTCCAGCTGTAATCCCCGCTGGCCAGGTATTCCTGCGCGCGGGCCAGTTCGGGCTTTTCGACGAACCGCCGGATCGCAAAGCCGCCAGCCAGCTGTTCACCGCGCTGGAGATAGCCATAGCCGGTTTCGGGCCGGTCGGGCGCTATGCCAAAGCTGACGAGATAATCCTGCCGCGCCAATTCTGCCGCAGCTAGCGCGGCGGCCCGAAAGGCGGACGCGTCTGCAATGTGATGGTCGCTTGGGCAAACCAGCATCACCGCGTCCGCAGGCAAGAGCGCGGCGGCCAACGCGATGGCGGGCGCGGTGTTCTTCGCAGCGGGTTCGATCACCAGCCGCGCGCCGGGGATATCGCCCATCTGCGCCATGATGATATCGGCATGGGCCGCGCCTGCCACCACCATTGGCGCAGCGAAGCGATCATCGCCCGCCACCCGGCGCACGGCTTGTTCAAACAGCGTTTCATCGCTGACCAGCGGCAGAAACGGCTTGGGCATGGCCTTGCGGCTCACCGGCCACAGTCGGGTGCCGCTGCCACCGCACATGATTACCGGATAGATCGCTGTCACTGGAAAATCCTTCATTTGGCGCAGCTTATATCAATAATCAGATGTGAGACGAGTCTGAACGGCGCTTTTTTCCATCGGATTGCTGACGGGTCCGTGTTTCAGAACCATTGCTGACGCCAGTAGAATGGCGCTGCGACCGGATTGCCATTGGCATCCATTGCCGGACGGAAGCCGAGCCTGCTTTCGACCAATTGGCAGGTGAGCCGGTCGGCTTCGGCATCGGGGCTGGCGCGAAAGACCGAACAATTGCGCGGGCGCCCATCGGTGCCAACGGTGACTTTGACGATCACCTGCGTCCCGCGCCGCGCGGCGCGCCCGCCGGGCGGGACGGGGAAATCGCGCGCATTGTCGATGCTGCCCGAGATGTGCACCGGCTTGGACACCGCGATCCCGCCGCGCCCGCTGCCGCTGTTGCCGCTGCCGGTGCCCAGCCCGCTGCCCGCCGCACCCGTTCCGTCGCCTGCATCAGCCGCGCCGGATTCGCTCGCTGTGCCGGTTGATGATGCGCGGGGGAGCGCGGTGTCCTGTTTCACCCGCACCTTGGGCGGCGGGCTGGTGACCGGCTTTGCCACCGCATCGCGCCCCGGATCGCCCTGCGCGCCTTCGTCAGGTTCGGGCTGATTTTCGGGCGGCGGCGGATCAGGCGGCGCGGTGATGGTCACCGTGAAGGCCGACACCACATTGCGTTCAACCGAGGCGGTGAAATCAGGAGCGAAGGCGCGGGTCAGACCATAGAGCAGCCCCAGATGCAGCACCACGATCGCAGCGATCAACGGCACGCTGATCCGTTTTCGCCGATGCCGAAAGCCCTGCGCGCCATTCCCCACTTCGTTCGCCATGCCGGACGCCTGCTCCACGATTGCTCCATTCCGGACGAGGTTGTGTCCGAAATTGGTCCCGCGGCTCTATATCAGCATCGCAGCATTTTGCGATGGAGCCCGTTGATCGAGCGTGCACTGGATCATGACCGGGGCAACGGGGGCGACTACCCCGACCCGAGCTTGGACTCCGTTGGCCCGGAACGCGGCGCTGACGAAGACGGCAGCCGCGCGCCTGATGGCGGAGATGCGGGGATCACCACGCCCTTGCCGCCGGTGACCAACTCTGGTGCGGCAGAGACTGCGGTGCCCGCTCGCAACCCATCTATCTTTGGCATCGCCGCTGGTCAGATTGACGGGCCAAGCCTTCAGGCCGCGATCATCGGCGGGATCACCTATCTGGCGCTTGGCTGCTTCAGCCTGCTGCTGTCGGGCGCAGGGGAAACTGTCAGCCCGATCTGGCTGCCCAATGCCTGCGCGGTCGCGTTCCTGCTGCGCGCGCGGATCCGCAATGAGCTGCCGTTCCTCGCTGCCGCTTTTGCTGCCAGCCTTGGTGCCAATGTGGTGGGGCAGTTGCCGCATGACATTGCGCTGGTGTTTTCGCTGGGCAATCTGATCGAGATTATCGCCGTGCTCGCGCTGACCCGGCGAGCCGGCGGCGCGCCGCCTGATATGACCCGGCTCACTGATCTTGCCCGGTTCGTCTGGGCCGGGGGGCTGATTGGCCCGCTGTTATCGGCGCTGCTCACCGCGCCGATGATGGGCGCGGATTTGGCAGCCATCCGCAGCGGCGCGCTCACCTGGTTCCTGACCGACAGCATGGCGATGGTGCTGATCGTGCCCACCGTGTTGCTGGTGGTTGACCGGATCAGGGGGAAGCTCGCCCCCGCCCCGGCGCATCCGGCCGAAAATTTGGCGCTGCTGATCGGCGGGATGACCTGCGCCTTTCTGGTGTTCAACCAGACCCATTATCCGCTGATGTTCCTGATCCAGCCGATTACGCTGCTGCATGCCTTCCGGCTTGGCAGTCTGGGCAGCGCGCTGCATGTCGGCGGGGTGGCGTTGGTGGCGGGCGTGATGACATGGGCCGGTCTAGGCCCGATTGCCGCGGCCAGCGGGGTCGCGATCACCCAGCTGCATTTGCTGCAAGCCTTTGTCGCGGCCAATTTCCTCACCGGCCTGCCGGTTGCCGCGATCCTTGCCGGGCGTGATCGGATCACCGCCGAACTGGAAGCGGGCAAGCAACAGATCGACCTGCTGGCCGACAACATCACCGATGCGATCCTGCGCTATGACCTTAATGGCGTGTGCACCTATGCCTCGCCTTCGGTACGCGATGTGATGGGATTGCCGCCTGAGGCTTTGGTAGGTGAGGCTGCGGGCCCACTGCTTCACCCTGATGCGCGCGACCGCGCGATGCAGGCCCTGGGCCACCTGCTATCCGGTATGAGCGACAAGGAACGCGTCACCTACCGCCGCTATCTCGACCATCCCGATGGCAGTCCGGTGTTTCTCGAAGCCGATGGCGCGGTAGTGCGCCACCCGCTAACCGGAGCGCGCGATGGCGTGGTGGTGGCCGCGCGCGACGTGACCGAGCGGGTTGAGCTGGAATTGCTGCTTACCCGCGCGCGCCGCCATGCCGAAAACGCAGCGCAGGCGAAATCCGATTTCCTCGCCAATATGAGCCACGAAATCCGCACTCCGATGAACGGCGTGCTCGGCTTTGCGGAACTGATGTTGCAGGGCGATCTGGCCGCTGACCAACGCCGCTTTGCCGAGATGATCGTGCAGTCGGGCCGGTCAATGATGATGCTGCTCAACGACGTGCTTGACCTAAGCAAGATCGAAAGCGGGCAGTTTGCGATCGACCGTGCGCCGGTGGATCTTCACGCCAGTCTCGCGGATTGCGCCGCGCTGCACCGCCCGGCGGCTGAGAAAAAGGGGCTGACGCTCGAATTTGCCTGCGATGCCGGTGATGATGGCGGCGACGATGCAGACTGCCGGTTCGACGGGCCGCGCCGCCCGTGGGTAATGACCGATGGGCTACGGCTGCGCCAGATCATGCTCAATCTGATCGGTAACGCGGTGAAATTTACCGAGGCCGGGCAGATCCGCGTCAGTTACAGGCTGCTGCCGGGCGAAGTGCAGGTGGCGGTGGCCGATAGCGGGATCGGGATCAGCCCGGCGCGGCTCGATACGATCTTCCACCCCTTCACACAGGGCGAGGCGGATACCGCAAGGCGGTTTGGCGGCACCGGGCTCGGCCTGTCGATCAGCCGTCAGCTGGCCGCGCTGCTCGGCGGGCGGATCACGGTGGAGAGCGCACCCGGCGAAGGATCGCGCTTTTCGGTGTTCCTGCCCGCGACACTGGTTCAACCCGCCGAAGCGGAGCTGCCCGACGAACCGCCCGCGCCTGCGCCGCTGCCAGCGCAATCGCGCATTCTGCTGGTGGAGGATCACGACATCAACCGCCTGCTGGTCACCGAAATGCTCGAACGTTGCGGGCAGGAGGTCGACGTCGCGCATGACGGGAACGAAGGTATCGCGATGGTGATCGACAGCATCATGCGCGCGCGGCCCTATGATCTGGTGCTGATGGATGTGCAGATGCCCGATTGTGATGGCTATGACGCCACCCGCGCGATCCGGGCCGAAGGGATCGGGCCGGGCCTGCTGCCGATCATCGCGCTGACCGCCAATGCCTATCCCGAAGATATCGCTGCGGCGCAGGCAGCCGGGATGCAGGGACATCTGGCCAAGCCGATCGTGCTGGCCGAGCTTGCCCGCGTGCTGCAACGCTGGCTGCCGACCCGGATTGTGGAAGCCGCACCCGAAACGCGGCCCGCGCGGCTATCGGCGATGGCGCTGTCCCCAAGCTTGGTCGAACGCTGGCACCTGCGCCGGGCCGAAGCGCTGGCAGCGGTGCGCGCGGCCTTGGAAGAGGGGGCGTTGGAAGACGGGGCTTTCGAGGATAGCGCACTGGAACATGGCCAGACCGCGCCCGCCGCGCTCGCGCAATTGGTGCACAAGCTCGCCGGATCGGCGGCGATGTTCGGGGAGCCTGAACTGGGCGAAGCTGCCGCCACGCTCGACCGGGCATTGGCGCACGCTGCCAGCGCTGCGCACCGCACTGCGCTGGCTCAGGCGTTGATCACCATTGGGGATGCCTCGCCTGAAAGCTCAGGTGAGCCTATTGGTAAGGCCAGCGCGCGCGGCTGATCGCGTTTCGCTGTAGACCTCCGCCAACCGCAAAGCAAAAGGGCGACCCGTTGCCGGGCCGCCCTTTCGTTAGGTCAGCGTTGTTTGCGTAATCAGAACTTCACGCGCACACCAAAGCGGATGCCCCACAGCGAACCATTGATGTTGGTCGCCTCGTTCGGTGCGCGGAAGCCCGAATACTGGTACTGTGCGCAGGGCTGCGCCGGAGTTGTGGTTGCCGTCGTACCGCCAGCCGTCTGGAAGCACTGCACGTTCACCAGCTGCGCGGTATACGGGAAGCCGACCTGACGCACCGTGCCCAGATCGCTGTCGATCAGGTTGAGCACGTTTTCGATATCCGCCAGAAATTCGATCTTGCCGCCGAATACGAACGGCACTTCCTGACGGAACGACAGGTCAAGCTTATGTACCCACGGCGTCTCACCGATGTTCTTCGGCGCGATCTGGCCCTGATACTGCGCCAGCTCCGAATTCAGCACGAAGGCCTGGAACGCGGCGAAGGTGCCGGCGGCATAACGCACGTTGGGATCAGCAGTCTCGCTGCTCACGTCGGGCACGTAGAGCAGACCGCGATTGTTGCGACCGGTAATCCCGAAAATCGCCGAACGGTTGTTGTTGCCAGAAGCCTGATCGTTGAACACGTAGCTGTAACGTTGGCCCGAACGCACGTTGTAGAACAGCTCGATCCGCGTGTTGTTTTCCCCGAAGATCTCGCCATCAAACCCGGCGCCCAGACGGAACTGGTGATCGCGCTGATAGTTCGAGATGCCCTGTGCCGACAGGTTGGGATCGTCGCCAAACACGGTGTTGGTGTAGTTCGAAAACGCCACCGACGATGTGCCTGGGTTCTGATCGGTCACATCCTGGAAGGTGTAGGAACCGTTCAGGAAAAAGCCCGCGTCCCAGGTCTTGTCGAACCGTGCCACCAGGTTCCAGCTTTCGCCGAAATCGGTGTTGGTCAGCAGGATGTCGGTGTTGGTGCCGGTAAAGCCGGGCAGGATGTTGTAACGGTTCCGGCCATCAGGCAGATTGCCGCCGCTATCGACCGAGCGCAGGTCCACCCACTCGAGCGCATTCTTGATCCGCGAATAGATCACGTCGGCGCCAAAGTTCCAGCCATCACCCAGGAAGCCGAGGTCGGCCTCGTAGTCGACCGAGCCCGAGAAACGCCACTGCGAGGGCGCTTCGAAGTTCGGGTCAATCGCGTTGGTCGGGGCGGTGGCGGTGCCCGAAGTGCGGATCGCATCAACCAGCGACTGCGGAATGCCCGTACCACCCGAAACGTTGTTGAGCGTCGCAGCGCCGATGGCCTGCACCTGCTCCGGAGTCAGACCGCTCAGGCCAGAGATCGAGAAGGTGCCATTGTCGGCACGGCGGACCTGCACTCGGCCCAGCGTCGGGCCGGGGTTCGAGAAGCTGTTCGAAATCCACACCAGCGGGTTACCGCCGCCGAACAGACCGGCCGAACCGCGGATCTGCAAGCGATCGGTCGGCTGCCAGTTAACGCCGAAGCGCGGCTGGAACAGATCCCGTCCGTTGAGCGTCGCGGTGTTCGAGAAGCCGAAGCGCTGGAGGAAGTCAACGTTGGCAAACGGACGATCCGGCGTGTCGAACAGGTCGTAACGCGCGCCGGCGACGATGGTCAGGTTATCGGTCACATCGATCGTGTCCATGATCCCGAAGGTCCAGCTGTTGTTCTGGAAATCGGCGGTCACGGTCTCGATCCCGCCACGCAGCGGCACGGCAATGTCGACTTCGTTGGCACGACGCGCCTGAAGATCGGCGACGCTATCGAACAGCCAGGCCCCCGAAACGCGTTGGGCGAACAGGTTGCGCACGTCCTGCAGACGGCGCTCGGCGATCAGCTTGACGGTGTGGTTGTTGAGCTTGAGCGTGCCCTGAAATTCGACTGCCCAGGATTGCGCGTCAAGCTCGTTGGCCTGACGGCTGATATCCGGGCCGAAGTTCAGGCGTTGCTGACCGGGCGAGCAGACCAGCGAGCCCGAGCCGTTGGCCGGAGTATTCGCTGGCGGCGGTGCGGGATTGGTCGGGTCAAGACAGACCTGGAACTGGCCGAAATCGCGGTTACCGCCAATCGGTTCCTGCAAACGGACGTAATCGGCGTAGGACACGCGCAGCTGGGTCGAGAAGCTGTCCGACCACTGGTTGTTCGACTGGACGATGCCGAAATGGTTGGTCGCGCCCTGCGTGTAGTTGTTTGAAAGCAGGTTGTAAGTCGGGTTACCGTTGCCAACCTGATTGATCTGGCCGATGCCAGTCTGGCCGGCCAGCAGCGCGCTGTCGTTCCAGATGTAGGTTGCGGTCAGACGGTGACCGTCAGCGACGTTCCAGTCGAGCTTGGTGACCAGCTTGTCGTCGCTTTCGACCACCGAGTCGGCCACGCCCAGCGTGTCGAAGTTGTAAACGCTCTGCGCGATATCGCCGATCTGCGAGATGTCTTGATCGGTTATGCCCAGCTGGCTGGGATCAACATCCGCCGGGACAGTGTCGCGGGTGCGTTCGTAGGTGACCGCGAAGAACAGCTTGTCCTTAATGATCGGGCCAGTGACCTGCGCAGTGTAGATCTGCGATTCGAAAGCACCAACGCGGGTCAGTTCGCGCGCACGATCGCCGCGCAGGCTGTCGTCCTGATAGAACGCTGCGCCAAGGAAGGTGAACTTGTTGCCACCCGACTTGAGCTGGGTGTTGATCGCGCCGCCCTGGAAGAAGCCCTGCTGGATATCAACCGGCGCGATTTCGACCGAGAATTCGCCGATCGCATCAATCGGCACCGGACCGCGAGCCGAGACCAGACCGCCCGATTCCAGACCGAAGGGGTCGCCAAAGGCCACACCATCGACGGTGAAGCGGTTGAAGCGGTTGTTCTGCCCGGCAATGGTGATGGCGTTATTGTTGGTGCTATCCAGCGTCACCAGCGGATCGCGCGCCGCAAGGTTGCGGATGTCGCGGTTGATGTTAGCGACGCCAGCAATGTCACGCGCGGTGAGCACGGTGGCAGCGCCGGTGCCGAGCGAAATCGCCGACTTCTGACGCGAACCCGAAACCACGATGGTCTTGCCGATATCGGCGAGCGACACGCTGATGCGTTGCGCCTGCCCTGCGGCGAGGAAGCCGATCTCCTGCTCGGTGCTCTCGTACCCGTCAGCGGCGACGCTGACGGTGAACGGGCCGCCGAGACGCAGGCCAGCAGCGTTGAAGCCGCCCGCGGCATCGGTCGACTGAGTCGAAGTGGTGCCCGACGGCACGTGCGTCACGGTCACGGTTGCGCCCGGGATCGGGTTGCCGTTCTGGTCGAGCACGTCGCCGCGAACCGACGAGGTGGTTTCCTGCGCAAACGCCGGCGTTGCAATCGTGGTGGTTGCGGCAAGGCTGACGATGCTCGCGGCAAGGAGATACTTAAGCTTCATGGAAGAGCCCCTGATAGCAGTGGAGAGGAATTGGAATGTTGGAGGCCCTAGGGCCGTACGCTTGCGGCAAAGCGACTGTTCTGTGACACTTTGATGAAATAGACCGCAAATCGGCGCGGATTCCTAGATACGCACCTATCGGAAACGCGGAAAAACCCAAGATTTTCGCCAGTTCTGCCAATCGGTGTTGCATTGCAGCAACGCTTGAAGGGTTTTTCAAATCAGGGGATTTGGGGCCCTGTCAGGCGAGGTTGATCTCGCGCAGGCGCTGCATCAGGAAATCATGCGCGGTGATCGGTGGCAGCGGCGGAGTCGCCGCGTTGGCGTCAACACATTCCGGCAAAGGCTCGATCAGAAAATCGGGCCGGAAATGCAGGAAGAACGGCATGGAATAGCGCGCCCGCTTGGCCGCGTCGCCGCGCGGGTTCACCACGCGGTGGGTGGTGGAACGCAGCCGCCCGTTGGTCTGGCGCTGCAACATGTCACCGACGTTAATCACCAGCGCCCCCTTTGCCGCCGGAATAGGGAGCCATTCACCCGCATTGGTCAGCAGTTCAAGCCCCGCTTCCTCCGCGCCCAATAGCAGGGTGATGGTGTTGATATCTTCGTGCCCGGCAGCACGGATCGCGCCTTCGGGCGCGCCCTCGCCCAGCGGCGGGTAGTGCAGCAGCCGCATCACCGAATTGCCGTCTTCAACGCTGGCGGCGAAGAAATCGCGCGGGCGACCAAGGTGCAGCGCAATTGCTTCGAGCACGCGCGCTCCGGCGGCTTCAAAAGCGGCGAACAGCGCGCTCATCGTTTCGCGGAAGCCTTCGACCTCGGTCGGCCAGACGTTGGGGGCCATGAATTCTGCGAGCGGGTGGCCTGCGGGCAAATCGCGGCCGACGTGCCAGAATTCCTTGAGGTCGAACACCTCGGCATCCTTGGCCTTTTCGGTGCCGAACGGGGTGTAGCCGCGCGCGCCGCCGCCGCCTTCGATTTTGTAGGCGCGCTTGACCGCGTCAGGCAGCGCAAAGAATGCCTTGGAGACCGCCTCGGCCTCGTCAATCAATTCCTGCGGGATGCCGTGATCGCGCACCACGGCAAAGCCATATTCGCTGAAACTGCGGCCCAATTCATCGGCGATGGTTTCCAGCGGCTGGGCGAGCGAGACAGAAGCAATGTTGGTCATGCGCGCGGCCTTACACCTGCACCCGCGCCCCTGCCAAGAGGGTCTAGATTGGCAAAAACAGGCTCGCCAGCGCGGCGCTCATCAGGTTGGCGAGGCTGCCCGCCGCCAACGCCTTCAGCCCCAGCTTAGCAATCACCGGGCGTTGATTCGGGGCCAGCCCGCCGGTCACCGCCATCTGGATCGCAATCGACGAGAAATTGGCAAAGCCGCACAGCGCAAAGGTGATGATCGCGCGGCTGCGTTCCGTCAGTTCCCCCGCCTGCATCTTGCCCAGATCGATGAAGGCGACGAATTCGTTGAGCACGATCTTGGTGCCAAACAATCCGCCCGCAATCTGCGCCTGCTCCCAATCGGAAATGCCGATCAGGAACATCACGGGGGCAAACAGGTAGCCCAGCAATTGCTGGAAGCTGACGTTCGCCAGCCATTCAGCGGTGGCGGGCGCAAACGGCGCGCCGACGCCATTGGCGAGGTTCACGATCCCGCCGCCAATCCCGGCCAACATCCCGTTCGCCAGCGCCACCAGCGCGACAAACACCATCACCATTGCGCCAACAGCCACGGCCAGCTTCACGCCGGTTTGCGTGCCTTGCGCGGCGGCTTCGATGATATTGGCGGGGCGCTGGCCTTCTTCGAAGGTTTCGGCGGCGGTCACTTCGTCGGCCTTGCCGCCTTCGACCAAGGCTGCCGGGCCGCCCGCGCTGATCCGGGCTTGGGGGAGTTCGACCTCCTGCCCGTTTTCGTCATACATCACCACACGGGTCGCTTCGGTCAGCGAATTGGTCTTGCCGCGCGCCCGCGCCACCGCTGCTGCACCGACTCCCTGGCCGGGTGCAGGGGCGAGCGATCCATCATCAGGCATCATGATCTTGGCCATCAGTATCCCGCCCGGGGCCGACATGAACGCCGCCGCCAGCAGGAACGGCACGGCTTCTTCACCGATAAAGCTGGCATAGGCGGCCAGAATCGTCCCCGCCACGCCCGCCATCCCGACCGCCATCAGCGTGAACAACTGCGCTGGCGACAGCGCGGCGAGATAGGGCCGCACCACCAACGGGCTTTCCGACTGGCCGACGAATATGTTTGCTGCCGCACCGAGCGCCTCAACCCGGCTGATCCCGGTGATCCAGCCAATCGCCCCGCCCACCCAGCGCACCAGTTTCTGCATGATGCCAAGGTGATAGAGGATCGAGACTATCGCGGCGAAAAACACGATCACCGGCAGCGCGGCAATCACGAAGGTGTTGGCAAACGGATTGCTCTCCATCGGGCCGAACACGCTTGCGATCCCGATCTTGGAGAAATCGAGCAGTGCGATCACCCCGCTCGAAAGCCCGCCGATCACGGCAACGCCCGCATCGGTGCGCAGCACGATCAGCGCAGTGAAGGCCTGCAAGGCAAAGGCCGAGCCGACCACCCGCAGGTTGATCTTGCGCTTGGCCGATGACAACGCGAACGCGATGCCCAAAATGGCGACGACCCCGGCGAGGCTCAGCAGGGTAGACGTGATACTCTCGTTCACGGCAGCAACGATGCCCTTTGCTTGTGCGGAAAAGAAGAAATGGTGACCCCTGTCGCCTGCGGGGTGGCAGTTTGTGCGCTGCGTTGCAAGAGCGATGCTAACGGGGGTGTTGGCAGGCTGGTTATGGGGCCGGTGACAGCAATGTGCACGGCGCTTTTCTTTTGTGCGCACGCTGGCTAGGCCTTGGACGATGGACGACACCGCAACCGAGGCCGAGCGCCCCGCCGTAAGCATGCCTTTGGGCCTGTTTGTGTTCACGCTGCTCTATGGCGGGATGACGGTGCTGGCGGGCGTGCTGGCGTTCAAGCAAGTGCAACTGTGGCCGACCACGCTGGCGGTGGAGAGCGGGATCTTTGCGTTCCTGCTGCTGGTGGTAATTTCCAGCACGCTGTCGCAGCTTTACGGGCGCGCCATGGCACAAAGGATCGTTTGGTGGGGGTTCCTGCCGCTGGGCCTGTCAGCGGTGCTGATGCAACTTGTGCTGATCCTGCCCGCTTCGGCCGAAATGGTGGCGTTCCGCCCCGATGATCTTGCCGCGTTCGAGCAGGTGCACCGTGCGACGTGGCGGGTGTGGCTGGCGGGCCCGGCGGCCTACATCACCTCGCTGCTGCTCAACTTGTGGATTTTTGACCGGCTGCGCAGCGCGGGCGCGGAAACCACGCTGGGCCTGATGGTGCGCGGCGCGGTTGCCTCGGCGCTGTCACAGGCGATCGATTCGGTGATCTTCATCACACTGGCGTTTTACGGCGAGTTCGCCATCCGCGACCTGATGATCGGCCAAGTGCTCGCGAAAGTCGCGCTGAGCGTGGTGCTGGTGCCATTCCTGATCACCGGCGGCGTGCAAGCGGCACGATGGCTGGATCGGAAGAAGGACAAACCAGCATAATCTCGCCAAACGGCCCAAAGGGCCGCAAGCCCGACCGGGCGCCCGCAGCGATGCGAGCCTCAGCTCGCATGAGCGAGGAAACCGCGCGTCGGACGGCGTGCGAAAACAAAAAGTGGTGGACCCGTCGGGGCTCGAACCCGAGACCTACAGATTAAAAGTCCGTTGCTCTACCAACTGAGCTACGGGTCCACGTTGCGGGATTGGCGCCGCGCGTTTTACGCGAAGGGCGCTCCCCTAGGCAGGGGGCGGCGGCGGGTCAAGCGGGCATGCAATTGGGCGATGCTGAAACCGCTCACCGGGTCGCGCCAACCGGGGGCGACGGCGCGGGCCGGGGTAAGCACGAAGGTGCGCTGCGCATAGGCCGGATGCGGGACGCTGAGGCCTGCTGACCGCCAAACCCCGCCGCTCCACAAGATAATATCGCAATCGAGCACCCGGTCGCCCCACCGCTGCCCGCGTCGCCGCCCGAATTCGCGTTCCATCCGCTTGAGCGCAGCGAGCAGCGCGGGCGGGGTGAGCTCGCTCTCCAGCGCCAGCGCGGCGTTGGCAAAACGGCGCTGCGCCGCGCCCATCGCCGGGGTTGCGATCACCGGCGAACGCGCCGTCACGGTGCCCAGCGCGGCGCATTCTTCCATCGCCGCGCACACCACTTGCGGCGGCAAGCCATAGACGACGTGCCGCCGGTTACTGCCCAGCGCGATCAGGTAGGTGCTGCTCAATCCGGTTCTCTGGGTGTCAGATGTCTTGCGCGATTCGGCCGTACAGCTGCGGGCGGCGGTCGCGGAAAAAGCCCATGCCCGCCCGATGCGTCGCCGCACGGGCAAGGTCGAGTGTGGCGATCAGCACACCGGATTCTTCCGCGCCGTATTCCGCGACGAAATCGCCCCATTCGTCGGCGATGAAGGAATGGCCGTAAAACCGCTGCTCACCGCCCGCCGGGCCTTCTGCCCCGATCCGGTTCGCGGCGACCACCGGCATACAGTTCGACACCGCATGGCCGACCATCGCGCGCCGCCACATCCGGCTGGTGTCGAGGCCTTCGTCATAGGGCTCCGATCCGATCGCAGTCGGATAAAGCAGCAATTCCGCACCCTGCAACGCCATCACCCGCGCGCATTCGGGATACCACTGATCCCAGCAAATGCCGACGCCGATGCGCACCACCGCGCCGCCTTCGCCCGGCACGTCCCACACCTTGAAACCATCATTCCCGGGGCGGAAATAGTACTTTTCTTCGTACCCCGGCCCATCGGGAATGTGGCTCTTGCGATAGGTGCCCTGAACCGCGCCGTCCGGGCCAATCATCGCCAGCGTGTTGTAATAGTGGTGTCCGTCGCGTTCGAAAAAGCTGGTCGGAATCGTCACCTTCAGCTTGGCGGCAAGCGCCTGCATCGCGATCACGCTGGGGTGCTGCGCGGTCGGGCGGGCGAGCGCGAACAGCGCCTCGTCCTCCTCACGGCAGAAATAGGGGCCGGAGAACAGTTCCGGCGGCAGGATCAACTGCGCACCATGGGCGGCGGCTTCCTCAACCAACGCCGACACAGCAGCGATGTTGGCAGATTCTTCCTCGGAGCCGAGGGCTAGCTGAAGGGCGGCGACAGTGATCTGGGTCATGCCGCCGCCCCTAATCGATTATGC
This sequence comes from Sphingomonadales bacterium Ga0077531, assembly GCA_001464915.1. Taxonomy (GTDB): domain Bacteria; phylum Pseudomonadota; class Alphaproteobacteria; order Sphingomonadales; family Sphingomonadaceae; genus Erythrobacter. Next base: position 13,800 of record LNED01000040.1, read on the forward strand.
GGACTTCTTGAACAGAAGAGTCATCCGGTCGCTTTCGCCCAGACCTTTCAGGTCTTCGCGCTTGGTCGCCAGCACCGGGGGCATTTCCCACACGCCCTGCGCGTGGTTGGCCGGGTCGTTGGGATTGGCGTTGATTTCGCTTGAACCGACCAGTTCGAACCCGTTGAGGCGCATGAAATCGATTACGTCCTGCTGCTTCATGTAACCCCCAGTGCCATTGGCATAGGCCCACGGCGCATCAGGCTTGGCACGGTGCTGCACGATGCCGATCATCCCGTCATCCTTGAGCAGTTCGCGCATGGCGCGGATTTCCGTATCGGCGGTGCCTGCGCGGGTGATGCCGTGCATCGAACGGATCACGAGGATGCGGTCAAACGTGCCCTTCTGTTCGGCCGGAATCGCTTCGAGCGTCATGCCCGAAAACTTCTCCGCCGGAAGCCCGGTGTAGCCTGCGACTTCTGCGCCAAAGCCTGCTGCCGTATCACGGATGCGCTGCTGGCGCGCGGGATCGGCGGTGGCGGTAAGTGGGTTGGCATAGATGCCGACCAACTGGCCTTCGCCGCCGAGATAATGGCCGAGCAGGCGCGAATACCACCCGCCGCCGGGCGCATATTCGCCAACCTTGGCATTCGGCTCGACATGGAAAAACGCCAGCGTTTCAGCCGGGTGACGGTGCACATCACGCGCCTTGTCTTCGGCGCGGCTGGGGTGATTGATCGCGCCCGAAAGCGCCTCGCCATGGTGCTTGAGGAACATCGCGGACATTTGTTCCGGCGTCATGCCTTCATGCATCTTGGCTTTATCCATCATGCCCTTGTCCATCATTGCCTTTTCGTCCTTGCCGCCGTGATGATCGGCGACGGCGGGTGCGGCGATGGCAAGGCCGCTCGCGGTGGCGAGGGCAAGGATCAGTTTGTTCATTGTGGAAATTCTCCCTTGGGAAACGCATCACAACCGGAACACACCAGTGGCAATTCCGATCCGCTGCCTTATCTCTGGCAGAAATAAACGGAGATTTCGAGTGAGCAATTTGGAAACGGTCATTGTCGCAGGCGGGTGCTTCTGGTGCACGGAAGCGGTGTTCCGCGATGTGGTGGGGGTGAGCGAGGTTGAAAGCGGCTATATCGGCGGCACGAAACCCAGCCCGACCTACAAGGAAGTCTGCACCGGCACGACCGGCCACGCCGAGGCGATCCGGGTCACCTATGATCCCCACACCATCAGCCTTGGCGAGATGTACGACGTGTTCCTCGGCACGCATGATCCGACGCAGTTGAACCGGCAGGGCGGCGATGTCGGCACGCAATATCGTTCGGCAATCTTCCCGCTGTCAGACGCGCAAGCCGCCGAGGCCGCAGCCGCGATTGCACGCTGGAACGCCGATAATGGCAAGGTTGCCGTCACCACGATCGAAGGCCTGTCGGGCGGCGAACAGACCGCGCAGTGGTATCCGGCGGAAGGCTACCATCAGGAATACTGGGACGGCGAAGGCCAGCGCAACCCCTATTGCCAAGCGGTGATACCGCCCAAGCTGATGAAACTGCGGAAATCGTTTCAGAAATATGTGAAGGGTTGAGAGAGAGCACCACGCCATCCCCTCATCGTCGCCCCGGCCCCCGAGCCGGGGTCCCGCTTCCCTTCCTGAGTTAGCGAAAGAAAGTGGGATCCCGGATCAAGTCCGGGAAGACGTAAGGGTTATGGCTTAACCCACCGCGCAGCGAAGAATCCGTCGAGCCCGCCTTGATCCGGCAACATCCCCGGATGCGTGCGCAGCCAGCCCTCGGCGGTCGGTGTGAGGCCTGCGGGCAATTCCTCCGCCGTGATCGGTGACCGGGTGAGGCCGCAATTGGCATCAATCCACGCCGCTTGGCTCTCGCCTTCCTCAGCCTCTAGCGAGCATACGGCATAAACCATCACCCCGCCGGGGTTGAACCATTCCGCCGCCTTCGCCGCCAGTGCGCGTTGCAGTTCGACCAGTTCTGGGATCTGCCGCGCGCCAATCCGGTGCAGCACATCGGGGTGGCGGCGGCAGGTGCCGGTCGCAGTGCACGGCGCGTCGATCAGGATCGCGTCAAAGCGGTGCTTGGGCTCCCACGTCAGCGCATCGGCGCGCACGGGGGAAGCTTTCAGTCCAGTGCGCTTGAGGTTGTCCTTCAGCAGTTCGAGCCGCCGTTTCGAGCTATCGAGCGCGGTGACGTTCCACCCCGCCGCCGCCAGTTGCATCGTCTTGCCGCCGGGCGCGGCGCACAGGTCGAGCGCGTTCTTACCTGCGCCATCCCCCAGCAGCCGCGCCGGGATCTGTGCGGCAAGATCCTGCACCCACCAATCGCCCGCCTTGAAATCAGCCAACGTATCAACCGCTGCGCCGCGCGGCAGGCGGACATGGCCGGGGGCAAGGCTGACGCCGCCCATCGCCACGGCGCGCGTCTCGGTTTCGCCCGCGTCTTTCAGCGCCAGATCGAGTTCGGGCGGGAAGGCGAGGCCGGGTGCAATTGCGGCGGCGCGGTCCGCGCCCCAGCGCGCCTGCACCGCTTCGGGCAGGGTCGGTGCTTCGGGCAGCACGCTGCGGCCCGGCTTGACCAGTGCGGAGAACACTCCGTGTGCAAGCCGGCGCGGCCCGCCTTCCAGCAGCGGCAGGCCGGTGGCGATCACCGCGTGCGGCGGGGTATCGAGCCGCAGCGTCTGCGTCAGCATGATCCGCAGCACCATCCGCGCCTTGGCATCATCGGGCAGACGTTGTTGCGTGGCGCTGTCGATCAACGCATCCAGATCGGTCAGCCAGCGCAGCGTCTCGCCCGCAATGGCTTTCGTCAGCGCGCGATCGGGCGCTTTGCGCATATCGCGCAAAGCGCCGCTCTCGGCCTGTTCGAGCGTCTCGCCCCGCCGGAACACGGCATCAAGCAGGCGGAGCGCGGCGCGGCGCACGGAAAGTCCGGGAGGTAAGGCCATTTGCGCGCTCCTAACCTTCCTTGAAACAAAGTGCCAGCACGCGCATTTGGATCATATGACCAAAGAAAAGTCCGAAGCCGCCAAGCAGTTCAAAAAGCCCGCGCATTGGAGCAACGATCCCGTGCCCGCGCCCAAACTCACCGACCCGCTGAAAGGCGAGCCCAACGACCTCTCCCCTACGCGTTATGGCGATTGGGAGAAAAACGGGATCGCTTGGGATTTTTGAATTGGGGCAGGCCCCGCCTAGGTCGCTCTAGACCCCCGCTAGACCCCGCCTTGCCTCACCAAAAATGTGTTTCACGTGAAACATTTTCGAGATCGGCGGCGCAGCCGCCGCAAGGCCGACCGGCCGCCCGCAGCGACGCGGCCGTCAGGCCGTGTGAGCGAGGATTTCGCAGCGCGGACGCGCTGCGGAACATCAAAATCAAAGACGTGTAAACGTCACCTTCAGCCCATCCTTGGGCTGCGGGATCGGCCAATCCTGCCATTCGGGATCATATCCCTCAGCCGCCTCAATCCGATAGCGTTGCAGCAATTGGGCCAGCAGCACCTTCACCTGCATATAGGCAAAGTGGAGGCCAAGGCACATGTGCGCGCCGCCGCCGAACGGCACCCACGCGTATTTGTGCCGCGCCTTCACCTGATCGGGGGTGAAGCGCATCGGATCAAAGGTGAAGGGATTGTCCCAATATTCCTCGGAATGGTGGGTCCAGTAGATGTTGATCCCGACCATCGTGCCCGCCGGAATGCGATATCCGCCATACTCGAATTCGCGCAGCGCCCGGCGCGGCATCGACGGCACCGGCGGGATCATCCGCAGCGATTCCTTGAACGCCATTTCGGTGAGTTCAAGCTTGCCTAGATCGTCGTAATCGAGCGGACGCGGTTCGCCCTGCCCATCCGGCCCGCCGGTGACCGCGAAAATCTCTGCGCGCAGTTTTTCCTGCCATTCGGGGTTGGTGGCGAGGTGATAGATCAGCGATGTGGCTGACGAAGTGATCGTGTCATGCGCCGCCATCATCAGGAAGTTCATGTGATCAACCACTTGGTCGACCGGCAGCAGCGAGCCATCTTCGCGGGTGGCGGTGGCGAATTGGCTGAACATGTCCTGCCCGCCGCCCTCGGCCCGGCGGCGCAATGTTTCACGTGTGAAGAAATCGACCAGAAATGCCCGGCCATCGACGCCCTTTTTCATCTTGGTGAAGGGCAAAGGCTTGCGCACCGGCGCGACCGAGGCCTGCACCATGTCAACGAACGCCTCGTTGATTTTGTCAGCCTCAGGCCCCCACGGCAGGCCGATGAAACTGTCTGCCGCCAGGTCGAGCGTGAGCTTCTTAATTGCCGGATAGAACTCTTTCGGCCCGGCCCAGCCTGCCACTTCGCGGGCGATTCCACGGTTCAGCGCGCCCGAATAATGCCGCATCGGTTCTGGCTTGAACGCGATCGACAGCGCGCGGCGATCAATCCGGTGGTGGTCGAAATCGAGCAGCATCAAACCGCGCGGGAACAGTTGATCAAGGATCGGGCCCCAGCCCTGTTCGCTGGAGAAAATCTTGTCCTTGTTGAACAAAAGCAATTCGTTCGCTTCGGCCCCCAGCAGCGCGACCTGCCAGCCGCCAAAGGCGCGGTTTTTGTAGACCTTGCCGAATTGCGCGATCCGCTTGGCCACAAAACCGTGCGGATCGGCCAGCATCTTGAAGGTGTTGCCCACCAGCGGCCAGCCGCCTTCACCGGGGATGTGGGCCAGGTCAGCCTCGGTCGGGTTCCCCTCGCTCCAATGCGGGAAGGACGGGGTCTGCGGGTCGGCGGCAAGGGTAGCCATGGTCGGTTCGGAGCTCCGTATAAGGTTCGGATTCGCAACTGACCTGCGTTTAAATCCTCCGCCGGGTTAAATCCACCCCGAAAGCTCGCGCCGGACCAGCCCTTCGACCATCGCCACCCCAGCGGCCGAGGTGTTGAGGCAATCGAGGACGGCATATTCCTCTCCGCCGGCTTCGATGAACTCATCGCGGCCTTCGAGCGCCAGTTCCTCCAGCGTCTCGACACAATCGGCGGCAAAGCCGGGGGCGGCGACCACAAGGCGTTTGGTGCCCTTTTTGCCCTCTTCGATCAGCGTGGTGTCGGTTGAAGGTTCCAGCCAGCGCGCCGGGCCAAAGCGCGATTGGAACGTGGTTTCAAACCGCACCCCTGCAAATTCAGCGCGCTGCGCCAATATCTCGCGCAGCAACCGCGCGGTTTTGGAGCAGTGGCAGAAATAGGGGTCGCCCTTTTCCAGCGTTTGCAGCGGCATCCCGTGGAAACTCATCAGCATCACTTCCGGGCGGAAGCTGAGGGCCTTCACCTGGGCGGACAGATCATCCGCCAGCGCGCCGAGGTATTCGGGATGATCGTGATAGGGCGGGACGAACCGCAATGCCGGCTGCCAACGCATCGCGCCGAGCACGCGGGCGACCTCGTCAAACACGGTCGCGGTCGTGGCGGCGCAGTATTGCGGATACATCGGCGCGATCAGGATCCGGTCGCAGCCCTTGCCCGTCATCTCGGTAATGCGTTGCTCGATCGAGGGATTGCCATAACGCATCGCGTAATCGACCAGCACCTTGTCGCCAAACCGGCCCACCACTGCTTCGGCCTGCTGCGCCGTGATGTCGGCAAGCGGCGATCCGCGATCCGTCCAGATCTTGGCATAGGCTTTCGCGCTTTTTTGCGGGCGGGTGTTGAGGATGATCCCGCGCAAAATCGGTTGCCAGACGATCGGCGGAATCTCGATCACGCGGCGGTCTGACAGGAACTGCTTGAGGTAACGCCGGACCGAACCGGGGTCAGGCCCATCGGGCGTGCCAAGGTTGACCAGCAATACGCCGATCAAGCCGCTCGAAACAGGAGGGTGGTCGCCCGGAAGGCGCTGGGTCTGCCAGGTCATAGCCGCTCTAACGGTCGGCGGGCGTTTGGTTTCCGGGTCATATGCCGTCCGAAAGTAAGGGCAGTCGCCGCAGGCGCAACCCCGTCGCCGAAAACAGCGCATTGGCAATCGCAGGCGGAGCCACCACTGTGCCCAATTCGCCCGGATCGGCAGGCGGAGCTTCGCTGGCCATGAATTCGATCCGCATCTCCGGGCAATCGGCCAACGTGGGAAGGCCCAGCGCCTCGTAATCGAGCACTTCGGGGATGCCGCTGCGCAGCTTGACCGGATTGCCGAGCGCAATACCGATGCCGAACACCAGCCCGCCTTCGATCTGCTGGCGGGCGATATCGTGGTTGATGATCCGGCCAATGTCGACCGCTGCCGATAGCCGCGTGACCCGCACCCCGCCTTCGCCTTGCCGCGCGGTGGCGACGCAGGCGATGCGCGCGGCCTCCGGCCCGTCACCGATGCGAGCGCAGGCAATGCCTTGGCCGCTCTGATTGACGCCGCCATCCCAGCCCGCGAGCTGCGCCGCGCGTTGCAGGCACGCCGCCAACCGCACATCGCCGCCCAGCATCGCCATCCGGTACGACAGCGGCTCTAGCCCATTCTTGGCGACGATTTCGTCGATGAAGCTCTCAATCGCGAAAATCGTCGGCCCATAGGCATTGCCGCGCACCCGCCCGACCGGCAGGCCAATCTCAACCGGGATATGCTCTACCAGCACGGCCGGGAGCTGATAGGGCGGCACCGCGCCTTCGCAGGCCATCGGGTCGGGCTGGCCGGTGGTTTCGCGGATCGCGGCCATGCTGGTGAGGTTGCCGAACAATCGCTTGCCAAATTCGCGCCCGGAAGGCGGCGTCGCGATCCGCAACCGCATGGCCTCAATCGCGCCGGGATTGGACTTGGAAAGCTGCGCGCCGATCAGCAGCCATGCAGGCGCACGCGGACGCGCGCGGATCATTTCATCGCGCCGCGGCCAGGTCAGTTGCACCGGGCGGCCAAGCTCCTTTGCAATCAGGGCAATTTCGATCGCGTGATCATGCTCCAGCCGCGCATCGAAGCTGCCGCCTGCGGGCATGGGATACAGCGCGACATCCTCGGTCGAAATACCAATCGCACGCGCCGCAGCGATCCGCGCCTGCTCGGGCGCTTGGCTTGCGATCCACAGATCGAGCCGCCCGTCGGCATAGCGCGCGGCTGCGCAGGCGGTTTCAACCGGAGCGGCGTAGGCTGGTTCAACCTCGTAGCGGCGCGCCATATCGACCCGGGTCAGCGCCGCCCCGCCGAACCCGGTTTCGGCAATCGGGTAAGCCTCTCCGCCGGTCAGCACCGTGTCCAGCCGCGCGGCAATATCACTGCTGTTGACGGGCGTTGGCGCGGCAAATTTGGGCTTCATCGCCGCCAGCGCCTCTTCCGCGCTCCACCAATTGTCGGCGGCAACCGCGATCCAGCGCTTGCTTTCAACCACGCCGACCAGCCCCTTGATCCCGGCGGCGGCATCGACGTTAAAACCCGTCAGTTCCGACCCATCGGCGGGCCCGTGGCGGATCGAGGCAAAGACCATACCCGGCAGCCGCACGTCGCCCGCAAAGCGGTACGATCCATCGACCTTGGACGGCAGGTCAAGCCGGGGAAATGCGGGCGCAGCGTCGGAATCGGCGGGCAGCGGCTTTTCGCGCAATGGTTCGGGCCGCAGCGGCGGGGGATCGAGCGGGGTCCATGCGGCGGCAGCTTCAGCGAGTTCGCCAAAGGTCGCGCGATTGGCGCCGTGCGTGATAAACCCGCCAGCGACCTCGCATTCCTCCCAAGCGACGCCCCAACGTGAGGCGGCTTCCTGCGTCAGCATCGCCCGCGCGGCAGCGGCAGCTTCGCGGCAGGGCATTTCGTAGGCTTCGATCGCAGTGCCGGCCGCGGTCGCATTGAACCGCTGTGCGCCGGCAAAACGGGTTGCCATCAGGTCGTCGGCATCGTCCGAAAGCCCCGAGGCGATCGGATCCCACAGCGCGATCCACTTCTTGGCCAGCGGGATATTGGCATAGGCCCCCGAAACCGGCGCAGGTTCGACCGCGATCTGCCGCCAGTCAGCGCCCAATTCATAGGCGACAATCTGCGGCAACAGCGTTGAAATTCCCTGCCCCATTTCCAGCTGCGGCACGGCGACGGTGACCACGCCGTCAGCCGCGATCTTGAGCCATGCGCCGAACACATGCTCGCCGCTCGCCGCCACCAGAGGCGTGCGATAGCTGCGCGGCATCAGCCACCACGCGACCAGCAAGCCCCCGCCTGCTGCCGCGCCTGCCAGCAGTCCCCGCCGCGAAACCTGCATTGCCTAAACCGCTCCTGTATCGAGCCAGCGCGCCAGCTTTTGCGCGATAGCGACAAATGGCGCAGCAGCCTCGCTATCGCCAGCAGCAGGCGGCTCACCCTTATCGCCTGCAATCCGCGTTGCCAGCGTCAGCGGTACCCGGCCAAGGAACGGAATGTCGAGCGCAGCGGCGAATTTCTCCACCCCGCCCTGCCCAAACGGGTCGCTGATCTCGCCGCAATGCGGGCAGGCATAGCCCGCCATGTTTTCAACCAATCCGATAATCGGCACCTCGCCCTGTTCGAACAACTGTCCGGCGCGCGCGGCGTCAATCAGCGCGAGGTCTTGCGGGGTGGACACAAGGATCGCGCCATCAGGGCGGTGGGCGGACAGCATCGAAAGCTGCACATCGCCCGTCCCCGGCGGCAGGTCGATCAGCAAAAGATCAGTCTCGCCCCAGTCTGCATCGACCAGCTGAGTCAGCGCCTTTCCGGTCATCGGCCCGCGCCACGCCAGCGCTTTGCCGGGCGCGACGATGTGGCCCATCGACAGCACCTTGACCCCGTGGCGGCTGTCAATCGCGATCAACTTGGCACCATCGGGGGTCGCACCGGGCTTGATCCCCTCGGTCGCCAGCAATTTGGGCTGCGAGGGGCCATAGATGTCGCCATCGATCACGCCGACCTTGCGCCCCATCCGCGCGAGCGCCACCGCAAGATTGGTGGTCAGCGTCGATTTGCCGACCCCGCCCTTGCCCGATCCGACCGCGATCAAACGGCGGCGGCGGCGTTCGCCGGTCAGGGCAATGCGCACTTCGTCGATGTCCGCCAGCGGCATGAGCGCGGCGGTAATCGCGCTTTCCAGTTCGGCGCGCGCGGTATCGGACAAATCGCCCGCCTCGGCCACGATCACCGCGCGGCGCGAAACGATCCGTGCCGAGCGCAGACGGTGGTTGATTTCAGGCGTCAGCGCGGCGCGGATCAGCGCCTCTTCGGCGTCTGGCTGGCGGGGTTGTTGAGGTGTGTTGCTCATGGCGCGACGCCTCTACCATCAAATTCACGCAGCCAACCCCTGTTTTTCACGTGAATGCGTGCCTATAACGGCTGTATGCAGAGATTTGACGGTTGGAGAGAACGTCTTGGTGGGGCCGCCCGCGGCCTTGCCATGGCTGGCAAAAATAACCCTTGGGGTGGATCAGGCAAGGGTGGTGAGCCCGGCGATGATGGCCCGAGCGGTGACAACGGAGCGGGCGGCCCCGAAGGCCCGCGCAACCCGTGGCTGCCCGGCGGGGGCGAACCCGGCAAGCGGCGCTCTGCCAGTATCGAGGATATTTTCAAAGGCCGCGGCCCCGAAGGCCCGCGCCGCTCCGGTGGCGGTATCGGCGGCCCCGGCTTCCGCCTGCCCGAGCGCGGCAACGGCAAAAGCTGGGTGCCGGTGATCATTGGAGGCGCTGCGGTGGTCTGGGTCGCAGTCACAAGCTTCCACTTCGTGCAACCTGGCGAACAGGCCGTAGTCACTTGGCTTGGGGGCAAATATTCGCACACGCTTGAGGCGACTGGATTCACTGCCCCTTGGCCGATCAATATGGTCGAGAAGGAAAACGTCACGCAAGTGCGACTTGAGGAAATCCCCGGCACAAAGGCCGAAAAGCTGATCCTCACCGGCGACCAGAACCTTGTCGATCTGAGCTACCTGATCCGCTGGAACATCTCCGACCTGACACTTTACAAGTACCAACTGTCCGATCCCAAGAACGCCCTGCTTGAAATCGGCGAGGCGGCGATGCGCGCGGCGGTGGCGCGGCAGGATCTCGATACGGTGCTGACCGGCGAAGGTCGGGCTGAAATCGAACAGGACGTGCGCGCCGCGATGCAGGCGCGGCTTGATGCCTACCGTTCGGGGATCAGCGTGCAAGGGATCGAAATCAACAAGGTCGATCCGCCCGGCCGTGTCGAAGAGGCGTTCAAGGACGTGTCTTCGGCCCAGCAGGATGCCGATGCCGCGATCAACCGGTCGCGCGCGGTGGCGCAGCAATTGCTCGCCCGTGCTCAGGGTGACGCGAGCGAATTCAACAACATCTACGAAGAATACAAGCTCGCTCCCGAAGTGACCCGTCGCCGTCTCTACTACGAGACCATGGAATCGGTGCTGTCCAAGACCGACAAGACGATCGTTGAATCGGGCAACGTAACCCCATACCTGCCGCTGCCGGAGCTGAAGCGCCGTGCGCAGCCGCCCGTGCCGCCGCAGGGAGAGTAATGCGATGAATTCTGTCCTTGAAAACTACAAAGCGCTCGTGATTGCCGCCATCATTGCCGTGGTGGCGCTGGCATCGAGCATCGTGATCGTGCCCGAGACTCATCAGGCGGTCGTCGTCTTCACCGGTAAGCCGGTCCGCGTCTTCAACCAGTTCCGCCCTGATGTGCCCTATGGCCAGACCGGCGCCGGTATCAACTTCCGCTGGCCTTTCTTCGAACAGGTACGGATGATTGATCGCCGGGTGCTCGATCTCGATATGGAGCGCACTCAGGTACTCTCCAACGACCAGCAGCGCCTGCAGGTCGATGCCTATGCCCGCTACCGCATCATTGACCCGGTTAAGTTGGTCGAAAAGGCGGGGACTGAGGCGCAGCTCGAAGCGCAGCTGCTACCAATCCTCACCTCAGTGCTGCGGCAGGAACTGGGTCGGCGTCCGTTTTCGGCACTGATCAGCGCCGAACGCGGCACTGCGATGACCAACATCACCAAGACGCTAGACCGGCAGGCGCGCAATTACGGCGCGCAGGTTCTGGACGTGCGGATCAAACGCGCCGATTTGCCCGAAGGCCGTCCGCTTGATGCCGCCTTCACCCGGATGGAAACCGATCGGCAGGAAGAAGCCGCCACGATCCGCGCCGCAGGACAGCGTGATGCGCAGATCATTCAGGCCGAAGCCTCAGCCGCTGCGGCGCGCACCTATGCGGACGCGTACGGGAAAGACCCGGCGTTCTACGACTTCTACCGCGCGATGCAGAGCTACCGTCAGACCTTCCTGACCGGAGAAGGGCAAAGTTCGTTGGTGCTTTCGGATGACAGCGAATATTTCCGCCAGTTCAAGGGGCAGCGATAGAGCCTGAATTTGGATCGTTCGACCAAACGCCAATCACGGACGCTGAATGCCTGAAGCGTTCAATCAGCGTTCAGGCCCGAAAAGCGCATTTGCAGCGGGAACCCAGCCCCAGTGGCTGGCCCCGTCAACGGTTTGAGGAACGCAGCGGCAACCCCGTGCATTCCTACTTTGGATAAGGACCAAGAGGACGTGAACAACGTGCGCTATGTATACGGACTGTCGAGCGCGCTGCTGGTGGGCGGCGCTGCCATTTCGCTGATCACCGGTACGCCGCTGGGCGCGCAGGTGGCGCAGAATGACGAATCGGTGATGAACCGGGTGGTGCCGGTCGCAGGCGCTCCCGCGAGTTTTGCCGATCTGACTGCACAATTGCAGCCTGCGGTGGTGAACATCGCCACCCGTCAGCGGGTCGCAGTGGCTAACGCCAATCCGTTCGCTGGAACGCCCTTTGCCGAATTGTTCAATCGTCGTCAGGGCGGGGGCAGTGGCGGGAATGGCGCGCAACCGCAAACACGCGAAGCGCAATCGCTGGGTTCGGGCTTCATCATTTCGGCCGATGGCTATGTCGTGACCAACAACCACGTGGTGTCCCCCGATGCCCGCGCGACGCTGGAAGAAATTACCGTCACCCTGCCCGATGGCACCGAATACGAAGCCGAACTGGTCGGCGCGGATGCGGCGTCCGATTTGGCGGTGCTCAAGATCAAGGCCAACCGCACCTTCCCGTTCGTAACCTTCGGCGATTCCAGCAAGGCGCGTCCGGGCGATTGGGTTGTGGCCATCGGCAACCCGTTTGGCCTCAGCGGCACGGTGACCAGCGGGATCATCTCGGCGGTGTATCGCAACACCGGCCAGGGCGGCGCATACGACCGCTTTCTTCAGACCGATGCCAGCATCAACCGCGGCAATTCCGGCGGCCCGCTGTTCGACATGCGCGGCAATGTGATCGGCATCAACAATGCCATCTTCTCGCCTTCGGGCGGCAGTGTCGGGATCGGCTTTGCCATCCCCTCAGAGATTGCTGCGCCGATTGTCGAGCAGCTGAAGAACGGCCGCGAGATCCAGCGTGGCTACCTCGGTGTCGGGCTTGCCCCGATTGACGAAGATTTCGCAGCTTCGCTCGGCCTGCCAAAGCGTCGCGGCGAATTGGTGCAGACAGTGCAAGACGACAGCCCGGCGGCGCGCGCTGGCCTGAAGCCGGGTGACATCGTCACCAAGGTCAACGGCAAGGACGTAACCGCCGATCAGTCGGTATCGTTCCTGGTCGCCAATCTTGAACCCGGCGCGCAAGTACCGGTCGAATTGCTGCGCGACGGCAACCGCTTGGCGCTCAACGTCACGCTCGGCAAACGTCCGAGCGAGGCGGAATTGCAGGCGCAAACCCAGACCTTCGATCCCGATGCCGAAGAACCGATGGCGCCGGGCGAATCCGACGGCACGATCGAACAAAAGCTCGGCCTGCAAGTGATACCGATGACCGCAGCCATCGCCCGCTCGCTCGGCATCCCGGCGGACACACAGGGCGTGGTGATTGCGGCGGTTGATCCCAACGCCGACGCAGCGCGCAAGGGCTTGCGGCGCGGTGATATCATCCTGTCAGCCAATTATCAGGCGGTCGCTTCGGTCGAGGCGCTGCTGGCGCAGGTGCAAGCCGCCGCCACTGAGAATCGTGAGGCGATCCTGCTGCGCGTCCAACGCCGCACCCAGCCGCCTGCATTTGTGCCGATCCGGCTGCGTTAATCACGCTAACAAACACACGAAAAAGGCCGCCGGGAGCAATTCCGGCGGCCTTTTCATTGAACCACTTTATTCGTCGAAGGGCTTAAGCGCTGGCTGCTGCGGCGGTGGCTGACGACGTGGCGGGCGCGGATCGGGGGGCAAGGCCCCGCCGGTGGCTTCCTCAAGGAAATCCTGGCTCGCGGCAGGCGAAGCTGGTTGCTCACCCTCCACTCCGAATGGCGTCTGCTCCGGCTCGCGGCGTCCGGGTTCGATCAGATTGCCCTGCTCATCAATATAGTAATAATCATCCGGCGCGCCGAACAGCGCCTCTTCATCAGGCTCCAGCTGCCATTCGGGCAGTTCGAGCGTGATGTCGAATTCCTCGACCGGGCGGTTCTTGACCGCAAAGCGCATATATGACGCAAACGCCTGCGCCGGAGCGCGCCCGCCTTGCAAGCCCGGTACCGCCTTGGCATCATCGCGCCCCATCCAGACGCCGGTCGTGATCCCGCTGGAAAAGCCGATGAACCATCCGTCCTTGTTCGATGAGGTGGTGCCGGTTTTGCCCGCCACCGGCCGTCCGATCTGCGCCGCGCGGCCGGTCCCGGTCTGCACGGCGGCCTGCAACAGATCGGTCACGCCGGCGACCACATATTCGGGCACCAGCGGTTCGCCGCGCGTGGCTTCGCGGCGATACAGCACTTCACCGCTCGCGCCGGTGACTTTGGTGATGCCATAGGGCTGCACCGCCGCGCCCTCGGCGGAAATCACTGCGAAGGCCTGGGTCATCTCGATCACCCGCACCTCGGATGATCCGAGCACCATCGACGGGAACGTCGCCACTTCCGACGTAATCCCGAACCGCCGCGCCATCGAAGCGACCGTGCCGAACCCGACTTCGTTGCCCAACTGCGCCGCAACCGTGTTGATCGAGTACGCAAACGCCGTGCGCACATCGGTTTCGCCGACATTGCGTCCGTTCGAATTGCGCGGGCTCCAACCGTCGATCTTCACCGGGGTATCGACCACCTTGTCTTCGGGCGTGTAGCCAGCTTCCAATGCAGCGAGATAGACGAACAGCTTCCACGCCGATCCCGGTTGCCGCATCGCGGTGGTCGCGCGGTTGAAGTTGCTTTCGACATAATCGGTGCCGCCCACCAGCGCGAGGATCGCCCCGTCGCGGTCAAGACTGACCAATGCGCCCTGCGCGCCATCGGGCGTATTGGCCTCAATCGAAGCGGTCGCCGCGCGCTGCATCCCGATGTCGAGCGTCGTCCACACCTCGATCGGTTCATAGGTTTCGGGCAGGATGATATCGAGCTGCGGCAGCACCCAATCGGTAAAATACCGCGCCGAATTCTGCCCTGACTGCTCTTTCAGCTGCACCGCGCTGACATCGACCGCCGCCTGATCTGGGGAGATATAGTTCTGCTCGCGCATCAGCCGCAGCACCACCTGCGCGCGGTCAACCGCGGCCTGCACATCGGCGGTGGGCGAATAACGGCTCGGTGCCTTGACCAGCCCGGCGATGATTGCGGCTTCTTCAACGCTCAGTTCGTTGGCCGGGTGGCTGAAAAACTTGCGGCTTGCGCTGTCGATCCCGTATGCGCCGCCGCCAAAATAGACCTTGTTGAGATAGAGTTCGAGGATCTCATCCTTGGAGAATTTCCATTCGAGCGCCATGGCCAGCACCGCTTCGCGCGCCTTGCGGTCGAGCGAACGGTTGTTGTTGAGAAACAAATTGCGCGCCAACTGCTGGGTGATGGTCGATGTACCGCCGATGCGGTCATCTCCGGTAAAGCCTTCGACAATCGCCCCGGTCAGGCGCACCGGATCGACCCCAAGGTGCGAACGGAACCGCTTGTCCTCCACCGCAACCATGGCGTTGGTCATGTTTTCGGGGATGTCGTCGTAATCGAGCCATTCGCCAAAGCTTGGCCCCAATTCCATCAGTTCGCGCCCGTCGCGCGCCCGCACCAGGATGGTCTGCCCCGGCTGGGTCGCTTTCAGGGTGGCGTAGCTAGGCAGCGATTGGGCAGCAAAGCCAACCGCAAAGACGAGGAACACCAGCGCCAGCAGCGCCAGCGCACCGCCCCACATAAAGCCGCGCTTCAGCCAACGGCGCAAGCGTGAGGGCGGCTTGCCCTCGCCTCCGCCTGTTCCGGGCGTAGACTCAAACGGTGCCGACCGCACTCCTGCCGCCCGGCGTTTCCCGCGCGCGCCCTTATCCTGCAACCGATCACCCCTTTTCGACATGGCCTGCGCTTACTTGCTGCCCCCCGATCACAGGCGACATCGCGCCCACTGCATAAGCGAGTTGTAACGAGGGGTGAACCTCAATGCACAAACCATCCTTTGGCACGCGCTGGTCCGCCTCAATCCTCAGCCGGGGTGAAGATCAGCGCAGCGGAATTGATGCAATAGCGAAGGCCGCCCTGTTCCGGCGGGCCATCGGGAAAGACATGCCCCAAATGCCCGCCGCATGTGCCGCAGCGAACTTCGGTGCGGACCATGCCGTAGGCGGTATCGCGGTGTTCCTCGATCACTTCGGCATCGGCGGGGCGGGTAAACGCGGGCCAGCCACAGCCGCTGTTATATTTGGCGGTCGAGTAGAACAGCTGCGTGCCGCAGGCGGCGCAGTGATATTCGCCTTCATCGTAGAATTTGTCATATTCGCCGGTGAAGGCGCGTTCGGTGCCAGCTTCGCGCAGCACATGAAACTGCATCGGGTCGAGCTTTTCGCGCCACTCGGCGTCGGTCAGGCTGCGGGGGTCGTCGGTCATATCCTTACCTCTCCATCACCCATCCACCTGCGCATAATGCGGCGGCGGTTTGATCACGTCCATCCTTTCAGTCAGCAGCGGACGGAAGCTTGGGCGGCTTTTGAATACGGCATACCAGCCGCGCGACTGTTCGTGCCCAGTCCAGTCGATCCCGCCAAGATAATCCGCGACCGAAATTTGCGCAGCGGCGGCCAGATCAGCCAAGCTCATGCTCGACCCCGCCACCCACGGGCGATTGTCGATCAGCCAGTCGAGATAGTCGAGATGCCCGTGCGCCAGCTTCATCGCATTACGCAGCGCGCCGCTATCGGGCGGTTGGCGCAGGATGCGCTTGCGCATCCGTTCCGACAGCAGCGGGGCGGTGACATCGGCGTAGAAATTTTCGTCAAACAGCGCCACCAAACGGCGGATCTCGGCGCGCTGCGCGGCCGTGCCGTTGATCATCGGGGTGCGATCAACCGTCTCTTCGAAATATTCCGCGATCGCCCGGCTATCGGGGATCACGATCTGCTTTTCGGGATTGACGATCACTGGAGTGCGACCGGCGGGATTGAGGTTGAAGAACATATCCGACGCCGCCCACGGCTCTTCCCGGACGAGATCGAATGGGATGTTCTTTTCGCTCAGCAGCAACCGGATTTTGCGGCTGAACGGGCAGAGCGGGAATTGATGGAGTTGCCACATGGTGACCGTTCCATGCCGCAATTCGCCGGGCAAATCCATGCCCTTGCCCCGGCAAGCGGGGGAGTAATTACACGCCCGAGGATTCCAGCATGACAAGGCACGACGGCATCACCTTGTCCGCCTCGCCGCTATCTTGCAGCGCCTTGGCCTCCGCCCCAGCGAGCCAGGCTATGCCGTCACGGTCGAGCCCGGTCTGATCCATCAGCTGCGCGAGCGAACGCACGAAAAATTCACGCCCCCTCACCTCAAGCGCAGGCCAGCGCTGCGCGGTCGGATCGCCGTTGGCCTGCCGCCGCGATACCAGCGCAAATGCCGCCGAACAGCGCAGCAGCGCGCGGCTTTCCTGCGACAGGACGGGGGCGGGAGCGGGTTGGGCTGCCAGCAGGGCGGCGATGAGGGGCGTGATCATGTGGCCTTCTATGCCGCCAAAGCTGAACCAATAGCTACCCGAAATGCAGATTGCCCGGGCGCCAAATCCGTCCTAATCCGCAACCTGTCTTATGAGAGGAGACTTCGAAACATGTTCAGTCACGTGATGATCGGCACCAACGACTTTGATCGCGCCAAGGCGTTTTATGATGCGGTGCTCGCAACGCTCGGCGCGGGGCCGGGTAACGTCAATGAAGCCGCAACCGGCCACAAGCGTGCGTTCTGGTTCCACAATGGCGGCATTTTTGCGATCAGCCAGCCGATCAATGACGAGCAGGCGGCCTGCGCCAACGGATCGACCATCGGCTTTGCCTGCGACAGTCTGGAACAGGTGCAGGCGTTCCACGATGCGGCAGTCGCAGCGGGCGGCAAGTCGATTGAAGACGCGCCGGGGCCGCGCACTGGCGCAATGGGGACGCTGAATTTGGGCTATGTGCTCGATCTGGACGGGCACAAGCTGTGCATGCTGCACCGCGCGGGCTGATTATCGACTGAGTTCGAAAACGGCGAATTCGGCGCGCCAGTTAGCCCCTGGCGCGCCGATTTCCATTCCATTGGCGAAAAACCACGCGCGCTCGATGGTCGCGCCCTTCATCCGCGCCAGATCGCGGAAATCCTCGACCGTGACGTGGTGGATGTTCTGGGTTTCGTACCAGCTCACCGGCAGCGCGCGGGTGACCGGCATCCGCCCGCCGAACAATAACGCGGTGCGGGTGCGCCAATGGGCGAAGTTGGGGAACGAGACGAACGCCCGCCGCCCCACCCGCAACAGTTCATCCAGAATCAGATCAGGCCGGGTCGCGGTTTGCAATGTCTGGCTGAGGATCGCGTAATCGAACGCTTTGTCGGGGTAGTTGGCAAGATCGAGATTGGCATCGCCCTGCACCACGCTGAGGCCCCGCGAAACGCAGCGCTCAACCAGCGCGCCATCAAGCTCCATCCCGCGTGCATCGCAGCCGCTGGCAGCTTCGAGTTCCGCCATCAAGGCACCGTCGCCGCAGCCAATATCGAGCACCCGGCTGCCCGGTGCAACATGGCGCGCAATCGCGGCAAGGTCTGGACGCAGGGAAGAAACCGGGGGCGTCATTCGACAAACCCCTTCACAACTCGGTCAAGCTGATCGTGTTCGAGCAGAAAGCTGTCATGCCCATGCGGCGCGGATAGCTCGACAAAGCTGACCTTAGCGCCTGCTGCGTTGAGTGCATGAACGATGTGGCGGCTTTCGGCGGTCGGGTAGAGCCAGTCGGTATCGAAGCTCACAAGGCAGAACCGGGCCTGCGTGCCTGCGAACGCTGTCGCCAGCTTGCCGCCATGTTCTTCAGCAATGTCGAAATAATCCATCGCGCGGGTGATGTAGAGGTAGCTGTTCGCATCAAACCGCCGGGTAAAGCCGCTGCCTTGGTAGCGCAGGTAGCTTTCGACCTGAAACTCGGCGTCGAAGCCGAAGCCCTTGGCCTCCCGATCCTGCAAGCGGCGTCCGAATTTCTCGGTCAGGCCTGCTTCGGACAGGTATGTGATATGCGCCGCCATCCGCGCCACGGCGAGGCCGTTGTCAGGCTTGGCGTCAGCGGCGTAGTAATCGCCCTCGGCCCACGCCGGATCAGCCATGATCGCTTGGCGCCCAACCTCGTGGAACGCGATGTTCTGCGCCGAATGGCGCGCGGTTGACGCAATCACCAGCACCCGTGCGGCCCGCTCCGGCCAGTTGGCGGCAAGGCTCAGCGCCTGCATCCCGCCCATCGACCCGCCGACCACGGCATGCAGCCTGTCGATCCCCAGCCCGTCGAGCAAAGCCACCAATCCGCGGACCATGTCGCGGATGGTAATGACGGGAAAGCGCATCGCGTAAGGCGCGCCATCCGGTGCGAGGCTTGCCGGGCCGCTCGACCCCATGCAGCTGCCGATGACATTGGCGCAGATCACAAAGTGGCGATTGGTGTCGATCGGCTTGCCTGGCCCCACCATCCGCTCCCACCACCCGGGCTTGCCGGTGATCGGGTGCGGGCTGGCGAGATACTGGTCGCCGGTCAACGCATGGCAAACGAGCACCGCGTTGCCCTTGTCCGGCGCGAGTTCGCCATAGGTCTCGTAGGCAATCTGCGCAGCCTCAAGCACCTGCCCGCTATCGAGCGGCAGGGGGTTGGGAATGTGATAGACATTGGAGAGCGGGGCTACGTTCATTTGGCCATGCGAATTGGGGGAGGCCCCCGCCTGTGTCAATCGCCGCCATACCAGCCTGCGATTTCGCGCTATATTCACGAACGCAAACTCGTTATCGCGCCAGTCCCATGTCCACGCCCCAACCCAAACCTTGGATCGCCCAGATTCACGCCTATGTGCCCGGCAAGTCGCAGTCTGCGTCGGGCCAACCGCTGGTCAAGCTGTCAGCCAATGAAAACCCGCTCGGCTCCAGCCCGGCGGCGTTGGCAGCTTTGGTTGAGGGACATGTTGCGGCCGATTATCCCGATCCCGATGCAAAAGCTTTGCGCGAAATGATCGTCGCAGTGCATGGCCTCGATCCTGATCGGATCGTGTGCGGCACCGGTTCGGGCGAATTGCTGCAATGCGCGGTGCAGGCGCTGGCGGGCGTGGGCGATGAGGTATTGTTTTCGCGCTATTCCTTTTCGCTCTACCCGCTGCTCGCACACAAGGTCGGCGCGACCCCGG
Organism: Sphingomonadales bacterium Ga0077531; assembly: GCA_001464915.1. GTDB lineage: Bacteria > Pseudomonadota > Alphaproteobacteria > Sphingomonadales > Sphingomonadaceae > Erythrobacter. The sequence goes on from LNED01000040.1 coordinate 33,353, forward strand.
TGTTTGCCGAGGATGATGGCTACGCCGCTTCCGTCGACAATATGCTGGCGGCGGTAACGCCCGCTACGAAGGTCGTGCTGCTCGACAATCCCAACAATCCGGTCGGCAGCTTCCTGCCCCCGTCCGAAGTCGCGCGGCTGCACGCGGGCCTGCCCTCCGATGTGCTGTTGGTGGTGGACGAGGCTTACGGCGAATATGTCGATCCGGCGCTGCAACACGCGGCTTTCGATCTGGCAGCGCAGCATGGAAACGTGCTGGTCAGCCGCACGTTCTCAAAAGCCTATGGCCTTGCCTCGGAACGGGTTGGATGGGTGACCGGCGCGCCGCATCTGATCGATCTTATCAACCGGCTGCGCGGGGCGTTCAATGTCTCGGTCAGCGGGCAAAAAGCCGCGTTGGCCGCGCTCGGCGATCAGGGTTTTGTTGCCGCTACGCGCGAACACAACACCGCCGAACGCACGCGATTGGCCGCAGCGATTGCTGCGCTCGGCAACCACGGGCTATCAGCCACCCCGAGCGAAGCCAACTTCCTGCTGGTGCATTTCGATGGCGAGGTGAGCGCGGCTGCTGCGTTGGAGGCCCTTTCGGAGGCAGGCTATGCGGTGCGTCATCTGCCCGGCCAGGGCCTGCCCAATGCCTTGCGCGTCACCATCGGCAAGACCGACGACATGACCCGCGTGATCGCCGCGTTGCGCACCCTGTGCGGCGAGACGGCATGACGATTAGCCGCGTTGCGATTATCGGGCTGGGGTTGCTGGGCGGCTCGATCGGGCTTGCCATCAAGGCGCGCGGGCTGGACATCGCCACCACCGGCTATGACCGTGACCCTGCTGTGCGCGCCAAGGCGGCTGAGCGCGGCTTGGTTGGGCAGGTGTACGGCACTGCCGCCGAGGCCGTTACTGACGCCGATCTGGTGATCCTGTGCGTGCCTGTCGGCGCGATGGGCGCAGCGGCGCATGAGCTTGCGCTAGGCCTCGCGCCGCATGCGATCATCAGCGACGTTGGCTCGTCCAAGGAAGCCGTGGCCGAGGCGCTTGCCGCTGCGCTGCCCGGCGCCTGCATTATCCCCGCGCACCCCGTCGCAGGCACCGAACAGAGCGGGCCCGAGGCAGGCTTTGCGACGCTATTCAGCGGTCGCTGGTGCATCATCACTCCGCCTGATGGCGTCGACCCGGCTGCGCTGGCGGCGCTGTCCGATTTCTGGACGCAGCTCGGCTCCAAGGTCGAACTGATGGACGCAGCCCACCACGATCTCGTGCTGGCGGTAACCAGCCATATCCCGCACCTTATCGCCTATACCATCGTCGGCACCGCCAGCGATCTTGAGGACGTGACGCAAAGCGAGGTGATCAAATATTCCGCCGGGGGATTCCGCGACTTCACCCGCATTGCTGCGTCCGACCCGGTCATGTGGCGCGACGTGTTCCTGACCAACAAGGGCGCGGTGCTGGAAATGCTTGGGCGCTTTTCGGAGGATCTCACCGCACTGCAACGCGCGATCCGTTCTGGTGACGGTGATACGCTATTCGACCTATTCACCCGCACCCGCGCCATCCGGCGGCAGGTGATCGAACAGGGGCAGGATGACGAGCGGCCTGACTTTGGCAGAGGGCACGGGGAATAGGGCCCCACTCCCGCTCGGCTTGAGCCTAGGCGATTGGCCTTGCGCTAGAGTGTCTCGACTTCGCTCGATGTAAGCGGTTTACTATTCAGCACATTAATTGCCGCGTGCACCCGCGCTTCAATGTCCCCACGGGGCAAACCCGCCGGAATCATTTCGCCGACTTTGTAAGTGATCCGGCCCGCGCGCTTGACCATATGGTGATAAGTCGCCCCGCTATCCACCGCGATCGGCACCACTGGCAGCCGCAACAATTTGTAAAGTCCCGCGAAACCCGCCTGCAAGCCCGGCTGTGTTCCGTGAGCGACCCGCGTGCCTTCGGGGAAGATCACCAGCGGGCGGCCTTCGGTCACGCGCTCTTTCGCCCGTGCAATCATCTCGCGCAGGGTCTTTGCGCCCTTGTCGCGCGCCACCGGGATCAGGCCATAGGTCAGCGCCGAGTAACCCCAGCCGGGAATGCTGAACAGCTCCTGCTTGGCGAAGACGGCGGGATCGGTGAACAGACGCGGAGTATCGATCGCCTCGAAGAAACTCTCGTGCTTGATCGCGACAAGCACCGGCAGATCGGGGATCACCCCGTCGAGCACCACTTCGATCCCCAGCACATGGCGCACACACCACAGATGCCAGCTGCCCCACTTGGCCACAACCGCGCGCAACCATGCCCTGTGCGCGATCACCGCCACCACCGCCGCGCTCACCAGAAGCACGCTGCCGCCATAGAACATGATGTAGAACGCAAGGCTGCGCAGCGCGGCGAGAATATAGCTCAAAGGTCAGCCAAGCCTGCCGCGCGGCTGGCGAGCAGCTTGTGATATTCAAGGAACAGCGTGCCGAAATCGGGCTGCGAAGGCACGGCGTCGCGGATCACAGTGACATGATCGGGCAGCGTCCGGTCAAGCTCGCTCGCGGTGCGGCGCATGTGCCAGTCGGTTGTCACCAGCCGCAGCGAACGCACTTCGTTCTGCGCCACCCACTTGGCGGTTTCCGCTGCGTTGGAACGGGTGTCGACCGCAGCAAAGCCGAGCGTGACGCAGCAATCCATCCGTGCCGCATCAACCCCGAATTCGGCGGCAAACTCACCCGGCTTCACCTCGGGATCGACCCCGCTGACGAGCATTTTGGTAGCGAGCCCCTGATCGAGCACTTCCAGCCCGCGCGGGATCCGTCCCGCACCGCCAGTGGGGACAATGACCGCATCGGTTTTTGTACCCGAGACCGGGCCCGGCAGCGTGACAACGAACCACAGAAAGCCGATCACCCAGGCTAGGAACAATAAGGATAGCAAACGCCGGATCATGCCTACCCCTAGAGCATGTCCTTGAGGGCAAGCGCAATGGTGATGCGCGCCGTCAGCAATGCAATCAGTACGCCTGCCAGCGGAACGGCGGCGATAACCAGCCAATCCTTGAAGGCGAGCCCGCCGCCGCCCGCCATCCCGCTATCCAGCGCCGCGAATTGCTGGCCGAGCAGCCACACTGCTGCCACGCCCAACGCCGTGCCAACCGCTGCGCCAAAAGCGGCCTCATACAGGACGGTGCGCAGGAACACGGCGGATATCTGGCGATCGGTCGCGCCCAACAAGTGGATGATCTCGACCGTGTCGCGCGCGCCGGCAAAGGCATTGCGCGCCGCCAGCCACACCGCTGCTGCGGTCGCCAACGCCACCAGCGTGATCAGGCCCAAGGCCAGCCACTGTAACGCGGCGAGCGCGCCGTAGACTGGGCGCAGCCAGTCTGATTGCGCATCGACCCTTGCGCCGGGGACGTTTTGCGCCAACGCGGCTTCGATCCGGGCGACCTCCGCCGGGTCAGCACTGCGGGTGAGTTCGACATCGATCAACGCCGGGATCGGCACATCTCCGCTGGTCGCGCCTTCGCCAAGCCAAGGTTCGAGCAGTGCGGCCAATTCAGCTTCGGGCACCAGCCGCACCGCCTGCACCCCGTCCATCGCAGTCAGCACCCGCACCGCCGCTGCGCCCCGCGCAGCTCGCAAATCGGGGTTGGCCTCAATCACCTGCACTGTCACCGCCGCAGACAAATCAGCCTGCGCGCTGGTTGCGAGATTGCGCAGTGCCAGCCCGCCCGCCGCCGCGATCACCACCAGTGCAATCAGGATCGCGATCACCCATGGGATCGGCCCGGCAAAACGGGTGGGCGGCAATAGGCGCGCAGCAGAATGACCGCGCGAATCAGCGAACGCCTCTTCCTCGCCAGCCTCGGGCATCGGGGGGGGCGTATTCATACCCCGCTCCCGCTGGTCGTCGCCGGGCGCGGGGGGTAGCGCAGCGCGCCGGTCGGATCGGACAGCTGCCCCTTGTTGAGCCGCATGATCAGCGAATCCGGCACTTTCTTAAGCAGGTGGACATCGTGGGTCGCCACCACCACCGTCGTACCGACACGGTGGTTCAACGCTTCGAACAGGCGCAGCAGTTTCAGCGCCATCTCGGGATCAACGTTGCCGGTCGGCTCATCCGCGATCAGCATCTTTGGCCGGGCGATCACGGCGCGAGCAATGGCCACACGTTGCTGCTCCCCGCCCGACATCGTCGCAGGGATAGCATGGGAGCGGTGCGCCAGCCCGACCCACTCGAGCATGTCGGACACCGCTTTCACCACCCGCTTTTCGTCGGCGCCCGCCAGCCGCAGCGGCAGCGCGACGTTGTCGAACGCGGTGAGATGCTGCACCAGACGAAAGTTCTGGAACACCACCCCCAGCCCCCGCCGCAAGTCGGGAAGACGCTCACGCGGCATGGTGATCAGATCCTGACCAAACATCCGGATCGCCCCGCGCGAAGGGCGCTGCGCCAAGTAGAGCAATTTGAGCAAGCTCGTCTTGCCCGCCCCGCTCGCCCCGGTCAGAAAATAGAAACTGCCGGGGTACAGGGTGAAGCTGAGATTGCTCAAAACCTCGGGATCGGTGCCGTAGCGCAGCCCGACATTATCGAATTTCACGATCTCGGCGGGACGATCATTCATCGCCCGCACCTAACAGCGCCGACCCGCTGGGGAAAGGCGAACATCGCAGGGAATTGCCGTTGATTGGCCAATATTCACCTCGCAATGTGGAAAACACCCGCGAAATCGCCCGTGCAGAGGCGGTTGCTCTTGTGTGCGAGTGTGCGAAGACTATGCAATTTATGACATGATCATCGCCTGTCCAGCCTGCGGCACCCGCTATGCGGTGCCCGATGCTGCCATCGGCAGCGAAGGGCGCACCGTGCGCTGCGCCAAGTGCAAGCACAGCTGGTTTCAGGATCCCCCGGTGCTTGATCTGGTGGCTTCGGCTGAGGCTCCTGCCCCCACTCCCCAGCCATCCCCGCCGCCGCCCCCCCCGCCAGCCCCGTCAGTGGCTGAGCCCGCCGCGCCGCAACCTGCGCCCGAACCAGCCACGGACGGTCCGTCGATCAGCCACTGGCGCACCCCGGACGCAGTCGCCTCGGCGGAGGAAGCGGATGAAGACGCTTCGCTAGCGTTCGGCGCCCTGCGGCGTGGCCTGAGCCAAGGCCAGCCCGACGAGAATATCGAACGCGTCGTCCCGCGCACCGACCCGCCTGCTTCGATTGATGCCGAACCACCGTTCGATGATGAAGATGACGGCGAAGACGGCTCGCAATTCGACTACCGCGCGCCTTTTACCCGGCGGCGCAACACCGTGCGGATTTGGACCTTTGCAGCAGCGATTTTCGCGGTGCTGGCGACGGGCACCGTGGTTGCGGTCAACACTTATGGCCTGCCCGATTGGGTGCCGATCAGCCGCCCGACCTTCGGGATTGGCCAGCCGGGACTTGAGCTCGATTTTCCCGCTGCCCAGCAGCGCAAGGAAGAGCTCCCCAGTGGTGAGACAATTTTTCAGGTTCGCGGCACGATCACCAATTCCTCGCGCGAAACCATGGATGTGCCCAACCTGCTGGTGGTATTCAGCGATGCACGCCAGCGCGAGGTTGGCGATTGGGTGGTTGTTCCGGCCAAGCGCCAGCTAGCCCCTGGTGAAACCGTGACCGTGACCGAAGCAATCGCCAATATCCCCCCGGGCGCAGCTGTTGCGGCCCTTGGCTGGGCCCCTAACTGACCAGCCTGCGGACACAGGCGTCAAAGGTGCTTGCGCAGGGCCAAACCCCTTGCTAGTGGCGCGCTCCTACCGCGAGGCTCGCAGATTGGCAGCCTCGACATACCCGAGTGCGGTCGTGGCGGAACTGGTAGACGCGCAACGTTGAGGTCGTTGTGGGCGAAAGCCCGTGGAAGTTCGAGTCTTCTCGACCGCACCAA
>LNED01000041.1 GCA_001464915.1 Sphingomonadales bacterium Ga0077531
GTCAGCGCGATTGTGTTCACCCCGGTGATCCAGCCCAATGCCGAAGTCGAGATCAAGCGGGCGCTGACCCGGCGGTTGGGCCGGCCGATTGATCTGACCTTGACCCAATCGCAGACTGAAACCGGTGCGGGCGCAGCGCAGCGGGCGCAGCTGTCCGCCACCCGCGAACGCGAGGAATCGGCGACCGCAGCGCGGCTTCAGGCATTGGCCCTGCGGCTGTCATTGGCGGCGGGCGTGCCCGAAAGCGACGTGCTGATCGACCGCAACCGCCGCCGCGCGTTGGTGCGGGCCAAGCGGCTGGATGGCGCTGGGCTGGTGACGTATCGCGCTCTGGAAACCCGGATTGCGGCGAGTGAGCCGGACTGGAAAATCGAGCTGATCCCACCGACTGTCGCGCTGCCTGCCGTGATCCCGTTTGGCGAGGATGGGCCGAGCGATGTGGGCGCGCGGGCGCTGGCATTGACCGGCTGGGCCGCCGCGCGGCTGGATCGCCCGGTGGTGCTGACCGGCGATGCCGCGCAGGGCGAAGCAGCGGCGGAAGTGTTGCGAGCCAGCGGCGCGCAGGTGCAGTTGCGTGTCGCCTCCGGCGCGTTACAGGCCGATTGGGCGGAGGAAACCGAGTAGCCTACGCCGCCAGCGAAATCGGCACGATCTCGCCCGCCAGATACAGCTTCTTCGCTTTGGCGCGGCTGAGCTTGCCCGATGATGTGCGCGGCAGGGTGCGTGGGGGGACGAGTTCGACGATGCAGCTCATGCCGGTCACCGAACGCACCTTGTCGGCGATCTGTTCGCGCAGTTTGATCCGCTCAACCGGATCGGACACGCGGCAATGCACCAGCACGGCGGGCGCTTCCTCACCGTTTTCCATCTCGATTGAGAACGCGGCAATATCGCCGTGGTTGAAGCCGGGCAGCTGTTCCACCGCCCATTCGATATCCTGCGGCCAGTGGTTCTTGCCGTTGATGATAATCATGTCCTTCGCCCGGCCGACGATGAACAGATAGCCATTGGCAGTGTAGCCCATGTCGCCGGTGTCGAGCCAGCCATCAACCAGACAGTCGTCGGTCGCATCCTTGTTGCGGAAATAGGAGTGCATTACGCTGGGGCCACGGCACCAGACCTTGCCGATCTGGTGATCGGTGCGGCTGTGGCCGTCTTCGCCGCGAATGGCGACTTCCATGTCAGGCAACGCCTTGCCGCAGTTCACAATCGCGCGGTAACGGGCCGGACGGCTGATATCGCGCGGGGCGCCTGACAGGCGTTCTTCTTCGACCAGTTCGACCCGGATGCCTTCGCCCGGCGGCATCACCGTCACCGCCAGCACGGCCTCTGCCAAGCCATAGGAAGGCGTGAAGGCCGATGCCTTGAACCCGGCATCAGCGAAAGCGTTGACGAAGCTTTGCATCACGTCCGGGCGGATCATGTCCGCGCCATTGCCAGCAATCCGCCAGCGCGACAGGTCGAACCGTTCCGCCACGTTGCTCTGGCTGGAAATGCGGCGCGCGCAGATGTCGTAACCAAAGGTCGGCGAATAGGACAGCGTGTTGCCGGGATTGCGGCTGATCATGTCGAGCCACGCCAGCGGGCGGCGCGCAAAGGCATCGGGCTTGAGATAATCGCCCGACACCTGATTGGCGATCAGCGACAGCAGGCAGCCGACCAGACCCATGTCATGATACCACGGCAGCCAGCTGACGCAGCGGTCGTTTTCGCCCAGGTTCATGGTGGTCGAATGACCATACAGATTGTGCAGCAGCGCCCGGTGCGTCACTGCCACCCCGGTCGGGAACCGGGTCGATCCGCTGGAATATTGCAGGTAGCAGATATCGTCCGGGCTGGCTTCGGGAAGCTGGCAATCGGGCGCGGGACGCTGGGCAAAATCCTGCCAGCTTTCCGATGCACACCCCTGCCGCGCGGCGGCGGCGGCGGCCATTTCGGCGATTTCTTCGGGGTAGAGCAGGACTTTGGGATCAGAGCTTTGCAGCTGGATCGCCAATTGCTCGATAAAGCTTTCCTTGCCCCCGAACGTCGTGGGCAGCGGCAGCGGCACCGGCCAGGCGCCTACATAAACGCAGGCGCAGAACAATGCGGCGAAATCCGCGCCGGTTTCCGCGATCAGGGCGACGCGGTCTTCCTTGCCGATCCCTGCCGCGATCAGGCGCCGCGCCATTACCAGCGCATCGTCGCGCATTTCGGAATACGGATAAACCCGCGCCAATTCCCCGCGCATATCGTGGAAATTTAGGCCCTTCTGGCTGCGGGCAGCATAGTCGATCGCATCGTTGAATGTTGCAAATTGCGCACGGATTCGCGGCAGGTCGCAATCATTCGGCGTCGGCGTAAAAACGGCGTCGGTCATATTTTTCAACGATACCCGTCAGTTGCGGCGCGTCCCAAGGCAGTCTCCCGCTCGCGCTCTAGCGTAACCCCGATGAGCCAGTCATAGTCTGGCGTAGTCCAATGTTTCGCATTTAATAAGGAAGGTGGCACGAATAAGGCGAAATGGTTTCACGTAAAGCGAATTCGTCATCGTCCGGTCTTGGTACAGGGGACGATTTCGGGCGGCGACGCCGGGACCAAAAGCGGGTGAAACCGCCGCTGCACGAGGCTGCCCTACGCGATCTGGCGCTACATTATGCCGCGCGGTTTGCCACCACCGGGGCGCGGCTTGAACAATATCTGGCGCGCAAGTTGAAAGAGCGCGGAGTGGCCGAGGATGCAGACGGACGCACCGTTCAGATCGACATTCCTGCGCTGGTCGCCCGGCTGGTTGAGCTGGGGTATGTCGATGATGATGCTTATGCCCGGGCACGGGCGAGGGATCTGGGCGCACGCGGTTATGGCGGGCGGCGGGTGGAACAGGTGCTGCGCTTTGCCGGGGTGGGTGAAGGGCTGCGGCAGGCGCACGCGCCGGGCGAAGCCGCGGGCCGCAAGGCCGCCGCGCTGATGGCGCAGAAAAAGCGGCTTGGCCCGTGGAGCGGTGAGAAAGCCGCGCCCGTTGACGCCCTCGCACGGCGCAAGGCGCATGAAAAAGCCGTTGCAGCAATGCTGCGCGCAGGCCACCAGTATGATCATGTGCGCTTCATCCTCGCCGCGAGCCGGATTGAGGATGTGGACGAATGGCTGAATGAAGCCGCTGATGAGGAAGAGGCAGACCAATGGTAAAACCGCAGTGGCTGACGGCAGGCGTAATGGCGCTGGGATTGCTGGCGGCGTGCTCGCCCGGCGAAGGCGCGACCGCGCGGGCGCAAGCCCCTGCTGCTGCGACGCAGAGCGTGCGCCACCCGGTCTCTGGCCTCGAGGTGATCGACCTGGTGGTGGAGCGCGGTTCCAAGAAGCTCCCGTTCAAGGTCGAACTCGCCGCCAGCCCAGAGGCGCAATCCAAGGGCCTGATGTTCCGCACTGAACTCGGGCCGAATGAAGGGATGCTGTTCCCGTCGGCTGCGCCCGAACCGCGCAGTTTCTGGATGAAGAATACGCCGCTGTCGCTCGACATCATCTTTGTCGGGTCGGATGGGCGGATCAGCAATATCGCCGCCAACACCGTGCCCTATTCGCTCGATTCGGTGGCATCATCGGGCTTTGCGATCGCAGTGCTTGAATTGCGCGCGGGCCGCTCAGCCGAGCTTGGAATCGTGCCGGGTGATAGGGTTATATATAGCCTGCCCGAGTGATCTCCCTCTTGGCGCTGGAACCGTATTCCGCTAGGCGCCGCTGCATGGGAATCCTTGGAAAAATCTTCACCTGGTGGGACGGCGCGACGCTCGGTACGCAGCTTTGGGCCAGCCGTGCGGGCGGTGACCACGTTGGCACTGACGGTGCGGGCAATAAATACTACCGCGCCAAACCAAAAGCCGAGGTTGCCAACGACGGCTCCTACACCAGCCGCGACAAACGCTGGGTGATCTATAACGGCGCGAATGATGCCAGCCGCGTGCCCGCCGAATGGCACGGCTGGCTGCACGGCACCTATGACGACGTGCCCGAAAGCCACCTGCCCCCGCCCAAGATTTGGGAGGTGGATTACACCCCCAACGCCACCGGCACCGCGCAGGCGTACTATCCGCAAGGCGCGCTGGAGCGCGGCGGCAAGCGCGCGCGCGCCGTGGGCGATTACGAAGCGTGGACGCCCGGCAGCGAAGACAGCTGAGGCGATAAGGTGCGCGCTATTTTCCTTGCCGCGCCGCTGGCTAGCGCGCTTGCCCTTGCCGCGTGCGGGGACGCTCCGGCTGAGCCTGAAACGGTGCAGGTCGCGCTTGGCAAAGCCACGCCCGCCCCGGCAGCAAGCGGTTCGGCGGCATCTGCGAATTCGGGCAATGATTACGGCGCGACCCCGATGGAAGACCGCGTGGCGATCATCGGCCTGCTCAACAAACGCAACAATGTCTCGGAAGAAATCAAGCTGAAGCCCGGCGAGAGCCGCGAAGTTGGCCCGGTGATCATCCGCGTATCGGCGTGTGAACGCACCGCGCCGTGGGAACTGCCGCAGGAAACCGGCGCGTTCGTGCAGGTCGATATCCGTGAGCGCGGGCAACAGCAACACCGCCGGGTGTTTTCAGGCTGGCTGTTCCGCGAATCGCCTAGCCTCAACGTGGTTGAACACCCGGTCTATGATGTCTGGGTCAAGGATTGCACGATGCGCTTCCCGGGCGAAGAAGGCTCGGCATCGGCGGAGAAGGCCGAGGCGGGCAAGCCCGCGCCCAAGCCTTCTGCTGTGCCTGAACCAGCGCCCACACCGGCAGCGACTCCAACCCCTGACGCATAACCCTCGGTAAACCGCCGCCATGCGGTGCCAAGGCTTGTTCGGGGCTGGCCATAGGCACCCTGCACCAGCTTGCGGTAATCGGCCTGTGCCAGCTCGGTCGCGCCCATGCTGCGCAAATGTTCGGTCATGAACTGGCAATCGAGCAGCGCAAACCCCGCTGCGCGCATGACCGCAACCAGCCATGCCAGCGCGACCTTGCTGGCATCAGGCTCTCGGCTGAACATGCTTTCGCCGCAGAATACCCGGTCGAAACTGACGCCGTACAGCCCGCCAACCAGGCGCGGCGCGCCGCCATCCCCGCGCACCCAGCATTCGACCGAATGTGCATGGCCCGCGCGGTGGAGCGCGATGTAGCTTTGGATGATTCGCTCGCTGATCCAGGTTTCGGGATGATCTTCGCGCGGATCGGAGCAGGCACGGATCACCTGTTCGAACGCCCGGTCGACCGTCACGGTGAAACGGTCGGCGCGCAGCACCTTGCGCAGGGATTTCGACAGGTGAAGCCCATCCAGCGGAATGATCGCCCGTTCGCGCGGTTCGACCCAAAACACCTCGGTGTCGTCGCGCCGGTCAGCCATCGGAAAAATCCCGCTGCGATAGGCCAGCAGCAGGGTTTCAACCGGGATCGGAGGGCGATGGGGCGAATGCATGATTGCATCGCACAATACAGGCGGCAAAGAGGATTGCCTATCCCCAGCGCCTCCGATAAAGGCCTGCGCTGCAACGCGCTGCAGGGGTGTAGCTCAGTTGGTAGAGCATCGGTCTCCAAAACCGAGGGCCTGCGGTTCGAGTCCGCACACCCCTGCCATTATTTGTTTTGCGTTCCGCAGTCCCTTCGGACTGCGAATTCCTCGCTCACGCGACCTGAAGGTCGCGTCGCTGCGGGCGGCCAGTCGGCCTTGCGGTGTCTTCGACACCGAACCCCATCCTCATCGAACCTTTCGACTTTTGAGGGTCGAGAAGCCGCGCCCTTCCTGTGGCCAACGCGCACCGCGCCGTTCATCCTGCCGCAAGCCGAGCCGTGTATTTCTGTCGACGAAACGAGTTCATCGCAGCACAGGAGACATCGGATGAGCGCCTATACCTTCCGTTCCTCGCCCCCTGATCAATGGGTCAACCCGCGCCCAACGCAGGATCCGGCGCAGCGCCGGGCGATCCACGGCCCGCTGCAACCGATGCAGCAACCCGGCTGGATTTCGCGGCTGCTGGGTCACATCTAAGCTCACGCCCAAAAAATCCAGTGTGATCAAACTTGGTGCAACAGTGCTATCGCCTTTTGTGACCTCTATTTGACTGTATTCCAACGCTTTTGCCACTGCCCCGCCGCTTAAGTGACATGTAAGCCCACCATAGTGTTTTCCGACCGGGGATTCGCCCCGAGGGGAAACTAGGCGATGGAAACCACGTTCTTGACGACCGGGTATTCGGACGGCGACGTCGATACCAACTTCACCGATCTGCGCACGCTCAACGAAATCGCGGACGAGCGCTTCTCGCGCCGCCAAACTTTGATGGGCGGCCTCACCGCGTCGATGACGGCGTTTCTGGGCACATCCGTGTTGGCAGCTTGCGGCGGCGATGAGTTTGTTGCGCCTCCTGCGCTCGTCAGTGCAGGGCAAGACGCGACCACCACGGCTGGCCGCATCGTCACCATCGTGCCGACCACGACCAATTCGGCCAGCTTCACCATTTCGCAGCTCGCCGGCCCGCTGGTCTCGCTGATGGGCACAGGGGCAACCCGGACGTTCTTCGCGCCGGGCGTGAGCGCGCCGACCACGCTGATCTTCCGCGTCGACGCCAACAACCAGATTGATGACGTCAACATCACCGTGAACCCGGCAGAGCTCGGCTTTACCTCGGTGGCGCGCAACACCAATGACGTGGTGACCGTGCCCACGGGCCACACTGTTACTGTGCTGACCCGCCTCGGCGATCCGATCCTTGCGGGCGCAGCGGCCTTTGCCAATAATGGCACCGACACCAATTATGCCGCTCGCATCGGCGACCACGGCGATGCGCTGTATTATTACGGCCTGTCGAATGCTGGGGTGCGCGACGATTTCAGCTCGACTCGCGGCCTGCTGGTTCAGAATCACGAAAACCTCAGCGTGCTGTACCTGCACCCTAATGGCCCGACCAACCTGACCTCGGGCGTGCGTCCGGCGGCTGAAGCGATCAAGGAAATCGAAGCGCACGGCGTGTCGATCACCGAAATCCAGGATACCGGCAACCGCAACTGGGTGGTCGTGAACAACAGCGCGTTAAACCGCCGCATTACCCCCAACACACCGGTGGCGTTCAACGGCCCGGTGCGCGGCACCGCGTTTCTGCAGACCGTCGGCTCGCCAAGCGGGAACACTGGCACCGGCACCATCAACAACTGCGCCAATGGCTTTTGCGAATGGGGCACCAACCTTACCTGTGAGGAAAACTGGGCAGGCTATTTCCGCCGTGACAACACCGGCGCGGGGGCTGACACGGCCAATCGCACCGCGCGTGAATTGACTGCGCTGCGCCGCTACGGCGTCAACAGCAGCCGCGGCAATTACAATTGGGCGTCGCTGGCGGGCACCGATCCGATCTACACCCGCTGGGATGCGCGCGCTGGCACGGGCGCTGCAACCACCGACTATCGCAACGAACCCAACACGTTCGGCTGGGTGGTCGAAATCGATCCGTTCAACCCTAACAACGCCCCGCGTAAACGCACCGCGCTGGGCCGTTTTGCCCACGAAGGCGCATGGCTGAGCAATCTGGTCGAAGGGCAGCGGATCGCGGTTTACATGGGCGACGATTCGCGCCGCGAATACATGTACAAGTTCGTCTCGAACGCGGCATGGACCGAAGCCGATCGCAACCGCGCCGACCGGCTGTCGGTGGGTGACAAGTATCTCGATGCCGGCACGCTTTACGTCGCGCGCTTCAACAACGACGGCACCGGGACGTGGTTGCCGCTGGTGTTTGGTCAGGTGCCGACCCGCCCAGCGGTTGGCACCGAGCCAGCCTACACTTTCGAGAGTCAGGCAGACATTCTGGTCAACACCCGCCTTGCCGCCGACGCGGTGGGTGCGACCCCGATGGACCGTCCGGAATGGACTGCGGTCAACCCCGCCAATGGCGAGGTATACTTGACCCTTACCAACAACAACGCCGCGCTTCGCCCGATCACCGACACCAATGCCGCCAACCAGCGCCACTATGTCGAGCCGGTTGGCACGGGTTCGACCTCAGGCAACCCCAATGGTCACATCATCCGTATGCGGGAGGCGGGCAACCTGCCGACCGCGACCACATTCACCTGGGATATCTACCTGTTCGGGGCGGATTCGACCGATGCAAGCGCGGCCAACGTCAACCTGTCGGGCCTGACCGATCAGAACGACTTTTCGAGCCCGGATGGCCTGTGGTTCGCCCGTCCGCAGAACCCGTCAGGGGTGGGGCGTCCGCTGCTGTGGATCCAGACCGATGATGGTGCCTTTACCGACCGCACCAACAACCAGATGCTCGCCGCGCTTCCGGGCCGGGTGGGTGATGGCGGTGCGCGGACGATCACCAACACCGCTGCCAACGGCGCAACCGCTTCGCAGGCGACCATCGTCGGCACTGCGGCAACCAGCGCCAACTTGCGCCGGTTCCTCACCGGCCCGCTCGAAGCCGAGATCACCGGGGTGGATACGACCCCGGATGGCCGCACCATCTTTGTCGGCATCCAGCACCCCGGCGAAGACGCGTCTGATCCCAATGCGCCGAGCAGCAACTGGCCGCAAAGCCAGGCGGGCACCGCCACTGGCCGCCCGCGCTCGGCCGTGGTCGCAGTAACGCGCGATGATGGCGGGATCATCGGGCTTTAAGCCGACACGCCATCGCGGTGGCTATCAAAGGGGGGCGGGACAGCATCGGCGCTGCCCCGCCCCCTCTTGCATTCGGCCCCTCGCAAGCGTATTGCGCTCCACGTCTTTCCTGACATTGGTAGCGAATCCTGCCCCTCCGGCGACCTTGTCCCGGGCGGCGCGGCCCCCTACCTGAAAGCCGGTTGGGACAGACGCATGCATTACGCGAAGGAACAGGGCTGACATGGCCGAGCTGAAGAACGCCGCAGAACCGCGGGCCGAAGAAAAGAAGCGCAAAACCTCGGTCGGCGAATTCGCCCGTCAGGTGCGCGACGAGTCTCGCAAGATCGTGTGGCCGACTCGTGAAGAGACGGTGCGCACTGCGATTTTCGTGTTCATCTTCATGCTGATCCTGTCGCTGTTCTTCCTCGGCATCGACAGCGCGTTCGGCGCGATTGTGCGCGGCGCGATCGGCCTGCTGCAATAAGGCCCGCTGGCCGCAACCCTTCTGCCCGACAGACCCATTCTCAAGGACACTTCATGGCTCGCTGGTACATCATTCACGCCTATTCCGGTTTCGAGAACAAGGTGCGCGACGCAATCATCAGCGAAGCCGAACGGCTCGGCCTGTCCGAAGGCGTTGAAGAAGTGCAGGTTCCCACCGAAACCATCACCGAAGTAAAGCGCGGCAAGAAGGTGCAGGTCGAACGCAAGTTCATGCCCGGCTATGTGCTGGCGAAACTCAACATGACCGATGATGTCTATCACTTGGTCAAGAACACTCCCAAGGTAACCGGCTTTCTGGGATCGGGCAACAAGCCGCAGCCGATCTCTGAAAAAGAAGCCTCGCGCTATTTCGGTGGCGTGGCCGCTGCCCAATCGGCGCCCAAGCGCGAAATCAGCGTCGATTACGAAATCGGCGATTCGGTCAAAGTGCTCGACGGCCCATTCGCCAGCTTCAACGGGATCGTGGAAGAACTCGATTTCGACAAGGCCAAGGTCAAGGTTTCGGTGTCGATCTTCGGCCGCGCGACCCCGGTGGAACTCGATTTCGAACACGTCGAACTCGCGAAATAAGTTTTGCGCTCGCCCCTCCGGGCGAGCGTCCTCGGCGCTGTTCCTTCGCGTCGCTCCGGGCGCCTGTGGGCGCGCAGTCGCGCTTGCGGCCTCTGCGAGGCCGATCTGGCTCGACATGGGAGATGTTGGACAGCGATGAAAACCCGCCCCGGCATCTGCCAGCGCAAACGCCGCTATGCCACCCGGGTGGAGGCGGACGCGGTTGCCTTGCGGGCTGAAGTTACCTTGCGCGCCTACAAATGCGCGCTGTGCGGCCAGTTCCACCTCACCAGCCGCACCAAAGGCCTGCAACGCCCGCGCGTGCCGCACGGTGACGCGGTCAGCGGCTAGTTTCGATTGATTTTGCGCAGAGGCCCGCCTATGCGCGCCGCTTCGCTGGCCCTGAGCCGGTGATTCCGTGCGGGAGCACTTGCCATGCACCGGCAAGCGCGTTGGACCGCTTAACATGAGCTCCGGATCACAATCTGGGGCAAGAGTGCGATAGGAGTACGGCCCGATGGCCAAGAAAATTGAAGGCTATATCAAATTGCAGGTGCCCGCGGGCTCTGCCACCCCATCGCCGCCGATCGGCCCGGCTCTGGGTCAGCGCGGCGTGAACATCATGGAATTCTGCAAGGCATTCAACGCCTCGACGCAGGAAATGGAAAAGGGCATGCCGATCCCGACCGTGATCACGGTCTATGCGGATCGCTCGTTCACTTTCATCACCAAGACCCCGCCCGCCAGCTTCTTCATCAAGAAGGCCGCCGGCCTCAAGTCGGGTTCCAAGGAGCCGGGCAAGATTTCGGCCGGAACCATCACCCAGTCGCAGATCAAGGAAATCGCGGAAGCCAAGATGGCCGACCTCAACGCGAACGACATTGATCAGGCAATGAAGATCATCGCGGGCAGCGCCCGTTCGATGGGTCTCGAAGTGGTGGAGGGTTGAACCGATGACCAAGATTTCCAAGAAGGCCAAGGAACTGGCCGCGCTCGACCGCGAAAAGCTCTACACCGTTGACGAAGCGCTGAGCGTGCTGCGTCAGTTCAAGACCAAGTTCGACGAAACCGTCGAAGTGGCGATGAACCTTGGCGTTGATCCGCGTCACGCCGATCAGATGGTGCGCGGCATGGTGTCGCTACCGTCGGGTACCGGCAAGGACGTGCGCGTTGCGGTGTTCGCACGCGGCGACAATGCTGAAAAGGCGCTGGCAGCAGGCGCTGACAAGGTCGGCGCCGAAGACCTGATGGAAGACATGCTGGCGGGCAACCTCGATTACGACCGCGTGATCGCATCGCCCGACATGATGGCCGTTGTCGGCCGTCTGGGTAAGACGCTGGGCCCGAAGGGCCTGATGCCGAACCCCAAGCTTGGCACCGTCACCCCCAACGTCGCGCAAGCAGTCAAGGACGCCAAGGGCGGCCAGGTCGAATACCGCGTCGAAAAGCAGGGCATCATCCATTCGGGCATCGGCAAGCTGAGCTTTTCGGATGACGCATTGAAGGCGAACTTCAAGGCGCTGACCGAAGCCGTGGTGCGCTCCAAGCCTTCGGGTTCCAAGGGCAAGTATGTGCGCAAGGTCACCGTGACCTCGAGCATGGGCCCAGGCCTTAAGGTTGACCTTTCGGAAGTCGAAGGGGCGTAATTTTAGGGAGGCGAGCGCGTCCGCGCTCGCCTTTCCTCGCTCACGCTGCCTTTGGCAGCGTCGCTGCGGGCGCCCGGTCGGGCTTGCGAACCCTTTGGGCTCGTTGCAGTCCGACGATCAATAAACGGCAATGACATTCGGGGCCGGAAGCTTTGTGCTTCTGGCCCCTTTGTCGTGCGGCATAAGTCATTTGCCTCACTTGTTTTTTGTTCCGCCTGCACCACCTCTGGTGACAGAATGCGGCAGCCTCTCCTCCCCACAGCCGCGCTTCAGGATAAGAGATTACCCATGCCCGTTTCCCCCGACGAATCATCTTGGTTTGATCCCAAGTGGCTGGTGGTCGCCGTCGCGTTGGCCGCGTTTGGTCTGATCCTGAGCTATGACCTACGGTTAGGATTGGCCGCCGGAGCGGTACTCGGCGTAATTGGCGCCTTCTGGCTGTATGTCTCGCTTCGTTATGGCGCGCTCAGCACTGAACCGGCTTCCGGGCGCCAGACGCTGGTGGCGCGGCTGCGTTCGCAAAGTAGCAATCGCCGCTACGCCGCCGCACGGATCGCCGAAACCTCAGGCGCGCAACAAGGCTCGGACCCGGCCGAGCGCCCCTGACCGCGCCGCCAGCGCCTTGGCCTGCGCCACGCTGGCATCAAACCCGGCCCGCGCGCTAAGCAACGCGCGGTTGGTAAGGGTTGGCTGAAGCAGCACGAGGCTGGAACAGGCGGCAAAATTGGTGCCGAACAGTTCTTTGTGCGCGCCGTCACCCTCGGTAAAATCGAACCAGCGGTAGCGCCCCTCGGCAAATAATCGCTCCAGCGCGTCCATCTGCAAAACCGTGCCGGGCGACAGCCGCGCGTGCGCCGGATCGTAGCCGAGGTGGGCGTAGATCAACGTACCGCCTGTTTCTGGGCCAGCCACCGGCAGCGCAAGGTAAGCGACCGCCTGACCGCCCGCGCGGAGCAGGAACGCGCGCATCCGATCAGCCTCAGCCGCCGCCAGCATCGCGGCGCGAGCCTCAGGCCCATCGGGGAGGCCAGCATTCAGCAGCCGCGCCTGATAGGTTTTGGCCGACAGCGGCAGCGCGGCGGCGAGGAACGCTTCGACCTCGACAGGCGAGCGATGTTCGGTCACGGCATAGCCGCCCATCTCCTCGGCCAGTTTCTTCGCCTTGCGCCGCAGGGTTGAGCGGGTTTTGCCGGAAAAACGCGCCATGTAGTCGGCAAAGCTGCCGTCCATCGCGATGTAATGCCGCCGGTAATCCTGCCGCCCGCCTGCGATAAAGCCGGGGTAGCGCGCGGCGATATCGTCGAGCCGCGCGGTCGGGGCTGACAGCACACGTACCCCGTCTCGCCCGAGCGGCGGGGCATCGGGCAGCGCGCCGGCCAGCACATCCTCCAGCGAAAAACTCCACGTCGCCAGACGGCGCGGCACGCTCAGCAAGCGGCGCGAACCGAGGGTAAAGTCGATTGCGGCGGTATCGACAGCCATCGCCAGCCGTCCCTACAGCGCGCCGTAGAGCGTGTTCGACACGAATTGTTCGGCCAGTCGCAATCCGGTGCGCATCGCGGTGGCGGGCAGCGGTTGGCTTTGCGCGCGCGACGCGGGCAGCGGCGGCGGCGTGTGCGCGAAAGTGCCGGTTGCGATCCCGCGCATCCCTGCCAGCGCCTTGACCAGCCCGGTAAAGCGGCGGCGCACGATATGGTTCACTGCCAGCTTGCGGCGGTTGATCAGCTCGAACGAGTGGCTCACCAGCGTGAAACTCTCGCGCCCCTCAGACCGCGCATGGCGGATCGCGGCGAGCATTTCGGCCAGCGTCAACGCGGTGATCTGCGCATGACGCTGACCGCCGCGCATGGTGCCGATGGTGCCTGCGGGCACTTCTATCACGCCCATGTGGCGCGTCGGGTCGCGGGTTTCCGGGCCAAGGCTGATACGGCACAGACCATCGGTCAACGCCGGGCAGTGGCTTGAGTCATAGGCGACGCCGATTGCTGCAAGGGCGCGCAAGGTATCGTCATTCGCGCCGTAATTGCCTGCGCGGAACGCCACCGGCGCAGGCGCGCCCGCCGCGATCAGCGTATCGCGCGCATAGCTGAGGAGTTCGCATTGCTCATCAAACGGAAAGTCAGCGATGCACAGGCCGGTGCGTTTTGACGCCAGTGGATTGGCATTGCCCGCGTGGCCGAGCCATTCGGTGTGGCAGTGCAATTGCACGTCTTGTCCGGCAGCGATGATGGGTGCGACGATGTCCTCAATCGCTGCGACGCCCCATACCAGCGCGGGCATCGGATCGACGAAAAACACCGCCTTCTGCCCGTATCGCTCAAGCAGTTCGAGCTTGTGGGTGACGCCCGCTGGGCCTTCGGGGGTGATGCAGCCAACGGACCGGGCGAAGTTTTCCGCCCGCGAAGCCGCGCTCGGCCCGGAGTACATTCCCGAGGAATACTCGGTGTCGATCGTGATGAAAACGCGGGTCATCGTGCCTTCGGCTGTACCGCCAAAGGGTTAAAGCCGGGT
The DNA here is from genome assembly GCA_001464915.1 of Sphingomonadales bacterium Ga0077531. Lineage (GTDB taxonomy): Bacteria > Pseudomonadota > Alphaproteobacteria > Sphingomonadales > Sphingomonadaceae > Erythrobacter. The sequence goes on from LNED01000041.1 coordinate 13,809, forward strand.
GATGATGTCTCTTTCGGGGAGCCTCAGATGCCGCCGGGGGTGACGCCGTGCCCAGCGGTGGTCAGCCCTTCGCTCAGGTTATCGCAGCAGACCTTGAGGTCATCCGCGTTGACCGACCGCACGACGAAATTGGCGCCGACCCGGCCTTCGCGGAAGAACGGGTATGATCCGATCTGGCAGCTATCATGCGCGGCCTCGGTGCGGCGCAGCAGGTCGGCGACCTCGCTTTCGGCGACCCAGCAACCGATGGTTTCGGACAGCAGCGGCGCGCCGCCTTCCAATTGCCCGGTCAGCGCGTCGAGCATCCCAGCGGTAATGTGCGGCACGCCCGCCATCAGGAACAGGTTGCCGCGCCGGATGCCGGGTGCGCCCGACATGCGGTTGGGGATCAGTTCCGCCCCCTCGGGCACCCGCGCCATCCGCAAGCGGCCTTCATTCAGCCCCCCGCGGGTTTCGTAATAGCGTTCCAGCAGCGCGCGCGCTTCGGGGTGGATCACCACCGGCACGCCCAATGCGGCGGCGACCGCGTCCACTGTGATATCATCATGCGTCGGGCCGATCCCGCCAGTGGTGAACAGGTAATCGTAAGCGGCGCGAAGTTCGTTCACCGCCGCCACGATGCGGCTTTCCACATCGGGCACCACCCGCACTTCGGTCAGGCGGATGCCTTGCACCTGCAACCAGCTGGCGACCTGCGCGATATTCTTGTCATGCGTGCGGCCGGAGAGAATTTCGTCACCGATGACGATGAGGCCAGCGGTCCATATTTTTTCAGGTGAGGTCATGGGGAAAGGTTAGGGGAAGGCGCGCACAATCAAAAGAGATTCGTCGCCTTCCCCACGTCCTTATTCAGCCGCTTCCAACTGCTCTTCGGCCCCGCGCGCATTCGCGCCCGCTTTGGTGAAGGTCAGGATGCCGTCAGCGATCGGATCGTTCTTCAACCGCTTGCGATCGACGACATATTCCTGATTGAGCCGCCACGGATAAGCGACTGCGTTTTTGGGCATGAGATGCTTGCCGCGCTGGATATAGCCGCTGGAGAAATCGAACGCGTCTTCAGCCTCGATGACTGCCTCTTGCGCGGGGGTCATCACCGGGGTGGCGATGGTCGCGCCGGTCTTGCGCATGTGTTCGAGAACGCGGCAGATGTAATCGGAGTTGATGTCTGCGCGCAAAGTCCAGCTTGCGTTCAAATACCCGAACACCACCGCAAGGTTGGGCAGGTTCGAGAACATGCAGCCCTTGTAATAGAACCGCTGGTTGAACGCGACAGGTTCGCCATCGACAGAGATCGCGATCTTGCCAGCGACCGCCATTTTGAGCCCCGTCGCGGTCACCACGATATCGGCGGGCAGAAACTGCCCATCGGTCAGCCGCACGCCGCCTTGTTCGAACTTGGCGATCTGGCCGGTGACGATGTCGGCCTTGCCTGCCTTCATCGCGGTGAACAGATCTTGATCCGGCACCAGGCACAGCCGCTGTTCCCACGGGTTATAGGGGGGGGTGAAGCTCGCCTTGTCGTAATCCGGGCCGAGCGCCTCTTCGATTGCCTTGTAGAGCGCGTCCTTCACCTTTTGCGGCTTGTCACGCGCCAGTTTGAAGCTGAAGTCCTGCATCTTGATGTTCTTGAACCGGGTCAGCCGGTAGGCCAGTTTCTCGGGCAGGACCTTGCGCATAAAATTGGCGAAGGCATCCTTGGCCGGGCGTGAGAACATCCATGTGGGGGTGCGTTGCAGCATGGTGACATGGCCCGCGTCCTTCGCCATCGATGGCACGATGGTCACCGCCGTCGCGCCCGAACCGATCACGACGATATTCTTGCCCGCGTAATCGAGGTTTTCAGGCCAGAATTGCGGATGCAGAATTTGGCCTTCGAATTCGCCGAAATCGAAGCCGGGATCATACGGCTCGTCGTAATCGTAATAGCCCGAGCCGAGGTACAGGAAGTTTGCCGTCATCCGCGTGCGCGTGCCGTCGGCCAGTTCCATTTCGACATGCCAGCGCGCTTCGTCATGGCGGAAATCGGCGCTGATGACCTTGTGACCCAGGCGGATGTGCTGACGGATGCCGCGTTCATCGACGATCTGATTAAGGTAGTCGAGGATCGCAGGCGCATCGGCAATCGACTTTTCATGCCGCCATGGTTCGAAATCGAAGCCCAATGTGTGCATGTCGCTGTCCGAACGGATGCCCGGATAGCGGAACAGATCCCATGTGCCACCCAAATTGTCGCGCATCTCAACGATCGCATAGCTGTGGTGCGGGGCCTTCATTTCCATATGCGCGGCCATGCCGATCCCGGAAATCCCGGCACCGACGATCAGCACGTCGAAATCTGGCGGTGTTGCAAGCATCTTGGGTCTCTCTCTCCCGTGTCGCGAGCGATGTAATCACAAGGCCAACGCAAAAGCGAGTCTTGAATGGCAATCTGCAACTGACTTTGGCCACAACTCACTTGGGGATGACGGGCGGGTGTTGAGCCGCTAGGCGCGAGGGCATGAAAATGCTGCTGCGCCTGTCCGCCTGTTCGTTTGCCCTTTTGATCGCTGTTCCGCTCACCGCGCAGGATGACGTAAGCGAGGAGGGCGCGCAGAGCGAATTCCCTGACTCTGAAATCCCCTCTTCGGAAATCATCGTCACCGGACGCGGGCTTGATCCCGCGCTGTCGAGCGGGATTTACGCCACTACTACGCTAGAGCGCGAGGCGATTATCGCCAGCCCATCGGGCCGCCTCGATGATGTGCTGCGCGGGGTGGCGGGGTTCCAGCAGTTCCGCCGTTCGGACAGCCGTTCGTCCAATCCCAGCGCACAGGGCGTGACGCTGCGCGCGATTGGCGGGAATGCGACCAGCCGCGCGCTGGTGCTGCTCGACGGGGTGCCGATTGCCGATCCGTTTTTCGGCTACATTCCGCTGTCGGCGATCCCGCCTGAGACGCTCGGCGCGATCCGGGTGACACGCGGCGGCGGGTCGGGGCCGTTCGGCGCGGGCGCACTGGCGGGCACGATTGAACTCGAAAGCGCCGAGCCGGATGCCACTGGGCCATTGCTAGCGAGCGGTGCAGTGAATGACCGGGGCGAAAGCGAACTCTCCGGCGTGCTGACGCAGCGATTGGGGCGCGGGTTTGCGGTGGCCAGCGGGCGCTGGGACCGGGGGCAGGGGTTCTTCACCACGCCTGCCGATCAACGCGTCCCCGCCACCGCGCGCGCGGCGTTTGATAGCTGGAATGTCGCACTGCGCGGCGTTGCGCCGTTGACGGATACGGTCGAAGTGCAGGCGCGCGTCGCTGCGTTCCGCGATCTGCGCACGTTGCGCTTCGAAGGCGCGGATTCGACCAGCGAAGGGCAGGAAGCCAGCTTGCGCATCGTCGGGCGCGGGCCGTGGCAGTTTGATGCGCTGGCTTATGTGCAGGCCCGCGATTTCTCCAATATCGTCATTTCTTCGACCCGCTTCACCCCAACGCTCGATCAGCGCAGCACGCCGTCAACCGGGGTGGGCGGCAAGTTCGAACTACGTCCGCCATTGGCCGAAGGGCACGATATCCGCATCGGCGCTGATTACCGCCGCGCTGACGGGGAATTGCAGGAAGAGGCGATCAGCGCCTTCACCGGACTTGTCACCGAACGCCGCCGGGCAGGGGGCGCGACCAGCAATCTCGGCCTGTTTGTCGAGGATGACTTCCAGATCGGCCCCCTGCTGCTGAACGGCGGTCTGCGCGCCGATCGGACGAGCATCACCGGCGGGTTTTTCAACGCGGTCAGCGCCAACGGACAGCCGGTCAGCACGCTGATTGCGCCTGACCGCAGCGATTGGGCGCTAAGCTGGCGCGCAGGGGCGTTGGTCTACGCCACCCGGCGGCTTGAAGTCCGCGCCGCCGCCTACACCGGGCTGCGCTTGCCAACGCTCAATGAACTCTACCGCCCGTTTGTGGTGTTCCCGGTGGTGACGCAGGCCAACGCCGCATTGGAGAATGAACGGCTCGAAGGGTACGAAATCGGGCTTGATTGGCAGCCGGTGAACGCGTTGGTGCTGTCGGTCACGGCGTTCGACAACAAGGTCGAAAACGCCATCGCCAACGTCACCATCGCCCCCAATCTGCGCCGCCGCGAAAACCTGCCCGCGATCACCGCGCGCGGCATTGAGGCGAGCCTTGCGGCCAAGGTTGGCGCGATCAGCATTGATGGGTCGCTGGCGTGGACTGATGCCGAAGTGCGGGGCGAGGGCACGTCGCTCGAACTCGATGGCAATCGGCCCGCGCAAACCCCCGAATTCGCCGCCACCTTGACGCTCGGCTGGCAGCCCGCACCGGGTTGGCAGGTGGCGGGCACCCTGCGCCACACCTCGGCGCAGTTCGAGGATGACCGCGAGGTTGATTCGCTTGATTCCGCCACCACAATCGACGCATTTTTGGCCGCGCCGCTGGTGGACAAGCTGTCGCTGGTGGTGCGCGCCGAAAATCTCACTGACGAGCAAATCATCACTCGCAACCAAGGCGGATCGATTGATCTTGGCGTTCCGCGCACGTTCTGGCTGGGGTTACGCTACGGCTTCTAGTATTCTTGCGATTTGCGACACATTATTACGCCTGTGAGCGCTGCGCCGCATTCATGCTGCGTCGCAACACAACATGTTGCATTTATGCTACGCTTGTTCAGAACTTTTCCTATGACTCTTGTTAGGCGGCGGGACCCTGATAGGCTCCGGCGCACAACCCCAAGATCGGCACACAGACCGACTGGATTGTGGAGAGAGGGAATATATGATGCGCAAGTTCGCAAGCTTCGCTGGCGGCCTGATGGCCTGCAGTTCGCTAACCGCCCCCGCATTTGCACAGGATGAGGCCGCCGACGCCCCCGTAGTGCGGGATGACAACGTTATCATCGTGACCGCCACCCGCCGTGCGCAGGATGTGCAGGACATTCCGTTGGCTGTGACCGCGATTTCGCCGCAGCAGCTCGACAACCAGGGTGTGGTCAACATCCAGCAGGTCACCGCGCTCGCGCCAAGCTTCAGCAGCAGCCAAGCGCAGCTCGCCTCGGGCTCGGTGGTTTTGCGTGTTCGCGGGGTCGGGACGACTTCGAACAACATCGGCTTTGAAAGCGCCGTCGGCATCTTCATCGATGGTGCGTACCAGTCGCGCCCCGGCGTGGCGCTCGGCGAATTCGTCGATGTGGAACGGGTCGAAGTGCTGCGCGGGCCGCAGGGTACGCTGTTTGGCCGTAACACCTCGGCCGGCGCGCTCAACGTCACCAATGTCCGCCCCGATGTCACCGAATTCGGTGGTTTCGTGAATGCCGGATATGGCAACTTCAACGAAGTCAGCGTGCAGGGCGCGGTCAACGTGCCGATCGTGCAGGATAACCTCGCGCTGCGCGTCACCGGAGCCTACCGCCAGCGCGACGGGTTCCTCGATGTGGTCGACCGGACGGGTACCAAGGTTGGCGAAACCAACGATGTCGATCAGTGGCTGGTACGTGGCCAGCTTGGCTGGGACACTGACAGCGGGTTGCGCGGCCGGATCATCGCCGATTATTCGAACAGCCAGTCAAGCTGCTGCGGCGCGATTGAGCTTTACCAGTCACCACTGGTGACCGGCGGTGCCTATGCCGCGGTTGGGCTTGGCGCCAATGGCGGCAATGGCCAGCCTTCGGTCGGTATCGCTCCGCGCGATCAGGGTGCGTTCGAAGAAGCGCTCGACAACCGAGTGGTTTCGGCCAACTTCGCACCGCGCGCCGATATCGATAACTACGGCATCACCGGCGAGCTGGAATTCCCGCTGTCCGACAGTGCCGACCTGATCTTCATCGGTTCGTATCGCAAGTACGAAAGCTTTGAAAATTACGATTCCGATTTCACTGCACTCGACATCTTCAACGTCGATGCGCTGAATCTCGAAATCGATACCTACACCGCTGAACTGCGGTTGCAGGGCGAAGGTTTGGGCGGCAAGCTCAACTACATGGTTGGCGGCTTCTATTCCGACGAAACGCTCGACCAGTCGGTCAGCTTTGCGCTGGGCCAGGATTTTGGCGAGAACGTCGGCGCGCTGCTGTTCGTGCCGACCGGCGGTGCGCTGGGTGCCAACCCGCTGACCGCGTTCACCGGGGTTGATCCGGCCGGAACCACCAACACCAACCGGTTCCAGCAGGATGCCAAGAGCTACGCGATCTTCACGCACAACTCGCTGGAAATTGCCCAAGGGCTCGAACTGACGGTCGGCGCGCGCTATTCGTGGGAAAGAAAGTCGGGTGGCTTCACTCAGACGGCGAGCGACAATGACATCTGCCCGGCGGTGCTGACCGCAGTTGGGGCAGGCGGCGTGGCACCGGTGGTGCCCGAAGCACTGCGTCCGACCTTCATCGGGCTCGGCTGCTTTGGCTTCACGGCTCCGGCAGATCTGCCGCAAGCCGCAGCTCTGCCGCTAGTGCGCACCTTCCAGTCGGAATTCGACGATGAAGAGCTGATCTACACCGTCAAGCTGGGCTACGAAATCAGCCCATCGGTCAGCAGCTATGCCAGCTTCACCCACGGCTACAAGGCGGGCGGGATCAACCTTGATACCACCGCTGCGGTGCTGGGCGCCGATCCGAGCTTCCTGTCGGAAGAGGTCGATGCCTATGAACTCGGGGTCAAGGCGCAGACCGCCAATGGCGCGCTGACGCTGAACGTTGCGGCGTTCTATGAAGAGTTCAGCAACTTCCAGGTGCTGGAATTCACCGGGACGGCGTTTGCGACCTTCAACGTGCCACTCGCCGAAACCAAGGGTATCGAAATCGAAGGCCTGGTGCGCCCAAGCGATGAGCTGACGATCAACTTTGGCGCGACCATCCTTGAAGCGAGCTACCCCGATGATTGCGCTGGTACGCAAACGTCGGTGCAGGTCGTGTCGCTGTGCGGCAATGATCTGACCAACGCACCGAACGTCGTCGGGCTCATTGGCGCGCTGTGGGAAAAGCCGATCAACGATTCGACCGAGTTCTTCCTGACCGGTCAGGTTCGGATGGAAAGCGATCAGCGTACGTCAACGCAGGCGATCATTCTGCCCGATGCGGCAGCGATCACGGCGGCGGGCGGTCTGCAACAGGCGGTTGACGTCGCACCGCCGATCATCGCTGACATTCAGGACGGCAAGGCATTCGTGAACCTGCGTGCGGGCCTCAAGTTCGCCAACGGCGCCTATGCGATTGAAGGCTGGGTCAACAACCTGACCGACGAAGTGGTGCGCGGGGTGACCTTCAACACCACCCTGCGTGGCAGCGGCGCGGCCAACTCGCGTTCGGCCTTCACCTTGCCGCCGCGCCAATACGGCGTAACGGTGCGCGCCAAGTTCTAAGCAAGGCGGCTTCGGCCAACAGAAAAGGGGCGGCTCGGGATGACCGGGCCGCCTTTTTTTGTTTGCGAAGGCGCCTCCGCGCCTTCGTCCTCGGTGCGTTTCAAGTCCTTCGGACTTGAGCACCTGCGGGCGCGCGGTCGCGCTTGCGACGCCTTCGGCGTCGTTGCTGCGCAACCACTTGAGACTTGGCAGGGAGACGAAAAAGGCGGCCCGTTGCGGGGCCGCCTCCTTGTCTCGATCATTTCACCAGAACGGTCGCGCAGCGACCGCAAGGGCGACCGCCCGCCCGCAGGCGCCCCGTTGCGCCAGCAACGGGAACAGCGCTGAGGAGGTGCCCGCGTAGGCGGGCACGCATCACATAGATCTGGCGATCAGCATCTTCATGATCTCGTTCGAGCCGCCGTAAATTCGAGCGATGCGGGTGTCGCGGTACATGCGGGCGATGGCGTAATCATTGATGTAGCCCGCGCCGCCGTGGAATTGCAGGCACTTGTCGACGACTTCGCTCTGCAATTCGGTGACCCAGTATTTGGCCATGCTGGCGGTCGCGACGTCCAATTTGCCTTCGAGCAGTTTGGCGATGCAATCGTTCACGAACACCCGCGCCGCGGTGCCGCGCGCCTTGAGGTCAGCCAGCACGAACTGGGTGTTCTGGAAATCCCAGATCGTCTTGCCGAACGCCTTGCGGTTCTTGACGTATTCGACCGTCACATCGAGCGCCTTTTCGATGCCCGAGATGGCATTCATCGCGATCACCAGGCGTTCCTGCGGCAGTTCGCCCATCAACTGATAGAACCCGCGCCCTTCGACCCCGCCGAGCAGATTGTCAGCCGGGATGAACACGTTGTCGAAGAACAGTTCGGAGGTGTCCTGCGCATCAAGCCCGATCTTGTCGAGTTTCTTGCCACGCGCGAAGCCTTCGGCGCCTTCGGTTTCGAGCAGCAGCAGCGAAATGCCCTTGGCACCCTCGGCCGGATCGGTCTTGGCAACGACGATGATGAAATCGGCCAGCTGCCCATTGGAAATCCACGTCTTTGATCCGTTGAGGCGGTAGCCGTTGCCGTCTTTCAGCGCGGTCGTTTTGATCGCCTGAAGATCGGAGCCCGCATCCGGCTCGCTCATCGCAATCGCGCTGACGAGGTCGCCGGTCACGAGACGGGGGAGGTATTTCAGTTTCTGTTCTTCGGTGCCGTGGCGCACCAGATAGGGCAGGATGATGGTGTTGTGCAGGCTCGCACCGAAGCCTTCGACGTTGTGTTTGCCCTGCTGGTCGATCACCACCATGTCATGCCGGAAATCGCCGCCGTGGCCGCCGTATGCTTCGGGCACCGAGACGCCGAGCAGGCCCGCTGCGCCTGCTTCGCGCCAGAATTCGCGTTCAACCTGTCCATCTTCGCGCCATTTGTGCACCCGCTTTTCGGGCGCGTGCTGGGCGTAGAACTTGCCGACCGCGTCGGCAAAGATGGCGATTTCTTCTTCTTCCATGAATGCCGGCTGCGGCACGTCGATGACGGGCATGGTATTTCCTCTCTCTTGATCCCAAAACTTGTGCAGTGGGGGCTTACTTGCCCGTCCAGTTCGGCTTGCGCTTTTCAGCAAAAGCCGCTGCGCCTTCGCGCGCGTCGTGGCTGACAAAAACCGGGCCGATAAGCTTGCCTTGATTGGCGTAGCGGTCTTCCATCGCCCAGCCGCGCGATTGCTTCATCACTTGCTTGGAAACCTTCACAGCCAGCGGGCCGTTGGCCGCGATCTTGGCGGCGAGCGCCTTGGCCGCGTCGAGCGCCGGGCCGTCGGTCACTTCGTTGATCAGACCCAATTGATAGGCGCGCTCGGCCCCAATGAATTCGCCGGTCAGCGCGAGTTCCAATGCGATCCGTTCGGGGATCTGGTCGGGCAGCATCATCACGCCGCCCGCAGCGGCCACAAGCCCGCGCTTCACTTCAGGGACGCCGAACTTGGCGTCCTTGTGCGCAACCACGAGGTCACACGCGATCATCAGTTCGAGGCCGCCTGCCAGGGCATAGCCTTCGACCGCCGCGATCAGCGGCTTGGCCGGGGGGGCCTGCACCACGCCGCCGAACCCGCGCCCTTCGACGCTCGGAGTTTCGCCGCGCAGGAAGCCCTTCAAGTCCATGCCCGAACAGAACGTCCCGCCGGCGCCGGTGATGATGCCGACGCGCAGATCATCTTCGGCATCAAGGCGGTCCATCGCCGCTGCAATCGCCTCAGCCGCAGCGCGGGTCATCGCGTTCTTGGCTTCGGGGCGGTTGATGGTGACGATCAACACGCCGTCTTCAACGGTGGTCAGCACTTCGGGTGCAGCGGCTTCGCTCACGTATTCTCTCCCTATCGAATTTGGCATTTCGAAATGAAACTCAATTCTTGTGCGAGTGGTGCAGTGGGTTTACGTAACCGTCAACCGCAATTTCGCTAGATCGGAGAGGATCATCATGGCCGAAGCATATATCATTGACGCAGTGCGCACCCCGCGCGGGATCGGCAAGCAGGGCAAGGGCGCGCTGGCGGCCGAACATCCGCAGCATCTGGCCGCGACCGTGCTGAAAGCCATCAAGGATCGCAACCACCTCGACACCAAGACGGTCGATGATGTGATCTGGTCGGTTTCGACGCAGGACGGGATGCAGGCGGGCGACATGGGCCGCATGGCCTCGCTCGATGCAGGCTATGACATTACCTCGTCGGGCACCACGCTTGACCGGTTCTGCGGCGGCGGGATTACCAGCGTTGCGCTGGCCGCGGCGCAGGTCATGAGCGGGATGGAAGATTGCATCGTCGCAGGCGGCACCGAGATGATGAGCCTCACGTCGGCCATGGCGCAGGAAAAGATGCGCGCCGGGATCAAGCCGCCGATGATGGGCAGCCACAACGAACGCTTGCAAGCCGTGCATCCGCAATCGCACCAGGGCATTTGCGGAGATGCGATTGCCAGCATGGAAGGCTTCACCCGCGAAGATCTGGACGAAGTCGGCTACCGCTCACAACAGCGCGCCGCCGAAGCGATGGCAGCAGGCCGCTTTGCCAAGTCGGTGGTGCCGGTTGTGGCCGATGATGGCACGGTGCTGCTCGATCATGACGAGTATCCGCGCCCGCAAACCACCCGCGAAGACCTTGCCAAGCTGGAACCGGCCTTCCCCAAGATTGCCGATGTGCCATTGGACGAGAAGGGCACCACCTTTCGCAAGCTGATCAACCAGAAATATCCTGATCTGGACATCCAGCATTTCCACCATGCCGGGAATAGCTCGGGCGTGGTTGATGGTGCGGCCGCCGTGCTGATCACCAGCAAGGCCTATGCCGAAAAGCACGGGTTGAAGCCGCGCGCGCGGATCGTCGCCACCGCCAATATGGGCGATGATCCGACACTGATGCTCAACGCGCCGGTGCCTGCAGCCAAGAAGGTGCTGGCGAAGGCTGGGCTGACCGTGGATGATATCGACCTGTTCGAAATCAACGAAGCTTTTGCCGTGGTCGCCGCCAAGTTCGTGCGCGATCTTGGGCTCGATTGGGACAAGGTCAACGTCAACGGCGGCTCGATTGCCTTGGGCCACCCGATTGGCGCAACCGGGTCGATCCTGATCGGCACCGTGATCGACGAGCTGGAACGGCGCGGCGGGCGGTACGGCCTCGTCACCATGTGCGCAGCGGGCGGGATGGCCCCGGCGATTATCGTTGAACGGGTCGACGGCTTTGTCGATTAATGTGCCTGACTCCACCCCGGTGATCATCGGGGTGGGGCAGTATTCGGAGAGGGTGGGCGAGCCGGGCTATGCCGCCCTCTCCTATATGGACCTCGCCGGACGGGCGTTGGCGGCAGCGATTGCGGATTCGGGGGCGAGTGGTGACGTGGCGAAGGCTATCGACACGCTCGCTGCGATCCGCGCGTTTGAAATGTCGCGCCCGGATCGCACACCGCCGTTCGGCGCGGCGAACAATGTGCCGCGTGCGATTGCGAGCCGCGTCGGTGCGAACCCGGCGCGGGCGATCCTCACCACCACGGGCGGGCAGACCAACCAGCAACTGGTGGGTGAGTTCGCACAGGCAATCGCGGCGGGGACGAGCCAATGCGCGGTGATTGCTGGCTCGGAGGCCATCTCGACCGTGCTGGCGCTGTCAGCCAAGGGCGAAAAGCCCGATTGGTCGGAAGAGGTCGCGGGCGACTTTGAGGATCAGGGCTTCGGGGTCGAAGACCTGCTCGAACCCGCGCTGTTCGCCCACGGTGCGAGTGGGGCGATCCCGCTTTATGCGTTGGCGGAGAATGCGCGACGGGCCAAGCTCGGGATGAGCCTGGAAGACTACCGGCTCGAAATCGGCAAGCTGTTCGCGCCCTTCACCAAGGTGGCGGCGGCGAACCCGCATTCGGCGGCTCCGGTGGAGCGCACGGCGGAAGAACTCGCCACCATCACCGACCGCAACCGCATCGTCGCCGAACCCTATCCGCGCATGACGGTCGCCCGCGATCAGGTGAACCAGGCCGCCGCGATCATCGTCGCCAGCGCCGGGTTGGCGCGCGCGCTGGGCGTGCCAGAGGACAAGTGGGTGCATATCCACGCTGTCACCGCCGCGACCGAATTGAAGTTGTCGCAGCGGCCTGATCTGGCGGCCAACCCTGCCTCACTCGCCAGTGTCGATGCGGCTTTGGCGCGGGCGGGCAAGGGCATGGCGGACATCAACTACATCGATTTCTATTCCTGCTTCGCGATTCCCGTATTCAACCAATGCGACCATTTCGGCCTGTCGGTTGACGACCCGCGCGGGCTGACGCTGACCGGGGGCCTCCCGTTTTTTGGCGGGGCGGGGAACAATTACTCGGCCCACGCCATCGCCGAAGCCGTCCAGCGGGTGCGCGCTGATCGCGGCAGCTTTGCGCTGGTCGGCGCGAATGGCGGGTGGATGAGCAAATACGCGACCGGCATCTACTCCACCGACCCCGCAGATTGGAACGCGAACGACCGCTTTGCCAAGCTGCCCAAGGCAACCGACGCGGTGCCGGTGTCCGCCGCGCCGTTCGATCGCGCTACGGTCGAAACCTACACCATCAACCGCTCCCCCAAAGGCGACGCGGCGATCTTCATCGGGCGCAATGCGGCGGGTGAGCGGGTGTGCGGCAATGCCGACTTGACCGATCCCGCCACCGCAGCAGCGTTCGAAGGCGGCGCGCCGTTCGGGATGCAGCTTGCGGTGGTTCAGGACGAGCGCGGGCGGAACGTCGGGCGGGTCGTCTAGCGCGCCCGCTCGCCTCCCGCACTCTTGCGCTAATCGGCCATTTCTGGTAGTTGGTTTCAATTGAAACTAACTCCACGCACCTAGGGATCACCGCCGATGAACGCGCCAACCAAAGACCTGTTCGAAAATCCCGTGGGCCTCGACGGGTTCGAATTCGTCGAGTTTTGCGCGCCGGAAAAAGGCGTGCTCGAGCCGGTGTTTCAGGCGATGGGTTTCAGCCACGTGGCGCAGCACCGTTCGAAGGACGTGCACCTGTGGCGCCAAGGCGGTATTAACCTGATCGCCAATTACGAACCGCGCAGCGCCGCTTGGTATTTCGCGCGTGAACACGGCGCGGCGGCGTGCGGGATGGCGTTCCGGGTGCGCGATGCGTCCAAGGCCTATGCTTACCTGATCGACAAAGGGGCCGAGCCGGTCGCCAACGAACCCGGCCCGATGGAACTGCGCATCCCCGCGATCCGCGGCATCGGCGGAGCGATCCTCTATCTGGTCGATCGCTATGCGGGCGCAGGCAACGGCCTGACGATCTACGACATCGATTTCGATTACCTACCCGGGGTCGAGCCCTATCCCGATGGCGCAGGCTTCCACACCATCGATCACCTGACCCACAATGTTTACACCGGGCGGATGAAGTATTGGGCCGACTATTACGAGACCCTGTTCAACTTCCGCGAGATCCGCTTCTTCGATATCAAGGGCGAATATACCGGGCTGACATCAAAGGCGCTGACCGCGCCCGATGGCAAGATCCGCATCCCGCTCAACGAAGAGGGCGAAGGCGGCAAAGGCCAGATCGACGAGTTCCTCAAAGCCTTCAACGGTGAGGGCATTCAGCACATCGCGCTGATCTGTGATGATCTGCTGGCGTGCTGGGATCGGCTGAAGGCGCTCGGCGTGCCGTTCATGACCGCGCCGCCTGCGACCTATTATGCCATGCTCGATGAACGCCTGCCCGGCCACGGCGAGGATGTGGAGGCGCTCCAGATGCGCGGCATCTTGATGGATGGCACGACGGAAGGGGGCACGCCCCGTCTGCTGCTCCAAATCTTCGCGCAGGCACAGGTCGGCCCGGTGTTCTTCGAATTCATCCAGCGCAAGGGCGACGACGGCTTTGGCGAGGGCAATTTCAAGGCCCTGTTCGAAAGCATGGAGCGCGACCAGATTTTGCGCGGCGTGCTAGAAGTCGAGGAACCGGCGCAATGACCCATCCCGTCCACCTCGGCGGCATCCACCACGCCGCCTATCGCTGCAAGGACGCGAAGGAGACGGTGGAGTGGTATGCGCGTGTGCTCGGCATGAGCTACACTACCGCCTTTGCCGAAGATCACGTGCCATCGACCGGGGAATACGACCCCTACATGCACATCTTCCTCGATGCAGGGAACGGCAACATCCTGGCGTTTTTTGAACTGCCAAACCAGCCGGAGATGGGCAAGGATCCCAACACGCCGGCATGGGTGCAGCATCTTGCGCTGAAAGTGCCTGACGAAGCCGCGCTGCTCGCCGCCAAAGCCCATATTGAGGCGCAAGGCATCGACGTGCTCGGCCCGACTCACCACGGCATCTTCAAATCGATCTACTTCTTCGATCCCAACGGCCACCGCGTGGAATTGGCCGCCGATATCGGCACGGCGGAGCAATACGCCGAACTCGCCCGCGTTGCGCCGGTGATGCTGGAAGAATGGTCGCAGACCAAAAAAGCCCCGCGCCACGCCGATTGGCTGCACGAATTGGCTCGCGCGGAGCACGCGGCGAAAAGCGAGTAAGCTACCGACCGCGGCTTTGCTTGCGTTCCTGCTCGCGCTTGAGCTTGAGCATTGCCGCGACGTCGACCACTTCGGCGCGGGCGCGCATCCAGCTTATGGCCGCTAGGCTCCAGATCAGAGTCGCCACCAGATAGACCGCCAGCGCGACCCAAAATTCCGGGCGGCCCTCATTTGCTTCGGCATAAACTGCGAAAGCGATGCTCGGCGGCACCAGCAACGCTATCCACACCCCGAACTGCGCCCAGCCCTTCACGCCGCGCGGCACGATGGTGAAATTGTACGGGCCCTTGCGATACAGAACGAACGGCTTGTCTTCATCACGCATCATCCGATCCTTCGCTTGTCCCGCCCGCAGGTCGCCCGCGTTTCGCGCTCTTGCTGATCGCCACCTTCACCCCGCGCCGCGCTAGCGCCTCGCGCAGCAGCACCTCGATCTCGGCGTTGACGCTGCGCAGGTCAGCGTCGGCGGCGCGCTGAACCGCGTCGTGCAGCACCGGATCGAGGCGCAGGGGAAAGGCTTTTTTGCCCGCCATGACGCGTCAGTAAAGCGAACCTGCGTTCACCACGGGCTGGGTGTCACGCTCACCGCACAGCACGACCATCAGGTTTGACACCATCGCCGCCCTGCGTTCATCGTCGAGGTCGACAACGCCTTTTTCGCTGAGCTGGTTGAGCGCCATTTCCACCATCGTCACCGCGCCTTCGACCAGCTTCTTGCGCGCCGAAATCACCGCTTCGGCCTGTTGGCGGCGCAGCATCGCCCCTGCGATTTCGGGGGCATAGGCAAGGTGGGTCAGCCCGCATTCGTCAACTGTGATCCCCGCCACCGATAGCCGTTCGATCAGCGCCGCGCGCAGTTCCACACCCACTTCATCGTGATTGCCGCGCAGGGTGATTTCGAGATGCTCGATATCGTCATAGGGATAGCGCGAGCCGATGGCGCGCACGGCAGCTTCGATCTGGGCATTAACGAATTCGCGGTAGTCATCGACGTCGAACAATGCTTGCGCGGTGTCGGTGACGCGCCAGACGACCTGCGCGCCCATCTCGATCGGATTGCCGCGCGCATCATTGACCTTGATCGTCTGCGAAATGACGTTGTTGGCGCGCACTGCGATTTTCTTGCGTGCCAGCCACGGCAGCACCCAACGCAGGCCTTCGTTGCGGTCGGTGCCCTTGTAGGCGCCAAACAGCTGGATTGCGGCGGCTTCGTTCGGGTTGACCATGTAGAACCCGGTCAGGATCATCAAGCCAAGGGTGCCGGTGATGATCGCCCCGATCATCATCAACCCGTTCGGTTCATCTGGCGTGACCGCGCTGATAAACAGACAAACCGCCGCAACAACCAGCGCAAGGCTGACGAGCAACATCACATAACCGCTCTGAGTCGTCGCCGCCGTTTCACGGCTGCGATTGAGAGCGGGGGTATCAGAAAGGGACATGACGAATCTCCAGATGCAATATAATTATGATATCATATTTATATTATAGGGCGGAGCCGTCAAGCCGATTTGCGACGGCGTGATTGGCGCCGGTTTGCATCACCGCTTGGCGCGGGCCCCGGTTTGGCTGTAGCATAGAATTTCGGGCACCAACGGGGGAGGGCGACAGCAATGCAAAGCGGCGATGACAGCGCGCCCGGGCCGCGCCCCACGGTGTTCCTGAGCTATTCGCGCACCGACCTTGCTCGTGCCCGCCCAGTGATCGACTTGCTCGATGCCAATGGCTTTGACGTGTGGTGGGACGGGCGGCTGGAAGGCGGCGAAAACTACCTCCAGACCACCGAGGCCGCGCTGGAAGGCGCGGATTGCGTGGTGGTGTTGTGGTCAGCGACATCGGTGGATTCGCACTGGGTGCGCGACGAAGCACAGCGCGGGCGGGAGCGTGGTTGTCTGGTGCCGCTATCGATCGATGGGACGATGGCGCCGCTGGGGTTCCGCCAGTTTCAGCTGTTGGATGTCAGCAGTTGGAACGGCGCGGCAGATGCGGTTGAGGCTGCGCGAATTCTGGTCGCGGCGAGGGCCAAGTCTGGCGGGATCAGCGGCGGTTTAGACCCGGTCTTGCCCGCGCTTGCCCCTGTCTTGACCCCTGCTAGCCCTGCCATTGGCTCGGCTCAAAGTGGCGGTTTTTCGCTGTCCCGTCGCAGCCTGATGATCGGCGGGGCGGGGCTTGCGGGCGGGGCAGGGCTACTCGGCGCGTGGCAGTTCGGGGTGTTCGGCAGCGCTGCCAATGCAGCGACTTCGATGGTCGTTCTGCCGTTTGCCAACCAGACTGGCGATGCTGACAGAAAATGGTTTTCTGACGGACTTTCCAATGAGTTACGTTCAGTCCTCGCACGTAATCCACGGCTGCGAGTGTCGGCCCCGACCTCGTCCAGCGTGATCGAGAGCGAAGATGATTTCGCCATTGGTCGCAAGCTCGGTGTCGGCCACATCCTGCGCGGCAGCGTGGCCCGCGATGCCACCCGGCTGCGCATCTCGGCCGAACTGGTCGCCATCGACGGCGGGCTGGTGCGCTGGGCCGACAGCTTTGATCGCGGGCTCGAAGATGTCTTTGCGGTGCAGACGGAAATCGCTGAAACTGTTGCACTTTCTCTTGTCGCCGAAGTTGCTGGCGACGATGAAGCGCAGCGCGCGGTGGCCGCGCAGCAGGACATTGGTGGTACCGAAAATGTGGCTGCCTACGAAGCATTTTTGCGCGGCTTTGCGCTCTACGGCGTGTCGGTCGGCGAAGAAACCGATCGGGCCGCGCTGGCCCAGTTTGATGCGGCGATTGGGGCAGATCCGGACTATGCGGCGGCCCATGCGATGCGTTCAACCGCGCTTGCCGCGATTGCCAATGCCGCCAGCGATGCCGGGGAAACGCGGCAGCTCTACACCCAGGCCATCGCCGCAGCGGAACGTGCGATTGCGATCGAGCCCAAGCTGGCACGCGGCCATCTTGCGCTGGGATTTGCTTTGAATAACGGTCAGTTGCAGCGCGCCGCCGCCGGAACCCATTATCGCGCGGCTGAGCAGCTCGCTCCGGGCGATGCAGATGTGCTGCGCGGCGTGGCGACGTTCCATTCCTATGGCAAGGATCAGGCGCTGGCCGGGCAGATGATCGCCCGGGTGCTGGAGCTCGACCCGCTCAATCCTCGTGCGTTTCAGGCGGCGGGGTTTATTGCATTGTTCGCCCGCGATTATCCGTTGGTGATCACTCGGATGGAGCGCGCGCTGGTGCTGAATCCCGGCATGCCCAGCGCGCATTTCGGCATCGCCAATGCGCGATTGTTGCAGGGTGATGCGAAGGGTGCACTGACGGCTGCCGAAGCCGAACCGGTACCGATCTTCAGGCTGACAGCAACAGCGATTGCAGCTGAAAAACAAGGCGATATGGCGGCGGCAGAGGCCGCCCTGGCAGCGCTGACGCGCGAATATGGCGATGCCGCCCTTTATCAACAGGCGCAAATTCTGGCGCAGCGCGGCGTGACGGCGGCGGCGCTGGCATTGCTTGAAAAGGCCTACGGCGCGCGCGATCCGGGCGTGCTGTTCGCCCCCAACGACCCATTGCTCGATCCGCTTCGGGGTGAGGCGGCATTCAAGAATTTGCTTTCCCGCCTCGGGTCGTGATAGCCCTGTTACCGCCCAAACGGGCGCAACAAGGGGGTAATCAGCATGAAGAAGATTGTGATGTTCGCCGTTCTGGCTGGCAGCGCGCTGGCCGTGGCCGCGTGCAGCGGTGAGACCGCCAAGGCGCCCGAAGAACCCGTAGCCACCGCAACAGAAGAAATGCCGGCGGAAGCCACCGACGAAGCAGCAGCGGCCGCCGAAGGGCTCGACCCCACTGGCAACCCGATCCGTCCGGCCACGCAGGCTGCTGAGGCCGACGCGATGGCTGCCGAAGCCGAAGCACCCGCTGCCGAATAATACCTTGTCCCTCGCGCCAATGTTTCACATGAAACATCGCGCGGGGGCCAGTCTAGCCGGGGTCTAGCGCGACCTAGAGGGGGGCAAGGTCTTGCGAAGCCAGTCCTGCACAAGCGGATGAGCCACGCGGATGTAGCGGCTTGGCAAGCCCGCGGTTCCGCAATCAAACCCGCTGCTCACCACACCGATCAACGTCGGCACCTTGTCGTCATCGCTATAGGTGATCAGCGGTCCGCCGCTGTCGCCCTCGCAGGCCTGCCCGCCTTCCGCGCCCCTGATCTCATCTGCGCAGAGCACCGAATCGCGCCGGTCTTTGTCCTTGAACTTGGTCACTTCGGTGCAGGTCGCCCGATCGCGCAGCTTCAGCCGAGCGCCGCGCAGCTGATCGGGGATTGTGCCATTGCGATGGGCTGTGAGGCCCCAGCCATAGGTTGAAACACGCGGAATCGCTTCGATCTTGCGCCCGTCCAGCGGCAGCGGGTCGAGCCGGATGCGCGCCGGGGCCTGCGCCGTCCTGCCTCGCGCACCGCGCTTGGGATCGTATTGAACTAGCGCAATATCGAACGCTCTGATTTGACTACCAGGTATATATCGGGGGTGCGGGAAGGTTGCGATGATCGGGTAGCTGAACCCTTCATCGCCCATCGCATTGGTCAGGCCGAGCCGAATGCGATGCCCGGCGGTCTGGATCGACTTCCCACCCATGCCTGTGTCGTTGAGACAATGGGCCGCGGTCAGCACCCAGCCTTCACGGATCAGCGATCCTCCGCACCAGACCCGATCCTGAAGCGAAAGTAGGTTGCGCCCCAGCGTCGCCGGCCGCCACAGCAGCGCCTGCCACGGGGTCGCCCCACGCTTCACCGTAAAGCCCAGGCGCGTGACGCGGGTGACCGTTTTTGTATCGCACAGCGTGTCGATATAGCTGACCCCTTCAAACACCACGGTGGTGGTGGTGCAGTTGGCTGCGCGCTGTTTGGCGATGTCGCGTTCCCGCTCCTCGCGTTCCAACCGCGCTTCTTCGGCTTCTTCTTCGGGCGTGAGTTCGGGGCCGATAGTGGCGCTGGCGAGCATCAGCGGCGCGGCGGGATCGCTCGCCGCGAGGCTTTCCAGCGATTTGCAGGCATAAGCCGATCTGGGGCCACATTCTTCGGCGTAGCGCACGGCGGTGCGCGACACGGCCTCGCTAAGTTGGCCTCCGCTTGCGCGCGCAGAGACGACCCGGTCGCACGCCTCGACCTTTCCCGCGACGCAATCGCTTGCCTGGCCGAACACCAGATCAGCGGCGCTCTCGCAAACGTCGGTCACGCCCGCATCGCAGGCCGAGCCGAGCAGCGCCAGCGCGCGCACGCTATCCTCAAGGGGGCTGCCTCTGGCCGACAATAACGTGCCGAGTGCAATGCAGGCCGCCCCATCGCCGCCGTCGCAGCGCAGGGACAGTTCCGGTTCTTCGCGCAATTGGGCTGACTCGCCGCAGTGGTACTGGTCGATCGTGCAGGCGCGATCAAAAAACTCCAGCGCGGCGGCCCGCTCGCTTGCGCCCCGGCCCTGTGCCAATTCGGCCCTGCCGCGCTCGCTACAGAACCCTGCATCCCCGGCCGCGCAGCCAAGCTCTGCGTATTCTTTCCGACGCTCCGCCGCATCGGGCGTGGTCAGTTTGCCCAAGTGTTTGGTGGCCTTGCCGCACGCTTCGGCATTACCCGCGCGGCAAAGATCGTCCGCCAGCGCAAGACCTTCGTCCCGTTCAGCCAAGCTGCGATCGCGATCCAGCAACCATCCAGCGAGCCCTACACAGGCACCGACTTCACCGGGCTGGCAGTCGGCACGCAACTTTGCTTCGAACGCTTGCGGATCAAAGGTGGTCGAGGCGAGCTCTGTCCGTGCCTCAACCTCGGCAGCACAACCATCAATCAGAAGCAGTCGGCAGGCGCGGGCGTAAAACGCCGCTGCAATCCGCAGGTCATTGGCGTCTTCCGTGCTGCGCAACAAATCGCCGAGCCGCAGGCAGCCCGCTCCATCAGCAGCGTCGCAGGCCCGGCGGTACAGCAATTCAGCCACCGGGCGGCTCTGCGGGCGGCCCTCCCCGCGTTCATAGGCGCGGCCAAGATAGGCGCAGGCGGCAAAGACGCGCGCGGTGCAGTCGGCATCGGCGGCATCGGCGTTCGCTTCCTCGCTGGCATGGGTGTCGGCGGGCTTGTCTGGATCGGCCCGCGTTATGCCGGTATCGGGATAAAGGCGCGGGACCGGGAGATCGGGCAGCACCGACGCAGCAGCCACGGGCGCGCCGAGCGCGGCCAAGGCGGTCAGCGCCCCGATCAATATCGTCCGAAATCTGCGCATGGCACCCCCCTTGCGGCAAGAATTATGCGCTTTCCGTCCGGCACCGTCAAACCCGTGAACGCTCATGTTGATCAAGCCTTGTATCCGGGCAAGACAAACGCTTATGCAGAGCGCGCGCCCGCCGTTCTGGCGGGTGGGAGATGCCCCGCCAATGCCTGCCCCATTGCATGCCAATCTCCGCGACAATTGGCAGCCGCATCTGGCGCTGGGGATCACCGGGCACCGCGCGTCGAACCCGTCCTTTGCAGCGCACGGCGCAGCGATCGAGGCCGCGCTGTCGGCGCTGTTCGCCCGGATTCAGGCAATCGAGGCTGGCTTGCCGGGGGAACATGGCGCGATCCGGCTGCACTCGCTGTTGGTCGATGGCACCGATCAGATTGCCGCCGAACTGGCGCTCGCGTGCGGGTGGGAACTGGCGGTGCCGCTGCCGTTTGGCGCAGGCCTCAACTGTGCCATCAATGCGCATCCTGCCAGCCTTGCCGATGCGGCCACCTTGCTGGCCGATAGAGTTCCAGCCGATCCACTGGTTGCCGCGCGGGCGGCGGCAATCCGGGCGATTACCGCACGCGCGCAATTATTCGAATTGGCCGACCGCGATGCCGAGGTTGAGGCGCTGTGGCTGGCAACGATCACCGATCCCGAAGACCGGGTTGCGGGCCGCGCGTTTGAAGCACTGGCGTCTGATAATGTCGCGCTGGCTGGCCGTGTGATGATCGAGCGCACCGATCTGGTGATCGCGGTGTGGGATCGAAAGGTTGCGAACCTGCCCGGCGGCACCGGCCACACCGTCACCACCGCGCTGGCGATGGGCACTCCGGTGCTGTTGATCGAACCTGCCGCGCCCGAAGCCTGGCAAATCCTCACCCGGCCTGAAGAATTGGGGCAGGCGCCTGACGCCGCCAACGCGCCTGATGGTGCGCGGCTGGAAGCGATCATCCGCGCAGCCATGGTGGCGCAAGGCTGGGACGCGGCGCAATTGTCGCGCGAGGTGTGGCAACCGCGCAGCAGCCGGATGTTCGGGTTGTACCGCCGGATTGAGCGGGTGTTTGGCGGGGCCAAAGCCTTGGGGCGCGGCGCGTTCAGCTCGCTCCGGGTCGACTACGAAGCGCCCGAAGCGATTGCGGGAGGCAGCGGGGCGCCGATGGTGGCCGCGGCCGCCGCGATGCCGGGCGGTGATCCCCAGGTCGCTTCGCAATTGGCCGACGATATGCTGCCGATGTTCGCTTGGGCAGACGGCGTCGCCAGCCGCTTGGCGGACGCGTATCGCAGCGGGATGTGCGTCAATTTCGTGCTGGCGGCGCTGGCGGTAATTATCGGGCTAGCATACCTTCCGGCGGGTGTGGGCGAAATCAAATGGGTGTTCGCCGGAGCCGAATTGCTGCTGCTTGCGGGGATTCTGGTGCTGACGGCAGCGGGTTCCCGGCTGGGCTGGCACCGGCGCTGGTTCGAAATGCGGCGGGTGGCCGAATATCTGCGCCATGCGCCTGCGCTGCTGTTGCTCGGTGTGGCGCGGCCGACCGGGCGTTGGCCCCGGAAAGGCGGCGGCGGTGAAAGTGCCGAATGGCCCGAGCATTTCGCGCGCCATGCTTTGCGCGATGTCGGGCTGCCGCGCGTGGCGGTGACCCGCGCATATCTGCGCGCTGGGCTGGCCGAGGTGGCCTTGCCGCACGTCGCCAGCCAGCGCGCCTATCACGCCGCCAAGGCGCATCGGCTGGAGACGGTGCACCACCGGCTCGACCGGGCGGCGGCGACCTGCTTTGCGCTCGCGGTGGTATCGGTGCTGGGCTATCTCACCTGCAAGCTTGGCGGGATGGCGGGGGTGTTGCCGAAACATCTCGCCAGCGATCTGTCGCCGCTGTTCACGTTCATGGGGGTGGCGTTCCCGACGCTCGGCGCGAACCTTGCGGGCATCCGCTATTTCGGCGATTTTGAACGCTTCGGCGCGATTTCACGGGTAGCAGCGGAAAAGCTCGGCGAGATTGAGGTGCGCATGGGCTTGCTGCTGTCGGGCACGCCCGAGGCGCTGACTTATACCGCCGCCGCCGATCTGATGCACGCGCTGGACGAGGCCGTGGTGGACGAGATCGAAAGCTGGCAATCGGTGTTCGGCGCAAAGCATCTCGCCCTGCCTGCTTGATCTTGCCTGCTTCAGCCCAGCAGCATCACATTCATCAAACGGCCGGGGATCATGAAAGCAGCGATGCCGGGCAGCATCAGCGCGGTGAGATAGGTGAACACCAGATGCCGCTTGTGCGCCTGAATATCGCCGCGCCGGGCGGTTGCCATCACCTTCCACGCAGCGTGAAACGTCATCGGCACAAACAGGTGAATCCAGCTGAAACTGCCTGAGGTCTGGATAAAGATGGCCGATGTTGCGGTGATCAGCATCAACACCAGCCAGACCTTGCCGAGCTGCTTGTGCAGCGCGGTACCCTTCTTTGCCAGCAGCAGCCAGCCGCCCAGCGGGATGGTCGGCAGCACTGCGGCGACATGGATCATGATCGGCAGCTTGGCATAATGTTCAAGCCCGTCGACCATCCCAAACGCCGCCTTGCCGAGCGCCACAGCCACTGCAAAGCTCATGGTGAAGCAGGCGAGGCTGACCGCTGTGCGGGCAATCGGGCCGATGTCGAAACGGCCTTTGGTCTTGGCAGCGGGCTCGGCGGCGAAAGGCAGGGTGATGGCGTTCATGGCGGGCTCCTCAAAGGCGGTGGGTTGCTTGCTGAAGCCAGAATGGCGCGAGCCCGTTCGCGGGCAATCGCTGCTGCGCAATTGGCGCGTGGCTTGCGCGAAATGGCCGGGGTTAGGCCGGGAAATCCACGCGTTGCCACTTTACGAAGCGCGAACGGGCAGTCAGGAATGGCTTATGACCGCCCAACCGGCATCACCGCGCCACGCGCTTGCACGCCGCATCATCATTGATCTGGCGGTGATGACCGGCATCGGCGTGTTCCTTGCGGTGATTGGCCCGTTCGGCAGCATTGCCGCACCGCTGCCCGAACGGCTGGTGTCGTGGATCGGTTTCGCGTGGCTCGGCTATGCTTGCTACCGCCCGATGCAGAGCGTGGTCGACTGGGGCGAGCGCACGCTCGCGCTGCCGCGATGGGGCTTGCTGGCAGCGACCTGTCTGGCGGCGACCGTGCCGATGAGTGTCGCGGTGGTGGCGATCAACAGCCCGCCCACCACAGGCTTGCAGTGGCCGGGGCTTGAAGCGGCGATGGCGACCTATTTTTCGGTGTTGGTGATTGGCGGCGCTGTGACCGTGCTGTTCAATCTGGTGCCGTCGCGTCCGCGCGAGGATGAGCCTGTCACCGCGCTGCAACCTATCCCCATACAGGCCGCGCCCCCACCGAACTTGGCGCCGAACCCGCTGGCCAATCCGCTATTCGATCAGCTTCCGCCAGAACTGGGCAGTGACATCATCGCGCTGGAGATGGAGGATCACTATGTCCGCGTTCACACCGCGTTGGGATCGGCATTGGTGCTGATGCGGCTGCGCGATGCAATGGCGCTGGTGGGCGATCTTGAGGGAATGCAGGTGCATCGCAGCTGGTGGGTGGCGCGGGCTGCGGTGGAAGATGTGCAGCGCGACGGGCGCAACATCCGCCTGACCTTGGCGCGCGGGTTAGAGGCCCCGGTGGCCCGCGCCAAGGTTGCCGACCTGCGCGATGCGCGCTGGATTTGAGGCTTAGGCAGGGCCGCGAAACACGCACCACGTGAACGCCTGCGCGCTGCCCCACGGGGTCAGATGCTCATCGCGCCAGCTTGCCTCAAGGGCGAAATCCGGCCCAAGCGTTGCGGCCAGCTTGTCCGCGTCATAGCGTTCTACGGTCAGCCCGCTGCACTTTTCCGGCCCGTCCAAGGCAAAGGTGGCGAAGATCGCGAGCCCGCCTTTCGCCAGCCCTCCGCCCAAGGCCCGGAGATACGCGGCGCGCTGCCCCGGCTCGGTCAGGAAATGGAACACTGCACGGTCGTGCCAGATGTCGTAGGCGCGCGCCGGCTGCCAGTCGGTGATGTCGGCGACCTCCCAAGTCACCGCCGCGCCTGCGTCACCCAAGCGCGCCTGCGCCGCCGCGAGGGCCGGGGCGGCAATGTCGAGCACGGTCAGATCGTCCCAACCGCGCGCCAACAGGGCATCGACCAAGGTTGACGCGCCGCCGCCAATGTCGATCAGCGACTGCGATGGCGCCGCGCCAAACCGGTCGAGCGCCTGCAGCGATTGTTCGGGCGTGGGTTGATACCAGCTGACGTCCTCGGGCTGTTTGTCGGTGTAGACTTTGCGCCAGTGGTCTTCGCGTTCGCTGCTCATCGCCGGGGTGCCCTGTTTCGAATGATCATAACACAAAAGGCCCCCGGCATCGCTACCGAGGGCCTTCTGATTTAAGCGTCGCCAGCTCAATGGTACTTGGCGTAGCTCACATCAAAACGATCCGCGTTCATCACCTTGTTCCAGGCCGAGATGAAGTCGCACACGAACTTGCCCTCGTTCCCGGCTTCGGCATAAACCTCGGACTGCGCGCGCAGCATCGAGTTGGAACCGAACACCAGATCAGTGCGGGTGGCGCGGAACTTCTCCGCCCCGGTGGTGCGGCAGGTGCCGACATATTCCTCGTCACCGCTGTCATCGACCGGCGTCCACTTCGTGCTCATGTCGAGCAGGTTGCGGAAGAAGTCGGGGGTCAGCGCACCGACGCGGTCGGTGAACACGCCGTGCTTGGTATTGCCGCTGTTCGCGCCGAGCACGCGCAAGCCGCCGACCAGCACGGTCAGTTCGGGGATCGAAAGGCCGAGCAGATGCGCCCGGTCGATCAGCATCTCCTCGGTACGAACCTGCGCCTTGGTCTTCAGGTAGTTGCGGAACCCATCGGCAAACGGCTCCATCGGTTCAAAGCTCGCCGCATCGGTGTGTGCGTCGGTCGCATCCCCGCGTCCGCCGAGGAACGGCACGGTGACGTCGACCCCGCCATCCTTGGCCGCCTTTTCAACCGCAGCCGATCCGGCTAGCACGATCGCATCGGCCATCGACAGCGAACCGCGATGCGTTTCGATCACGTTCAGCACGCGGGTCAGTTCTTCCGGGTCATTGGCTGCCCAGCCGCGCTGCGGTTCAAGCCGCACGCGCGCGCCATTGGCGCCGCCGCGGTGATCCGAATTGCGGTAGGTCGAGGCTGACGCCCATGCCGCCTTGACCAGCTCCCTCACTGTCAGCCCGCTGCCAAGGATCGCCGCCTTGAAGCGCGCGATTTCGGCGTCCGCAGGCGTGGTGCCAGCGGGAACCGGATCCTGCCATATCAGCGTTTCGGCGGGCACTTCTGGCCCCATGTAACGCACCTTGGGCCCCATATCGCGGTGGCACAGTTTGAACCACGCGCGGGCGAAGGCATCGTCCAATGCCTTGGGATCGGCGAGGAAGCGTTCGGAAATCTTGCGATAGTCCGGGTCCATCTTCAACGCCATGTCGGCAGTGGTCATCATGGTCGGCACGCGCTTGTTCGGGTCGCGCGCGTCGGGGGCCATGTCCTCTTCGGTCTGACCGATCGGCTGCCACTGTTGCGCGCCTGCCGGGCTGCGGACCAGTTCAAAATCATACTTGAACAGCAGGCGGAAGTAATCGTGGGACCATGAGGTCGGGTTGTTCGACCAAGCGCCTTCGATGCCCGAGGTGGTGATGTGGCCTGCCGCGATCTCGGCCTCGTCATTCAGCCAGCCGAAGCCCTGCAGATGCAGGTCTTCGCTTTCAGGCGCGCCGCCGAAAGTTTCCGAGGGCGCAGCGCCGTGCGCCTTGCCGAAAGCGTGGCCGCCAGCGGTGAGCGCTACGGTTTCCTCGTCATTCATCGCCATCCGCGTGAAGGTTTCACGCATATCGCGCGCGCTTTCGAGCGGATCGGGATTGCCGCCCGGCCCTTCGGGATTGACGTAGATCAGCCCCATCTGGATCGCGGCGAGCGGGTTTTCGATTTCGGCCCCGTCAGCGGGGCGAATGCGGGTGGCAACGCCTTCGTTGACCCACTGTTCTTCGGTGCCCCAGTAGACGCTCTCAGGCTCGAACACGTCCGCGCGGCCGCCGCCAAAGCCGAACACCGGCCCGCCCATGCTTTCAATCGCCACGTTGCCGGTGAGGATGAACAGATCGGCCCAGCTGATGTTGCGGCCGTACTTCTGCTTGATCGGCCACAGCAGGCGGCGCGCCTTGTCGAGGTTGCCATTGTCGGGCCAGGAATTGAGCGGGGCGAACCGCTGCTGTCCGGAGCCTGCACCGCCGCGACCGTCACCGGTGCGATAGGTACCAGCGGCGTGCCACGCCATGCGGATGAAGAACGGGCCGTAGTGGCCATAGTCCGCCGGCCACCACGGCTGGCTGTCGGTCATAAGCGCGGTCAGGTCAGCCTTCAATGCGGCGTAATCGAGCGTGTTGAACGCCTCGGCGTAGTCGAAATCTTCGCCGTAGGGGTTCGCGCTCTTGCCCTGTTCGGTCAGAATATCGAGCTGCATTGCCTGCGGCCACCAATCGCGGTTGGTGCGGCCCAGCAAGCTGCGCATTTCGGTGCTGCCGTGGAACGGGCAACCGCTCATCTCGCCAGTTTTTGCGTCCATGATCGTTCTCTCCTCGCATGTTGATTGCGTCAGACTCGCCGTTGAAGCGCAGTCTATGGAGGGAGAATGACTCTTTCAGGTTGGTGCGTCCAATCGATTAATACGCGGGTATTGATTGGATAGAGCGATCACAGGACGGCGCGGGCAAACGAAAACGGGCCCCCGTTAGGGAGCCCGTCCGTTTTTTGCTGTACCACAGAATTGACCGCTTAGGCCGCTTCGGCAATTGCCGCGACCGGTTCGTTGCGGATCAGGAAGTCAAACGCGCCGAGGCCCGCCTTCGCGCCTTCACCCATCGCCACCACGATCTGCTTGTGCGGCACCACGGTGCAATCGCCCGCCGCATAAATGCCGGGGAGGTTGGTCGCGCCGTGATCGTCGACGATGATCTCGCCATGTTTCGACAGGGCAAGCCCGGTTTCGTGCAGCCATTCAGTGTTGGGGACGAGGCCGATCTGCACGAATACGCCTTCCAGCGTGATCCGGCGCTCATCGCCGCTCGCGCGGTCTTTCACAACGAGGCCGTTCACGCGGGTTCCGTCACCCAGCACTTCGGTGGTCTGACCGTTGGTGATGATTTCGACATTGGGCATCGAGCGCAGCTTGCGTTGCAGCACTTCATCGGCGCGCAGTTTCGTGTCGAATTCGATCAGGGTCACGTGACCGACGATCTTGGCCAAGTCGATCGCGGCTTCCACGCCGGAATTGCCGCCGCCGATCACCGCGATGCGCTTGCCCTTGAACAGCGGGCCATCGCAGTGCGGGCAATAGGCCACGCCCTTGTTGCGATACTCCGCTTCGCCCGGCACGCCGAGATTGCGCCAGCGCGCGCCGGTCGACAGCACCAGCGAACGCGCGCGCAGGCTTGCGCCGTTGGCCATCACGACTTCGTGCAACCCGCCAATCTCGCTCGCGGGCTTCAATTCCACCGCGCGGGCCAAGTCCATCAGATCGATTTCATATTCGCCGACGTGCTTCTTCAAGCTGTCGGTCAGCTTCGGCCCTTCGGTATAGGGGGTGCCGGGCAGGTTCTCGATTCCGAGCGTGTCCATCAGCTGTCCGCCGAAGCGCTCAGCCGCGATCCCGGTCGTGAAGCCCTTGCGCGCGGTATAGACCGCCGCTGCCGCACCAGCAGGGCCGCCGCCGATCACCAGCACTTCAAACGCGTCCTTTGCGGCCAGCTTTTCGGCCTGCTTTGCACCGGCATTCTTGTCGAGCTTGGCGAGGATCTCGGCCAGCTCCATCTTGCCGTTGTAGAAGCTCTCGCCGTTGAGGAAGGTCGCGGGCACGGCCATGATGTCGCGCGCTTCGACTTCCTGCTGGAACGTGCCGCCTTCGATCAGCGTCGCGGTGATGCGCGGGTTTTCGAGTGCCATCAGCGTCAGTGCCTGCACCACATCGGGGCAGTTGTGGCACGACAGCGAGAAGAACATCTCGAAATTGTAATCGCCTTCGAGCGCGCGCACCTGTTCGATCAAGTCGGCATCAACCTTGGGCGGGTGGCCCCCGGCCCACAGCAGTGCGAGCACGAGGCTGGTGAATTCATGCCCCATCGGCAAGCCGGCGAACCGCACCCACTTGGTCGCGTCTGACGCGCGGCGGATCACGAAGCTGGGCTTGCGATCGTCGGTGCCATCAAAACGCGCGGTCACAAGGTCGTGCTGCGCGGCGATCTGTTCGATCAGCGTACGCGTCTGGCGCGACTTCTCGCTGTCATCGAGCGAGGCGATCAGTTCGATGCCTTCACGAAGATTGCCGAGATAGGTCTTCAGCTGGGCCTGCATGGCGGCGTCGAGCATGGTCGTGTCCTCCGAGGCGCGTATCATCGCGCGGGAATTCTGGGGTGATCCACATTAGTGATCGGTGTTTGGGTAACGCGGGACCGGAATTCGCTTACCCCAAAAGGGGGGAGAAGGGCGGGCACATCCGGTCCCGGCTACGACCCGAGGGCTCAGACAAGGCTCTCGGGATTTTTCAGTCAGCGCGGAACGTGGGGGAGGGGGAGAGCCCCGCGCTGACCGATTCTATTGCGTCAGATCTTGCCGACGAGGTCGAGCGAAGGGGCCAGCGTGTCGCCGCCTTCTTCCCACGCTGCCGGGCAAACCTGACCTGGGTTGGCGCGCACGTACTGGGCGGCCTTGATCTTGCGGGTCAGTTCGTTGGCATTGCGGCCCACGCCTTCACAGGTGATTTCCATGATCTGGATCACACCGTCCGGATCGACCACGAAAGTCGCACGGTCAGCCAGGCCAACGCCCTCGCGCAGCACGCCGAAGTTGTTCGACAGCACGTGGTTCTGATCGCCCAGGAACGGGAAGGTCAGCTTGCTGATCTTGTCCGAGAAATCGTGCCAGGCCTTGTGACTGAAATGCGTGTCGGTGCTGACAGCGTAGACTTCCACGCCCATCGCCTGAAGCTGGCCGTACTTTTCGCCCATGTCTTCGAGCTCGGTCGGGCAGACGAAGGTCCAGTCGGCCGGGTAGAAGAAGAACACCGACCACTTGCCGGCGAGATCGGCGTCGGTGACGTCGAAGAAGTCCTTGCCAGCCTGGAATGCGGTGGCCTTGAACGGCTGAAGAGTCGAACCGATGATACCCATGGGAGTTTGTCCTTTTGTTGGGTGGAGAGGAAGAGGGTTGAAACTGATGGTGCCCAAATAGGCATTATTGCGCTGCACAAAAGTTGATTGTTGCGATTGCACAAATCGCTTTTTCCAATCGTAGAGACGGGAACCAATCGGATTTGGCGTTTATGGAGTCGCTTGCGACCGGCGCTGTCGATGATAGACGCGCTTCATGCGCATCCTTCTCACCGGATCGTCGGGCTGGTTGGGCCGCTTCCTTGCTCCGATGCTGCGCGCTGAGGGGCACGCGGTCACCGGGCTCGATATCGCGGACGGCGATCACACCGATGTGTGCGGCAGCGTGGCCGACATCGCGCTGATCGAGCGGCTGTTTGCCGAGCACGGCTTCGAGGGCGTCATCCATGCTGGCGCGCTGCACAAGCTCGACATCGCCCGCTATCCGGCGAGCGCCTTTGTCGACGTCAATGTCACAGGCACCTTGCACCTGCTCG
The DNA here is from genome assembly GCA_001464915.1 of Sphingomonadales bacterium Ga0077531. GTDB lineage: Bacteria > Pseudomonadota > Alphaproteobacteria > Sphingomonadales > Sphingomonadaceae > Erythrobacter. The sequence goes on from LNED01000041.1 coordinate 44,067, forward strand.
AGGCGGCGGTGCGGCATGGGGCGGAACGCGTCGTCTTCACCTCCACCACTTCGCTGATGATCACGCAAGCCATCCGCGACGAGGTGGCGGCAGCTGCGGTGTGGCTCGACGAGACCACCGGCCCGCTTGCCCCGCGCAATATCTACGGAGTGACCAAGCGCTCGGCGGAGGAGCTATGTCGGCTTTATCACGACCTCCACGGGTTGCCGGTGATAGCCCTGCGCACCGCGCGCTTCTTCCCCGAGGATGACGACACCCACACGGTGCCTTCGGGCGAGAACCTTAAGGCCAACGAATTCCTCAATCGCCGCCTGACGGTGGAGGACTGCGCCGCCGCGCACCTCGCCGCGCTGGAGGCCGCGCCGCGGGTGGGCTGGGGGGTCTATGTGGTGAGCGCGCCGCCGCCCTTCACCCCCGCCGATGCCGAGCGGCTGAAAACGGACGCGGCGGGCCTGATCGCTGAACGCTTTCCCGATGCGCCCGTGCTCTACGAAGCGCGCGGCTGGGTGCTGCCGGACAGCATCGGGCGGGTCTATGATCCTTCGACCATCGAGCGTGATCTGGGCTTTCGCTGCCAGATCGACTTTGCGGCAGTGCTTGCGGCAATGCGGGAAGGGCGCGACATGCCCTTCATCCACGACCGCAGCTACGTGCCGCCCAAGGAGCTTGGGCGCTAACCCCTATCCAATCTGCCCGCGATGCAGCAGTTTGTGATCGGCCAGCACCAGCGCCATCATCGCCTCGACCACCGGGGTGCCGCGGATGCCGACGCAGGGGTCGTGGCGGCCCTTGGTGACCACCTCGACCGCTTCGCCAGCCGAGTTGATCGATTCCACCGGGGTGAGGATTGAGCTCGTCGGCTTGAACGCGACGCGGCACACCACTGGTTGCCCGGTCGAAATGCCGCCTGCCGTGCCGCCCGCGTGGTTGCTGGCGTAGAGCGGCAATCCATCCGCACCGGGGCGCATCCGGTCGGCGTTCTGTTCGCCGGTCAGGCGCGCGGCGGCGAAACCGTCGCCGATTTCGACACCCTTGACCGCGTTGATGCTCATCATCGCGGCGGCCAGATCGCTATCGAGCTTGGCATAGATCGGCGCGCCCCAGCCGGCGGGCACCCCGGTGGCGACGCATTCGACCACCGCGCCGAGGGACGATCCCGCTTTGCGCGCCTCGTCCACCTTGGCCTCCCATCGCTTGGCGGCTTCGGGGTCGGGGCAGAAGAATGGATTGCTCGCGATTTCGGCATAGTCAATCCGCGCCGGGTCGATTTGGTCACCGCCCAACTCGCACACGTAGGCGACGATGGTAACTTCCGGGATGACCAGCCGCGCCACCGCGCCTGCTGCCACCCGTGCCGCTGTCTCGCGCGCCGATGACCGGCCGCCGCCGCGATAATCGCGAATGCCGTATTTGGCGTCATAGGCGTAATCGGCATGGCCGGGGCGATAGGATTGCGCGATCTCGGAGTAGTCTTTCGACCGCTGATCGGTGTTCTCAATCATCAGGCTGATTGGCGTGCCGGTGGTTTGGCCCTCAAACACGCCCGAGAGGATCCGCACCAGATCATCCTCGCGCCGCTGGGTGGTAAAGCGGCTGGTCCCCGGCTTGCGCGCGTCCATGAACGGCTGGATGAAATCCTCGCTGATGGCGAGCCCCGGCGGGCACCCGTCAACGACCGCGCCCAATGCAGGCCCGTGGCTCTCGCCCCAAGTGGTAAAGCGCAGCACGCGCCCAAAAGTGTTCCAGCTCATGCCTCGCCATCTGGCGCAAGTGTGGGCATCTGTCCATAAAGGCTGGACGCTGAATGGCGCTTGCTTCAGGAACAAACCATGATTGCCAAACTCTCAGGCAGGCTCGATGCGACGGGCGAGGATTGGGCCATCGTCGATGTCGGCGGAGTGGGCTACCTGGTGCATTGCTCCAGCCGCACCCTCGCCGCGCTGGGCGAGGTGGGAGAGGGCTGCACCGTCCACACGCAATTGCAGGTGAGCGAGAATGACATGCGCCTGCTGGGCTTTGCCGACGGGGCCGAGCGTGACTGGTTCAGGCTGCTGACCGGGGTGCAGGGCGTGGGGAGCAAGGTCGGGTTGGCGATCCTTTCCGCGCTCTCAACCGGAGACCTTCGCGACGCCTGCGGGCGCGGTGACGCGGCGATGGTCGCCCGCGCGCAGGGCGTAGGGCCGAAGCTGGCGGGCCGGATCGTCAACGAGCTGAAGGACAAGGCAGGCGCGATGCCGGGCGGCTCGGGCAGTTTTGCGGCTGGCGTGGCGGCGGTGCCTGCAGGCAGTAAGGGCGCGGACGCGGCAAGTGCCCTGGAGAACCTTGGTTTCAAGCCTGCGGTTGCGGCGCAAGCCGTGGCCCGCGCGCTCGAAGAATTGGGCGACGGCGCGAGCGAGGGCGATTTGATCCGCGTGGCACTGAAGAAGGCGGCATCCTAGGAGGACGATATGATGCGTTTTGCACTGACTTTAGCTCTGGCGCTCGCCGCCACCCCGCTCGCCGCGCAGGATATGAGCGCGTTCAAGCCCGGCCCGGTGCTGACCGAATTCGGCGCGCATGCTCCGGTGCCGGGAGTGGAGCAACTGCCTGCTGACACCAAATTTGCCGTCGCCTTCGACGTCAGCACCCCGGCGGCTGAGGGTTCGCCCAATCGCGGCTTCGACAGTGCGGCGCGGTTTCTCAACATGAACGTGGCGCACGGCGTGCCGAAGGAGAACATCCGGCTGGTGGTGGTGGTGCATGGCAAGGCGGCGCTGGAGCTGCTGACCAACGCCGCCCACGCCGCCAACCCGCTTTCGCGCCAAGGCGATAACCCATCGGCCAAGCTGGTCGAGGCGCTGCTGGCCGAGGACGTGCGCTTCATCCTATGCGGCCAAAGCGCGGCAGTTTACGGCATCAAGCCCGAGGATTTGATCCCCGGCGTGGAAATGTCGCTCTCGGCAATGACCGCCCACGCGCTGTTGCAGAAGGACGGTTTTACGGTGAACCCGTTTTGATGGGCAAGATCGGTCGCCCCAATCCATCGCGCCTGATCTTCCCGCTGCTCCTCACGGCATTTTTGGGACTTGTGATCGCTTACGCAACTGGGGTGCTTGTCTTCGACAGGAGGGACGGGTGCAAGGACGCGGGCGGCCGTTGGCGAGGTGGATGGAAGATGGCGTATTGTGAAAGCCCGTCAGGTAACGTCCGGAAATGACCACCCCCGACACCCCCCTCCACACCCCAGCGCGCCAACCCGGGGACCCGGATGCCGCCCTGCGCCCGCGGCGCTTGGCCGAATTCGTCGGGCAGGAGGCGGCCAAGGGGAACCTTGCGGTCTTCATCGCTGCCGCGCGCGCGCGGGGGGAGGCGATGGATCATACGCTGTTCTTCGGCCCGCCCGGCCTCGGCAAGACTACGCTGGCGCAGATCATCGCGGGCGAGCTTGGCGTCGGCTTCCGCGCCACCTCCGGCCCCGTCATCGCCAAGGCGGGTGATCTGGCCGCGCTGCTGACGAACCTCGAACCGCATGACGTGCTGTTCATCGACGAAATCCATCGCCTTTCGCCTGTGGTCGAGGAAGTGCTCTACCCGGCGATGGAAGACCGCGCGCTTGATCTGATCATCGGCGAGGGGCCGTCGGCGCGCAGCGTTCGCATCGATTTGCCGCCCTTTACCCTGATCGGCGCGACCACCCGGCAGGGGCTGCTGACCACGCCGCTGCGTGATCGGTTCGGCATTCCTGTCCGGCTCAATTTCTATAGCCATGAAGAATTGGAGCGAGTCGTGACCCGCGCCGCCGGGCTGCTCGGCCTCGGCATCGCGCCTGATGGCGCACATGAAATTGCCCGCCGTTCGCGCGGCACCCCGCGCGTGGCCGGGCGCCTGCTACGGCGCGTGCGCGACTTTGCCGATGTCGCGGGCGCCACCAGCGTCACCCGTCATGTGGCAGATGAGGCGCTGACCCGGCTGGAGATCGACCGGCTCGGCCTCGACAGCATGGATCGCCGCTACCTCACCATGATCGCCACCACCTACAAGGGCGGCCCGGTGGGGATCGAGACGCTGGCAGCAGGGCTCGCCGAACCGCGCGACACGGTGGAAGAGGTGGTCGAACCCTACCTCATCCAACTTGGCCTGATCGCCCGCACGGCGCGTGGGCGTGTGTTGAATGATGATGGCTGGGCGCATCTCGAACTGCCCAAACCCGCCGGTCCTTTGGCCGATTCTCAGGCTGATTCTCTTGCGCAGCGCCAATCCGGGCTGTTTGACGAAAATGGTTAACCCGGCCGCCTAACGGCACCCGTTTTTCGGTGCCAGATCGGGACAGCGTCCCGGAAATCCCGCCATTTCCGCCAAATTTCGCCGGTTTTGCGATGCCGAGCATGGTTAAGCGGATTGCCCGCCCGCGGTTAATGACATCAAAAGAACGCTGGATTTGGGGGAAGGTGCGGATGGTCCGCATTCCTTGCCGCAGGCAAACAGGGTTACCTTCTATGTCGCTCAAACTGGCCATCGCAAAGCTTTCCGCCGCAGCTGCGGGTGTGGCATTGTTGCAGGGCGGTGCAGTACGCGTCGCCGAGCCGCTGAACACTGAGGCGCCGGAGTTCTCATCGAAGATTGACGGCAAATTGATCGCGGTCGATCCGGAAACCGGTGCGCGCTATATCAAGCGCCAGCGGGAGATTCCACTGCCCGAGCAGCGCCGCCGCCGGATTGTCGAGCGCACGATTGAGTGCCAGCCGGTCGGCCCAGCGGGTGCTGGCGGCGTCGCCGCACCGAGCGTGCCTGCTGGCGCGGTCCAGGCCTATTTCGACCCCAATGAATGCCCGCCAATTGCGCAGGTCGCCTTCCTGCCCGCGCCCCTACCCCCCCTTCCGCCGATTTCGGGCGGCGGCGGCCCTGGTGGTGGTTTCGGCGGTGGTTACGGAGGCGGTTTCGGTGGCGGCTTTGGCGGCGGCTTCTTCGGCGGTTTCTTTGGCGGCGGGGGATCGTCTTCGGGCGATGTTTCGGTGTCGACCACCACTTCGACCTCGGGCAGCAGCAGCGGTTCGAGCGGCGTGATTGTTGACGTCGACATCGACAATTCAACCTCGACCACTTCGTCCTCAGGCACGATCACGTCGTCGACCACTTCATCGACCGGGCAGATCAGTTCGTCGACCGGCGAGGTTTCGACCTCGACGTCGACGGGTCAGGTGTCTTCCTCAACCGGGGCTGTGTCGAGCACGAGCACCTCGGGTAATGTCTCGTCATCAACTGGCGCGGTGTCTTCGAGCACGGGCGCTGTGTCTTCGAGCACGGGCGCGGTTTCGAGCTCGACCGGTGCCGTTTCGAGCAGCTCGGGCAATGTCTCGAGTTCGTCGGGCAATGTTTCCAGCTCTTCCGGAAATGTCAGTACTTCGACCGGAGCTGTTTCGTCCTCGTCATCTTCGTCCTCATCGTCGAGTTCCTCGTCCTCCAGTTCATCGAGTTCTAGCTCCTCGTCATCAGGCGGCGCGACCAGCGGCGGCCATACTTCGGGCGACATGACAAGCAGCACCAGCGGCTCGTCATCATCGTCGAGCAGCGGCAGTTCAAGCGGGTCGAGTGGTTCTTCCGGCTCCAGTTCCACTTCGAGCAGCAGCAGCAGCAGCTCTTCGTCCTCATCGTCGAGCACCAGCGGCAGCTCGGGCGCGACCAGCAGCGGCACGGATGTGCCCGCGCCGCCAATGATGATCTTGTTCGGCCTTGCTGCCGCCGCGATCCTTGGGCGGCGCAAGTTCACCGATGTAGGTTAAGCGCGGGGGTAAGGGGCGCTGGCTGAGGGGGCGAAAGCCAGCGTCTCACAACAAAGGGCGGTCCTGGTGGGGCCGCCCTTTTTGTTTGTCTAAAGCTGATTGTCCGGACTGGACGCAATCAGCGCGGCGTTTCGACCGGCTGCTGCGCTTCTTCCCAAGCAGTGATGCCGCCCGCCAGATGCTCCACCGGCTTGCCTGTCGCAGCGGCCAGCTTCTCTCCCGCGATGGCCGAACGGCGGCCTGAGCGACAGTAAAGCACCACCTCGCGCCCGTCCGACAGGTCAAGGCTGGCGGGGTCGAACTGGTCGAGCGGAATGTGCTCCGCACCCGGGATCACCCCTTCGGCGACTTCAGCATCGGTGCGCACGTCGATCAGTCGGACATTGCCAGCCGCGAGCCGTGCGGCGAGTTCGTCGGGCGAGAGATCGATCATGGCAGGCGCACTGGGCGGCGGTATCGCGGGCACGGCTGCGTCGGCATCAGTCCCCGCTGTCCCAGCAAACGCCAGCTCGAACCCGAGCGGCGCTGACGAGCCACCGCCTTCGCCGCCGCGCTCGTCCCCGCAGGCGGCCAGCGCCAGCAGGGCTGAGGCAGCAAGCAGGGCAGGGCGGGGGGCGTTCATAGCGCTATTATGCCGCCAATTTGCGCAAAACGTAATGGAGAATCCCGCCGTGGCGGTAATATTCCATCTCGTTGGCGGTATCGATGCGACAGAGTGCGGTGAAGTGGAACTGCGTGCCATCGGCGCGGGTGACTTCGACGGTGACATCTTGCCCCGGTACGAGATCGGCGAGGCCCCGGATCGAGAAGATGTCATCGGTACCAAGGCCAAGCGTTGAACGCGTGTCACCGTCCTTGAACTGCAAGGGCAGCACGCCCATGCCGACCAGGTTGGAGCGGTGGATGCGTTCAAAGCTTTCGACGATCACCATCCGCACGCCGAGCAGAACCGTGCCCTTGGCCGCCCAATCGCGCGACGAGCCGGTGCCGTATTCCTTGCCGCCGACCACGACGAGAGGGGTGCCGTCCTCCTTGTGCCGCATCGCTGCGTCATAAATCGCCATGGTCTCGCCCTTATAGGTCGAGAAGCCGCCTTCGACGCCGGGGACCATTTCGTTCTTGATGCGGATATTGGCGAAGGTGCCGCGCATCATCACTTCGTGGTGGCCGCGGCGCGAACCGTAGGAGTTGAAGTCCTTCTTGGCGACCTGATTGGCCATCAGGAACTTGCCGCCCGGGCTGTCTTCCTTGATCGAACCGGCCGGGCTGATGTGGTCGGTGGTGACCGAATCGCCCAGGATCGCCAGCGGCTTGGCATCGACGATGTCCATGATCGGCGCCGGGGTCATGGTCATGCCCTCGAAATAGGGCGGGTTGGCGACATAGGTTGATCCGGCGCGCCACTGATAGGTGTCTGACGGTTCGACAGTGATCGCCTGCCAATGCTCATCGCCGTCATAGACGTTGGCATAGCGGTTCACGAACATCGAGCGGTCGATATTGGCGGCGCGGTTTTCGGCGATTTCGGCGTTGGTCGGCCACAGATCGGCCAGCATCACATCATTGCCGTTCTGGTCCTGCCCGATCGGGGTGGTGGTGATATCCTCGGTGACTGTGCCCTTCAAGGCGTAGGCCACCACCAGCGGCGGCGAGGCGAGGAAGTTGGCGCGCACGTCGGGCGACACGCGGCCCTCGAAGTTGCGGTTGCCCGAAAGGACGCTGGCCGCAACGATATCATTGCCGTTGATTGCGGCGCTGATCGGGGCGGCGAGCGGGCCGGAATTGCCGATGCAAGTCGTGCAGCCGTAGCCGACCAGATCGAAGCCGAGCGCGTCGAGGTGGGTTTGCAGGCCCGACTTGACGAGGTAGTCGGTGACCACCTGCGATCCGGGGGCCAGCGAGGTCTTGACCCACGGCTTCGGCTTCAACCCGCGCTCATTCGCCTTCTTGGCGACCAGACCTGCCGCGATCAGCACATCGGGGTTGGAAGTGTTGGTGCAGGAGGTGATCGCGGCGATCACCACGTCGCCATCGCCGATATCATGCGCCGCGCCTTCAACCGCGACGCGTGCGGCGGCGGTCTTGCCATACACCTTGGTCAGATCGGCGTTGAACAGATCGTCGACCTCTTGCAGGATCACCTTGTCCTGTGGGCGCTTGGGCCCGGCGAGGCTGGGGACGACCGCCGCCATGTCGAGGCTCAGCGTGTTGGTGAAGACCGGCACGTTGGCCGGATCAAACCACATGCCCTGCGCACGAGCATAGGCTTCGACCAGCGCGATGTTTTCTTCGCTGCGGCCGGTCAGGCGCAGGTATTCGATGGTCTTGTCATCGATCCCGAAGAAACCGCAGGTCGCGCCATATTCGGGCGCCATGTTGGCGATGGTGGCGCGGTCGGCGAGGGTGAGGTTTGCCACGCCCGGCCCGTAGAACTCCACAAAGCGGCCGACAACGCCGACTTCGCGCAGCATCTGCACGCAGGTCAACACGAGGTCAGTGGCGGTCACGCCTTCGGCCATGCGGCCTTCGAGGTAGAAGCCGACCACTTCAGGGATTAGCATCGAGACTGGCTGGCCGAGCATCGCGGCCTCAGCTTCGATCCCGCCAACGCCCCAGCCGAGCACGCCCAGACCGTTGATCATGGTGGTGTGGCTGTCGGTGCCAACGCAGGTGTCGGGATATGCGACCATCACGCCGTCCGGGCCTTCGGATGACCACACGGCCTGCGCGAGGTGCTCAAGATTGACCTGATGGCAGATCCCGGTGCCGGGCGGCACTGCGGTGAAGTTCTGGAAGCTCTTGGAACCCCACTTGAGGAAGTCATAGCGTTCGGCATTGCGCTCATATTCGAGCGCCATGTTCGCTTCCATCGCTTTGGGGTGACCGAATTCGTCGACCATCACCGAGTGGTCGATCACGAGGTTGACCGGCACCAGCGGGTTGATCTTGGCGGTATCACCGCCGAGCTTCTTGATCGCATCGCGCATCGCGGCCAGATCGACAACGCAGGGCACGCCGGTGAAATCCTGCAGCAGCACGCGCGCTGGGCGGTACTGGATTTCCTCGCCCGTGGTCGGGTTGTCCTGCCAGTCGACAATCGCCTGAATATGTTCGCGGCCCACGGTGAAGCCACCGTCTTCAAAGCGCAGCAGGTTTTCCAGCAGCACCTTCATCGAAATCGGCAGGCGTGAAATATCGCCCAGCTGCTCGGCGGCCTTGGCCAGCGAGTAAAAGGCATATTCCTTGCCCCCTACGGTAAGGGTCTGGCGGGTTGCGAGAGAGTCCTGGCCGATTGCGGTCATGGGGGCGTGTCCATCCTATTTTAGAATTACCCGCCCCGATCCACCAAGGGCGCGGTTTCGCCGCCGCCACTGCGCTTTCACGGGCGCGAGGTCAAGGGGGCCGGGCTGCGCAAATTGTCTCAGGTTGCGGCCGTCGCAGGTTCCCGCTGCGGGCGCGTCGCCAGCCAGCAGCCCGCCACAATCAGTGCGGTTCCCGCCAGCGTCGGCAACGTCACGCCTTCGCGAAAGAACAGCCAACCGAAGACGCTCGCCCAGATGAATCCCGAATATTCGGTCGGCACCAGCGCCTGCGCCTCGGCCCGGGCATAGGCCCATGCGATCGACAGCGAACCCGCAACCGTCAGCGCGCCTGCCGCCAGCAATGCGGGCAGCGCGTCGCTGTTCGGCGTTTCCCACAGGAACGGGGCGAGGGTCAGCAGCACCAGCCCGCCGATCCCACTGTGGAAGGTGGTTATCTCGATCGGCCCGGCCACCTGCGCCTGCCTGCGGATCACAATGAAATTATAGGCATAGAGCAGCGCTGATACGAACAGTGATGCCACGCCCAGCGCCGCGCCTTCATCAAATTCGCCTTGTCCGATCCGCCCGCCGACGATCACCAGTGTGCCCGCGAATCCGAGCAGGCTCGCTAGTATGGCAGCGCGGCTGATGACCTCGCCCAGCAAGACGCTGGCGAGATAGAGCGCGATCAGCGGGGCAATGAAACTCAATGCAATCGCCTCTGCCAATGGCAGGCGGGTCAGGGCGAAGAAAAATGTCAACGCCATGAAGGCTGACACCACGCCTCGGGTCAGATGCAATTTCAGCACCGCGCCCGAAGGCCATGCAGGCCCGCGCGACAGCCACACGGGCGCAATCAGCGCCGCCCCAATCCCGGCGCGCAGCACCGTGGCGGTATAGGCGCCGATCATCAGCGCCGCCTCTTTCATGAAGGCATCCATCAAGGACAAGAACCCCACGCCGGCCAGTGCGGCGGCGAATGGCAGCAGGGGGTGGCTTTTCCCAGACATGGCTCGCGCCATAGTCCGCTTGGCTTGATGCGTCACGTAACAGTGGCGCTGGTGCAAGCGGCTGTGCACATTAATGCCAGCGAAAGCGAAGGTGGTTGATAGGGGCCGCCCGCCCGGAGTATGAACGGGCTGGACCAGACGGCGTTGCATTCAGCAACGAGACGGGGCGAAAAGGCAGAAGCGATGACAAGGTTTTCCGGCAAAATGGCAGGCAGCGCCGCGCTCGCCGCGCTGATAGCGAACGCTGCCTTGGCGCAAAGCAGCACGCAGCCGACCCCGACCCAGCCCGAAATGCTTCCCCGTAGCGAACAACAGGGCGGCCCGCAGCCAGCCCAACTGCCCACCCCGCGCGACGCCTTTGAACAGGCCTTCCCGCAGGCCGCCAAGCCCGCGCCGCTGGTGCAGACATGGACTGTCGGTCAGGCCGCACGGCTAGTCGCCGTGATCGAGGGGATTGGCGCAGAAGGCCTCGATCCCAAGGATTACGATCTGCAGCCGCTCAAGGTCGCGCTGGCCGCCGGGCCTTCGGATGAATTGAATCAGCTCGCCTCGCAAAGCTTTGTCTGGCTGGTTGAGGATCTGCGTGACGGGCGCACCCCGATGGACGCGCGCGAACAGTGGTTCGTGGTTGATCCCGACCGCGATGCTTTTCGCACCGGCGACATCCTTACCGAAGCGCTCGCGTCAGGCGATATCGCAGGCACGCTGGCGAAGCTCGCGCCCACCCACCCCGATTACGCCCGCCTGCGCGATGAATTGGCCAAAACGCCCGAGGCCAGCACCACCAAACGCAAACTGATCCGCGCCAATATGGATCGCTGGCGCTGGTTGGCGCGCGATCTCGGCTCGCAATACCTGATTACCAACGTGCCCGAGTTTCAGCTGCGGCTGACGGTCAAGAACCGGATCATCAGCACCTACCGCACCGTGGTTGGTAAGCCGGGGCGCACCGCCACCCCGCAGCTGGCTGAAATGGTCGAAGGTGTGGTGTTCAACCCGACGTGGACGGTACCGCAATCCATCGTCAAGGGCGAAGGGTTGGGCGCAAAAGTGCTCGCCAACCCCGCGTGGGGCAGGCGCAACGGCTATGTCGCTACGCGGGGTGCGAATGGCTACATTTCTGTGGTGCAGCAGCCGGGGCCGGGCAATTCGCTCGGCATGATGAAGCTGGAAATGCCCAACGCGCACGCGATCTTTTTCCACGACACCCCGTCGCGCCACCTGTTTGCCAATGATAGCCGCGCGTTGAGCCACGGCTGCATCCGTACCGAACGCGCGCTCGAACTGGCGATGACGATGGCGATTCTGGGCAAGGGTGCATCGAAGGAAGAAGCCGTCGAGATCTCGAAATCGGGCAAGTATACCAAGGTGATGCTCGAAAAGCAGTGGCCCGCCTATATCACCTATTTCACGATGGCATCCGACATCAATGGTGAGATGGCGACCTTCAACGACATATATGGCCGCGACACGAAGGTGCTGGCCAGCCTGGATAAGCCGCGCGTGCGCGAACGCAGCATCCTGCCGACTGACGAGGTGATCGTGATCGAGGATGATTTGCAGGATAGTTAAGGGCGCTCGAGCACACGTTCGAGCAGCACCTGCCTTCGGTAAAGTACCGCCGCAGGCAGGGCGAAGCACGCTGCGGCCATCGCAAAGAATTCATCCCGACCGGTGACGGCTTGGAATGCAGCGATGCCGACAATTGCGGTTCCCATCGCCACTGCTGTGCCGACCCGGCTCTCCAGCCGATAGCCAGCGATGCGCGCAATGGGCACGCCTGCTAACATCAGAGCCAGGCCCGTGGCGAGGCCGCCGAAGATGAACCCCGCGATCAGCGCCAGCATTGCCAGCTGAACGTAGAATTTGAAATCGTAGTCGGCCTGCGTCGTCAGGCCATCGACCAGAAACGTTGATGCCAGCAAGATCGCGCCCAGCGCTGCCGCTTGCAGCGTTGCAGGGGCAATTGCTCTGGTTTCGGGCGAGGAGCCAAATCTCCGCACGCCCCGCAGCGTCTCAATACGCGCTAGCAGCTGCGCCCGGCCCGAATTGCAGCGGCGCGCGATCAATCATTGCCAGTTCCGGCAGCGGCTGGATGCTGCCGTCTTCTTCCAATCCCAGCGAGTCGGCGAACAGCAATCGCCCGCCCGACAGGTGCATCAACGCGATGCGAAACTGTTCCTCGCCCATCGCGAAACAACCATTCGAGCGGCCCAAACGGCCCCACTTTTCGAGGTGACTGTTCTCGGCATAGGCGGCGCGGTGCATCACGATGTAGCGTTGCAGTGCGGCGTTATTGCTCTGATCAAGCCCGCCCAATCGCACCGATGTGCCATACCGCCCCTGATACCACTCCCACGTCACGTAAGCCCCACGGCTGGTCGCGAGCGAGCCTTCCGTGTTCGAAAACGCCTTTAGCCAGCCGTCGTGCTGCGGGTCTGATCCGGTGCCGTGGCTGACGTGGTAGGATTGCACCTCGGCCCGTTCGAGATTGACGAAATGGAACCGGGGTTTGGCCGAATGCAGGCCGAAATCGGCGATCCCGACAATGTCACGTTTCCAGATCACATCGCCAGCGCGATGGAGTTCGCGTTGGGCAATGTCGAACAGGATACGATCGCGCACAGTTCCCGGAGCCACCGACGCAAAGAGGCGCGTCGGCAGAGCCAATGCCGCCCCCGCTATCAATGAGCCTTTGAGAAGGTCGCGCCGCTTCATCCTGTCATAACCTATAATGCAATCCTTGGGTTCCCAACCACCCAATTGTGCCATTCGTCGCATTAACGTTACGTTTCGTGGCGGCTTTCATGAAGCGCTTTGGCCGCCATGCCCAATTTGATCACGCCGGGCAGGTTCGCTCTGATCGCCTCACCCACCTTGGCAAGCGAGGCCAATCGCGGACTGCGCTCGGCTTTCAACCGGGCGATTTCAGGGCCGGTGGGGTGCAGCCGGCTGCGGGAATTGAAGCTTTCCGTCTTGGGATTGGCGGACAACATCGCGCCCGAAAGCAGGTTGGCCATTACCGCGTAGGGGTAGGTGTCGGGGCAATCGGTCAGCGGGGCAGGATTGCACAGCGGGTTACGTTCTTCGTCGGTGTCAAAGTGCACTTCGAGGAAGGCGGCAAGCGCCGCGCTGTAGGGCACGAAGGGGGTCTGCACCAATTGCAGCGTGATGGTGTCGCCATCGAAAAACGGGCGGGTATCGCTGCGTGCGGAGAACGGCACAGCGGTGGCGGTGCAATCGATAAACAGCGTGCCGGGCGGGACTGGAACGCGCTCTTCGCCAAACAGTATGGCGTCAGGCTCAATCGCAGTGACCCGCCCCTGCCGGTGGACGCGGGTGATCTGCTGCATCAGCGCAACCTCGCCTTCGGAAATCACCGCGAAATGGAACATTGCAGGCTCCACCGCCGGATCGATTCGCAGCATCACGCCGCGCGTTTCGAGCAGGTGGCACATGGCGCGGCCATTGGCTGCCGCTGTCGCGCTTTCGACCAAGGCCAATTGAAACTCCACCAGCCCTTCAAGCCCGGCGTGGGCCGGTTGCAACTGGCGGCGGTTGAACATCCAGCTATCGCGCGGGCGCACCCAATCGATCCGATCAGGCGCGACGCCCGCCTCGATCAGCCACACGGCGGTGTCCATCGCGGTCTTGCCGCCGCCAAGGATCACAAAGTGCTGCGGCGGATTGGCGGCTTCCAGCCACAGCCCCGGCAGGTCACCCGGAATCGCGCGGCGCGTGCCCGGCGCCACAGCAAATGAAGGCGTATGCGTGGCTGGAACCGAGGTCTGGAACCACGTCGCATCGACCAGCTTGCGCCGCACCGCGACCGATTGCTCCGCCCCCGATAGGATCCCGCGCAGAGAGTGCACGCCGTCCGCTCCCCCACGATAATCGGTCAGCGGCAGATAAGTTACCCGCCCGCTTGGCAACAGTTTTTCGCGCATCACCCGGTCGTAATAGGCGAGGATTTCGGCATGGCGGGCGAGCGGATACATCGCGGCATTGTGCCCCTCGGTATCGACCCGGTCGGTGCACAGCTCAAGCGAATTGACTCCGTAGGTCGCACTCGGCTGGTGCAACGCGACGAAGGAATAGGCGTCGTTCCAGTGCCCGCCGGGGCGCGCGTGGCGATCGACAATGGTGATGTGGCAATCGGAGTCTTCGTCAATCAGCGTATCGGCAAAAGCCAGCCCCACCGCGCCAGCGCCGACGATCAGGTAATCGGTTGTGATGTCGGACAATTTACGTCTCCCCCGCAGTGCCGCGCGGGCTTAGCATCAATCTGGCAGGCTCGCGCGGGCATTTTCGTCGGCCATCGCCAGCATTGAACGGGCGTGGCGCGCGGCGACGATGCGCGGATCATCGCCGTAACCGCCGCCCAGCGCGGAGGCGATGACTAGGCCGCGTTGGCGCGCTTGGCTGACCACGTACCGGTCGCGCAAAGCCAACCCAGCATCGGTCAAAGCAAGCCTGCCGAGCTTGTCCTCAAAGTGGGGATCAACGCCTGCCTGATAGAGCACGAAATCGGGCGCAAACTCGGCCATCACTTCGGGCAGATGGCGGGTTAGCGCGGCCATATAGCCATCATCATCCACTCCATCGGGCAGGCCGACATCGCGGCTGGAGCGGGCCTTGCGCACCGGGAAGTTCTTCTCCGCATGGAGCGAGAGGGTGAAGATATCCGCGCGCCCGGCGGTGAGGCTGGCGGTGCCATCGCCCTGATGCACGTCGAGGTCGACGATCAGGATGCGCCGCGCATCGCCTTCAGCGATCAGGCGATTGGCGGTCACCGCAAGGTCGTTGAACACGCAGTAACCCGCGCCGGTATCGTGCAGCGCGTGGTGGCTGCCCGCCGCGCTATTCGCCGCATAGCCGTGCTGCATCGCCAGCTTGGCCGCGAGCCACGTGCCGCCATTGGTGTGACGCACGCGGGCAGTGATCGCGGGCGTCACCGGAAAGCCGATCCGCCGTTCCTTCTCGCGCGGGACTTCGGCGCGGAAGACCTGATCTACGTAATCGGGACAATGCACCGCTTCGAGCCATTGGCGCGGCATTGGTTCGGGCGCATGCTCGGTGATCGCAGCGCCCGAGGCCCGCAACTCCTCCATCACGAGATAGTATTTGTCGAAGCGGAAGCTCCCGCGTTCTGGGCGCGGGGCCATATAGTCAGCGTGGTGGACGACGTGGAGCATCGCGAGTCAAAGGTAGCCGGTGTGTTCGGCGAGGATCTTGCACCCCAGCGCGATCAGGATCACGCCGCCCGCACGTTCGGCCCATGTGCCCCAGCGATCCCCCGCCACCCGGCCTAACGCTACGCCCGCGCCGCTCATGATGAAGGTGACGCCGCCAATCAGGGTGACGGCAGTGAGCGGGGCGATGTCGAGCGTGGGCAGGGTGATACCCGCCGCGAGCGCATCGACACTGGTCGCCACGCCCGCAACCAGCAATGCCTTGCCCGTGAGCGCGCGGGCAGCTTCGTCCTCGCCAACATGCCCGCCGAGCATCCGCACGCCGAGGAAGGCGAGCAATCCAAAGGCGATCCAGTGATCGACCGCTTCGACATATACGAGCGCGACGGCCCCGATCCCCCAACCGATCAGCGGCATCACCCCTTGGAATAGGCCGAAGGTGAGCGCGATTCCCGCAGCCCCGCGCACACCAGGCCGAAACCGCGCGCCCTGAGTAAGCGCCACCGCAAACGCGTCCATCGCAAGCGCGAGGGCGAGGAGGAGGGCTTCGATCATAGATGTAAAAATCTCATGCGATCGACGATGCGACTAACGCTATTCTGACACACGCCATATCTCGCTTGCTTCGACCACCTCTGCGCCCATCGTCTGACGAAAACGCTCAGCGCACCAGTCGTGCCCTTTCCGATATTGCTCACCGTATTCCGCCTCCGACATTTTTTCAGCCTTGAGCATCAGGCGCGCAAACTCATTGGCGGACAGCTCTCCGGATTTTGGCAGATAGTCGGAAATATGCGTGTCGCCGCTTCCGCAGTTTCCATAGATGACGCAAGCATCGTGGAGCAGTTTCTCGAACCGTTCCCTTGTCGTCATTTGGCTGCTGACGCCAGCGCGGTCAGCTCGGCGATGATCGCGTCTTCGCTGCGGCTAGCGGCGTTGCGCCAGCTGGCGGCGGTATCGGGGTTCACCAGCTGGCCATCCGCGGTCAGCACCAGCACCGCCGGGGTTCCGGGGAATTCCGTAAGGCCAAACCGCTGGGCAATATCGAGGTTATGCCCATCGCCCGATTGTGGCATCCCGACATTGACGAACACCAATTCGTATCGCTCAGCCACCAGCGCAGTGAAGCGCGGGGTTTCGAGCCAGCCGGCCAGCGCGCGGCTATCGTGGCACCAGTTTGCGCCCATCACCAGCAGCACCCGCTTGCCATTGGCGGACGCGCGGGCAAGCGCGGCATCGACTTGCGCGCTCGCGGTTGGCACCACGGCATAGGGGCGCGCTTCGGGTTGGGCCGGGCTTGCGGCGGATTTCGGTGCAGGCGTCGCCGCACAGCCTGATAGTGCGATGGCGGCCAGCGCCGCCCAAACGGCAGGCTTCACTCCGCCGCTTCCGCAGGTAGGGCGTGGGGATCAAATGCTGTCGCTTGACCTGCGTCGATTTCAGCCGCTTTGGCTTCGACCAGTCGGACGATGTGATCGAGCATGTCTTCGCTTTCGACCGTGTGATCGGTCACGCCGCGCAGGTAAACCATGTGCTTGCCCGCACCGCCGCCGGTCAGGCCGATATCGGTTTCGCGCGCTTCGCCGGGGCCGTTGACCACACAGCCGAGGATCGACAGGCTCATCGGGGTTTTGATGTGTTCAAGCCGCGCTTCGAGTGCTTCCACGGTGCGGATCACGTCAAAGCCCTGCCGCGAGCATGATGGGCACGAGACGACCCGGACGCCGCGCGTGCGCAGGCCGAGCGACTTGAGCATCTCAAACCCGACCTTGATCTCCTGCTCCGGCTCGGCCGACAGTGACACGCGGATCGTGTCGCCAATGCCTGCCCACAGCAGCGAGCCCATGCCGATGCTGGATTTCACAGTCCCGCCGATCAGCCCGCCCGCCTCGGTAATGCCGAGGTGCAGCGGGCAATCGACCGTTTCGGCAAGCCCGTGATAGGCCGCGACCGCAAGGAACAGGTCGCTCGCCTTCACCGCCACCTTGAATTCGTGAAAATCGTGATCCTGCAATAGCTTGATATGATCGAGCGCGCTTTCGATCAGCGCTTCGGGGCACGGTTCGCCATATTTTTCGAGCAGGTCTTTTTCCAAGCTTCCCGCGTTCACCCCGATGCGGATCGCGCAGCCGTTGGCTTTGGCCGCACGCACGACCTCGGCGACGCGCTGGGCTGATCCGATATTGCCTGGGTTAATCCGCAAACACGCCGCGCCCGCATCAGCCGCTTCCAAGGCGCGTTTGTAGTGGAAATGGATGTCAGCCACGATCGGGATCCGTGCCCCGCGCGTGATCTTCTTGAAATCGCGGGTCGATTCCTCGGTCGGGCAGGAGACACGGATGATGTCGGCGCCTACCTCCTCGCACCGGCGGATCTGGTCGAGCGTCGCGCGCACATCCTCGGTCGGGGTGTTGGTCATGGTCTGCACGGTGATCGGCGCATCGCCGCCCACGGGGACATTCCCCACCATGATCTGACGCGATTTGCGCCGTTCGATTGTGCGCCAGGGCCGAATGGAAGACATGCCCGGTGCTATAGCCGCGCAGGAATGACGGGGCAATGACTTGCGGCCCACATCGCACGCACCGCCTTGACTTGGGCGGCGGGGCAGCGTCAGTCTGGAGCTGCGTTTTTACGGCGCGAGGGGAAAAACGATGCTGACCAACAGTTCCGCCGAATTGCGAAGCGTCGCGCCCAGCCTGATCATGCGCGCGGTTAAATGGGTGATGGCGCGCAGCACGCCGGTTTTTCCGCATGATGCGGCAGGCTTTCGCACTGCGATGGCCGGGCGCAGGCGGCCCGAGGACGCGCTGATGCCGGGCAATTTTCGCAACCGGTTTGTGGTGAGCGACTGGCAGGTTGAAGGGCATCCGGTGGTGACGATCCACCCCAAATCCGGGCCGGGATCGTGGCACATGCTCTATTTCCACGGTGGCGGGTTTGTGCAGCCGATGTTCAAGGTGCATTGGCCGCTAGTCGCCGAAATGGTGAAGCGTTGCGGGATCAGTGTCACCGTGCCGCTCTATCCGGTGGTGCCCGAAGCCCCGCATTCGGCGCAGGATGCCGTGGCCGATGCCGTCTTCGCCAAGCTGGCCGAGACAGTCGATCCTTCGCGGATCATCCTCAACGGTGATAGCGCGGGCGCGCACATGGCGCTCGCCCTGGCGTTGCGGTTGGCCAAGTCGGCGAGGGAAGCTGGCGGCCCGCAGCCGGGCAAGCTCGCACTGTTTGCCCCGTGGCTTGATCTGACACTCGCCGATCCTGAAATCGCCGACGTTGAACCGCACGATATCATGCTCAAGATCGGCACGCTGCGGGCCTGCGGAGATGTGGTTGCCGCCGCGCGTGATCCGGGCAGCGCCGAGCTCAGTCCGCTCTACACCCCAGCCAAGGAGCTGGCGTTGCTACCCCAGACGCGCATCTGGACCGGACGGCACGACATCTTCATCGTCGATTCGCGCACGTTTGTGGGCAAGCTACGCGCCGCCGGGGTGGACGCGAAATTGTACGAATACGAAGCCGCGCCGCATGTGTTCATGGCGATCACCCCCACGCGTGAGGCGAAGGATGTGTTCGGCCTGCTGAATGATTTTCTCGCCAGCTAGCTCGGGTATTTCACTCCGGTCAGCTCCTCGCTCAGAGCCCAAAGCTGCTCGGCATAGCTCGGGTTGAGTGCGTAACTACGGACCCCGCCGCTGGCGGATTCGTCGTCCTGTTCGGCAACGTGACAGTCCTCGCAATAGACCCCGCCCTTGCCTTCAAGCTCCTCGGCGGTTGCCGCCCAGCAGCTCGTCGCCGCGCCTTGCGGGATGGTCTTCCACGCAAAGCCGGTGTCCCGCGAAGAGATGCGCGCCATCAGTGCCTCGCGCATCTCCTGGGTCATGTGCCGGCCGAGATTGGTCTCGATCCCGCCCGGATGCACCGCATAGGCGTGGATGCCCAGCACCGCGAAGTGCTGCTCAAGCCCGACGGTGAACAGCACGTTGGCGGTTTTCGACTGCCCGTAGCTCGACCAGGGATCATAGGGACGGTGCACGAAATTGGGGTCGTCAAAATCAACCGGACCCATGTGGTGCCCGCGACTTGAGAGGTTGACGATTCGCTTGGCCGTTCCGCGCTCGATCAGCGGCATCAGCTCGCCGGTCAGCGCGAAATGACCGAGGTGATTGGTGCCAAATTGCATCTCGAAGCCATCGGTCGTGTGGGTAAAGGGGCAGGCCATCACGCCAGCGTTGTTGATGAGAATGTCGATCTTGTTGAACCGCTGGCGCGCGCGCGAGGTCGCGGCACGGATGCTTTCGAGCGACCCGAGATCGACCGTGATCGTATCGAGCTCTGCCTCAGGCACCGCGGCGCGGATCACGGTGACGGCGTCATCAAGCTTGCCCTGATCCCGCCCAGCCATCACGACGTGCGCGCCCTTGGCCGCCATCGCGCGGGCGGTTTCCTGCCCCAGCCCCGAATTGGCGCCGGTGATGAACACCGTCAGTCCGGTGAGATCGCAATCCGCCAGCACTTCATCGGTGGTGGTGCTGTGTCCAAAGCTGGTCATGCGCGCTCTCCCAGTCGCAATTCGTAAAGGAATTCAGGGTCGAAATGGTCGCCGACCTGAAAGGTGATGTCGGCGATTTTGGCAAAGCCATAGCGGTGATAGAACCGCTGCGCGCCGTAGTTTTCGGCATAGACCGACAACAAGACCGAATCGTGACCGCGGTCCCGCGCCTGCCCAAGCGCCCAATCCATCAGCTTGGCCCCGATGCCTGTGCCGGTATGGCCTGGCAGCGCGTAAAGCTGACCGAGTTCAATCGGGTTCTTGGCGTCCGAAAAGTCGACATAGTGGCTGGGGTAACGCAGCTTGCAATAGGCCACCAATTCGCCTGCGTCTTCGACTAGGCAGTGGGTGCAGCTTGTCCCGGCGATTTCCTCAGCCACCGCATCGGGTGCGTGCACAGCTGCGAGGAAGGCGGTGAGGTCAGCCTCACTGTAGAGGTCACCGAAGGCGGCAATGAAAGTCTCAGCGCCCAGCGCGGCAAGCGCGGGGGCATCGGCGATGGTGGCGGGGCGCAAGATCATGGCGCTGCCCTAGCGTGCAGAACCCGCGTTGTTAAGCTGGCGAAAGGCGCAGGGGCGCGTTACACATTGCGGCCATGAAGAACCTCATCACGCTGATTGCGCTCGCCCTGATGCCCACTGCTGCCCTGGCGCAAGAAGACGCCGCGCCGCTGCCGGAGCCAAAATGGTCGCTGGCGATCCACGGCGGGGCGGGGACGCTCAACCGCGCGGACATGACCCCGGAAAAGCGCGCCGCGTATGAGGCTGCGCTGCAAGCCGCGCTCGATGCCGGGGCCAAGGTATTGGCGGATGGCGGCAGCGCCATGGATGCGATCAAGGCCGCGATCATCCCGATGGAAGATTCGCCGCTGTTCAATGCGGGCAAGGGCGCGGTGTTCACTTGGGACGGGACGAATGAACTCGACTCGTCGATCATGGACGGGCGGGATCGCAGTGCGGGGGCGGTCGCCGGAGTGAAGACGGTCAGGAACCCGATCCTGCTGGCCGATACCGTGCGCACCAAAAGCCCGCACGTGATGCTGATGGGTGCTGGTGCGGAACAGTTTGCGGTGGAACAGGGCTTCCCCGTCACTCCGCCCGAATATTTCGCCACCCCGGCGCGGCGTGAGGCGCTCGAACGGATGAAAGCAGAGCAGCTTTCGGCGCTGGATGTCGATCACAAGTTCGGCACTGTGGGCGCGGTGGCGCTCGATCAGAGTGGTAACATGGCTGCGGGCACTTCGACTGGGGGGATGACCGGCAAGCGCTGGGGCCGGGTCGGCGATGCGCCGCTGATCGGCGCGGGGACTTACGCGGATAATCGCGCCTGCGCGGTGTCAGCGACCGGGTGGGGGGAGTACTTCATCCGGGTCGGTGTGGCGCACGAGATTTGCGCGCGGTTGCGTAACAAGCCATCTGGCTGGACAGTTTATGCGCCGCTACCCGAAGGCGCTTTGGAAAAGCTTCAGGCTGAGCAAGAACAGCGCGCTCAGAAGGTAGCCGACGAGGTAATGGCCGACGTCAAGCAACTCGGCGGCGATGGCGGGGTGATCCTTGTCACGCCCGAAGGTCATGCGATCTTCAGCTTCAACACCAGCGGAATGTATCGCGGCCGCGCGACCAGCGATGGCGTCAACGAGGTGGCGATTTTTGGCGGTGAGGAGCAGACTTCGGCCACGCCGGATCATTGAGTGCTCTTACTACCCTCCCTTTGTGGGAGGGGTTGGGGGAGGGGGCGAGGCCGCAGGCCTCGCATTGATCGGTTCAAGAATTGGGCCGCTGGCATAGAGCCCCCTCCCCCCGACTCCCTCCCGCAAGGGGAGGGGGAGACGATCAATAAAGCTTACCCACCAGCGGCAATCCGCGCTCCGGCTCGGCGAATTCCTTGATCACCTTACCCACCCGCGATAGCGCCAGTTCGGCGCGGGCCTGCATCGTGTCTGCCGGGCCTCGGGCGCGGAAATAGCAGGCGAAGGTCAGCGGCGGTTGACCCTTCGGCCCCTCGGCAAACCCGATGTCGATGTAATTGCCTTCAGTGCCGACCAAGCCGCTGGTGCCGGTCTTGTCGCCCGCCACCCAGTCTTCTGGCAGGCCCGCACGCACGCGCCTCAGCCCGGTTTCGGTGGCAATCATCCAGCTTTTGAGCTCCGCCCGCTCGGCTTCAGGCAACACATCGCCGTAAAGCAACTTTGCCACGGTTCGCGCCATGGCGGCGGGCGTGGTGCTGTCGCGGAATTCTGCAGCGGGAACGTTGTTCAATTCCGGCTCGGTGCGGTCGAGCCTGCTCACTTCATCGCTAAGGCTGCGCCAGAAGGCGGTCAGCGCCGCTGGGCCGCCCAATTCGCGCAGCAGCACGTTGGCGGCTGCATTGTCCGAGGTGACCTGCGTTGCCCGCGCCAGTTCGCGCAATGTCGCACCTGCGGCCAGCCGTTCAGTGGTGAAGGGCGAGACGTTCATCAGCTCCGCCGCGCTCCACACCGCCCGCCGGTCGGCATCAATCTTGCCCTGCGCATCCAGCGCCAGCACCATCGCAGCGAGCGAGAGTTTGAATGACGAGGCATGGCCGAACCGCTGGTCGCGGTTGATCCCGACCGACTGGCCGCTGACCGTGTTGTAAATCTCAACCCCAAGCGTTCCGTTCCCTGCGGCCTCGATCAGCCGCAGTTCGGCTGCCAGCCGCCCAATCGGGCTCTGATCGGGCGGAATGCATGCGCTCGCACCCAGCGCCAGCGTGCCACCGATGAAAAACCGCCGATTGATCATCATGAGAACTTGTCCGCCTTGCGTTTGCCGAACCGCATCTCGCCTTCGAGCTTGGCCCGCAATTGCGCATAGAAGGCTTCGAGGAAAGCCCGTTCATCGCCTGCGCCGGGCTCCCACCCGATCTTGCGGCAGATGGTGGCATGCACCGCGGCTAGCGCATCAGGCTCGGCATCGCGCAGCATCCGCTCAAGCGTTTGCAGTTCTTTCTCGCCGTAGACCGCCAGCTCGGTCTCACCGAATTGGTAGCGCGCGCCGGTCAGGTCACTTGCCCCGCTGGCCGCGGCCGCGCCTTGCGTGGAAAGCACATCCGCCAGTTTGGCACGCGGGCGCTCCACCACCCAGGTGCCAGCGACAATATCGCCCGCGCGCAAGGCATCGCGGTTGAAGAACGGGAACAACAGGAACAATGCGAACCACGCGGTCATGGCCCAGCCGAGCAGCCCGATATCCTCACCGCCTTCGCTAAGCGACAGGAGCGTTGAGAGCGCGATCAGTGGGTAGAAAACCTCGATATCGCGCAGCAGGTTGCGCGCGATCACAGCCTCGGCGGTAAGACGCCCCCCGCCGCGCGCAGCGATGCGGATGCCGGTGATGCGTTTACCCAAGGTCGCGCCGCGCGGGCCAAGTTCCTGCACCAGAAAATACCCGTACCAGCCGCAAAACATCACCAGCACAAACAGGATCAACAGGAATTCCTGCGCGCCGCTTGGCATGCCGTCAGGATCCAAGCTGGTGCCTTCGAGCATTCCGCCTGCGATCCATACCAACAGCAGGAAAAAAGCCAGAAAACTGGAAAAGATGATCATCACATCAAGGATCAGTGCCCCCGCGCGGCTCCCGCGGGAACCAAGCGTCACCGGCAGCACGATCCCTTCGGGCGTCAACAGCGTGCGTGCGCGCTTGTCGGCAGGCGGGGTGCGGGTGTTCTTGCTCACCCTTCACTCTCCACTGGTCGGCGTGGGCGGTAGAGGAAGAAGTACGATAGCCAGAAGGTCAGCATCGCCCCGCCGATCACGAAGCGGTTGCCTGCGCCTTCGACCAACTGGCGTGGGAAGGCTTCGAGGATCGCCGCGACGATCATCATGATCACCACGCCGACCATCACCACCGCGCCGCGCCGCCCGGCCTCAGCCGCCGCGTCGAGCACAGAGCGCGTGCCGGGGAAGGCCATCGCCCGCCCGATATGCAACCCCGCCGCGCCCGAAAGCAGAATGCCGAAAATCTCGGTCGTGCCGTGCACACTCAGCCATGCTGAAATCTCGACCAGCAGACCCTGCCCTGCAAACAGCCACAGCAGCGCGCCGAGCATCGCCATGTTGTGCACCATCAGCATCAGCGATGGGATGCCGAACGCAAACCCCAGCGCGAAGGCCAGAATGCACACCGCCGAATTGTTGCTGAACAGCTGCGCGGCAAAGGATGACAGGCCCGCCGCGCTTTCCTCGGTCGCTAGGGTTGCCAGCAATGCTTCGCGGGTGGCGCCGGGCACGCGGGTATCGGCGAGGCCGCCGGGAACGAGGCGATAGTACCACTCCTCGTCCTGCGCGACGAGCAGCCAGCCGACAATCGCGCCCGCCACCATCACGAACAAGGCGATGCAGATGTCGAGCCAGATGGCCCGAACCGCGCGGCTCCAGCCGCCGAGCAGAAAATCGCGCAGCCAGCGGGCAAAGCCTTGGCGCGGGCCGTAGACCTGAAACCAGGCGCGCTGCACCAGACCTTCGAGATAGGCCAGCGTTGCCGCATCAAGCGAGGTTTCGCGCGCCACCGCCAAGCTCGACGCAGCGGTGCGATACAACGTGGGCAGCGCCAGCAGATCATTATCAGCGATGCGTTTGAGCCCGCCGCCCTCCATCCGCTTGATGATATCTTCGAGCCTGCGCCATTCACCCTCGCGTTCCAGCCGGAATCGGTCAGAGCGCAGCGCGGCGCTTTCAATATCGGGCGGCGCGGCAATGGCACTGCGCCCGAACCATGATGAGATATTGGGTGCCTTCATCCGCCCATCACCCAATCGCTTCGCTGGCGCGGATCGCAAAATAGCGGTCGATCAGGCGCGGGCCGATTGCATCCCACGGGGCCTCAATCACGTCGATTCCCATTCGTCTGAGCCTTTGCAACACCAGTTTGCGTTGCTGAACAAGCGTATCGGCGGTCACGCTGCGTGCGAGCGTGGCGATGTCGGACGGCGGCGCGTCGATCAGGCTTTCAACTTCGGTATCGGTGATGGTGACGAACAGCACCAGATGCTTGTGCACCAATCGCCCAAGGCTTTCGACCATCAGTTCAGCCGAGGTCGGATCGGTGAAATCGGAAAACAACACCACCAGCGATCGGCGTTTGAGTTTCGCGGTCAAGGTTGCGAGAGCGAGGGTGAAGTTCGGCTCAGTCGCCTGATAGTCGAGACCCGCCGCCGCGCTTTGCAACCGTTGGAACGCGCGCGCATCGCCGATAAACGGGGTCATGATCTGGGGGCGCTGCGCAAAGCCGAACAGCGACACCTTGTCCCCGCCCTTGAGCACCACGTAGGCACAGTTCAGCGCGGCCGAAACAGCGCGGTCGATCCGGGGCAGGCCGTCAACTGGCTCGCACATCGCCTGCCCGCAATCAAACGCGAACACGATTTGATTGTTGCGCTCACTTTCATTCTCACGCGCAAACAGGCGCGTGTGGCGGGCGCTGGCTTTCCAGTCGATCCGCCGACGGTCCATCCCGGCCTCGTACTCGCTCAAAGCCTCGAATTGTGTCCCTTCGCCGCGCACACGCCGCGCGATCAGGCCGAGTTGAGCGTTGCGCAAAAACGTCTGCAAATCGGGCGAGCGCACCGCCGACAGATCGGGCCAGATCCGCACAGCCTGTTCCAGTGGATAGGCGACTTGCCGGGCGCCAAATCCCAGCGGCCCTTCCCAGCGCAGCCAGGCCCGACCAATTGCGGCGGTGCCGCGCCGTCCGGGGGTTACGGTGGTTTCGCCCCGCCAGCCGGGTTCATTTGCCGATGGCGCAAGCGCGATGGTGATGCGTCCTTCGGAGGCGAGGCGCGGATCGCATGCCAGCGCGGCGGCGACATTGCGCTGCCTGCCGCTGGCAAACCGCGCGGTCACGGCGATGGTCGCAGGTTGCCCCACCTCAACGTCGTTGGGCGCTTGAATGTCCCATCCCGCATTCCGGCCCGATAGCAGCGCGTCCGCAATCACCAGCACCAGCAAAGCACCGCCGATGACCGGCGCAATCACCCACGCCCCCGGTGCGGTCGCCGCGATCACCACAGCAACCGGGGCCAGCCCGGCGAATAGCCACGCGGCCCGCTCTGTCGGCGCGATGATCAGGATCGGCGCCAGCGGGGCAAGCATGATGCGCAAAAGGCGGGGGATTTGCTCCATGGGTTAGCGCCCCGTCACCTTGGCGCTTCCGTGCTTTCGACCAGTTCTGCGACCAACGCCTCCATGTCGCGTCCTTCGATTTCGGCCGCGGGGCTGAGGGTAAGACGGTGGCGCAGCACGGGCACGGCCAGCGCCTTAACGTCGTCGGGAATGACATAGGCGCGCCCTTCAAGCGCGGCGCGGGCGCGGGCGGCACCGGCCAGCAGCACGGCAGCGCGCGGCGATGCGCCCACAGTCAATTCGGCATGGCTGCGAGTGGCGCGGATCAGGCGCACGACATAGCTTGTGATCTCATCAGCCACGGTGATCTGCGACAATGCGCCGCTCGCCGCGACCAGCCCGGCAGCGTTGGTGACCGCCGATACACCCAGATCAGCCGGGCGCTGCGGCCCGCTGCGCTGGCCGTAGGTGGCAACGATCCGTGCCTCTTCTTCTTCAGCCGGATAGGGCACCAGCAGCTTGAACAAAAAGCGGTCAAGCTGGGCTTCGGGCAGGGGGTAAACGCCCTGATTTTCGATCGGGTTCTGGGTCGCCACCACCATGAAGCGCTGGGGCAATTGGTGCGTTTCCCCATCCAATGTCACCCGGCGTTCCTGCATCGCTTCGAGCAGCGCGGCCTGCGTTTTGGGCGGGGTGCGGTTGATTTCGTCGGCGAGGAGCAGGTCGCAGAAAATCGGCCCGCGGGTCAGAGTGAACTGGCTGGTCTGGAAGTTGAACAGGTTCGACCCCAGAATATCGCCCGGCAGCAGATCCGGGGTAAACTGGATCCGCCCGAAATCGAGGCCCAGCGCGGTCGCAAAGGCATTGGCGAGGAAGGTCTTGGCCGTGCCCGGCGGCCCTTCGAGCAACACGTGACCTTCAGCGAGCAGCGCGGTCAGCAACATGTCGATCATTTCCGGCTGCCCGACCACCGCCTTGGCGATTTCGGAGCGGATGCCATCGGCAAGGGTGCGAACGTCTGCCAAACTCATGGGAGTTGCGGTCATCGTCATCGGGTCGGTTTCCCTGTCATAGTTTGGCCCTGAGATAATTTTGCGGTCAGGTTGTCGAGCGCTTGTGCTGCGTTGAGAATATCGGCGGGCTTGGTCGCGGCCTCCAACCGGGCAGCGCGGCGGCTGAACGGTTCTTCGTCCGGCAAACGGCGGGCCAAGGCGGCGTCAATCGCGGCAGGATCGGGCCGGGCAAGGCCAAGCTTTTCGGCGATCCGCCGGGCCGACAAGGCGGCATAGGGCGCGGCCAGCAAGGGCATCCGCCGTGCGCGCAGGATCAGGTTGGCGCCATTGGCGATCAGCCGCTGTTTGCCGAATGCGATGGCAGGGCCGCCGTCGGCTGCGGGCGGGCCAAACCGCTGAAACGCGCGCCAACCAACGATCAGCAGCGCCATCAGCAGGCACAGGGTCGCAGCCAGAAATGGCGGACGGAACGCCAGCGTCAGCAGGTTTTCCTGCGCGCCGAACCCGTTCAGGGTCAGATCGAACGTCACCGCACTAATGTCGGCATCATAGGTGAGGTCGTTCACCAGCGCTAACGCGGCCTCTGCTCGGGTCGCGTCGCCTAGCCCGTAATTGTTCATCAAATCGGCATCGGTGACAAAGATGGTCGGCTGCACATATTCATCGAACTCGCCGCCCGCCGCGCCGTTGACCTTCACCGCCAGTTTGCGGCCCGAACCATCGACAATCAGCGCGCGCTGCCCTGGCGCGTCCTCGGCAAACAGGATCGTGCGGGTCGGCAGGCTGCCCTTCAGATCGAGCCCGCCCCAGGTGGGCTTCTTGCCCTCGGGCGCGGCGGCCTCGGCATGGGTCAGCTTGTACGGTGCAGGCAACCCGGCGGTCCAATCTACCGGAAACGCGTCGTTCAGCACCACCCAGCCGGACTTGAACTTCTCGCGCGCTTCGGCTGGCAGATCGGGCGGCGGCGGCGTCACGTCCCACTTGGGCAGGATCACCAGTGTCGGGCCGAGCGTTTCGCGGTTCTGGAGAAGCTCGGCAATCTTCTCAGCATCAAGATAGGCGGGCGGGGTCAGCACCAGCAAATCATAGGTTTCCAGCCCACCGGGACTGCGCGAGCGGTTGACGTCGTAGCCTTCGGCTTCAAGCAGCCGCACCAGCCCGGCATAGCCGTTCAAGCCCTTGCCGGCTGCATGGGCCTGACCATCACGCCCCTCACTGCCGCCGAAACTTTCGCCCGCAGCAATGAAATAAATCATGGCGAGGAACACTGCAAAGCCGACCGCGACCAGCGCCAAGGCCCCACCGCGCGAAAAAGCCGCCGGTTGCGCGATCGAGGGTTGGGCGCCGCTCATGAGCTGCGTTCGCGGCTGCCCAAGCGGGCAAGCGCGAATTCGGCATAGGCGGCGCGGGCAGCCTCCCAATCGGGTCGGTCGAGCGCCCGCAGCGCGAACAGGCTGCGCTCCACCCGCTCGGATATCACCCGGAACGCGGTGCGCGCGGTATCAGGCAAGGCGGGCAGGGCAGCCAGTTCGCGCGCGGTGCTCGATGGCTCGACCCAATCGGGCCGCGCGGCGGCGATATGACCGACACTGCGTAGCAGCAACAGCCGGGTCGCTTCGTCAAAGCGGCCTTCGGCGGCCAGCCGGTCGGCATCTTCAAGCAGTGCCAGGGTGGCGGCGCGATCGGGCTGCCATTCCACCTCTCCCTCGCCCGCCTTGCGATTGCCGCGCAGGCCAGCGCCCGGGCCGAACATCCGCGCCAGCATCAGCAGGGCAAATCCGACCGCCGCAGCAAGCAGCACCCATTGCAGCCACCACCAGGACGACCCTAACAATTGCCCGAGCGGCGCGAACAGCTCAGCAAGGAATTCGAACACATCCCGCAACAATTCTTCAAACCAGCTGGGTTCGCGCGGCGGCACATCGGGGATGGCGACCGGGGCAAATTGCAAATCCCCATCATTGCGGACATCGGCCCACCCGGCGGGCGAAGATGCGCCTGAATTAGCTGGCGATTCGATAGGGATGGGCGTGGCCGGCGCGGTCATTTAACGCGGGTGGTGGCACGGCTCCCGCGCAGGCGCAACCGGGAAACGCGGCTCGCGGCTCTCAGCCTCTTGTGCGGGCCTGTTCGTAGCTACCCAGAATGCGCAATTCCTTGGAATGGAACGCGCATTCTTCCAGCGCCCGGTCCACCGCCGGATCGCCCGGCGCGCCGATAATGTCGGCAAAGAAGGTGGTCGCGGCAAAGCTGGTGCCCTGCTGGTAGCTTTCCAGCTTGGTCATGTTGACCCCGTTGGTCGCAAACCCGCCGAGCGCCTTGTACAGCGCGGCGGGGATGTTCTTCACCTCGAAAATGAACGTGGTCATCACCGGCTTGCCAACCAACGCATCAGGCGCGAGCGGCGCTTGCGCAAGGATCACAAAACGGGTCATGTTGTCGGGGCTGTCCTCGACATTGTGTTCGATGATCCGCAGTCCGTAGAGTTCAGCCGCGATAGCGGGCGCGATAGCGGCAACCGAGGGGTCACCGCGTTCGGCGACATAGGCCGCTGCCCCGGCAGTATCGGCGTGGCTGAGCGGCACAATCCCGCGTTCTCGCAGGAAATGGCGCGATTGGCCGAGTGCTTGGGGATGGCTGTACGCCGCCTCGAACGGGCCGGATCCCAGCGCCATCAGCGCATGGTGGATCGGCATGAAATATTCGGCGACGATGTGCAGCCCGCTTTCGGGCAACA
This sequence comes from Sphingomonadales bacterium Ga0077531, assembly GCA_001464915.1. Classification (GTDB taxonomy): domain Bacteria; phylum Pseudomonadota; class Alphaproteobacteria; order Sphingomonadales; family Sphingomonadaceae; genus Erythrobacter. The sequence goes on from LNED01000041.1 coordinate 73,714, forward strand.
GGAAGTGGATATCGGCGACCCGTCCGTGCTGCGAATTTTCGATCGGGATGATCGCTTCGCCCGCGCGTCCATCTTTGACCGCTTCCAGCGCATCTTCGAAGCTGAAGCACGGCAGCGGCAGCGAATCCGGGCGGGCTTCGGTGGCGGCCCGATGCGAATTGGCGCCGGGTGATCCCTGAAACGCGATGGCACGTGCCGGGTCAGCCTCAGCTGCGCCGCGCATCCGGTCAACGATTGCAAGAGCAGGGGCGGGAAAGGATCGCATGATGACGCCGCGCCTAGAGCGCAGGACGCGCGGCGGCAAGCCCGCTTGCAAAAGGTGCAAGGATTGATGCCACGATCAGTCTTGCGCGCTTGGGCCACCGACACTATGGGCCTGCCTCGATGACACAGGACAATTCTTCGCAATCCGAAGCTGCAAGCCAGAATGGCGGCGGCGACTTGTTCAACACGGCGGCAGGCTGGGTACTGTTTGCAGCAGGCCTCGGGCTGGGTCTGTCGATCCTGTCGGGCAAGTATTTCCACGGCGACAAGCCGGAACGCCCCGAACAGCTCGGCTATGTGATCGAAGGCGCGGTGGAAGAATCTGCTGGCCCGGCTGAAATGTCGATGGCCGAAGCGCTCAACATGATGCCGGCCGCCGAACTGCTTGCAGCAGGCGAAAAGGCCTATTCCAAGTGCCAGAGCTGCCACACGATCGATGCAGGCGGTGCCAATGGCATTGGTCCGAATCTCGCAGGCGTAATGGGCGGCCCGGTCGCAGGTAAGGCGTTTGGCTACAGCGCTGAACTCAAGGCGCTGGGCGGCAATTGGGATTGGGACCGGATGAATGACTGGCTCAAGAACCCCAAGGCCTATGTCTCGGGCACCAAGATGAGCTTTGCCGGCCTATCCAAGGTTGAAGACCGCGCGGCGATTGCGATGTATCTGAACTCCAAGGGTGCAAACCTGCCGGTGCCGACTTTTGTTGCAGACGCTGCGGCGGGCGCCGCCGATGGCGAAGCAGCGGCTGCCGAAGGCGAAGCCGAAGCTGTGGTCACGGCCGAAGCGGGCACTGATCCGGCAGCGGCCACCGAATAAGTCGGTCAGCGGTTCAAGGGGGAGCCTTAGGCTGCCCCCTTCGGCCTAACCTTTAAATCCCTGCGCAATCACGTACCATTCCGACGATCCCTTGCGGCTCGCCGGGGGTTTGGCGTGTTTCACCGCCGTGAAGTGCTTCTTCAGCAGCGCCAGCAAATCAGAATCCGTGCCGCCCGCCAGCACCTTGGCCACGAAGGCCCCGCCCGGCGCGAGATTTTCTGCCGCGAACCACGCCGCCGCTTCGACCAGGCCCATTGTGCGCAGGTGATCGGTCTGTTTGTGACCGACGGTATTGGCCGCCATGTCGGACAGGATCAGATCGGGCTTCCCGCCCAGCGCCTCGGCCAGCTTCGCTGGCGCTTCGTCAGCCATGAAATCCATCTGGAAGATCGTCACACCTTCGAGCGGTTCAACCTCAAGCAGGTCGATCCCCACCACCTCAGCCTTGGGCGATTTGGCGCGCACAACCTGGCTCCATCCGCCCGGCGCAATCCCCAGATCAACCACGCGGAGCGCGCCCTTGAGCAGGTTGAAGCGTTCGTCCAGCTCGATCAGCTTGTACGCCGCGCGGCTGCGATAACCATCGGCCTTGGCCTGCCGCACATAGGGATCGTTGAGCTGTCGTTCGAGCCAGCGCACCTGTGATGCCGTGCGGCCCTTGGCTGTCTTGACCCGCTTGCTGGGCTCTTTGGAACCGCGCGTCATTGCGCGCGCTGCCTGGCAGACTTGTGACCCGAGCGTTGCTGATGCAATGCCTTCAACGTCCGTTCGGATTGCCGTTCTGCCGCCATCAGACTGCGCAAAATGCCTTCGCGAATCCCGCGGTCAGCCACCCCCAACCGCCGCGCGGGCCACAGGTCGAGGATCGCTTCCAGGATCGCGCAGCCCGCCACCACCAGTTCGGCGCGGTCGTGCCCGATGCACGGCAAGGTGCTGCGTTCGTACGGCGTCATCACGCTCAGACGCGCGCTGATGTCGCGCATTTCCGATGCTGGGACGATCAAGCCGTCCACTGCCTTGCGGTCATAACTCGGCAGTTCGAGATAGAGGCTGGCGAGCGTCGTCACCGTGCCGCTGGTGCCAAGCAGGCGGATATCGCCATGCTGCGCGGCTTTGGCGACGCGGCCAGCAAAGGGCGCAAAGCTGTCCGACACCAACTGCCGCATTCGGGCGTAGCGGGCGATGCGCGCTGCTTCGCTATCCTCGGCCCGGCCCACGGTGTCGGTGAGCGAGACGACGCCCCACGGCACGCTTTGCCAATCGAGAATGCGCGGCACTCGGCTCGCCTCGGCAGAGCCCGCTTCGACCAGCACGAGTTCGGTCGAACCGCCGCCAATGTCGAAAATCACCGCCGGGCCATCGCCCGATTCGAGCAGGATGTGGCAGCCCAGCACTGCGAGGCGCGCCTCTTCCTCGGCGCTGATGATATCCAGCGCAACGCCGGTTTCGCGGCGCACGCGTTCAATGAATTCGAGCCCGTTTTCGGCGCGCCTGCACGCCTCGGTTGCAACGGACCGTGCGAGGCGGACGTTGCGGCGTTGCAGCTTGTCCGCGCAAATGCTGAGCGCCGACAGCGTGCGATCCATTGCGGCATCGGACAACCGGCCGCTGGTAGCGAGCCCTTCGCCCAGCTTTACCACCCGGCTAAAGGCATCGATCACCGTGAAATCCCGTCCCGAAGGTCGCGCAATCAGCAGGCGACAATTGTTGGTGCCAAGGTCAAGCGCGGCATAGGCCTCGCCATGCACGGCGCTGCGCATGGTGCCAATCGCGGAAATATCGGGCGCGGTGCGCGGCGCACATTTGCCGCCATTCCCCCGGCCATCGCGGCCCGGTTTGCGGCAATCTTGCTGAGGGGGGCGTTTGTAGCGAAAATCGGCTACCTTGCCGGACTTGCCGCCCCGTCTTTTCCCAGCCTTCGAACTTTTGTCCGGCGGGAGTGTTTCCGCCATTATCATGCAACTTTCATATCACTGCCCGCGCATCCTTGCGTGCAGCACTTGGGGCCAAGCTAACCCAAGCACCGCGCAAGAGCAAGCAACGGCGTGCTTGACCTCGGGTGCGCACAAAACTAGGGAGCGCGCTCTGCGAAGCGACCCGGATACCGGGCGCCAGGCCAATGCCCCGTCCTCTAATGGTAAGAGAGCGGACTCTGACTCCGTCAATCAAGGTTCGAATCCTTGCGGGGCATCCAGCCAATCGGCAGCCACACCAGTCCGAATGTTTCACGTGAAACACCCCAGCATTGCAAAGCGGTTGCGGGCCTAGCGGGGGTCTGGCAGGGGTCTAACCATGACCGAGAAAGACCTGACCGACCGCAAGTTCTACCGTGCGGGTGAAGAGACCCGCTTCGCTGAAGGCGGCCCCGAACGCACCCCGCAAACCGCGCACCCAGCCTACAAACTGGCGTTCCGCGACACCGATTTCCTGCTGCGCGACGAATTGCGCCCGGTGCGGTTCCAGCTCGAATTGCTCAAGCCCGAAATGCTGCTCGACGAAGCGCGCGTGGGTTCAACGCTGGTGATGTATGGCTCGGCCCGCATCCCTTCACCCGCGCAGGCCGAAGCGCGGTTGGCCGAAGCCGCCGCCAATGGCAGCGAATATGATCAGAAAGTCGCCGCGCGGTTGGCCGAGAAGGCCAAGTATTATGACGAAGCCTACAAGCTCGCCCGGCTGGTGAGCGAGAAAGGCCTGATCGAAAACGGCCTGCGCCAATTCGTCATCACCACCGGCGGCGGGCCGTCGATCATGGAGGCGGGTAATCGCGGGGCTTCTGACGCGGGGAGCGAATCGATCGGGCTCAACATCGTGCTGCCGCATGAGCAGGCGCCCAATCCCTATGTGACGCCGTACCTCAGCTTCCAGTTCCACTATTTCGCGCTGCGCAAGATGCACTTCCTGCTGCGCGCCCGCGCAGTGGCGGTGTTCCCCGGCGGGTTCGGGACGTTCGACGAATTCTTTGAACTGATCACCCTGATCCAGACCGGCAAGATGAAGCCGATTCCGATCATCCTGTTCGGCAAGGATTTCTGGACACGGGTGATCGATTTCGAAGCGTTGGCCGAAGAAGGCACGATCTCGAAAAGCGACCTCGACCTGTTCCAATGGTGCGAAACCGCCGAGGAAGCGTGGGACTGCATCTGCGCGTTTTATGAGCTGAAGGATTAGGTCAGGCTTCTGACCGCCTGATGCCCCAATGGCCCGCCTCCTGCGCCAAAGCCGGGGGCGGCCTCAATCGCGCGAATCACAAATTGCCGCCCCAGCCTGACCGCGTGTTCCAACGGCTGACCGTGGCCGAGCAGCGTGGCAATTGCTGACGACAGCGTGCAGCCGGTGCCGTGGGTGTGGCGGGTATCGATCCGGGCGTGATCGAACTGCACCGCACGCGGGCCGTGGGTGGCGGTGGTGGGGAAATACAGCACGTCGATAATGCGCCCATCGCGCCCGGCCGCGCCGCTTAGACCCGTCATGTGCCCGCCTTTCGCCAGCACCGCTGCGCCGGTCGCTTCGGCCAGTTCCTCGGCAGCTTCGACCATGTCGGCGGTGGTGGTGAGCGGGCGGCCGACAAGGTGCGCGAGTTCGGGCAGGTTGGGGGTGATCAGGGTGGCGAGCGGAAACAGCCGGCCGCGCATCGCCGCCACGGCATCGGGCGCAATCAGTGCCGCGCCTGATGTGGCAATCATCACCGGATCGAGCACGATGGGCGCGCCCAATCCAGCCAGCGCTTCAGCCACGGCCCCGATGATCGCGGCATCATGCAGCATCCCGATCTTGATGGCATCAACGCCAATGTCGCTGATGCACGAGGCGATCTGCTGCGCCACCATCTCCGGAGCCAGCGCAGCGATTCCCTGCACGCCGACCGTGTTCTGCGCGGTGATCGCAGTGATCGCGGTCATCGCATAGCCACCGAGCATGGTGATCGTCTTGATATCGGCCTGAACGCCAGCGCCGCCGGAGCTATCCGAACCGGCGATGCTAATGATGCGGGGGGGTGTGGGGGTTGTCATATCCTCTGCCATAGCAAGTCCGCGCGCGTGCCGGGATGGTTTTTGCAAGTGGCAGGGTCGCCGCCTGCACCCCTGTGTGCGTGAATGGTTTGGTAAACGCTGTGTGCGACAATTGCGCCCGATGAAAAACAACCACGGCCCTCGCACAATTGTGCCGCCCAGCTTTTTCGCCAAGCTGATGCTGCCCTTTGCCACTCCCATGCTGGTGACGCTGGCATTGGTGGTTCTTGTGGGGGAGAGCTGGCCGCGCAATATCGCGCCCGGCTCCGGGCTCAAGCTGGCGGGCCTCGTCGCGACGGCATTGACCAGCGCAATGGTCTGGCACCGCGTCACGCGCGGCATTGCGGACAGGCGCGCGTATAAAATGGCGGCTCTGGTGTGCGCTGTGGTCGGGCTGATGGGCTGGCCGGTGTGGAGCGTCGGTGTGCTGCCCAGCATCAACGGGATCAGCCTCGGCCCGCAAGAGGCGGTGCGCATGACGCTGGAGCGGACTGAGGTCACGACCGTGAGCAAAAGCCGTTCGCTCAATCACTGGGCATGGCTGCGGCCACTATCTCCGGACGCAGAGGTTGGGACCGGGCGTTACTTCATTCCCGAGGCGACATACCAGCAGTGGAATAGCCAGCGGCCCCGCAATGTCACCGTCACTGCGGCGCGCGGGCTGCTCGGCGCGCAGGTCGTTATCGGGTATCAATAGCTGCGCCTGCCCGTACGCTGCCGCTCACCCCTTGTACTTCCGCTCCGTGCTAGGCGGGAATTTCGCGTGAAGCGCCTTGGCGCGAGTGGGCCGGTCGGTCAGCTCGCCGCCGCAATTGGGGCAACGGTCATCGAGGTCTTCGGCGCATTCGGCGCAGTACGTGCATTCGAACGAGCAGATGAACGCACCGGGCGCTTCGGCAGGCAGGCCGACGCCGCAGGTTTCGCAATCGGGGCGCATTTCTAGCATCGGGGGACCTCCTAAACCGCCGCCCGCACCGCTTCGCAGATGGCGTCGACCACCTGTTCGACCTGTGCCTGATCATCACCTTCGGCCATCACCCGGATCACCGGTTCGGTGCCCGATGGCCGAATCACGAGGCGGCCTTTGCCTGCCAGTGCAGCCTCAGCCTCGGCGATCACGGCTTGCACGTTTGCGTTCTCCAACGGTTTGCCGCCTTCGTAGCGCACGTTCTTGAGCAGTTGCGGCACGGGTTCGAACACGTGAAGCAACTCGCTGGCCTTTTTGCCCGATCGCACCAGGCTCGCCAGCACCCGCAGTGCGGCGACCGTGCCATCGCCGGTGGTGGCGTGGTCGAGCAGGATCATGTGGCCGGATTGTTCGCCGCCGATGTTATACCCGCCGGCCTTCATCGCTTCGAGCACGTAGCGGTCGCCGACCTTGGCGCGTTCCAGCGTCAGGCCCAGCCCCGCAAGATAACGTTCGAGGCCGAGATTGCTCATCACCGTCGCCACGATCCCGCCGCCGCGCAGCATCCCTTTTTCGTGCATGCGGGTGGCAATCAGCGCCATGATCTGATCGCCATCGACCGCGCGGCCGGTCTCATCCACCACGATCAGCCGGTCAGCATCGCCATCCAATGCAATGCCGATGTCCGCGCCTTCTTCGACCACCTTGGCTTGCAAGGCGGCAATCGCAGTCGATCCGACGCCGTCGTTGATGTTGATGCCGTTGGGGGTAACGCCGAGCGCCACGACTTCCGCGCCCAATTCCCAGATCGCCGAGGGCGCGACCTGATAGGCCGCACCATTGGCGCAATCGACCACGACCTTGAGGCCATCAAAGCGAATCTCGGCGGCGACTGATTGTTTGACCGCGTGGATATATCGGCCGCGCGCATCCTCGATCCGGCGCGCCCGGCCGATGCGTTCGGCGGGCGCGAGCGGAATGTCGGTTTCCATCAGCCGCTCGATTTCGCCCTCGGCCTCGTCGGACAGTTTGAAACCGTCGGGGCCGAACAGCTTGATCCCGTTATCGGCAAACAGGTTGTGGCTGGCGGAGATCATCACGCCAAGGTCTGCGCGCATTTCGCGGGTAAGCAGCGCGATGGCAGGCGTGGGCAGCGGCCCGGTCATGATCACATCGATCCCGACGCTGGTGAACCCGGCGACGAGCGCGCTTTCCATCATGTAGCCTGACAGGCGCGTGTCCTTGCCGATCACCACCCGGTGGCGGTGCCCGCCGCGCACGAAATGGCGTCCCGCTGCCTGCCCGACCTTCATCGCAGTGGCCGCGGTCATCACGCCGGCATTGGTGCGGCCTCTGATCCCGTCGGTCCCGAACAGCTTGCGTGTCATCAATTCCCCATCCGCATGATTGTGTCGCGCTTCTGGCGCGGTTATCGCGCAAAGGGAAGGGCGGGGCGCCCACTTAAAGGACTCGAAATTGCTGGAAAGTGATAACGCCGGAGAATCCGGGCAGGGCAAATTTGCGCTGGTATCGATCCGTTTGCCGGTGGCGCTGACTTTTGCCGCGCTGATCGGCGGGCTTTTGGCAGGGATTGCGGGCGCAGCATGGGGCGCGCCGCAATGGGTGTCCGATGTCGCATCGCTGATCGGCGGGCTGTGGTTGCGCGCCTTGCAGATGACGATCATTCCGCTGGTGGCGGCGCTGCTGGTGCTGGGGCTGGTGCAGATGATCATGGCCGCGCGGGTCGGCACGGCGGCGCGGCGGATGCTGGCGGTGATGATCGCGGTGCAGCTGGCAGGCGGAGCCTTCGCCTCGATCGCCATGCCCGCGCTGCTGCGCGCGTTTCCGGTGCCGCAGGGCGCAAGCGCGTTTCTGGCCGATAGCCCGCAGGATGTGGGCGAAGTGCCGAAAGTGCTCGACTTCATGGCCTCGCTCGTCTCGCCCAATATCATCGCGGCGGCGGCGGAAACCGCCATGCTGCCGCTGACGCTGTTCTTCGTGATGTTTGCAGTGGCGATTACCCGCCTGCCGGCTGATCAGAGCGACCGGCTGCTCGGGTTCTTCCACGCGCTCGGCAATGTCATGCTGCTGATCATCGGCTGGGTGCTGGCGGTTGCTCCCATCGGGGTGTTCGCGCTGGCGTTTGGTGTCGGGGTGCAGAGCGGAGGGGGCGCGTTTGCGGCGCTGGGGCATTATGTGCTGACCGTGACCGCAATGGGCACCTTCGTCCTGGTGCTCGCCTATGCCATCGCCGCCGCGCTGGGGCGAACGGGGCTGCTGCGTTTCACCAAAGCGGTGCTGCCCGCGCAGGCCGTGGCGCTGTCCACGCAAAGCTCGCTCGCCAGCCTGCCTGCGATGCTTGATAGCGCCATGCGGCTCAAACTCAGGGCGTCTACCGCGGAGTTCGTGCTGCCGTTGGCCGTGGTGATTTTCCGGGCGACCAGCGCGGCGATGAACTTGGCTGTGGTCTATTACATCGCCGCGCTGGCCGGGCTCGAGGTATCGCCTGCCATCGCCATCGCAGGCGTCCTGATCGCCAGTGTCATCAGCCTTAGCGCCGTCAGCTTGCCCGGATCGATCAGCTTTGTCGTGTCGATTGGTCCAATTGCGCTGGCGATGGGCGTGCCGGTTGAGCCGCTCGCGCTGCTGGTCGCGGTCGAAATGCTGCCCGATCTGATGCGCACGCTTGGCAATGTCACGATGAACGTCGCGGTCACCAGCGCGGTTGACCGTGCAACCCAACCCGCTGAGGCTTCACCTGAGACAGTTGCGACTTGAAGCTGCAACCCTTCGCCCTCATCTGCGTTCTTGCTATATCACTGGTTTCAACACCCCAACCCCGGAGCAATCATGGCCTTCGCACTTTCCCCGCTGCCCTATCCCGACACCGCGCTGGAGCCTGCCGTTTCGGCTGAGACGCTGTCGTTTCACTATGGCAAGCATCACCAGACCTATCTCGACAAGATGAACGCCGCGATTGACGGCACCCCGCACGCCGACAAGTCGCTGGAAGAAATCGTCGCCGCATCGCGCGGCAGCGACAAGGGCCTGTTCAACAACTCGGCGCAGACCTGGAACCACGCGTTCTACTGGAACTCGATGGCACCTGCGACCACCGCGCCTTCGGATGACCTCGTTGCCAAGATCAACGACGCTTTCGGTTCGGTCGACGAGTTGAAGCAGAAGCTCAAGGATCGCGGCGTTGGCCACTTCGCCAGCGGCTGGGTGTGGCTGGCCGAAAAGGGCGGCAAGCTCAGCATCGAAGAAACCCACGATGCCGACACACTGGCTGACAGCGATTTCAACCCGCTGATGGTGCTCGACGTGTGGGAGCACGCCTATTACCTCGATCACCAGAACAAGCGTCCGGCCTATCTGGATGCCGTGGTTGAGAACAAGCTCAACTGGGCCTTCGCCAGCGAAAACCTCGCGCGCGGTACGGTCTGGACTTACGCTTAAGTTTCTGATGCTTGCAGACTGACGGAAGGCCCGCCCGCAGCAATGCGGCGGGCCTTCTGCTTATGGGCGCGAGCTAACCCCATTGCCCGCAGCGACCATGTCCAGTTCTTCCAGAATCGCGCTGTGGGCGATGTCATCATCGGTAGACCGTTGCGGGATATTGCCGCTGGCGAGCATTTCGCTGAGCGCGGCACGCGCGCGGCCTACGCGACTTTTGATCGTGCCGACAGCGCAGCCGCAGATTTGCGCGGCTTCCTCGTAGGAAAACCCGCCTGCGCCGACCAACAACAACGCTTCGCGCCGTTCGGCAGGCAGGGTCAGCAGCGCGCGGTGCAGGTCTGACAGGTGAATCGGTTCTTCCTGCCCGGCGGGAGCGGTCAGGATGCGTTCGGCCACGCCCTCGTCATACTCGCCGCGAAACCGGTTGCGGCGCATGTCGGTGAGATAGGCGTTGCGCAGAATCACGAAGGTCCACGCGCGCATCGATGTGCCGGGTTCGAACCGATCTTGCGCAGCCCATGCCTTGAGCAGGGTTTCCTGCACCAGATCATCGGCCATGTCGGGCCTGCCGCACAACCCGCGGGCAAAGGCGCGCAGGTGGGGGACTACGCCGGTCAATTGGCGCTTGAAATCGGCCTTGTCGCTGGCCGTGAGGCGATCACCGGGACTGCCTGCTTCCCTGCCCGTCTCTCCGGCCGCCGCCCTGTCCGCCTCACTCATCGGCGGGCGCCCCGGCCATCTGGGGACGGGGGGCCATTATCATTGCTGCTGAGCGCGGGATCGCTACCGTCGAGGCGGTCGAGCAGATCCTTGAAGCTATCGGGCAGGTCTTCTTCGACCACCGAATCGTAAAGCTGTTTCAGCCCATCGGCCCATTCGGGCGCGCGCCGTGCCGAGGCATTGCCCCGCTCTCCGCCGCTACCGTCTTGTTTCTGGTTCGAGGCCATAATGCTCTCGGTCAATCCTGATCCCAGTGTCCCGATCCCACTGTGGGATCAATCGCGCCATTAGGCAATCGCACCGCAACGTTCCGGCCGATACCCAAGCACGTGCGAGTTTGGACGAAGTGGGAACGATGCGCTACCAGTTTGGTTCCGCCCTTGGCCACACCGGTTCCCGGTTCGTGCCGTCGGGCACAATGCACGCAGGATCATTGACCATCAATAGCGACGCTCTGAGACCGGTTGCCGAAGCAGTGGGCGCTCCGCCGCCATCGGGGCGAGCGCGGCGTTGGCTGGTGCTCTATCCGCGCGCGATCCCGCTGGCGATCTTCCTTGCAATCGCGGCAATCACCGCGCTCAGCGTGTTTGCCATCGAAAGCAACGCCCGCGCCCGTGAACGCGCGCAGATGCGCGAATATGCGCAAGGGGTGGCCTCCGCGCTCGACCGGACCAGCAGTGGCTTTTCGTCCTACCTGCGCGCCGGGGCCGCGCTGTTTTCCAGCGTTGAGGAAGTGGAGCCGGGCACCTTCGACAGTTTCGTGCGCGCGCTCAAACTCAATGCCGAAGTGTCGGGTGCCGAAGGGATAGGCTGGATTCCGGTGATCGAAGCGCGCGATTTGCCCGCTTTCATGGCGCAGACCCGCGCGCGCCAGCCAGGCTTTCCCGACATCTACCCGCGCCCGGCGGCCAACACCGGCCGGATCGCTCCGGTGACGATGTTCGCGCCCGCGGCACCGCATAATCGCCGTGCGCTGGGGTATGATATGTATTCCGACCCCGCCCGCGCCGCCGCGATGGCCGAAGCGGAACTACGGCTTGGCCCGGCGGCATCGGGCCGGATCGTGCTGACCCAGGAAACCAGCGGCACCGCGCCTGCCTTTGCCATCTACATGCCGGTGTTCCGCATCGGCGCGGGCGACGATCGCAACCTGACCGGTTTCGTCTATGCCCCGTTCCGCGCGCGCGAGTTTCTCGACGCTGCGATCGACCGCGAGGCGCCGAGCGCGTTCGGTGTGCGATTGTATGATGGCGAGGCTAGCACCGGCCACCTGCTCGTCGCCCATTCGATCGGCGATGCAGCCAGCGAAACGGTGCAGCAAGAGGTCACGATTGCCGACCGCAAGCTGTTGCTTGTGATTGAATCCGCCAATGCGCAGGTGCTCAGCCCGCTTTCGATGGTGACGTTGAGTTTCGGTTTGGCATTGGCAAGCCTGCTGATGTTGCTGGCCCGGCTGCTGACCCAGCAAGCCTACGAAGATCAGGCGCGGCTGGCGTTTTTCGAAGAGCAGCATTCGATCCGCAATTCATTGACCCGCGAACTCAACCACCGGGTGAAGAACACACTGGCCAACGTGCTGTCGATCCTGTCGCTGACCCGGCGGCGGACGAGCAACCTTGATGATTTCGCCGATAGTCTTGAGGGGCGCATCCGCGCGCTTTCGGCAACGCATGACCTGCTGACGGTCACTGACTGGGGCACGACCCCGATCCGCGCGGTGATCGAGGCGGAATTGCAGCATTTCCGATCGGTACACGATGATGCGATTGTGCTTGATGGGCCGGATCTGGAGCTTGCACCCAATGATGCGCTGTCGTTTGGGCTGGCAGTGCATGAATTGGCCACCAATGCCGCCAAGTACGGCGCGCTTAGCGTGGCGGGCGGGCAGGTAACGATCCGCTGGCGGCGCAGCGATGATCTGGGGGGCGAGGCGGTGTGGGCCGATGTCGAATGGCAGGAAACCGGCGGGCCTCCGGTGCCGACCGAGCGTCACCGCGGGTTCGGCACCGAATTGATCGAGAAAATCGTCGCGCACGAACTGCGCCAGCCGGTCGCGCTCGAATTCAATCCCGGCGGCGTGCGCTGCGTACTGCGCGTGCCGATCCGTAGGCCCGCCGATTTCCGCATCCGCGCAGACGAGGGGCGAGCGCGCAAAGCCTAAATGGTCAGCCCAAGGGCCGAGTGGAACCGAAGAACAGCGCTTGGCTGATCGCGGCGCGCACGGTGGCTTCCTGAAACGGTTTGGTGACCAGATAGGTCGGCTCGGGCCGGTCGCCGGTCAGCAGGCGTTCGGGGTAGGCGGTGATGAAGATCACCGGCATCGATCCGGCGGCCAGAATATCGTCGACCGCATCAAGCCCCGATGAACCATCTGCCAGCTGGATGTCGGCGAGCACCAGTCCGGGCCGCGTATCAGCCACCGCCGCGCGCGCCTGCGTGCGGGTCGCCGCAGTGCCGCAGACGGTATGGCCAAGGCCCGACACGAGGTCTTCGAGCTGCATCGCGATCAGTGGCTCATCTTCAATAATCAGCACCGAGGTCGTCTGTTCGCGGTCGATATCGGCAACGGCTTCGGCGACGAGGCGTTCAATCTCGGCAGGGTCGCGTTCCAGAATCGCGGCAGCCTCTGCCGTGGTGAAATCTTCCAGCGTGGTGAGCAGCAGCGCCTGACGCGCGGGCGGAGTGATCGCGCCCAATCGTGCCTGGGCGCCAGCTTCGTCTTCGCTGGTGGTGTTGCCGCCTGTGGTCAGGCCCGCCGCGTTCGCCCACACCTTGCTGAAGGCACGATACAGCGGCACCCGCCCACCTTCGAGCGTGGCCTTGAGCGCATCATCCGCCAGCACCGCTTCGAGCATGGTGCGCACCAATACATCCCCGCTCGCCTGCGATCCGGTTAGCGCGCGGGCATAGCGACGCAGAAATGGCAGGTTGGCTGCGATCTGGCTTCCAAGTGACATGACGACTCCAATAAATGTTCGCAATGGTAAGCGATCCGGTGCCATAGCGGTTCCGTACCGCGCCGTCGCGCTGATCTGCAATTTGCGATTTTAAATCATTAAAAACAGTCAGATATAAGAAAAGCAAAAATTTTTTACAGGCCTTGGGAACCGGTTTTTCATCCGCGCATTTTGTCTTTGTCACCGCCGAGACCCCCCTCCCGTCCAAGCGGTGGTGACGCGATCCCGAAAGGCCTCTGCTCGCCCGAGCAGAGGCCTTTTTTGGTTACGGCGCTTATCCTAAAACCCGCTCGTAAATCGCGTATTCGCGGTTGACCTTGCTTTTGATCGTATCGGCGATGGCGAGCATCCCCTGATTGTCTTCCAGCACCCAGCCAAGTTCACCGCGGGTGGATTGAAACTTGGTGGTGGCCTCCACCCGGATCGCCTCAATCATCATGAAGGCCAGCGTTCCGGCCATGCGGGTGTTGTGCAGTTCTTTCAGCACTCCCATCAGCGGCACCCGCATCCCGGCGCCGCGCGGGTTCCGTAGCCAGCGCAGCATATGGATCCAGCCGAACGGAAACAGCTTGCCCCGGATCTTGGCCAGCGCGTCATTCACATCAGGGAAGGTCAGCATGAACGCGACCGGGCGGCCATCCACCTCGGCGATCATGTTGAGTTCTTCGTGGATGATCGCCCGCAGCTTCTTGCCCGCATAGGCGACTTCGGCGGGAGTGAAGGGGACAAAACCCCAATTGTCCGACCACGCATCATTGAGGATAGCGAGGATGGTTGCGACCTCCTCGTCCCAGCGGCTCTTGTCGACCCGGCGGACATTGATCCGGTCATTGCGCAGCCCCGATTGGACAAGGCGCTGCACCAGCGGGCCAAATCCGTTCGTTATATCAAGATCATAGGTAAATAGCGTTTTGGCGCGGGTATAACCCGCCCCCTCGATCCAGCCGGCATAATGCGCCGGGTGGTGGCCCATCATTATCATCGGCGGGTGATCCTGCCCGCTGATCAACAGGCCGGGTTCTTCCCAGATCGACATCGAAATGGGGCCGAGCACGCGGGTCATCCCCTGATTTGTCAGCCACGCTTCGGCGGTGTTCAGCAGCGCACGGGCGACATCGGCGTCTTCCGCATCGAAATAACCGAAGAACCCGGTGCCAGGGCCGAACCCCTGATCGGCCGGCATGGCGAGCGCGAGTTCATCAATATGCGCAGAAATCCGGCCCACGGCCTGCCCGCCGCGCCGAGCGATAAACAGTTGCACCCGTGCATGGCCGAAAAACGGGTTCTTGGCGGGATCGACCAGCTCGATCTGTTCAGATCGGATCTGCGGCACGAAATGGGGGAGGCGATCGGAAAATGCCCGGCCCAGATCGACAAATGCGGCCCGTCTGCGCTTGTCGCTGACGGGTTCGATGCTTATCTCTGCCCCGCGCCCGGTTGCATCTGCCACGCTGCAATTCCCGTAATTGTTTTTGGTCAAGGTGTCTGTGTCGCGCCCGCGCCATTCACGCAAGCGTATCGATCACACTCACCAACAACCCGCGTTTGGCTTGACCCCCGATTTCGAGTAGGGCGAGCTTCAGGAAATTGCCGAAAATGACCCCCGATATGACTGTGCACCAGACCATCGACCCTGCCCGCCCCGATGCGCTTGCCCCAGAGCTCACCCCTGTGCGGGCCACCCGCGTCCAGTTCATGGTCGAGGATGACAAGGCGATGCTGCGCGCCGCGCGCGATCTGACCAAGGGTTTGGGTGAGGCGAAACCGGGCATCTACTGGACAGATATGCTGCTGTCGGCGGGCGTCGGCTATGCCGGGATTGCGACCGCGATTTTACACCCGAACCTTGGCGTACAGATTGCCGCCGGACTGGTCGCGGCGCTGGCGATGTACCGCGCGCTGATGTTCATCCACGAACTCACCCACATCCACCGTGATGCGCTGCCGGGGTTTCGTACGGCGTGGAACCTGCTGGTCGGGATCCCGCTGCTGACCCCCAGCTTCATGTATGAAGGTGTGCACGTGATCCATCACAAGCGCACGCAATATGGCACGATTGAAGACCCCGAATACCTGCCGCTCGCGCTGATGAAGCCGTGGAGCCTGCCCTTGTTCGTGCTGGTTGCGCTGCTTGCGCCGGTGGCGTTGCTGGTTCGGTTCGGCGTGCTCTATCCGCTCGGCTTGATCGTGCCAGCCGTGCGAACCTTTACGTGGGAGCGTTTTTCGGCGCTGTCGATCAACCCCGAATTCCGCCGCAAAGCCCCTGAGGGCGATTTTGCCGGTCGGGTGCGTTGGCAGCAAGCGGGCGCGAGCCTGTGGGCCATCGCGCTGATCGCCAGTGTGTTCGTGATCGGCTGGCAGCCGCTCGCCATTGCGCTTGGCGTGCTGTCGCTCACCGCAGTGCTCAATCAATTGCGCACGCTGGTTGCGCATTTGTGGGAGAACGAGGGCGAACCGATGACGGTGACCGCGCAGTTCCTCGACAGCGTCAACGTTCCGCCGCCGGGGCTGGCAGGGGAAATCTGGGCGCCGGTGGGCCTGCGCTATCACGCGCTGCACCACCTGATGCCGTCGATGCCGTATCATGATCTACCCGAAGCGCACCGGCGCCTGGCGCGCGAACTCGGCACCGGATCGACCTATGAAGGTGCGAACCATCCGGGATTGCTGGTGCTGGTGGCACGGATCGCGCGGAGCACGATGGGGAAGCGGGCGTAGGCGCCCAACCCTTTAGTCAAGAAAGCAGATCATCGCGCAGCGGCGGTCGGCAGGCAGGCCGTCGTCAATTTCGTTCGCCAGCTCGCCTGCAAGGCGCAGGTGGGCGTCGATCGCGGTGACTTCCTCAAATCCGAGCCGCGCATAAAACGGTGCGTTCCATGGCACGTCGCGGAAAGTGGTGAGCGTCAGCGTCTTGAACCCGGTGTTGCGCGCATCGATCTGCGCAGCGCGCACCAGCCCTGCACCGATCCCGCGCCGCTGGAATTGCGGCGCGACGTCCATTTCCCAGATATGCAATTCGCGCCGGAATGGCTCAGCAACAAGGAAGCCCGCCACTGCTTCGCCGACAAGGGCGGTCAGGCAATGGCCCTTGCGGATCAGGCGGGCATAGTCTGCTTCGGAACGGGTGCGGGTAAAGTCGAACCCCGGCGCAGCAGCGAATGCAACGGCAGCGGCACGTTCAATCCCGGGCATAGCCTCGGCATCCTGCGGGCGCGCCAGCCGCAGCGTCCAACTACCGCTCACTCTTCCGTCCGGATCAGCACTGTCTCGCCGAGCAGCAGGAACAGCGCGAAAGGAGCCCACGCGGCCAGCAACGGAGGGTAACCACCGAAGCTGCCCATCGCCAGCGCGGCATTATCAACCACGAAATAGGCAAAGCCGAGCGCCATCCCGATGATTGCGCGCACGAACAACTGGCCCGACCGCGCCAGCCCGAACGCTGCAATTGATCCCAGCAGCGGCATCAGCAGCGCCGACAATGGCCCGGACAGGCGGTGCCACCACTTGGAACGCATTTCGTCGGTATTGCGCCCCGCTGCTTCGTAGGCGTCGATGCTATCCGACAGTTCCGAGAAGCTCAGCGCATCGGGATCGATTGATTGCAGCATGATCCGTTCGGGGCTCAGACCTTGGCCGACCACCAGTGCAGGCACCGTGTCGGTAATCGCGCCCGCCACATCGAAACGTGTCGCCGACTCCATCCGCCATCCGGGCGCGGCATAGGTGGCGCGCGCGCTGCGCACCTGTTCGCGGATAATCCCGCCCGGTGCACGTTCGTACCAGGTGACGCCGCTCAGCACGATGTCCTTGCCCGCGCCGGTCAAGGTCGCAGCCGACAGGATATTGGTGCCGTCGGTAAGATAGACGCTCGACCGCACGCCGCCGGTCGCAGGAGGCGGGATTGGGCCGTATTCGGCTGCTTCCCACGCTTTTAGCGTCGCATTGGCGCGGGTGACGATGCGTTCGTTAAAACCGAAGCTGACCAGTGACACCACCGCCGCGGTCAACAGAAGCGGCGATAGCACCTGATGCGCGCTCAGCCCCGCAGCCTTCATCGCCACCACTTCACTGTTCTGGTTCAAGGTCACGAGCGTGATCAGTGTCGCCAGCAGCACCGAATAGGGCAAAAAGCGAGAGATAAGCTGCGGCATCCGCAGGCTGGCATAGCGCAGGATCTCGGCCTGCCCATTGCCCTCTGCCGCGAGAATTTCGCCGGTGGCTGACAGCAGATCGAGCGCCAGCAGCACCAGCACCAGCATGACGAGCACCGCAAAGATGCGCACCACGAACATCTTGGCGAGATAAAGCGTCAGGGTGCGCGAGGGGAAGAAATCGAACTGCATCGCCGCCTATTCCGCCGGGGTCGCCAGCGCTTCAGGCGCGGCACTGTACGCACGCTGATTGCGGCGTGCGAACAGCTTGCTGATCCGTTTCGAAATCTTGGCGAAACCAGCTTCCAGCGCGCCAATCGCCTGCCCGCCGGGGACATAGGCAACGCGGTAATACATCCATAAGATCAGCGCGGCGAACAGCACAAACGGCACCCATAAAGCCAGCACCGGATCAAGCCGGCCGAGCGCAGCGACATCCTCGCCGTATTGGTTGATCTTGTGATAGGCGACCACCATCACGATCGAAACGAACACGCCCAAAGCGCTGGTCGATCGCTTGGGCGGGATCGCCAGCGCCACAGCCAGCAGCGGCATCAGGAACATCATCAGCACTTCGACCAGCCGGAAATTGAAGCTGGCGACGCTGGCATCGCGCGCATCTTGAGCGCTATCGCGGCTCCAGCCGATCTTCAGCAATTCGGGCAGGATATATTCGCGGGTCGCATCGCCGCGCGCGCGGAATTTCTCCATAGCGGGAAGATCAATCGGCAAATCATGGCGGCTGAAGCTGAGCACGCGCGGGGTGTTGCCTCCGGTATCCTGAATGATCGTGCCTTCAGTCAGGCGCAGGATAATGGTATCGGGATTGTCGCGGGTGGCCAAGAACGCCCCTTCGCGCGCAGAGATTGACAGTACCTGCCCCTTGCGGTTGGCAACGCGGGCGAAGATGCCGATCAGCTTGCGGCCTTCATCCTCGCTTTCCTCGATCCGCAACGCCATGCGGTCGGCGATGGTGGTGAACTCACCCACTTTGATCGACGCGCCAAGCGCGCCCGAGCGCAGGTCATATTCCATCTGCTCGTAATAATAGCGGCTGACCGGCTGGATGTAGAACACCAGCGCGATATTGACTCCAACCAGCGCCAGCGTGATCAGATAGGGCATCCGCAGCAGCCGATTGTACGACAGCCCGACCGCGCGCATCGTATCTAGCTCGCTCGATGTCGCCAGCTTGCGGAATGCCAGCAACACGCCGAGCAGCAGGCCCAGCGGGATCGCCAGACTGGCATATTCGGGGATCAGCGCGCCGAGCATTTTGAACACCACGCCGATCGGCCCGCCTTCCACCGCGACGAAATCGAACAGGCGCAGCATCTTGTCGAGCATCAGCAGCGACGCGGCGAGCGCGAATACGCCGAGCATCGGCACCAGCGTCAGCCGCAGGACATACCGGTCAATGCTGGGGATCAGGTTGAGCAAGTGGGGCTTTCCGTCGATTGTGCGAGGGCCATAGCGCGCTCGCGCTTTCGCGTCATGTCTCCAATTACTGTGACCTATGGTGCCTGAGCGGCGGATTTACCAGAAGCGGCTGCCAGGAATGCCCTTGAACGGCCCGGCTTCGCGGCTTGTGATCCAGCCGCCATAAAATCCGCCGGGCTGCGGGGTCACCTGTTCGCCATCAACAAGCACTTGGTCGAAGGGCGCAGCGTAGAAGGCAATGTGATCCTTGATCCCGGCAAAGGCTGAGGTGGGCGCTGGGTAGCTCCAGCCCGGGCCCGCAATCCGTTCGTCGCCGATTACCACATCCCAATAGACCGCTTGGCCCTTCCATTCGCAGATTGACCGGGCCGGGTTGGGTGCAAGGTGCGCCATCGCGATGTCGGATTGCGGGATGTAATAGGTCGGCGGGTGAGAGGTTTCGAGCGTGCGCCATGCGTTGCGGCTATCGGCCAGCACGGTCCCGCGATGAAGGATGCGGATATGACGCGCGGTCGGTTCGGCAATAGCGGGACGGGGGTAATCCCACGCGCTTTCCTGACCGGGTGCGGGGGGATCGGGTTCGGGATGGTGCGGCTGGCGCATGGCCCGCCGGTCAGGCTTTCTCAAGCGTGCATTGCAGCGGGTGCTGGTTCTGCTTGGCGAAATCCATCACCTGATTGACCTTGGTTTCGGCGATTTCATAGGGGAATATCCCGCACACGCCGACGCCGCGTTGGTGGACATGCAACATCACCCGGGTCGCCTGTTCCAGATCCATGCTGAAAAAGCGTTTGAGCACCAGCACCACGAATTCCATCGGCGTGTAGTCGTCGTTCAGCATCAGCACTTTGTACTGGCTCGGCTTCTTCGGTTTGGAGCGGGTTTTGGTGGCGATACCGACTTGGCTTCCGCCGCCGCCATCATCGTCCTTGCCGCCGTCCTCGTCTCCGGCGCGAACGCGCTGCATGAGCGGCGGCGCGGCGACGGCGGGCAGGGCGGGGACGGGTTGGATTGGCATGAGCCTCCATTATGGGATTTAACGCCCGATCCGCAAGCGGTTGCTGCGTGGGTTTGGCTCTTGCAGGCAAAGAAAAGGGCCGAGCAGACGTTAGTCTGCTCGGACGCCGGACAGCAAAAGGGCCGAACAAACCTATTAGGTCTGTCCGGCCCGGCGCTTTTCAGCGCGCTTTCGTGAACCGGGATTGGGAGAGAGAGGAGAGGCCCGGTTCAGAAACTTATTGCTTAGGCAGCCTTCGAGATCTTCTCGGCGGCGACGCTGACGCGGTTCGAAATCGGAGCGAAAGCTTCGTTGGTGAGCTTCACCCAAGCTTCGGTACGCTTCGAGCCGAACGACACCAGCGCGTCGAAGTTGCGACGGACGATTTCGCCCTGAAGCTGCATCAATTCGGTCGGCGACTTGATCGCGGCGACCTTCTTGGCGTCTTCGGTGATGGTTTCGATCACGGTCTTGCCGGTTTCGACATTGTCCTTGAGCAGTTCCTGCGCGCCGCTGAAGAAAATCTTGCCGCTTTCAACGATCGCATCGACGTTCGCCTTGCTGAACTCGCCAGCTTCGGCGGCCAGAACGGTGGTCTTGGCATAGGCGGTGGTGGCGGCAGTCTTGGCGCGGGTCTGCGCGTCGGCCAGCATATCCTTGGCGGTGGCAGCGATGTTGGTGTTCTTGGCAGTGGCCATGATGGTATCCTTGAGCTTGATGATCGGGTTGGTCGAAGCAGGCGCGGCGGTTTTCGGGGCAGCCTTGGGAGCCGCCTTCTTGGCCAGCACGGGCTTCTTTGCAGCAGGCTTGGCGGCCGTCTTCTTGACGGTCTTGGCAGCGGGCTTCTTGGCAACAGCCGCCTTCTTGGCGACCGCGACCTTCTTGGGCGCTGCAGTTGTCTTGGCAGCCGGGGCAGCCTTCACCACCTTGTCGGCAGGAGCAGTTTCGGCCTTGGGCGCAACTGCGACCTTGGCGGATGCTTCGGCATAGGCCTTTTCAGCAGCGGCATCGATCTTGGCGACCGGCGCTTTCACTTCAACGGCATTGTTTTCAACTTCGGACATGATGACCTCGCTTCATGTTGCACTGCACAAAATAGTGAGTGCGGCTGCGAAGTCAAGCACTTTTGTGCAGTGCACAATAAGTGTTCAAGCCATTGTTTATATGTCAGTTCGAAGCCTTCGGGCGACTCAGCGCGTCTTCACATAGCGTCCCGGTGCGTCCTCAATAACCTTGTCGCCCTTGCCACCAGGTGCGCGTTTGCCGGTCGCTGGAACCCGCGCGTCGGATTGGCGGTGCAGCCATTCAAGCCAGTGCGGCCACCAGCTACCGGGATGCTCCGTCGCGCTCTCGACAAAGGCCTTGAGCGACGGCGCAGCGCTATCCCCAACCCAGTACTGATACTTGCCCGCCGCTGGCGGATTGACCACGCCTGCGATGTGGCCTGACCCGGCCAGCAGAAACTCCATCGGCCCGGTGAAATGGCGGGTGATCCGCCACACGCTTTCGGCAGGCGCGATGTGATCTTCGCGTCCGGCCTGCACAAAACTGGGGGTGGCGACCTGCGTCAGGTCGATCGGCGTGCCATCCGCCGACATCGCATCGGGCACCACCAGCTTGTTGTCGCGATAAAGGTCGCGCAGGTAATCATTGTGCCATTTGGACGGCAGGTTGGTAACGTCGCCGTTCCAGTGCAGCAGATCAAACGCCGGGTAATCTTCACCCAGCAGGTAATTGTTGACTACATAGTTCCAGATAAGATCGCGCCCCCGCAGCGCGTTGAACGCCGCCGCCAGATAGCGCCCATCCAGATAGCCCTGCTGCGATGACAGTTTCCCGATCATCTCCAACTGGCCATCATCGATGAAATTCTTGAGATCGCCGCTCTTTTCAAAATCGACCTGCGCGGTGAAGAAAGTTGCGGACTTGACCTTGTCCGCTTCACCCCGGCGCGACAGAATTGCCAGCGTTGCCGCCAGCGTGGTGCCTGCGACGCAGTACCCGATGGTGTGGACAGCAGGCACATCCAGCCGGGCGCGGACGTGGTCGATCGCGTCCATCTGCGCGCGGATATAATCATCCCACACCACGTCGGCCATGCTCTCGTCGGCCGATTTCCAGCTGACCACGAACACGGTCAGGCCCTGATCGACCGCCCATTTGATGAAGCTTTTCTTGGGTGTCAGATCGAGGATGTAGAACCGATTGATCCACGGCGGGAAGATGATCAGCGGCACCTCCAGCACCGTCTCGGTCGCTGGGCTGTACTGGATCAGCTGATAAAGCGGCGTTTCGTGCACCACTTTGCCCGGCGTCGCCGCCAGGTTTTCGCCCAGCCGGAAGGCATTGGGATCAGTGTGGGTCAACTGTCCGCGCTTCATGTCGTTGATCAGATGCTGCATCCCCCGCACCAGATTCTGCCCGCGGCTCTCCACCGTGCGTTTCATCACCACCGGGTTGAGCGCCACGAAATTGTCCGGGCTCATCGCTTCGGCCAGCGCGCTGACGGCGAATTCCAATTGCTGACGCTTGGCGCGGTCGAGGCCGTCCATGCTTTTCACGGACGTACGGAAATATTCGGCCAGCATCAGATAGGTCTGGTGCAGCAGCACAAAGGCCGGGTGTTCGCGCCATGCGGGGTCGGCAAAGCGGCGGTCGCTTTTGGGTAGAGCATCTGCTTCGGGCGCCTCAGCCACGGCGCCGCCTGCCGCGCCGGAGACAAAACGCTCCATTACGCCCTGCCACAATTGCATCTGATCCTGTGCCAGCTTCGCCTGCGCGGCGATCAGCGCTTGGGGCATCCCCTTGGACAGCTGGCTGACCATGCTTTGCGAGAGCACAAGCCATTGCGCCGGATCGAGCATATTGCCGCCCTTGGCCGCCTTTTCCGCCGTGGCCGCGGCCTGATGCGCTGCGAATTCGACCCACATTTGTTGCAGCTGCGCGCTGGCACTGGCCCATTCACCCAGCTCGCCCGCATCACTGCCCTGCGGCAACAGCGATTCGATCCCCGCGCCCGACATCATGTCGCGCATCGCATTGCCCTGCATGTCGAAGAAGCCTTTGAGGCTTTCGCCAGCCGCAGCCATCGGGTTATTATCGTCTGCCATTGCCTGAACGTCCTTTGCTTGGCTGCGCTGTATAACAGTGCAGACCATCCGGGTCAGCCGCAATCGGCGAAAACGCCTTCCCACCGCCCGAGATATTCGCCTAGGGAGAAAGCAGCGCGGTGCCTAATCATTACCGCACGAGGCAAGGTGATCGTCAGGATGAATGACCAGTTCTATCGCATGAAGCGGATGCCCCCGTATGTGATCGCGGAGGTCAACGCGATGCGTCACGCCGCGCGGCTTGAGGGGCAGGACATCATCGATCTGGGGATGGGCAATCCCGATCAACCCCCGCCGCAGCACGTGATCGACAAGCTGTGCGAAGTCGCGGCCAAGCCCGATGCGCATGGCTATTCGCAGTCCAAGGGCATTCCGGGCCTGCGCCGCGCCCAAGCGGGCTACTATGCCCGCCGATTCGGGGTTGAGCTTGATCCCGATAGCGAAGTTGTGGTGACGATGGGATCGAAGGAGGGGCTTTCCAGCCTCGCCACGGCAATCATCGCGCCGGGCGATGTGGTGCTGGCACCCAATCCGTCCTACCCGATTCACACCTTCGGCTTCATCATTGCAGGGGCCACGATTCGTTCGGTTCCTACTACGCCGGACGAGGAATATTGGAACTCGCTCGAACGGGCGATGAATTTCACCGTGCCGCGCCCCTCGGTGCTGGTGGTCAGTTACCCATCGAACCCCACGTCCGAGATCGTCGATCTGGCCTTCTACGAACGGCTGGTCGCCTGGGCGCGCGAAAATCAGGTCTGGGTGGTGAGCGACCTCGCCTATTCCGAGCTGTATTTCGATGGCAAGCCAACCCCGTCGATCATGCAGGTGCCGGGAGCCAAGGATGTGGCGATCGAGTTCACCTCGATGAGCAAGACCTATTCGATGGCGGGTTGGCGGATGGGCTTTGCGGTCGGCAACAAACAGCTGATCGCTGCGCTGACGCGGGTGAAATCCTATCTTGATTATGGTGCGTTCACCCCGGTGCAGGCTGCGGCCTGCGCGGCGCTGAACGGCCCGCAGGATATCATCGATGCCAACCGCGCGCTTTATCACAAGCGCCGCGACGTGATGGTTGAGGCATTCGGCCGGGCTGGGTGGGATATTCCTGCGCCGCCCGCATCAATGTTCGCTTGGGCGCCGCTTCCGCCCGCGCTCAAAAGCATGGGCAGCCTTGAGTTTTCAAAGCAACTGCTGACACAAGCGCAAGTCGCAGTTGCGCCCGGCGTCGGCTATGGCGAGAACGGCGAGGGGTATGTCCGCATCGCAATGGTCGAAAATGAACAGCGGCTGCGGCAGGCAGCACGTAACATCAAACGTTATCTGCAGTCGGTTGGGGTGAACAGCTCAGGCGCTTGACTTCATAACACCAAACAGCTGTTTGACGGGGTATTACGTATTCTCGTCCAAAACGGGAGAAATCCTGTCCAATTTGCGTTACCTTACCTGTAAGTTGAGGCAGATTGTAAAAAGGAGAAGCCCATGTCGTCCGGAGCCGCGCGGCGGCTGACCGACAGGCAGCGCGCTGTGATGGAGCGCATTGATCGCCGCGTCCCAATCAAGGTTATCGCGCAAGAGCTTGGCGTATCCGAAACCCGGATCAACCAACACATCCGCGCGCTGAAGGATGTTTATCAGGCCGGCAGCCTTGGCGAGCTGGTTGAGAATTATCGCGCCACCATTCCGCCCGAAACGCCGACTGAAGGGGCCGAAGATCTACCGGAAAAAGACCTAGGCACTGCTGCGGATGAAGCTTTGGCTAACCCCTTGAGCGAAGCTGCATACACAAAATATCAGGTTAACCCGGCAACTGATTTTCCCGATCTAGGCCCTCGGGACGACCCGGGCCGACTGGTCTTGAGCGACACGCTTTCTCTGATTGAGCAGGCGCCGTGGCTTAAGCCGGGTGAGCCGAGGGTGGTCCCCGGAGTGCTCGATGGTGATCATGCTGTCTTGTTTCGCCTGGGTGCAATTGTTGGGATCGCTTCGGGGATCCTTGCTGCGGTGGTGCTGACTGTCACGGCCGCCGTTACCCTAAGCGATGCGACGAATGGCAAGGCCGCCGTCTCCGTGGAGACAACCCAGGTCGCTGGTTGAGCGTCAGCGACTGCGGAGTGCCATAATGAACGACCGTATCCTTGCCGACGCCCACCAACTCAAGAAACTGGTCCGTGAAGCCGAAGCCATCGCCGACGAATCGATCATCGCTATGGCGCGGCTCAAGCAAGCCATGCTGTCCGCGCGCCAGAACCCCGAAATCGAAGTCCACACCGGACAGCGTGCGCTGATGCGGTTGACCGAAGCCGAGAGCCAGGCGATGTCGATGTCGACCAATTTGCTGCGCGTACATGACGAACTGAGCAAGGTTGCCCGCGTCCACGCTGGCGGCGAAACTGGCACGCCGACTGTCATTCCGGCGGATGCGATTGTGCCGGCGAGCGTGTCGGCAGCCGAGCGTCCAGAAACCATCCGCGCCTGATCGCGCACCACCTGATGCTGGAACTTTTCAACACCTACCGCGGCGACGCGCAGCATATCGTCAGTGTCGTTTTGGCACTGGCGATATGGCGCTGGGGCGCCGCACCGGAACGATGGTCGATTGCATTGTTCATCGCGGCGATGGTGGTGCCAGTAAAGTTGTTCGATTGGTTCGACCTCGGCAATCCAGCATTTGGCCCGCTGGCCTGGCTCTACATCGCAATCGACATGTTGGCAGGCGCAGGCTTTGTGGCGGTTGCGCTACGGGCGAACCGCAATTACCCGTTGTGGCTGGCGGGATTCCAGCTGGTCGCGATCAGCGCCCACGCTGTGAAAGGGATGGTCGATGCAGTCTCGCCGCTGTCCTATCTGATCCTGGCCACAGGCACCTCCTATTGCCAGCTTTTGCTGATCCTGGCCGGTTTCATCCGTCACTTGATCCGTGAACGCCAGTTCGGGCCCTACCGTGAATGGCGCGCGCCGCTGCCCGGCACCGGGTAGCCGAGCCTGCAACCTTTAGGAGCACGCCAATGCCAAATCCGCTTGCCTTGGGTGCCGGAGCCACCGCGCAATGCTGACACTCGCCCGCCCCTCCCCGCGCGAGCAGACGCAACTGCCCGAACTGCGCACTGCGGCGATCATCGATCACCTACGCAGCGTTGTGCTGACCCCGCCCGCCCTGCATGAACGCGGCCATGCGATCTTCGTAGACCCCCAGCGCGCGTGCCTCGGTGAAGCGGCGTTCGGGATGGGGGGGATGAGCACGCTCCAGCTGCGAATGCGCAGCCTGTTTGGTGAAGCCCTGCGGCTGAATGCGGCGGGAATGATCCTCGCCCATAACCACCCCTCGGGCCAGTGCTGGCCCAGCGACTGCGATATCGCCTCGACAAGGCGGTTGCAGGATGTCGGTCGGGCGCTGGATATCATGCTGATCGACCACCTGATCTTTACGCCGCAAGCGGTCTATTCGATGCGTGCCGGGGGCCTGCTGTGAACGCGATCCTGCCAGCGGGCTACCGCGCGGGATACCCCGGCGGCGACCTGATGATTCCGCGCTTTCGAGACGCAGGCGAGGTGACGCTCGACCTGTTCCACCGAGACGGGCGGATCGCCGATCGCTGGCTTGGCTTTCACCCGCGTGAATTCGCGCTGTTATGGCGGCTGGCCGAACATCCCGGCGAACGCATGACCAGGCGGCAATTGCTGGCTGAGGTTTGGCGGATCCACATCGATCCGGAAACCAACAGCGTCGCGGTGCATGTGGCGCGGGTGCGATCCAAGCTTGAACCCTTTGGCCTGTCGCGCCTGATCGCGACTCATCGGCAAGGCGGCTATTTCCTCGATACGCCGCCGGCGCCCGATGGCTACCTGATAGCGCACGCTGAACCTGATTGAACCAGGCAGGGCACTGGACTTGAGGCGGCGTATCGGTCACTCTTAGCTAAGCAATTGCACATGCCTGAGGGAACCTGATCGCCATGTCCGCCACCGCTACCATGACCGCTAACGACCGCGTCGCCATCACCTTGGGCGACGACGGCGTGGCCGATGTGCGCTTTATCCGGGCCGAGAAGATGAATGCGCTCGATCCGGAGATGTTTCAGCGCATCATCGAGGCAGGCAGCGCATTGCAGCGCATGAAAGGCCTTCGCGCGGTGGTGCTCTCGGGCGAGGGGCGCGCATTCTGTGCCGGGCTCGACCTGTCCAACTTCACGCGCACCCCGGCAGAGGACGAGCCCTCGATCACCGAGCGCACTTATGGCAATTCCAACAAGTTTCAGCAGGTCGCAATGCAATGGCGCAAATTGCCGGTGCCAGTGATCGCGGCTGTGCATGGGGTGTGTTTCGGAGGCGGTCTGGCAATTGCCAGCGGGGCGGATATTCGCATCGTCCACCCCGAAACCCGCATGTCGATCATGGAGATGAAATGGGGGTTGGTGCCCGATATGGCCGGATACGCGCTGTGGCGCGGGTTGGTGCGCGATGATGTGCTGCGCGAATTGATCTACACCAACCGTGAATTTTCAGGTGCCGAGGCGCAGGGGTTGGGCCTTGCCACTCATATCGACGACAACCCGCGTGACCTCGCTTTCGCGATCGCGCGCGAAATCGCCAATCGCAATCCTCATGCAATTCGCGCGGCCAAGCGGTTGCAGGGGGGCATGATCGACCGCGAGACTGATGCTATCCTGCTTGAAGAAAGCATCGAACAGCACGGCATCATGCGCAGCCGCAACCAGATCGAAGCGGTCACTGCGGCGATGCAGAAGCGTGAGCCGAATTTCGAGGATTTGTAGTCGCTACCCGCGTTCGCTTACCCAAACACCGCCACGCATTGGATCCCGTCGAGCACTTGCTTGCCATCCGCATCCCACAGCCGAAGCCGCTCGGACGAATAGCCGAGATCAGCGTGCTGACTGGCATTCTCGGCCACGTACCAGCCATCGCGCGACCGGCTTTCGGGATCGAGCACGTTGAACGACCAGTTGATCGAACTGATCGGGCCTTGCCGCTGCATCGCCCGCATCGCACCCGGCGGCATGACATCACCCATCAGCACCAGTTTTGAAACCGGATCAAGATTGTGGTCTTCGGTCAACCGCGCCCAGCGCCGCACCGTCGCACCATGATCGGCCCCTTGCGGCTGGCCGTAACGCAGCTCGAAATTCTTGGCGACGAAGCTGGGCGCAAAACTGTGGGTCACCGCCTCGCAATCCTCAGGAGCACCGGGCCAGTTTTCAGGGGGTGCGGCTGGCGCGAGCGCATTGGCCTCGCGCCCTTCGCCAAACAGCCAGAACGCGCTGAGAGCAACCTTGCCGTCCGATTGTATCTCGCTGCGCACCTGCGTGACATTGCGCCCCTGCCGGATGATTTCGGCGGTGAGGGTGATGTCCTCCCCCACTGGCGCGACAAACGCGACCTGTCCGGCGCGCAAAGGCGGAAGTCCCGGAAAGGCGCGCATCGCCATCGTGTAAGCCACCAACGCCGATGCTCCGCCGTACAAGGTTCTGCCCTGCATCCAGTCGCTGGCATGGGTCAGGCGGGCTGGGCCGGGCTGGCCCGTTATCGGTTCAAGCAGGCTGGCAATGGTCATAGCGCCTTCCATGCCGTGTGGTGATGGGGCCGTCCAGACTGACGTAACGGAAGGCTTGATCCCGAAACATACATTGCCAAGCCCCCGCCGAATCGCTAGTGCGCCCGCTCTGTTCGAAGCCTTGGCCTCGGATGGCTCGGCCCGATGGCGGAGTGGTTACGTAGAGGACTGCAAATCCTCGCACGCCGGTTCGATTCCGGCTCGGGCCTCCACACAGTTTTCCCTTATATATCAATAAGATATACTAGGGAAAACTAGTGGGCCAAATCACACACTTGCGGTTGATTTTAGGCGATACGCCAAGCCCAAGAGACTGTAATTAGTCGATAATTTCGGGCCGAAGAACCCAGAGTCTCTGCGTGCAAAAGTGCAGTGACGGTTTTGATTGACGGACAGGCCATGACGGCCGCTTTGCGCACCAATCCCTGTCATTGCGGCTCGCCTCGCGATCGCCTGAAAGCGGACACTGGTCCCAATCAGTCTTGGTGACCGGACCGGGTCTGGGATTTTCCTGCCGATCGGTGCCGGGATTGGGACCGTCCGGTTATGCCGATACCGGCCATTCGTGGAGCCGCTTGAGCCCTTTGCCTTTTATCTCTGGGCTCTAGCGCGATCTAGGCTGGGGCAAATTCGCCTTGAGCCAGGCCTGAACACGCGGATGCGCGACGCGGACATAACGGCTC
>LNED01000042.1 GCA_001464915.1 Sphingomonadales bacterium Ga0077531
GTGAGTTCCGGCGGATCTTCCCCACCTGCGCGCTCACCCTGCGGATCGAAGGGCTGGGCGCGGTCGCCGCGTGCCTGATCGCCGGGGAGTCCGATCTTGGCATCGGCGGCCCGGTGCCGGGCGATCATCCAGCGCTGGAGCGGCAGATGGTGGGCGAGATCGACCTGATCCCGGTCGCCGCGCCCTCGCACCCGCTGGCGCGGCCCGATGTGGCGCCGGGGGAAAGCCGCCGGCATCTGCAATTGGTGCTGACCGATCGTTCGCCGCTGACCGAGGGGCGCGAATTTTCAGTGCTCAGCCCGCTGACCTGGCGGCTGGGAGACTTGGGCGCAAAGCATTCACTGCTGCGCGAGGGGCTCGGCTGGGGCAATATGCCGCGCGCGATGGTGGCGGATGATCTGGCGAGCGGCGCTTTGGTGGAGCTTGATTTGCCGGAGAAGCCCGGCGCGCATTACCGGCTGTCGGCGCTGTGGCGGCGCGACACGCGGCTTGGCCCGGCGGCGAGCTGGCTGGTTGATGCGTTTCGGGATGGGCTGGGGGGCGACGGTCTTTCCACCGTCCCGGGCTTGACCCGCGATCCAGCTTCTTCTCCGCCAAGATAGCGGGGCCCCGGATCAAGCCCGGGACTGGGTGGGGGGCCCAAAGCGGATTGGCTTGTCACCATCCGCCCACGGCGCGAACTTCGGCATGATGTTGGCGAACATATCGGACGCGATGTGTCGCTCCAGCCATTCCTGAAGGCGCGGCAAGTCCTGCGTAGCGAACCACTCGGGCTCAATCGCGGCAAACTGGCGGATGAAGGGGAACAGCGCGATGTCGGTGAGGGTGCGGGTAGGGCCGCACAGGTAAGGCGCGGTCGCCAGCCGGGTTTCGAGCGGGTGGAGCAGCGTTAGGCCCTCAGCCCGGTGGTCGATCCCGTCAGCTTCGTAGCGGGCAGGATACTTCGCGCGGTCGAGGTGGTGTTTGAACGCCCCGTCATTGATCGCAATCAGCGCTGCATCATCGCCCGCCAGCCAGCCTTCGGGGTCGTTCTGCGCAAGCGCCCAGCGCATGATCGCAAGGCTCTCATCGATCACCGTTCCGGCATCTGGGCCGTCGGGCAAAACCAGCACCGGCACGGTCGCCTTGGGGGAGGCTTCGATCAGCTGCGGCGGCTTTGCGGCCAGCTTCACCTCGCGCAATTCCACCGCGATCCCCGCCACCCACAGCGCCATGCGCGCGCGCATCGCATAGGGGCAGCGGCGGAAGGAGTAGAGGATCGGGAATTGGCTCACGGCTGCGGCGGCGGACGCACCGCACCAACGTGCAATTCGCCGCGCGCCTTGGCCAGCGCTTCCTGCCGCTGGCGTTCGGCGTAACCGGCGCGTTGTTCGGGCGTGCGCTCATGGATGCAGGCGGGGCAGCTCACCCCGTCCTCGTAATTCGGGTGGGCGAGGGCTGCGGCGTCGAGCGGGCGGCGGCAGGCGCGGCACAGCTGGAAGGTGCCTTGTTCAAGGCGGTGGCGCACCGTCACCCGCTCATCGAAGACAAAGCATTCGCCCTGCCACAGGCTTTCGGTTTCGGGCACGTGTTCGAGGTATTTGAGGATGCCGCCCTTGAGGTGATAGACCTCGTCGATCCCTTCGGCGCGCAGGAAGCTGGTCGATTTCTCGCAGCGGATGCCGCCGGTGCAGAACATCGCAACCTTCTTCTTGCCTTCGAGCAATTCCTCGCGGTGTTCGCGGAACCAGGCGGGGAAATCGCGGAAGCTCGGCGTCTGCGGATCAACCGCGCCCGCGAAGGTGCCGACTGCGACTTCGTAATCATTGCGGGTGTCGATCACGATGGTGTCAGGATCGGCGATCAGCGCGTTCCAGTCGTGCGGGTCGACATAGTGGCCCGCCGACAGGGTGGGGTCGATGTCAGGCTCGCCCATGGTGACAATCTCGCGCTTCACCCGCACCTTCATGCGGTGGAACGGCATTTCGGGGGCGGCGGAGTATTTTACGTCAAGGTCGCCGCACCCCGGCAGCTTGCGGATGTGGCCGAGCACGCTGGCCAGCGCATTGTCGGTGCCCGCAATGGTGCCGTTGATTCCCTCTCGCGCAAGCAGCAGCGTGCCTTTGATCCCATGCGCTTCGCACGCGGCGAGCAAGGGGGCGCGCAGGGCTTCGGGATCGGCGAAGGGCGTGAACTTGTAGAGCGCGGCGACTTGGATGGCGGAAGTTGTCATGATTTGTTTCCTGCCAGCTCACACGCTTCCGGCGCCACTCGCAGGTTCATGCCTCGTCGCTGAAGCAGCACCTGTTCACCCATTTCGCAGCTCCGAAGAACTCTTGGTGCGACATTGATTGTTCGTTGATCCCCGAACGCAGTAACCACCCGCATTATTGGGCGATTACCAATGCGGCCGCTTTCCATGCCGAACGAAACAACGGTTGCCTGTTCAAACGAAGGCGTGATCGCCTGAACTTTGGCCGCATAATATGCTGCCGTTCCAAGAATTGCCAAAACGACCCCAAGGGCAAGCACCAGGTTGCGGCTCTGTCGTATCCTCTCGCTAAGTGTCGGAGCGAACGGATCACTCACGCCCTAAACCCGCATCATCCAGCCATGCGTGTCCGCGATCCGGCCGTTCTGCACGCCGACCAGCCGCTCGCGCATTTTGGACGTCATCTGGCCGATCCCGCCGGCGCCGATGTGGAACTCGCCGTCGGGTGAGGCGACCGTGCCGACCGGGGTGACCACGGCTGCGGTGCCGCAGGCCATGGTTTCCAGCAACATGCCGCTCTCGGCTTCCTCGCGCCATTGGTCGATGCTGTAAGGCTCCTCGCGCACCTCCAGCCCTTCTTCGCGCAGCATCGCGATCAGGCTGTCGCGCGTGATGCCGGGCAGGATCGTGCCGGTCAGCGGCGGGGTGATAACGGAGCCGTCAGCGCGGACGAAAAACAGGTTCATGCCGCCCAATTCCTCGACCCACTTGTGCTCGGTCGCATCGAGGAACACCACCTGATCGCAGCCCTTGGCGATGGCCTCGGCCTGCGGGACGAGGCTGGCGGCGTAGTTGCCGCCGGTCTTGGCCGCCCCGGTGCCGCCGGGCGCGGCGCGGGTGTAATCCTGCGCCACCCAGATCTTGACCGGGTTCACGCCTTTCTTGAAGTAATTGCCCGCCGCGCTGATGATCACGATGAACTTGTATTGCTTGGCCGGGCGCACGCCGAGAAAGGCTTCGGAGGCGAACATGAAGGGCCGGATGTAGAGTGCGCCGCCGTCAATCGGCGGGAGCCATGCGGCATCGGCCAGCACCGCTTCACGCACGGCGGCTATGAACAGTTCCTCGGGGATTTCCGGCATCGCCATCCGCCGCGCACTGGCGTTGAAGCGACGCGCGTTGGCTTCGGGCCGGAATAGCGAAAGGCCGCCTTCGGGATGGGCATAGGCCTTCATCCCTTCAAATATTTCCTGCGCGTAGTGCAGCACGCTGGCGGCTGGATCGAGGCTGATCGGGCCGCGCGGGCCAATGGTGGGCGTCTGCCACCCGCCTTTATCGGCGTCATAGTCGATCACCACCATGTGATCGGTGAACACGGTGCCAAAGCCCGGATCAGCGATCAGCTGTTCGCGGGTGGCATCAGGCGTGGGCGCGGGGTGGGGCGTGCGGGTAAAGTGCATGGAACGCGCGTAATGCTGCGCGCGCCCGAGAGCAAGATGAGTGTTGAGGGGGATTGTCGGGCCGTAGGCCCGCAAGGCCGACCGGCCGCCCGCAGCGACGCGCCCGCAGGGCGTGTGAGCGAGGATTTCGCATCGCGGACGCGATGCGGAACACAAAAGCTCGCCCCTCCACCATCCTTGCGGATGGTCCCCCTCCCCTGGAGGGGAGGGCCGGAACGGGCCGCAGGTCCGCAAGGGCGACTGCCCGCCCGCAGGCGCTCCGCAGCGAAGCGAAGGAAACGCGCCGAGGACGAAGGCGCGGAGGCGCCTTCGCACCACAAATATGAAAAGGGCAGCTCCGCCTGATGGGAAGCTGCCCTTAACATGGTCAGCGGCCGGAAGTGCCGCTCACGAAACCTTACTCGGCTAGGAAAGGTTACCGAATATGCTCCGTAGGGATCTTCACCGACCTCGCTACTGAACCATGAGACATCGGATCACCTCCTTTCGCGCTTGAGAGCCAGACCCCTCGCATCACCGGGGGCCGAGAGCCGCGTGTACCGCTGGCCTCAGGACACAATGTGATTCATGGGGCGAAAAAGGGCAAGTCTTGTATAAATCTTTTCCCACGTCATACTTCGCCTCCGTTCCGCAACGCAGCGGGGATGACGCCTGAGGGAAACCTCGGGCGTTTTTTGTATCTGTGCGCTGCTTGTGGACAGGCTGTGCAAAGGCCTGTGGATATTAACGTATAGAATCGGAAGGGGAGGGAATTAGACCACCGGTCGCGCAGCGACCGCAAGGCCACGCGGCCGCCCCGCAGGCGCTCTGCCGCGCAGGGGCAGAAACAGCGCCGAGGATGTCCGCGCGGAGGCGCGGACGCACACCAGGGCTCTCACCTACAATCCTCGATCACCCGGGTGACTTCGGCCCAGGATGGCAGGATCAGCGGCGGCAGGCCTTCGGTCTCGACCGCGAACCGCCCCTTGCTGAGCGCCATCGCGTCGAGCAGCGGGTCATCGCCGCGCAGCGCCGCTGTGACATTCGACATCTCGCCGATGCTGAGCCTCGCCGCGATGGCGCGGCTGGTGGCTTCGGTGCGCACTTGCATCGTCGGGCTGGCAACGCTTTGCCCCGCCATGATCAGCGAAATCTCGCGGCTTGGTTGCCAGCACTGGATCGCAAAGGCCACGCCGCGCGTCGGCGTGTTGAAGATCGCAAGGGTGAAATTGCCGCGATTCTCATACCCCCACGTTCCCGGGGTCTCTGCTTCGTCCATCCAATCGTCCGAGTGCGGCGGCTGCACAACGCTCGGCCGCAGCTGAGCTTCGCTGGCGGCAGCGCGTGCGGCGTTGACCGTAACGGGGGTCGGCGCGGAGCCTTGGGGTGCGGCGACGCAGCCAGCACAGCCAAGCGCCAGCGCGGTGGTGAGGAGAGCAGCTTTCATGCCGCCACTTTGCGCGCTAGAGCCGCGTCTTGTCTATGCCCGATCATCCGTCTCGCCCCGCCAAGCCGCAGAAACGCCGCGTTGATCAGCTGCTGGTCGATCGCGGGCTGGCGGAAAGCCGCGCGCGGGCGCAGGCACTGGTAATGGCGGGGCTGGTGTTCGTGGGCGAGACGAAGATTGACAAGCCCGGACATCAACTGCCCGATGATGCAGTGCTGGACGTGCGCGGGCGCGATCATCCCTGGGTCAGCCGCGGCGGGATCAAACTGGCGCACGCGCTGGAGCATTTCGGGCTCGATCCGGCAGGCGCTGTGGCGATGGACATCGGCTCGTCTACCGGCGGCTTTACCGATGTGCTGCTGAGCAAGGGTGCAGGCCATGTGTTTGCGGTCGACAGCGGCACCAATCAGCTGGCGTGGCGCCTGCGCGAAGACCCGCGTGTTACCGTGCTCGAACAAACCAGCGCGCGGATTCTGACCTCTGCGCAGATCGACCGGCCTTGCGATTGGGTGGTGTGCGACGCGAGCTTTATCAGCCTCGCCAAGGTGCTCGAACGCCCGCTCGAACTGGCAGCGACGCCGTGCCAGTTGGTCGCGCTGATAAAGCCGCAATTCGAAGTCGGGCGCGAGGAAGTGGGCAAGGGCGGGGTGGTGCGCGATCCGGCGCTGCACGCGCGGGTGTGCGACGAAGTGCGCGGATGGATCGAAGGGCTGGGCTGGCAGGTGCAGGGGATCGTGGAAAGCCCGATCACCGGGCCGCAGGGCAATGTCGAATTTCTGATCGCTGCCCGGCGCGGTTAGCGCATACGAAAAGACCGGCAGCAACCCGTGGGTCACTGCCGGTCTGTTTCTGTCCGTACCCCAGCCCTTAGGCCGAGGCGGGCAAGCCCAAAGGCTTACTCAGCCGGAGCCATTTCTTCCTTGGCCATGGCGTCGCCTTCGGCAGCCATTTCTTCGCCTTCCTTGGCCATTTCGGCGCCTTCGGCAGCCATGGCTTCGCCTTCAGCGGCCATCGCATCGCCTTCGGCAGCGACTTCGGCGCCGGCTTCGGCTTCAACAGCAGCAGCTTCTTCAGCAGGAGCTTCAGCAGCCGGCGAGCAAGCGACGGTGGTGATGGCGAGACCGGCAACGGCGACGAGCGCAGCAAAGTTCTTCTTCATGTTCATTCCCCTGTAAGACCGGCAAAAAGCCGGGCTGTAATGAGCGAAAGCGCGTTAGGCATCAGGCTTCCTACCGCCATCGCGCTTTCGAATCACGGCAGGAATGTGGCAACGCCTAGCAGACAGCACCGCCAGTCCCCAAACGTTTCGTGATGTTTCGGTTGAAAAGCCGGTTGGATTGCACGCGCTGCACGGGGAAAAGCGGGGTTTGCGCACCCGCCAGCGCGGCATAAGTTGGCGCTGGCCGCAGGCTCTGTTATCGCGTCCCTAATCCCTCGGCCCGCAGAATCGCGGTGCGGCGGGGCACGCAGGAGAAGCCATGAACGTCCTTGCTTCCAAAGGTCAATTGCGCGCCAGCTTTCTGCGCTGGGCGCTGTTTCTGGTGCCGCTGGTGCTGTTGATCGGATTTGCCGCCGGGCAGTTGAGCTCGCCGGATACGGTGTGGTTTGCGGGGCTTGTGAAGCCTGCGATCTATCCGCCGCCGATCACCTTTGCGATCGTGTGGACGGCGCTGTTCATCCTGATCGGGCTCGCCTTGGCAATGGTGGCGAGCGCGTGGGGCGCGCCGGGGCGCGGTCTCGCGTTAGCGGTTTTCGCGGTGCAGTTCCTCGTCACGCAAAGCTGGTCTGCGGTGTTTTTCGGGATGCAGGACATGCAGACTGGCCTGTATGTCATCATCAGCGCGGCAGTGTTGCTGTTGATCGCGCTGGCGCTGATCTGGCGCGTGCGGCGGGGCGCGGTTTTGTTGCTGTTGCCCTACCTCGCGTGGGTCTGCTTTGCCGGCGCGCTCAATTACAGCTTTATAGCGGCTAACCCCGATGGCGGCGCGCGCGGGGCGAGCGGCGCGGCGACACAGGTCGAATTGTAAGGAAATACGCCTGCTAGGGAGCTGCCTCGGACGGCACCGCCGTCCGCAAGGCCGACGGGCCGCCCGCAGCGACGCGCCTGAAAGGCGCATGAGCGAGGATTTCGCATCGCGGAGGCGATGCGGAACACACAGGCCCCGCGAGGAGGATGCTTGCACTTTTGGGCAAGCATCCCCAAAATACCCGAATGCAAAGCCAGAACCCGATCATCGCCGACCTTGTCAAACTCGCCAACAGCGCCGCCGGGACGATGGCCGGCATGACCCGCGAAGCCCGCGAAAGCGCGCGTGAGCGGATGCGCGAAGCCTTTGGCGGGATCGATTTCGTCAGCCGCGAAGAATTCGACACGGTCAAGGCTATGGCACAAAAGGCACGCGAACAGGCCGACGCGCTCGAAGCCCGGCTGGCCGCGCTGGAAGCCAAATCCACCAAGAAGTAAGCGGTAAGCGCGCATGAACCTGCGCGCACCTGCGATCCTGCTTGCCAGCCGTCCGCAAGGGGAAACCGGCGCGATTGCGCGGCTTCTCACCGCAGAGGCGGGTCTTGTCGCGGGCTATGTCGCGGGCGGGCGCGGGCGACAGATGCGCGCGGTGATGGTGCCGGGCAATCGCGTCT
Source organism: Sphingomonadales bacterium Ga0077531 (assembly GCA_001464915.1). Taxonomy (GTDB): domain Bacteria; phylum Pseudomonadota; class Alphaproteobacteria; order Sphingomonadales; family Sphingomonadaceae; genus Erythrobacter. Next base: position 7,718 of record LNED01000042.1, read on the forward strand.
CGCTCGATCTGGCCACGCGTCCCGGTGGCAGCCAACTGCCGTTTGCCAAGCTTGAACTCGAACATTCCCGCGCCGCCCTGATGACCGAGCCTTTGCCCGCCGCAGCAATCCAGTGGGTGTGCGGGTTGACCGCCGCAGCGCTGCCTGAACGCAATGCCTATCCGGGACTGTACGAGGCGCTCGACGGGTTGCTCGACGCGATCACGCTCGCCCCCTCAGCGCGCGGTTGGGTGAGCGGGCTGATCGCTTACGAAACGATGCTGCTGCGCGAGCTCGGTTATGGCGGCGGGCGGCCCGATAATGCCGCAGATTTTTCTGCCTTGATGGATGCACTCGCCGCGCTGGAGCCGCTGCTGGCGCACTACCTGCTTGCAGGGCGCAAAGGCGATGTTATGGCCGCCCGCATCCAGCTGACTGAGCGGTTGGCGCGCATGGCTTGAAAGAACCACACAGATGAAAATCGCAGTCCTGCCCGGTGACGGGATCGGCCCTGAGGTGACGCGTGAAGCCGTCGCGGTGCTTGAATGTCTGGCGCTGCCGGGACTGACCTTGTTCGAAGGTGACGTTGGCGGGGCGGCCTATCATCGCCATGGCCACCCGCTTCCCGCGGAAACGCTCGACATGGCGCGCGCTGCCGATGCGGTGTTGTTTGGCGCGGTGGGCGATCCGACCTGCGACACGTTGGAGCGGCATTTGCGCCCGGAGCAGGCTATCCTGGGTCTGCGCAAGGAACTCGGCCTGTTTGCCAACCTGCGCCCGGCACGCGTGTTCGCAGGCCTCGAACACCTCTCCCCGTTGCGGGCGGATATCGCCGCGAGCCTCGACATGCTGATCGTACGCGAGCTGACGGGCGACGTCTATTTCGGCGCCAAGGGCCAGCGCGTGAACGCTGATGGCGAGCGCGAGGGCTGGGACGCGATGTCCTACGCCGACCACGAAGTGCGCCGCATTGCTCATGTCGCCTTCCGCGCTGCGGCGGCGAGCGGGTGGAAACTCACCAGCGTCGACAAGGCCAATGTCCTCGAAACCAGCCAGCTGTGGCGCGATGTCGTGGTGGAAGTGGCGGCGGAATATCCCGGCGTCACGCTCGACCACATGTATGTCGATAATGCCGCGATGCAGGTCGTCAGCCATCCCGACCGTTTCGGCGTGGTGCTGACCGGCAATCTGTTCGGCGACATTCTCAGCGATCTGGCGAGCGCGGCAGTCGGTTCCATCGGCCTGCTGCCGAGTGCCTCGCTGGGTGAGCGGCAAACTGCGCATGGCACCTTTGGCCTGTACGAGCCGATCCACGGAAGCGCGCCCGATATTGCCGGGCAGGGCAAGGCCAACCCGATGGCGACGATCCTGTCGGCGGCCATGATGCTGCGCCATTCGTTCGGGCGGGAGGCAGAGGCCGCGCGGATCGAGGCTGCGGTGTCTGCCGCGCTGGCAGATGGCGTGCTGGGCGGCGATCTGGGCGGCTCACACGGTACTGCAGCAATTGGCGAGGCTGTGCGCGCGCGCCTTTGAGACATGGCTCTCGACCTCGCCATCATTCTGCCGACTCTGAACGAACGCGGCAATCTTGGCCCGCTGGTTGAGCGGATTGCGGCTGCGATGGAGCCGTATGGTTGGGAAGTCATCATCGTCGATGACGACAGCCGCGATGGCACAGCCGATGAAGCCCGCACGCTGGCGCTGACGGACCCGCGCGTGCGGGTGATCCAGCGCATCGGACGGCGCGGGCTGGCGAGCGCGGCGATCGAAGGCTTCTGCGCTACCGCTGCGCCCTTTGTGGCGGTGATGGACGCCGACCATCAGCATGACCCGGCGTTGCTTCCAGCGATGTTAGCGGCGCTGCTAGCGGGTGAGGCCGACGTCGCCGTCGCCAGCCGCTTTGCAGTGGGCGCGAGCACCGCCGATTGGGCCGCCCCAGACCGTGAGCGCCTCTCTGCCTTCGCCAACCGCGTCGCGCGGCGGTTGACTGGTGTGGAGCTGACCGATCCGATGAGCGGGTATTTCATGCTGGAAACCGCCCGCGCCCGCGCTTTGGTGCCGCGCCTGTCGGGCATCGGGTTCAAGATCCTGCTCGACCTGCTGGCGACATCAGACACGCCGATGCGGGTGCAAGAATTCCCGCTCAAATTCGCCGCCCGCCGCGAGGGAGAAAGCAAGCTGGACCGCGCCATTCTGTTCGATTTCCTCGCCGGGCTTTATGACAAAACGCTGGGGCGGGTGATCCCAACGCGGTTCGCGCTGTTTGGCACGGTCGGCGGGCTGGGTGTGGTGGTGCACTTCGCGGTGCTCTCCGCGCTGCTGTTTGCCCTCGGGGAAGGCTTTGCGCAGGCCCAGACCGCCGCGGTGCTGGTGGCGATGAGCTTCAACTTCTGGCTCAACAACTGGCTGACCTATCGCGACAAGCGCCTGAAAGGGTGGGGCCCGGTGCTGCGCGGCTGGCTGGGGTTCTGTGCGACCTGCGCAGTGGGGGCGTTTGCCAATGTCGCGGTGGCGACGTTCCTCGAAGGGCGCGGCGTGTTCTGGGTGCTCGCCGCGCTGGCGGGGATATTGGTAGGGTCAGTCTGGAATTACGCCCTGTCGAGCCGGTTCGTTTGGGGTAGGTTTTGAGTTCCGCACGCGACTAGGTTCCCTTCACCTCCACCCCGCCAACCATGTCCAAGTCGCAAAACTCATCGCGCCGTCCAATGGCGCGGCGGAGAGCACCTTGTAAAACACCGCGAACAGCCCCGCCGATGCCGCCAGCGTTCCCCACGCCCACCAGCCCCAGCCCGCGCGGCGCAGGTCGGACAGCGACAACGCCAGCGCGCCCAGCAGGAAGAAGTGCGGGACGAAATAGTGGTAATAAAACTGCACCGGCTTGGGCGCGATCAGCCATAGGCCGAGCGCGGCGGCATAGCCGATCACCATCGCCAATTTCGCCCAATCGCCGCGCCAAGCGCCGATAACCAGACACCACACCAGCGCGGGCAGGCCCACCAGCATCGTTAGCGGATTGCCGATCAGCAGCACGCCACGCTGTGCGCCGTCCACCACCTCGTATAGATACCAGATCCCGCGCGTGTTCAGCACCCATTGCGGCCAACTGCTCTGATAGGTGTGGGGGGCGAGCACCTGCTTTTGCAGGCTGAGGATCTCGCCGTGCAACCCGATCAATCCCTGCTGCGCCAGCGGGGATGGCCGCAGTGCTTCGCCCAGCCAGTATCCGGGCACAAAGGTCAGCGCATAGATCGCCAGCGGCACGATCCCGAGCCACACGAACGCTTCAAGCAGCGTCACCCCCGGCACCGGCGCGCCCCGGCGGCTCATGAACAAGCGCCGCCGTCCTGCCGAAAGCCGTGCGGCGAAGAACGCCAGACCGGGCAGCATCGCCAACGGAACCGCGTTCCATTTCGCCGCCATCGCGCAGCCCAGCGCAATCCCGGTCAACGCAAGCCGCCAGCGGCCTTTTTCCGGCTGCGCACAGGCCCCGGCAAATTGCCACGCCGCCACCGCCAGAAACGCCGCCATGAACACATCGAGCATGGCAATGCGCGATTGGACGAACAGGTGAAACCCGGTGGCGAGCAACACGCCGAATGCGGCCGTGGCGAACCGATCCCCGCTGGCGTGCCACAGCGCGCGCATACTGGCGAACAGCGCCAGCGTGCCGAATGCGAGCGACATGATCCGCCAGCCGAGCGGATTGTCGCCCAGCAGCATCATGCCGAGCGCAATGATCTGCTTGCCCAACATGGGATGTTCGCGGTTGAGGTAGTCGCCAAAGCCCCCCTCAAACAGGCGCATCAATTCGCGCGCGGCAGGAAGGTAATGCACCTCGTCGAAATAGGGGATCGAGGGCGCGGCGATGCGCCAGCCTGCGAGCAGCGCAAACGCTGCGGTGATCGCCAGACACCACCGCAGCGGATCGGCCGGGTGCACCGGCGCGGCATTGTCTTGTTGTGACGATAAAATGCGCGCTTCGACCATCGGCCCGCGATTAGGCAGCGCCCGGAGCAAGGGCAAGCGGGATTATGCTTCCGCCTTAGCTCGTTCCAGCCAGAACAACCGCGCGCACATGGCGAGCAGCCCGATGCTCGCGGTGGCGACGATGAACAGCGCCCACAGCGGCACATTCATCCCCGCAGCGCGCACGCGCGGTGCAATCAGGAACAGCGCGATGGTGAGCGAGAACAGCAGATCCCACCACACCTGCACGCCCCAAAGGTTGCTGGTGTGATTGATCAGCACGGGCAGCAGCCCCTCGGCCCAAATGGTAACGCCCGAATAGGCCGCGAACCCGGCGCTCAGTGCCGCCGCAATGACCGGGCTGCCGATCGTTTTCGGCTTGGCCAGTACCCAGCAGACTGCGATCAGGGTGGCTACAAGGCCGCCGGCAAACAGGGCCAGATGGGGGGTGAGTTCGGTCGGCATGGCGCGGGTTCTCCGGATTGATGTAGCACTTGCTACGTGGGCTTGTGGCAAGGTGTAGCGATTGCTACAAGAGCCGATGGCCAACCCCATTAAAAAACCTACGATGACCAAGGACAGTCTGTTCCCCCTGCTCGCCGCGTACGTGCTGGCTGAGGGGTTGGGACAGGCAAGCCTGCGTCCGCTGGCCAAAGCAGCTGGGACGTCTGACCGGATGCTGCTGTATCATTTCGGCAGCAAGGAGGCGCTGATTGACGACCTGCTCGGATTTATCGCGCGCACCTATGCCAGTACCCTCGATGCGGCGCTGGCAGGGGAACGACCGGTGACACGCGGGCAAGTGGTCGCGCGCATCCTCAAACACGCCCGTAGCGATGCGGCGCAGCCGTTCACCTCACTGTGGTGGGAAATCGTCGCCGGAGCCGCCCGCGGGGAGGAGAGTTACCGCGCCGCCGCCCAAGCGATGATGGACGTGCTGCTCGGCTGGCTCGAAGGGCAAATGCCCACAGCCGATCCCGATCCCGAGGGCGGTGCACGCTATCTGCTGACGCTGATCGAAGGCACGCTGATGCTGGCGGCGATTGGGCATGAAGACACCGCGCATGAAGGCCTGCTTGCGAGCGGGCTTTTGCCGTCCTAGGGACGCTTCCCATGAAAAAGACCACCGGAATGGACCGCGCCGCCACCCAGAACTGGCGCCCTGCCACCAAGGCGCTGCGCGGCGGCACCTGGCGCAGCGAACATGGCGAAACGAGCGAGGCGCTGTTCCTCACCTCGGGCTACACCTATGACGACGCGCAGACCGTCGCCGACAGGTTTGCCGGCACCGCGCAGGGGATGACCTATTCGCGCCTGCAAAACCCGACCGTGGCGATGCTGGAAGAACGCATCGCCTTGATGGAGGGGGCCGAGGCCTGCCGCACGCAGGCGACCGGCATGGCGGCGATGACGGCGGCGCTGCTGTGCCAGCTTTCCGCCGGCGATCACGTGGTTGCCGCGCGCGCCGCTTTCGGTAGCTGCCGTTGGCTGTGCGACACCCTGCTGCCCAAGTTCGGCATCGAGGTCACTATCATCGACAGCGCTGACAATGCCGCATGGGAAGCCGCGATCCTGCCCAATACCAAGGTGTTTTTCTTCGAAACGCCCGCCAACCCGACGCTCGATATCGTCGATCTCGCCCATGTCTGCGGTGTGGCGCGGGCGCATGGGATCACCACCGTGGTCGATAATGCCTTCGCCTCGCCCGTCTTGCAGCGCCCGATGGAATTCGGCGCGGATGTGGTGGCCTATAGCGCCACCAAACTGATGGACGGGCAGGGCCGGGTGCTGGCGGGCGCGATCTGCGCATCGAAGCAGTGGATCGACGAGGTGCTGATGCCGTTCCAACGCAACACCGGGCCGACATTGAGCGCCTTCAACGCGTGGGTGGTGCTGAAGGGGCTGGAGACGCTGCCCTTGCGCGCTTTCAAGCAGAGCGAGCAAGCTGTGGCGCTGGGCGAATTCCTCGAACCGCGCGTCACCAAGGCGGGCGGGCACCTGCTCCATCCCGGCTTGCCGAGCCACTCGCGCCACGCGCTGGCGACGGCGCAGATGGACGCGACCGGCCCGATCTTTGCGCTTGATGTCGGCACCCGCGAACGCGCGTTTGCGATCCTTGATGCGCTGCAGCTGATCGACATCTCGAACAATATCGGCGATGCGCGCAGCCTGATGTGCCACCCGGCGTCCAGCACCCACGCCAACATGGGCGACGAAGCCCGCGCCGCGATGGGCGTGACCGAAGGTCTGCTGCGGATCAATGTCGGGCTGGAAGATATCGCCGATCTGGTCGAAGACATGGATCAGGCGCTTCGCGCCGCTGGGATCTAGACGTTTTGTTCCTCGCAGAGGCGATGAGTAAGGGTGACGGCACGCATACAGGCATTAACGAAAAAATCGAAGAACGGCTCGATCAGAGAAAATACCTATCATGCTCTATTATTTAATCTTTTATCTAAAATTTTTTCTCTCGGTGTCCCTTCCCATCTATCTTGTATCGATAGCTTTGGATGTGGAAGGGAATTTTAGTGCCGCCGTCATCGTACTTGGTGCACTTTTTTCAGTTTTTGGGGTGCGCTCCATATTCGATAAGATTGAGCAGTATTTAGATGAAGCGTGAGTGGATGTTTGACGGCCTTGACCCTTAGAGCATCGGATAAAATTGTGCAGCCGCATTGATGACCCTGCGCTTCTGCGAGAAACCCCTTCCTTCTTCAAAAGGAACGTGACCAATGGCCAACCGCGTTGAACTCGTCTTCGATTTCGTCAGCCCCAATGCCTATCTTGTGTGGTGGCCGCTGCGCGAGTTGATCAAGCGCCACGAGGCTGAGCTGGACGTGGTGCCGGTGTTCCTTGGCGGGATGCACAAGCTGACCGGCAATGCCCCGCCGATGATCCGCGACGCTGAGGTGAAGGGCAAGAACGAATACGCCATGCTGGAAATGCAGCGCTTCATCACCCGCCACAACCTCGACAAGTATCGCCTGCACCCGCAGTTTCCGTTCAATTCGATCACGCTGCAACGGATGCTGCTGGCCGCCGATCAGGACGGGCGCGGGGTGCAATTTGTCGAAGCCTTGCTGCGCCCGGTCTGGGAAGACGGGCTGGATATCACCTCGCCCGAAGCCATTGGCGCAGTGCTGGCCAAAGCCGGTTTCGACGCCACCGAACTGCTCGCCCGCGCGCAGAGCGATCCGGTCAAACAGGCGCTGGTCGCCAATACCGACGGGGCGGTCGCGCGCGGCGCGTTTGGCATCCCGACGATGTTCGTGGGCAAGTCCGGCGCCCCGACGGACAGTTACGAGATGTTCTTCGGCAAGGAACGCCTCGGCCAGATCGACGAACTCTTGGCCAAGGGGTGAGGATTTCCCCGCCCCATTTCGGATACAGCGGGGATTAAGGGCGCCTGGCCTCTTGTGACGCCTGCGCAATTCACTACCTTGGGGCAAGATATGAAGGAATTCTTCCAACACTCTGCCACCACCGACGGGGTTACCGTCCGTGTCGCCGTGAACTATCTGCCCGAACAGTCTCACCCTGAGGCGGGCAAGTGGTTCTGGGTGTACCACATCCGCATCGAAAACGCCTCGCACGAGCCGCTGCGCCTGCGCACCCGGCACTGGCGAATCACCGATGGGCGCGGGATGGTCAACCATGTCGATGGCGAAGGCGTGGTCGGCGAACAGCCACTGCTCGCCCCCAGCCAGAGCCACGATTACGTCTCGGGCTGCCCGCTGACGACGCCGTTTGGCTCGATGGAGGGGTTCTACACCTTTGAACGGCCCGATGGCACGCCGACCGAGGTGCGCATCCCGTTCTTCCCGCTCGCCGCGCCGGAGACGGCGGAAGGCCGCACGCCCCGTTAAGGGTGTGGGCTGAGCCTTGCAGTCAGGCCAGTGCGCGCCTAATTCACCCGGCGTGAAGCGCACCCATCTCCCCCTCAACGCCCTGCGCGTGTTCGATGCCGCCGCCCGCCACCTGTCGTTCACCCGTGC
>LNED01000043.1 GCA_001464915.1 Sphingomonadales bacterium Ga0077531
CTTGATGCCGCGCTCCCACGCCTGATAGTGCAGCATCATCAGATCCCACTTGTCGACATCGGCCTGGGTGAAGAAGCGGAAAATCTGAGTGAGCAGGTTGCGCTCGTTCTCGGTGATTTTCTGCGCCCAGTCGCGGCAATCTTCGCCCAAGGGCACCTCTTCGGGCATCCAGTGGATCTGCTGCTGGCGCTTCCAGAAATCATAGGCCCAGGGGTACTGGAACGGCTTGTAGGTGGAGCGGGCTTCGAGCAGCGACATGGCAGAGTCTCCTAAGGCAATAAGTATAGCATATACGGGGGCAGCGCGGGGTTGGATTCAGCGCGGGCTCACAACGAAACGAAAATTATGAAGATTGAGGCGGGCAGGAACATTGATGCCATGCCGACGTGGATCATCGCCGCATTGCGCGAATGGCCGGGGGTGTTTTTGCGCAGTTCAAGCACCGCGTGCAGCAGAAACGCGACCGATACGACCACGCCAAACACGCCCATCCAAAACGGCAATCCCATAGTGTCATTCCCTTCTGCCCGCGTGGTTGAGCGGGTTATCATGTGTCTCAAATCAACCGCCGCACGGGCGGCCGGGTGAGGTCTTCTTCATAGGCGTCGCGCGCGCCGTCCCAGTCGGCATCGGCGAAGTGGGCCACCACCCGCGCCGACAGCGTGCGCTGGAACACCAGCCCGGCGTCCGCCCCATCGCGCCACGCGACCCGCGCCAGATGCGGCCCGGTGCCGGCGATGAACAACCGCACCATTTCGCCGATTCTGAGCCGCCCGCGGGCGTCTTCGATCCGGCAGCCGCCTTCGGACAGGTCAGCCAGCGCGATGTCCCACAGCATCCCGTGGGCAGAGCGGCACGCGCCGGTGGCGGTGGTGGGCAGGCGGGGAGACTTGCGGGTTTTCACTGCAATGCGCCTCCCCTTCCCAGCCTCACCTGCGCCTTACTGGCAGCTCAGGCATTCCTCGTAATCGGTGGGGCTGACGGCGTTGAGCTCGATCTTCGCGAGTTCCGAGGTGTTGTCCGCCTCGACCCCGCCGACGAAGCCCGCGCGCTGCACCGACTTCGAACGCAGATAATACAGCGACTTGATGCCGCGCTCCCACGCCTGATAGTGCAGCATCATCAGATCCCACTTGTCGACATCGGCCGGGATGAACAGGTTCAGCGACTGCGCCTGATCGATATAGGGCGTGCGATCCGCCGCGAATTCGAGCAGCCAGCGCTGATCGATTTCGAAGCTGGTCTTGTACACCGCCTTTTCCTCGACCGAGAGGAAGTCGAGATGCTGCACCGAACCACCGCGTTCGAGGATCGAGTTCCAGACATTGGTCGAATTCTTCGACTTTTTGTCGAGCAGCTTTTCCAGATAGGGGTTCTTGACGATGAAGCTGCCCGACAGGGTCTTGTGGGTGTAGATATTGGCCGGGATCGGCTCGATGCAAGCCGAGGTGCCGCCGCAGATGATGCTGATCGACGCGGTCGGCGCGATCGCCATCTTGCAGCTGAACCGCTCCATCGCGCCCATATCGGCGGCATCGGGGCACGGCCCGCGTTCCTGCGCGAGCAGCATCGAAGCCTCGCACGCCTTGGCGTGGATATGCTTGAACATCTTCAGGTTCAGCGCCTTGGCCATCGCGCTTTCAAACCCGATGCTCTTTTGCTGCAGGAACGAGTGGAAGCCCATCACGCCCAGACCCACCGAACGCTCACGCTCGGCCGAGTACTTCGCCCGCGCCATTTCATCAGGCGCGCGGTCGATGTAATCCTGCAGCACGTTGTCGAGGAAGCGCATCACGTCTTCAATGAACTGCTTGTCGCTGTTCCATTCGTCCCAGGTTTCCAGGTTGAGCGACGAAAGGCAGCACACCGCGGTGCGATCATTACCGAGGTGGTCGATCCCGGTCGGCAGGGTGATTTCCGAGCACAGGTTCGAGGTCGATACCTTCAGGCCCAGATCGCGGTGATGCTTGGGCATCATGCGGTTCACCGTGTCGTTGAACACGATGTAGGGCTCACCGGTGGCAAGCCGGGTTTCGACCAGCTTCTGGAACAGCGAGCGCGCATCGACCGTGGCGCGCACTTCGCCGGTCTTGGGCGACTTGAGGTCGAATTCGGCCCCATCGCGCACCGCTTCCATGAATTCATCGGTCAGCAGTACGCCGTGGTGCAGGTTCAATGCCTTGCGGTTGAAATCGCCGCTGGGCTTACGGATTTCGAGGAACTCTTCGATCTCCGGGTGGCTGACGTCGAGATAGCACGCCGCCGACCCGCGCCGGAGCGAGCCTTGCGAAATCGCCAGCGTCAGGCTGTCCATCACGCGCACGAAGGGGATGATCCCGCTGGTCTTGCCATTCAGGCCGACCGGCTCACCAATCCCGCGGACATTGCCCCAATAGGTGCCGATCCCGCCGCCCTTCGACGCGAGCCAGACGTTCTCGTTCCAGGTGTTGACGATCCCTTCGAGGCTGTCGGACACCGAGTTCAGGTAGCAGCTGATCGGCAACCCGCGGTGGGTGCCGCCGTTCGACAGCACCGGGGTGGCGGGCATGAACCACAGCTTTGAGATGTAGTCATACAGCCGCTGGGCGTGGGCCTGATCATCGGCATAGGCATCGGCCACGCGGGCGAACAGGTCCTGATAATTTTCACCGGGCAGCAGGTAACGATCGGTCAGCGTTTCCTTGCCGAAATCGGTCAGACGCGCATCGCGGGTGTCATCAGTGACCACAGTGAAGCGCCGCGCGTTGACGGTCTTGCTGTCCACATCACCCTTTGCGGCGGCGGCCATGGCGCCAACAAGCGCTTCGCCTGCCTTGGCGGCGATCAGCGCGTCCGATCCTGCGTCTGCTGCTTTCATAGTCACTGCCTTTTCTTGTCCATCAGACGTCACAGCAAGCGTGCCTGCATCCAGTTCATTCAATCCGTTGTCCGGCACGTTATCGCTCACCTTGAAATCCATTGGTCGCCCCACTTGTCCGCCGAATCAGGCCATGCCGCAAGGGGTCATGTTCTAATTCTGTTCTATACAGGTTGGTCCACAGACTTGCCAACAGGAAGACCCCGAAAGGCCTGCTTTGTCATGTCAGATAGCCCCCAATCGGCCCGCATCTTTGCCCCTTGGCGGCGGCGAATCCTTTCGCTTGTGCTCTGGTCAGAGCGGCGAAGGGATCACCAAGGCTTGGGGGTCGAATTAGCGCCGAACCACTAGATAATGAATCAGACAGCGAATCCCGTCAACGGGTGTTTAACGCAAAAATTACCATGACAGACCGGTGAAAGAGCCGTGACAAACCCGCGACGCGTGGACCAAGCTTGAGTCGCGCACCGCGCAAGCCCCAAACTGAATCTGTGAAGAAATAAATGGTGATTGAATCATTCGAATCCACCCGTGAATCTTTTGCACGCGAATGCGCATGATTGTTGCGGAATGGACTGACAAAGCCATTACGGAAGCAGTGTTTGGGGGCAAGGCACACCCGGCAAGGCAAGCCACCGCCGCGTCGTCGCCGCCCGCGCAGCTACGGCGCTGCGAATCAGCAGAGGTTCACATCGCCAGATCCACCAAAGCAAAAGGGCGCCCCAAATGGGACGCCCTTTTGCTTTGGTGCACCCGACTGGATTCGAACCAGTGGCCTCTGCCTTCGGAGGGCAGCACTCTATCCAGCTGAGCTACGGGTGCCAAATGCTATACGCTGCACGCAATAATTGCGCGCGGGGCGCCGCTTAGCAAGAGGCTGGATGCGGCGCTAGACAATTGTTCGGCCATGATGCGCAGACTCGTCTGGCCGCAGGATCGGCACGGCCCGGCTTAACCAATCGGCAAGGAGCCGACCCTAGGCTCGCCGCTATGGCCAGCTTTCCGCCCGAAACGATTCTCTCTCCTGATGCGGTCCCGCATCCCGGCGTCGGCGCGTCTGCCGCGCTAGAATCGGCGTGGTTGGATCTTCACCGGCAGGCGGGCGATCTGGCACGGCTCGCGCAGATTGCGGCGGAACCGGCGCAGATCAATGCTGCACTCAGCGACAGAATCGCCAAGGCACGGCCGTGGCAGACCAACCTGCTCGCTCAGGGGATCGAGGATGTCGCCGCGATGCTCGGCAGCGGGATGGCGGCGCTCGCCACGCTGTCGGGGCGCGGGCAGGATACGTCCGCCCCGGCGCTGGCGCTATGGCGCGAATTTCACGCCGCGCGCGGAGCGTTGCTGGCGGTGCTCCATACTGACGAGAGCAATTGAGCAGATTAGCTCGGCGCGCTTGACTGCGTTCCCACTCTGTTCCAATTTGCCGGGATGACTGGCGCGCTTTCCCCTTTGCATGATTCGTCTCCGCTTACGGCGGGCGACGTCGCGCGCGGGATCGGGCGGTTGTTTGCGCGCAACGACATCTGGTGCCTGCCCGAAGTGCCGATCCGCAACGGTCGCCGCGCCGATCTGATGGGGATCGACGCCAAGGGCCTGGTGGTGATTGTTGAGATCAAGGTCGCGCGCAGCGATCTGCTCGGCGATGGAAAATGGCCCGATTACCTCGATTTTTGCGACCGATTTTACTGGGGGGTGCCACCGGGATTGGATCGCGCGCCGTTGGAGAGTGAGGCTTACCGTCCCGAAACCTGCGGGGTGATTGTCGCCGATGGCTATGACGCCGAGATCTTGCGCCCCGCCGCGCTCGAACCGCTGGCGGCTGCGCGGCGCAAGGTTGAGGTGGAGCGATTGGCGCGGATCGCGATGCGGCGGCACACGGCGTTGATCGATCCGCTGTGCGCGGCGCTTGATACGCTCGTCTAATAGCACTGTCGGATTGGAGCGATTTGCGGCATAGGTTGGCGCGATGCTGCCGCCTGACCTGCCCGTTCCGCTCGCGCTGCTGATCGTGAGCTTTGCCGTGACGGTGATCGTGGCGCTGCGGTATCTGCTCGCCAGCGGGCTGTTCGCATTCGCGACCGCCCGGATGCGGCCCGGGCTCTATGCCGGGCGGGGCGAACAAATGGTGCGCGAAGTGCGCTGGTCGCTGCTGTCGGCCGCGATTTACGGCACGCCAGCGGGGATCGTGCTGTGGGGCTGGCAACATCATGGCTGGACGCTGATCTCGACCGATTTTGCCGCGCTGCCGTGGTGGTATCATCCGCTGTCCTTGCCGATCTACCTGTTCGTGCAGGACACCTGTTTTTACTGGAGCCACCGCTGGATGCACCGGCCCAAGTGGTTCCGCATCGCCCACGCCGTCCACCATGCCAGCCGCCCGCCGACCGCTTGGACCGCGATGAGTTTCCACCCCGTAGAGGCGGTGACCGGCGCGATTGTGGTGCCGGTGCTGGTGTTCCTTGTCCCGATCAATGTCACCATGCTGGGGCTGGTGCTGACCATCGCCACGGTGATGGGGGTGACCAATCACATGGGGTGGGAGATGTTCCCGCGCTGGCTCGTTCATTCTCCATTGGGACATTGGCTGATAACAGCCAGCCATCACGAGCGGCACCATGAGGAATATTTATGCAATTTCGGGCTGTATTTCCGCGTCTGGGACAGGCTGTGCGGCACAGACAAGGGCCTGTCGCGCCGCATCGTGGCCGAGGCCGGGCACGCGCCCGCGCGCGCCGTTTCGTGAAAGCGCCTGCGCTGGCTCTGCTGGCGCTGACCGCCGCGCTGCCGGCGGCACCGGCATGGGCTGGCGATGTGGTGATCACGGTCACCGATCTGCGATCAACCAAGGGCGTGGTGCGGGCCTGCATGACCACGCGGTCTGACGTGTTTCCCAAATGCATCAAGGATCCCGGCGCCCACCGCACCGTGGTGCCAGCAGGTAAGGTGGTCGAAATCCGCTTCAAGGACGTCAAGCCGGGCGATTATGCGATCGCGTTGCTGCATGACGAAAACGACAACGGCAAAGCCGACCGCGCGCTCGGCATGGCGCCCAAGGAAGGGTACGGCTTTTCGCGCGATGCCCCGGTGCGAATGGCCCCGCCCAAGTTTTCTGATGCCGTATTCAAGATCGCCGAAGGCCTGAGCCGCGTGACCATCAAGATGCGTTACTTTTTGTAGTTTCAGACCTCCCGACCCGCGCGCCATACGACCCCGCAAATCTGCCTCACGTTTAACGTGATGTTTACCACGCCGCGCCAGAACGGCTGGGTAAAGGTTCACCAAAAGGGGCGGATGACAGCCATGGACACTCTGCGCGGCACCTTCGATTCCGGCGATTCCGCCGATCGGGGCTGGGACGCATCCGAAGAGGAAAGTGCTGACCCGGCCAGCCGCCGCGATCTTCCGCCCGAATCCATCGGGCAGGACGAGCGCCGGATGCAGGTACGCGCCTATAATCACTGGGCCGGCTTGCTGGGCGAACGGATGTTCCCCAATATCGAAGACCTTGAGCCGCTGCATCTGCCCGATTTCGGGCCGTACAGCGTGCTGCTCGACTTCTCGCTTGGGATCGATAACCCGGTGGTGCGCTTCCTCGGCGAAACCCTGGCGCGCGAATGCAACGCCGATGGGGCAGCGATCACCCGGCTATCCGACGTACCGCCGCGTTCGCTGCTGAGCCGGATCACCGATCATTACATGCAGATCCTCGCCAATCAGGCGCCGATCGGGTTCGAGGCCGAATTCGTCAATCAACGCGGCGCGGCGATCCTGTATCGCGGCATTCTGCTGCCCTATTCGAGCGACGATGAGACGATCGATTTCATCTATGGCGTGATCAATTGGAAAGAAATGGCTGACCAGCTGACCGCGGATGAACTGCTGCTCGAAATCGATCAGGCACTGGAGCTTGGGGCCGAGCTTGAAATGGACGACGAAGCGCCGCTGCGCGCGGCCGAGCCGGTGACCGATTGGGCCGATTCCCCCGCGCATGAGGATGGTTCTGTGACAGCCAAGCCTGATTATACAGCTGCGCTCTCTGGCAATTACAGCGCCGAGTTCGGCGGTGAGTTTGGCGCTGAAACTGGCGACGAATTTGGGGCGGATTTCGCCAATGTCGCCCCGCTCGACAGCGTGCCTGCCGACAGCGCTGCGCTGCACGATCTGCCGTTGCCCGATTTCGGACATTACGCGCTGGATGATGACGAGGAAGAATACGACGAGGACGAAGGCGAGGCTGAAAACCCCGCCTACAACTTCGCCAGCCTGGCCGATTACATCGAACCCCCGGTCAAAAAAGCGATCGACCTGTCGGAGTTCGCGCTTGATCCGGTTGCCGTGGACGATTTCGACCATGATTACGCCGACCAAACCGATGCGGAACCGTTCGAAGATGCGTTGATCGACGATCTGTCCGCTGATGCAGGCCTATATGATTGCCTCGCTTCGGCGCGTGAATTGGCGCGCAATGCCGACAACACCGAAGACCGCAGCCGCAGCGCGCTTTATGCAGCGGTCAGCCGCGCCTATGACTTCTCGCTCGCCGCCGAAGCCGCGCCGGAAGATTACGCCGAACTGATCGCCGAAAGCGGCCTCACCGTGCAAGACCGCGCGCCGATGACCCCAGTGGTCAAGCTCGTGTTCGGGCATGATTACGACAAGACCCGCCTGACCGAATATGCCGCCGTGCTGACCCACGCGCACCGCCTGCAATTGCAGCGCGGCAGCCTGGCCACCTTCCTCACCGAGGTTGATGGCGGGGTGAAGGCGGTGGTCAAGGCCGAACGCCGCCTGCGCCGCGAGGAACAGGGCAAGCCGGTCGAAGACGCCGCCGCCGTGCGCGAGGCGCTGGCGCAGCAGCTGCGCGCGCTGGAAGCGATCACGCTGGAGGAATTGGACGGGGCGGGTTCCGAATTCGCGCTGGTGCTGATCCGCCGCGACGAAATCGGCTGCACCGAGATCCTTGGCGAGGTGCCCGAAGACATTGGCCTGATCGAGCGCGCAGCGCGCAAACTGGTCGGGTAAAGGCCGCCGCACACACCGCTTCACTTTGCGTTCAGCCGCGAGTCCGGTAGGGTGGCCGCAATGCGCAGCCGCCCTTCCCTTTTCGTCCAAACCGCCGCGCTGCTGGCCTGCGCGGTGATCGCCGCGCAGCCGGTGGCCGCGCAATCGATCCTGCGCGATGCCGAGACCGAACAGCTGCTGCTCGACATGGCCGCCCCGCTGGTCGAGGCGAGCGAGCTTGAGCCCGGCAATGTCGAGCTGGTGTTGATCAATGACGGCTCGATCAACGCCTTTGTGGCGGGCGGGCAGGCGATCTACGTCCACTCGGGCCTGATCAACGAGGCCGAAACCGCCAACGAAGTGCAAGGCGTGCTCGCGCACGAATTGGGCCACATTACCGCTGGCCATGCCGTGCGGTTTGATGAACGCACCAAAGCGGCCAACAATATCTCGATCCTGTCGCTGCTACTCGGCGTCGGTGCGGCGCTGGCCGGCGCGGGCGATGCGGCGATCGGCGTGATTGCGGCGGGACAGCAGGCCGCGCTGGGCAGTTTTCTGTCGTTCAACCGCGATCAGGAAGCATCCACCGATCTGGCCGGTGCGCGTTATCTTTCGGGCGCGGGGATCACCGGCGCGGGAATGATCAAGTTCTTTGAACGCCTGCGCAATAACGAGATTCGCGCCGGGTACAGCCAGGCCGATGAAGCCGCCTATGCCCGCACCCACCCGCTGTCAGGTGACCGGATTCAGGTGCTGCGCGGGCTGCTCGATGATGACCCGGCGTGGGATACTCCACCCGATCCGGTGTTGCAGGAACGCTTCGTGCGGGCGCGGGCCAAGCTCTATGGCTATCTGGCTGAACCGCGCCGCACGCTGGCGTTCTTCCCCCCGCGCGATACCAGCGTTCCGGCGCGTTACGCCCGCGCCTATGCCTATCACAAGGATGCGCAGATCGACATGGCGCTGGCTGAAGCCGACGCGCTGTTGGCCGCTGAGCCGGATAACCCCTATTTCCTGGAATTGAAGGGCCAAGTGCTGCTCGAATCCGGGCGCCCGCTGGAGGCGTTGGCGCCGCTGCGCCGCGCGGTTGAACTGAGCCGCGCGCATCCGCTGATTGCAGGCATCCTTGGCCACGCGCTGATCGCGACCGAAAATCAGGCCAATTTCGCCGAGGCCGAAAACGTGCTGCGCGCGTCGGTGCAACGCGATCGGTTCAACCCGTTTGCGTGGTATCAGCTGGGCGTAGTCTATGCCGCGCGCGGCGATATTCCGCGTGCGCGGTTGGCCAGCGCCGAACAGCAGGTGATGAACCGCCGCTATCCCGAAGCGCTCCAGAACGCGCAGGCCGCCGAGGCTTACCTGCCCTATGGCTCGCCCGATTGGATCCGCGCACAGGATATTGCCCTGCAAGCCCGCGGCGAACTGGAACGCGCGCGCGACCGGCGTTAGGCTGAAGCTTGCTTTCCCATTGCTAACGGAACCCTGATGGACACGCCCCCACCTCCCGCCGAAACGCCTTCGGCCCTGCGCCACACCTTGCTGACCGCGCTGCTGGCTTTGGTGTTCGGGTTTCTGGGCGCGGCGACCTGGTCGTATTCTGGCCTCGCCGATAACCGCACCCGCGCGTTCCTGATGACCAATCCCGATGTGCTGCCGCAGATGGCGCAGGCCTATCAGGAACAGGAAGCGGGCAAGCGGCTGGCGGAAATGGGGGATGAAGTGTTCACCGCCTTTCCCGGCGCAGTGCTCGGCAATCCTAACGGCAAGCGCGTGCTGGTCGAATTCAGCGATTACAATTGCACCTTCTGCGAAGCGAGCGTGAAGGATGTGAAGCGGTTGGTGGCTGAAGACCCCGATCTGAAGGTCGTGATCCGCGAATGGCCGATCTTTGAAGGCAGCGACGTAACCGCGCGGATGGCGCTGGCCGCCGCGATGCAGGGCAAATACGCCGCGTTCCACGACGCGATGTTCAAGGCCGGCGATGTGACCGCCGCAGCGCAGGCCGCCGGGCTCGACATGGCCCGCGCCGAAGCCGACGCCGCATCGCAAGCAGTATCGACCGAGATTGCCCGCAACCTTGAATATGCGCAGGCGCTCGGTTTCACCGGCACCCCGGCATGGGTCGCGGGCGACACGCCGATGGGCGGCATGGTCGGGTACGACAAGCTCAAGTCCGTTCTTGCCGAAGCCAAAAGCGGCGACGAGGCGGGTTGATGGGCGCCTTACGGGCGGCGATCAGCTTGGGCGGGGCTCTGCTGCTGGGGACGCCGCTCGCCGCGCAGGTCAACTACGCTGCCGAACGCGCTGCCATTGCCCGCTATCAGGACGCAGACCAACGCTTGCAGGATGTGGGCTGGCAATTGGCGCGCGGCAATGTCGGGTTTTGCCCGCGCGTGGTTCCGTCCATCGGGCTGCAATTGCAGGACATGGCGAGTTACGGCGCGCCCGCGATTGCGCGTGCGGCGCTGGGCCTCAAGGGTGATTTTGCCGTCCAGACCGCCGCGCGCGGATCGCCCGCCGCCGCTTCGGGCGCATTCACCCGCAACCGCGAAATCACCGCGCTCGACCGGCTCGACCCCAACATTTGGGCGGCGAACGGCGCGATGAACTGGCAGAGGCTGGTGTTGGCGCATGACCATGTCGAAGCAATGCTGACCGAACATGGCGGCATCGCGGTTGGCTTTGCCGATGGGGCCGAAGCGCGCGTGCAGCCGGTTGAGATCTGCGCCACCCGCTTCGAACTGCTGGGCGAAGGCAAGACGGCAGTGGCCGATGGCGCCCGCGTGGTGATCGGGATCGATTTCCCCGCCTTCGCCTATGGCGAGCCCGAATTTGCCGCGCTGGTCGCGCACGAACTTGCGCACAACGTGCTGGGCCATGACGCATGGCTCGACACCAATGGCCGCAGCCGCAAGCACGTGCGCCGCACCGAACGCGAAGCCGACCGGTTGATGCCGTGGCTGCTGGCCAATGCCGGCTATGATCCCGCCGCCGCCGTCAACTTCATGCAGCAATGGGGATCGAAGCATGACGCCGGGATCCTGAAGGTGCGCAAGCATGATGGCTGGGACGAGCGCGCTGAATTCATGGCGGCTGAATTGCCGCTGATCCGTGAGGTGATGGCGCGCGACGGCAAGGCCGATTGGCGGGCCCATTTCCGCCGTGAGATCGTACCGGGCGGCGGCCTCGCCCCGGATCCCAAGCGGTGATCCGTGTCCCGCCAGCGGCCGCAAGCGCAAATTGCCGTGCCGTTTGCGACGAAATGCGTTAGACCTCCCCGATTATGGCAGTGCTTCAGATCCAGGCGGCGCCGTTCTTTGCGAGCAAGAACCGGGCGTTCTGGAACCTCCAGCTGGCGGGCTGGGGCGGGGCATTTGTGCTGCGCTCCGTTTCGGCCGTGGCGAACGGCCAGCCGCTCGATATCCTCGCGCTGATTCTGGTCACCACCATTACCGGCTTTTCGATCAGCCTAATCCTGTCGGTGATCTATCGCCAGCTGATCCGCCAGCAGCCGCTGATCACTTGGGGTGTGACCGCGCTGGTGCTGTTTGTGGCGGTGGTGCTGCACGCATCAATCGATGCCTGGGTGCAGGGGGTCTATTACGCCGCCAGCCGCGAGACGACCTTCGCCCAGCGCGTGATCGGCTTGCTCTACCTCCCGCTCACCCTGCTCGGCGGGTGGAGCGCGCTGTATTACGCGATCAATTTCTTCCTGACGGTGGAACAGCAGGCTGACCGGCTCGAACGGTTGGAGGCGCAGGCCACCGCCGCGCAGCTGGCGATGCTGCGCTATCAGCTCAACCCGCATTTCCTGTTCAACACGCTGAATTCAATCAGCACGCTGGTGCTTTTGAAGCAGACCGAACCCGCCAACGCGATGCTCACCCGGCTATCGGGCTTTCTGCGTCACACGCTGGTGGCCGAACCCGGCAGTCAGGTGACATTGGCGCAGGAGATTGAGACCTTGCAGCTCTATCTCGACATCGAACGGATGCGGTTTGAAGAACGGCTGCGCACCCATTTCGACATTGATGATGCCGCGCTGGCCGCGCAGCTGCCTTCGATGCTGCTGCAACCGCTGGTCGAAAACGCGATCAAATATGCCGTCAGCACTCAGGAAGAAGGCGCGCGCATCTCGCTTACCGCGCGGGTGATTGGTGATCGGCTGCGGCTGACGGTGGAGGATACCGGCCCGGGGGTGGATGAACCGCTGTTGTTCCAGACGATGGACGCCGCCGAACTGCGCGCCGATATCCGCGCCAATATCCTCTCGGGTCAGACGCCGGGCCAAATGCCGGGGCGCCCGGTATCGACCGGCGTCGGGCTCACCAACATCCGCAATCGCCTGATGCAGGCATACGGCGACGCACACGTATTTGAAACCCGATCGGAGGCCGGGGGCGGCTTTACGGTGATGATCGAAATCCCCTTCACCCGGGCTGATGTGACTGAACCCGTTCCCATCGCTGCCCCCGCAGCGGCTGGAATCGGCGGCAATGTCGTCCCCCTATCCCCCCCGCCCCCCCAACAACGATCAATCGGAACCCCCGCATGACCATCAGAACCATCCTTGTCGATGACGAGAAGCTCGCGATCCAGGGCCTGCAATTGCGTCTCGCCCCGTTTGAGGATGTCGAGATCATCGACACCTGCGCCAACGGCCGCGAAGCGATCCGCAAGATCAAGACCGAAAAGCCCGATCTTGTCTTCCTCGACATCCAGATGCCCGGATTTGACGGGTTTTCCGTGGTCAAGGGTGTGATGGAGATCGAACCGCCGCTGTTCGTGTTCGTCACCGCCTACGAAGAACACGCGATTCGCGCGTTTGAAGCCAACGCGATCAATTATCTGATGAAGCCGGTCGACGAACAGAAGCTGGCCGACACCATCGAACGTGTGCGCCAACGTCTGGCCGAGAAGAAATCGGCCGAAGATGCCGAACAATTGCTCGACGTGCTGGCCGAAGTCGCGCCGGATCGTGCGGCGGATTTCGTCGATACCGCCACCATTTCGCCGGAAAGCGCCGACCGCTTTGAAAAGCTGATCAACATCAAGGATCGCGGCCAGATTTTCCGGGTCGAGGTCGACACCATCGAACATATCGAGGCGGCGGGCGATTACATGATCATCTCCACCGGCGACAATTCGCTGGTGCTGCGCGAGACGATGAAGGATCTGGAACGCCGGTTGGACCCGCGCAAATTCCAGCGGGTGCACCGCTCGACCATCGTGAACCTCGATCTGGTGCGGCAGGTAAAGCCCCATACCAACGGCGAATGCTTCCTCGTGCTGGAAAGCGGCGCCGAGGTGAAGGTTTCGCGGTCTTACAGAGATGTGGTGGCGAGGTTTGTGCACTGATGTGTGCGGGGGCGCCTCCGCGCCCCCGTCCTCGGCGCTGTTCCTCCGCTACGCTCCGGGCGCCTGCGGGCGGGCAGTCGCCCTTGCGGAGCCTGCGGCTCCGTTTAATGTGCCACCATGACCCAATTCACCCTCCCCGGCTTCGACCTGACCAAATTCATCCGCGAAACCCTTGCCGAAGACCTGGGAGAAGGGCTGCCCGGCGGCGGGCGCGATGTGACTTCGGAAAGCGTGATCCCAGAGGGCGCGCGCTTTACCGGCGTGATGGACAGCCGCGATGCGATCGTGGTGGCCGGCCTGCCGCTGGCTGAGGCGTTCTTCCGCCATCTCGATCCCGATTGCGTAATCGAAACGCTGGCGCGCGATGGCGACAAGGTGCCGGCGGGCACCGATCTGATGCGGATCGAAGGCCGCGCGCGCGCGCTCCTCACTGCCGAACGCAGCGCGCTCAATATCGTGCAGCACCTGTCCGGCATCGCCACCATGACGCAGGCCTATGTCACCGCGATGCGGGGGCCGGATGGCAACCCGGCCTGCACCTTGCTCGACACCCGCAAGACCATCCCCGGCCTGCGTTTCCTTGAGAAATACGCGACCCGGATGGGCGGCGCGCAGAACCACCGCATGGGGTTGTGGGATGCGGCGATGATTAAGGACAACCACGTCGCAGTGGCCGGTTCGGTCGGCGAAGCGGTCGCCCGCGCACGCGATGGAGGCGTCACGCGGATCATCTGCGAGGTCGACAGTCTCGACCAGATCGAACCCGCGCTGGCCGCGGGCGCGCATCACTTGCTGCTCGACAATATGGACCCCGCCACCTTGCGCGCCGCCGTCGAGCAAGTCGCAGGCCGCGTGCCGACCGAGGCGAGCGGCGGCGTGAACCTCGATACTATCGCGGCCAAGGCGGCGAGCGGCGTCGATTACATCTCCGTGGGAAGGCTCACCCAGAGCGCGCCTGCGGCGGATATCGGGCTAGATTTCAAGCCGCTATGATCGCGCTGTCTCGCATGCGTCCGGCGAGCATCACTATCTTCGCCATCGTGTTTCTTGCCGCTGCCGTGTTGTCCTGCATCGACGGGCTGGTGCGAATCCCCGTCCAGCTTAAGGCGCAGAACACCTTCCCCTGGCTGTCGCGCGACGCGCTGATCGTGTGGCACAGCGCATGGCTCTCGATCGCGCTGATCCCGGTCGCCATGGTGTGGCTTTCGGCAATCAAGTTCGCTCGCTGGATGGTGAGCATCATGGCGCTCGGCAAACTAGCGGGCCTGCTAATGATGTTGCCGTTGTTGCCAATGCTCGTGAGGATGCAGCCGCTCTGGCTCGCCTCGATAGTGCTCGGCGTTCCGGCTGTCGCGATGCTGTTCACCCCAGCCAGCAATCACTGGTTCGCACACAAGGGAGGGGCTGATCCTGCGGTATTCGAATAGACTTTTCGCCGCGCTGGCGTTGCTCGCCCTACCCGCGACCGCGAGCGCGCAGGCCTACCAATGCCGCGCGCCGCAGGTCACCGCTGTGCCGCGCATTGCCCCCGATGCCCCGCGCCGCGTCTTGCCGGTGACGGGGTACACCCTCGCACTCAGCTGGAGCCCGGAATTCTGCAAGCCCCGCGCGGGTGATCGCTCGCACGCTGCGCAGTGCTCGGGCAAGAATGGCAGTTTCGGCCTCGTCGTCCACGGCCTGTGGCCCGAAAGCGGGAACAGCTGGCCGCAGTGGTGCGAAGCGGGGGCTGCGCTGACACCGGCCGAAGTACGCGGGGCAATGTGCATGATGCCGTCCGAACGGCTGGTGGCGCGCAGCTGGGCCAAGCACGGCAGCTGCATGGTCAATCGCCCGGCAAAGTATCTCAACGTCACCCGCATCCTGTGGCAGGGACTGCGCATCCCCGATTACGACCGCATCAGCCGCGAAGACAGCCTGACCGCAGGCCGCATCCGCGCCGCCTTCGCCGATGCCAACCGGGCGTGGCCTGAGAATGCCATCGGCGTGAAGCTGAACAAGCGCGGCTGGCTGGAGGAAATCCGCTTGTGTTACGGAAAGACCTTCCGCCCGGTGCGGTGCACGCCCTCGCGCTGGGGGGCGAAGGATGGGGCGAGCGCGAAGATTTGGCGGGGATTGTAAGGAAGGCGACAGAAGCCTGCTGACCAGTTTCGGGAACGCCGATGATGACTGGGAATGGCGGAAAGTAGGTGGTTTGCTGCCGTCCTTGTCAATCACCTGACGATTGATCAAGTGCGTGTGACTGAACGCGCGACAAGCATTTTGCTTCGAGCAGTGAGAAAACGACACCGCTCGCGAAACCGCCGATGAGATAGATGGCGGTCGGGAGCGGGTCGAACCTCACTCCGTTCAGGCCGATGCCGAAACCACGCGACCAGTATTCAGGAAGCAATGCCACAACCAGCGCAATGCTGATCACACCGATCAGAACATTTATCGACACCCCACGTCCCGCGCCGGCCACGCGCGCCGACATCATGAGGGCACCGAAGAGGACCGCGTAGGTCAGCTTCGCGGCCGGCGAAACCTCATCCGCAACCTGGAAGGTATCAAGGAACAGATTCCCGCCCGTCGTAAGCGGCGAGAGCGACAGCAGCGCAATGGCAAGGCTTGGCAGATAGACCGCTGTTGCCCAGGCCAATACCCAAGCGACGAAGAAGCATTTTGGTGAGGTCGGTGGCGCTGATGGCATGGCGCTGTTCTATCAACTTGATCCGAAGAGTCGATCAGGCGGAACGACTGTCCTGGGGTCGGTTGCTGAATGGCCGGTTTTGGCCGCAATCTGGCTAAAGCAGCCTGTCACCGGCGCTCCCTGAAAAACCCTTTGAGCAATTCCGCCGCCTCCGCCTCGCCGATGCCGCTGTAAACCTCCGGCCGGTGCAGGCATTGCTCCTGTTCGAACACCCGCGCGCCGTGTTCGACCGCGCCGCCCTTGGGATCGCTCGCCGCGTAATAGAGCCGGGCGATGCGCGCATGAGCAATCGCGCCCGCACACATGGCGCAGGGCTCCAGCGTGACCCACAACTCGCAATCGGTCAGGCGTTCATCGCCCAATGCCTTGGCCGCGCGGCGAATCGCTGTGATTTCCGCATGGGCGGTGGGATCATGATCGGTGCGGGGGCTGTTATTCGCCTCGGCAATCACCACCCCGTCCTTGACGATCACCGCGCCAATCGGCACTTCGCCCGCATCGCCGCCTTTACGGGCAAGCGTCAGCGCGCGCAGCATCGGCGGGGGGAGCGGCCAATTGGTCATCCTCCTCCGGCTAGCTGGGGCGAAGCGGTGGCGCAACTTGCTTGACGATTCGGCTATGCCCCGTTATGCGCGCCGCTTTCCCGGATTAGACCCGAACTTTACGAGAAGAGACACACCATGGCTCGCATCTGCGAACTGACCGGCAAGGGCCGCATGACTGGCAACAATGTCAGCCACGCCAACAACAAGACCAAGCGCGTGTTCCTGCCCAACCTGCAGAACGTGACGCTGATGAGCGAGAAGCTCGACCGCAGCTTCAAGTTCCGCGTGTCGACCCACGGGTTGCGCTCGGTTGAGCACAATGGCGGGCTCGACAACTGGTTGCTCAAGACCAACGACGAAAAGCTTTCGGCGAGCGCGCTGAAGGTGAAGCGTGAGCTGGTCAAGGCACAAGCTGCCGCATAATTGCCGCCGTCCTTAAGGGCGGATGTGAACGATCAGGCGCTCGGGGTTTCCCGGGCGCTTTTCGTTTGGGTGATCGGGTTCCGGCTCAGGCGTTCGGATCGAATATCAGCTTGGCGAGCAGCGTGCGCTGCATCACCGACAGGTTGTCGTCAGAGATCACCCACACATCGATCCGCCCGTCGCTGCGCGGGCGCACGGCTACGCCCTCGTAATTCTCGCGCGGGATCGTGGGATCCAGCTGCAACACGGTCTTGGGTGCGAACACGCCGCCCGCGCGCGGTGCAGCGCCAATTGCCAACCGGCTGGTGAAGATCGGATAGCCCCACGCCAGATCGCGCATCAGCAGCAGCAGGCGGCCATCGGGCAGCTCGGCCACGTCAGTCGCGGCAAAGCCGGGCGCGGGGCTTTGAAAGGTAAAGCGTGCCGGTTTTGCCCCCTCGACCGGATCGCCGGGGTAAATCAGGCCGTAATCCTTGCCTTCGGGCAGCACCATAAACCGCCCGTCGCGCAGCCGCACCATCGCTTCCGCGCCGGAATTGGCATACCAATCAACCTCGCCTTCAAGGTCGCGCTTGCCATCGGGCGTGCTCGCCACGGTGAAGCGGTGGATGGTGTGGCGGTTCTCGTAGGCGAGCCAATATGAGCCGGACGCCGGATCGCGGGTCGCGGCTTCGATATCGAACAGATCATTGGCGTCGGCAGACGCGACCAGCTGGCGCACCAGATCAGGGCGACCATCAGAGTGGGGCGAGGGCCGGTCGGGCTCGGTCAAGGTGAAGCGCGTGCCGCGATCGGAAAACGCGCGCAGCTGGTTGTCGTGCGCGGTCAGCAGCGCCGAAAACCCACCGAACAGCCTGCTGTTAGCGCGGAACTGCCACACGCCTGCCACCTGCCAACCGGGCGCGGGCGTTGGGCCTGCTCCCTGAATGTGGGCCATCGGAATATCGCGCGGCGGCCCGGTGGGGACGTCAGTGCGCAGGAACGTGCCCGGCGCGCACAGCAGCGCCACGGCCAAAGCCGCGATCAGCCGCTTCGCGCGGGTCATCCCGGCTTATTGGCCCGGCGGGTCGAGATTGAGCAGGCGGCGCGTGGCGATCTCGCACGAGGCGTAGGCCTCCTGCCGCACGGCGCTCCAATAGCGCAATTCTGGCAGCGGGATCGTCTCACCGGTGACCGCGCAATAGACGTGGCTGCCCGGCCGCAGCACGCGGAAGGCGGAAGGGGCGTAATAAAGCTTGGCGGCTTTGTCAGAGGAAGACATCAACATGGAGGCCGTAATAGCACCGCGCGGCTAACCGAACAAATCATCTTGTTTGGGTGGGGGTGCGGAACGCACGGGACGCGGCTTGGGGGCAGGTGCTGGAGGCGGGGGTGATTGGTTTGGCGGGCGCGCGCCCACCGGCACCGCATCCAGCCGCCCATCGCGGAATTGCAGCACGAGGCTCCCCTCGCCCGCCGCTTCGGCGAGGGTGGTGAGCGCCTTGCCCGCTGTATCACGGATGATCGCATAGCCACGTTCAAGCGGCTTTTCAGGGTGCAGCTGGCTCATCACCCGGGTCAGCGCGGCCAGCCGGTCGGCGCGCTCCCGCAAGGGCCGCTCAAGCAATGCCGGGACAAGCCGCGCGCGCTCCAGCCTTCGGCCGGCTTCGGCAGTGGCCCGAGTCAAAAGGCTCGGCGAAAGCCGCGCCGCCGCGCCCGCCAGCCGTTCGCGCCCCTTGGCCGATTGTTCGCCCAAGCCGCGCCGCAGCCGGTCGGCAAGGTCGTCGAGCCGCTGCGTCTGCACTTGCAGCAACGCCTCAGGCCGAGGCAACAGCCGCACCCGCGCCGCCAACCGTTCGCGCCCCAACTCAACCGGGCGATAGACCGCGCGGCGTTGGCGTGCGCCGAGGTCGGCCAGCGTCATGGCGAGGTCTGCGCGCACCGGCACCGCCATTTCCGCCGCCGCTGTCGGCGTCGGCGCGCGGCGGTCAGCGGCATAATCGGCCAGCGTGGTGTCGGTTTCGTGCCCCACGGCGCTGATCACCGGGATCGAGCATTCAGCGATGGCGCGCACCACCACTTCTTCATTGAAGCTCCACAAATCCTCGATCGACCCGCCCCCACGCGCGACGATCACCACATCGGGGCGCGGGATCGGGCCGCCGGGCGTGAGCGCGGAGAACCCGCGCACGGCGGCTGCCACTTGGTCGGCCGCGCCCTGCCCCTGCACCAGCACCGGCCACACGATCACATGGCTGGGGAAACGATCCGCCAGCCGGTGGAGAATATCGCGGATCACCGCGCCGGTGGGCGATGTCACCACGCCGATCACCTGCGGCAGATAAGGCAGGCGGCGCTTTGTCGCGTCAGCAAACAAGCCCTCCGCCGCCAGCCGCGCGCGGGTTTTTTCCAGCAGCGCCAGCAGCGCGCCCTCGCCCGCCAGTTCAAGCGAATCGATCACGATCTGATATTTCGACCGGCCCGGATAGGTCGTCAGCTTGCCAGTGGCGATCACCTCCAGCCCGTCCTCAGCGCGGAAGTTCATGCGCGCTGCGTTGCCCTTCCACATCACCCCGTCGATCACCGCGCCTTCGTCTTTCAGCGCGCAGTAGAAATGGCCCGACGCGGCGCGCTTCACCCCCGACAATTCGCCGCGCAGCCGGACATAGCCGAAACGATCTTCGACCGTGCGTTTCAGCAACGCGGATATCTCGCTGATGGTGAGCGGCTCGGCATTGTCCCCCTGCCGCGCGCGCGCTACCAGCCCGGCATCGTCAATGTCATTGGGCGGAGGGGCCATGAATATCCTGCTTCTGGGTTCGGGAGGCCGTGAACATGCGCTGGCATGGAAGCTGGCGCAATCCCCTGCCTGCGCCCGGCTGTATGCTGCCCCCGGAAATCCCGGCATTGCCGAGGAAGCGGAGTGCGTGGCGCTCGACGTGACTGATCACGCAGCGGTGATCGCGTTTTGCGATGAGCGTGAGATCGGCCTGGTCGTGATCGGGCCAGAGGCTCCGCTGGTGGACGGGTTGTCAGATTCGCTGCGCGCCGCCAATGTGCCGACCTTTGGCCCCTCCCAAGCCGCCGCCCAGTTGGAAGGATCGAAGGGCTTCACCAAAGACCTGTGCGCCCGCGCGGGCATCCCGACCGCCGGCTATGTCCGCACCGCGTCGCTGGCAGACGCCCGCGCCGCGCTCGCCCGGTTCCAGCCGCCCTATGTGCTCAAGGCCGATGGCTTGGCGGCGGGCAAGGGCGTGGTGATCGCCGAAACGCTGGCCGACGCCGAAGCCGCGCTGGCCGATATGTTCGGCGGCGGGTTCGGCGGGGCAGGCGCGCAGGTGGTGATCGAGGAGTTCATGCAGGGCGAGGAGGCAAGCTTCTTTGCGCTGACCGATGGCACCACCATCCTCCCTTTCGGCTCCGCGCAGGATCACAAGCGCGTCGGTGACGGCGATGTGGGGCCGAACACTGGCGGCATGGGGGCATACTCGCCCGCCCCGGTGCTCACCCCGGAATTGCAGGCCCGCGTGATGGCCGAGATTATCGAGCCCACCGTGCGCACGATGCGCGAGGACGGCAATCCCTATTCCGGCGTGCTGTTCGCAGGACTGATGCTGACGGCCGAGGGGCCGAAGCTGATCGAATACAACGCCCGATTTGGCGATCCTGAATGTCAGGTGCTGATGATGCGGTTGGAAAGCGACTTGGTCGGCATCCTGCTCGCCTGCGCCAACGGAGAGTTGGCCGGGGTTGAGGCGCGCTTTGCCGATCAGACTGCGTTGACCGTGGTGATGGCCGCGAACGGCTATCCCGGCACCCCGGACAAGGGCGGCGCGATCGATCTGAGTGACGCCGAAGCACACGGCGCCAAGGTGTTCCACGCCGGAACCGCGTTGGTTGACGGCGTGCTGGTGGCCAAGGGTGGGCGGGTGCTGAATGTCACCGCGACGGGGGCAAGCGCGACCGAGGCGCAGCGCAAGGCCTATGCGGCGGTTGATGCGATCAATTTCCCGACCGGCTTTTGCCGCCGCGATATCGGCCAAAAGGAAGTTGCGCGCGAAGCGGCCCGCGAAGGGCGCGCGGTCTAACCTTACTGGCCGATGGTTTCCCGGTAGCGCAGCAACAGGGCGTCGAGTTCGTTCATCAACGTCCGCGACGCTGCCTCGTCTTCCGGCGTCATATCCGCTTCGGGCATGCCAATTATGCGGTACTTGTTCATCACGCCATTGATCGCCAGCGAGGTTCTGACGATGTCCTGTGCCAGCGGGTCATCGGATTGCGCGGTCAGCACATTGGGCCGAAAGTTGGCAGGATCGTACACCGCCGCATCGTCCCGCAGGAAAAGAATCTCGGTGTAATCTTTGTATTGCGGGCTGACGTCGAGCAGCTGGCCTTCGGCGTCTTCCCACACCGCGTGGTGTTCCGCTTCGAAATAGGCATCGGGCAAATGCCAGATTGCGTAGCCATAGGCGATTTTTCCGCCTGATTTCAACACGCGCTGCCTGACATTTTCAAAGCAGAAACTGGGCACCGCATCGGCATCCGGCACCGATTTTACCCAGACCGGACGACCGGGGGCCAGGCTGGCGCAAAAGGACTCGGTGTCAGTTGTTATGTCCTTGGGCAGCGTGTCGAGCATGGCGCGGCTGTGTTATATGTCGTGCTGAAAATCAAGCAGTCCGCGCAGCACCGCCATCAAACCCGCGCTCAATTTGATCCCGATCAAAGATTCTCACCCGGTTATCGAGGATACAGGCATTATGACACAGCACCCATTTCGCGCCTTCGCCCTGCTGACTGCGCCCTTGCTGGCGCTGACCGCCTGCCAGACCGCTGCGCCCGATGGCCCGCCAATGGTGGGCAAGGCGACCTCACCTTCGACCGATACCCGCGCGCCGGCGTTTGTCGAGGCGGCGTGCGGGGGCTGCCATGCGGTTGAACCGCCGTTCCTGTCGCCGAACCCGCAATCGCCCAGCTTTGCCGGGATTGCCAATCGCCCCGGCCTGTCGGAAAAGTCGCTCGCGGACTGGCTGGAGGGCGCGCATAATTATCCCGAGCAGATGGATTTCACCCTCACCCGCCCGCAGATCGATCAGATCGCCGCCTATATGGTGACGCTGCGCCACGCCGGATACGTGCCCGACGAGTGAGGAAAGGCACTTCAAAAGAAGTGGGCAATTATCGGCTGCGCAGCGGCCGCAAGCGCGACTGCGCGCCCGCAGCGACGCGACCTTCAGGTCGCATGAGCGAGGATATCGCGCCCGCGGAGGCGGGTGCGCAAAAAGGTCTTACAACCTTTCTTCCATCAACTTTACCATATCCGCCTCAGGCCTTGGCCCATAATGCGCGATCACTTCCGACGCGCAAATCGCCCCGCGCTTGAGGCAGCGGGTCAATGGCTCGCCCCGGGCATAGCCTGACAGGAACCCGGCGGCGAACTGGTCGCCCGCGCCGGTGGTGTCGACCACCTTGATCACTGGCACAGCGGCAACCTCGGCGCGTTCGCCGTGGGCGATGGCAACTGCGCCCTTTTCGCTGCGGGTGGCGACCAGCACCGGCACCTTGCCCGCGACTGCCGCCAGGCCCGTTTCGAAATCATCCTCGCCCGTCAGGGTGGCAAGCTCGCCTTCGTTGACGAACAGGATATCGATCACACCATCTTCAATCATGGCGCGGAAATCATCGCCGTGGCGCGCAATCACAAAGCTTTCCGATGCGGTGAAGGCGATCTTGCGGCCCGCATCCCGTGCGACTTCGATCGCGCGGCGCATGGCGCGGCGGGGTTCTTCGGGATCCCACAGATAGCCTTCGAGATAAAGGATCGCGGCGCTGGCGATCAGGTCTTCGTCGAGCGCGGCGGCGGGCAGGAACTGGCCTGCGCCAAGGAAGGTGTTCATCGTCCGCTCGCCATCAGGGGTGACGAAGATCAGCACGCGGCCCGTCGCCGGTTCGCTGTCCTTGTCGCTGGTTGGCCGCGCCGGAGTGTCGAAATCGATCCCGGTGGCGCGCATATCGTGGCGAAACACCTTGCCCAGCTGATCGTCAGCCACCTGCCCGATGAAGGCGCATTGCAGCCCCAGCGTGGCGAGGCCCGCCAGCGTGTTGGCCGCCGAACCGCCCGACAATTCGCGCGCGGGTGGCATAGCGTCATACAGCGCATCGGCGCGTGCTTCGTCGATCAGGGTCATGCCGCCCCGGCTCATCTCCAACTCGTCGATCAGCTCTTCTTCGCAAGAAGCAATCACATCGACCACGGCATTGCCGATGGCGATGACGTCGTAACGGGGAGGAGTGGGTTCGGGCACGGCGGGTTCCTTGGTTGAGACTTGCCGCGCCGCCTAGCCCTGATCGTGCCCGACGCCAAGCACCTGTGTGCGGCAGGGGTGCGGCGCGTTGACTTCGCGCCCGCACCGCCGCATCCCCCGGGCCATGTCCGCCGTTCCTGCCGCTTTGGCCAAAGCCTTTGGCCAACTTACCGATCGCGCCGTTGTGGCTGTGGCGGTCAAGAGCATTGCCGTCACGCTCGCCGTGTTCGGGGCGTTCGGCGTGGGCCTCTATTTCGCGCTCGCCGAAGCCAGCCAGCGTTACGGCATTGATGAAACCTGGGCGGGGTTCGCCGCTGTATTGCTGGTGCCGGTGGCGATGTGGCTGTTGTTCCGCGTGGTGGCGCTGGCGGTGCTGCAATTCTTCGCAGACGAAATCGTCGCAGCGGTTGAGGCGAGGCATTACCCGGCATTTGCGGCGCAGGCGAAACCGTTGCCGTTTCGCCGCGATCTAGGCAATTCGGTGCGCGGACTGACACGGGCGCTCGGCTACAACCTGCTGGCCTTGCCGCTGGCGGCGGTGCTGGCCTTCACTGCGATTGGCCCGGCGTTGGTGTTTCTCGCCGTCAACGCGGTGCTGCTGGGGCGCGAGCTGACCGACATGGCGTGGCTGCGGCACTGCGGTGATGACCTGCGCGGCAATCCTGCGCCGTTCACCGAGCGGTTGCTGATGGGCGCGGCGATTGCAGGCATGATGCTGGTGCCGGTTCTGGGTCTGATCGCGCCGATCATCGGTGCAGCGGCTGGCACACACCTGGTGCTGCGGCGGCTTGAGCAGGCGGGCTGCGCGCGATGAAGAATGCCGCTCTCGCCGTAGCCGCTCTGGCCCTCATGCTTGGCGGCTGTGCCAGCGCGCCCAAGCCCGCCGCCCGCCCCGCTGTTGCTCCGCCGCGCAGTACCATCGTGGTGGTGCCGCAGGTGATGGCTGCCAAGGGGCTCGAAGGGGTGATCGGATCGCAGGCCGCCGCTCTTACCCGCCGGTTTGGGCAGGCGCGCATCGACTTGAGCGAAGGCGACGCACGAAAGTTGCAATTTGCCGGGCCCGCCTGTGTGCTCGACATCTACCTCTACCCGCCGCGCGCGGGGGCTGATCCCACCGCGTCCCATGTCGAAGCGCGCTTGCGCCAAGGCGGCGCAGCGGTCGATGCCGGGGCCTGCATCCGCGAAGTTGAGGGGCGTTAGGTTAGGCCGCTATTTCCGCGCCGCACGCTGCATCCACCGCGCTCGAAATCGCTCGGTAACTCCGTCTTAAGCCTGTTCGTGCCATGTCCTTGCCCGAAACTAAGAGGGTTTGACCGAGCATGACCACGCAATTCATCGAATTTGCGAAAGCCGCCGCTGCCGATGGGCAGGTGACCGCAGAGGAGCTGCTGACGCTGCGCCGCGAAGGCTGGGGCGATGGCATCATGACCCGCGCCGAAGCCGAAGCGCTGTTTACGCTCAACGCGGCACTGCGGACGCGCAGCAACGAATGGTGCGATTTCTTCGTCGAGGCGATCGGCGAATTCGTGCTCAACGGCTCGCCCCCGCGCCTGCAATGCAGCGAAGATGAAGCCGCTTGGCTGATCGGCCAGATCGATTCCGACGGCGTGACCGAAAGCATGGTCGAGCTGGAAACGATGGTGCGGATCATCGAACGCGCTGAAAACACCCCCGACCGGCTCAAGAACTACGTGCTCGATCAGGTTGAACGCGAAGTGCTGACCGGGGTCGGTCCGACCCGCTGCGGCGGCGAGCTTAGCGCCACCCACATCAGTGCGGCCGAATGCCGGATCATCCGCCGCACGATCTTTGCCGCAGGTGGCCACGGCCCCGCCGCCGTCACCCGCTGGGATGCGGAAATGCTGTGGCGGCTGAAGGACGAAACCCTGGCCGAAGAAAACGCGGCCGAATGGGACGAGTTGTTCATCGACGGGATCGCCAATTATCTCAAAGGCTTCATCCTGCCCAATGCGCAGGTCAGCCACGAACGCAAGCTTGAATTGGAAGCCTTCGTCGCTGACAACAGCGCCAGCGTCGGCCGCTTCATGGGCCGCGTCGCGCAGGAAGCGCCGCAGGTGATGAACCATTTCGGCAAGGTGTTCGGCAAGAAGGCCCCGACCGGACCGGACTACACCGCCATCGCCGTAGCGGGCGAAGTCGTGACAGATTATGAAAGCGAATGGCTGGAGAAGATGATCAACGCCGATGGCAGCGTGGATGAACTCGAAAGCCGCCTGATCGCGCGATTGGCGTCGGAAGAGTAGGGCTCAGACGTCGAAATCCAGCGGCGCGGCGGCTCCGCCCTGCATGGGCAGGGGGCCGCGCGGCGGAACAGCTGGAACGGCCAGTCCGGCTTCGGGCGGTCTGCGTCGCCGGGTCGGGCGCTGGCGCAGGAGATCATTCAGTGACCGCGAACCGGGCCGCAGGTCAGGCCTTGCAACCCGTTTGCGCGCGGCCATCGCGCCAATCGCGGCAATGGCAAGCACACCGAACCCGGTCGCAATCTGCGCCAAATCGCTCAGAATATCGCGGTCTGCCGGGTTTCTGTCAGCCATGTCGCCGATTATACCATGAAACTTTCGCCGCAGCCACAGGCGCCCTTGGCGTTGGGGTTTTCGAACACGAACCCGGCGGTGAAATCATCCTCGCGCCAATCCATCGTGCTGCCGATCAGATAGAGCACGCTCGCCCCGTCGATGTAGAACACGCCGCCGGGAGTGATGATCTTCTCATCAAACTTTGCCTCGGTGGTGACGTAATCGACCGAGTAGGCGAGGCCCGAACAACCCCGACGCGGGGTCGACAGCTTCACGCCGATCGCATCAGCCGGAGCCTTGGCCATCAGATCGGCAATCCGCGCTTCGGCACCGGGGGTCAGAATGACCGCAGCCTTGGGGGCAGCGCGAGTGGTGGTGGTCGTTTCGGTCATGTCAGCCTCTTCTGCCAGAACAGCGCCTGTCCGGCGGCGGGATCGAGCTGGTAATCGCCATAGCCATTGGCGGCATAAAGCCGCTTGGCCGCATCATTACCGCTCAGCACTTCCAATGTGACCTTGCAGGCCCCGCGCTTCAAGGCCTCGGCCTCAACTGCGGCAAGCAAAGCGCGTCCGATTCCTGCGCCGCGATGGCCGGGGACGACCGCGAAATCGTGGATGTTGACGATCGGCGCCGCAGCAAAGGTGGAATAGCCCATAAAGCAATTGGCCAGCCCCACCGGCGCATCATCGAGCCGCGCAATCAGCGAAAAGGCGTGAGGATTGGCCGCAAGATCACCAACCAACCGCGCTTTTACTGCATCGGCTAATGGCGCGCCCCCGCCCATCGGATCGCGGGCATAGGAATCGAGCAGCGCCACCACGTCCGCCGCGTCGCGCGGATCGGCGTAGTCGGCAAGGCCGATAGTCAGGGCGGCAGCGAGCGTCACAGCATCCCCAGCTCAAGCCGGGCTTCGTCGCTCATCTTGTGCGGGCCCCACGGCGGATCCCACACCAGCACCACTTCGGCATCGCGTATCCCCGGCACCGCCGAGACGCGCAGCTCAATCTCGCCAGGCATCGATTCGGCGACGGGGCAATGCGGCGTCGTCAGCGTCATGGTGACGGTGGCATCGCGTTCATCATCCACTTCGACCCCGTAAATCAGACCGAGATCGTAGATATTGACCGGGATTTCCGGATCGAAGATTTCGCGCAAGGCTGCGATCACATCGGCCTGCAATTCGCTGCCATCGCCGCCGACGGGGGCATTGGCCACCTTCGCGGCAAGGAAGCCTTCAAGGTAATCGCGGCTGCGCGGTGCGGCTGTTGCGGGCGCAGTATCGGGATCGACCGCGTCTTCCACGCGGGCGCGCGGCGGCTTGTTCACGGTCATATCCGACGGGTCGGTTGAGCTATCCATCGCTCTCATCCTTTTCCAAAAATGCGGCGGGTGCGGGCGATCCCGGCGATCAGCGCGTCAATATCTGCATCGCTGGAATAGAGCCCGAAGCTGGCGCGCGCGGTGGCGGGCACGCCGAGGTAATCCATCAAGGGCTGGGCGCAGTGGTGACCCGCGCGGATCGCCACGTTCGCTTCGTCCAAGATCGTGCCGAGGTCATGCGGGTGGATGTCGTCCACCATGAAACTGACGATCCCGGCGCTGTCCTCCGGCCCGAACACGGTTACGTCGTTCATCGCAGTAAGTTCACGCCGCAACCGGGCGACAAGCGCGGCTTCACGCGTGTGCATCGCGCCGAGCCCGATGGCGCTGACGTAATCGACCGCCGCGCCGAACGCGATGGCCTCGGTAATGGCAGGAGTGCCAGCCTCAAACCGCTGCGGAGCGGGGGCATATGTGGTTCCGGCGAAGGTCACACGGTCGATCATCGCGCCGCCGCCTTCCCACGGGGGCATGGCGCCGAGGATTTCAGCCCGCGCCCACAGCGCACCAATCCCGGTCGGGCCGTAAAGCTTGTGTGCTGAAAAGACGTAGAAATCGCAGTCCAACGCCGCGACATCGACCGGCATGTGCGGCGCGCTCTGACAGCCGTCGAGCAGCAGCATCGCGCCAACCTTGTGCGCCAGCGCCGCCGCGCGCGGGGCGTCAAGCACAGAGCCGAGCACGTTGGAGACATGGGCGAGGGCAACCAGTTTGTGCCGTTCGGTCAGCATCGCTTCGGCTGCATCGAGATCGATCTGATGATCAGCCGTCAGCGGGCAGACATCGATCACCGCGCCTGTGACTGCGGCGATCATCTGCCACGGCACGATGTTGGAATGGTGCTCCAGCTGCGACAGCAGGATGCGGTCGCCCGCTTTGAGGTTCGCGCGGCCCCAAGTGTTGGCGACCAGATTGATAGCCTCAGTCGCGCCGCGGGTGAAGACCAGTTCCTCTTCGCGCCCGCCGATGAACTGCGCGACTGTGCGCCGGGCGTTCTCAAACGCCTGCGTCATCTCGGCTGATCGGGCATAGACCCCGCGGTGGACGGTGGCGTAATCCTCGCCCATCGCCCGCGCCATCGCATCGATCACCGCGCGCGGTTTCTGCGCGGTGGCGGCGGTGTCGAGGTAGTGCCACTGCTTGCCCTCGGCCGTGGAGAGGCCGGGGAATTCGCCGCGCAGGTCGCGGATGATGGTGGCAGGCGCGTTCACAGCCGTGCCCCTTCAAGCGCAGCCAGCGCCGCATCGAGAAGCCGCTCATGCTCGCCCGCATCATTCAGCGCCACAAAGGCATCGCCGATAAAGGCCTGCACCAGCAATCGCTGAGCCGTTGCCGGGTCAAGCCCGCGCGCCATCATGTAGAAGCGCGCCGCCTCGTCCAATTCGCCCACGGTCGCGCCGTGCGCGCACTTAACATCATCGGCGAAGATTTCGAGCTGCGGGACGGCATTGGCGCTCGCGCCCGCCTCCAGCAACAGCGCCTTGAAATCCTGCGCCGCGTCGGTCTTTTGCGCATGGCGCGCAACCTTGATTTCGCCGAGGAAATTGCCGGTGCCGGTGTTCCAGTGAACCGCGCGGACGGTCTGGTTGCTGGTCGCTTCCGGCTCGGCATGGGTGACCTGCGTGACGAATTCGCGGGTCGCGGTGCCGCCGCCGATGGTGACCCCGCCGAATTCGAAATGCGCACCCTTGGCGAGCCGGACTTCCACTTCGACGCGGGTGTAATCCTGCCCGGCATTGGTCACGAAGAAAGCGGCGGTCGCGCCTTCGCCGAGCGTCACGCGGAAGCGGTGGAGTTCGGGCGCATCGCTGCCGACGATCAGGCAGCGTGTGATGCTCTCCCCAGCGGGGACATCAATCGCCTGCCACTGGTCGAGCGCCGCCACGCCAAGCCGCGCCACGCCGTCCATATCGGCATAGCGCCACGCTTCATCGCGGCGTGTGGGGAGAGTTAGGGTCGCGGCCTCAGCCATCCGCCATCACCGTATCGTAACCCTCAGCCTCAAGCCGGAGCGCGAGTTCCGGGCCGCCGGTTTCGACGATCCGGCCATCGGCCAGCACGCTGACCTTGTCGGGGCGCACCACGTCGAGCAGGCGCTGGTAGTGGGTGATCAGCAGTACGGCTTTATCCGGGCTGCGCATGATCGAATTGATCCCCGCGCCGACGATCCGCAGCGCGTCGATATCGAGGCCCGAGTCCGTCTCGTCCAGCACCGCAAATGCGGGGTTGAGGATGCCCATCTGCACCATCTCGGCGCGCTTTTTCTCGCCGCCGGAAAAGCCGACATTCACCTGCCGCTTGAGCATGTCCATGTCCATTTGCAGCAGCGCGGCCTTGTCCTTGGCGAGCTTCAGGAACTCACCGCCCGACAATGGCTCTTCCCCGCGCTGGCGGCGCTGCGAATTGAGCGCCTCGCGCAGGAATTGCACGTTGGACACGCCGGGAATTTCGACCGGATACTGAAAGCCGAGGAACAGCCCTGCCGCCGCGCGTTCATGCGGGTCGAGTGCCAGCAAGTCCTGCCCGTTGAAGGTCACGCTGCCCGCGGTCACCTCATAGCCCGGCTTGCCGCCGAGCACGTTCGCCAGCGTCGATTTGCCTGCGCCGTTGGGCCCCATGATCGCGTGGATCTCGCCTGCGGGCACGTGCAGCGTCAGACCCTTGAGGATCGGGGTGGGCTTGTCCGGGCCGCCAACGGTGGCGTGGAGGTTGGTGATTTCAAGCATCAATCAGTTCTCTGTCTTATCGCGATGGCGAAGGGGCGCGGGGTTTGCGATCACCGCGAGGTTTGCCGTCGTCCTTGGCGCCGGGGCGCGGTTTGGGGCGGTCGTAGCTTTGGTTCGGGTTCGCGGCCTTGTGCGCGCGGGCGGCGGTTTTGCGCTCGGTGATCCGGTCGCGCATCACGGTGGTGAGGCGTTGCAGCACCGCGTCGATATCGGTCAGGATGTCGCTCGCCGCGATCCGCATCACCCGGATGCCGACGCTTTCGAGGCTCTTGTCGCGGCGTTTGACGAGGGCATCGTTCTGCCCCTCCTCGTCAATCGCCAGCGCGAGGCCCAAGTTGTGGCAATTGAAATCGACAATCGCGCTGCCGACGACGGCGTGGCGCTTGAAGGTGTAGCGGCCCAAATCAGCCTTGCTGAACTTCTCGGCCAGCGCCTTGTGCGCATCGGACGAATGGCGCCGCATTTCGCGCGCCTGTTCGTGCAACGCATCGAGCCGCGAATCCGAAATCTCCCACCCGCGGCCCTTCTTCTTGAGCGCGGGGGCTTCGGCGGTGGCAGCCTCGGGGTTGAGGGCGAGGGTTTTACGTTCAGTCACTTGCCCGCTTCTCCAAGAAATGCGCCGATTGCAGCCAAAAGCGGCAAGCCCAGAACGGGAACTGCAATTGCGGTCCACACTGCCCAAAACCGAATAGGATTTGCCGATCTCAAAGCAGGTGTGCGGACGGGACCCGCCCTACGACGCCAATAGCCAAAATCGCCAGTCCAAGCTGCTTGGAGCAGGGGAATTGCAATCAATAGCCAAGCCAGAACTAGGATCGCCGTCCAAAGTATGTCTGAAGCGCTCACCCCACGCTCCCCTCAAGCGAAATCGCCAGCAGCTTCTGCGCTTCGACCGCGAATTCCATCGGCAGCTCTTTCAGCACGTCCTTGGCAAAGCCGTTGACGATCAGCGCCACGGCTTCCTCTTCGCCCAGCCCGCGCTGCATCGCGTAGAAAAGCTGTTCGTCGCTGATCTTGGAGGTGGTCGCCTCGTGCTCGATCTGCGCGCTGGGGTTCTTCACCTCGATATAGGGCACGGTGTGCGCGCCGCATTGATCACCGAGCAGCAGGCTGTCGCACTGGGTGAAGTTGCGCACATTGCTGGCGGTCGGCCCGACGCGGACGAGGCCGCGATAGGTGTTTGACGACTTGCCCGCCGAAATGCCCTTGGAGATGATGGTCGAGCGGCTGTTCTTGCCGTTGTGGATCATCTTGGTGCCGGTGTCGGCCTGCTGGAAATTGTTGGTCACCGCGACCGAGTAGAACTCGCCCACGCTATCCTCCCCATTGAGCACGCAGGAGGGATATTTCCACGTCACCGCAGAGCCGGTTTCGACCTGCGTCCAGCTGACCTTGCTCCGGTCGCCCTGACACAGCGCGCGCTTGGTGACGAAATTGTAGATCCCGCCCACGCCGTCGGCATTGCCGGGATACCAATTCTGCACGGTCGAATACTTGATCTCGGCATCGTCCATCGCGACCAGTTCGACCACCGCGGCGTGTAGCTGGTTTTCATCGCGCATCGGCGCGGTGCAGCCTTCGAGGTAGCTGACGTAGCTGCCCTTTTCCGCGATGATCAGGGTGCGTTCGAACTGCCCGGTGTTTTCGGCATTGATGCGGAAATAGGTGCTGAGCTCCATCGGGCAGCGCACGCCTTCGGGCACGTAGACGAAGGTGCCGTCGGAAAAGACCGCGCAGTTGAGCGCCGCAAAGTAGTTGTCGCGCACCGGCACGATGCGGCCCAGCCACTTGCGCACAAGGTCGGGATATTCGCGGATCGCCTCGGAAATCGAGAGGAAGATCACGCCCGCGCGCAGCAGTTCCTCGCGGAAGCTGGTGGCGACGCTGACGCTATCGAACACCGCGTCCACCGCGACCTTCTTGGCGCCCTTCACCCCGGCGAGCACTTCCTGCTCGCCCAGCGGGATGCCGAGCTTGTCATAGATCCGCTTGATCTCGGGATCGAGCTCATCGAGCGAACCCAATTCGATCTTCTTCTTGGGCGCGGCGTAGTAATAGGCGTCCTGATAATCGATCTTGGGATAGCCGACCTTGGCCCAATCGGGCTCTTCCATGGTCTGCCACAGGCGGAACGCCTTCAGCCGCCATTCGAGCATCCATTCGGGCTCGTTCTTCTTGCCACTGATGAACCGCACCGTGTCTTCGGTGAGGCCTTTTTCCGCGAATTCGGTTTCGATGTCAGATGACCAGCCATGCTCGTAATCAGCTGCCTTGGCAGCGGCTTCGCGGGCTTCCACATCGGTTTCGGCCACATCACTTTGTGAACGGGTTTGAAGGTCGGTCATGCCGGGATTTCCTCGATAAGGGGGAGCGCGCGCACCGCTGGGAGATGGGCCGGGGGATGGCGCAGCTGAGACAGGGTGATCCCCGCCAGCGCACCGCGCAGCGCGTCGTTGATGATCGGCCAATGGGCGCGCATGTTGCACCCGGCCTCGAAATCGCAGGCGATATGATCGACACACGCGGTGAGCGCAATCGGCCCCTCAATCGCCTCGACAATATCAGCCACCGTAATCGCCGCGGCGGGGCGCCCCAGCTGCAAGCCGCCATGCGCGCCGCGCACCGAACGCAGCAGGCCTGCACCGGTCAGCTTCGACACCAGCTTCTGCACGGTCGGCACCGGCAGGCCCGTTTCGGCCGCCAATTCAGCCGCACTCACCCGGCCATCCCCGCAATGCGTGGCGGCCTGGCACATCGTGATGACGGCATAATCGGCAAGGTTGGACAGGCGCATTGCGAGCGGTTCTCAATTCAGACGGATTCGTTCCGATTTCCGAATTAGGACGATATCGCTCGGATTACAACCGCAAAGGCGCGCATCAGGTTTCGGTGGTCCGCAGCAGTGCCGCTGCATCGCCGTGACCGGCCGGATCGAGCAAGCCGGTCGCAATTGTTGGGGCGCGCAGTTGGGTCGGGGTGCGCCCGGTATAGCGGCGCATGTCGCGGATCAGGTGGGCTTGATCGAAATAGGTCGTCAGCATTTCCGCCCGCATGGCATCGGGCAAAGCCGGATTGGCGAGCAGCATGGCCGCCCGGATCGCGCGCGACCGTTTGAGCACCTGTGCGGGCGGCACCCCGAAGTAGCACCGCGCAATGCGCTGCAATTGGCGCGGCGAAACAGCGACGGCGGCGTGCAGATCGCTAAGCGGCGGATCGAACCCGCTGCCCAGCCAGCTCGTAATTGCCTCAACCACAGCGACATGATCAGGCCGGGATGCGAACGGCGCAGCGGCAATCACCGCGCCAAGCTGCGCACACAGATCGGCTGGCGCAATCTGCCCTGCCCGGCACGCCGCCGCAGCATCCACCAGCATCGCAAGCTGTTCTGGCATAAACAGTGCCTCGGCCGGAACCATCCGGTCATGCACGTCGTCAACCGGCAGATTGCTCAGCGCTTGCCAGCCCAGCGGCGTGAGCGATGCGCCGATCAGCGTTACCGGGCCATCCATCACACAGGGCGCGGCCCTCAGTTGCGGGGCATTGATCGTAACCGTGGCTGATCGCCCCTCGCTCCCATCGGCATAGGAAATCGTCAGCTGCCCGCGAATGACCAGCAGCAGCTGCGCCGAATAGGCCGGAATGGTCTCCTCGACCCGCCCGGCTTCGGTTTCGATCACATAGAAA
Organism: Sphingomonadales bacterium Ga0077531; assembly: GCA_001464915.1. Taxonomy (GTDB): domain Bacteria; phylum Pseudomonadota; class Alphaproteobacteria; order Sphingomonadales; family Sphingomonadaceae; genus Erythrobacter. The sequence goes on from LNED01000043.1 coordinate 33,488, forward strand.
ATGTTGACCCAGCGCGCGAGCTGCGGCTCAGGCGCGATCATCGCATACTGGAATTGCACTCTGCCCCATCCCCAACCGGGGGCTCCCCTACTATCACTCGGCGCGACCCGAAGCGGCGCGAAACCAAACGGCCCCGCGATCTTACATTGTAACAGAAACTTAACCCTGTCGAGCAACTGCTCTTTGTGGTGGTATCTGGGCTGTTAGGCGTTCAATTCGCGCAGGTTACGCCCGTCGATCATCTCGGAAAGATAGGGTGTGGTCTGATCGGTCAGGCGCGCCGGAGTGCGGCCGACGAAATGTGCGATTTCACGGATCATGTGTGGCTGATCGAAAAACGCCGCGCCGATCTCGGCCTCGGCCTCCACCGATAATTGCGGGGCCGAAAGCAGCGCAGCGGCACGCAGGGCACGATATTTGCGGGCAAGCGCGCGCGGCGTCAGCCCGAAATAACGCTCAACCAACCGTTGCACCTGTCGCGCCGAATAACCTGCGACGCCGGTCAAATCGCCCACTTCGGGGTTGAACGATTCCGAAAGCCAGCGCCCGGTGGAAGCGATCAGTTCAAGGTGGCGCGGATTGATTGGCCTGACTCGTCGCTCGATAAAATCCGCGATCGCCAAAGCGCATTCCCCGCCCGACATGGTGCGCGTGCGGTAACCATCGAGCAAGCGTTCGCCCAGCGTATCAATCTCGGCCCCGAGCACTGATCCTGCCGGCAGCAACCGGTCGCGATGGTCGCCTGCATGCAGCCGGGTGAGCGCCGCCCAGCCAACCGGCGTCAGCGCCGCGCCGAATGCGTGGAACGGCCCGTCGACCACAATCGGCGTCGCGCGCGACAGCGGGGTCATCAGGCCAACCGGATGATTGGGGTCGCGGCGGCCATCGGCAAAGTGCATCTCACCAATACCATGCGGGAACAGGCACAGCTGGCCGACTGACGCGGGCTGAATATCGCGGATCACCGGCTCATCGCAGCGGAAGTGGTACAGCGTGGTGACGTAGGGCGCGATTGATGGCGGCGGCGCGATATAATCGACCGCGATCAGCGCCGCCGAAGTGAGGCCAGCTTCCTCACCCATGTGCGCATCAGGCCGTTGCGGGGTGAAGGTGGTCGCATCCATGGTACGGTCAATCCACCATTGCGATATTTGGTTCCACGGGCAAAAAAAGAGGCGGCGTTCCGCAAGGAACGCCGCCTATCTGAGTTGAGGAACTCTTTGCATTACTGCTCCGAGCCCTTCGGGTCGCAAGAGAGGCTATATCCCGCGAATCGCCTGCCGGATTGTATGCAAGCGACAAGCTGCGCCCTTAAACAGGGCTATCGTGCTTAACCTATTACAAGTCTCAAATATTTACCCTGAACTTGGATGCGGTTTCGCGGGTAAATTGGGCTAAGATATAGCGTCAATCTCGACAGCGCGGCGCTGCTGACATAGGCGCTTGAGCCATGCTGTTTCGACTGATCAAGCCCGCCATTTTTGCCCTCGATTCGGAAACCGGGCACCGGCTCGCGATCCGCACGCTCGCCGCGCTGCCTTTGCGCGCGCCCGTGCCTGTGCCGGGCGGTTTAACGACCACTGTGGCCGGCCTGACCTTCCCCAATCCGGTTGGCGTGGCGGCGGGGTTCGACAAGGATGCCGAGGTGCCCGATGCGCTGCTCGGCCTGGGCTTCGGGTTCACCGAGGTCGGCTCGATCACCCCATTGCCGCAAGCGGGCAACCCCAAACCGCGATTGTTCCGGCTGGTGGAAGATCAAGCGGTGATCAACCGCATGGGGTTCAATAACGCAGGCGGCGCAGCGGCGCTGGAACGGCTGCGCGCCCGCGCTGGGCGGCCCGGCATCGTCGGGGTGAATATCGGCGCAAACAAGGATTCGGCAGATCGCATCGCCGACTATGCGGTGATGGCCAAAATGATGGCTCCATATTCGAGCTATCTGTGCGTCAATGTGTCGAGCCCCAACACGCCGGGCCTGCGCGCGCTGCAGGACGAAGGTGCACTCGCCGCGTTGATCGACGCGGTCATTGCCGCGCGGGCGGACAGCGGGAGCGACACGCTGCCACCGATTTTCCTCAAGGTCGCGCCGGATCTTGAGCCTGCCGATATTGACGCGATTGCGCGCATCGCGCTCGACAAGCAGCTTGGCGCCCTGGTGGTGTCCAACACCACAATTTCGCGCCCAGCCCTGCGATCGCACCATGCAGGTGAGACCGGCGGGCTATCGGGCGCGCCGTTGCGGGCGCTCGCAACCCAGCGGATGCGCGATTTCCGCACGGCAACCGGCGGCGCGATCCCGCTGGTCGGGGTCGGCGGCATCGCCACGGCTGACCACGCTTGGGAACGCATCCGTGCCGGGGCGAGCCTGGTGCAGCTCTACTCCGCGATGGTGTACGAAGGCCCCGGCCTTGGCGCGCGGATTGTGCGCGGGCTGGAGGCGCTGATGCGGCGCGATGGCTTTGCGAGCATTGCCGAAGCGGTGGGAAGCGAATAGCACGCCTGCCATGCGCTTCTCTTTTGCTCTGATCGCCCCGTTCGCACTCGCTCTTGCAGCCTGCGCCGATAATCCCGCCCCGCAAATCACTGCGCCCACTGCGATCACCGCAGGCGCGGTCAGCAGCGCCGACCCGCGCGCCACGGCGGCAGGTGAGGCGATCCTTGCGCAAGGCGGCTCCGCCACCGACGCAGCCATCGCGGTGATGCTGGCGCTGACGGTGGTTGAGCCGCAAAGTTCAGGCATCGGCGGCGGCGGGTTCATGCTGCACGCCGAGGGCACGAATGGCGCGCTCACTTCGATTGACGGGCGTGAAACCGCACCTGCCGCCGCCACGCCGACACGGTTTCTTGATCCGCAGGGCAAGGTGCTGGGCCGTGATGCCCGCGTGTTCTCAGGCCTCAGCGTCGGCATTCCCGGTAACATCGCGCTCGCCGCTAAAGCGCACGCGAAGCATGGCGCGCTGCCGTGGGCCGCGCTGTTCCAGCCCGCCATCACGCTCGCCCGCGATGGCTTCACCATGAATCGGCGGCTGCATGAATCGCTCGCGGCGAACAAGGGCCGCGCTGACCGGAGCGAAACGGCGCGCGCGGTGTTTTTCGGCGCGGATGGCAATCCGCTGCCGATTGGCGCGACGGTGACAATCCCGGCGCTCGCCGAAACGCTCACGGCACTCGGTGATGCCGGGCCTGCGGCGATGTACGGCAGCACCGCCGCCGCTGCGCTCGCCGCCTATGTCGCGGGCGAAACCCCGCAGGATGGCCGCATGACCGCCGCCGATGTGACCGCCTATGCAGCGAAAGAGCGCGCGCCGGTGTGTGCGCCGTACCGCGCCTATCGCGTCTGCGGGATGGGGCCGCCATCATCGGGCGGGGTCGCCGTGGCACAGATGCTCGGCCAGCTTGAAGGCTTCGACATCGCCGCGCTTGGCCCGCAAAGCCCGCAATTCTGGCACCTGTTCGTCGAGTCTCAACGCCTCGCCTATGCCGACCGTGAGCTGTATTCGGGCGACGCCGATTTCGTCGCAGTTCCGACCGACGGGTTGGTCGATGCCGGTTATATTCGCCAACGCGGCGCGCTGATTGCCTTGGGCACCACTCTCACCACAGTGGAAGCGGGCGTGCCGCCGGGCGCACCGCTGGCGCGCGGTGACGGGCCGGAAGAGCCGGAGAGCGGCACCACCCATTTCTCGGTCGTGGACGCGGCGGGCAGCGCTGTCAGCTACACCTCGACCATCGAAGGCGCGTTCGGATCGGGGCTCTATTGGGGCGGGTTCTACCTCAACAACGAACTCACCGACTTCACCCTGACGCCCGACGAAAACGGCAAGCTTGTCGCCAACCGGGTTGAGGGGGGCAAGCGCCCGCGATCATCGATGGCGCCAACCATCGTCTATGACGCGCAAGGCCGTATCGTGCTGGTGATCGGCGCGGCCGGTGGGCCGACGATCCCGGTGCAGGTTGCCCGTTCGATCATTGGGGTCGTGGATTTCGGCATGACCGCGAAAGCCGCGCTCGGCCTGCCCTTCATCATGAGCTTTGGCGATGCCGTGCTGATCGAGGAAGGCAGCGCGCTCGAAGCGATGGAGGCTGACCTCAAGGCCTTGGGCCACGCCAGCATCCGCAAGGGCGCGCCGCCGCTCAAAGCCAATGCGCTGCGGCGCTTGCCCAGCGGCGGGTGGGAGATCGCAGTTGACCCGCGCCTCAACGGCAAGCTCGACTACAAGTGAGCGGGTTGGGGGCTGAATGGCCCTCCCCGCTTGCCGCTAGGGCAATCCGCTCCTAAATCCATAGGCCAACGGGGCCGCGATGAGCCCCGAGGACATTCTGAAGGGATCAGGAGCCTTTGCCAGTGTATTCCCCCAAGTTGCAGCATGCTGCCCGCGCGGTTGTGAACCCGGCGGATCATCCGCTGTTGCAGGACATCGACGGCGCGCCCAACCTCGTCGCGCTGTTTCTGAAACGCGCGGATGAAAAAGGCGACGCCCCGTTCCTCGGCCACAAGACCGGTGGGCAATGGGTGACGCAAAGCTGGCGTTCGGCGGCCGAGCATGTCTGCCTGCTGGCCGAAGCCTTGCGCGCGATGGGATTGGAAGACGGCAACCGGGTCGCGCTGGTATCGGAAAACCGCCCCGAATGGTGCATCGCCGACTTGGCCATCATGGCAGCGGGCGGGATTACCGTGCCAACCTACACCACCAACACCCGCCGCGATCATGCGCATATCCTCGACAATTCGGGCGCGCAGGCGGTGATTGTTTCGAATGAAAAGCTGCTCGCCCCGGTGGTCGGCGCGATCGGGCAGACCGGTCTGGTCGAACACGTCATCGGGATCGACAACCTTAAACGCAAGCAATCGGGTAGCTTTGAATATCACGATTGGGCCGCGCTCCTTACAGGCGACGCAGCGGCGGCGCGGGCGGCGGTGGATGCCCGCATTGCCGGGATCACCCGCGATGATACCGCCTGCCTGATCTACACCAGCGGCACCGGCGGCGCGCCGCGCGGCGTAATGCAACACCACGGTATGATCCTATGCAACGCGGCTGGCGCGGCCGAGGTGCTGATCAACGATTTCGGGGTGAAGGACGAACGCTTCCTGTCGTTCCTGCCGCTAAGCCACGCTTACGAACACACCGGCGGACAATATCTGCCCATCGGGGTGGGTGCGGAAATATTCTATTCCGAAGGCCTCGAAAAGCTCGCCAGCAATATCGAAGAAACCCGCCCGACGATCATGGTCGTCGTCCCGCGCCTGTTCGAAGTGCTGCGCACCCGGATCATGAAACAGGTCGAAAAGCAGGGCAAAGTCGCCAATTTCATGATGGATAGCGCGCTCAAGATCACCGAGAAATCGCGCGGCGGCAAGAAACGCCTGCGCGATCGACCGCTCGATTTCCTCGTCGAGAAAACCCTGCGCCCCAAAATCCGCGCCAAGTTTGGCGGGCGGATCAAGGCGATGGTTTCAGGCGGCGCGCCGCTCAATCCCGAGGTCGGCAATTTCTTCGACGCGGTGGGACTGACCATGCTGCAAGGTTACGGCCAAACCGAAGCCGGGCCGGTGATCAGCTGCAACCGCCCCAAGGTCGGGCTGAAGATGGACACCGTCGGCCCGCCCTTGCGCGGGGTCGAGGTACGTATTGCCGAAGATGGCGAGATCCTGGTGCGCGGTGAGCTGGTCATGCACGGCTATTGGCGCAACGAGGCGGAAACCGCGCGCACCTTACAAGGCGGCTGGCTCCACACCGGCGACATCGGGCATATTGATACCAAAGGCCGGATCGTCATTACCGACCGCAAGAAAGACATGATCATCAACGACAAGGGCGACAATATCGCCCCGCAAAAGGTCGAAGGGATGCTGACATTGCAGCCCGAAATCGCGCAGGCGATGGTGAGCGGCGACAAGCGGCCTTACGTGGTCGGCCTGATCGTGCCCGATGCCGAATGGGCGCTGGAATGGGCGCACGCCAACGGCGAGAAGTTCGATCTGAAGGCCTTGCAGGAACTCCCCGCCTTCAAGAACGCCGTGCGCGCAGCGGTCGATCGCACCAATGCCGACCTGTCAGTGATCGAAAAGGTGCGCCAGATCGCCTTTGCGGACGAGGCGTTCTCAATCGAGAACGAGGAAATGACGCCGTCGATGAAGATCAGGCGCCACAAGATCCGCGAACGGTATCAGGAGCGGGTCGACGGGTTGTATCGGGGTTAGGGGGCTCGGCCTTTCCGCCTTCGTCACCCCAGCGAAAGCTGGGGCCTAAGGCAACAAAACTCTGCGCTAGCCGCCCTAGGTCCCAGCTTTCGCTGGGATGACGGCTAGGATGTGGGAATGGGTTTCGCCTGCGCTGCCAGTGCTTTGATGTGCCCAAGCTGCTGATGCAGGAGCAACTGAGATTGCTCCAATTCGGCAAGGAATTCGAGCATTCCGATGCGCGTCAGTGCCTTGGGCGGCGTCGCAACATCTCTTTTTGTCGCAAGTTTGATCGGTTCAATTGTCACGCCAGCCTTAGTCGCTTTAAGCTTTGAGTGAGCAAGGAAAGTGCGGCTCTCACACTGCTTCTGCCAATCTTCAATCCGCTTGCGCGCTTTCTTTTCGTGGCCGGCAAAAGTGTAGCGCGAGAGGCAATCGTCGAGAGCACGCAACCGGGCAACTGCACCTTGATGTTGCGCGTCTTTGCTTAGGCTCAGTCCAGCCTTACTGAGCACGTCTAGACACTCCGCCACCGAATGTTCGGCGCGCGCGAAAACCTCGATGCAGCACCCCCGCCATGCGCAGACCGTGATCGGCCACTGCTCCAAGGAAAAGAACCCGATCTCACTGACTTTGAAGTGCGCAGACATATTGTTTGCATACAGCACAAGGCCTTAAGCCTTCGTCACCGGCCGGTCTGAGTATCGAACCACCCCGCACCGACCCAAAAAATTCGGGGTGGCCCGTCTGTCGCGCCCGCCTTAAACCTCACCTCATGACCACCAGCCTCGACACCCTGACCGACAAGGAGCGGCAGACCCTGCGGCTGATCCTGCGCGGGCATGATGCCAAATCCTCGGCGCGGGAACTCGGGCTGTCGGTGCATACCGTGAACGAACGGCTGCGCGATGCGCGGCGCAAGCTTGGCGTCACCAGCAGCCGGGAAGCAGCACGGCGCTTGCTCGCGGAGGAAGCGCCATCCGCCGCGCCTACGACCCCTGAATTGCTGGGGGACAAGGCATTGGGGGATGCGACGGCGGGCACTTTCGATGCACCAGTGACGGCATCCGCCGCCCGGCGGTGGGCGTGGTTAGTCCTTGGGCCTGGCCTTGCCCTCACAGCCTTCGGAGTGCTTGCCATGTCGTTGATTCTTGCTGCCCTGTTGCTCCCCGCTTCGCCGCTTTCCGTCATGCCCACGGCGGCCGCTAGCAGCGCCGCCGCCGAGCCCACCGCCGCCGACGCCGCGCGTGCTGCGGAGGATTTCCTGAACCTGGTCGACCAATCCCGCTGGGCTGAAAGCTATGCCGCCACCGGCTCGCAGTTTCGCGAGCTCAACACGCTGGAGCGCTGGAGCGAAGTGTCCGAGCGCGTCCGCCCGCCGCTCGGCAAGCTGTTGACCCGCAACATCGTCGGCAACGAATACGTCCCCGCCCCGCCCGAAGGCTACCGCCTGATCAAGTTCCGCTCGACCTACGCCAATGACACCGTGCAGACCGAGAGCGTCTCGCTGGCGTGGGAGGATGGCGCGTGGAAGGTGGTGGGGGTGGTGTTTGATTAGGCGGCATGGGCCCGACGGCAAAGCCGCCGGGTGACGTCAGACGGGTTCGATGGGCGCGGGGCCCATCGCCCCGCTGGCCGACCGCGCGGGCTGCCGCTTTGCGGCACCGGCTTGCAGCTACGCTGCGCGCCTGCCCTTGCTAATACATATGCTGGCCGCCGTTGATGCTCATGGTCGAGCCGGTCATGAAGCCACCGTTTTCGCTCGTCAAAAACGCCACGCCGCGGGCGATTTCTTCGGCCTGGCCGAGGCGTCCGACCGGGATTTTGGCGACGATTTTCTCAAGCACCGCAGGCGGCACGGCGGCGACCATGTCGGTGTCGATATAGCCCGGCGCGATCGCGTTGACCGTCACCCCGAACTTCGCGCCTTCCTGCGCCAAGGCCTTGGTAAAGCCGTGAATTCCGCTTTTCGCCGCAGCGTAATTGACCTGCCCGTACTGCCCTGCCTGCCCGTTGATCGAGCCGATGTTGACGATCCGTCCCCACCCCCTTTCGCGCATGCCGGGGAAGGTTGCCTTGGCCATGTTGAAGCACCCACCGAGGTTGATGCGGATGACTTCGTTCCAGTCGTCAAAGCTCATCTTGTGCAAGGTGCCGTCGCGGGTGATCCCGGCGTTGTTGACGACGATATCGACCGGGCCGTGATCGGCGGCCACCTGAGCGCAGCCGGCCATCGTCGCTTCGTGATCGCCCACGTCCCATCTGTAGGCAGGGATGCCGGTTTCCGCTGTGAAGGCCCGGGCCTTTTCCTCATTTCCGGCGTAATTGGCGATCACGGTGTGACCCTGCTTGGCGAGCCGTTTGCAGATCGCTTCGCCGATTCCGCGCGTTCCTCCGGTGACGATGGCTACCCGGCCCATGGCATTCTCTCCCCTTGATGCAGCTGTTTATGACCGCAACCTAGCGTTGCCGTAGCGGCAGGGAAAGCGGGGAATAGCTATGCGACAAATGCGCCGTTCTGGAGGGGGTCTAGCCGGGGTCAAGGCGGGGTCTAGACGCGGCAAGCGCCCGTCTGGACGAAGCAAGCAGGGATCTAAACGAGGCTAGCGGGGGTCTAGATCAGCAGAGGGTGCAGGTCGGGGCCGAAACCCAAGCGGATCAGAACTTGATCTGCGTTCCCACGTAAACCGCCTGACTATCCTGCACCGAATTGGTCAGCGGATCGATCCGTTCGCGTTCCTGCGAATAGCGCACCCCGGCGGTCACATTGAGGTTGGGCGACAGGCTGAAGCTGCCACCCACGCCCACGGTCTGCGCGCCAATCGAATCGAGCGTGTTGGGCGAACGACCCGCGATCGCGCGATCTTCCAACTCGATCCGGGGTTGCAGCCGGCTGGGCTTGTCTTCGGCCTTAGGCCGTGAGGGTTCAAACTGTGCAAGGTCAGGCAGCGTCATGCTGCGCACATTCGCGGTCAGATCAACTGGCCGGGTAAAGGTGCGGGCAAAGGTTTTATAACCGCGCGCCGAGCCCAGTTGGAACCGGCTGGCTTCGAGCCCGCCGACACCAATCGCGCGGCCGGGCACGGCATCAATTGCCTTGCGCACCTGGATGGCCTGCGCGTTCTGATTATCGACCCGCACTGCAACGGTCACCGTCCGCTTGCCCGCAATCGCGGCGGCGGGGGCCGGAGTGAAGCGGAACCCGCGCGCCTTTGCCTTGTCCGCCACGCGGGCCGCCAAGGCAGGATCGACCGAGGCCGGAGTGAAAACATCAAAGCCCAAAGAAGCGAACGAGGTTGCACGGCTATCGCCAGCAGTGCCCGCCAGCGCCCAACCGGCGCTCGGCACAGCCAAGGCCAGCGCGCCGCACGACAGGGCGCACAGGGCAAACAGCGGCAGCGAGCGCTGCGCCTTTGCTGTCCTGTTCGGCCGTGCCGTCATCGTCACATTCGTTCCCTGTCTTGAAGCGATCAGCTTTCCCAAAGCCATCCCTGACCTTAACCAAAGCTGAGTCGTTTCGAATACTTACTGATGTGATAGGCGCAGCCGACATGGTTGCAATGGCCTTACCGTAGCGGAACCGGATTCATTTTCGACCTGTGGCGCGATACACACAGAACGGTGCGCCAATGGCGCAGGCCTGCCTCGTTTTGGGGCGAAAACTCGACCCCCAGTGTTCGCCGGCATGTTCAGCCCGCATAAAGCCCGCGGCGCGCTGTAGGTGGTGGGTGAATGGGACCGGGTGGTGGATGATGCTTGCCGCGCGGGGCCTGACGGTTATAGAGCATTTGCAAAGACAGATGATGAGGATTTTCCGGCTGTGACACGCGCCAATTTCGCCTTTTCCCGCACCATTCGCGCCGCACTGGTGGGCGGAGCACTGCTTGCGTTGTCCGGATGTGGCGGGTCGGAGCGCCCGCGCACTGAATTGCAGGCGGCCCAGCTCAACACCATCGGCGTCAATGCCTATCTGTGGCGCGCAGCGCTCGACACGGTCAGCTTTGCGCCGCTGTTGCAAGCCGACAGCGCGGGCGGCGTGATTGTGACCGATTGGTACGCCAACCCGGCCAACCCCAATGAACGGGTCAAGATGACGGTGACGATCCTCGATCAGGATCTGCGCGCCGATGCCCTGCGCGTTGCGGCAAGCCGTCAGGTCAATGACAGCGGCAACTGGGTCGAAGCGCCAGTGCAGGCGGCGACCGTGCAGAAGCTTGAGGACATCATCCTGACCAAGGCCCGCGATCTGCGCCGTCAGGCGCTCGCTTCCTAGGCGCTTCTTGAGTTTACGCTTCCTCGACGGAAACCTTTTTCATGACCGATTCCCGTTTCGATCCGTCTGTCGCCGACGGACGCTGGCAGCGCGCATGGGATGCGGCAGGTACCTTCACCGCCGACAGCGATAGCCCCAAGCCCAAAAGCTACATCCTTGAGATGTTCCCCTATCCTTCGGGGCGTATCCACATGGGCCACGTGCGCAATTACACGATGGGCGACGTGCTGGCGCGCTATCAGAAGATGCGCGGGTTTGAAGTGCTCCACCCGATGGGGTGGGACGCCTTCGGAATGCCAGCCGAAAATGCGGCGATGGAAAAGGGCGTGCATCCGGGCGGCTGGACGCGGCAGAACATCGCGCAGATGAAGGCGCAATTGCAGCGCATCGGCTTCGCGCTCGATTGGACCCGCGAATTCGCCACCTGCGATCCCGAGTATTACGGCCACGAACAGGCGCTGTTCTTGGATCTGTTTGCCGCCGGCCTCGTCTATCGCAAGGAATCCACGGTCAACTGGGATCCGGTCGATATGACGGTTCTGGCGAACGAACAGGTGATCGACGGCAAGGGCTGGCGGAGCGGCGCCGAGGTCGAGAAGCGCAAGCTCAACCAGTGGTTCCTGAAGATTACCGACTTTGCCGATGATCTGCTGGAGGGGCTGGGGAGCCTTGAGGACTGGCCTGAAAAGGTTCGCCTGATGCAGGAAAACTGGATCGGGAAGTCGCAGGGTCTCGAATTCAGCTTTGACCTCTCCGACGGCGGGAAGCTGCCGGTCTACACCACGCGGCCCGACACCATCTTCGGCGCGAGTTTCTGCGCCATCGCCGCCGATCACCCGATCGCGCAAGGGCTGGCGGGCGATCCGGAAGTCGCCGCCTTCATCGAAGCGTGCAAGCGCGGCGGGACCAAGGCGGCGGAAGTCGAAACGGCGGAGAAGCTGGGTTATCGCACCGCGATCACCGCGCGCCATCCCTTCACCGGCGAGGCCCTGCCCCTGTTCATCGCCAACTTCGTGCTGATGGAATACGGCACCGGCGCGGTGATGGGCGTGCCGGGGCATGACCAGCGGGATTTTGAATTTGCCACGAAGTACGCACTGCCGATCGCGCGCGTGGTCGCCACCGATCCGGCCCGCGCCGACGAGCCCTTCGCAGGCGAGGCAGAGGCGGGCGACGGGGTGATCGTCAACTCCGACTTCCTCAACGGCATGAGCGTCGAGGACGCCAAACAGGCGGTCATCACCCGCGCCGAAACCGGCGGCTGGGGTGAGGGGCGCACCGTGTGGCGGCTGCGCGATTGGGGCGTGTCGCGCCAACGCTATTGGGGGACCCCGATCCCCTTCATCCACTGCGATGCCTGCGGCGTGGTGCCGGTGCCCAAGGCGCAATTGCCGGTAACGCTGCCCGAGGATGTCAGCTTCGACATTCCCGGCAACCCGCTTGAACGCCACCCGACATGGAAGCACGTCGACTGCCCAAAGTGCGGCGCAGCGGCCCGGCGTGAGACCGATACGCTCGATACGTTTGTGGACTCCTCGTGGTATTTCCTGCGCTTCGCCAGCCAGCCCGATGACCGTCCGTTTGACCCGGCCGAGGTCGCCAAGTGGCTGCCGGTGCAGCACTATATCGGCGGGGTCGAACACGCGATTTTGCACCTGCTCTACGCCCGCTTCTGGACGCGGGCGCTCGCCCACATGGGCCAGATCGATGTGGCCGAGCCGTTCGCGGCGCTGTTCACGCAAGGGATGGTGACGCACGAAACCTACAGCCGGATCGACGCAAGCCGCGGCGCGCCGGTGTTCTTCTCGCCCGAGGAAGTGGATCGCACTTCGGACGGCGCAACGCTGCTTGCCGATAGCGGCCCGGTCGAAGTCGGCCGCGTCATCAAGATGTCGAAGTCGAAGAAGAACGTCGTCGATCCGGACGCGATCATCGCCCGCCACGGCGCGGATGCGGTGCGGTGGTTCATGCTTTCGGATAGCCCGCCGGAACGCGATCTGCCGTGGTCCGACGCCGGGATCGAAGGCTGCTCGCGCTTCGTCCAGCGCTTGTGGCGGTTGTTCCAAGCCTATGACGCTGCGGCGGAAGGCGAGGACAAGAGCCTCGACCGCAAGACCCACCAGACCATCGCTGCCGTCGCCGCCGATATCGAAGCGCTCGGCTTCAACAAGGCGGTCGCGCGCATTTACGAGCTGACCGGGGCGACCGAAAAAGCTGCGCCGTCCGCGAGCCGCAGCTCTGCCATTCGGGCGTTGGTGCACCTCGCCGCGCCGATGATGCCGCACCTCGCGGAAGAAGTCTGGGCGAACATGGGCGGAGAAGGCCTGATCGCCGATGCCGCTTGGCCCGCGGTCGACCCCGCGCTGCTGGTCGATGACGAGGTCACCATCGCGATCCAGCACATGGGTAAGCTGCGCGACACCATCACCGCGCCCAAGGGGGCATCGAAAGACGCGCTTGAGGCGCTGGCGCTGGCTTCGGCCAACCTGCAACGCTCACTTGACGGGGCAGCGGTGCGCAAGATCATTGTGGTGCCCGACCGATTGGTGAATATCGTCACCTGATGCGCGCGCTCCTCGCCCTTCTCGCCTGTGTGGCGCTCACCGCCTGCGGCCTGTCCCCGCTCTACAGCGGCGGGAGCAATGCGGCGGCGGCGCAAGGGATTGCGGCGATCGATATTCCCGCAATCGAAGGGCGCGGCGGGTGGCTGATCAAAAACGCGCTCGACGCGCGGCTCGGTGTTGCTGGGCAGACGACGCCGCAATACCGGCTCGACGTGCGATTGGACGACTCGCTGCAAGCTTTGGGCGTGCTCAATGATGATACCACCAGCCGCGAACGCCGGATTTTGCGCGCGCGTTATCAGTTGGTCGATCTGGCGACTGGCGCGGTGCTGCTCGATGCCACCGCAGGATCAGACGCCGGGATTGACGTGGTGAGTTCGGAATATGCCACCATCGCGGCGGAACAGACCGCGCTGGAAAACCTAGCGCGCGAAGTGGCCGACCGGATGACGACGCAGATCGCGCTGACCTTGCGCAATCGCGCCGCGCAAGAAGGCCAGTGAAGGCCAAGGGCAACGAACTCGCGCGCGGCCTGCCGGCTGGCGCGGCGGGCTGTCGGATCTTCTTCTTCTGTGGCCCGGATGAAGCCGGCGCCAGCGCCGCCGCCAATCGCATCGCAGCCGCCTTGCCCGATGCGGGCGAGCGGGTCGAATTGGCCGGGGCCGATCTGAAACGCGATCCTGCACTGCTGGGCGATGAAGCGCGCTCAAACTCGCTGTTCGGCGGCAGCCGCCACATCTGGGTGCGCGCCAGCGGAGACGAGGCGCATGATGCGCTGCAATTCCTGATCGAAACGGCTGAGGCTGGCGCGGGCCAGGCCGCCCCGGTGCTGGTGGTCGCCACGTCGGCCACCGACAAATCGCGCACCGCCAAACTGCTCGAAAAACGCAAGGACGCGCTGGTGGCGATGTTCCACCCGCCCGACCACGGCACTGTGGCGAGCGCGGTGCGGCAGATGGCGGACGCCGCAGGCCTGAGGCTTGGCGGAGACCTCGCCGACCGGATCGCGCGCGCCGCCGGGCTCGACGTGCGGCTGGCGCAATCGGAAGTGACCAAGCTGGCGCTGTATTGCGATGCCGATCCGCAATCGCCCAAGCCCGCTTCGATCGAGGATTACGCCGCGATTGGCGCGACGACCGAGGAAGACGGCTTTGCCCCGCTGGTTGATGCCGTGCTGGGCGGCGAGCTGGGCCGCGTCGCGGGCGAGATCAAGCGGATGCGCGAACTTGGCCTTAACCCCGTCGGCGTCGCGCTGGCGCTGGAACGGCGCACCGCGCAACTGGCGCAGATTGCCGCGCAGCTTGGCCCGCGCGGCAATTTCGACCGGCTCGACAAGGCGCAGCAGGCGCGGCTCGGCATTTTCTGGAAGGATGAACGGGGCATCCGCCGCCAATATGAACGCTGGACGCAGCCCGCCGGACGCGGCAGCCGCGAAACCCGGCTCGACCGGCTGATCCCGCGCCTGACCGAATTGCACCGCACGCTGCTGTATAACAGTCAGGCTGCCGAACTGCTGCTGGCGCAGGAACTGGCGGAAATTGCCCGGTTTGCTGCGAAGCGATAGCAAAATGTGACAAGCCGCTTTACGCAGTCGCACAAACTGCATTTTAACGTGTAATACACCATACGTACCTTTCCATAGGGTCGCACCGTCAAGGGAAAGTCCGAATGAATCGCATGACGCCCAAATTGCTGGATGCAGTCCGGCATGAGGCGGTTGAAAACAGGATTGCGCCGTCGCTCGAACGGCGTCGCCTGCGCGCCTATATGCTGATGTTGCTGGCCGATGGCGCACTGCTCAATCTCAGCTTTGCGCTTGCGGCCATGCTGTGGGAAGGGCGCTGGTGGGAACCGCGCGCCATGCTGGCTGCACAGGCGATGTTGCCGGTGTTTTTCACAATCGCGCTATATAATGGCAGCTACGGCGTCCGGGCGCTGTCGGACTGGGTGTTTGCCGCAAGACAAGCCTTGATTGCATTGGTGATTTCGGCAGCCCTGCTCAACTTTGTCGCGTTTTACACCAAGTCGAACGATGATTTCTCGCGCGCGGCGGTGACGCTGGGCCTGCTGTTTACGGCATTGATGCTGGTGGCGCTGCGCCGCGTGGTGGCGATGCTGATTGTGCAGCGCTGGGACGGACGTGTCAGCAACCGGATGGTGATCGACGATGGCGGCGCCAGCTTCCCGTTCGAAGGCGCCGAGGTGATCAATGCGGCCGACTACCATCTCGATCCAGCCAGCCATGATCCCTTTATGCTCGACCGGCTGGGCAAGCTGCTGCGCAATCAGGATAAGGTGGTGGTCAGCTGCCCGCGCGAACGGCGCGAAGGCTGGGCGCTGCTGCTGAAATCGGCGGGCGTATACGGTGAAATCGTCAGCGAGCCTGCGCACAGCCTCGGCGCGGTTGGGGTGCACCGGTACGATGAGCTCGACCGCACCACGTTGGTGGTGTCGACCGGGCCATTGGGCCTGCGCGCCCGCATTCTCAAACGCGTGTTCGATATTGTGGTGGCAACGGCCGGGCTGATCGCGCTGTCGCCGGTGCTGATTGCGGCTGCGGTGATGATCAAGCTGGAAGATGGCGGCCCGGTGCTGTTCGTGCAACGGCGGCTTGGGCGCGGCAACCTGTTCTTCGATGTGTTCAAGTTCCGATCCATGCGCCTGGAAAAGCTCGACGCGGATGGCGACCGGTCGACCGCGCGCGATGATGACCGGATCACCCGCATCGGGGCCTTCATGCGCCGCACCAGCATTGATGAACTGCCGCAACTGTTGAACGTGCTTAAAGGCGACATGTCGATCGTTGGCCCGCGCCCGCACGCTATCGGCAGTCAGGCGAACAACAAGTATTTCTGGGAAGTCGACCGGATGTACTGGCAGCGCCATAGCCTGAAACCCGGCCTGACGGGGCTGGCCCAGGTGCGCGGCCATCGCGGCGCGACCGAGGTGGAGAAAGACCTCACCGACCGGCTGCAATCCGATCTCGAATATATTGCCGGGTGGTCGCTGCGGCGCGACATCGGCATTGTGCTGCGCACCGTAATGGTGCTCAAGCACGATAACGCTTACTAGGGCAAGTCACCGGAAAGTGTCTGTGCGGCCTCAGTGATCGCAGCTTCGTAGGCTGCCTCAGCCTCGCGCAGTGCCAGCCGCTTCTGCGCGAGCGCGACATGGCGAACATAGGCTATCAGGCCGATCAGAACCGCTCCGCCAAGAAACCGAAGCGGCCCACCGAGCTGACCCCATTTGGCATAGTCGCAGGCCGCTGCTGCCGCGAAGGTGAGCGCCATGCCCCACGCCATCCAGTTCGTGACGCGCTCAAACAGCCATGAGTGATGGGGCTGCGGACGTCCGGTGCGCCGGTCGATTGCGTGGTCGCGGAAGCCGAACAACGCAGTTAGTTCGGAGTCTTGCGGTCCTGCGGCACCGAAAAGCTGCCGGTGACCCGGCCGTTGCTGGTGCCGCCCGACGCCCCGCCCGAAGCGCTGCCATCGACGCTCGACAATCCGCTGTTGAGGTCGATCACCAACCGCCCGCCATTCAGCGTATCGGTGCCCCGGCGCAGGCGGACATTGCCCGCCATCGTGATGATCCGGCGGTTGAAATCATAGATTGCATTATCGCCGCTCGCGCGTTCATCGCCGCGCGTCACCTCGACCCCGCCGGTAGCAGTGATGCGCTGGATGCTGAGCGATCCGGTATCGCTGAAATTGACCAGCGTGCGCGCGGCGCGCAGGCTTAGACCGGCCTGGTCGATCTGGACATTGCCCGACAGGATCACGCGGTTTTCGCGGTCTTGCAGTTCAATCCGGTCTGCTGCGTAATTCACCGGCGCGTTGGAATTATGCCCGCCGATGCCTTGCGCGTGCAGCGTCATCCCGCCCGCCAGCACCGCGGTCAGCGCAAAGCCGCCGATGGCGTAGCCAAGTGCCAGTTTGCGCAAGTGGGAGCGTCGTGCATTGTTCGTCATTGCGGTATCCTCAGCTTGCCTGGGATCATGGTCAGGCGCGCCTTGCCGTCAAGTGTCAGTGTGCGCGCGGCCAGATCGGCGCGGATGGAATTGGCGGAGAATGTGCCCGCCGGAACTTCGCCCGATACGCCATCATCGCCGCGCATGGTGCGGGCTTTCAAATCGACCGAAACGCCGCGTGCGACCATCGCGTAGCCATCGCTGGCGGTCAGCCGCACTGCGCCATCGACTTTGACGGTCTCGGCTGCGATATCATAGGTGCCGCCTTCGGCGCTAAGACGCGCGGGGCCGTCTGCCAGCAGCAATTGCGCGACCAGATCCTGCATCCGCACCAGCCCTTCGAGGCTGGAACGCTGCACCGCTTCGCCCGCCATCAGCGAGAATGGCCGCCCCTTGTCGTCGCGCCCACGGTACATGGCGTTATCGACGCTGAGCCGTTCGTCGATCAGCGCGACCTTGTTGCGATCAAGCAGAAAGCTGACTTCGCCGCGCGGGCTGAGCGGCGTGATGATCATCAGCGCCGCAATCACCCCGACGCCCATCGGCAGTGCGCGGGCGAGGAACCCAACCAGCCGGTCGTGCGATCCGCCCGGCGCTGCGAAATGCTGGCGTCGGCCGCGCAGTTCGCGCGCTTCAGATGTTTCGATCCGGGTGTGGGTGGCCGCCATGAATCCGCCGCTACATGTGGCTGAAGATGTCGTTTTCGGCCCAGCCTGCGACATCGAGCAGCGCGCGGGTGGGCAGGAAATCGAAACAGGCCTGCGCCATGTCCATGCGCCCCTCACGCTCCAGCCGCTTGGTCAGTTCATCGCGCAGGCGGTGGAGGTAGCGCACATCGCTGGCGGCATAATCGCGCTGCGCTTCGGACAGCACCGGGCCGCCCCAATCGCTCGACTGCTGCTGTTTCGAGATATTCTCGCCCAGCAATTCTTCGACCAGGTTTTTCAGGCCGTGGCGATCAGTATAGGTGCGCACCAGCTTGCTGGCGATTTTGGTGCAAAACACCGGCCCGGCCATCACGCCGAGGTAGTGGTGAATCGCGGCAAGATCGAACCGGCCGAAATGGTAGATTTTGACCCGTGTAGGATCGCCCAGCACCGCTTTCAGATTGGGCGCATCATAGGCGC
Source organism: Sphingomonadales bacterium Ga0077531 (assembly GCA_001464915.1). Taxonomy (GTDB): domain Bacteria; phylum Pseudomonadota; class Alphaproteobacteria; order Sphingomonadales; family Sphingomonadaceae; genus Erythrobacter. Next base: position 51,606 of record LNED01000043.1, read on the forward strand.
TGTTCGGGCCAAACCGCACCAGATGCTCGCTGCCCGAACCATCGGACAATTGCACCACGCACAACCGGTCGCGGGTCGTGATCAGGCCCATCGTCTCGGTATCGACCGCAATCGCGCTCGTCCCTGTCAACACGCCGGGGGGGAGGTCTTCTTCGTGGAAATGCACAGCCATGCAGGTGCCCTACGCGGATTGGGGAAAGAGGGGAAGCGCGTAAAGTTGCCCCCACGCGCGCGGTCGGTGTAGGTTCCGCTCCATGACCGCTGAAACCATCCCCGAAAGCTGGCGCACGGCGTTGGAACCGGCGCTCGCTACACCTGATGCGCGCAAACTCGGCGGGTGGCTCAAGGCGGAGGAAGCGGCGGGCAAGGCGGTCTATCCGCCGCGCGGCACTCGGCTCGCGGCGCTGGCGTTGACGCCGCTGGATCAGGTGCGCTGCGTGATCCTCGGGCAAGATCCCTACCATGGGGCGGGCCAAGCGCATGGGTTGGCGTTTTCGGTGCAAACCGGCACGCGCCTGCCGCCGTCGTTGGTGAACATCTACAAGGAGCTGGAGGCTGACCTCGGCCTGCCGCGCGCGGTGACCGGCGACCTGACCCCGTGGGCGCGCCAAGGCGTGCTGCTGCTCAACAACACCCTGACTGTCGAGGCGGGCCAAGCAGGCAGCCACGCCGGGCGCGGTTGGGATGCGATCACCGATGCCGCCGTCGCCGCCGTGGCGGAGCGCGACACGCCGACCGTGTTCATCCTGTGGGGCAGCCATGCCAAGAAAAAGGCGAGCCGCATTCCCGCTCTGGCCCATGCCCTCACCCGCACCTCCGCGCATCTGGTAGTGGCATCGGCCCACCCCAGCCCGCTATCAGCCCATAACGGCTTTTTCGGCTCGCGCCCGTTCAGCCAGACCAATGCGTTTCTGGAAGACCACGGGCGCGGCGCGATTGATTGGAAATTGTAATGTCCCAAGACGTGATCCTGCTTGAAATCGCCGATGGCATCGCCGTCGTCACCCTCAACCGCCCGCAGGCGATGAATGCTCTCAACCGGGCAATGCGCGCGCGGCTGGCCGAGGTGATGCGCGCGGTCGATGGCGACGAGGCGGTGCGCGCGGTGATCCTGACCGGCGCGGGGGAGCGGGCGTTTACCGCCGGGCTCGATCTCAAGGAATTGGGCAGCGAAGCGGGCGCATTGGGCAGCGCCAATGCCACCGATCCGGCGGACAATCCGGTCAAAGCGATCGAATTGTGCCGCAAGCCGGTGATCGGCGCGATCAATGGGGTGGCGATCACCGGCGGGTTCGAAGTCGCGCTCGCCTGCGACGTGCTGATCGCCAGCACCAATGCGCGCTTTGCCGATACCCACGCGCGGGTCGGGATCGTGCCGGGGTGGGGGCTGTCGCAGAAACTCAGCCGCATGATCGGGATCAGCCGCGCCAAGGAGTTGGCGTTCACCGGCAACTTCCTCGATGCCGCCACCGCGCATAGCTGGGGCCTGGTCAACCACGTGGTCGCGCCCGACGACCTGCTCCCGCTGGCGCGCAAACTCGCAGCCGACATGGCCGGGATCGATCCGGCGTTTCTGGCGAACTACAAACGCCTGATCGACGATGGCTTCGGCCTCAGCTTCACCGATGGCATGGCATTGGAAGCCGCCCGCTCCAGCGCCGCGAACAGCGCGGTCGCCCCGGAGGAGGTCGAGGCCCGCCGCGCCGCTGTGCAGCTACGGGGTAGAGGGCAGTGGTAGCGAGCCTACGCAATACCCATTGCCAAACGCCGCTCTGCCGCTAGCCTGCACCGGTAACGCAATGGGGAGAATATTGATGGCGCGGCGGTTGATCGGTTTGAGTGTGGCGATGCTGCTTGCTGGAGCAGCCTTCCCGTCAGCGGCGGAAACGCCCAAGCGCGCCGAAGTCGCGGCGACGGTCGAACAGCAGCACGACGCCACCATCAAAGCCCTGCAAGACTGGGTCGCCCTGCCCACCATCGCCGCGGAAAAGCGCAACACGCCCGCCGGCGCCGAATACATGATGCAGCTCGCCCGCGACGCCGGGTTTCAGCAGGCCAAGATCATCCCCACCGACGGCGTGCCTGCGGTGTTCGCCACATTGGATGCGGGCGCGCCGACCACGCTTGGCATCTATTTCATGTATGATGTGAAGCAGTATGATCCCGCCGAATGGAGCTCGCCCCCGCTCGAAGGCAAGCTGGTCGATCGGCCGGGCGAAGGCACCGCGATTGTCGGGCGCGGGGTGGTCAACCAGAAAGGCCCGCAGATGGCCTTCCTCGCCGCGCTGAAAGCGATTCAGGCGAGTGGGCGCAAACTGCCCGTCAACCTCGTGCTGGTGGCCGAGGGGGAGGAGGAAGTCGCCTCAACCCATTTCGATCAGGTCGTCGCCGTGCCCGAAGTGCAGGCGGCGCTGGCCAAGACCATCGGCGTGTTCATCCCCTCTGCCGCGCAAAGCAAGGATGGCAGCGCCAACATCACGCTGGGCGCGAAAGGCGCGGTCGAATTTCAGCTGATCGTCAGCGGGGAAGCGACCGACAAATATCCCAAGACCGACATCCACTCATCCAACTACGCCCGGATCGAAAGCCCGGTGTGGCGGCTGGTCAAGGCGCTCGACACGCTGGTGGCCGATGATGGCTACACCCCGGCGATCGACGGCTGGTTCGAAAACGTCAAACCGCTGACCGAGCGGCAAAAACAGCTGATCGCCGAGGGCGCCAAACTCAATCCCGAAGCGGGCGAGAAAACCGCGCTCGGCGTCGGGCGCTGGATCAATGACGAGGATTACGTCACCAGCCTCGAACGGTTCTATTCGCAGCCGACCGTCAATATTCAGGGGATCGTGGCAGGCTATGACGGCCCGGGCGGCAAGACCGTGCTGCCGAGCCGCGCTGAGGCCAAGTTGGAATTCCGGCTGGTCCCGGCGATGACCAAGGCCGAGGTGGTGTCAAAGCTGAAAGCCCACCTCACCAAACGTGGATTCGATGATGTCGAGGTGGTGATCTCCGGCGGCTATGGCCCGAACGAGACCGAGGAAGACGCCCTGCTGATCCGAGCGCAAAAGCGGTTGTTTGAAGAAACCGGCGTCCCCTATTCGATCCGACCGCGCAATGCCGGCAGCTGGCCGGGGGTGGTGTTCAATGGCGCGCCGCTGAACCTGCCCGCCTCGCAATTCGGCCTGGGCCGCGGCGGCGGCGCACATGCGCCCAACGAATGGTTCCTGATCGATAGCACCGACCCCAAGGTCTACGGCCTCGATCAGGTGACGATGGCCTATGTCGATTACCTCTACGTGATCGCGCAGGAGGCAGCGCGCTGACCTTTTCTTCATCAAATCATGCGATTGCGGGGGTGATCAGGTGATTTGATGGAGATTCGATGTGGCGCGCATCCTTCAGGCAGCATGGCTGGCGCTGGCAGCGCTGATGCTCCCCGGCTGTGCCGTCGCTGAGGATGTAGAGGACAGGGCGCCCGACTACCGTTACCGCCTGACGGTCGAGGTCGAGACTCCCGAGGGGCTGCGCACCGGGTCGAGCGTGATTCAAGTCGAACAGTCGATTGGCCGCACCACGATGGATGGGTTTGGCGAGCAGGTTTTTCTTCGTATCCGCGGCGAAGCGGTGGCAGTCGATCTGCCGGATGGACGCACGCTTTACGCGCTGCTGCGCTCCGGCGGCGATGTCGAGTGGGCCGCGCGGGTGATCCCCTTCCTGTCGCCCGCCGCAGAGGACGAAAATCCTCTAGATGATTTGCTGCTTCTTGAGGGCAAGAAGGAGCTTCCCCGCAAATGGTCCGCGCAGGGGCCATTCAACAACGTTTCGGCCTACCCGATGATGGTGACCTTCGGCGATCTCACCGATCCGACCAGCGTGACCGAGGTCGATCCCGATGATCTGGCGGCGAGCTTTGGCGCGGGCGTGAAGCTCAAGCGCATCACCGTGGAGCTGACCAATGATCCAGTGACGACCGGGATTGCGGAGCGGTTGGGGTGGCTCGAGGAGGTAGGTCGTGCCCGAGGATCATTGATACCTAATCCTCCGAAATATCTCTCTGAAGCTAAACCGATTGACCTCGTCTCTCCGAATGATTTCAGCACGGAGTTGTTCAAATGAACGCTGACACTTTTTAAATCGTTGCTGGCCCATAATCCTTCCCACTTCCGTTCGCCCTGAGCTTGTCGAAGGGTTGCACATGTCTTCTGGTCTGGTGCTGAAGCCGCGAAGGAAGACAGTCCTTCGACAAGCTCAGGGCGAACGGGGTGGGGCAGGAATGGAGCTTGGCTGACCTTCTCCGAGCCTCAAGCGAATAGAAGCCAAACCCCGGATCCCCGGCCTGCGCCGGGGCAGGCAAGTCCAGGGTGACGACGTGGGTGAGTTAGCGCGGTAGTTCGCTCACCCCCATCAGCGCCTCGTCGACCGCGCGCGCGGCCTGGCGCCCTTCGCGGATCGCCCATACGACGAGGCTCTGCCCGCGCCGCATATCCCCGCAGGCGAACACGCCGGGCTCGCTGGTGGCGTAGCGTTCGGTGTCGGCATCGACATTGCCGCGCGCCGACAGCGTCACGCCCGCCTGTTCGAGCAAGCCGGCCTTGGTCGGCCCGACAAAGCCCATCGCCAGCAGGATCAGATCGGCCGGGATCACGAATTCGCTCCCCGTCATTTCCTGCATCTGGCCGCCTGCCCACTCGACGCGCACGCATTCGAGGCCGGTCACCGCTTCGCCATCGCCGATCACGCGCTTGGCCAGCACCGCCCAGTCGCGCTCCACGCCCTCCTGATGGCTTGACGAAGTGCGCAGTTTCATCGGCCAATCGGGCCAGGTCAGCGCCTTGTCTTCCTTCTCCGGCGGCTTGGGCATGATTTCGAGCTGGGTGACGCTTTTCGCGCCCTGCCGGTTCGATGTGCCGACGCAATCGCTGCCGGTATCGCCGCCGCCGAGCACCACCACATGCTTGCCCGTGGCGAGCAGGCTGCCGCGCGGGGCGGCGCGCAACTCATCATCGCCTGCGACGCGCTTGTTCTGCTGGGTCAGGAATTCCATCGCCATCCGCACGCCAGGCATTTCCGCGCCGGGGATCGCCAGCGGGCGCGCATCTTCCGCCCCGCCCGACAGCACCACTGCATCGAAGTTTTCGCGCAGCGACTGGAATGAGACATCGACGCCTACTTCCTTTGACGTTTTGAACGTCACCCCTTCGGCTTCCATCTGCTGGCAGCGCCGGTTGATGAGGTGCTTTTCCATCTTGAAATCGGGAATGCCGTACCGCAGCAGACCGCCGACCCGGTCGTTCTTTTCGAACACCGTGACGCTGTGCCCGGCGCGCGCCAATTGCTGCGCGCAGGCCATGCCCGCCGGGCCGGAACCGACCACCGCGACCGATTTGCCGGTCTTTTTGGCGGGCACCTGCGGGACGATCCAGCCTTCTTTCCATCCGCGATCGACAATGGCGCATTCGATCGATTTGATCGTCACCGGCTGGTCGATGATGTTGAGCGTGCAGGCCGCTTCGCACGGGGCGGGGCAGATGCGGCCGGTAAACTCGGGGAAGTTGTTGGTGGAATGGAGCATCACCAGCGCGCGCTTCCAGTCCGCCTCGTAAACGAGGTGGTTCCAGTCCGGGATCAGGTTGTTCACCGGGCAGCCGTTGTGACAATAGGGGATGCCGCAATTCATGCAGCGCGAAGCCTGCCCCGCCAGCGTGCCTTCATCCGGCTGGATGACGAATTCGCGGTAGTTCTTCAGCCGTTCCTGCGGATCGAGATAGTCCCGCTCACGGCGGTCCAGCTCGAGAAATCCGGTTTCCTTGCCCATGTCTCAGTCTCGTTCCTGATGTTCTATTCGGCCGCGACGCTGGCGGCTTCGTGGCGTTCCGCTTCGAGCCGTTTCAGCGCCGCCGCATAATCGCGCGGCATCACTTTGACGAAGCGGGTCAGCGCGGCGTCCCAATCGGCCAGCAATGCGCCCGCCAGCGTGCTGCCGGTGTGGAGTTGATGGCGCTCAACCAGAATGCGCAGCCGCTCGGCATCGTGGTGCAGCATGTCGCCCATGCCGAAATCGTGCACATTGCGCGGACGCTGTGCCGGGCGGCCTGTTCCTTCCTCGGCATCCGGGCCAGCGGCGATCGGCAGCAGATCGACTTGCGCGTGGTTCACCAGCGTGTTGAAAGCGCCCTCGGGGTCGTAGACATAGGCGATCCCGCCGCTCATCCCCGCGGCAAAGTTGCGCCCGGTTTGGCCGAGCACCACCACCACGCCGCCGGTCATGTATTCGCAGCCGTGATCGCCGGTGCCTTCGACCACGGCAATCGCACCCGAATTGCGCACCGCGAAACGTTCGCCCGCGACGCCGTTGAAATACGCCTCACCCGCAATTGCGCCATACAATACGGTGTTGCCGACGATGATATTGTCCTGCGCGGCGCGCGGGGCTTGCGAAGGCTGGCGCACGATGATGCGCCCGCCGGACAAGCCCTTGCCGACATAGTCATTGGCATCGCCAACCAGATCGAGCGTCACGCCGTGGGCCAGCCACGCGCCAAAGCTCTGTCCGGCCACACCCGTCAGGTTGATGCGTACAGTGTCGGTCGGCAGGCCTTCGTGCCCATGCGCCTTGGCAATCTCGCCCGAGAGCATCGCGCCGACCGTGCGGTGGACATTGCGGACATCGCGGGTGATCTGCACCGGAGCCTTGGTATCAATCGCAGCGCGGCAATCGGCGATGAGGCCGTTGTCCATCGCCCCTTCGAGCCCGTGGTCCTGCACGCCGATCTGGCGCAGCGATGCGCCCTCTTTCAGCTCAACCTGATGCAGGATGCGGCTGAGGTCGATCCCGTGGGTCTTCCAGTGGCGTTCCATCCGGCGGGTGTCGAGCCGGTCGACCCGGCCAACCATTTCGGCGACCGTGCGGAAGCCCAGCTCGGCCATGATCGCGCGCAGTTCTTCAGCGACGAAGAACATGTAGTTGACGACATGTTCGGGCTGGCCGGTGAAGCGCGCGCGCAGCACCGGGTCCTGCGTCGCCAAGCCGACGGGGCAGGTATTGAGGTGGCACTTGCGCATCATGATGCACCCGGCGGCGATCAGCGGCGCGGTGGCAAAGCCAAATTCGTCAGCGCCGAGCAGCGCGCCAATCGCCACGTCCCGCCCGGTGCGCAGGCCGCCATCGACCTGCACCGCAATCCGTTCGCGCAGATCGTTGAGCAACAGCGTCTGCTGCGTTTCAGCGAGGCCGATTTCCCACGGGCTACCCGCGTGGGTCAGCGAGGTGAGCGGCGAAGCGCCCGTCCCGCCATCATAGCCCGCAATCGTCACGTGATCGGCGCGCGCCTTAGACACGCCCGCCGCGACCGTGCCGACGCCGACTTCGGACACCAGCTTGACCGAAATCCGCGCGACCGGGTTCACGTTCTTGAGATCGTGGATCAGCTGCGCGAGATCTTCGATCGAATAGATGTCGTGGTGCGGCGGGGGCGAGATCAGGCCGACGCCGGGGGTCGAATGCCGCACGGCGCCGATGCGCTTGTCGACCTTGTGGCCGGGCAGCTGGCCGCCTTCGCCGGGCTTGGCACCCTGCGCCATCTTGATCTGGATATCGTCCGAATTGACGAGGTATTCGGTGGTCACGCCAAACCGGCCCGAAGCGACCTGCTTGATCCGGCTGCGCATCGAATCGCCGTTGGGCAGCGGGGTGAAACGGAACGGTTCTTCCCCGCCTTCGCCCGTGTTCGAGCGCCCGCCGATGCGGTTCATCGCAATCGCCATGGTCGAATGCGCTTCGTGGCTGATTGATCCAAGGCTCATCGCCCCGGTCGAGAACCGCTTCACGATTTCGGCTGCCGGTTCGACCTCATCAAGTGGGATCGGCTGATCCGCATTCTTGAATTCGAGCAAGCCGCGGATCGTCAGCAGCCGTTCGGACTGTTCGTTGATGCTGGCGGCAAATTCGGCGTAGTTCTTGGGATCATTGCCGCGCACCGCGTGCTGCAATTGGGCGACATTCTCCGGTGTCCAGGCGTGTTCTTCGCCCCGCAGACGGTATTGGTAGATCCCGCCGACATCCAGCATCCCGTCATAGAGCGGGTTATCGCCGTATGCCTGCGCGTGGCGGCGCAAGGCTTCCTCGGCCACTTCGGCAAGGCCGATGCCTTCGATGGTGGTGGCGGTACCGGTGAAGAATTTCTCCACGAAGGCGGTCGACAGGCCCACGGCGTCGAAAATCTGCGCGCCGCAGTATGATTGGTAGGTCGAAATGCCCATCTTGGACATGACCTTGCGGATGCCCTTGCCGATCGCCTTGATGAAGTTCTGCTGCACCTTGGCGGCGGGCAGATCAGTGTGCCGCTTGGCGCGCAACGCCTCCAGCGTTTCGAACGCGAGATAGGGGTTGATCGCTTCCGCACCGTAGCCCGCCAGCACACAGAAATGATGCACTTCGCGTGCTTCGCCGGTTTCCACGACGAGCCCCGTCTGCATCCGCAGGCCTTGGCGCACGAGGTGATGGTGCACCGCCGCCGTCGCCAGCAGCGCAGGCATCGGCACACGGCTTTCGGATTGCGTCCGGTCGCTGAGGACAAGGATCGTGTGATCCTGCAACACCGCTTCGGTCGCAGCCCAGCACATTTCTTTCAGCGCCAGCGCAAGGCCATCGGCTCCGCTCGCCGCGTCCCACGTCATGTCGATCGTGGCGCAGCGGAATGCGCCGTCCAGCGCCTCTTCGACCGAGCGGATCTTGGCCAGATCCTCGTTGGTGAGGATCGGTTGATCGACCTCCAGCCGCTTGTGCGTGCCGGCATCGCGGCCCAGCAGGTTCGGGCGCGGGCCGATCATGCTGGTCAGGCTCATCACCAATTCTTCGCGGATCGGATCGATTGGCGGGTTGGTGACCTGCGCAAAGTTCTGCTTGAAATAATCATACAACAACCGCGACCGGTTCGACAGCACGGCCAGCGGTGTGTCGGTGCCCATCGATCCAATCGGATCATCGCCGTCGACCGCCATCGGTTCAAGGAAGCGGCTGATGTCTTCCTGCGTGTAGCCGAACGCCTGCTGACGCTCGATCAGGGTCGATTCTTCGGGCGGAATCGCGGCGAGCTCGGGGATGACATCGGTGATGTCTTCGAGCTTGTACTGTGCCTGCTGGAGCCACTGGGCATAGGGCTCGGCATTGGCGAGGTCGGCTTTCAGCTCGTCATCTTCGATGATGCGGCCTTGGTCGAGGTCGATCAGCAGCATCTTGCCGGGCTGAAGGCGCCATTTGCGCACGATGTCTTCCTCGGCAAACGGCAGCACGCCGCTTTCCGATGCGAGGCAGACGATATCATCCTTCGTCACGCAGAAGCGCGCAGGCCGGAGCCCGTTGCGATCAAGCGTCGCGCCGATCTGGCGGCCATCGGTAAAGCACACCGCTGCCGGGCCGTCCCACGGCTCCATCAGCGCGGCGTGATATTCGTAGAACGCGCGGCGCGCCGGCGTCATCAACGCGTTGCCACTCCACGCTTCGGGGATCAGCATCATCATCGCATGCGCAAGCGAATATCCGCCCGCGATCAGCAGTTCGAGCGCGTTGTCGAGGCAGGCCGTGTCCGATTGCCCGTGCGGGATGATCGGCCACATCTTGTCGAGATCGGGGCCGAGCAGTTCGCTTTCCATCGTGCGGCGGCGCGCGTTCATCCAGTTGACGTTGCCGCGCACGGTGTTGATTTCGCCATTATGGGCGATGAACCGGAACGGGTGCGCCAGCCGCCAGCTGGGGAAGGTGTTGGTGGAAAAGCGCTGGTGGACGAGGCCGAGCGCCGAAACACAGGCCGGATCGCGCAAATCGTCGTAAAAACTGCCCACTTGCGTCGCCAACAGCAGGCCCTTGTACACCACCGTGCGGGTCGAGAAGCTGGGGATGTAGGTTTCAGTGACGCCCGGCAAGCCGTGCTTTTCAGCCAGCTGCGCGAGCGGGTTTTGCACCTGCTTGCGGATGGTCAGCAGCTTGCGTTCGAACGCGTCCTGATCGGCGCAGTTTTCCCCGCGCGCGATCACCGCCATCCGGATCACCGGCATCGATGCGATCACCGCCTTGCCCAGCCCGTCCATCGTGGTCGGCACTTCGCGCCAGCCGATGAAACGCTGGCCTTCCTTGGCGGTGAAGGTTTCCATCCGCGCCTTGACGAAAGCGCGCGCGGCATCGTCCTGCGGCATGAAGCACATGCCGATGCCGTAGTCGCCCGGCGCAGGCAGATCGTGGCCGTTCGCTTCGGCCCAGCGCCGGATCAGCGCATCAGGAATCTGGATCAGAATCCCCGCGCCATCCCCCAGCAGCGGATCGGAACCGACCGCGCCGCGATGATCGAGCTTTTCGAGAATCTCCAACGCCTGCGCGATGATCGCTTGGCTTTTTTCGCCCTTGATATGCGCAACCATGCCGACGCCGCAGGCGTCATGTTCGTTGGCGGGGTCGTAAAGACCCTGGGAGGAGGGGTATCCCATGGCGTAAGTCCGATCTGTCAGATGCCGACAGGCGCGCGGGCGCCCTTACGGGCTGAACGGGCGAATGCCGACGATTATTCCGGACAAGCGATGCCGCAGGCGGCCTGCCTTACCCGGGATTCGGGCCCCTCATGCCGACAGGAAGCGGGTTTGGCAATGGGTTTGCGCGAAGCATTATTTCTCGCAGACCTATTCAGACTATAGTTAGATTGCGCGGCCTGCATCAAATCGCCGCGACGCTTGCAGCTTATGCGTGATCAGGCGGCCCCGCGCACACTCTGCAACCGGGTCAGCGCCTCGCGCAGCGGCTCGGCTTCGGACGGCGCGGCGGCGTCCCCGCTCAATACGGCGAGCGCGCGCAGTGCCTGCGCAAGCGCAGCCTCTCGCGCAGCCAGATCGCGCGGCGTTTGGGCATGGCCCGCAGCAGCTTCGCGGTGTTCGTGCAGGGCCCCGGCAAAGCGTTCGACCATTTGCACCATGCTGAGTTCTTGCGGCGGCATGGCGCGCAATTGTGCGAGCGCGGCGGCGCTGGAATCAACCACCGGCGCGGGCTTGATGACGTCAGGCACGGCCGTCAGCGTCACAGGCTGCGGTGCCGGTTGGGCGGCCGTTTCCACGGACTCAACCGGGGCCTCTTCCACCCACACCGCATTGCGGCCCGGCAACGTGGCAAATTCGGCCAGATCAAGCGCGCGCGGCGGCGGCATCGAGCCGGCAGGAGCAGAAGTTGCGGCAGGCTCGACTGGCGCGGATTGTTCGGGTGTTACTTTTGCGACCGGAGGCGCAGCAAACGGCATCGTTTCCACCGGATCGTCGAGCCGGAGGCTGCCCAATTCGCGTGCCGGATCAATCGTGCGCACCCGGCGTGCGGCAAGCGACACGATCGATGGCGTATGTTCCCGGCGACGCGCCTTGCGGTGCATCTGATCGGCGATCACAAACAGCCCGCCCCCCACCAGCGGCGCGGCGAACCCGGCCAGCGCCAATTGCGCAAAATCGCCCAGCAGGACGAAGCCAGTTCCCTTGCTGGCCTGCAGCATGAACGGGCCGGGTAGAACCAAGATCGAAAGGCCGGCGAGCGCCGCGCCCCAGAAGCCGAGCAAGGGCGCGAACACCGGATGCGCCGCCAGCGTTGCCCGCTGCTGCGCCGGCTTGCTGCGACGGTTGCGCTGCTTGGCCCGATCCTGTTGCCCCTTGGTCATTCGCTTGTCATCCCGCTGTTGATCGAGCACCGCGAACGCCCCGTTCGTCGCTGCTCTCACCCCGGGCTAACAAAAGATGGTAAACAGGAAGATAATTTTTGGCATTGGCGGCCCAATCGTGGTGGGTGCGGACATGGGCGGCGGCGCGGGCGCGCATGGCGTTCCAGCCATCGCGGTCGTTAAGCAGCCCAGCGAGTGATGCGGCGCAGGCGGCGGGATCATCGGGGGCGAACAGTGTGCCGGTCACCCCGTCCTCGATCAATTCGCGGTGCCCGCCCACGCTTGATGCGGCGACCAACCGCTGCTGCGCCATCGCCTCAAGTGGTTTGAGCGGCGTGACCAGATCAGTCAGGCGTTGGGCTTTGCGCGGATAGGCGAGCACATCGACCAGCGAATAATATCGCTCAACCTCCGTATGCGGCACGCGCCCGGTGAAGATCACCGCTTCGGGTTCAGGCAAGGCCGCCGCCGCCGCGCGCCATGCGTCAGCCATCGGCCCCGCGCCAACCAGCAGCAGCCGCGCATCCGGGTGCGACCGGCGCAGCAAGGGCATGGCCGCGATCAGATCGTCCACGCCTTCGTAGGCATAAAAGCTGCCAATATAGCCGATCACCGGCGCGCCCGGCGCAATGCCCAGCTCCGCCGCCAAGGCATCATCGCGCGCCACTGGTTCGCCGAAGAGTTCCAGATCGACCCCGTTGCGCATCACCCCGATCTTGCCCGCCGGAATGCCGCGTGCCGCCAGATCGTCCTTCAGCCCTTCGCAGATGGTGAACAACGCATCAGCGCCCTTGGCCACCCGTGTTTCCAGCGCGCGGGTGAGGCGGTATTTGATGCTGCCTTCGGTTCCGGTCAGATTGCCGACCGCCGCATCTTCCCAGAAGGCGCGGATTTCATACACGAACGGAATGCCCAGCGCCCGCGCCGCCCGCCTCGCCGCTGCACCGCAAAGGGCGGGCGAATGGGCGTGGATGATGTCGGGACGCCATTCCGCCGCAAGCTTGCGAATCGCGCGGTCGAGCGCGTTGATCTCTCCCAGCTCGCGCAGGGCGGGTGGGCCTTCGGGCAGACCGGGGGTGCGGTGGAAGGTCAGCCCGTCGGCCTGTTCGGGCGCGCCATTATTGGCCGCCTCGACATTATGCCGCTGCCCGGTGATCCCGCGCACCTCCAGCCCCAAGCCCTCCTGCGCTTTCAGGATCGCGCGGGTGCGAAAGGTGTAGCCGCTGTGGAGCGGCAGCGAATGGTCGAGCACATGCAGAACGCGGGTCATGCCCTGCGCTGTATCGCAGGCGTGCTTAACGCGGCGTCAACTGCATGGGGTTAAGACTGCCGAATTGACCCGGCCCGGAGCCTCATGATGATCGACTATTTCGCGCTTGCGCTGGGACACGGCCTGATCGCCATTGCGCTGCTGCGGCTGGTGCTGCGCGAAGGGTTGGACGCCGATCCGCTGATCGGTTCGATCACATCGGAAGCGGCCGACAACCGCAAGGCGAGCAGCGTTGCGGGGCGCAATGCCGCCCGGCGCGCGAAGGGTGCTGACGAGGGCGATCTTGACGACCCCGGCGCTCAAGTAGCGCAGCGATAGCGCCACAAAAATGATTGATCTCATCTTCCTTGCCTTCATCGGATACGTGCTGGCGCTCGGCCTGCGCCGCCCGTTCCTGTGGGTGCTGCTGTATGTCTATATCGACATCCTCGCCCCGCAGCGGATCGGCTATTCGATCATTTCGACCCTGCCTGTTTCGCTGATCGCCTTTGCGGCGGCATTTGGCGGGTGGCTGGCATTGGATCGCAAGGACGGCGCGCGGTTCACGCTGCGGCAGGGCCTGATGCTGGCGCTGCTGCTCTATTGCGGCTGGACCACCGGCAACGCCGATTTCGCCGAGGCGGCGGCGACCAAATGGGATTGGGTGTGGAAGGCGCTGCTGTTTGCGATCTTCCTCCCCCTCACCCTAACCACCCGCGCCCGGATCGAAGGGTTGGCGCTGGTGCTGCTGCTGTCGGTCGCCACGATTGTGATCGGCACGGGGATGAAGACCGTGCTGGGCGGCGGCGGGTATGAGAATCTCAAATTCTTCGTCAACGACAACAGTGGCATTTATGAAAGCTCGACGCTGGCCACGGTCGCCATCGGGCTGATCCCGATGCTGTGGTGGTTTGTGCGCCACGGCACGGTGTTTCGCCCGCATTGGGCGGTGACCGCGTTTGCGGTGGCGCTGACTTTCGCCTGCCTGCTCGTCCCCATCGGCACCGAGGCCCGCACTGGCCTGTTATGCATCGCGGCGCTGGGCGGATTGATGCTGCGTTACACCAAGCGGCGCGTGCTGTTCATCGCCGGAGCGGGCGTGCTTGGCCTGACCGCGCTGCCGTTTCTGCCGCAGAGCTATTACGACCGGATGTCGACGCTGGCCGAACCGGGTGGCGATGAAAGCGCATCGACGCGGATGGCAGTGTGGGAATGGACGATCGATTACGCCGCCGAAAAGCCGTTTGGCGGCGGGTTCGATGCCTTTCGCGGCAACCGCTTTGCTTACACCATGCCGGTCAAGAAGACCTCCGGGAACACCACCACGGTCGAATATCAGGAAATCGTCGACGAGGGCCGCGCCTACCATTCCTCGATCTTTGAAATGCTAGGCGAACAGGGTTGGCCGGGGCTCGCAATGTGGCTGACGCTGCATTTGCTCGGCCTGTGGCAGATGGAGCGGCTCCAGCGGCGCTGGCGCGCGGCGGAGGAGGAGGCGACCCGCTGGATCGCGCCGCTGGCAGCGGCCTTGCAGATGGGCGCGGTGATTTATCTGGTCGGGGCGCTGTTTCAGGGGATCGCCTACCAACCGGTGATGCTGATGCTGGTGGGCCTGCAAATCGGCCTCAATGCCTATTGCAAACGGATCGATTCGGCGCAGGCGTTGCTGGCGCGCAGCACCGGGCGCAAGCAGGCGAACGATGGCACAGTGCGCGGTGCCGTAACGGCATAGCCTGCCTAGCGCCGAGAGCGTTGCGCTGCCTGCAATCATGCGCCATGAAGCCCCCGCACAAGCGGCGCGGCGGGCACGGATTTTCCCCTGCGCATAACGGAGGAGGAAGCCCATGAACCCCCAGGAATTGGCCGCCAAGGTCGGCGAAACTATCGGCACCAGCGAATGGGCCGAAATGAGCCAGGAACGCATCAACCAGTTCGCCGAAGCGACTGGTGACCACCAGTTCATCCACATCAACGAAGAGATGGCGAAGATGACCCCGTTCGGCGGCACCATCGCCCACGGGTTCCTGACGCTGTCGATGATCCCCTATCTCGGTGCGAACGGCGGCGCCCCGCGCATTGATGGCGTGAAAATGGGCGTCAACTACGGCGGCAACAAAACCCGCTTCATCGCGCCGGTGCGCGCCGGCAAGCGCATTCGCGGCGTCTGGAAGCTGACCGAAATGGTCGAGAAGCGCCCCGGCCAGTGGCAGCAGACCTGCGAGATCACGATCGAGATCGAAGGCGAGGAAAAGCCCGCGCTGATCTGTGAGTGGATCACGCAATACTTCGTCTGACGCTAGCGCCTAAAATCGAACCCCTCACCTCGGCGAAAGCTGGGATGACGGGCGTGAGAATGAACAAAGGATACCCCCAATATGCCACGTGACGCAGTAATCGTCTCCACCGCCCGCACCCCGATTGGCCGCGCTTACAAGGGTGCGTTCAACGCCACGCCGGGCGCTACGCTCGGTGCCTACAGCCTTGCCCCCGCGATTGAACGCGCCGGGATTGAAGCGGGCTCGATTGATGATGTGGTGTGGGGCACTGTCCTCACCCAGGGCACGCAGGCGGGCAATATCGCGCGTCAGGTCGCGCTGCGCGCCGGTTGCCCGGTGGGCGTCGCCGCCCAGACGATTGACCGTCAGTGCTCATCCGGCCTGATGGCGATTGCGACCGCGGCCAAGCAGATCATCGTCGACAACATGGATATCGTCGTCGGCGGCGGTCAGGACTCGATCTCGATGGTGCAGACCCCCGAAATGCGGGTCGCGCCCGATCGGTCGCTGATCGCGATGCACAAGGATGTGTACATGCCGATGCTCGGCACCGCCGAAACGGTCGCCAAGCGTTACAACATCAGCCGCGAAGCGCAGGATGAATACGCCTTCCAATCGCAGATGCGCACCGCCGCCGCGCAGGCAGCGGGCAAGTTCGACGCCGAAATCGTCCCCGTCACCACCACCATGAACGTGGTCGACAAGGAGACGAAAGAAGTCTCGCAACGCGAATTCACCCTGACCAAGGATGAAGGCAACCGGCCCGAAACCACGCTGGAAGGCCTGCAGAGCCTCAATCCGGTGATGGGCCCGGGGATGTGCATCACCGCCGGCAACGCCTCGCAGCTGTCGGATGGTTCGTCGGCCAGCGTGCTGATGGAAGCGAAGCTCGCCGAACAGAAGGGGCTGCAGCCGCTGGGCCGCTATGTTGGCATGGCAGTGGCGGGCACTGAGCCGGACGAAATGGGCATCGGCCCGGTCTTCGCGATCCCCAAGCTGCTCAAGCAGACCGGGCTCAAGATGGACGACATCGGGCTGTGGGAGCTGAACGAGGCCTTCGCCGTGCAGGTATTGTACTGCCGCGACACGCTCGGCATCGATAACGACATCCTCAACGTCAACGGCGGCTCGATCTCGATCGGCCACCCCTACGGCATGACCGGCGCGCGCTGCACCGGTCACGCCCTGATCGAAGGCAAGCGTCGCGGCGCGAAGTATGTCGTGATCACGATGTGCATCGGCGGCGGTCAAGGCGCAGCGGGCCTGTTCGAAGTGTTCTGAGGAGTCCTTGTCGGCCTACCGGTTCAGCCTGCGGCTGTGCTTCGCAACCGCTACTTGAGGCCGGTCGAACCAGATACGAACGGCGCGGAGGGCAACTTCCGCGCCGTTTTCTTATGGCTGCAGTTGGCGCTGGCAGGCATCCGGCGATAGTCTGCGCGCTTGGCAATGGGAGATCAGCCTATGGATCGGTTTTTCACGCTGGTGGCATCGCGCACCGCCTTTGCGGCGGGGCAGCCTGCGGCGTTTATCGTCGCTGTCTCAGTGATCGCCGGATGGGGCCTCACCGGGCCATTGTTTGGCTGGTCGGACACCTGGCAGCTGGTGGTCAACACCGGCACCACCATCGCCACCTTCCTGATGGTGTTCCTGATCCAGAATTCGCAGAACCGCGATGCCGCCGCGATGCAAGCCAAGCTCGATGAACTGATCCGTGCGGTGCACAATGCCCGCAACGAATTCGTCGGGATCGAGCATCTGACCGACCGTGAGATTGAGGAGATCCGCAGCGCGCTGGAACACGCGGTCGGCGCGGATGAGAGCGAACATCGGCGGCAGGCCACCATCGCCCACCTGCTCAAACGGCGTTAGGGCCAGAGGCGCGCCGGCGGACTGCCAAGCCCCGCCCTTCTTGGCGACATCTTGGCGATCTGGGGCAAATAGCGTATCCTTGCCGCTGGCTCACAGTCCTAGGGGGGGGGCGCCGCCAATAGGCAGGGGACGACCGGTGAAACAATCGCTCATCAATTTGCTGCCACCCGCGACCATCGCGGCGATCATCGCGTTCTGGGCATTTGCCCCCGCGGCCTGGGTTGAAGCGCCGTGGACGATCATCATCGTCGGGCTGGCCACCATCGCTTTTGTGCAGCTGCTCGAACTGGTGTTTGAACGGCATGAAGGTTGGCGGATCAACGGGCGCGAGCTGGCAACCGACATTTTCTATGTCGCCTTCGGGTATGGTGTGATCGGGTTCCTCAGCGATGCGCTGATCAATTCGCCGATGGCGGAGCTGAAGGAACAGCTCGGCATTGCCACCCCGTGGCTCGCTGCCAGCCCGTTTCTGGTGCAGGTGTTTGCGGTGATGGTGGTGTTTGAATTTGGCCAGTATTGGCTGCATCGGGGGATGCACAACTGGCATCCGCTCTGGCTCACCCATGCGCCGCACCACCACATCACGCAGCTGAACGCGATGAAAGGCTTTATCGGCAACCCGATTGAACTGTTTCTGATCAGCATCGGCGTGATTGCGTTGCTCGATGTCGATCTCAACGCGCTGTTCGCGGCGATCACCGCTGGCGGTGCAATTGCGACCTATGCCCACGCCAATGTCCGCGCCGATCCGCCGATCTGGTACGGGTTTTTCTTCACCACCATCCGCAACCACAGCCTGCACCACACGGCGCTGAGCTACGAAGACACGCGCTGCAATTATGGGAACAGCGTGATCCTGTGGGACCGCGTGTTCGGCACCTACCGCGACGGCGAATCCGAACTGGTCGGGCAGGATGATCGCAAGCGCCTTTCGATCAAGGAGCAGTGGCTGTTCCCGATCCTGCCGTGGCTGGAGCGGCGCAAGCAAAGCGCGGAAAGCTGACCCACACGCACGGGAGTTGCGGCGGGCGCACATCCGTCGCACAAGGCGCTGATGGGGATCATGGAAATCATCGGGATTGCGGGCAGTGTCAGCCTGTTGTCGGGCTGGCGGCTGTATCTGTGCATCCTTGCCACCGGGCTGGCGATGCGCGCCGACCTGCTGCCACTGCCCGAACACCTCGCCAGTCTGGGCGTGCTTGCCAATCCGTGGGTGATGGGAATTGCCGCGGTCGCCGCGCTGGCGGAGTTTTTCGCCGACAAGGTGATGTGGCTCGATAGCGCGTGGGATGCGGTGCACACTTTTGTGCGGCCCATCGGCGGCGCGTTGCTGGCGCTGGCGATTGTCGATCCGTCTGATCCCGCAACGCAGGTGATCGCATTTGTGCTGGGCGGCGGGGCGAGCTTTCTGGCGCATGGCGGCAAAGCCAGCGCCCGCGCCGTGGTCAACACGTCGCCCGAACCGGTGAGCAACATTGTGGCGTCCAGCGCCGAGGATGTCGTCACCGTGGGGCTTTTGTGGGTCGCGTACGAATACCCGGTGGTCGCAGGCGCCATCGCGGCGGTGCTGCTGGTGTTGGCAGCGATGCTGCTGTGGTGGGCGCAGCGGGTGATCAAGCGGGTGTTTTTCAGGGTGCCGAAAGAACAAAAGCCCTGACGTTACGGAATTCAGGAATCCCAGAACCGCGTAATCGCTGCGTCAAAGGCTTCGGTATAGGCGCCAACAAAATCCACCTCCGGCGCCGCATCAGCCGGCTGTTTTTCCCCGACATAGGGTTTGAGCAATGCCGCGCCGCCGAGCAGTTGGATGCGCGGCTTTTGCGACCGATCCCGAAAATCTCGCGTGACAAAGTGGACGCCGACCTTCGCCTTGGTCAGCGCGCTGTCGGAGAACGAGATGTAGTTCACCACGATTTCGACATAGCAAGGCTGCACCGATGCAGTGAGGCGGGACTCTTGCTTGAACGATACCTTGGCGTCCACCGGCGCGCGGTGTTCGACGAAACGGAACCCTTCCAATCGCCCACTGCGCGCGAACAATCGGGATGCGATCTCGAATTGCGAATCCGCCTTGATCCGGGCCAGCATCTCCGCTTCCGGAACCGCGCCGCCCGCCGTGAGGTCAGACAACAAGCCGTAATCGCCCAGGCGGGTGAAGCCCTGCACCTGATCGGTCGGGAAAAAATGCGCTTCGCATTGCGCGATGTCTCCGCCCGCTGATTGGGATGCTTGGAGCAACAGCAGCGGAAGCGTGAGGTTCATCGCATCGTTCTGGGTCGAAGGGACACGGGTGTCAACGCGGCAGGCCGCCCGCCCATCAACGGTGCGCGGCGATCCATTCGTCCACCACCGGCGCCACCTTGGTGCGCCAGCGGCTGCCGTTGAAGATGCCGTAATGGCCCGCGCCTTCGGCCATGTAGTACCGCTTCATATCGTCGGGCAAGTTCGGGGTCAGCTTCAGCGCCGCGCGGGTCTGGCCGAGGCCGGAGATATCGTCGCGTTCGCCCTCGATCGCCAGCAGCGCGGTGTCGGTGATCTTGGTGATGTCGACCAACTCGCCCTTGTGGCGGAATTCGCCCTTGGGGATCGAGTGTTTCTGGAACACCTCTTCCACCGTTTGCAGGTAGAATTCGGCGGTCATGTCGCAGACGCTGCGATATTCGTCGTAGAAATCCTTGGTCGCCTGCGCGCTTGCGTCATCGCCTGCGGTCAGATGTTTGTACATCTCGTAATGGCTCATCATGTGGCTGCGCAGGTTCATGGACATGAACGCCGACAGCTGCATGAAGCCGGGATAGACCTTGCGCCCGCTGCCGGGATATTTCATCGGCACCGTGGCAATCACGCTTTGGCGGAACCATTCAATCGGGCGCTGCATCGCCATGTTGTTAACCGCAGTGGGGCATTCGCGCGTGTCAATCGGCCCGCCCATCATCGTCAGCGTCGCAGGGGTCGCGGGCGATTTGTGGAGGTTCAGCAGCGCGGTCGCGGCGAACGCGGGCACTGATGGCTGGCACACCGCCATCATGTGGATGCGCTGGCCGCCCGCTTCGCCGTGAATGTGTTCAGCGAACTCGATCAGATAATCGATATATTCATCAAGATCGAAGTTTCCCGCATCGGTCGGCACCATCTTGGCATCGGCCCAATCGGTGACGAAGACTTCGCAGCTTTCCAGCATCCGTTCGACAGTGCCGCGCAGCAGCGTGGCGTAATGCCCGCTCATCGGGGCGACGATCAGCAGGCGCGGGCGGTCAGCCGGGGTGCCTTCGACATGGAACCGCAGCAGATCGCCGAACGGGCGCTTCAATGCGGTGGTTTCGGTAACCGCGTGCAGTTTGCCGTCGATCGGCACTTCGGTGATGCCAAACGGCGGCTTGCCATAATGCGCGGTGGCGTGGGCGAAGACTTCGAGCGCGTTCGCCATCATCGGGCCCATGCCCATATAGCCCAAGGGATTGGCCGGGTTGGACAGCATGCCCGAACCGATCGAGGCCAGCGCGCTCGCGCTGTTCATCCAGCTGCGTTGCAGCTCATAGGCGTGGTAAAGCATCGGGTAGCCCTCCGGCAAAACGAACAAACTGCGCCTCGTGCCGGGGCGCTTGGCACTGCAAATGCGCCTTTGCGGGTTATTGTGCAATGCACAATTGCATCCGCAGCAACGGGAGGGCAGTCGGCGCAGTACAGATAGGTTGCTTTTTGCACGTGAATTTTGCCGCGCGCGGGGCTAGAGGGGCGCGCATATGCACGGCGAACCTCAGACCCGCGGAATCCCTGACCCACAGACCGGTGATGAACCTGATCTGCTGGGCACGCCTGAACAGGGCGTTGGAAACACTGCGGCAGAGGCAGAGGAGCAGCCCAAATCGCGCAACCTAGCGCCGCTTCGCATGGTGTTCGGCACAGCGATGCAATACCCGCGCGAAATTGCCTTTGCGATGCTGGCGCTGCTGATTACGTCGGCCGCCACACTGGCGATTCCGTGGCGGTTCAAGGTCATCATCGACGAAGCATTCGGCGGCACCGCCACACCCGACGATATCGGCACCGCGTTCAAATATCTGCTGATGATCGTGCTGATCCTCGGCATGGGCACGGCGCTGCGGTTCTATTTTGTCAGCTGGCTGGGCGAACGCGTGGTCGCCGATATCCGGCTGAAAGTGCAGAACAACCTGCTGCGCCTCTCGCCGGGTTTCTATGAGGTCAACAGCCCCAAGGAAATCAGCAGTCGGATGACGAGCGACACGGCGGTGATCGAAAACGTGGTCGGCACCACGGTCTCGGTCGCGCTGCGCAATTCGCTGACGGCCATCGGCGGGATCGGGTTGCTGACCTACCTAGCCCCGTCGCTGACGCTCGGCCTGCTGATTGGCATCCCGCTGGTCATCGCGCCGATTGTGTTTTTCGGGCGCAAGATCCGTTCGGTATCGCGCTCCAGCCAAGACCGGATCGCGGACGTCGGCGCTTATGTCACCGAAGTGCTATCGGCGATGAAGATCGTGCAAAGCTTTGGGCAGGAAAGCCGCGAGGCGGCGCGCTTTGCCAGCGTGGTTGAAGAAACCTTCGCCACCGCCCGGCGGCGTATCCTGCTACGCGCGGCGATGACGTCGATCGTGATCCTGCTGGTGTTTGGCGGGGTGGTGCTGGTGATGTGGCGCGGCGCGCTGGCGGTGGCCGAAGGCACGATCAGCGGCGGCACGATTGCCGCATTTGTGCTGACCGGCGGGCTGGTCGCAGGCGCGCTCGGTTCGCTCACCGAAGTGTATGGCGATCTGCTGCGCGGTGCGGGCGCGGCGAGCCGGTTGGCGGAACTGCTGCACGCGACGCCCGAAATTGCGCCGCCCGCCCGGCCCGAACGTCTGCCCGAACCGGCGCGCGGCAGCCTGTCTTTTCGCAATGTCACCTTCCGCTACCCCGCGCGGCCTGAAACCGCAGCGCTGAAAGACTTCACGCTCGAAATCGAGCCGGGGGAGACGATTGCCATCGTTGGCCCGTCCGGGGCGGGCAAATCGACCATCTTCCAGCTGGTGGAGCGCTTCTACGATCCGCAGGGCGGCACGATCCGCTTGGACGGGGTGCCGCTGACCGCCGCTGATCCCGGTGAAGTTCGCTCCCGCATCGCGCTGGTGCCGCAGGACGGGGTGCTGTTCAGCGCCAATGCCCGCGACAACCTGCGTTACGGCAAGTGGGACGCGAGCGACGCGGATATCTGGGACGCCGCCCGCGCCGCCAATGCCGAAACCTTCCTGCGCGCCCTGCCCCAAGGGCTAGACACCTATCTGGGCGAAGGCGGCACGCAGCTATCGGGCGGCCAGCAACAACGCGTCGCCATCGCCCGCGCGCTGCTGCGCGATGCGCCGATCCTGCTGCTAGATGAAGCCACCAGCGCATTGGATGCCGAAAGCGAGCAGCTCGTCCAGCAAGCGCTCGACAAGCTGATGGCAAACCGCACCACGCTGGTGATCGCGCACCGGCTGGCGACCGTGCGCGCGGCGGACCGGATCGTGGTGCTCGAAGATGGCCGGATCGTCGAACAGGGCACGCATGATGCGCTGTCCAAGGCGGGCGGGCTCTATGCGCGCCTCGCCAGCCTGCAATTCACCAACGCTGCGGCCTGACGCCCCCTTGCTTCACCCGGCGCGTTTTCGACGAAGCGCCGCGCCCGCCTGACCAAAAGCAACCTTTCGCCCTGTGCTGCGTTAGTGTGACGCTATCAATGATGGGGGCAGGCACGGGCCTGCTCCAGCTTTCGGGGACTTCGCACATGATCCATAAATCCGCCATGCTCGGCGTCAGCCTTGCTGTGCTTGCCTTTGCCGCCGCGCCTGCGCTTGCCAATGATGATGCCGCTGCGCACGATTCCGGCATCGAGCTGCTGCTTGAAGACAGCGCCGAAATGCCCGCCCCCGCGCTGCCAACGATGAGCTTTGGCGCATGGGGCGTTGATCCCGCGCTGCTATCGAGCGCGGTGAAGCCGGGCGATGATTTCAACGCTTACGTCAATCAGCCGTGGATCGATGCCAACCCGCTGCCGTCCGAATTCAGCCGCTTGGGCGCGTTCACGCTGCTCGGCGAAAAGAGCACCAGCGACGTCAAGGCGCTGATGGATGATCTGCTCGCCAAGCCTGCCGCCAGCCTGAGCGCGGATGAGACGCGGATCGTCACCGCTTACAACTCCTACCTCGATACCGCCGCCATCGAAGCGGCGGGCCTTGCGCCTGCGCGCCCGCATCTCAACCGGATCTTCGCCGCGACCTCGCTGGATGCGCTGGCGACCCTTTGGGCCGAACCCGGCTATGCCAGCCCGGTCAGCGGCGGCGTTGGCGTTGATGCCAAGCAGCCCGATCGCCACATCGCCTCGGTTGGATTTGGCGGATTGGGCCTGCCCGACCGTGATTATTACCTCGACGAAAGCGAAAAAGGCCGCGCCATCCAGGCGCAATACAAAGGCTACATGACCTTCCTGCTGGGTGAGGCGGGGTACGAAGACCCTGCCGCCGCAGCCGAAGCGGTCTATGCCTTTGAAGACCAGATCGCTCGCACCGTCGCATGGGATCGCACCGTGCGCCGCAACCGCGACCTGACCTATAACCTGCTGACCGCCGATGAACTCAACGCGATTGGCGGCAAGGTACCGGTGGCCAAGATGATCGCCGCCATCGGGATTGAAAACAGCCCCGGTTTCGTCGTCAGCCTGATGCCACCGACGGCTGAGGAAATCGCAACCCTCAAGCTCGACCCGGCGACCCTCGCCAAGATCGGCACCGGGATGCCGGGCATGTTCGCGCTGCTGGGCGAAACGCCGACCGCGACTTTGCAGGCTTGGATGGCCAAGGAATTTCTCTCCAGCCATGCCGCCGTGCTACCCAAGCGGTTCGACGATGCCAGCTTCGAATTCTACGGCAAGGCGCTGCGCGGTACCCCCGAACAGCGCCCGCGTTGGAAGCGCGCGATCGGCGAATCCGAAGGCCTGCTCGGCGAATTGATCGGCAAGTCCTATGTCGCCCGCTATTTCCCCGCCGAAAACAAGGCGGCGATGGACGAGCTGGTAGTCAACCTGCGGATCGCGCTGCGCGAATCCATCGCTGAAATCGGCTGGATGGGCGAAGAAACCAAGACGCAGGCGCGCGCCAAGCTCGACAGTTTCGATCCCAAGATCGGGTATCGTCCCAACCTCGAAACCTACGAAGGTCTGGCCATCACGGCGGGCGATCCGATTGCCAACCGCATGGCGGCGGCCAAGTGGGGGCTGGCCGACAACGTGGCGAAACTCGGCCAGCCGATTGACCGCACCGAATGGTTCATGCTGCCGCAGACCGTGAACGCCTATTACAACTCGACCAAGAACGAGATCGTGTTCCCCGCCGCAATCCTGCAGCAGCCGTTCTTTGCGCTGAGCAACGACATCGCGGTCAATTACGGGGCGATTGGCGGCGTGATCGGCCACGAAATCGGCCACGGCTTCGACGATCAGGGGTCCAAGTCCGACGCCACCGGCGCGCTGCGAAATTGGTGGACCGATGAAGACCGCGCCGCGTTCGACACACTCGGCAACCGGCTGGTGGCGCAATATAACGCGTTCTGCCCGCTCGATAACGGCACCACCTGCGTCAATGGCCGCCTCACGCTCGGCGAAAATATCGGTGACGTTGGCGGGCTTTCGATGGCCTATCGCGCTTACAAAATCGCGACCAAGGGCAAAGACGTGCCGGTGATCGACGGGCTGACCGGCGACCAACGCTTCTTCCTCGCCTGGGCGCAGGTGTGGCGTTCGACCCAGCGCGAAGAAAACTACCGCAACCGTCTGCGCACCGACAGCCACAGCCCCGAAGAATACCGGGTCAACGGCGTCGTCCGCAATCTTGACGAATGGTACGAAGCGTTTGGCGTGAAGCCCGGCGACAAGCTGTACCTGCCGCCCGAAGAGCGCGTGCGCATCTGGTAAGGTTTCTTGTTTGCGTGCCCGCCTCCGCGGGCACGTCCTCGGTGCTGTTTCCTTCGCTTCGCGACGGAGCACCTGCGGCTCGCGCGCGTGCGCTCGCGGCCCGTCATTCGGCGGGCCGGGTGGCATGCGCCCAAAAGGCCCGCCCAATCATCCGGGCGGGCCTTTTGGTTTGACACCACCGCGTGGCTCGCCAAAGCACGGGGCCATGAGCGAAACTATCGTAGCGATCCTGCTCGGCATCCTTGAAGGGCTGACCGAGTTCCTGCCCGTATCATCGACCGGGCACCTGATCCTTGCCAGCGAGCTGTTCGGGTACGACGCGTCGCAGTGGGCGCAGTTCAACATCGTGATCCAGCTGGGCGCGATCCTTGCCGTGGTGGTGACCTATTTCCGCTACCTGTGGGGTATGTTGATGGGCCTGCTGCGGTGGGAGCCGGTGGCCGTGCGGTTCGTGCGCAATCTGCTGGTCGCGTTCATGCCTGCGGCCGTGATCGGGCTGGCGATCAAGGATCAGATCGACGTGATGCTTGAAAGCCCGATGGTGGTCGCCTGGGCGCTGCTGGTCGGCGGGATTGCGATGCTGGGGCTGGAGAAAACCGTGCGCCCCGGCGAAGATAGCGGGGTGGCCGATGTGCCGCTGGCCAAGGTGATCGGCATCGGGTTCATCCAATGCCTGGCTATGATCCCCGGCACCAGCCGTTCGGGCGCGACCATTCTGGGCGCCTTGGCGATGGGGGTCGGGCGCAAGACGGCGGCGGAATTCAGCTTCTTCCTCGCCATCCCGACCATGCTGGGGGCGGCGACGGTCAAGATCGCTTCGGAACCGGACAAGCTGCTGGCGGGCGGCGGGCTGGTGGGCTGGGGCGAGATCGCGCTGGGCCTCACTGCGGCATTCCTGACCGCAATGGTCGTGATCCGCGCCTTCGTCACCTATGTCAGCCGCTTTGGCTTTGCGCCCTTTGCCTATTACCGGATCGTGGTCGGCGGCGCGGCGATTGCCTGGCTGATAATGCGATAAACTATCGCTAGGCGGAACCTCCCGCGCTGCTGCTGGTTGAGGGGGTGAACTGGGTCGTGCCGGTGGCAATGGAGAAGCTTTCGAAATGGCGTTGTTGGTGCTGATTGTGTTGGGGGCGACTGCGGGCTGGCTGGCCTCAATCCTCGCGCGGACCGAAGCGCCGGGCGAGATCCTGCGTCAGTTGGTGATCGGCGTGGTGGTTTCACTGGTCGCCGGCGGGATTGCCAATGCGGGCACCATGCTGGGCGGTTTGTCGCTGCTGGCATTGGGCGTGGCGCTGGGCTCTGCAGCGATGGCGCTGATCGTTTACCACGCGCTGCGCAGCCGCAAGGCAAGCGCCCGCGCCTGATTTTTTCAAAGGTATGGATCAATTCCCGCCAATCGCGCTTATAGCGCGACTTGGCAGACCCCCGTTTGTCATCCAAAAATTGGAGAGCGCCATGAAGTTCACTATCAAGCACACCGCTACCGTGATGATCGCAGCCCTTGGCCTTTCGGTCGCTGCCTGTGAAGGCCCGAACGAAAACGCCATGGAAGACAAGGGCGAGATGGCTGCCGAAGAAGTCGCCGACGATGCCGAAGCCATGGAAGACGCCGGCCAGATCACCGACGCGCAGGAAGATGCCATGGTCGATAAGGCCGAAGACAAGGCCGATGCCATGGAAGCCGAAGGCGAAGCCATGGACGAAGGCAAGCCCGTCGCAGAATAATCGTATGCGCTCATTGGCCAGCAATGGTCAAAGCGCGATCGAGCGGCCCGGATCCAAATCCGGGCCGCTTTTCTTTCACGTCAGACCGGAACCGCCCTGCTGCCGCGCCCACCGCGCAGGTGATATTCCTGGGTCCCTCGGTGCAGCACATTATCGACATCGATCACCGCCGAATTGGCATAGGTGAAGCCCGCAGGCAGGCTGCGATACAACCGATCAAAATCGCGCTCCACCGTCTGGCGATACAGGTCAGCAAAGCTTTCGATCACGAAATAGGTCGGTTGCAGATCGCTGATCACGTAATCGGTACGCATCACCCGGTCGACGTTGAGCATGATGCGATTGGGGCTGGCAGCCTCAACCGCGAAGCGCGCTTCGGTCGGCCCTGACAGGATGCCTGCACCGTAAGCGCGCACGCCGTCCGCTTCCTCGATCAACCCGAATTCGACCGTGTACCAGTACAGCGCGCCAAGCGCCTTGAGCCGGTTGTAGCGCATCGCCTTCCACCCGGCGCGGCCATATTCCTGCATGTAATCGGCGTAGGTCGGATCGGTCAGCATCGGCACATGGCCGAACACATCGTGGAACACGTCGGGCTCTTCGATATAATCGAACGTCTCGCGCGTGCGGATGAAATTGCCCGCAGGGAAGCGGCGGTTGGCCAGGTGCCAGAAGAACACGTGATCGGGGATCAGCATCGGCACCGGCACCACGCTCCACCCGGTCAGCGCGCCGAGTTCTTCGGACAATACGCCAAATTCGGGGATGCCGCCGCGCCCCAAATCAAGCTTCTCCAGCCCTTGCATGAAGGTGGCGCAGGCGCGGCCCGGCAAAACCTCCATCTGGCGGGCGAACAGATCGTCCCACACACTGTGATCCTCAGCCGTGTAAGCGGTTTGCGCCGGTTCGAGCCAATCCGCCCCGACATGCGCGGGCTTGGCAAGCGGCGCAGTAAAGACATCGCCCGCCATTTCGGGCAGGATCGCGTAATCGGGGGTAAGGTCGGTGATCGTGGTCATATCGTTGCAAATGATACTACCACTGCCGGTCTGCAAGGACAAATGAGGAGAGAGCCATGGGGATGAAGCGCAAGGATTATGACGACGCGCTCGAACCGCTGACGTTGGAACTGGTCAGCATGGCGCGCTGGGCCAAGGCTTCGGGCGCGCGGATCGTGGTGTTGTTCGAAGGGCGCGACACCGCGGGCAAGGGCGGCGCGATTGGCGCAGTGCGCGATAGCCTCAACCCGCGTCAGTGCCGCACGGTTGCCCTGTCCAAACCGACCGAGGCCGAACTGACGCAGTGGTATTTCCAGCGCTACGTCGCCCACCTGCCAAGCGCGGGGGAGATCGTGCTGTTCGACCGGTCGTGGTACAACCGTGCAGGTGTCGAAAAGGTGATGGGCTACGCTTCCGAAGCGCAGGTGGCGGCGTTCCTTGCGGCAGTGCCGGCGTTTGAAAGGCTATTGGTGGATGATGGGATATTGCTGTTCAAATACTGGCTTACGACCGATCAGGAGTGTCAGGAAGAACGGCTGCGCGAGCGGCTGGAAGACCCCCTCAAACGCTGGAAATTGTCCCCGATCGATCTCGCCGCGCGGGAGAAGTATGATGATTATACTGCCGCGCGTGAGGCGATGCTGGCCGCGACCCATACAGCGCATGCCCCGTGGACGCTGGTGGATTTCAACGATCAGAAGCGCGGACGGCTGACGTTGGTGCGCGACCTGCTGTCCCGCGTGCCCGATACGCATGAGGAACCGGCCGCGATTGAATTTCCGCCGCTGGAGCGCGAGCCGGCGAAGGAGGATTACGGGGTGTTGAAGCCGATTGCGGATTACCCGGTGGATTAGAGAGCCGCGCTCGCCGCCGTCACCTGCCGCCCATCATCGGCAAACGCCGCCAGTTCATACCCCGCCTCAGCCTTGCGCATCACCAGATGCAGCGGATCGCCCGCAATGGCGGGGGAGAGGCCGCGGAAGGCGAAGCTGCGCAGGCGGTTTGCGCCCAGTTCCTGCCCGGCGAATTGCAGCAGCAGGCTGGCGATCAGCGGGCCATGCACCACCAGCCCACGATACCGCTCGACGGCTTGCGCATAAGGTGCGTCATAATGAATGCGGTGGGTGTTGAAGGTCAGCGCCGAATAGCGGAACAGCAGCGCGGGTGAGGGTGTAAGGCTGCGATGCGCGTCCCACCCGGCGGGATCGAACTTGGCCTCACCAAGTGGCGGCGGTGCCAAATCCTGGGCCTCGCTTGCCGCCTCCCGGTAGACGATAGACTGGGTCTCGATCACCGCCAGGCTGCCGTTGGCGAATGTTTCATGTGAAACATCGACGAAGGCGAGCGGGCCGGTGCTGCCCTGTTTCTCAGTGATCGCCGCCACCCGGCTGGTGCGCTGAATCACCGCGCCAATCGCAATCGGCATACGGAAGTCGATCTTCGAAGAAGCCCACATCCGGCGCGGCATGGCGAAGGGCGGCAGGAAACTATCGGCGCTGTTATCGCGCGCCGGATGCCCATCCCCGCCCAGCGCGGCAGTGGGCGCTTGCGGGGTGCAGAGCGCGAAATGCACCCCCTGCGGCATGATCGCCGGATGCGGGCGCGGCAGGTCAAACGTCGCCAGCCAGCGCGCCGCCAGCCCTTCGTCGAGCCGATCCTTGGCGCTTTGTTCGCGCCCGATCCACGCGCCGAAATTCATGCCGTTTCCTGTCACTGGGCCAGCTCGAACACCGCAGCGATGCCCTGACCGCCGCCGATGCACATCGTCTCAAGACCATAGCGCACGCCGCGCCGGTGCATTTCGTGCGCCATGTCGGCGAGGATGCGGCCTCCGGTGGCGCCGATGGGGTGGCCCAGCGAAATGCCCGATCCGTTGACGTTGAGCATGTCGCGGCGGCTGTCGTCCTCGCTCCAGCCCCAACCCTTCAGGCAAGCGAGCGCCTGGGGGGCGAAAGCCTCGTTGAGTTCGACCAGCCCGATGTCGTCCCAGCTATACCCGCGCCGCGCGAATAGCCGCTCCACCGCCGGCACCGGGCCGATGCCCATGCGCGAAGGATCGCAGCCTGCCGCCGCCCAGCCGCCGAACCACAGCATCGGGGTGAGGCCGAGTTCTTCGAGCTTGTCCTCTGCCACCACCAGACACGCCGATGCCGCGTCATTCTGCTGACTGGCATTTCCGGCGGTGACGATGGCGTCGGGGTCGCGTTTCAAGTCGATGGGGGCGAGTTTGCCAAGCGTTTCCAGCGTCGCATCAGTGCGGTAGCCTTCGTCGTGGTCGAACACGATGGGGTCGCCCTTCCGCTGCGGGATTGCGACCGGCACGAGTTGTTCGGTGAACTTCCCATCGGCCCAAGCGCGCGCCGCGTTCTGGTGCGACCGCACCGCGAAGGCATCCGCCGCCTCGCGCGAAATGCCGTAATCCTTGGCGAGATTCTCGGCGGTCTCGATCATCCCGGTGATCACGCCAAAGCGTTCGACCGGCTGGCTCATCACCCGGCCGCGGCTGAGGCGGTCGTGCAGCACCATATCGCCCATCCGCACGCCCCCGCGCGCGGCCAGCGTGTAGTGTTCGACGTTCGACATCGATTCTACCCCGCCAGCAACCACGACATCGGCCATGCCCGTCTCGATCATCATTGCCGCCGTCGCCACCGCTTGCACGCCCGATCCGCAGCGGCGGTCGAGCTGAAATCCCGGCACTTCCAGCGGCAATCCCGCCGCCAGCCATGCCCAGTGGCCAATCGCAGGCGCCTCACCATTACCGTAGCCTTGGCTGAACACCACGTCATCGACCCGCGAAGGATCGATGCCGCTGCGCTCCATCAGCGCCTTTAGGATGACCGCGCCCAATTGGCCCGCGTTCATGCTGGAAAGCCCGCCGAGGAACTTGCCCACCGGGGTGCGCAGCGGGGTGCAGATGGCGGCTCTTCTGGTCATGTTCTGTCCTTGTCTGAAAGGGCCACCGTCCCGGCATCGACCAGCTTGCCGATGGCTCCGGACGACAGCCCCAGCTTTTGGCTGAGCACCTCTTCGGAATGCTGGCCAAGGTAGGGCGCAGGCGCAGGATCACCCGCAGTCTGCCCTGCAAGGTTCGCAAATGAACGGGTGGCGGGGTAATCAAAGCCCGAGGGATTGGCGGGCGCGGGGCCGAACAGCGGATTGTCCGCCACCAGCACCGGATCATTCGCGGCTTCATAAGCGGTGCGGTAACGCTCGAAGGTGCAGCCTTCCACCGCCATGCGTGCCGCGAGATCGGCGTAATCAAACCCGTCCGCTGCGCTCTGGAACAGCGCAAACAGCGCCGCGCGATGCTGGAACCGGGGGGTGTCCCCATCGGCGAACTGCACGCCGACTTCGGCCTCCAACGCGGCAATGCCGTCCTGCAATCCAAACGCCTTGATCAGCCCGCTCCACTGCTTGGGCGTGAGCGCGGCGACCATGAAACGCACCCCGTCACGGCTGCGGAAATCGCGCCCGAACGCGCCCCAGATCGCATTGCCAAGCCGTTCGCGGTCGCCGCCGCGATACAGAACCTCGGCCAGCAACCCGGCATTGGCCATTGTGCCAATCGCGACATCGCCCAGCGGCACACGCACCTCGTTGCCCTCCCCCGTGCGATCCCGGTGGCGCAGCGCGGCGAGCATGGCGAAGGCGCAATAGGCTCCGGTTATGAAGTCCCACGCGGGCAGCACTTGGTTGACCGGCGGCGCGGTTTGCGCGTCCCAATCTTCAGGCCCGGTCATCAGCGGGTATCCGGCGGCGGCGTTGACGGTGAAGTCCATCGCCTGACGCCCATCGTGCCAGCCCATGATGCGCAAGGACACCATGTCGGCGCGCTTGGCCGCCATCGCGGCGTGCCCGAGGAAGCTTTGTTCAGGCAGGTTGGTGATCAGCTGCCCGGTTGTGGCCGCCAGCTCGACGCATAATTCGCGTCCCGAACCCGATTGCAGGTCAAGCGCCACGGACTTCTTCGCGCGGTTGAGGTTCTCCCAGCTGAGCGAGCGCCCCTCGGCGGTGAGCATATAGCGGTTGTAGTCCAGCCCGCCCGCTGTGTGGTCCACGCGGATCACTTCCGCCCCCATCTGCGCGCAATAGAGCCCTGCGGTGGGCGAGGCGACGAAGCTGGAGACTTCGATGATGCTCAAATCATTGAGGAGGTTATACATCTGATCAGAAGCCTGTCGTGATGGTCACACCAGACGGCTCGCCTGCGAGCCGCAAGAGCGACTGCCCGCCCGCAGTGACGCGACCGCAAGGTCGCATGAGCGAGGATTTCGCCCGCCGGATGGCGTGCGGGAAAATCAAGAATCCCTCCACTCGCGCAGCATGTGCTTGGCGATCTGGAGTTGCAGGATCTGCGTCGTGCCTTCGTAGATGCGGTAGATGCGGGCATCGCGGAAGAACCGTTCGGCATCGTATTCCGCGAGGTAGCCCGCGCCGCCGTAGATCTGCACCACCCGGTCAACCACCCGGCCGCACATTTCGGAGGCGAAGACCTTGAACGCGGCGGCTTTGACCAGAATGTTCTCGCCCGCATCGGCGCGCGCGGTGACGTCTTTCATCATCGCCTCGGCGGCGTAGATTTCAATCTCGCTATCGGCGAGCATCTGCTGGATCAGCTGAAAATTGGCGATCGGTTCGCCAAACGCCTTGCGTTCATTGGCATAGCGCAGCGCGGAGTCCAACGCGCGGCGGGCATAGCCGGTCGATGCTGCGCCCACCGAAATGCGGCCATTGTCGAGGCTCTTCATCGCAAAGACAAAGCCCTTACCAGTCTCCTCGCCCAGCAGCGCATTGCCCGGCACGCGCACATCATCCAGCATGATGTCGGAGATATGCGACCCAGCCTGCCCCATCTTCTTGTCGGGCGATCCGCGCGAGATTCCCGGTGTGTTCATCGGCACAATGAAGGCGGAAACGTGCGCGTTTTTGGGCAGCGCCTCCTTGCTGGTGCGCGCCATGATCAGCGCGACATCGGCGTGGGGGGCGTTGGTGATGTAGCGTTTGGTGCCGTTCAAAATCCAGCCATTGCCATCGGGATCAGGCGTCGCAATCGTCTGCATCGCGGCGGAATCGCTGCCTGAACCCGGCTCGGTCAGCCCGAAACAGGCGATCCGGCCTTCGACCAGCTTGGGAAACCATTCGGCGCGCTGCGCTTCGGTTGCGCCGTTTTTCAGCGCGCTGGCAAACATCCCGACATTGATCGAAAAGATCGATCGGAACGCGGGCGCGGCGTAGCTCATGATGTTCACCACGCGGGCATATTGCGTCATGTTCAGCCCTGCGCCGCCGTAGCGTTCGGGCACCGAAATCCCGAATAGGCCCATCTCGCGCATTTCGTTGAGGATGTCGTCAGGCACGCGGTCGTTGGCGATCACATCGGGCTCTGCCGGGATCAGCCGTTCACGGACATAGCGGGTCAGCTGCTCGGCGAATTGCTCGAACACGTCCTCGTCCATGCCGGGGTTGCGGGGTGAGGCGATCGTGGCGGGGGCATTCATGGTCGTGTTCGTCCTTGGGCGGCGGCGCGCGCTCAGCAGCGGCGCCAAATCGTTTCAAAAGGGCGCGGCCTATTCGCCGCTCGGCTGGGCGGTGTCGACTGTCATTTCTTGCGGCGCAGGTGCACCAGCTTCTGGGGGTAGCGCTTCGGGCGGCAGGCGGCGCTGATCGAGCATCGCGGCTGCCGCCTCCAGCGCCTTGGCCTCGCCCTCGCTGACCGCGCCCGGCGCGCGCACCTGTTCCTCGCCGCAACCGGCAAGGGTAAGCGCGAGACCGGTCGCAATCAGCAGGCGCATCGCCAGCCTGCTTATTGGCTGGGTTCGTCGGCGGAGCCGGCCGCTTCGGCAGCCTTGGCCGCTTCGCTGGCAACATCAGCCGCAGCGTCGGCGGCTTCTTCGGCGCCGGCTTCGGCAGCAGCATCGGTTTCCGGCGCGTCGGCTGCGCCGGCAGCCGGATCGGCGACCGGCTCTTCGGTAATCGGCGCAAGCGCGGTGTCAGCGGGCATTTCCACGGTGTCGGCGCTCGCTTCGGTCGAGGCATCATCGGCACTGCCGCACGCGGTCAGCAGCAACGCAGCGCCAGTCAGAGCGGCGAGCGGGGTGAAGGTCTTCATCGGTGTCTCTCCTCAGGATCACAATTGCCCGCCGGTGTAGCCAACCCGAGGGGCCAACGCCAAGTGCCAAATGGGCACACCCCCATGCACAGCAGGTGGCAGCAGCCTTAGCCGGTGATAGACCGTTGTCCATGACCCAAGCCTTTACTCGCTCGCCCGGCCGCATCAGCGCAGCCGCCCTCCTCGCAGCGCTGGCGCTGACCGGCGGTGCGGTGGGCGCGCAGCCCGTGCCCGGCGCATTCACCGTGGTGGAAAGCGGGGAGGCGTTCGGCACCTTGCAGGAAGCGATCAACGCCATCGGCAACACCCGTGGCACGATCCGCATCGCGCCTGGCACCTACCGCCAATGCGGGGTGCAGGAACGCGGGGTGGTGACCTATGTCGCGGACGAACCCGGCAGCGTGATATTCTCCGGGCGGTCGTGCGAGGGCAAGGCGGCATTGGTGCTGCGCGGCACCGGCGCCGAAGTGCGCGGGCTGACCTTCACCAATCTCGCCGTGGCGGACGGCAATGGCGCGGGCATCCGGCTGGAACAGGGCGCACTCAACGTTGCTTATGCGCGGTTCCAGAACAGCCAGCAGGGCATCCTGACCGGCAATGACCCGAATGGCCGCATTTACATCACCCGCTCAACCTTCAGCGGGCTCGGCACGTGCGAGAACTCCGCCGGGTGCGCGCATTCGCTTTATGTGGGCGATTATGGCTCGCTCACCGTGCGCGAGACGCGGTTCGAAAAAGGCACCGGCGGGCACTATCTCAAAGCGCGCTCTGCCGAAGCGATTATCGAGAACAACAGCTTCGATGACGCCGCCGGGCGCTCCACCAATTACATGATCGATCTGCCTGCGGGCAGCACCGGGCGGATCGCGAACAACTGGTTCGTGCAAGGGCGCGACAAGGAGAATTACTCGGCCTTCATCGCGCTGGGCGCCGAAGACCTGCTGCACGCGTCAGACGGGCTTGAGGTGGTAGGCAATGAAGCCCGCTTCGTCCCCGGCCTGCAACGCGAAACCGTGTTCTTCGCCGATTGGACCGGATCGCGGATCGTGATGCAGGGCAACAAGCTGGCGGCGGGGTTGAAGCAGTACGAGCAGCGTTAAAGCAGCAAATGCCCTGACCGATCCCGCTTGGTCGCCAGATAGCGGGCGTTGTGGGGGTTATCGGGGAGCTGATGCGGCACCCGTTCGCTCACCGTAATCCCTGCCGCCGATAGCGCCTCCACCTTGGCCGGATTGTTGGTCAGCAGCCGGATGTGCCGCGCGCCCAGCAGTTCGAGCATCCGTGCCGCCACCGGGAAATCGCGCGCCTCATCGGGCAGACCCAGCCGCTGGTTGGCCTCGACCGTGTCGAACCCCTGATCCTGCAAACGGTAGGCGCGCAGCTTGTTGATCAGCCCGATCCCGCGCCCTTCCTGCCGCATATATAGCAGCACGCCCCATCCGCCAGAATCGCGCGCCTCATCCGCCATCGCGTGCAGCGCGGCGTCCAATTGCGGCCCGCAATCGCATTTGAGGCTGCCGAGAATGTCCCCGGTGAGGCATTCGGAATGGAGGCGGACGAGCGGCTGGCGGTCGCCCGATTGTGTGCCGATGATCAGCGCCACGTGTTCACGCAAGTCTGCAGCCGAACGGAAGGCGACGATTTCGGCATCCTCGCACGCACTGACCGGAAGCCGCGCGCGAGTGACTATGCGGAGCGCGCCCGCTTGCGAATAGGCGGCAAGGTCACTGACCGCGACCGGCTGCGCCTCGCCCGCGTCCACCGGATCGACCAGGAAAGCTGGCAGGATCCCGGCGATCCGCGCCAATTCCAAAGCGGCGCGCGCGGCCTCTTCCCAATCGAGCGTCACCGCCTTGAACGGGCCTTTGAGCGGGTTACCCAGATCAAGCGCCGGATCGGCAATCGGCAGAGCATCGCGCAGGGTAAACGCTTCCCCGCCCGCAATCAGCACCGGGGCGTGCGGGACAGCAGCATCGCGCTGATTGGCGAGCTTCAACGTGGTCGCCCGCGCGGCGGAGATCAGCATTCGCGGCGCGCTCGCCCCGCTGGCGATAGCGGTTTCGACGGGAAGCAGGACTGGCCCGCCCGCAAACGCCAGCGACCAGCCGTGGCGCAGCGCATCCACCGCTTGCGCAGCGCGGCGTTCAGGAGACGGGGCCGGGGATAGCGCTTCGCTCAGAGGTCAAACTCCGTGATCAGCGGCACGTGATCCGATGGCTGCGTCCATCCGCGCGCGTCCTCCAGCACGCGGTGTCCGGTTGCCTGTTTGGCGAGGCTTGGCGATGCCCACATGTGATCGAGCCTGCGGCCCTTGTCATTCTCCTGCCAGCCCGGATTGCGATAGCTCCACCAGCTGTAATAGCGTTGCGGCGCAGGGACATGCTGCCGCCCAAGATCAACCCAGCCGTGGGCGTCCTGAAACCGCCCGAGTGTTTCGACCTCAATCGGCGTGTGGCTGACCACCTTGAGCAGCTGCTTGTGGCTCCACACATCGCTTTCCAAGGGCGCGATGTTGAAATCACCGACTATCAGCGTGGGGCGATCGAGCGTGTCCGCCCAGCGCGTCATCCGTTCGAGGAAATCGAGCTTCTGCCCGAATTTGGGGTTCACTTCGCGGTCGGCCACATCGCCGCCTGCGGGGACATAGACGTTCTCGATCAGCACATCTTTGCCCAGCACTTCCACCCCGATATGGCGTGCCTCGCCATTGGCCTGCCAATCGTGGCGGGTCACTTCGCGGATCGGAATGCGGCTGACCGTGGCGACGCCGTGATAGCCTTTCTGCCCGCTCACCGCCTGATGGGTGTAGCCCAGCCCGGCAAGCGCCTCGGCCGGGAACAGGCGGCTCTCGCACTTGATTTCCTGCAAGCACAGGATGTCGGGCGCGGCTTCGGTGAGCAGCTTTTCGATCAGGCCGACGCGCAGGCGGGCCGAGTTGATGTTCCAGGTGGCAACAGAGATCATGGGGGCGGACTTAGGGGGAGATTCCCTCGCCCTCAAGTAGCGAAGCGGTAGGGCGACTGAGACTCATCAAGTTTCCAGCTTTCACTTTATTGTCGCAGACGCGCGCGATAGGGCGAGGCAACTTCACCGGAGCCTACCATGACCCGCACCCTGCTCGCCGCCCTGCTGCTGTCCTCCGCTGCATTCCCCGCACTCGCTGAGGATACTCCTGCAGAGCCAAAAGCCAAGAACGTCATCCTGTTTATCGGCGATGGCATGGGCATTTCCACCATCACCGCCGCGCGCATTTACGAAGCGCAGAAACGCGGAGAGACGGGCGAGGAGAACAGCCTGAGCTTCGAGAAATTCGATAACGTCGCGCTGGTCAAAACCTACAACACCAACGCGCAGGTGCCCGATTCTGCGGGCACGGCGACCGCGATGCATTCAGGCAAAAAGACCCGCATCGGGGTGCTCGGGATCGGGCCGGACGCGGAGAAAGGCGTGTGCAAGGATGCGCTCGCCCACCCGCTGCCGCTGCTGGGCGAGGAAGTGAAGCGTCGCGGGTTGGCGCTCGGCATCGTCACCACCACCCGCCTGACCCACGCCACCCCGGCAAGTGTCATCACCCGCTCGGCTGACCGCGATTGGGAAAGCGACACCAATATCCCCGCCGACCAGCAAGCTGGCGGGTGCAAGGACATCGCGCTGCAATTCGCCGAAGGGGCATTTGACGTGGCGCTCGGCGGCGGGACGGGCATGTTCTATGGCAAGAATGGCGGCGGACGGCGCGCCGATGCGGCGGCTGATCTGCCCGCCGCGTGGGCTGCGAAGAATGGCGGCGTGGTGGTCAAGGACACCGCCGAATTGCGGGCCGCGCCGATGGACAAGCCGGTGCTCGGGCTGTTCAACCCCAGTCACATGGGTTTCATGGCCGACCGCAAGCCCGACTCGCCCGAACCGACCCTGACCGACATGACCGCGCAGGCGATTGCGCGGTTGCAGGCTGATCCGGACGGGTTCTACCTGATGGTCGAAGGCGGGCGGATCGATCATGCCCACCATGCGGGGCAAGCTGGCTATGCGCTCGAAGAAGCGGTGGAATTTGCCCGCGCGGTGCAGTGGGCGGTTGATCACACTGATCCCGCCAATACGCTGATCATGGTCACCGCCGATCACAGCCACGTCTTCACCATCGCGGGCTATCCGCAGCGGGGCAATGATATCCTCGGGCTGGTGGTGGCGCCTGCCGGGCGCGGTGAGGATGGCGGCGATGGAACCTCACCCGTGCTGGCAGCCGATGGCAAACCGTACACGACGCTGGGCTATGCCAACGGCCCCGGCGCGCTGAAAGGCGAGCGTCCCGTACCCGCCCCCGGGATTAATGCGACCCAGCAGTCCACGGTGCCCACCGGGGCTGAAACCCACGCGGGCGAAGATGTCGCCCTTTTCGCCACCGGGCCCGGTGCAAATCGTGCGCGCGGCGTGATCGAGCAGAACGTGATCTACACCATCATCCGCAAGGCGCTGGGCTGGGAATAAGAAGCTGGCTGGCAGCGGCGCTTCCCGCTGGTTCAGGCATCGCCGAAAAGTGCTTCGACCGAGAACCGGCGCGCAGCGCACTTAATGTGCGTGAGCACCGGAAGCGCAGGGCGGAACGCTTTGCAGGCCTGCATGAACCGGCGGGGAAACACAAAACCCTCGACCCGGGGGCGGTGGGTCGAGGGTTCCATGGAGCGTTCGTCACGCTTGTGCAAGACAGGCCCTTAGCGAAGGATGGGCAACAGGGGGGAAACCGTCCTTCGGCCCGTCTTGTCGAGAATGATTAGCCGCCAGAGCCTTTCAGCCACATGAACGCGGGTCGATTCTTGTCGTTTCTATACAACCGTTCGTCGATGCCCTGTTCACCCAGGACGACGAGCTGAGCGGCGCGGATCCTTGAAAGTGAATGTGCTGTCAGCCACCGCGACGCCGTAGCGCTGGTTCGACAGCTGCACCCGGGTGCGGTGATTCTGCGCATCGAGCGCCACCCAATGGGTCAGCTGCAATCCGCCAGGTGCCGCCGGATTGCGCACGAAGATCATATTGATCATCCCGAATTCGGGCTTTTTGGGATCGCGCACTTCGACGCTGAAAACGTCCGGATTACCGGTTGGAACCAGCTTGCCGAACTTCTTCACATCGCGTTCGGGATCGAACAATGCGCCCAATGGCGAATTCTGGATCGGCCAGCGTTCGACCTGCGAAACTTCGTAATCGACCACAAACAGCGACTTGCCGTTGGAGATCACGAGGAAATCGGCATCCTTGCCGTAATCGAAGCGGATTTTGCCGGGGCGCTTCAACGTCATCACGCCGCGCACGGTGTTGCCCTGCCGGTCGGTCTGGGTGAAGTCGGCCTTCATCGTGCTGATCTGGCGCAGCGCGCCGACGACGCGGTCAAGGTCTCCTGCTGTTTGCGCAGCAAGCGGAGCGGTCAGCGAAGCAGTGCCAACCGGCGCGAGACCAAGCGCGAGTGCGCCGGCCCCAAAGCCAAGCAACATCGCGCGGGTAGTCATGGTGATGTGTTTCATGCCGGTGCGCCTAAGAGGGCTGGCTTGAACTGTCGATGAATTAACGCGCCCGCCCCCATACACGATGGAGCCGCCGGCGCGCAGGCCAGATCTTACTTGATCTTGGCTTCCTTGAATTCAACGTGCTTGCGCGCGACGGGGTCGTACTTGCGGAAGCTCATCTTCTCGGTGATGTTGCGCGGGTTCTTTTTGGTCACGTAGAAGAAGCCGGTGCCCTCGCTCGAGACGAGGCGGATCTTGACGGTGGTTGGCTTCGCCATGGCGGGTTCCTGTAAACTGGGTCGGCCCGGCAAGTCCTTTGCTCGGGCGTAAAAAAGCAAATAGCGGCGCGCCCGGTAGGCCCGGCACACCGCCACATGGGCGCGCCATTCGCCGATTCACGGGGAAAAGTCAAGGCGCGGTTGGGAGGCTGCCTACCAATCGGAACTGCTGGGCTTGCCGCGATTGGCCTTCACGGTACCGCGCACCTTCTTGACCTTTAGCCGCTCGGTCTTGCCCACCCGGTTGAGCCGGGTTTTGGCGCGGCGCTTGGGCTCGGTCTGCGCCTCTTCCAGCAGGGCGGTTAGCTTCGCGCGCGCGTCCGTGCGATTGGCCTCCTGCGTGCGGTGCGCTTTCGAATTGATGATCAGATCGCCGTTGCCCGCCAGCTTTGATCCTGCCAGCGCCCGCAACCGCGCGAACACCGGAGGAGACAGCCGCAGGGCGTAGATATTGACGCGCAGTTCCACCTCGGTGGCGACCTTGTTGGCGTTCTGCCCGCCGGGGCCTGAACCTGCGAGGAAGCTTTCAGCCGCCAACCGCAGCGCGCGCGCCGCTAAGGGTTCTGCGCGCGAGGATGCGGCGTCGTCATCCATCTGTCGCCCCAAGTGCGCGGAAATCAGCCGGCATGGGCGCGCGCGCTTCAATAGCGGGCTTGCCCTCGCGGGTGACGGTCAGGCTTTCAGCGTGGAGCATCGTGCGCCCGGCCCCCGGCACCGATCCCGCGCCGTAAACCGGATCGCCCAGCAAAGGCGCACCCAGTCCTTTCAACGCGTGCACCCGCAGCTGGTGCGTGCGGCCCGTTTCCGGACGAAAGCGAATCAGGCTGTGCGGGCCGAGCAACTCGACCAATTCCCAGTGCGAAATCGCCGGTTTGCCTTTTTTGGCAACGATCATCCGCCAGCCCTTTTCGGCCGAGCTGATTTTCGTCAGCGCCAGCTCAATCGTCCCCGATTCGCCTACCGGATGGCCTGCCAGCACCGCGAGATAGGTCTTGGCGACCGCGCGATCTTCAAACGCCTTGTTGAACCGCGCCAGCGCTTTGGGATTGCGCGCCAGCAGCAGGCAGCCGCTGGTATCGGTATCCAGCCGGTGCACCGCCACGGGCCGCCGCTGAAACCCGAGCTTCAGTTCATCGAGATGATCGTCAAGGCAGGGCCCACCGCGCTTGGGTTGGTCGACCGGCAGGCCCGCAGGCTTGTCGATCACCAGCGCTTCACCGTCTTCGAATAGGATAGGGATGTTCATTTAAGTTCCGCCCGAAATAGCCCGCGCAGGGCATTGCCGAGCCAGAAGCCGTGTTTCAAATCGTCCAAAGTCAGTTCTTTCTCGCGGGCGCGGCCGTCGGCGATCAGCTGTTCGCGCATCACGCCGGGCAGCAAGCCTAGGTGGGCGGGCGGGGTCAGCAGCACGCCATCCGGCCCATCGGCAAACACGCCGGTAAAGCTGCCTTCGGTCACTAGCCCATCGCCGCGCACAAGTATCGTTTCGCCTGCGCCCATACTCCGCGCTGCGGCCAGCGCATCGTCATAAAACCCCCGGTCAGATGTCTTGTGCGCCAACCGCCAATCGCTCGGATCAAGCGGATTGGGCAGCGCGATCACCTTGACCGGTTCGCC
This sequence comes from Sphingomonadales bacterium Ga0077531, assembly GCA_001464915.1. Taxonomy (GTDB): domain Bacteria; phylum Pseudomonadota; class Alphaproteobacteria; order Sphingomonadales; family Sphingomonadaceae; genus Erythrobacter. The sequence goes on from LNED01000043.1 coordinate 92,854, forward strand.
AATCGGCGCGGGCAGCGGCCCGGCTTCCAGCGCGCATCCCCCATTGCGCGAGGTCAGCAATCGCACTCGCGCCGGGGCATCGAGTTCAAAACACAGCGCCTGAATCTGGTTACGCACGGCATGGCGATCAAACGCAAAGCCGAGCGTTTCCGCGCTGCGCTTCATCCGCGCCAGATGCAGTTCGAGCAGCGCGATACCGCTATCGGGCTCAAACCGCATGGTCTCGATCAGGTCAAGCGCAGGGGCAGCCAGATCGGGCGCGGCGCGGCGCACAAACCCGGCCTTGACCTCGCATTCGCGTCGTTCGGACAAAGCGTCGCTATCCGCCACAATCGCCGATCCGATGCCGAGCACCGCGCTGCCCTGCCCGTTTTCGATCGGAGTCAGCCGCAGCGTACGGATCGCCACATTGAACGCGGCATTTCCGTCTTCATCGATCCGGCCAATCGCCCCGCAATAAGGCCCGCGCGCATCGCGCTCGATATCGCTGAGCAGTTCCATCGCCCGGATCTTGGGCGCGCCGGTGATCGACCCGCACGGGAACAGCGCCCGGACGAGGTCCATCGCGCCGTTACCGGGGCTGAGCCGCGCGCGCACGGTCGATACCATCTGATGCACCGTCGGGTAGCTTTCGACCGCGAAGGCTGCGTCGACCACCACGCTCCCCGCTTCGGCCACGCGCGCCAGATCATTGCGCATCAGATCGACGATCATCAGGTTTTCAGCGCGGTCTTTGACCGATGTGGCAAGGTCTTGCGCTAGAGCGGCGTCGGCCTGCGGGTCAGCTGCACGGGGGCGGGTGCCCTTCATCGGCTTGACCTTGGCCTCAGCGCCATTGAGAGCCACGAACAGCTCGGGCGAAAAGCTGAGCAGCCAGTGCGAGCCATCAAATACCAACCCGCCATATCCCGCCGCCGCCGCACTACGCAGGGCGGCGTACAGCCCGACCGGATCGCCGCGATAGGAACCGGCAAGCAGGTAGGTGAGGTTCGCCTGATAAATATCGCCCGCGTGAATCGCCTCACGCAAAGCCTCGAATGCGGCGTTGTAGCCACCCGGCGAAAGCTGCGGTTCCATCGGCCCAATGCTGCCTGTGCCCTCCGCCCGTGCGGCCAGCCAACCGGGGACATCGCCCGCCGTAATCCGGGTCGGCGCGTCGAACAGGCCGAGCCAGACCAGCGGCCCCGCCGCGCCTGACCGCGCCGCTGCCACACCTGCCAGTTTCGGTTCCAGCGCAATTCCGGCCTCGTAAGCAATATACCCCGCCAACGATCCGCCCCGCGCCTGCCGAGCCGCATCCGCCGCTGCGAGCGCGCCTGCGACCTCGTCCGGCCGGGCCGCTACAAACACTGCGCGCGGGGATTCATACAGCAGCGCATCGGCGCCGCCATCCCCGGCGCGGGCATCATCAAGCAGGACGAATGGTGTGGGCTGACCCATGCGCAGACCCTTAGCCGAATTCATCGCCAAGTCGAGAACTTGACCGCCGCGCCCGCCCCCGTCACATCAGCGCCGAACACATCGTGACGGGGACTTAAAATGGCGGAAATGGAAGGCGATATCTATCTCGGGCTGGGCAGCGACGGATCGCGCCAGGCACTCGCGCTCAGCCGGTCAAACCGCCACGGTTTGATTGCGGGCGCGACCGGGACCGGCAAAACCGTGACTTTGCAGGGTATCGCTGAAAGCTTTTCCGCCGCCGGGGTGCCGGTGTTTGTCGCGGACGTGAAAGGCGATCTGTCGGGCATCGCCATGCCCGGTTCGCCGACCTTCAAACACGCCGACAAGCTGGAAAGCCGCGCCAAGGAATTGGGCATCGCCGATTATACCTATTCCGATAATCCAGTGATTTTCTGGGATTTGTTCGGTGAGCAAGGCCACCCGATCCGCACCACGATTTCGGAAATGGGCCCGCTGCTGCTCGCCCGGTTGCTTGATCTGAACGAAACGCAGGAAGGCGTGTTGCAGATCATTTTCAAATACGCCGACGAGAACGGGCTGCTGCTGCTCGACCTGGGCGATCTGACCGCATTGCTGGCTTGGGCGAACGAGAATGCGGCGGAACTTTCGGGCAAATATGGCAATGTCACCAAGCCTTCGGTCGGATCGATCCAGCGGCAATTGCTGAGCTTTGAAGCGCAGGGGGCGGAGCATTTCTTTGGCGAACCGGCGCTGGAGATCGAGGATTTTCTGAAGGTTGACGAGTCCGGGCGCGGGTACGTCAATGTGCTGGCCGCCGATCAGCTGATGCGCAGCCCCAAGCTTTACGCGACTTTCCTGCTGTGGCTACTGGCCGAATTGTTCGAAAGCCTGCCCGAAGTCGGCGACCCGGAAAAGCCCAAGCTGGTGTTCTTTTTTGACGAGGCACACTTGCTGTTCGACGATGCGCCCGATGCGCTTCAGGACAAGATCGAACAGGTCGTCCGCCTGATCCGGTCGAAGGGTGTTGGCGTGTTCTTCGTCACCCAGAACCCGATTGATATTCCTGAGAAAGTTGCAGGGCAGTTGGGTAACCGGGTGCAGCACGCCTTGCGCGCTTTCACCCCGCGTGATCAGCGGGCGATCAAGGCGGCGTCGGAGACGTTCCGGATCAATCCCAAGCTGGATGTCCAGGTCGCGATCACCGAGCTGAAAGTGGGCGAGGCGCTGGTCTCAACCCTCGACGAAGACGGCGCGCCGACCGTGGTGGAACGCACTTTGATCAAGCCGCCGCGGTCACGGCTCGGCCCGGTGACGCCCAAGGAACGCGCGATTATTCAGTCGATTAGCCCGGTTGTGGGCAAGTATGATACCCGCGCCGACCGCGAGAGCGCCGAAGAAGTGCTCGCCGCCAAGGCTGCCGACGCCGCCGCCACTGCACAGGAGGTGGAGGAAAAGGGCCGCGAGGAAGTCGCCAAGCGCGAACGCAAAACGCCTTCGATGTGGGAAAAGGCCGGCAAGAGCGCAATGACTGCGGCAGGCGGTTCAATCGCTTCGATTGCGGTCGCGGCGGTGCTTGGCAAGAAATCGGGCGCGAACCCATTAAAGACCGGCGCGACCGCTTTTGTGCGCAATCTGATCGGCGGGCTGATGCGCTGAAAGGCCCCGCCGAAACCACAATGTTCCACGTGAAACATTGTGGCAAGCAGCGGTCTAGTCGGGGTCAAGCCGGGGCCTAGCCCGGCCTAACCCCGAGCTCGTCCGCGTCAACTTTCGGCCGCGACCATGCAAAATGCGTTCAGCTTGTTGCCATCGGGATCGCGGAAGTAGCCGGCATAGAAGCCTTCGTCTCCGCGCGGGCCGGGCGCGCCTTCGTCGCTTCCGCCATTCGCCATCGCGGTCGCATAAATCGCATCGACTGCTTCGGGCGTTTTGACTTCGAGCGCGACCATCACCCCGTTGCCGACGCTGGCCGCCTGTCCATCGAACGGCTTGGTCGCCGCGATGCCCGCGCCGCCGCCCCATTCGCCCCAAGCGATGAAGCTTTCGGTGTCCATCATCCGCCCAACGCCAAAATGCGTGGCCAGCGCGTCATAGAACGCCGCCGCGCGCGGCAGGTCGTTGGTGCCCACAGTTACGTAACCGATCATGTGCGTTTCTCCATCCCGCGCGCCGCCCCTCGCGACTCGCCAATGCAGGAACATTACCGGAACATAGAATGGCGGACAAGTGTGCTCTGTTGGCCCTTCGGCCCGCCAGCGGGCGGGCCGCAAGCGCAACCGCGCGCCCGCCCGCTGGCGCGGCACGCGCGAAATGGCGGCGAGGACTGCACGCCGGAGGGCGTGCAGGAAACCTTATAGCGGCGCGGTTTCCCGCTCCAGCCATGCCAGATCCTCGCCTGTCAGCTGCGGGGCGAGGAGCTCCCGCACCTTGGCGTGATAGCCATCGACCCACGCGATTTCGTCCGCCGAAAGCAGCGCCTTGTCGATCAGCTTGCGATCCAGCGGCACGAAGGTCAGCGTCTCGAACCCGAGGTAACGCCCTTCGGCGCCTGCGATCTGCCGCTCCTCCACCAGCACCAGATTTTCGATCCGGATGCCGAACGCACCTTGCTTGTAATAGCCTGGCTCGTTCGAGATGATCATGCCGGCAAACAGTTCCTGCCCCGTACCGGCCTGCCCGCCGCTTGGCTTGGCGATGCGTTGCGGGCCTTCGTGCACCGCGAGGAAGCTGCCAACCCCGTGTCCGGTGCCGTGGGCATAATCGACCCCCGCTTCCCACAGGTACTGCCGCGCCAGCACGTCAAGCTGACCGCCGGATGTGCCCTGCGGGAACACAGCGCGGTCAATCTGGATGTGGCCTTTCAGCACGCGGGTGAAGCGGTCGCGCATTTCGGGCGTCGGTGAACCCAAACCGTCAGGCGTCCCCACCCACACGGTGCGGGTGATGTCGGTCGTCCCGCCCGGATATTGCCCACCGGAGTCCACCAGATAGATCGAACCCGGCGGGATCGGGATATTGCTGTCCTCGTCCACCTTGTAATGCGGCAGCGCGGCGTGCCCGGCGGCGGCTGAGATGGTGTCGAACGACAAATCACGCAGACCCGCGTCTTCCTCGCGGAAAGCTTGCAAGCGTGCGGCGGCGGCAAGTTCATCGACACCGCCCTTGGGCGCTTCGATTTCGAGCCAGCGCAGAAACCGCAAAACCGCCGCCCCGTCACGCACCTGCGCGTCGCGGTGGCCCTGCTGTTCGACCGGGTTTTTCATCGCCTTGGCAAGGATTGTCGGGTCTTGCTTGAAGGCGAACTTGGCCCCGCCCGTGCGCAACGCCTGCGCAATGCCGACCACTGCGAAATCGGGATCGAGCGCGACGGTCTTGCCAGCAAGATCGCCCGTCAGCGCGGCTTCAAACCCGGCGCGATCGCGGATCGTCACCGCGTTGCCAAGGTGGCGGGTGAGTTCGGGCGTGACTTTCTCCGGCGCGATGAAAAGTTCGGCGCTGCCATCGCGGTGCGCGATCACATAGGACAGCGCGACCGGGGTGTGCGCCACATCGCTGCCGCGAATATTGAGCAACCACGCAATCGAATCGAGCGCCGGGATCACCACCGCGTCATGGCCTTCCTTGACGAGCCAATCGGCCACCGCCGCGCGCTTTTCCGCCGAGGATTGCCCGGCTTGGCTCTCATCATGCGGCATCGCCACCGCAGGCGAAGGCGCAGGCTGATCGGCCCACACCGCATCAATCGGGTTGCTGGCCGCGGGCACCAGCGTGATCCCGCGCGGGTTCACCTGACCCTCCAGCGCCTCAACCCATTTCCACGTGTGCAGCCACGGATCATAGGCGACCATGGCGCCATCTGCGCACACTTCGGCCAGCCAGCCGCCCAGCGTATCGGTAGGCAAGCTTTTGTAATCAAACAGCTTTTCATCAACCTGATCGCGCACCTGCACGGTGTAGCGGCCATCGACAAAGATCGCCGCATGATCGAGCGTCACGGCTGCAAAGCCCGCCGAACCGCCAAACCCGGTCAGCCACGCCAGCCGCTGGGCATAATCGCCGACATATTCGCTCATATATTCGTCGCTGATGGGCACGATGAAGCCATCCACCCCGCGCCGCTTCAACTCCTCACGCAGGGCGGCAAGGCGGGCTTCATGAGTTTGCATCAGCATTGGTTCAATCCTTGGGCGGGGGCGCGGGCACTTGCCGCGCATCAATGTCGCGTTACAAAAGCCAACATAAGCCCATCCGGGCCACGTTTCCACCCAGACCTAAGACGGGACATGCGACCAATGACCAGCCGGATCAGTGCCCACGCTCTTGCTCTTGCGCTTGCCGCCACCACTTTTGCTCCTGCTGCCGCATCCGCAGCCCCCAATGAGGATTCCACCCGCGTGACCACTTCTGCCGCCGCCGCTGCCCAAACCCCTGCCCCAAAATCTACTGGCGAGATCAAACCCCCGGTCGCGGAGAAGCGCGCGCATTCCTACACCTATCACGGGATCACCATCGAGGACCCGTATGACTGGCTGTATGACAAGTCCTATCCCGAGGTGAATGACGCCGACGTGCTGGCGCATGTGACCGCCGAAAACACCTATTTCGAAGCCAAGATGGCAGCGCAGGCTCCGCTGACCGAGGCGCTGTTCACTGAAATGCGCGCGCGGATCAAGGAAGACGACAGCACCGTTCCGCAGAAGGATGGCGATTACCTTTACTGGAGCGAGTTCGAGGAAGGCGCGCAGTATCGCAAACATTGGCGGAAAGCCGTTGCGGGCGGTGCGGATGAGCTGCTGATTGACGAGAACGAGCTTGCCAAGGGGCTGGAATATTTCCGCCTTGGTGCCGCCTCGATCAGCCAGAACGGACGGTTCCTCGCCTATTCGACCGACACGTCAGGCGGGGAACGCTACACCGCGCGGATCAAAGATTTGCAGACCGGCGAGCATCTGCCCGACGAGCTCACCAACCTGCGCGGCGATCTGGTTTGGGTCGCGAATGATACCGCGCTGGTCTACGGCCCCTCGACCGAGGAATGGCGCACGCTGGAGGCCAAGCTCCATGTGATCGGCACGCCGGTGGACAGCGACGTGACGCTCTACAAGGAAGAAGACCAGAGCTTTGGCGTCGGCACCGGACTGACCGCGCAGGAAGATTGGCTGGTCATCGCATCGGGCGACAATGAAACCAGCGAAGTGCGGCTTGTGCCCGCAGCCAACCCCACCGCGACCCCGATTCTGGTGAAGGCGCGGCAGAAGGGCGTCGAATATTCGGTCGATGTCCGAGATGGCGAACTGTGGGTGTGGACAAACGACGACCACATCAACTTCCGCTTGGCCAAGGCTGACCTCAAGACGCCAGCAGATTGGCAGACAGTGATCGCGGGATCGGACGAATTCTACCTGACCGGATTTGACCTCTACAAGGATTTCTTCGCCACCGAAGGGCGCTTGGACGGTCTGGACCAGATCCAGCTGCGCCAATATGCAGCACCGGCCAAGGTGACCCCGATCACCTTCCCCGAGGCGAGCTACACCGCCGGCCTGTCAGACAATCCCGAATATGACGTCGCCAAGCTGCGGCTGTCCTATCAGAGCATGGTCACGCCTAGCACGGTGTTCGATTATGACGTCAAGACCGGCGGCCTGACGCAGTTGAAGCAGCAGGAAATCCCGAGCGGTTATGACGCCAGCCTCTACGTCACCGAGCGGGTGACGGTGGCAGCGCGCGACGGGACGATGGTGCCGGTCAGCATCGTCATGCGCAAAGACCGCGCCGCAATCCTCAAGGCGGCAGGCATCGAAGGGCCGGGGCCGCTGCATCTTTATGCGTATGGCGCCTATGGCTATGCGATCCCGCCGGGCTTTTCGACCTCGCGCCTCAGCCTGGTGGATCGCGGCTTTGCCTATGCCATCGCCCATATTCGCGGCGGCGATGATCTGGGGCGGCGCTGGTATTTGCAGGGCAAGCTGTTTGAACGCACCAACACTTTCAACGATTTCGTCGATGCCGGACGCGGCTTGATCGCCAAGGGCTACACCGCCGAAGGCAAGGTCACCGCCAGCGGCGGATCGGCCGGCGGCGAGTTGATGGGCGCGATCATCAATCAGGACGCCCAGCAATATGGCGCGATTGTCGCGCACGTGCCGTTCGTCGATGTGCTGGGGACGATGCTCAACGAAAAACTGCCGCTGACGCCGGGCGAATGGCAGGAATGGGGCAATCCGATCGAGGACAAGGCGGCGTTTGCCTATATCCTGTCGTACTCGCCCTATGATCAGGTGGTGGCCAAGGATTACCCGCCGATGCTGGTGACCGCAGGCCTCAACGATCCGCGCGTGACCTATTGGGAACCGGCCAAGTGGGTCGCCAAGCTGCGCGAGGTGAAGACCGACGACAACCTGCTGCTGATGAAGACCAACATGGGCGCAGGCCACGGCGGGCAATCGGGGCGGTGGAACAGCCTTAAGGAAACGGCGGAGGAGTTCGCTTTCATCCTGTGGCAGATGGGGATGGCGCCGAAGCCGGAGGCGAAGTGAGCCAGCCGAACCGCTTCACCCGCACTTACGTCGCCGCGCCCGAACACATCGACGAGCTCGGCCATGTCAACAACACGGTGTGGGTGCAGTGGATTCAGGACATGGCGACCGCCCATTGGGACGCAGCGGCGCGCCCGGAAGATCGCGCGGCGTTCTTCTGGGTCGTGGTGCGGCACGAGATCGATTATCGCGGCAACATTGCCGAGGGCGAAAGCGTAACCGCGACGACGTGGATTGAGGGCCCGGCGCAGGGTGCCAAATCGCTGCGGCGGGTGGAATTTGCCGATGCATCGGGCAAACGCATCGTCAGCGCGGCGACCACCTGGGCGATGATTGACCGCGCGTCCGGGCGGCTGGCGCGGGTGCGGCCTGAGATACTCGCTCCGTTCCGCGAAGATTAGGCTGCGGTGCGCTCCTTGCCCGCCCGGTGCCTCTTTGGCGCCGAGCTGAACACAGTCAGCCGTTCATAAGCGAGCCGGTTGCGGCCACTCGCCTTGGCTTCGTACATCAGCGCGTCGGCGCGGGCGTAGAATTCGGCAAATGCCATTTTATGGCGGCTCGCCTCTGCCAGCACGATCACCCCCATGCTGGCGGTAACCGGCAGCTCCAGCCCCGGCACTGCCTTGGCAATCCGCATCGGGATCGCCTGCCGCAGTGCCTCGGCCCGTTCGAGCGTGCGTTCCCCGCGCAGCAGCACCACGAATTCCTCACCCCCCAGACGCACCGCAATCGAATCGCGATCATTGCCCGCCCGGATTGCATCAGCGCAGGCGATCAATGCAGCATCGCCAATCTGATGACCGTGCAGATCGTTGATCGCCTTGAACCGGTCGAGGTCGATCAGCGCGAAGGTATCGAACCCCTGAGCCAGCAATTCGTCGAACCGCGCTTCGACCGCGCGGCGGTTCATCAGCCCGGTGAGCGAATCGCGGGTCGATATCTGTTCCAGCAGCCGCGCCTCGGTCAGCGCCTCGTCACGTTCGCGCCGCAGCGCAAGGAATCGGTCGGCGATGGCGAGGCTGATCACCACCACCTCGATCCCGATCGCGACATACATCATCTGGTCAAGGCTGGGCGGGCCAACATACCAGCCCAACCCACGGAGCAACCGCTCGGTCGACGCAAAGATGATCGGGGTCCACGCCACTGCGATAAATCGTGCAGAGCGGCTGCCGCGCAACACCGCTTCGATTATTGCCGTGCTGATGACGAAGATATACGGCAAGAAGGTGATGAAATAGCCGCGGTCGTCGAACAGCTGCGTGGCATCGAGTTGCAGGGCAAAAAACCCTGGCACCGCGATGGTGAAAACGCCCGCGGCAACCGTGATCCGGCGCATCAGCGGCGATTGCGCACCGCGTTCAAGGAAATTGGCGAAGAACAGCGCCGATAATCCCCCGCCGATGGCATAAGATAGCGGCGCAACCACCGCCATGAACGCGACCGGCACCGTGACCATTGCCGATACCAACCCACCGGCAAACAGCACATAGGTCATCATCGCGCACACCATCGCTGCGTGAACCAGAATGAACCGTTCACGCAGCACCACATAAAAGCTGATGTCGAACAACAGCGGCAGCACCAGCATTCCCATCACGAAAGCGAGCAACACGAAGCTGATCGGCCGCAATGCGCCGTTGCTGTTGTCGTGGGCGATGCGCGCCTCGGTCAACAGCGGGACTGAATGCGGCGCTTCGACGCGCACCAGCAGCGTCCGGGTCTGCGCGGTGATTTCGGGCAAGGGCAACTGGAACACCGGGCCTTCGGCGAAGGGGCGAGCGTCGGCTTGGGTGTAGCGCCGCGTGCGGATCGCGCCGCTGGCATCGACCGCGTGAAAGGTGATCGTGCTGAACCGCGCAATGCGGCTGAAAAACTGGCGCGGCGCCAATTCCCCATTCCAGGCTTGTGCATCGAACCGCAGCCACATGGCAGACACGTCGGAACGCCAACCATCATTGGTGCACGTCCATTCCCCGCGCACGATCATGGCCGAGGCCGTGGCATCAAGCGGCGCAGCGGCGTGGCAGGAGGGGTCAAAGCTGGGCAGCACCTGATCATGCGCCGCCGCAGGCCGGGCGATAAACATCGCCAGCAGCATAGCAGCCATGCCGAGCCGGATCAGGAGGCGTAACCTTGCCATAAACCAGCGACTACCATGCAAGCCCTTACGATGCTGTTAAGCTGATTGCCTCCAGTTCGGAGGAATTATCATTGTAAGTCAAACGCTTGCATCAAACGCAATCGTTGCTGCGATTTGATGGCCCGAAGTCACTTTGTTGTCATGAATCAGGCCTAGCTGGAACGCATTCATATTACCGGGAATCGCCATGTCATACCACACCTTTGCCCTTACCAAATTCAGCGTCGCTCTTGCTTTGGCGAGCCTTGCCCTTGCGGGCTGCGATTCTGGCGGAGGCGGCGCGCGCAATTCGGTTCATGCGGTTGGTTCGTCGACCGTTTATCCCTTTGCCAAGGTAGTGGCGGAGAATTTCTCTCGCTCGAACCCCGATTTCCGTTCGCCGCTGATCGAATCGACCGGCACCGGCAACGGCATCCAGCTGTTCTGTTCGGGCGTCGGGCCCAACACCCCCGATATGGCCAATGCGTCGCGCCGGATGAAGGCGTCTGAATTCGACAGCTGCGCCGCCAACGGGGTCGATGAAGTGGTTGAATTGCAGGTCGGGCTGGACGGGATCGCCTTTGCCTCGGCCAAGGGCGGGATCATGCTGAACCTGTCGCCCAAGACAATCTACGAAGCGCTCGCCGCAAACCCTTACGGCAAGCCGCAGACGGCCAAGACCTGGAAAGACGTTGACCCGTCGCTGCCAGCCGATCCGATCATCGTCTATGGCCCGCCCAGCACGTCTGGAACGCGCGATGCGCTCAAGGAACTGGTGCTCGAAGTCGGTTGCGCCACCAACCCCGAAATGGCCGCGCTCAAGAAGTCCGACGAGGACAAGTTCAAGCAGGTCTGCACCGAAGTGCGCAATGATGGCGGTTATGTCGATCAGGGCGAACAGGACAATCTGATCGTCCAGAAAATCACCGGCAACCCGCGCACCGTCGGCATTTTCGGGTTTTCCTACCTCGAAGAAAACGGTGACCGAGTGCAGGGCCTGCCGATGAACGGGGTCGATCCGACCTACGAGAACATCTCAAACTTCGCCTATCCCGGCGCGCGCCCGCTGTATGTCTACGTCAAGAAAGCGCACATGCGCGCGATCCCGGGACTGGGCAGTTATTTGCAGGAATGGGTGAAAAGCTGGGCCAAGGACGGCCCGCTCGCCCGGGTCGGAATGGTGGCAATGCCCGCCGAAGCAATGACGGTGAACGCTGCGAAAGTGCGCGATCTGACCATTCTGACCAAGGCTGAACTCGAAGCCAAATAGGCGCATGATTGCGCGGCAGCCTGCAAGCGATTAGCGTGACGCCATGAGCGTGCGCAAGATCACCACCTGGCACGAAGCCGGCCTGATCGACGCGGACACGCGCGACCGGCTGCTGGCTTATGAGGCATCACATACGCGCCCGCTGGCGCTGTGGGCGGTGTTCGGGATCGGCGCGCTGGCGATTGGGCTGGGGCTGGTGTCGGTCATCGCCGCCAACTGGGAGGATATTCCCGGACAGTTGCGGCTTGCCGTGCACTTTGCGCTGATCATTGGCGCACTGGCGGCGTTGTTCCTGCGCGAAGACCGGATTGCGGAGCGTTCCCCGTGGGCGGTCGAGGCACTGTTGTTCGTCACCGCCGCGCTGGGGCTGACGTTTTTCGGACACTTGGGCCAAGTCTATCAGACCTCCTCGCCGCTATGGAAACCGCTGGCGATGTGGCTGGTGCTGTTCGCCCCGCTGCTGCTGCTGATGGGCAGGAGCTGGCCTGCTGCGGCGGCGGTGATGGGCGGAGCCGTGTGGTGTGCGTGGGAATATGCCAACGCCAAAACGGGTTATGACGCAGGGCGTGATCCGGGCACTGGGCTGCTGCTGTGGCTCGCCTTGGTAACCGCGCTGCCAGTGCTGTTCGCGCCGCTCGCCGCATGGTTGCGAGGGCGCGGTGACCGCCCCGATTTCTGGCGACGGCTGGAGCAATTGGCGCTCGTCTATGCGGTCGGAGGAGCCTCCGTGGCTTGCGCGCTCGCGAGTGTGGGAGGGTTTGATGCTGGCGAGCTGACGGAGGAATTCGCCAGCATGGCGTTGCGTGGCGGAGTGGCGGTGATTGCCGGGGTGGCGGTAGTATTGGCGAGGCCCGGCACTTCCGGACGGATGGCAGGCGCAATCATAGTTGGCGCTGGTGTGGTCGCGGCACTGGCCTATCCGCTTGACGATCTCGTGGTCCCCGCCGCCGCGCTGTTCATGGCGTTGTGGATCGGCATCGCTGCCGCCGCGTTGGTGGCGGGCTGGCGTGGGGTGTTTCAGCTGAGCGTCGGCGTGATTGCGCTGCGGCTCATCATCCTGAGTTTTGAACTGGCGAGCGACCTGTTGTTGAGCGGGTTCGGGCTGATCCTCTCAGGCTTCATGATCCTCGGCGTGGCATGGGTCGCGGTGCGGGTGTCCAAGACTTTTGCCCCGCCGAGTGAGGGGGCGGAGGCATGAACCGGCTTGCCCGTCTTGCCGCCGTGATTGCCCCCGTGCTTGGCCTCGCCGCCCTTTGGGGGATGAGCGAGCGCACCTATTATGAGGGCACCGATTGGGAGGTGCCGATCCAAGGCTACGACCCGCGCGATTACCTGCGCGGGCACTATGTCGAATTCAGCTATGATTGGCCGGGGATCGACGAGTTTCGCGATGCGCCGCCAGAAATGCTGTGTCTTGAAGGGGACGCGCCCAATCTCACGCGCGTCACCACCGACAGCGATAAGCCTTGTGCCCACCCGATCCGCGCCGATGCATCGGGCGTTTACGGCTGGGATGCACTGACGCGTGGGCGATTATATCTCGGCCAAGACCGGGCGATGGAGTTGCAGGGCGAATTGCAGGAGCGCGGCCAACGCGGGATCGTCACCATCCGTCAGCGTGATGACGGCAGCTTCACGCCGATTTCGATCCGGTTCCGTCCGCTCACGCCAGAGGAGGTCGCCGAGCGCGACGCGCAGAACACCGCGCCATTCATGCCGCCAGCGATCATGCTCCCGGAATCTAGCGGAAATCCTCCCCCGTCGCCGCAATCCGCACCTTGAGCCCGGCCTGACAGATATTCTGAATTTCGATGCCGGGGTGAGCGTTGACTTCGATCACCAGCGGGCCATCGTTCACATCGAGCACAATGTCCGCGCCGCAATAGCCCAGCCCCACAGCGGGCCCGCATCTTGAGGCGAGCTCCAGCACACGTTCCCAGCCCGGAATCTCGAAACCGATCAGCAGCTCGCCGGTGTCGGGGTGGTGGGTGATCGGCGTGCCTTTCACCACCGCGCGGGTGATCTTGCCGGTAACCATGTCGATCCCGGCCCCGATCGCGCGCTGGTGCAAGTTGGCCTTGCCGTCGGACTCAAGCGTCGGCAGCCGCACCATCGCCATCAGCGGGGTGTAATGCAGGCTGATGACGCGCAAATCGGGCAGGCCTTCGGGCACGATCCGCGACAGTGCCGGGTCAGCGATGATCAGCGGCTCGATCAGCGCCGCGTCCTCGGCAGCGGAATCGCCCGAAAAGCCGCCATCGACCACTTTCTGGATGTGGTGCATCACAGTCTCTTCGGTCAGCGGCGCGCCCGATCCCTTGAACCAGGTGTTCCCTTCACGCCGGACGGCCAGCAGGATGCCGTCGCCCTGCGATCCGCGCGCGGGTTTGATCGCCCAAGCATCGGGCATGTCGCGGCTGGCCTTGAATTCGGCCAGCTTCTGGTGGCTATCGATCACGGCCACTGTGCCGGTGCAGGCGATCCCCGCCGCCTCCAGCGCGACCTTGGCTGCCACCTTGTCACGCGCGCGTTCAATCGCGCTGCGCGGATTGTATTTCTGGATCAGCGCGTTGCGCATGTTGATCCCGAGAATCTCGTCAACCCCGTCAAGCTGCGGCGGGCGCAGTTTGCTGAGCGCGTCATAATTGACCGGCTTTTTGCGGAGTAGCCCGAACATATCAAACATCCTGTGCCGACCTGATAATCCAGGCGTTGTGTTTCAGCGGGCGGCCCAATGCGTCAAAACGAGGCTCGAACTGAGCCTCCTTATTGGGGATGATCGGTTGCGGAACGCGCCTGCGCCGTCCGGGATGAAGATCAGCGGGCGAATCGATCACCCACATGCCTTCCAGCGGAGGGGCCGTGGCTCTGCGATCTTCGTCCGTGATCGGTTCAAGATCGAGCTCGAGCTGATCGGGGTTCGCTGACAGCCGCGCCTTGCGCCGCCGTTCGAGCCAGATTGGTGCAAAGCGGTGAATCTCAGACAGGCGCAACCCGCGATACCGGCCCAGAATCCCAATCGCGACCGCCGTGAAGGCGGGCATCAGCAGCGGTGACGCCTCAATCAGCGCCAATGCAAAGTCCGACACCATCACGAATTCGATAATCACCGCCAGTATGAAGGTGTTGAACGCCATCTTGGCGGCCGGTTTCGCCCCGTCCTTGCCCCATTGTTTCCACCAACGTTCCACGCACAGCGCACAAACGATCACCGGGAAGGCATCGACCTGAAGTGCGACGTCAAAGATCAGCTGCATCGCCACCAGCACCAGCACGATCAGCGAAATCAGCACGCCCAGAAACCCGACGCGGGTCATCCGCAGCTTGAGCAAGCTGGGAGTCACGATCATGCCGACCAGCACCGATGAACACAGCACCACCGGCCCCATCACCGGGCCGATTTGCAGAAAGGCGACCGCGATCAGCATCGGAGTGAACAGGCCGAACGCCTTCACCCCCACGAAACTGCGCGCCAGCACCACCAGAAACGCGCCCAGCGGCAGCACCATCAGCAAGTTGGATGGCTTCAGCCCCCAGATCGCCTGCGATGTTGCCACCCCTTCGAGTGATGAGGGGAGCGCGAAAAAGCTGTCGGTGTTGGCGATGCCAAGGCCCACCAGCACCGCCAGCACAAAGCCGACGGTGATGCCAACATAGAACGGCCGCTTGACCTGCGGGGTCGCGCGTTCCCAAGTCTGGCGGAGGCGGGCGATCACGTCAGAACGCGTACCCGACCGACAGCGTCAGCCGGTAACCCTCGCGCTCACGCGCGGTTTCATTGCTGTTGAAGAACACATATTTGGCCTCGGCCTCGATGCGCCACTTGCCGGGCCACCACAGCAGTTCGACTTCGGGCACCACCTGCCGGTCACGCCGCAGCGCGCCCGTATCGGTGAGGCGGCCATCGAAGCGGGTTTTGATCAGTTCGATAGCGGGGCGCACCCGCAGATCCTTGGCCACCGGGCGGGTATAGGCGACCCCGGCGGATTCGCGCTCATATCCGCGGTCGGGGTCGTCCGAACGGATGTTTTCAGCGCGCAGATCAACCGCCACGAAGTGATTGGGGCCGAGGCGACGGCGGTATTGCGCATCGACGCGCGGGCCTTCGCCGGTGGTGGCGCCAATAGTTCCGGGGGCAGCGCCATTATCATACTGCCGGTCGCGCCAGGTGGCCGCGAGACGGAAGCGATTATCGCGGGTCGGTTCGAAGGTGACGCGGGCGGATCCTTGCCATTCGTCGGAATCGGCGGATTCGACCGTGACCAGATCATCATAGCGGCGCGCCTGAAGCTGGACTTCGAGCGATTTGGTCACGTCGTGTTGAAACGTCGCAGTCAACCGGTCGCGCGAAATGTCGTTGCGGCCACCGCCCAGCCGGAACACTTCGATCCGGTCAGCCTCAAGCCGGAACCGGGTGCTTTCGCTGTTGAGCGCCAGCCCAAGCTGAGCGCGCACAGAAATCGCCTCGCCATCGACGACCAGATCATCATCTCGGGTGGTGGTTTGCGCGCTCACCGTCTGCACTTCGATCCGCGCATCGGGTTCGAGTTTCCAGCCAGCGTCCTGCGCCAGAGTGGGCGATGCGGTGACCAAGGCAAGCAACGACGCCAGCAGACAGCCCAGCGCGCGCGGAAAGTGAATCATTTCATTAGCCCCAGTTGACCTACGTAGGGCTACGGCATTGGTGTTTAGGAATTCCTAACCACGGTCATCAACCATGGTGACGTGACGGCGCGCCAAAGCAAAGGGGCGGAAGGTCCGTTTGACCTCCCGCCCCCGCGTTAACCAGTTAACCGCTTGAAATCAGAACTTTGCCGAGACTTCGACCCCGTAGAACTGCGGCTCTGCCGGGATAAAGGTCGGAATGCCGAATGCCCCACCGGTGTTGCCTGCATCGAGCAGATAGTCTTCGTCAAAGGCGTTGCGGATGAACCCGGCGATCTCAAAGCGTTCTTCGCCAAAGCTGATCCCGGCGCGGGCATTCACGATCGTGACCGCATCCTGCGAAATCAGCGAGTTGTTTGGCACCTCAAAGAAGATCTGGCTGCGATACGACACGCTCGGCGTGGCGAAGAAGCGCACACCGCCAAAGTCGTAATCGACCGTGAACCCGCCCGAAGCCTGCAATTCCGGCTGCAACCGGAACCGCGCGCCCGAGAACGCGGGCGAGAATGCGCCGTCTTCGTCAACCCCGCCGTCGATATAGCCAGCATTGCCGAACACTTGCAGCCAATCGGCCACGTCGATCGCCAATTCGCCCTCAACCCCGAGGTTCGACGCCGTGCCCGCGCTTTGAGTCACGAAGGCGCCGGTCGGATTGCCATCGGCATCAAGCTGCGCAACGCTGACCTGGAACCCCTCATAGGCCTGATAATACACGCCCAATGATGCCGAAACCGGGCCGCTGGCGAGCTTGATCCCGCCTTCGTAGTTCCACACGGTCTCTTCCGGAACGTCGGTGCGGTTGGCGACCACGCGAGTGCCTTCGCGCCGTGCGCCCAACTGCACCACCGGCGAACGGCGGCCCTTCGAGATGGTGGCGAACACGTTGACGTCATCGCTGACGCGGTAGAGCGCGTTGAAACGCGGTAACCACGCCTGGAACCGGTCAAACGCAGTGAACGTCTGGCCGCGGGTGTCGATCTGGCCGGGGATCAAGGGTGCACCGCTCAGCACGCTGTTCGGCACGACCGCAAAGAAGCCCGATTCGCGATATTCGTCGAGCAACCGGAGACCGGCGGTCACTTCGAGCGCATCGGTCGGGATCCAGGTGACATCGGCAAACACCGAATAGGCTTCGTTGCGGCCCGAGTTCTCGAACACCGAGGCATAGGGGATCGCGGTCAACGCTCCGCCGGTGGCGATGGCGGTCACACCCGACGCCGGCACAGTGCCATCAGGCGCGACGCAGGCGACGCCCGGGATCAACGGAGCGCCGAACAGGCTGGTGAGGCATTGCAGGAAGGTGCCTTCCTCGGTCGCAAACGGCACGTTCTGGCGGCTGTCTTCGATGAAGACGTTCCAGCCCGCGCTCGCGCGCAGCGTTTCGCCCGCATAGCTGAAGCGGCCTTCGTGGCTAACCTGCCAGCCGGTGGCGATTTCGGCGAATTCGAGGAACGGTGCCGCCGTGCCGTCAGCATCGAACACTTCGCGGCTGTCGAACTCGCGGTAGCCATTCACAGTGGTGAAGGTCCATTCGTCGTCAATCGCATATTCGGCGGTGAGGTTGAGGTCATAGACTTCGCGGTTGAGGCCGAGCTGATCGTCGCCCAGTGCCGCAGCACCGGCCGGGTTGCCGCCAAGGTTGGCGTCGACAAATGCGTTGGCCGGGCCGCCGGGCGCGCCCGCAAAGGCGGGGAAGCGCGCCGAAATGAACGGCGTGCCGCCATTGCGCTGCTGATCGTACGTCCCGACCAGGTCGAGCGTGAAATCTGCCGAGGGGGTATAACGCAGCGATGCGCGCACACCGAGCTGATCTTGCGCATACAGCTCCTCTTCCTGCGCCGCATTGAGGTTTTCAACGTAACCATCGCGCGTGCGCCACTCAGCTGCGACCCGCGCAGCGATGACGTCAGACCCGATGTTGAGGTAACCACCCACAAGGGTCTGGTTGAAATTGCCGTAGCCGCCGCGCACTTCGCCCGAAAAACCTTCGCGCGGCTTGGCCGAGACCAAGCTGATTGCACCGACCGCCGACGCGGTGCCGAACAGGGTCGCCTGCGGGCCCTTGATCACTTCGACCCGTTCGAGATCGTAGATCGCCTGATAGCTGCCGCGCGACCGCGAGATATCGACGCCGTTGTAATAGAGCGTGACGCGCGGGCCCTGCTGGGCCGAGCCGCTGTCCGAGGTGATACCGCGGATCACGATGCCGGGGTTGTTGGCGCTCTGCTCCTGAATCAACAGGCCGGGGACGTAGCGCGACAGCTCGTCAAGATCGGTCACGCCCAATTCGCGGATGCGTTCGCCCGTGGTCGCGGTGATGGTGATTGGCACGTCCTGAACGCGCTGTTCGACTTTTTGCGCAGTGACGATGATCTGATTGCCGGAGGCCTGATCATCTGCCTCGGCAGCTTCGGCGTCCTGCGCAAAGACGGCTTGCGGGGCGGCGGCGAGCGTAGCGGTAAGCGCGATAAGCGAGACGCGCGCAAGGGGTGTGCGGAGCATTAGGTAGGCCCTTCTTGGTGGAGAGAGGCCTTGCCCGTGGCAGCCGTTGGTGACGTTGCTGCGACGCTACCGTGACACGGCGATTACGGCGAATTTACAGTTTCGGGACGTTGCATTTTAGCATCCACCGGGAGCTTGATTCTAAAGCGGATTGCCATCCCGATCGCGGTAAATCTCGCGGCGTCCGACATGGTTGGCTGGGCCGACGAGGCCATCTTCTTCCATCCGCTCGATCCATTTGGCCGCGGTGTTGTAGCCCACCCCCATCTGCCGCTGGAGCCAGCTGCCCGACGCTTTCTGGTTTTCGATCACCACTTGGCACGCTTGGCGGTACTTGCGCTCTTCGGGGTTGTCCGACGCAGTCAGATCATCTTCGAAGCCGAAGCCGCCGTCCTCGGGTTCTTCGGTCACGGCGTCGATATATTCGGGTGAGCCTTGGCTGCGCCAGAAATCGGCCACGGCTTCGACTTCCTCGTCGCTGACGAACGGCCCGTGGACGCGCACCATCGCCCCGGTGTTGGGCTTGTAGAGCATATCGCCCTTACCCAGCAGCTGTTCGGCCCCCTGTTCGCCAAGGATCGTGCGGCTGTCGATCCGGCTGGTCACCTTGAAGCTGATCCGGGTGGGCAGGTTGGCCTTGATCACCCCGGTGATGACGTCGACCGAAGGTCGCTGCGTCGCCATGATCAGGTGGATGCCCGCCGCCCGCGATTTTTGCGAGAGGCGCTGGATCAGCACTTCGATTTCCTTGCCGATGGTCACCATCAAATCGGCGAGTTCGTCGACGATCAGCACGATCTGCGGCAGCGGCTGGTAATCGAGCTGTTCTTCTTCGAACAACTGCTCACCGGTTTCGGGATCGAACCCAGTCTGCACCCGGCGGCCGAGCGGCTTGCCCTTGGCAATCGCTGCGCTGACCTTTTCGTTGAACGAATGGATATTGCGGCTGCTGACCGCGCTCATCATCCGATACCGCCGCTCCATCTCCTCAACCGCCCATTTCAAAGCGCGCACCGATTTGTGCGGCTCGGTCACCACGGGGCTGAGCAGGTGCGGGATATCGTCGTAGGTCTTGAGTTCAAGCACCTTGGGATCGATCAGGATCAGCCGCAACTCGGACGGCGTAAAGCGGTACAATAGGCTGAGCAGGATCACGTTGAGCCCGACCGACTTGCCCGACCCGGTGGTGCCCGCGACCAGCAAGTGCGGCATCGCGGCGAGATCAGCGATGATCGGTTCGCCCGCGATATCCTTGCCCAGAATGATCGGCAGATTGCCCTTGGCCTCGGCAAAATCGGCGCAGGCGGCCAGTTCTTTCAGCATCACCACCTGGCGATCCTGATTGGGCAGTTCGATCCCCATCACCGTGCGGCCGGGAATAGGGGACACGCGCGCGCTGATGGCGCTCATGTTGCGGGCGATGTCTTCGGCCAGACCAATCACGCGGCTGGCCTTGATCCCCGGCGCGGGTTCCAATTCGTACATCGTCACCACCGGCCCGGTGCGCACCGCGGTGATTTCGCCCTTCACATTGAAATCATCGAGCACGTTTTCGAGCAGGCGGGCGTTGCGTTCCAGCGCCTGCTTGTCGAGCTTGGGCGCCTTATCGACCGGCGGTTCTTCCAGCAGGTCGAGGCTGGGGAGCTTGAAGGCGGCAAACATGTCAGTTTGCGCCGTTTTGGTCGGCAAGGCGCGCTTGGGCGGAGCGGACGGATCGCTGATTTCAGGCGCGCGGCGTGGGCGAGTGTCGGCTTCGGGCTCAATCGCGGCGCCTTTGGCTGCGCGGCGCGGGCGGGCGGCGGGTGCCCCAAACCGATCGGCGTCATCCTCGGCGTCCCCGGCAAATGCCAACGCGGGCGCGGCCTTACGGCCCGGCAGCGGCAAACGGTCCATCACCCCGGCCAGCGATCCGCCGCCAAGGAAATCGGGCAGGCTCAGCAGCACGCGCCAATCAATCGCGAAAATCCGAGTCAGCAGCGCCACCCCGATGGCAAGGCAAGCGGTCGTCGCGCCCAGCGTCACCCAGCCCTGCGCATCGCCGCCAAACCGCGCGGCCACCGCCTTGGTCGCGCCTGCACCGAGCAAGCCCGCAAGGCCGCCGGCCTGCGCGGGAAGCGTGCCGCCCGGCCCTTCGAAGGCGAGCGCCAGCACCGTCGCGATCAGCGTCATTGCGATCAGCAGCAGGCCGACAGGCAGCCACCACGGGGTCGTCTCAGGCGCGTCGCCATTTTCAACATCGCGCCACAATTTGCGCGCGGAAATATAGAGCAGCGGCAGCAGCAGCACACCGGGCAGGCCAAAGATCAGCAGCACCCGGTCTGCGGCCCATGCACCCGCAGCGCCCATCCAATTGGCGACTTCATCGGGCGCAGCGGCGGTAGAGGGGCTGGGATCGGTCTGTGTGTAGCTCAGCAACGCCAGCGCAAGAAACACGGTCGCCGCCAGCAGCACGCCCGCGCCTGCCATCTGCGCAAGCCGCCGCATCGAACGGCGCAGCCCTGCGCGCCATTCGGCATCGGTCTTGCGACCGGTTTTGACGGGAAGCGCCGCGCGGCTGGCCATACTTGAGTCTCCTAGGCGGAACACATCATGAATCCTACGAGACTCCGGGTCAAGTAAAGTGCGACGGAGTGAGGGTTGAGTATTGCGCCAAACGGCCCGCAGGGCCGCAAGCCCGACCGGGCGCCCGCAGCGGAATCGAAGCTGAACCGCCGTAGGCGGGACACCCGACCTTCAGGTCGCACGAGCGAGGATTTCGCGCGCCGGAGGCGTGCGGCTTCAAGAAAGCCCATCAATCGCGGCCCAGCGTGGCCAATCGAGCATCTTCGCCCGTTCTGCCGTCATGCCGCCAAGCGCGATCACCGGCATTTCGGCCTGCGCTGCGAGTTCATGAAACGTCGCGACGCCAAGGCACTGACCGCCGGGATGCGAGCGGGTCGGGAAGATGGGGGAGAGAAACACGCCGTCAGCCTTGGCGGCATTGGCCAGCGCAATCTCGCGCGCATCATGCGCCGTGGCAAAGCGCAGGAATGACGACGGCGCGCCGAGCGATTCCGGCGACCCATAGATCCCATCTGCGCCCCATGCTTGCGCCAGTTCCACCGAGCCTGACAGGATGACAAAGTGCCCATCAGCCCGCGCCGCTGCCGCCAGTTCATGAAAGCGCGTCCGCCGCGCGGCGTCATCAAGATGGTAATGCCGGAACACCAGCGCACTGCCGTGTGGCAGACGGGCAAGCGCAGCCTCCAGCGCCGCATCATTGCGCGCATCGCTGATAAGCCACAGGTTGGGGAGGGGATTGGCGCGCGTCACCCTCTCGCTATAGAACGCGGCCATGGAAAATGCAGCAACCCGCCTCGCCGAAGTCCGCGCCAATATCGCCAAGGTGTGCAAACCTGCCCGCCGCGCGCCTGCCGACGTCACCTTGATCGCCGTCAGCAAAACGCAGGACGCCGCGACAATTTTACCGCTGATCCATGCGGGTCAGCGAGTGTTCGGCGAAAACCGGGTGCAGGAGGCGGAAAGCAAGTGGCCCGCGCTGCGCGAGGCCTACCCTGATATCGAACTCCACCTGATCGGCCAGTTGCAATCGAACAAGGCGGAGGAAGCGGTTGCGTTGTTCGATGTGATCCACTCGCTCGACCGCCCCAGCCTGCTGACCGCGCTCGCCAAGGCGATGGACAAGGCCGGGCGGCGCGTGCCGTGTTTCGTGCAGGTCAATATTGGCGATGAAGCGCAGAAGGGCGGCTGCCCGATTGCTGAGCTGCCGGCGTTTATCGCCGCCGTCCGCGCCGCGGATGTGCCGCTGGCCGGGCTGATGTGCATTCCCCCCGCCGATACCGAAGCCGCGCCGTTCTTCGCCTTGCTGGCGAAACTGGCGGCGGATCACGGTCTCACAGGCCTCAGCATGGGGATGAGCGGCGATTACGAGACCGCTGTGATGCTCGGTGCGACGCATATCCGGGTCGGCACGGCATTGTTCGGCCAAAGGGGCTGACCCGCCTCAAGCAGCGTAGCGGTAGGCGAGCAAGAACTCACAAAAAAAGGGCGCCCCGTTTCCGGAGCGCCCCCTTCTTTAGGCGCGTATCGGTCGCGCAGCGACCGCAAGGGCGACTGCCCGCCCGCAGCGGGCGCAGCTTTGCTGCGCGCCTAGCGAGGACGATCGCCCGGAGCGGCGATCGCACCACAAAGGCTAATTAGAATTCAAACAACGCTTCCACGCCCACGTTCCGGCCGCGTTGCAGCGGTGAGAATGTGCCCTGCGTCGGGTTGTCGGCGAAGGGACGGCGCACCCCAGTCGAATTCGGGCCGCCGAATGGCACCTGCGTATCGCCGCCAGCTTGCACTTCATCAAACAGGTTGCGGCCATAGACCGACAGCGACAACCCTTCGACCGGCGTTACCCAGGTGATGTTCGCTTCAAGGTTCGTAACATCCTGAATGAAGCCAAGGTTATCGTCGGTGAAGGCGAATTCATCGCGGTACTGGTAGGTCACCCGGGTCAGAATCTCGCTGTCACCCAGCAGCAGTTCATGCACCAGACCCATGCCCCAGGTCACCTCGGGCACACGCGGAATGCGCAGCGCAAGATCCGTGTCGTTGATCAGGCCATCGCCCGAAATGTCGAACAGGATGCTGTCATACTTGTCATCAATCAGGCCGAAATTGGCCGTGACGATCAGCGAATCCGACACCCGCATCCGCGCCTCGGCTTCGAAGCCCTTGATCGTGGCATCGGCGGTGTTGAGGATGTTCTGCACCACGCCCGCGCCCGGATCAGCCAGGTTCACTTCGCGCTGAAGATCGCCGATCTTGGTCACATAGGCCGCCAAGTTGAGCGTGAAGCTGCCGTCCTCGGTCTGGAACTTGCCGCCGATTTCGTAGCTGTCGACCTGCTCTTCGTCGAAGAACAGATTGCCGGTCGCCGCCACCGCGCGGTTGAACACCGCGACGTTGGTGATGCGGAAGTTGTAGCCGCCCGACCGGAAGCCCCGGCTCCAGTGGCCATAGACCTGCGAATTGGCGAATTCGTATTGCAGTCCGAGCTTGGGCGAGACGTTGCGGAAACGCACGCTGTCGGTGAAACCGTTGGTTTCAGTCAACGGATTGAACGGCGCGGTGCCGACCGGGCAGGTGCCTGCAACCACCGAACACGGCGCGCGCGGAGTGATGTAGGTCACCGCCGCATCCTTGGTTTCCTGATTCCAGCGGATGCCGGCAATCAGCGACAGGCTGGGCAGGAATTCGTACTGGGCATTGGCGAACACCCCGATCACTTCGTGCGTCTGACGCCCGCCGCCGAAGAACACCGGCGGCTGATTGGCGACCGGCAAATCGCGCCGCAGTTCGCGGCTTTCGTCATAGGCGAGGCTCTGGTCGAAATAGAACCCGCCGAACGTCAGATCCAAGCTTTCGGTCGAGATGGCGTAACGCAGCTCGTTCGAAATCTGATCCTGCGTCGTTTGCGTGTTCGAGTGGAACAGGAACACCGGCGTCGCATCAATATCGCCGCGCGTGCTGGCGGTATAATCGCGGTAACCGAAGATGTTGGTCAGCGTGCCGGGGCCAATGTCCCATTCGGCGGTGAGCGATCCGGTCCAGATTTCGTTGGCGTAGAAGCCGGGTTCGTCGATGGCGAAATCGAAGCTGTCACGATCAAAAATGCCGCGGTTCTGGGCCGAGGGGCCATCGCCTTCGCTTTCGAAATAGTCGAGCTTGGCGCGGATCATCAGATCGCCGAACCGGCCTTCCAACGCGCCGCGCAGGATCTTGGTGTCGGCTTCGCCGTGGTTCGATCCGTCGAACAGATTGGTGAAGTAGCCTTCGTCCTTGTTGTAGTACGCGCCGAGCTTGAACAGCAGCGTGTCTTCGACAATCGGGCCGGAAATGGTGCCGCTGACGGTGTAGTTTGCGCCGCCGCGACCGCCGTCGACCAGCGGGCCATCAACCGCCGCGCGGAACTTGCCGCGGAAATCTTCGGTCGGGTTGCCGGTGTTAAGCACCACCGCGCCGCCGGTGACGTTGCGGCCAAACAATACGCCCTGCGGGCCACGCAAAATTTCGACGCTTTCAAGGTCGAACAGGTCGAACACCACGCCAGCATTGATGCCGAGATAGACCCCGTCAACGAACACGCCGACGGTCGGATCGATCGAGGGGATCGAGGAATTGATGCCAAGCCCGCGCACCGAGAAGTTGGCCTGACCGCGGCTGGTGCCGATCTGGTCGAGGCTTACATTCGGCGTCTGGAATGACAGACCCTGAATGTCGCGGATCTTGAAGGCTTCCAAGGTGTCGGCGTTGAACGCGGTCACCGCGAGCGCAACGTCCTGCACGTTTTCTGCGTCGCGGGTTTTAGTGCCGGTGACGAGGATTTCGTTGATCGCATCAAGCGAGCTGGTGCGTTCTTCGGCTGCCGGCGCTTCGGCGTCCTGCGCGGATGCTGCAAAGGGGGTGAACGAGGCGGTACCAAGCAGCAACGCGATTTTGCCGAGCCGAAAGGGGCCCTGAAGGGGGGTTGCGATCGTCATGATGTAACTCTTTTTTGATAGGGGGACGCCCAGATAACAATATGTCACGTGATTGCAACTTTTAGTCGCGACTCAATTTAACTAAGCTTTTTCAAGCTGCTGTTGAGTCTGGTCGCTGGCTGCTTCGAGCAGTGCGGCTTCGATTTCAGCCTGCCGATCTGCCGCTTTGACCTTCGCGCCGGTGAGATCGGTGACGTAAAACGTATCCGCCGCCGCCTCTCCGTAAGCGGTAATGTGCGCCGAATGGACGATCAGATTGGCTTTATACAGCGCGTAGGCGAGCCGGTTGAGCAGCGCCGGGCGGTCGCGCGCGGTCACTTCGACCACAGTGAAATTGTTGGACGCGTCATTATCAAACCCGACGCGCGGGGCGACATCGAACGCCTTGGCGCGCGAATGGGTGAGCGGACGTGCGGCGAGTTTGGGCACCAGTTCGATCCGCGCCAGCAGCGCATCGCTGATCCCCTTGGCGATGCGCGCCATCTGCCCTTCTTCGCGGAATGGCTGGCCGTATTGATCCTGCACCAGAAAGTTATCGAAGGCATAGCCGCTTTTGGCGGTGTGAATGCGCGCATCGATGATATTGGCGCCGGCCACGTGGATGCCGCCCGCCATGCGGTAGAACAGCCCGGGGTGGTCGGCGGCAATCACGCTCACCCGGGTTGCGCCGCGCGCTTCGTCAACCACGCAGATAATCGACAATTGCTCGCCCGCCGCGCGCGCGGCGTCATATTGGGTGAGGTTGCTGGCAATGATGTCCTCAGGCTCGGCAATCCAATAGGCATCGCCGAGCAGCGCACCGGCGCTGTCGACCAGATGATCCTGATCTCCGAGCAATCGCGCCGCCGCGTCCTTCTTGGCCGTGACCCGTGCTTTTCGCCCAGTGCCCTTGTGGCCCAGCCGCAGCCGTTCCTGTGTCGCGTCATAAAGCTCGCCGAGCAGCTGTGCTTTCCAGCTGTTCCAGGTGCCGGGGCCGACCGCGCGAATGTCCACCGCGGTCAGGATCGCCAGATTGCGCAGCCGTTCCAGGCTCTGCACCTCGCCCGCAAAATCCTCGATCGTCTTGGGATCGGTCAGGTCGCGTTTCTGCGCGGTGCGGCTCATCAGCAGGTGTTGCAGCACCAGCCAGGCGACGAGATCGGTCTCCTTCTCGTCGAGCCCAAATCCGGGGCACAGCTTGTGCGCCATGTCTGCGCCGAGCACCGAATGATCGCCCCCGCGCCCTTTGGCGATATCGTGCAGCAGCACCGCCACATAGAGCGCCCGGCGCGAGGCGAGCTTGGGAAATTCGCGGGTGGCGCGCGGGTGATCGGCAGTCAGCAGCCCGCGCTCAATCTGGCTCAGCAAGCCAATTGCGCGGATGGTGTGTTCGTCCACGGTATAGTGGTGATACATATCGAACTGCATTTGCGCGTTGACCCGCCCGAAATCGGGCACGAAGCGGCCGAAGACCCCCGCCTCGTTCATCCAGCGCAGCGCGGATTCCGGATCCTTGCGCCCCGCCAGCAGGTCGAGGAACAACGCATTGGCGCGCTTGTCACGGCGCATCTTGGCGTCGATCAGTTTCGCATCGCGGCTGGCCTGACGCATGGTTTCGGGGTGCACTTCCAGCCCCTCGGCCTCGGCCAGTTGGAACACTTCGATCAGCCGCACCGGGTCTTGCCGGAACCAGTCATCGCCCGGCGCCCGAATGCGCCCGCTTTCGATCTGGTAACCTTTGAACATGCGGGGCCGCTGCGTGAACCCGGCGAAAAAGCCGGTGCGCGGGCGTTTCTTGGCCATTTCCTCGTCAAGGTGCGACAGGAACACGCCGGTCAGGCTGCCGACGCGTTTCACTTGCAGGAAATAGTACTGCATGAAGCGTTCGACCGCGCTTTTGCCCGGACGGTCAGCGAACTGCATCGCTTCGGCCACCTGGCGTTGCAGGTCGAAAGTCAGGCGATCCTCGGCCCGGTCGGTCAGAATATGCATATGGCAGCGCGCGGCGAGCAGAAAGCCCTCGGCCCGGCGAAAACTGCGATATTCGGACGCCGTGAGCAGACCGACATCGACCAGTTCCGCCGCCGCACCAACGCGGTGGACATATTTGCCGATCCAGTAGAGCGTCTGAAGATCGCGCAGGCCGCCCTTGCCTTCCTTGATGTTCGGCTCGACTACATAGCGGCTGTCGCCCATCCGCTTGTGCCGCGCATCGCGTTCGGCCAGTTTCTGGGTAAGGAATTGCCGCTCGCTGCCCTTGGCCACCTCGCTCCAGAACCGGGTGCGCAATTCTTCGTAAAGCGGCTGATCGCCCCAAACGAGCCGCGATTCGAGCAGCGCGGTACGGATCGTCAGATCTTCTTTCGCCTGCCGCATCGTATCGGACACCGTGCGGCTCGAATGGCCCACCTTGAGGCCCAAGTCCCACAGCAGATACAGCATCGCCTCAATCACCTGTTCGCACCACGGCGCGCGGCGGGTGGGGGTGATGAAGGCGATGTCGATATCCGAATGCGGCGCCATCTCGGCCCGGCCATATCCGCCCACCGCGAGGATCGCGAGCCGTTCGCCCGACGTGCGATTGGGGGCCGGGTAAAGGTGCGTGGTGACGTGATCGTGGATCACCCGCAGCAGTTGATCGGTCAGGAACGAATAGCCGCCGGTGATGTCATGCCCCGCCGAGGGCGCCGCAGACAACCGCTGCGCAAGTTCAGCGCGGCCAGCATCAAGCGCGCGGCGCAGCGCCTTGACGATGTCCGTGCGCGCGGCCTCCCCGCCCGAAGCGAACAGCGCGGCGATCTCGTCCGACACGGCGCGCCGGTCGATGATCGCACGCTGACCGGGGACGCGCCGGGGCGGGTTCACGTGGCGCTCACGCGGTCACAGCCTCACTGGTATAGCGCGCCTTGACCGTGCGCTTGTCGATCTTCTGGGTGCCGAGCCGAGGCAATGCCTCGTCGGTGATCCACATCTGGTGTTCGAGCGGCACCTTGAACGGGGCAATCCGTTCGAGCAGGAAAGCGCGCAGCTCGCCCGGAGTGATAGGCGCGCGGCCTTCCTTCATGGCATAGACCGCCGCCGGGACTTCGCCGAAGCGTTCATCGGGCAGGCCGAACACCGAGCATTCGCCGATATCGTCATGCGCGTAGATCGCGTCTTCAACCTCGATACACGAGATGTTCTCACCGCCGCGGATGATGATGTCTTTCTTGCGGTCGACGATGAACAGATAGTCGTCCGCATCGAGATAGCCGAGGTCGCCGGTGCGGAAATAGCCGGTATCGGTGAAGGCGGCAGCAGTCGCCTCGTCGTTCTTCCAGTAGCCCCGGAAGTTGGCGACCGAGCGGATGCAGACTTCGCCGACCTGACCCTTGGGCACTTCGTAACCGGCGTCGTCCAGAATCGCGAGATCGACCATCGGTTTTGACGCGCGCCCGGTGGAGCCCGGCTTGGCGAGGTAGTTTTCGTTGAAATTGCCGCAGCCGACCGCGTTGGTTTCGGTCAGGCCATAGCCGAGCAGCGGGAACCCGCCGGGGAAGGCTTCCTTGATCCGGGTGACATGTTCGACCGGACGCGGCGCGCCGCCTGCGGCAAAGCTTTTGCATGCCGACAGGTCATATTTGTCGCGATCGGGATGGTTGGCGATTTCGTAGCTCATCAGCGGCACGCCGACGAAATAGCTGACCTTTTCTTCGGCCATCAACCGGATTGCGAGGCCTGCGTCCCACTTGGGCATCAGCACCAGTTTGCGCCCGATGGCAAAGCTTTGCAGCATCAACGGCACTTCGCCGGTGACGTGGAACAATGGCACGGCGACCAGTGCGCAGGGCTGATCGATCATCACCTCGCCCTGACTTTCAAAATGCAGCTTGGCCATCGCGCTTTGGGCGACGTAGTTCATGATGCCGCTCACCACACCGCGATGATCCGACCACGCGCCTTTGGATTTGCCGGTCGAGCCCGACGTATAGAGGATGGTGGCGATATCGTCCGGACCAAGGTTGCCGAGCAGGGCAATTGCCGCAGGCGTGCCTTCGGGCGCGCGCCACATTGCGCTCAGCCCTTCGGACGGCGCATTGCCATGACTGAACAATATCACCTTGGCGCCGTGCGCATGGCCTTCGACCCGCGCGGCGCGGCCTTCATCGGCGATCAACAGCTTACATTCGGCGAGTTCGATTCCGTAGGCCAGCTCATCACCAGACGAGAAACCGTTGAGCAGGGTCGCGCAGCCGCCCGCCATCAGGATGCCCATATAAGCGATGATCCAGTTGGCCGAATTCCGCGCGGCAAGCGCGATGCGGTCGCCCTTTTCCACGCCGTGATCATACACCAGACTTTCAGCCACGCAGGTCGCAGCGGCATAGGTTTCACCAAACGTCAGCCGAATGTCGCCATCGACCAGAAAGGGCAAATCCTTGTTCTGGTTCGAAAAATGCGCAAAATAATGCGCCAGGGTTGGCGGAGCAGCGGCGAAGGCGGGCATCGTGATCCCGTCGCGGGTGAAGGGCACCGTGGCAAACGGCTGGCCTTCAGCGGTCAGGCCGGTGATGATCGCTTCAAGCGCATTGTCCAGCGGGGTGGGCATGCGGTGGTGTTCCTCTCTCTTTTATCGTTGAAGCCTGAGCACACGTTCTCGCGCTACCCCGACTTCCAGTCCCAAGCCTTGCCAGCGATCCTGCGCCCTTTCCCTGCCCCGCGCGCTGTGCCAGAAGCGCCAGCGTGAACGAGGCCCTGAACGAGGCTGCGTCAGGCCCGCCGATACGGCATGTCATTGTCATTAAGAGGTTCGCCCCGTGCTGTCACTACTTGCCGCAAGCATCGCTGCTGAACCGATCTACTGGACTGATCTGGGGCTGAAACCTGGGATCGAACTGGGGTTCTTTACCCTGCGGTTCTACTCGCTCGCATACCTGATCGGGGTGATTTTCGCCTATTGGCACACTTCGAAGATGCTCAAACAGCCCGGTGCTCCAATGGCACAGCGCCATGCCGATGATCTGTTTTTCTACTGCACCTTGGGCGTGATCATTGGCGGCAGGCTTGGCTACGCGGCGTTCTACACCGGGGGGGAGACCGGAATCCCCAGCGCCTTTACCGATTTTTCGGGCGACGGGTTCGTCAGCTGGAAATTGCTGCGGTTGTGGGATGGCGGGATGGCGTTCCACGGCGGGCTGGCCGGGGTGACGGTAGCGATGGCTTACGTCGCATGGCGCGACAAACTCAATTTCATTCGGGTAGTCGATTACGTAGCGGTAGGTGTGCCGATGGGAATGCTGCTCGGGCGGTTGGCCAATTTCGTCAATGGCGAGCTGTGGGGCCGCGTGACGGATGTGCCATGGGCGATGGTTTTCCCCGGCGCGGGCGATCTGCCGCGCCATCCGAGCCAGCTCTATCAGGCGGGGCTCGAAGGTCTGGCGCTGCTGATCATCATGATGCTGCTGTTCTGGACGACCCGCGCGCGTTATCGCCCCGGGCTGCTGGCGGGCGTTTTTACGCTCGGCATGGGAATTGCGCGCTTCGTTAACGAGTTTTTTCGGCAGCCTGATGCACAGCTTGCTGACTTTGCCGCCCGGACTGGGCTATCGATGGGCCAATGGCTGACTATACCGCTTATCCTGACTGGATTGATTGTCGTGCTCTACGCGTTGCGGAAGAAACCGCTGGGCGCGGGGACAACCGCGCCAGCCTGACTCGGGCCAGCCTGACTCGGGGCGGTCTGCGGCTGATCGACCCTGAAGACACCACTGCGGCCGAGGCTGCGACGGAAGCGAAGCGCGCGGCAGCCGAAGCAGAGCGTCAGGCCCGCGCACAGGCTGCGGCTGAGGCGAAGGCACTCGCCGCCGCGCAGGAACAGGCACACCGCGAAGCCGAGGAGCAACGCAAAGCAGAGGCAGAGGCCAAAGCGCGCGCCACAGAACAGGCGCGCCTCAAAGCGGCGGCCGAAGAACGCGCCCGCGCCGCTGAAGAAGCGCGGCTGACGGCCGAAGCGGAAGCGCGCGCCACAGCGGAAGCCAAGGCCAAGGCCGAAGCCAAAGCCCAAATCGAAGCCGAAGCGCGTGCCAAAGCAGAAGCCCTCGCCCAAGCAAGGGCCGAAGCCGAAGAACGCGCGCGCGCCGCCAAGGAAGCCCGCGAAAAAGCCAAGGCCGAAGCCGAGGCCAAGGCGCAGGCCGAACGCGAAGCCCACGAACGCGCCGCCGCCGAATCGCGTGCAAAAAAACAGGCCGAAGCGGAAGCTCGCGCCAAGGCGGCAGCCGAAGCCAAAGCCCGCGCCGAAGCTGAAGCCAAAGAACGAGCCCGTGCCAAGGCGGAAGCGGCGGCAAAGGCCAAGGCCGAAGCGGAAGAAAAAGCCCGCGCTGAGGCTGAGGAAAAAGCCCGCCTCGCTGCCGAAGCAAAGGCGCGCGCTGAGGCCGAGGCCGCCGCCAAGGCTGAGGCCAAAGCCAAGGCGGAAGCTGAAAAGAAAGCACGCCTCAAAGCCGAGGCCGAGGCCAAAGCCGCCGCTGAAAAAGCTGCTGCCGAGGAAAAGGCTCGGCTAGAGGCTGAAGCCGCAGCAAAGGCCGCAGCCGAAGAGCAAGCACGCATCGCCGCTGAAATCGCAGCCAAGGCTGCGGCAGAAGAAGCGGCGCGCCTAGAAGCCGAAGCCGCCGCAAAAGCTGCAGCAGACGAACAGGCCCGGCTCGAAGCCGAAGTCCTCGCCCGCGCCACTGTCGATGTCGGCAAAAGCCTGCGCCGTCTGATCCGCGAAACCGGGCCTATCAGCCTTGCGCACTATATCGGCGAAAGCAACGCGCGCTATTACGCCAGCCGCGATCCGTTGGGCGATCAGGGCGATTTCATCACTGCGCCCGAAGTCACCCAGATGTTTGGCGAGTTGGTCGGGCTGTGGCTCGCCGATCTGTGGGTGCGGATGGGCGCACGCAAGCACATCCACTATGTCGAACTCGGCCCAGGACGCGGCACCTTGGCGCGCGATGCGTTGAACACTGCGGCACGGTATGACTTCGCGCCGCAGGTACACTTTGTCGAAACCTCGGCGACGCTGCGCGGGCTTCAGCGGGCAGCCTTTCCCAATTGCCGCCACCATCACGACACCTCGACCCTGCCCGACGACGCCCCGCTCCTGATCGTCGCCAACGAATTTTTCGATGCGCTGCCCGTTCATCAGCTGGTGAGCGCAGCGGACGGGTGGTTCGAACGCATGGTCGCGCTTGAAGGCGATGCTTTTACCTTTGTTGCGGGCAAGGAGCGGATGAATCATCTGGTGCCGCCCGGCTGGGTACGTGCCAGTCAAGGAACGATGATCGAATCCTGTCCGGCAGCAGCAGCGGTGATGGGCGATCTCGCCCAGCGGCTGGCGCAGCAAGGCGGCGCGGCGCTGATCATCGATTACGGCCAAACCGAATTGCGGGCAGGATCAACGGTGCAGGCTCTCAAGAGCCACCAGAAGGTCGATGTCTTCGCGCACCCGGGGGAGGCTGACATCACGGCGCATGTCGATTTCGAACAGCTCCAGAATGTTGCGCGGCAGCACGGCGCCGACGTGATGGGGGTGCAGATGCAGGGCGAATGGCTGCGGCAAATGGGAATCGATACCCGGCTCGAAGCGCTCCAGCGGCGCAACCCGCGCGAGGTAGACAAGCTCAAACGCCAGCGCGACAGGTTGGTCGAATCGAGCCAGATGGGCACGTTGTTCAAGGTGCTGGGCGTATGTGGGCGGCGTTGGCCAATCGGGGTGGGGTTTGATTAAGCGGTAACCACGCGCGCTGTTCTGACGTATCAGGTCATGCTGCTTTTGGAGATTCGCCGATGATCGCCCGCCTGATCCTGCTTGCTTTTAGCCTGCTCGCCGCGTTCGGGCTGGCGCTGTCTCCGGCGCAGGCGAGCGAGCCCGTCACCGGTCGCTGGGTCACGCAGGAAAAGGACGCGGTGGTGATGATCAACACCTGCGGCAAGGCGATGTGCGGCACCATCGACCGCTTCCTCGTCGCCCCGCCGCAAGGGCTGGACCAGCGCGACATCAACAATCCCGATCCCAAGCTGCGCACCCGCAAGCTGTTGGGTATGCCAATCCTGTCGAGCTTTGTCGCCGATGGCGATGTTTGGCGTGGGCGGATCTATGATCCCAAAAGCGGCAAGAGCTACCGTTCGATCATCCGCCGCAAGGGGCCGAATATGCTGGAGGTGAAAGGCTGCATCGGCCCGTTCTGCCAGACACAAGTGTGGCGGAAGGCGGCGTAACCAATGGTCGTCATCCCGGACTTGATCCGGGATCGCTGCCAATCGGCTCCCAGCCCGGATTGTCGCTCTCGACCAGTTCGATTTTCCATTGCCGGGTCCAGTTCTTGAGCTGTTTTTCGCGGGCAATCGCTTCTTCGATCGTTGGGTAGGCCTCAGCACGCACCAACCGGTCGAGCCCGTATTTCCGTACGAAGGCCGAGCCGAGGCCGTTCCTATGTTGCCATATCCGGCGAGTGACGTCGGCGGTGACGCCGATATAAAGGACACCGCGCGGCTTGTTGTCCAGGATATAGACCCAGCCCCCGCGCACCATCAGTTCTTCTTTGTGAGCGGTCCTAGATCAAGCCCGGAACGACGGCCAAGGGATTTAGCCAACTGCTCGGCCGCCGCTTTCGGTGTCACCTTCTCTCCATCCTCACGATCAACCGCCAGGTTCGCCTCGCGCATCGCCTCGACGCTGATCGCGCCGATCAGCGGTTCGAGCGCCTTTGCCACCCCCGCATCACCGGCGATCCGGGGTGACAGCATCAGCATCGCATCATAGCTCGGCAGCGCGCCTTTGGGATCGGCCAGCACCACCAGCTTGTCCGCCGCGATCCGCCCATCGGATGTGTAAGCGCTGATCACATCCGCCTCGCCCGATTGCAGCGCATTGTACATGAAGGTCGGCGCGAAATTGCGGCTTTCGGCGAAGCGCAGCCCGTAAGCATCGCGCACCGCGATCCATTCGGGCCGCTCGAAAAACTCCGGGTCGCCGCCGACGGTCAGCTGCGGCGCAGCCGCGACCAGATCAGTGAGCGAGGTCACACCCAGTTCCTTCGCCCGGTCACTGCGCATCGCGAAGGCATAGGCGTTCTCGAACCCAAGCCGCCCCAGCACCTTCACCCCGTTTTCGCGCCATTCCCAATCGCGGATCGTTTCATACATCACCTCGCGCTCCGGATTATCCTCGCGCTTGAGGTAGTTCGTCCAGACCGTGCCGGTGTAATCGACCGAGATGTCGATACTGGATGATGCAACCGCAGAGTGCACCACCGCCGAGCCCAGCCCATCGCGGTATTCAACCGCGTATCCCACCGCCTCCAGCCGCGCGCCGATCAATTGCGCGAGGATATAT
The DNA here is from genome assembly GCA_001464915.1 of Sphingomonadales bacterium Ga0077531. GTDB lineage: Bacteria > Pseudomonadota > Alphaproteobacteria > Sphingomonadales > Sphingomonadaceae > Erythrobacter. Next base: position 127,238 of record LNED01000043.1, read on the forward strand.
TGTTCGGAAAACTGCTTCGACGCGATCACGATCCGGCGTTCATCGCTGCCCGTGCTTTGCGCCCACAACGCGGCGAGGATGCCCAGTGCGACCACCCCCATCCCGCCAAACGTCATCCAGCGGGAGCGTTTGGCCAGCCCGACCTCGATCACCCACAGCAGGTTATCCGCCGCCAGCGCCAGCCCAGCGCTCGCCACGCAGCCGGCCAGCACCAGCGCCCAGTTCTGGGTTTGCAGGCCGGCGAAGATCGGATCGCCGAGGCTCGGCTGGCCGATGGTGGTGGCGAGTGTGGCTGCGCCGATCGTCCACACGCTCGCGGTGCGGATGCCCGCCATGATGAAGGGGGCAGAGAGTGGGGCTTCGACCAGCGTGAGCTTCTGCCACTTGGTCATGCCGACGCCGTCGGCGGCCTCGAGTATCTCAGGATCAAGATTGGCCTGCGCGGTCACCGCGTTGCGCAGGATCGGCAACAGCGCATAGAGCGTCAGCGCCATCAGCGCCGGCAGGAAGCCCAGCGTCGGCAGCCCTTCGCCAAACACTGCGCGCAAACTCAGCAGCAGCGGGAAGAACAGCGCCAGCAGTGCCAGCGCGGGGATGGTCTGCACCAGACTCGCGAGGCTGAGCGCGATGCGTGACACCAAAGGCGAACGGCCCGCCCACACCGCCATCGGCAGCGCGATGAGCATCGCCAGCCCAATCGCGCTGGCGGAAAGCACCACGTGCGCGGCCAGCTTGTCACCCAGGCCGGGCAGGATTTCCCAGATATCGTTCATGGCCGCTGCGCTTCCATCGCGGCGAGACGCACTGCCTGTTCGCGCGGCACCGCCACCAGCGCCTGTGCCTCGGCCCCGCCCGCGCCCGCCAGCAATTCGCGCGGCGTAGCATCGGCGACCAGTGCCCCCGCATCCATCACCAGCACCCGGTCAGCCAGCAGCAGCGCCTCGGCCATGTCGTGCGTCACCATCACCGTGGTCAGGCCAAGCCGTTCATGCAGTTCGCGCACTTTGTTACCCAGCGCCGCGCGGGTCACCGGATCGAGCGCGCCGAACGGCTCGTCCATGATCAGCAGCTCCGGCTCGCCTGCCAGCGCGCGCGCCACGCCGACACGCTGGCGTTGACCGCCGGACAGCTCATCGGGCTTCCGGGTCGCCATTGCCGGATCGAGTTCGACCAACGCCAGCAATTCCGCGATCCGTTCTGGTGGCAGTTTCTCACCCGCCAGCCGCGGGCCAATCGCGATATTCTCCGCCACCGGGAAATGCGGAAACAGGCCGACACCCTGGAACACATAACCGACCCGGCGGCGCAAGCGCGCTGGCTTGAGGCTCGCCACATCCTCGCCCGCGAACAGCACCCGGCCCTCGGTTGGTTCGACCAGCGTGTTGACCGTCTTGAGCAGCGTCGATTTGCCCGATCCCGACGCCCCCACCAGCGCGACAAAGCTACCCGCTGCGATGCTGCAATTGACACCGCCGACCGCTGTGACCTCACCGAAACGGCAGATCACCCCGTCGAACTGGAGCAAGGGCGGGGCGGTGGTCATCGCATTTGGATTAGCGGCAACAATGCAATTGCGCCAGCTTCGCCGATTGGCCTTTGTGCAGCGGTTTGCTATGCGGATGCGCAGAACAATCATTACACCGCCGGGAACAAATCATGCGCGCCACCCCCGATTTCGACTTCCACCTTGGCGAAGCGGCCGAGATGATCCGCGACAGCACCGCGCGCTTCGCGGACGAACAGATCGCCCCGCTGGCCGACCGCACCGATCGCGAAGATCGCTTCCCGCGCGAGTTGTGGGAGCCGATGGGCGCGCTGGGCCTGCACGGCATCACCGTGGAGGAAGAATGGGGCGGGCTGGGTCTCGGCTACCTCGAACACGTGATCGCGGTCGAGGAAGTGTCGCGGGCCAGCGCCAGCGTCGGCCTCAGCTACGGTGCCCATTCCAACCTCTGCCTCAACCAGATCCGGCGCTGGGGGAATGATGAGCAGAAGGCGAAGTACCTCCCCAAGCTGATTTCGGGCGAGCATGTTGGCAGCCTCGCGATGTCCGAAGCGGGCGCGGGGTCGGACGTGGTCTCGATGAAGCTGAAGGCCGACGCGGTGCAGGGCGGTTACGTCCTCAACGGCACCAAGTTCTGGATCACCAACGCACCCGAGGCCGATACGCTGGTGGTCTATGCCAAGACCGACGGCCATGCAGGCAGCCGCGGCATCACCGCCTTCCTGATCGAGAAGGGCGACGAGGGTTTCGCCATCGGCCAGAAGATCAGCAAGGTCGGCATGAAGGGCTCGCCCACTGCCGAGCTGGTGTTCACCGACTGCTTCATCCCCGAAGACCGCATCATGGGCCCGCTCAATGGCGGGGTCGGCGTGCTGATGAGCGGGCTCGATTACGAGCGCGTGGTGCTCGCCGGATTGCAGCTCGGGATCATGCAGGCCTGCCTCGACACGGTGATCCCGTATCTGCGCGAGAGGAAGCAGTTCGGAAAGCCGATCGGCAGCTTCCAGTTGATGCAGGCCAAGGTCGCCGACATGTATGTCGCGCTGCAATCGGCCCGCGCCTACACCTATGCGGTGGCCAAGGCCTGCGACGCCGGGCAGACGACGCGGTTCGATGCGGCGGGGGTGATTTTGCTGGCGAGCGAGAACGCCTTCAAGGTCGCGGCTGAAAGCGTGCAGGCGCTGGGCGGCGCGGGCTACACCACCGACTGGCCGGTCGAGCGGTTTATGCGCGACGCCAAGCTGCTCGATATTGGTGCGGGCACCAACGAAATCCGCCGGATGCTGATCGGGCGCGAATTGATCGGGGCGGCGGGGTGACGGAGCTTGAGAACACCGAACCGTGGGGCGATCTCATCCAAGCATGGATCGACAAGGAAGGCGTAGCGACTATCAAGATCGCTGCATGGCAGATGGACGAAGCCTATGATTTCGGAAGATTTCTGGCGGACGTGGCCCGTCACGGCTCGCTCGCTTTCGCAACCACTCACAAAATGACTGAGGCAGCGGCGCTTGAGGAAATCTGCAAGGGATTGTCCGATCAACTTCGTGAACAAGTCGGCAGCTTGATTATCAGGCAGGAAGGAAGTCTAGACTCATGACCGCTCTCAGCTCACGGCAATCGAGTAGCCAGCGATGAGCACCGACGAAGACTACGTCTATGACGAGGCGAGCGGCGAATGGCTCCCCGCGTCCGAACTCGCGGCCAAGCAGGCAGCAGATGACGTTGTGGAAGTACGCGACGCAGTCGGCAACATCCTCGCCGATGGCGATGCGGTGACGCTGATCAAGGATCTCGAGGTCAAGGGCGCGGGCCAGACGCTGAAGCAAGGCACGCTGATCAAGTCGATCCGCCTCACCGGCGACGCGCAGGAGATCGACTGCAAATACCCCGGCATCAAAGGCCTGGTGCTGCGGGCCGAGTTTGTGCGGAAACGCTAAGGACGACATCATGACCGCCCCCACCCTCACCACCAAACTCGACCGCGAAAGCCCTGAGGCCAAGGCGCGGTTTGCGCATAACCTTGCGCTTGCAACACAACTCCGCGCTGCCGTGGCGGAGGCTGCGCTGGGCGGTACGGAAAAATCGCGCGAGCGGCACGTTTCGCGCGGGAAGCTGCTGCCACGGGAGCGCGTCGAGCGGCTGCTCGATCCGGGCTCGCCCTTCCTTGAAGTCGGCCAGCTCGCCGCCAACGGGATGTATGAAGGCGACGTCAACGGCGCCTCGATCATCTGCGGCGTGGGCCGCGTGTCCGGGCGGCAGTGCATGATCGTGTGCAATGACGCGACCGTGAAGGGCGGCACCTACTACCCGATGACGGTCAAGAAGCACCTGCGCGCGCAGGAAATCGCGCAGGAAAACCGCCTGCCGTGCATCTACCTCGTCGATTCTGGCGGCGCGAACCTGCCGCATCAGGCTGAGGTCTTCCCCGACCGCGACCACTTTGGGCGGATCTTCTTCAATCAGGCGAACATGAGCGCGCTCGGCATCCCGCAGATCGCCTGCGTGATGGGGTCCTGCACTGCAGGCGGCGCATACGTCCCCGCCATGTCCGACGAGAGCGTGATCGTGCGCAATCAGGGCACAATCTTCCTCGCCGGCCCGCCGCTGGTGAAAGCCGCGACGGGCGAAGAAATCACCGCCGAGGACTTGGGCGGCGGCGATCTGCACGCCAAGAAATCGGGCGTGGTCGATCACCTCGCCGAGAACGACGAGCACGCGCTCACCATCGTGCGCGATATCGTCTCGCACATCGGCGCCAACACCGGCGCGGCGAAGGATGTGGCACTGAAGGACCCGCGCCCGCCCAAGTTCGACGCGGATGACCTCTACGCCATCATCCCCAATGACGTGCGCGCGCCCTATGACGTCAAGGAAGTGATCGCGCGGCTGGTCGACGGCAGCGAGTTCCACGAGTTCAAGGCGCATTACGGCAGCACGCTGGTGTGCGGCTTCGCCCATATCTGGGGGATGCCGGTCGCGATCCTCGCCAACAACGGAGTGCTGTTCTCCGAAAGCGCGCAGAAGGGCGCGCATTTCATCGAACTTGCCTGCCAGCGCCGCATCCCGCTGCTGTTCCTCCAGAATATCAGCGGCTTCATGGTCGGTGGGAAATACGAGGCAGAGGGCATCGCCAAGCATGGCGCGAAGCTCGTCACCGCCGTCGCCACCGCAACCGTGCCCAAAGTGACGGTGGTGATCGGCGGCAGCTTTGGTGCGGGGAATTACGGGATGTGCGGGCGCGCCTATTCCCCGCGCTTCATGTTCACCTGGCCCAATGCGCGGATTTCGGTGATGGGCGGGGAGCAGGCGGCAAGCGTCCTCGCCACCGTCCACCGCGACGCCGACAAGTGGGACGAGCGCGAGGCAGAGGCGTTCAAGGCCCCAATCCGCCAGAAATATGAGGACGAAGGCAACCCCTACTACGCCACCGCCCGCCTGTGGGACGACGGGGTGGTTGACCCGGTGCAGACCCGCGATGTGCTGGGGCTTGCGCTGGCAGCGTGTCTCGAAGCGCCTATCCCTGAGCGTCCCGCGTTCGGCGTGTTCAGGATGTAAGGGGGAATTGCGATGCTACTCCTACTCGCTGCCTTGGTCATGGGTGTGGATGATCCAACTAAAACGAACCCCGCTAATGTTGTTGCCGACCAGCCGGAGGACGTTGAAGCGGTGTTGGCGCCGCTCGATGATCTGTTTGCAGCGTTCGAGACTGGCGATGCCGCTGCGATGCTCAAGGTCGTATATCCCGATGGGCGCGTCACTGCTGTTGGAACGCTTCCTTCAGGTGGACCGACGCTGCGCCAACAAAGTTGGACACAGTTTGCCGAGCGCGTGAGAACGGGCGCTCCTTTCCAGGAAACCATTTCCGATCCGGTGGTCGAAGTCGACGGCGATATCGCGCTGGTGTGGGCTCCTTTCGTTGTCCGCGTTGCTGGAAAAGTCAGCAATTGCGGCGTTGATCACTTCGATCTCGTGCGCGAGAACGGCGCATGGAAAGTCATGAATCTGACCTTTTCCACGCGAACCACCAACTGCCCGGCGGCGTAATCCATTCTCGGTCCTACGCCAATTGATGCGGGTGGCTGAGCGCCTGATCTGAAACCCCCACACGCCCCCTTGCGTAACTCCCCCAATTGCGGGCACAAACGTGGCTGAGAGGGGCCGATCATTGTCGCACAACCATCATCGCCAAAAGGCGAGAACACCAACGTTGCTGTCGCGCATCGTGCGCCGGATCATTCTCGCCATCTGGTATCTAAGAGGCTGGAAGATCGATAGCGGCTTGCCCAAGCATCTGAAAAAATACGTCTTGGCGGGCGCGCCGCATACCTCGAACTGGGATTTCGTGTTCTTCACCGGCGCGACGCATGAGGAAGGCGTGACCCCCAATTTCATGGGCAAGCACACGCTGTTCACCGGTATGATGCGCAACTTCATGCTCGACATGGGCGGCATCCCGGTCGACCGCACCGCCAAGGCCAACGCCACCGAACAGGTCGCGGCCGAATTTGCCGCGCGCGATGAACTCGCGCTGGTGATCGCGTGTGAAGGCACCCGCAAGACCGATGGCCGCTGGAAATCAGGCTTCTACCACATCGCTCGCGCCGCCAATGTGCCGATCGTCCCGGCCTTTGCCGATAACGCACGCAAACTCGTCAGCTTTGGCCCGCCGATGATGCCAACCGGCAATTACGGCGAGGATCTGTTGAAAATCGCCGAATGGTTCCGCTCCAAACTGCCCGATTACGAGCGGTTCACGGTGCTGGAACAGCAGGCGCGCGATATTATTGCTGGGAAGAATGATGTTTGAACTCCTCGCCCTGAATGCCGCAATCCTGCTGGCGCTGGTGTTGATCCAGTGGGCCATCAGCGTGAAGATCGACGACGTCAGCTTCATTGACGCCTTCTGGGGTGCGGGCATGGGCATCCTAGCGGTGGCGAGCTGGCTGCATGTGCCCGGCGGCGCCGGCGCTCTGGGAACGCTGATCATGGTCATGACCGCTGCTTGGGGCTTCCGGCTCGGCGGTTACCTGTTCCTGCGCTGGCGCAAGGAAGGCGAGGACAAGCGTTACAAAATGATCCTCAGGAAGGATCGTGAAGCCGGGAACTTCGCCCGCGCTGCGCTCACCCGCGTGTGGTTGATGCAGGCAGTGCTACTGTTTGCGGTCAGCAGCCCGGCGCAGGTCGGCATTCTCGTCAGCCCTGAACCTTCACCAATCCCGCCGCTGGCTTGGGCCGGGTTTGCATTGTGGTGCGTGGGCGTGTTCTTCGAATGGGTGGGGGACTGGCAGCTAACCCGGTTCAAGGCCGATCCCGCCAACCACGGCAAGGTGCTCGACACCGGGCTGTGGCGTTACACACGTCACCCCAACTATTTCGGCGATTTTGCCGCGTGGTGGGGCATCTGGCTTTGCTGCGCCGCCGCTGGGTGGCAATATGCTGCGGCAACCATCATCGGCCCGCTATTCCTCAGCTTTACGCTGACCAAATGGTCGGGCGTGACGCTGCTGGAAAAGGGCTTGGACAAGTCCAAGGTCGACAAATACGCCGATTACAAGCGCCGCACCTCGGCGTTTTTCCCGCTGCCGCCCAAGCGCTGAGCCCCGTCTTATCGACCAACTGCGCTGTTGCGCCGCACAAAAAGCACGCCCGCACCCTTTAAGCTTGCGCCCGTTTGGCCTATGTTGCGCTCGATCAAGGAGACGCAGCGACCCATGGCTCTCAACCCGACCTTACGCGAGGAAGAGCGTGCCCGGATCGCGCGCCATGTGCTCGATCTGGTGAAAGAGCGCGGCTCGGAAATTCCGTGGACTGTCGCCATGGCCGAAAGCGGGCTGACCCGCGCGCGGTTCGAGGCGCTGTTTGCTGATTATGACGACATGTTCGATGCGGTGGCGCAAACCTGGCTCGCCCCGCACATGGCGGTGATGGAGGAGGTGCGGGACACCAACCTGCCCCCGCCGCGCAAGATGTACGAATTTTTCCGCCGCCGCTTCATCATCTCGCAAAGCCGGTTTCGTGAAGATCCGGAGCACTTCAACATCCTGTGCGAAATGGGCGCGGCCAATTTTGAAAGGGTGCGAAGCTACGTTGATCTCGCCGATCACTACCTGTGCGAATTGATCGCCGAAGCGCAGGCCGAAGGGTATTTCGCCGGGCTTGAGATTGATGAGGCGCTGTCGCTGATCAATCAGATGATTTCGAACTACACCCTGCCCGATGCGTTGATCTACCTCGGCGACAAGCTGTCCGAGGACAAGCTGGCGCGGATCGTCGATACCATGTTCATCGGTCTGTCGGGTGAGGCCGGGGCCGATGCGGCGGGCGTCAATACGCTGAAGGTTGCGTCGTAAACGAAGGCTAGCTGCCCGCCGCCCACCACGCGACTGACGGATCATTAGGCACCCTCGCGCCACGCCGTTTCAGGGTGTCGAACAATCCGCCCGACGTCTGCATCGTCGATGGCTGCGTGCGGTTCCAGTCCATCACATATAACCGCTCGGCAATCCGCCACGCGCCGTCCTGCTTGACCAACGTGTCGAGATAACGCCCGCCGACCACCAGCTCAATCTCGCCATCGGGCGCGGGGATCAGGTGGAGCGCGACGCAGTTGGTCTCCGCCCGTGCGCGGGTGCCGGTGACTTGCATGACCGTGTTGCTGATATTGTGCTGCGTCAGCCGCATCGCGCCAAGGCCCGCCATCAGGCCGGGAATCGTTTCGGCGGGGGACTTCGCTCCGTCACCGTAGTCGATCCGCGCGTCGAACGTGAAGACTTCGGCGAGCAGGGTAGCATCGCAGCGGTCGATGCCGCGGCAGTAGCGCGCAAGAGTTTCGGCAATCGCGAGCCGGTCGGCGAGTTCGGCGGTGTCCATGCGCGTAGACTAGCGCGCACGGCGGGACTGCGGCACTGCCAGAAGCGTCAGCGCCTAATCGCGCCGGAATTGAAGCACATTGGCGGGCAGCTTGCGCGGCGGCGGTCGCAGACGCTCTTCTGCCAGCGCATATTTGAGCGCTGCCCCTACCATCACCGCCGATGCCAGCAGGATTACCCCGGCCCAGAACCAGTGCGGCAGGCCCAGCACGGCCGATATCTGCCCAGTGTCGGACAGGATTGCCTGCCCCTCAATCACCGCGTTCTCGGTGAACAGATAGCGCCAATCGCGCAACATGCTCATCGCGCCGAGTACGCCGAGGAATTGCAGGGCAAAGCGCGCAAAACCCGGCGATCCGCGCCACGCCACCAGCGCAATCATCGCCGCCACCAGCGGCAACATCGCATAGCCAATCGGCGATCGTACCCAGATCGCCACGCTCAACATGATCGCAGCCGCCGATAGCCACAGCACCGGACGCCACAGTTTGGAATGCGCGCTCGCCAGGATCAGCAACGCGCCCATCAGGCTCGGCGCAAGCGGGCCGCCAGCGGCGATCGCCGCAAGCGTAAAGCGTGAGGCGTCGCCTGCGACCTGGCTCTGCGCAACGCCCGAACCGCTGGCGAAAATCATCAATTGTTCGAACTGCTGCCCGGTGGCCAGCGCGGTTAGCCCGTGGCCCATTTCATGGAACCACGTCGTCAGGATCGCAAAGGGATAGATCAGAAAAGCGCCAAACGGCAGCGACGGCAGCATCACGACCACCAGACCCGCCAGCACCAGCCGCCCAACCGCTTCGCCCTGACTGCCGGGTTTGACCAGTGATTGCACCGCGATCAATCCGCCCCAACAGCATCGGCATCGGGCGCGCGGCCCGAGGCATCGACGTTGATCGGATCGATATGAAGCGCCGCTTCCTCATCCTCATCACGCTGTTCGCGCAGGATCGACCAACTGGCGAGGAACAGCCCCGCCACCAGCGGGCCGAGGACGATACCGGAAATTCCGACCAGGCTGATCCCGCCCAAGGTGGTGATCAGGATAATCCAGTCGGGAATGCCGGTGTCGCGCCCCACCAGAATCGGGCGCAGCACATTATCGGCGGACGAGATGATGAAGAACCCAGTCAGCAGCACGAACAGGCCCTGCCAGTAATCGCCGATCAGCAGCAGGTAGAGCCCGGCCGGCACCCACACCGCGCCCGAACCAATCACCGGCACCAGCGCAAAAATCGCCATGATCACGCCGAACAGCAACGCCGATGGCACGCCCGCAATCGTCAGCGTGATCGTGCCGAGCGCGCCCTGCACCAATGCCACCACGCCCGTCCCCTTGATCGTGGCACGCACGATCCCGAGGAAACGCCCGGCCAACCGTTCGGCAATCGAGCGTTCGACCGGCACTGCGCACAACACCGTGCGCCCAATGCGCTCGCCATCGCGCAGCAGGAAATACATCACATACAGCGCCACACCGAACGAGAGGAAGAAACTGAGCGCCCCGCTGCCGATCGAAACGGCCTGCCCGGCGATCATCCCGGCGCTTTGCGTCAGCAGTTCCTGCAGCCGCGCCTGCACCAACGTGACATTGCCCCAACCGCTGCGATTGACCGCTTCCTGCGCCACCTTGGGCAGCATCCCGTAAACCTGATCAAACAGCACCGCGAGATCGAGCGGCTGCTGTTGCAGAGTTGCCAGCAGCGTCAACGCTTCCTGCACTACCAGCGACGCAATCCACGCCGCAGGCACCATCAGCACGAAGAAGATGATCAGCAGCGTCAGACCCGCCGCCGGGTTGCGCCGTCCGCGCAATTGCCGCAGCACCCGGCGATAAAGCGGTTGGAACATGATCGCCGAAAGCCCAGCCCACAGCAGCGGCTGGGCGAACGGCAGGACAATCACCGCCATCAGCAGGCTGACCACCGCAAGGATGATCAGAAAGCTGGCATGCTGCAATTCATCGGTGCGGTGGGGCTGATGGGCCATCGTGGGTCTCGCGTGTGGTCTAAACGTCGAGATTGGCGACGTTTAGAGCATTGTCCTGAATGAATTCCCGGCGCGGTTCGACGACATCGCCCATCAGCCGGGTGAAGATTTCGTCGGTCACGTCGGCATCCTCGACCTTGACCTGCAACAGCGCTCGGTTGTCGGGATCGAGCGTGGTTTCCCACAATTGCTCGGCATTCATTTCGCCAAGGCCCTTGTAACGGGCGATCGAAAGACCTTTGCGCCCAGCCGCGAAGATCGTGTCGAGCAGCTGCGTCGGTCGGCTGATCCCGTCATCCTGCGCGGTTGGCGGCAGAGCGGCGGGCTGTTCGGCCTCTCCGGCGAGGGGGTCGTCACTGACCGGCTCAACCTCGGGCTCTTCGACCGGCGTGTCGCCCGCGCGCACCAGCCGGACGGGCGAGACATAGGTATCGGCCTGCGCCGCGGCGAGGCCGTGAAGCTTGTGCGCTTCGGTGCTCGACAGGAAGCGCGCTTCGATTTCGTGCACGTCGGTGACCCCGCGCCACAGGCGTTTGAACACCACGGTGCCATCATCACGCTGCGATGCACTCCACCGGGCTTCGCGGTCACCTGCGCCCAGCCGTCCAGCTGCGCGGGCCAGCGCTGCGGTCAGCGCCTCGCCCGACAGCCCCGGCTCCAGCGCGCCGACCAGCGCCATCTGCTCCACAATCCCGCTGTCATAACGGCGCGGCACGAAGGCGAGCAGGTTCTTGAGGCGCAGCGCGCCATCGACCAGCGCACGAAGGTCATCACCGCCCCGCGCCCCGCCCGCGGTTTCCAGCACCCGGCCGTGAAGGCCTGCATCGACCAGATAACGATCCAGCGCGGGCTGATCCTTGAGGTATACCTCACTGCGGCCCTTGGCGACCTTGAACAACGGCGGCTGGGCGATGAACAGGTGCCCGGCGCGAATGATGTCGGGCATCTGGCGGTGGAAGAAGGTCAACAGCAGCGTGCGGATATGCGCGCCATCGACATCAGCGTCGGTCATGATCACGATCTTGTGATAGCGCAGCTTGTCGAGGTTGAATTCATCGCGGATGCCGGTGCCCATCGCCTGAATCAGCGTGCCGACTTCCTTGGAGCTGATGATCCGGTCAAACCGAGCACGTTCCACATTCAGGATCTTGCCCTTGAGCGGCAGGATTGCCTGCGTCTTGCGGTCGCGGCCCTGTTTGGCAGAGCCACCGGCGGAGTCGCCTTCGACCAGGAACAATTCGGACTTGGCCGGATCGCGTTCCTGACAATCAGCCAGCTTGCCGGGGAGCGAGGCGATGCTCATCGCGCCCTTGCGGCTCATTTCGCGGGCACGGCGGGCGGCTTCGCGCGCGGCGGCAGCATCAATTACCTTCTGGATGATTGCGCGAGCATCGCTGGGGTTTTCCTCCAACCATTCGCTCATCTTCTCGCTCATCAGCGCTTCCAGCGGCTGACGCACTTCGGAGGAAACCAGCTTGTCCTTGGTCTGGCTGGAGAACTTGGGATCAGGCAGTTTGACGCTGACAATCGCGGTGAGACCTTCGCGCATATCTTCGCCCGATAGGCTGACCTTTTCCTTCTTCAGCATCCCCGACCGCTCGGCATAATTGTTGAGCGTGCGGGTCAGCGCGGCGCGGAACGCGGCCAAGTGCGTGCCGCCATCGCGCTGCGGGATGTTGTTGGTGAAGGCGAGCACGTTCTCGTAATAGGAATCATTCCATTCCAGCGCGACGTCGATCCCGATCCCGTCCTTTTCCGCCGAGACCGAAATCGGTTCGCCCACCAGTGGTTGCTTGTTGCGGTCGAGGTATTTGACGAAAGCCGCAATCCCGCCTTCGTAGTACAAATCGTGTTCGAGCACCTCTTCGTGGCGCAGATCACGCAGCTTGATCCGCACGCCTGAATTGAGGAACGCCAGTTCGCGGTAACGGTGTTCGAGCTTTTCGAAATCGTACTCGGTGACGTTTTTGAAGGTGTCGTGACTGGCGCTGAACGTGACACGGGTGCCTTTCTTCAGGCCATTGTCATCGCCGTTGCTGGCCACCGCAGGGGCATCGCCGGTAACCACCAGCGGTGCAACCGCATCGCCGTGCTCAAACCGCATCCAGTGCGACTTGCCTTCGCGCCAGATCACCAGTTCGAGCCATTCGGATAGCGCGTTGACCACTGACACGCCCACCCCGTGCAGGCCGCCGGAAACCTTGTAGGCGTTGTCGTCCGAGGTGTTTTCAAACTTCCCGCCCGCGTGGAGCTGGGTCATGATCACTTCGGCGGCCGAGACGCCTTCCTCGGTGTGCATCCCGGTCGGAATCCCGCGCCCGTTATCCTCGACAGATACGCTGCCATCGGGGTTCAATTCGATCAGCACGAGATCGCAATGACCGGCAAGCGCTTCGTCGATCGCGTTGTCGCTGACTTCGAACACCATGTGATGCAGGCCGCTGCCATCGTCGGTATCGCCGATATACATGCCGGGGCGTTTGCGCACGGCATCGAGGCCCTTGAGAACCTTGATTGAATCCGCGCCATACTCGCCCATTTGGCGAATTTTTTCAGGGAGCGCGCTGGGTGCCTGATCGGGAGTGTGCTCGGGTGTCGGTGTGGTGTTATCGTCCATGGCGATCATATAGGCGCTCGGGCGGGGAAACCCAACTGCGGGGACGCCCGGAACGAGGCTTTTCCACGAACGCGCAAGGACCTGCGATGAGCGGTTCAGAATGTGCTCTAGAATGCTGGACGAAAATGCACCTTGCCCTGCCAGATCGTCGCATCCAGCAGCGGCATCATCCCGGCGCGGGCGGTGGCATCAAACTGGGTGACATGGCACTGCACAGCGGCCTTGGCGGCTTCAAGGTCTGCGGGCGTATAGGCAATCGTTTCAGTCAACAGCGCGGGATCTGTCTCCGCCCAACCGGACATCTCCGGAACATCAGGGCGAGTGCCGGAAGGAATGCCGACATACAGCAACCTAGGTCGCTTTGCGGCGGGCATGGCCTGCACGATCTGCGTCGTAAGCGCGCTCACCATGCGATGGTCGGCGTGGCCGTAGCCGCCATCAGGACCCCAGGTCAGCACCAGATTCTGCACCGGCACGGTGGTCGTAAAATCGCTCAGCAGGCCGAGTGCTGCGGCACCCTTGCGGTGGGCATCGACCCCCAGCTTCCCATCGCCGCGATTGAAACTGATCACCACCGGCGCGCCGAGCTCCTGTCCTGCACAGAACGCCTCTTGCAGCCGCACATCGGCCAGTTCCTCGCCCGGCACATAGGCTGAAACCCCCGGCCCAGCATCGCCCTGCGTCGCGTAAGCCAGTGTCACCAGCGCCCCTTGCCGCGCCAAGGCGGCTATCGCTGGCGCCATGAACAATTCGTCATCGGGATGGGCCAGCACCACCAACACCCGCTGCGGCGTGACGATTTCTATCGGGGTTGCGGTTTCGGTCTGGGCGCTCGCCGTCGGAACCAGAACCAGCGCCGCGAGCGCTCCCATGCCTGCTGGTCGGATCATTCTCATCCCCCCTCAAATCCTTTTGCGCTGGCGGGCTGCGCGATTATGCAGACCGATATGAACACCGCAATCATGACCGCCCGCCTCGCCGAACCGTTCGGCTCGTTCCCTGATATCCTGATGGAATGGTCGCGGATCAAGGGCGATGACCTCGCGATCGTGGATGAAAAGCGTGAGGTCTATTGGGCGGAACTGGCTGGACTGGTCGAACGGCTGGCCGCCCGGCTGGTGGAAACGGGCCTTCAGCGCGGGCAATCCGTGGCGATACTGGGCACGTCGAGCGTTGAATATGCGCTGGTGTTTCTGGCAGCGGTGCGCGCCGGGGGTGTGGCTGCGCCGCTGACCACCAGTGCTTCGCCCGAACAGCTTGAAGGCATGGCGCGCGATTCAGGCGCGATCCACCTGTTCATCGATGCGGCCAAGGCGGCGGAGTTGGGGCAAGGCTTCATGGCCGATCTGATTCGCGTGCCGTTGGAGAGCATTGACCAGTGGATGGCCCCTCCCGGCTCGCGCGCTCCGGCGTTCACCCCGGAGCCGAAGGACCCGTTCAATATCATCTATTCCAGCGGGACGACCGGCATCCCCAAGGGCATTGTCCACTCGCACCAGATGCGTTGGCGGCAATTCGCGCCGACGGCACTCAGCTACCTTGGCGCGGGGCTGGACGTGCGCTCACTCGCCTCGACCCCGCTCTATTCGAACACCACGATGGTCGCGTTTCTGCCGGTGCTGCTGGCGGGCGGCTGCGTACGCGTGATGGGCAAGTTCGATTGTGCCAGGTGGCTGGCTTTCGCAGCGGCCGACCGCACCACCATCACCATGCTGGTGCCTGTGCAATATCAGCGGTTGATGGACTTTGCCGATTTCGACGCCTTCGACCTATCGGCGCTGAAGCTCAAATACTGCACCTCGGCACCGTTTCCGGCGGAGCTGAAGCGCGAAGTTCTCCAGCGGATGCCCGGCGGCCTGATCGAGATCTATTCGATGACCGAGGGCGGGGTGGTGTGCTTGCTGGCGTGCCACGAATTCCCCGACAAGCTCCAGACCGTCGGCCGCCCCGCACCGGGGAGCGAATTGAAGGTGCTCGACGATGAAGACCGCGAAGTGCCTGTCGGCGCGCCGGGCAACCTGATTGGCCGCAGCCTGACCATGATGAGCGGCTACAAAAACCGCCCTGACAAGACCAAGGAAGCCCAGTGGATCGACCCTGCCACGGGTGAGGCATGGATGCGGATGGGCGACATTGGCCGGGTTGACGCAGAAGGCTTCGTCGAGTTGGTCGGGCGCGCCAAGGACATGATTATCTCGGGCGGGTTCAACATTTATCCGACCGATCTAGAAGCGGAGTTATTGAAAGAACCGGGCGTGGCCGAAGCCGCCGTGGTCGGCTTGCCATCGCGCAAATGGGGCGAAAGTCCGTTCGGGTTTGTGGTGCTGAAAGACGGCGCGGCTGACTGCGCAGCGATCATGGCAGCAGTGAACGAACGGCTCGGCAAGACCCAGCGCCTCGCCGCGCTTTACCCGATCGCCGAGATGCCCCGCAGCCACATTGGCAAGCTGCTCAAAAGCGATCTGCGCGAAGAAGCCGTGCGGCTGGGCGGGGTAGAGTAGTCCGACCCAGAATCAGTTCGGCCCGGCTACCCTAAGGGTTACCGGGCCGAACTTGGCTTTCGCCGGGCGAGCGCGTTACACGATGTCAGAGGCTTGAGGCCCTAAGCAATAAACGTGTTGAACGCGGTACCGCTGATGGCAAGCGCCAGGACAAAGGCGAGCGCCTTTTCACTGATCATACGCATGGTTTAATTTCCCTGTTATGTTCTGGTTTGGGAGCCCGGACGGTCAAAAGAGAGAGGGGAGACCGCCCGGGCTTGAGCATCATATAACAAGTGCCGCGTAATTTTCAATTAACGTTGAGATGCAAAAATACGCATCACAGCAATCGAAAATCGCAATCAGTGGTGAAAGTTCGACGCGACCAGCCCTGTCAGCGGCTTGAGACGCGGCCACCATTTAAGGGGGGGGGAGGTGGTGGCCGCGTCTCGTTCGCTGCTTGCCCGGACATCAAGGTCGCGGGCTGTCGACGGGACAGGATGGCCGGGCGAGGGGGAGAGCCGGGCCGATCCTGCCGAGTCAGGCAGGCGGACAGACGAGCCGTATTCGGCTGACGACTGCCGGGCGATGGTCTCACATGGAAACAGCCGGGATGGAGAGAGAGGGGCCCGGCGGCTCACCGCATGAACCGCCAATTGGCGTTCGATTACATCGAATTCAAATGAGAAAACACCAAGTTTGGTTGCGAGAAATGCAACATCTGACGTCAGCAGAATTGCAAAGGGCCGCCGGAATGCTCCGACGGCCCTTTGATTTTACTTGATAACCGGCCTCAGTTGGCGGCAACAGCGCGCCCGCTGCGGGCTTCGGCAGCGGCGACACGCTCGACTTCGGCGAGCGCAGCGACGCGGGCGTCAGCAACGCACTTGTCGTCAATCGCGGTGCGGCCGTGGGTGTAACGTGCGGCGCCTTCAAGCGCGCAGACCTTGCGCAGCTTGGCATCGATGCGGGCTTCGAGCGCGGCGCGGCCTTCGGTACTGGTTACGTCAACATCGCCGTAAGCGATGCGGACAGTCACGGTGTCATCGGCGGCGATAGCCGGGGCAGCGATAGCGACGAGAGCGATCAGGGGGAGAGCAAAACGCATGATAAAACTCCGGAAAATTGAGAGAGGGTGCTGGTATTACGATGCCGCTTCCCGGCATTCGGTTGCTATTTAAAACTCTGGTGCAGTGCACAAGATAAATGTGCAAATGCGAAATGCGCGAAATAGGTTCCAAAGATTGCAACGCATCTGGTGCATATTCTCGGGAACCGGCTGAAATTGCTTTGAAAGAAAAATGTTGCACCGCAATATCGACCGCCCAGATCGCGGCGGCGCTGGACAGCGGGGGGTGGGCTTCGTAATTCGCCGCCATGAGCGCGCACCCTAAAAGCCCCGTTGCGGGCGATTCCGCTGTCCCCGATTCGATCCTGATCGTCGATTTCGGGTCGCAAGTGACCCAGCTGATCGCCCGGCGGGTGCGCGAAGCGGGGGTCTATTCCGAAATCGCGCCATTTACTCAGGCCGAGGCGGCGTTTCGGCGGATGCAGCCCAAGGGCATCATCCTGTCCGGATCCCCCGCCAGCGTGCCTGACGATGGCAGCCCCCGCGCCCCGCAGGCTTTGTTCGAGGCAGGCATCCCGATCCTGGGCATCTGCTATGGCCAGCAGGTCATGAGCCACCAGCTTGGCGGCGAAGTGCGGCCCGGCCATGAAACCGGAGAAGGCGGCGAATTTGGCCGCGCTTTCCTGACCGTCACTGCCGAATGCGCGCTGTTCGACGGGCTGTGGCAGGTCGGCGATCGCCATCAGGTGTGGATGAGCCACGGCGACAAGGTCACGCAGTTCGCCCCCGGCTTCGATATTGTCGCCACATCAGACGGCGCGCCCTTTGCGGTGATCGCGGATGAAGCGCGCAAGTTCTACGGCACCCAGTTTCACCCCGAAGTCGTCCACACGCCCGACGGCGGCAAGCTGATTGCCAATTTCGTGCGCCATGTCTGCGGACTGACCGGCGATTGGACGATGGCCGAATTCCGCAAGACCAAGATCGCCGAAATCCGCGCGCAGGTCGGCGATAAACGAGTCATCTGCGGGCTTTCAGGCGGGGTCGATTCGGCGGTTGCGGCGGTACTGATCCACGAAGCGATCGGCGATCAGCTGACCTGCGTCTTCGTCGATCACGGCTTGATGCGCATGAACGAGGCTGAGCAGGTCGTCACCCTGTTCCGCGATCACTACAACATCCCGCTGGTGCATGTTGAAGCCGAAGAGCTGTTCCTTGGCGGGCTCGCCGGCCTCACCGATCCTGAGGCCAAGCGCAAATTCATCGGCAAGACCTTTATTGATGTGTTCGAGACTGAAGCGAATAAGGTCGGCGGGGCAGAATTCCTCGCCCAAGGCACGCTTTATCCCGATGTGATTGAATCCGTGTCTTTCACCGGCGGGCCGAGCGTCACGATCAAAAGCCACCACAATGTCGGCGGCCTGCCCGAACGCATGAATATGCAGCTGGTCGAACCCTTGCGCGAATTGTTCAAGGACGAGGTGCGCGATCTGGGACGCGAATTGGGCCTGCCGCCTGCCTTTGTGGGCCGCCACCCCTTCCCCGGCCCCGGCCTCGCGATCCGCATCCCCGGCGAAGTCACCAAGGAACGCTGCGATATCCTGCGGAAGGCCGACGCGGTGTACCTCGAAGAAATTCGCAATGCTGGCCTATATGACGCAATCTGGCAGGCGTTTGCGGTGTTGCTGCCGGTCAAGACCGTCGGCGTGATGGGCGACGGGCGTACCTATGACAATGTCTGCGCCCTGCGCGCGGTCACCTCGACCGACGGGATGACGGCGGACGTGTTCCCCTATGACGCCAGCTTCCTGACCCGCGTGGCCACCCGCATCGTCAACGAGGTCAAGGGCATCAACCGGGTGGTGTATGACTACACCTCTAAACCGCCGGGCACGATTGAGTGGGAGTAATTCAGGCCGCTTACCTCTTTATGCTGCGCGCCAAATCGCTTATCGCTTACCCTGCTGTTACCGCTTGAGAGGTTCTTGTCCGAGATGTCGATGTTCCGCCCCTTCGCTCTTTTTGCCGTTCTTGGACTTGGCCTTGCCGCCTGCGCTGAGCCTGCGGCCGACGCGCCCAAAGACGCCGCGACGCAGGCCACGTCCGTGACCGAAGGCGCATGGTCGCTTGATCCTGCGGGTTCGCGGCTCTCCTATGTCAGCATCAAAGCGGGCGAGGTGGCCGAGGCCAACCGCTTCGACAAGCTCAGCGGCAGCGTCGCAGCCGATGGCACCGCCACGCTCGACATCGATCTTGCCTCAGTCAACACCGGGGTCGATATCCGCAACGAACGGATGCGCGAGATTTTCTTTGAAGTTGCGGGCAATCCCAAAGCGGTGGTGACAGCAAAGCTCGATCCGGCGGCCTTCGCGGGGTTGGCGGTGGGCCAATCGATCACCCGCCCCATGAAAGCCACCGTGGCATTGAAGGGCGTCGAAAGCCCGGTTGAGACCGAAGTGCTGGTAACCCGCGTTTCGGCTGACCGGGTGACCGTGGTGCCGACCGCGCCGGTGATCATCTCGACCGATATGTTCGAACTGACCGACGAATTGGGCGAATTGCGCGCGCTGGCGCAGCTGCCGTCGATCACGCCTGCAGTGCCGGTGACCTTCACACTCGCCTTCACGCGGTCTTAAGCGGATCTTTTACCCTTGGGCCTGACGCTACGGCGCGCTGGCCCACGCCGCTGACCTCACAAAAGCAGGCTTGCAAGGCCTGCTGAAACCCGCTTGTCTCCCGTCCAAACACAGCATTGCACGGGAGAGCACACGTCATGAAAACCGCCATCACTGAAATGTTCGGCATCCAGCACCCCATTATTCAGGGCGGGATGCACTATGTCGGGTTTGCCGAAATGGCGGCGGCAGTATCCAACGCCGGGGGCCTCGGGATCATCACCGGCCTGACCCAGGGCACGCCCGAAAAGCTGGCGAACGAAATCGCGCGCTGCAAGGACATGACCGACAAGCCGTTCGGCGTGAACCTGACCATCCTGCCATCGCTGACTCCGCCCGATTATCCGGGTCTCGTGAAGGCGATCATCGATGGCGGGATCAAGGTGGTCGAAACCGCCGGACGCAACCCGGTCGACCTGTTGCCGCCGCTCAAAGACGCCGGGATCAAGGTGATCCACAAATGCACCAGCGTGCGGCACTCCTTGAAGGCGCAGGACATCGGCTGCGATGCGGTGAGTGTTGATGGGTTCGAATGCGGCGGACACCCGGGCGAGGACGATGTGCCCAACTTCATCCTGCTGCCGCGCGCTGCGGATGAGCTGGAGATCCCGTTCGTCTCCAGCGGCGGCATGGCCGATGGGCGCAGCCTGATCGCGTCGCTGGCGATGGGGGCGCAGGGGATGAACATGGGCACCCGCTTCATCGCCACCAAGGAAGCCCCGGTGCACGACAACGTCAAACAGGCGATCCTTGCCGCCTCCGAACTCGACACCCGCCTCGTCATGCGCCCGCTGCGCAACACCGAACGCGTGCTCAACAATGCCGCGGTCGAACGCCTGCTCATCAAGGAAAAGGAGCTGGGTGACACCATCACCATTCAGGACATCCTGCCCGAGGTTGCCGGGGTCTATCCGATCGTGATGATGGAAGGCGAAATGGACCGCGGCGCATGGAGCTGCGGGATGGTGGCAGGCCTGATCCACGATATCCCGACCTGTCAGGAACTGATCGACCGGATCATGTTGCAGGCGGAGGAAATCATTGCCCGGATGCAGGCGATGGCGCGCGCCTGATCCAGCGGTGACCCATAAACGTCCCTAGGTAATACTTCGCATTCTCTCGGGAAGCTTCGTGCGGCACCATGCGCCGCGTCAGACCGATTCTGTTGGAAATCGGCGCGGTGCGGGTTCGCTGTGTGCTTTCGGTCGGCTGTGCGCGGCCTGCTGAAAGGTTTGAACGGGATGTTACCGATGGAATATCTTGCAGCCCCTGCCGCTTTGTGGGGATTGATCAGCTGTGTCGCGCTGGGCGCTTGGGCTTTGGGTCGCTGGCAAGGCGGTGCGGGATGGGCTGCCAATATGCCCATGGCTTTGCTTCCACCGAGTGATCCGCGCGCTGCGCAGGCCCTGGCAGAGGCGAAGCCGTCGACGCCAACGTCCATTCCGGCGCAGCGCAGGATCGACGGCCTCCATGCATTAGACAGCGCGATATCGCTGGGCGATCTGCATGACGAAATCAGCGCGTTCCGGCGCCGCGAGCAAATTTTTGCCACGCTCGCACCCGGCGCCTTGATCCTGCATTGCCGGCCGATAGCAAGCCAGCGCGATGACGTTGCCAAGGACGGAGCCTGCTCGCAGGTAGATCGCGCCGACCCAGCTTGCACCTGCGGTGGCGATTGCGGGGGTTCGCTCCACACGGCCGCCACCGTTCAGATTAAGGCATCTCAGCCTTCGCTGGGTTGGTCATCCTTGACCCGGGTGTAAGGCACAAAATCGTCGAAGAACACCGCACCTGTGAAGATCCCGGTGACCGGATCAATGGTGGTGGCCATATCGACCCGGCACAGTGACGACGCGTCGAAGCGGTTGATCACCAGGGCATCATTATCGTCGATCTGATCGGGCGAGCGAGTGCGCTGGACGTAGATCGTGCTGCCCGAACCATAGACATAGGCGGTGCGGTCGATCGTCTGCATCCGTTGGCGCGGGTTTGACCGGATGCAGCTCAGCGGTTCGCCCGCAACCCGGCCTTCGAGCAGTTTGGCAAGCCGCTTTTCACCCTTGGACTGCGGCGCGGCTTCAGCGTTCGCTTCGACATCAGGCGCAGGTTCGGCCTGAGCAGCAGCAGGCAACGCGAAAGCAAGCGACAGCGCGGTGGTAAGACCGCCAATTACGGCGCGGGAAGCAGCAGGCAGACGGGTCATGGCGCAATCTCCGATTCGTGTCAGCGTATGTAAGCCACACATTGCCTTAACCAGCGCTGAGCAAATCGGCCTTCGCGTCTAGCTCGCTCCGGCGGCGATATCGGGCAAGCCCGCCTGATCCGCGCCGTCTGCTGCCCCACCGCGCAGCACAAAGCGCCGGTCGCAATAGCCGCAATCGACATAGCCGTGCTCGTCGATCTCAAGATAGACACGCGGGTGGCCGAGTGCCGCCGGGCGATAGCCTGTGCCGCCGCGGATCGCGCTGGCCCCATCGCAGCTGACGCGCCGGGTATCCACCAGCAGGGTTTCGGGAGGGGGAATGTTCATGGCAATCGCCGATACCCGCGCCGGGTTCGCAGTTCAATTGCCTTTGCGCGGCGACTTGCCGACAGGGGGAGGCTTGCCTAGGGCAGAGACCATGTCATCCGAACCCGCCATCCGCATCGATAACCTGGTCAAACGCTACGCGCCTGCCAAAGGCGCCAAGGGCACCGTGACCGAAGGCAAGCTGGCATTAGGCGGGGTGAGTTTCGATGTGCCGCAAGGGTCGATCTTCGGCCTGCTCGGCCCCAATGGCGCGGGCAAATCGACGCTGATCAATATCCTTGCTGGCCTCGTCAACAAAACCAGTGGCGCGTGCGACATCTGGGGTTTCGATATTGATCGCAACCGCCGCAACGCCAGCCGTTCGATCGGAATCGTGCCTCAGGAAATCGTGTTTGACCCGTTTTTCACTCCGTATGAAGTGCTAGAGAATCAGGCCGGATTTTACGGCATCCCCGCCGCCCTGCGACGCAGCGAGGAGCTGCTCGAAGCTGTGCGGCTGAGCGACAAGCGCAACGCTTACTCCCGCGCCTTGTCAGGCGGGATGAAGCGGCGGCTGCTGATCGCCAAGGCGATGGTGCATACCCCGCCGATCCTCGTGCTGGATGAGCCCACCGCCGGGGTCGATGTCGATCTGCGCCGCCAGTTGTGGGAGCTGGTCACGGAGCTCAACCGCGAGGGCGTGACCGTGGTGCTGACCACCCACTACCTCGAAGAAGCCGAGGAGCTGTGTGACCGAATTGCAATCATCAACCACGGCCAGCTGATCACCAACAAACCGACCCGCGAGCTGGTCGACATGGCGCGCGAGAAAATTGTCGCGGTCACGGTTGCCGCTGATCTGGCGGTGGCGCCTGCGCATGATGCTTTCGTGCGCGTCGAATGGGACGGTGCGCGCGGAGTTGAGGTGACGTACGACAAGGACAAGCTGAGCGCTGGGCAAGTGCTCGGCATCTTGCAGGAACAGGGCCTGACAGTCGAGGATGTCACCACCCGCGAGGCCGATCTGGAAGACGTGTTCGTGCAGTTGACCGGAGCAGACGCAGCACAAGGCTAGGAAAATCGACATGATGAACCGCATTGCCGCCGCCGCATTGACCGCTTTGGCGTTGTCCGCACAAGGCTGCGCGCCGATTACTGCGCAAGCGCCGGTTGCAACCACCACCGCCGCTATCCCCCGCGCCGAACAGCCCGCCGCCTGCCCCGCTACTGGCGCGGCGTTGCAGGTGCTCGGCAGTGGCGGCCCGCTGGCCGAATGGGCGGGCGGCGAAGGGCGCGCGGGCACATCCTATCTGCTGTGGATCGACGGCACGCCGCGACTGCTGATCGACGCTGGCTCAGGCTCGTTTCTGCGCTTTGCCGAGGCGGGCGGCAAGCTTGCCAGCCTTGATGCGATCCTGCTGACCCATCTCCATGCCGATCATGCCGGAGACTTGGGTGACGTGCTCAATTCAGGCGGGTTCGAGACGCGCACCGCGCCGCTCCCCGTAATCGGGCCTGACAGCGCGGAACGGTTCCCCGGCACGGGCGAATTCCTCGCCCGGCTGCTGGGTAAGGACGCGGGCGCGTTTGCCTATAATGGCGGCTTTATCGACGGGAGCGAGGCCAAATTCCGGCTCGACCCGCGCGACATTCCTACCGCCGCAGGCACCGCTGCCGCCGCTGGGCTGGATGTATCGAACGATTATTCGGTCGTCGCCCATCCGGTCAATCACGGCCCCGCCCCGGCGCTCGGCTATGTGATTGAATGGAACGGCAAGGCGGTGGTGATCACCGGCGATCAAAGTGCGCTGTCCGAACGATTCCTGGCCGATTTGACCGGAGCCAAGCCGGTGATCCTGTTCGCCCATCACGTCATCAATGGCGCCGAAGGCCAGCCGCGCGGGCTGCACCGCACGCCTGCGCAAATCGGCGAACTGGCCGGGGCGCTGGCTCCTGCACGGCTGGTGTTGACCCATAATATGCAACGCAGCCTGGCGCCGATGGCAGAAAGCCTCGCGGCGATCAGCGCGGGCTATGCAGGCGCGGTAACGGTTGCAGCCGATCTGGATTGCTACGCGCTTTAGGCCTCATCGCCACGCTTGCGCCAATCATGGTGGCCATGACGGATGATCGACGCGCCGCAATGCCAACACTCGCCGACATAGACGCGCCCGTCCCACACGACCCCGCGTCGCAACGGCTGATGGCGACCGATCATGCATCCGACGTTGGAAAGAAACGACATTTTGAGCGTGTCCCGGACAGAGAATTAGGTCACCCAGCAACCGAGTTTGCGACCCCCATTGAAGGCGGGGTTGAAAGCGGGCCAAAGCCGGATGCCGCTCGCGCCGCCGCTTAATATCATGCTGCACTGCAACCTAGGGGCAACCCCTACGTCATTTGGCTTAAACCTGTGTGACAGTGCATCGCGCTTGCCCGCCGCCGAATTGCGCGGCATGGCTTGAGCATGGCGCGTATGGATGCAGGCGGGCAGCCGCATGATGTGGTGGTTATTGGCTCCGGTGCGGCCGGGCTGACGGCGGCTTTGGCGCTGGCGCAAAGCCTGCGGGTGCTGGTGTTGGCCAAAGGCTCGCTCACCGGCGGATCGACCGCATGGGCGCAGGGCGGGATTGCCGCGGTGCTCGACACCGGCGACACCTTTGAAAACCACGTGCGCGATACCATGGTGGCGGGCGCGGGACTCAACGATCTGGCCACGGTTGAATTCGTGATCGAGCGCGCGCCGCAATCGATTGATCGGCTGTGCGAGCTGGGAGTGCCGTTCAACCGCGACGCGGACAGCCTCCACCTGACGCGCGAAGGCGGACATTCGCACCGCCGGATCGTCCACGTTGACGATGCGACCGGGTGGGCGGTGCAGAGCGCGCTGGTCAAGGCGGCGGAGGATCACCCCAACATCACCTTGCTGCCGGGCCGCACCTGCATCGATTTCATCACCGATCGCCACCGCGAACAGTTCTCCGCCGCCGGGCGCGTGTGGGGGGTCTATGCGCTCGATGAAGCGACGGGTCGGGTCGAACGCCACGTCGGCCGCGCCACCGTGCTGGCGACCGGCGGCGCAGGCCGCGTCTACCAATTCTCCACCGCCCCGCGCGGCGCGACCGGGGATGGCATCGCAATGGCATGGCGGGCGGGCGCGCGCGTCTCCAATATGGAGATGATGCAGTTCCACCCGACCTGCCTCTACAATCTCGACGTCAAGAACTTCCTGATTACTGAGGCTGTGCGCGGCGAAGGCGGGCACCTGCTCCACCCCGAAACGGGCCGCCGCTTCATGGTGGATTATGATCCCGAACGGATGGAGCTCGCTCCGCGCGATGTGGTGGCGCGGGCAATCGATGATCAGATCAAGCGCTTCGGGCTCGATTACGTCCACCTCGACATCAGCCATCAGCCGGCCGAATTTGTGCGCGGGCATTTTCCGATGATCTACGACAAGTTGATGAGCCTCGGCATCGACATGACGACGCAGCCGATCCCGGTCGTCCCCGCGCAGCACTACACCTGCGGCGGGGTGGTGGTGGACTTGGCCGCGCGCACCGACATTCCGGGCCTGTGGGCGGCGGGCGAATGCACCGAAAGCGGGCTGCACGGCGCGAACCGGCTGGCGTCGAACAGCTTGCTCGAATGCTTCGTGTTCGGTGAGGCGGCAGCGCAGGACATCCTCGCCCGTTGGGACAGCCTTGAGGATGTGCCCGCGATCCTGCCATGGGACGAAAGCCGCGTGACCGACTCAGACGAAGAGGTGGTGATCAAGCAGAACTGGACCGAAATCCGCCGCTTCATGTGGAACTACGTCGGCATAGTCCGGACCACCAAACGGCTGGAACGCGCCGCGAGCCGGATCGACCTGCTGACGCGAGAGATCGAGGATTATTACGGCGCGTTCCGGGTGACGACCGACCTGATCGAACTGCGCAACCTGCTGCAATCAGCCGAGCTGATCGTGAAAAGCGCGCTCGCCCGCAAGGAGAGCCGCGGGCTGCACTACACTCTCGATTATCCCGAGCTGGCGGATGAGCCGAAGGATACGGTGCTGGTGCCTTGAGCGGCAAGGCTGCCTTGGTCGTGCGCAGCTTGTGCGGTGGGGTCGAAGTGCATTTGTCCAGCCTGCCGAATACCGTCGGCGTTTGCCACTGCGCGATGTGCCGCAGGTGGACCTCCGGCCCCTGGATGGCGGTGCAGGCTCCGGGCAGCACGATCAGCGGTGACACCTTGTCAGTGTTCAGTTCATCCGCCTTTGCCGAGCGAGGGTTTTGTTCGCGCTGCGGCACGCACATCTTCCATCGCCCGAAAGACGGACCGGAATTGGCGATCTCGGCCGGGTTGCTACCCTCGGGCGGCCTGACCATCACTCGCGAGATATTCCACGATGCCAAGTCGCCTTGGTATCGGTTTGACGCCCAATCGCAAAAGCGCGGTGCGCTGAGCATGGCACTGGAATGGGGGCCAAAACTGGCATGGCGGCGAATGGCGAGATTGTGGCGGGGTTGAGTGCGACGTCTGCGATGGCGGACGAGCCCCGCGACACGGTGCTGGTGCCCTAAATCTCAGTGGCTTGACTGCCGCAATGATTAGAATGACTCTATCGGCAATTGACAGTTGCACAAGGCACAACCGTATGGACTTCACCTCAGCATCTTTGGCCGACGCCCGGCGCGAATATCTTCGCACCTCGACCACCGGCATGCCGATCGCCGGACTGATCACTTGGAGCGCCCTGGCGTTGGCGGCGATGGTGCTGGGCCGTGGCCTGCCGGCCTGGGCGGTATTCACCGCCGCCGCCGCACCGGTCCCGCTGTCGATGCTGATTGATCGCTTGCGCGGGGCCCAAGGGATCCGTGCGGAAAACAGCGCCAACCCCGTGACGCAGTTGTTCATGCAAATGATTTTCGTCGTCGCCTTGCTCATACCCTTTGTCATTATTGCTGTGCGCGAAACGAGCAGTCTCGATCTGCTTATTCTCGGACTGGCGATCCTTGCGGGCATGGTCTGGGTGCCGCATGGTTGGGGAGCGGATGATCCAGCCGGGCTGCGCCACTTTATTCTGCGGGCGGTGCTCTGCTATGCCGCTTATCTGGTAGTATCAGAGCCATGGCGCGGGGCTGCCATCGCCGGGGCAGCGGCTTTGACTTACGTCTATGCCATCGCGGCAATGCGTAAGCCATGGGAGGTTGCAGCGCAGTGACCCTGCACAAACTCATCGTGTTGGCGGCACTTATCGGGGTGCCTCAGGGGATCATGGCTCAAGACTCCCCCGCCCCCACCGAAAACTCCATCGTCGTCACCGCGCAGCGGTCCGGCGCGCCGATGTGGACGATTGATACGCCGACCGGCACCATCATTCTCGTCGGCGAGATTCGGGCGATCCCCAAGACCACCCCGTGGCAGCCCGACCGGCTCAAGGATGCGACCGCGCAGGCCAGCCGGGTGATCCTCGGCGCGCGGCCCAAGATTTCTCCGGGGGATGTGCTGCGGCTGATGTTCAGCGGTAGCAAGTTTACCAAACTGCCCGACAAGACCGTGGCGAGCGAATACCTGACGCCTGCGCAATGGGCGCGGCTTTCGGCGCTCGGCACGGCGCATGAGGAAGATTACGCCCGCCAGTCCTTCCTGCTCACATCATTCCAGATGCTGCGCAAGGAACTGCGCTTCAACCGTGACACCGCCGATGATGCGTCAGATGTGGTGAAAGAGGCCGCCGAAGACGCCAAGGTGACGATCACCCGCGCCGCCACGCTGCGCGGGGAGGATATCATCGACAACCTCGCCGATGCGCCGCCGACTGCGCATATCGCCTGCCTTACTGCGGCGATGGATGCGGTCGAAGTCGGCCCCGATATCGTCGAACAGCGCGGCGCGGACTGGCGGCGCTATGATATCCCGGCGGTGATGGCCAACCCGCTCGAAACTGCGCTTGGCCAATGCTGGCCCTGGGCGGATGAGACGTTGGGCAGCGAACTCCGCACCATCTGGGTCGATCAGATCACCGCCGCGCAAACCGAACCGGGCGTAACGCTCGCGGTTGTGCCGCTCCGCGTGTTGGCCGAAACCGACGGCGTGCTCGACCGGCTTTCCGCCCAAGGTCTCGACATCGCCGGCCCGGCGTGGAAGTAACCCTCGCAAAGCAAAAGCACGAGAGGCCACGTCACCCATGCCCACGATCACCACGCCCAATACCAACATTGAAATCTTCTACGAAGATCACGGAGACCCACAGGCCGAAGTGATCCTGCTAGTGATGGGATTGGGCGCACAATTGACCCTGTGGCCCGATGAATTCGTCAATGCACTGGCGACCGAGGGTTACCGCGTAATCCGTTACGACAACCGCGACATCGGCCTCAGCCAGAAGATGGAGGGCGCCCGCGCGCCGTCGCTGCCCACGCAAGTGCTGCGCAAGAAAATCGGGTTCCCGGCGAAGGTGCCTTATACGCTCACCGATATGGCGCATGACGGGATCGGGCTGCTCGATGCCCTGAACATCAAGGCTGCGCACGTGGTCGGCGCATCGATGGGCGGGATGATCGCGCAGCTGATGGCGGTGCATCACGGGCCGCGCTTGCTGTCGCTCACCTCGATCATGTCGACCACCGGCAATGGCAAGCTGCCGCAGGCGGAAAAGCACGCGATGGACGCACTGATCGCGCCATTGAAGGCGATGGACGAAGAAACGCTGGTCGCCCACGGGCTGAATGTCGCGCGCAATATCGGCAGCCCCGGCTTCCCGTTCGACGCGCAAGCGCAGCGCGAACGCGTGCTGAAAAATATCCGCCGTTCGGTCTATCCCCCCGGTCTGCCGCGTCAGCTCGCTGCGATTATCGACGATGGCTGCCGTCGTTCACGCCTCGCCGGTGTGCGAGTGCCGACGCTTGTGCTGCACGGCGAGGATGACCCGCTGGTCAAACTGGCAGCGGGTGAGGATACGGCGGCATCAATCCCCGGCGCACGGCTGGTCACGATCCCCGGCTGGGGTCACGATATCCCGCTGCCTTTGGTCAGCCGGGTGGCAGACGAAATCGTCGCCCACGCACGCGCGATCTGAAACCAGCATTCAATTCTGGCGCTCATCGTGCGCCAACCTGACTTGGTCGCTTTGGCACTTGCCAGACGTGCCGCAAGTGCCGACGTGCGTAGCCTATTGTGTTACACTTCAGGGTAAACATTACAGTAGAAAGTTATAATTCCGACAAGTATAGGACGACCATGGCAACGCCGATCTATGAGTTCGCGCAAATTCCGCGGGTTGACCCTGCCGTGAGTTCGCGCGCCCGGACGCGGCGTGTGCGTGATGTGGGGCAAGCGCCCACCGTCGGGGTGATCTACAACCCGCGCAGCCACCGCAATCTCGGCGCGGATTTCGATTGCGGGCTGTGCCCTCATGTCCACATCGCCCAGCCCCGCGCACGTGCGCAATTGCCCGAAGCACTGGCCGACTTTGCCGCGCGCGGGATTGATCTGCTGGTGATCAACGGCGGCGATGGCACCGTGCGCGACGTATTGACCTGCGGACAGGCGATTTTCGGCGATGATTGGCCGGCGATTGCGGTGCTGCCCAAGGGCAAGACCAATGCGCTCACGGTCGATCTCGGTATCCCGGACGACTGGAGCTTGCAGGACGCGATCGATGCGCTGGATCACGGCACGCGCATCTGGAGGCGGCCGATGGCGGTTTCCAGCATCGACGAAGCTGGCAATGCCGGCGCTGTGTCGCGCGTGGCCGGATTTATCATGGGTGCGGGCGCCTTCACCAAGGCAACCCAAGCCGGACAAAGTGCGCACAAGCTGGGCGCATTCGATAGCATGGTGGTGGCGGTGACCGCGCTGTGGGCGCTGCTGCAATCGCTGTTCGCCAGCCGTGCGAATATGTGGCGCAAAGGCGCGCGGATGCGGATCGGGCTCGGCTCGGCTGACGCGCCGATGGCGCATAGCGGCAACGGCGATCCGGAAATGCGGCAACTGCTGTTCGCTTCGACGCTGGAGCAGCTTCCCGCCGGAATCCGCCCGTTTGGCGCGCTCAAAGGCGGGCTCAAGCTGGTGGCGGTCGACCAGATTTCGCGCCGCACCACGGCGCTGATCCCGCTGGTGCTGATGGGCAAGGTGCGCGATGGCCTGCGCGAACGCGGCATTCACCAACTCACCGCCAGCCAGTTTACCCTGTCGATCGATGACCAATTCATTATGGATGGGGAGGCATTTCCGGCGGGCGATTACCGGATCGAACAGGGGCCGGAGCTCTCGTTCGTCGCGCCATGAACGGCGCCGTGACTGGCGCCAAGACTGGCGTAAGCGTTGGTGCATCCGGGGCGCTGGCGGAACGGATTGCCGCCCGCCTCAATACCCCAATCGATCCTGCGGTGGCAGACTTCGCCAAGGCACTGGCCCACGCGGCACGCGCGCGCGCGGTGCTGTTTTACGGATCGAACCTGCGCACCGCATCGCTCGAAGGTGTGCTCGATTTCTACATTCTGTTGCCGGGCACAGGCGAAAGCGCGATCTGGCCCACGGTAAGCTATCACGAGCGCGCGCATGACGGCACAACCCTGCGCGCCAAGGTTGCGACCATGCGGCATGCCACCTTTGCCCGCGCAGCCAGCGGCGATCTTACCGATACCACCATCTGGGCGCGGTTCGTGCAGCCGAGCGCGCTGATCTGGGCGGAGGATGACGCCGCGACAGCCGAGGTGATCGCCGCCATCGGCGCTGCTGCCATCACCGCCGCACGGCTCGCCGCCGCGCTTGGGCCGGAAAGCGGCGCGGCTGAGGATTACTGGCGCGCCCTGTTCCGCGCCACCTACAAGGCCGAATTCCGGGTCGAGAAAAGCGGGCGCGAAAACGATATCCTCAGCGTCAACGCCGCGCATTTCGCCGGTTTGTTACCGCTGGCACTCGAAGCGTCGGGCATTGATCCGCGCCTTGATGGAACGCGGCTCACCCCGCAGATCAGCGCAATTCAACGCCGCACAATCCTCGGCTGGTGGAAGCGGCGGCAGCGACTGGGCAAACTTCTCAATCTGGTCCGTCTGGTCAAGGCCAGCACCACGTTTGAAGGCGCAGCGCGCTATGCCGCGTGGAAAATCGAGCGGCATACCGGGATGGCGGTCAAACTGACCCCGTTCCGCGAACGCTATCCGCTACTGGCGGCACCGCAGGTGCTGATTGACCTGTGGCGGCACCGCCAGCGTTCTAACTAAAGATACTGGATCGCGATTGCCATCCGGGTGACCCCTTCGCCCGCAGTAAAGCGCGCCTTTTCCACCGACGGTGGCCGCGGAATGCCGAGGATTTTGTTGATCTTCGGATTGTTCGATATCCCCGCCCCGTCGGTCGACAGATCGGTTTTGCGATTGCCGTTGGCGTCATGCGAAACCGCGATTGCATATTCGCCCGCTGATGGCAGCGGCACGCATACTGTCATGCCGCCTTCGCGCGGGGCGGCGTCGACGCGCAAAATATAGCGCTTGCTCTTCAACCAGTCACCGCTGCGCGGATGGTAGACCCGCGCAAACACGTTGCCGCTGGACGATTTGAGACCACTGACCGCGATACGCACCGCCGGGCCTTTGCCGGGAGCGCACAGGCTCATGTCATTGGGCGCGGTGCGGGCATAGGCAGAGGATTGCGCAGCGAGCGGCGCGTTGAAAGCGGCCACCACCACCCCTGCTGCCGCTACTGAAAGGACGGCTGGGCCAGCGCGGCGGCGCAAGTCGGGCAGGCGAAAAGGTGAGGTGAAACCGGTCATGGGCGTCTCATTAAAAAGAGGGGAGAGGGCGCCGCGCCAGTAACGGCACGATAGCAAAGCCAGTCAGATACAACGCTGATTTGCCACGGCCTGCCTGAATTGGGGCTTAATTGCACTAACTGTGGGCGCATGAAGGGTAATCGCCACCGTGGAAAAGCTGCGATTCGTCCTTGTCGCCCGATTCGCGCCTCCCGTAAGGCGGGTAATACGTCAGAAAGGGCCTGCGCCGCGCCATGCCTGCACCTTTGATCTCCCCTTCGATCCTTTCGGCCGACTTCGCACGGCTGGGCGAGGAAGTGCGCGCGGTGGACAGCGCCGGGGCGGACTGGATCCACATTGATGTGATGGACGGCCATTTCGTGCCCAACATCACCATCGGCCCCGATGTGGTCAAGGCACTTCGCCCGCACACCGACAAACCGTTCGACGTCCACCTGATGATCGCCCCGGTTGATCCGTATCTTGAAGCCTTCGCCAACGCAGGCGCAGATATCATTACCGTCCACCCCGAAGCCGGGCCGCACATTCACCGCACGCTGCAAGCGATCAAAGCGCTGGGCAAGAAAGCGGGCGTGGTGATCAACCCCGGCACGCCGGTCGAGGTGCTCGACAACCTGATGGATCTGGCGGATCTGGTGCTGGTGATGAGCGTCAACCCCGGGTTTGGCGGGCAGAGCTTTATCCCGTCGCAGCTGGAGAAGGTCGCCCGCATCCGCTCGATGATCACCCGCTCGGGCCGCGCCATCCATCTGGAGGTCGATGGCGGCGTTAATGCCGAAACCGCGCGGATGTGCGTTGAAGCAGGCGCCGATGTGCTGGTCGCCGGATCTGCCACGTTCAAGGGCGGGCCGGATCACTACGCCGCCAACATCGCGGCGCTCAAGGGAGGGCGATGATGGCGACCTTGTTCCGCACACCTGCTGGCAGGCGCGCTGATGCGCTGGTGGAACGGGTAGCGGACAATCCAGCGCTGGTGCTCGCGGCGGATGATGACGCGGTCGCCAAGCAGCCTCAGCCCGCCGATCCCGCTCCAAATCCCGCAGAAGAACCGTCCCGCGCGCTGGCGCTCAGCGATATCATCGCGGCTCCGACTGGCCCGGGTGAGTCGCTGATTCGTCTGGCCTATCGCCTTGGCGTGCCCGGCAATGCGCTGGCCGCACCGTTCCGCCGTCCGCCGCCCTTGCGGGTGCTGGCGACGGTCGAAAGCCCCGCGCATGGCGACCGCGCAGCGGGCACGGCCTTGCGCGCCGGGCACTTCCTGATCCACGGGGTGCGCCTGCCAATCGCCAGCATCGATTTCGCACCGCCAGCGCGCCATGCGCCGGGGGTGGAGCGGGTGCTGCACAGCTTCAGCTGGCTCGCCGATCTTGCCGTCAGCGCCCCGCGCGCTGATGGCGCTGCGGTGGCGGAGCGGATCGCAGGCCTGTGGCTCCACGCCAACACCGCCCCTGCCAAAGGGCCCGCGTGGGAGGTTGAGCACGCCGGATTGCGGCTGGTTGCATGGCTGGTGCACGCCCCGCTCGTGCTGGCGGGCAACGATAAGGGATTGAAGTCACGCCTGCTGGCCGCGATTGCCGAAACCGCAAGCTGGCTCGACAAAAAGGCGCCGCGCGAGGGTGCAGGGTTCGCAGCCGTGGCAGGCTGGGCCGGGATCGTCGCGGCCGGGCTGCTGCTGCCCAATGGCAAGCCCCGGCGATTATTTGGTGAGGCGGGCCTGGTCAAAGCACTGGGCGACATGGTGGGCGAAGATGGCGGCGTGCTGTCACGCTGCCCAGCGGCGCAGCTGGACGCGATCCGGCTGCTGACCGATCTGCTCGCCTGTTACGATGCCGTGGACGTGACCCCGCCGCCGGCGCTTGCCGTCATGCGCGAATTGCTGGTGCCGCCGCTGCTGGCGCTGCGGCATGGCGATGGCGCGCTGGGGAGCTGGCAGGGGCAGGGCGCGATTGCGGCTGACCGCGTGGCGGCGGTGATCGCCGCTTCCGGCGTGCGAACCCGTCCGCTGACGAGCACCGAATGCTGGGGCTATCAACGCGTTCGTGCGGGCGAGACGTTGCTGCAATTTGACGCCGCCCCGCCGCCGCGTGCGCGCCATGCGCGGGTTGGCTGTGCATCGACCTTGGCGTTTGAGCTGTCCGACGGCCCGGCGCGGATCATCGTCAATTGCGGCGGCGCAGGCCTTTCTGGCGGACAGGTTCCGGCGCGCATTGGGCAGGGGCTGCGCGCCACGGCTGCCTTCTCCACGCTGGTGCTGGATAATGCCAATTCCACCGCGGTGCTGCTCCACGGCCAGCTTGGCAAGGGGGTTGAAACGGTCGCGTTGGAACGCCGCGTCGTCGCCGGGCGCGGGCGTGAGGCGACCCGGATTGAGGCCGCGCATGATGGCTATGCCAGCCGCTTTGGCCTCACCCATCAGCGCATCCTGACGCTGAGCGGGGACGGCACCGAATTGGCGGGTGAGGACATCCTCATCCCCTCAGCCAAGAACGGCAAGCGCGGCAAGATCGCCTTTGCGCTGCGGTTCCACTTGGGACGCGGGGTTGAGGTGCAATTGTCGGGCGACAAGCGCGGGGCGAGCCTGCTGCTGCCCGACGGGCGGCTCTGGCAATTCCGATTGGGCGGCGATAGGGCGGGCGCTGGCGCGATCACCCTTGCCGCCGAAGACAGCCTGTGGGTTGACGGCGATGGCCGACCGCATGCGACCGAGCAGCTGGTGATCGAAGGACTGGCATTGCGCAGCGGGGGGCAATTCTCCTGGCTGCTGAGAAAAACGGGATAGTTTCAGTCATGAGCGAGCAAGTGATCAAACGGGCGCTGCTGTCAGTGTCCGATAAAGCGGGTTTGGCTGAACTCGGTTCGGCCTTGGCCGCAAGAGGCGTTGAACTGGTCAGCACCGGCGGCACCGCCAAGACCTTGCGCGATGCGGGCCTGACGGTGCGCGATGTGTCCGACCTGACCGGCTTTCCCGAGATGATGGACGGGCGGGTGAAGACGCTGCACCCCACGGTCCATGGCGGGCTGCTCGCCTTGCGCGACAATCCCGAACATGTTGCCGCGATGGAGGCCCACGGGATCGGCGCGATCGACCTCGTCGTGGTCAACCTCTACCCGTTCGAAGCGACCGTGGCCAAGGGCGCTGACCGAGCCGAGATCATCGAGAATATCGACATCGGCGGGCCTTCGATGGTGCGTTCGGCGGCGAAGAACCACGGGTTCGTAACGATCCTGACCGATCCGGCGGATTACTCCGCGCTGCTGGAAGAGCTGGACGCGGGCGGCGGCGCGACGTCACAGGCGTTCCGCATCCGCATGGCGGGCAAGGCCTATGCCCGCACCGCGTCCTATGACGCGGCGATCGCCAATTGGTTCGCGTTTGGCGATGCCTTCACCCACCCGCTGGGCACCGAGGCGCTGCATGCCACGCCCTTCGTCGAGACCATGCCGCTCGCCTTCAAGCGCGCTGATGTGCTGCGTTATGGCGAAAACCCGCACCAATCCGCCGCCATCTATGTGCCGCAGGTGATCGGTGCGCGCGGGGTGCCGCAGGCGGTGCAGTTGCAGGGCAAGGAGCTCAGCTACAACAATCTGAACGACGCCGATGCCGCGCTGGAACTGGCGGCGGAGTTTGCCGGGCAGTCGCCTGCTGTCGTGATCGTCAAGCACGCCAACCCGTGCGGTGTGGCGCAATCGGGCTCGTTACTGGCGGCGTGGGAGGCGGCTTTGGCCTGCGATTCTGTTTCGGCATTCGGCGGTATCGTTGCCGTGAACACCGAGCTTGATGCGGCCACTGCAGAGGCGATCAGCGCAATCTTCACCGAGGTTGTCATCGCCCCATCAGTGAGCGCCGAAGCGCGCGAAATCTTTGCCAAAAAGAAGAACCTGCGACTGCTTGAATGCGGCGCGCTGCCCGATCCGCGCCGGGGCGGGTTTGCGATGAAAACCATCGCGGGCGGAATACTGATCCAGTCGCGTGATGCCGGGGCGGTGAGCCTCGATGACCTGCAGGTCGTCACCAAACGCGCTCCCACCGAGCAGGAACTCAAGGACTGCCTTTTCGCCTGGACAGTGGCCCGCCACGTCAAATCCAACGCCATCGTCTACGCCAAAGACGGGGCGACCGCCGGGATTGGCGCGGGCCAGATGAACCGCCGCGATTCTGCCCGCATCGCCGCGATCAAGGCCAAGGAAGCCGCCGAAACCCATGGCTGGGACGCACCGCGCACTGTCGGCAGTGCGGTCGCTTCGGACGCGTTTTTCCCCTTTGCCGACGGGTTGATTTCCGCTGCCGAAGCAGGCGCGACGGCGGTGATCCAACCAGGCGGATCGATCCGCGATGACGAGGTAATTGCCGCCGCCGATGCTGCCGGCCTTACGATGGTGTTCACCGGAATGCGGCATTTTCGGCACTGACGCTTTTGAGGGATTTGCCCCTCCGGGCAAATCTCCTCAGGGCTGTTCCTTCGCTGCGCTCCGGGCCCCTGCGGGCGGCCGGTCGGCCTTGCGGGCCTCTGGCCCGATTGGCCTGCAAAGTGAGGCTAAAGGGGGGGCTAGCTTGATCTAACCGGGGTCTAGCGCGACCTGGAGGGGGTCTAGGCTAGGCTAGCGGGGGTCTAGAAAACAACTCCCTCCCCCTATATGACTGTATTTCAATGCTTTCCCTAAAAAGCACCCGCGATTGTCCGCAAAAACCCGCCACCCTGTCGTTTTGCGCGGCCTGCATCCCTAACGCCGCACCGCTTGCGTAGGAAAGCGCGCCGCATCGCCCCCTTTCCGTCACGCCGCATTCGCCTCACCGCATGCTCCGAACGGTTCGGCCCGCGCGGCCCCCAACCGCAACTTTTTATCAGCCGCTGCGTAACCACAAGGGCACTGCAACCTAATCCGAGCCTGACCGTCATGTTCATCCCGCTGCAATTCGGCAGCAGGCACAGACGAGCGGTCACCAACAAATCACGAGCCCCCGATGCGCCTGTTTTCAACTGATCTGTTCCGCAATTTCGGCATCGGCTTTGTCGTCGGTGCCCTGCTGATTGCCGGGGCCAATGCAGAAAACTGGAGCGGCGAGCTGGC
This sequence comes from Sphingomonadales bacterium Ga0077531, assembly GCA_001464915.1. Classification (GTDB taxonomy): domain Bacteria; phylum Pseudomonadota; class Alphaproteobacteria; order Sphingomonadales; family Sphingomonadaceae; genus Erythrobacter. The sequence goes on from LNED01000043.1 coordinate 163,783, forward strand.
CTCGCCCGCGCAGGCAGCGGAAACGCTTCAAGCGCCCGCGCCTTCGGCTGAGTTCGTGATTGCTCGCTAAGGATTGCAGACCATGAATCGCATTGCTGTGTTGCTCGCTGCCGGATCGCTGGCGCTGAGCGGCTGCGCTGGCCCTGCCATCGCCGCTGAAGAGCCCGTGAACGCCCCCGCCGCTGCCCGCGTCGCCAAAGAAGGCACCGGGCTCAAGACCGCGATTTTCGCCGGTGGCTGTTTCTGGGGTGTCGAAGGCGTGTTCAGCCATGTGAAGGGCGTGAAATCCGCCGTTTCGGGCTTCCATGGCGGCAACGCCGCATCCGCGAAGTATGACGTGATCACCAGCGGCGCCACGGCCCACGCCGAAAGCGTCAAGATCACCTATGATCCCGCCGTGGTGCGGTATGATCAGCTGCTGCGCATCTATTTCTCGGTGGTGGCAGATCCCACGCTCAAGAACCGTCAGGGGCCTGACGTGGGCGCGCATTATCGCAGCGCCATCGTGCCGATGAACAAGGAACAGGCCGCCGTCGCCCGCGCCTATATCGCGCAATTGGACAAGGCAGGCCTGTGGAAGCGCCCGATCGTCACCGCGATTGAAAGCTACAAGGCGTTCTACACCGCCGAAGCCTATCATCAGGATTACATGATTAAGAACCCGCGTTCAGGCTACATCGTGCGCTGGGATGCTCCCAAGGTTGCGGCGCTTAAGGCGATGTTCCCGAACCATTACCGCGCCGAATTCCTGCGCGACGCAGGCTGATCCCACTGGCTAAGCCGCCCATGCGTGCTTATATCGGCACGCATGGGCGAACTGGCACACACACATCACGAACATCGCGGCCCCGGCCTTGTGCCTGAGGCGGCGCGCGCGCTTGTCGCCGCGGGCGAGCAATGGACTGCGATGCGCGAATCGGTGTTCGCCGAACTCGCTCGGCATGATCGCCCGGTGTCCGCCTATGACATTGCCGACAACCTTTCGGCAGCGCGCGGCAAGCGGGTCGCGCCCAATTCGGTTTACCGCATCCTCGATGTGTTCGTGGCCAACAACCTCGCGCTGCGGGTTGAAAGCGCCAACGCCTATCTCGCCAACACCCATCCGGGCTGCGCGCACGACTGCATCTTTCTGGTGTGCGACGAATGCGGTGAGGCCGCGCATGTCGATGACGAAGACGTCAGCCGCGCCGTCCGCGCCATCGCCGCGCTGCGCGATTTCAAGGCGGAACGCCCGGTGCTTGAGATCCGCGGACTGTGCAAGGCATGTCGGTGATGCACGCGCATTGACATCCATCAAGCCTTACATCGACAGGCCCGTTTTCCGTGTGTAAGACCGATGACTATGACTCAATCGCCTCACACACCCCTGCTTGATCTGGTCAACACCCCCGACGATCTGCGCCGCCTCAAGCCTGAACAGCTCCGCCAACTCGCCGATGAACTGCGCACCGAGATGATCGATGCGGTCAGCACCTCAGGCGGGCATCTGGGTTCGGGCCTTGGCGTGGTCGAACTGACGGTCGCGATCCACTATGTGTTCAACACGCCCGACGACAAGCTGGTCTGGGACGTGGGGCACCAGTGTTACCCGCACAAGATCATCACCGGCCGGCGTGACCGTATCCGCACCCTGCGTCAGGGCGGCGGGCTGAGCGGCTTTACCAAGCGTTCCGAGAGCGAGTACGACCCCTTCGGCGCGGCGCACTCGTCCACCTCGATCTCGGCGGCGCTGGGCTTTGCCATGGCCAACAAGATGCAGGGCAAGTCCGGGCGCGGCATCGCGGTGATCGGCGATGGTTCGATGAGCGCAGGGATGGCCTATGAGGCGATGAACAACGCCGCGCAGGCGGGCAATCGCCTGATCGTGATCCTCAATGATAACGACATGTCGATCGCGCCGCCGGTGGGGGGCCTGTCCGCCTATCTCGCGCGGATGGTGTCATCGAGCGAATATCTTGGCATCCGCAGCCTGGCATCGCGTGTGATCCAGAAGATGAGCCGCCGGATGCACGACACCATCGGCAAGGCGGAAGAATTCACCCGCGGCATGGTGACCGGCGGGACGCTGTTCGAAGAATTGGGCTTCTACTACGTCGGCCCGATTGACGGCCACAATCTCGATCACCTGCTCCCCGTTTTGGAGAATGTGCGCGACACCTCCGAAGGCCCGGTGCTGATCCACGTGGTGACCGAAAAGGGCAAGGGCTACGCGCCCGCAGAAAACTCCGCCGATAAATATCACGGCGTGCCCAAATTCAACGTCATCACCGGCGAGAAATCGAAGAGCGCGGCTGGCCCGCCGGCGTATCAGGATGTGTTCGGCCTGACGCTGGCCAAGCTCGCCGATACCGATCCGCGCATCTGTGCGATCACCGCCGCCATGCCTTCGGGCACCGGGGTAGACAAATTCGCCAAGGCGCACCCGACCCGCACCTTTGACGTCGGGATTGCCGAACAGCACGCGGTGACCTTTGCCGCCGGGATGGCGGCCGAAGGGATGCGGCCGTTCGCGGCGATTTATTCGACCTTCCTGCAACGCGCCTATGATCAGGTGGTGCACGATGTGTGCATCCAGAACCTGCCCGTGCGTTTCGCCATCGACCGCGCCGGACTGGTCGGGGCGGATGGGGCCACGCACGCAGGGTCGTTTGACATCACCTATCTCGCCACCCTGCCCAACATGGTGGTGATGGCCGCATCGGACGAGGCGGAGTTGGTCCACATGACCTACACCGCCGCCGAATATGACGATGGCCCGATCGCCTTCCGTTACCCGCGCGGCAACGGCACCGGGGTGCCCCTGCCCGAGGTTCCGGTGAAGCTGGAGATTGGCAAGGGCCGGGTGGTGCGCGATGGCACCAAGGTCGCGATCCTTTCCCTCGGCTCACGCCTGGCCGAGGCTTTGAAGGCCGCTGACGTGCTGGAGGCCAAGGGGCTTTCGACCACGGTCGCCGACATGCGCTTTGCCAAGCCATTGGACGAAGACCTGATCGCCCGCCTGATGCGCACGCATGAAGTGGTGGTGACGGTCGAGGAAGGCTCAATCGGCGGGCTCGGCGCGCACGTGCTGACTTACGCCAGCGACGAAGGCCTGACCGATGGCGACAGCGGCAACGGCGCGCTGAAAGTGCGCACGCTGCGCCTGCCCGATGTCTTCATCGATCACGACGATCCGATGAAGCAGTATGACGAAGCGGGGCTGAACGCACCGCAGATCGTCGATACGGTGCTGAAAGCGCTGAAGCACAACAGCGCAGGGGTTTCGGCCGAGGAAGCGCGGGCTTGATCTCAGTCAGCGCTCAACCGGCGTGCCGCTGGCGGTAAGCTGCACCCGTTCGGGCAGTGACAGGTTTGACAGCGGCGGCGGCAGGTCGTCCGCTGGCTCTGCGTCTTCGGCCTCTGGCTCAGCGACCACCTCGCCCTTCAGCGCCGCAATCTCACGTTGGCGCCGCAAGAGGTAAGTGTCCCGCCGGACGCCGTAGGGATCGTCGGTCGCGCGGATTTCTGCCAGTTCCGCGTCGAATTCCAGCCGCTGATCAAGGCCGTTGACCACGAAATAGGTCGCACCATATTCAAAACGGTTGAAGGGCGCGCCCACCGCGACCGGCAACAGAAACTGATCGAGCGTGTTGCCGATGATATCGCGCAGCGACGTCGCCCCGGTCACCGGCAGATACAGATACGGCCCCGGCCCGACGCCGTAAAAGCCTGCGGTGTTGGCAAAACCGTTGCGGCGATAGGGCAGGTCGATGGCAGGCTTGCCCGCCACATCGAACAATCCGCCCACCCCGATGGTGGAATTGATCGCCAACCGCCCGAGCGTTTCGAACGCCTTGCCAACCTTGCCTTGCAGCAGGAAATTCAACGCATTGCTCGGCTCGCCAAGGTTCTTGACCACATTGCCAAGCCCATCGCGGATCGGTTCCGGCAAGCCATCGCGGTAGGCATAGGCGAGCGGTTCGACAAAGGCCTGATCGAGCGCCTGCGTGATACGATAGCTTTCGGCGTTGATCTGTTCGGCTGGGTCAGTCGAAGGCGGGCCGTAGCTGCCCTCAATGATGATCTCGTTGCCCTCCTCGCTATCCGCCTCACCCTCGGCCTCAATTTCATCCTGCACCGGCCCTTGCTGGGCATCAGCAGGCGGGGCAGCGTCTTGCGCTGCGGCGAGGCTGAAACTGATCGGCGTAATCGATGGAGGCAGTGCGGGCTGCGGCGATGCTGCGGCCAGCGCGGCGCTCAGCAAGGGGGGGGAAGTAGCAAACAAGGAAAAGGTGGGCACTGTGGTTCTCCGCTCGGCCCCCCTAGCAATACCAGTCAGGGCGGGCGACCAGCCTTGCCCTTGTCCTGTCGCCCCTATACGCACCGTGAATTATCTGTCGCAATTGTGCAAGGTTTCCAACTTTAATGTCTGATACGTCCCTGATCCAGATCACCCGCGAAGGCCCGGTCACCATCCTCACCCTGAACCGGGCGGAGACGATGAACCCGCTCGGCGCGCCGGGCGACGGGGATGAGTTTGTGCGGGTCGCCAATGCGATCAACCGCGATATGGAATGCCGGGTGGTGATCCTGACCGGCGCGGGCCGGGCGTTCAGCGCGGGCGGCGATGTGAAGGCGATGCAGAACAAGACCGGGACGTTCGGCGGCACGGCCCCGGCGATTTCGGACGGCTACCGCGACAATATCCACCTGATGCTGCGCGCATTGTACGGCATCCGCGTTCCAGTGATCGCGGCGGTCAACGGCGCGGCGATCGGGCTGGGCTGCGATGTCGCCTGCCTCGCCGATATCCGCATCGCCAGCGAGGCGGCGAAGTTTGGGGTGACGTTCCTGAAACTCGGGATCATCCCCGGCGATGGCGGCACGTGGATTCTCCCGCGCGTGATCGGGATGAGCCGCGCGGCGGAACTGTTCTACACTGGCGATGTGATCGACGCGGCGACGGCGAAGGATTGGGGTCTGGTCAGCAGAGTTGTCGCGGCAGACGCACTGCTGGACGAAGCCCGCGCGCTCGCTGCAAAGATCGCCCTGCTCCCCCCGCACGCGCTGCGCCACACCAAGAACCTGCTGCGGCAGGGCCAGCAGATCAGCTATGACAGCGCGCTGGAAATGGCGGCGAACACGCAGGCGATGATGCACACCACAGCCGATCACGCCGAAGGTGTCGCCGCGCTGATCGAGAAACGCGGCGCAGTGTTTACGGGGGAGTAGGCACAGGCCTTACCCCAGCCAGCGAAACACCCCTGCCGGGATGCCCGCCTGCCAGAGGTGCAGCCAGCTTCCGCCCAGCCACAGCGCCGTGCCCACGACCAGCGGCACAGCGCCAACGCTGAGCAGCTTACCCCAGCGCGGCCAATAGCTGGTCTTGCTCTCCCACTGTGCCCAGGCCGCGCCCATCAGCTGTTCTTTCTTGGCGTCCTGCAACTTCGCCCCGACCAGCGCGAGGATGCCCATCGCCAGCGCGGTGATCAGCGTGCGGGTGCTCCAGAACAGAATGATGTGCGATGCCGCCCACAGGCCGATTCCCCACATCATCGGGTGACGGGTAACGGTGAACACGCCGCGCGGCTCGGCCCGCGCCTGTGCCTCGGCCATCGGGGTGGGGAGCGCCGGGTTGCCGATCAGCGATCCCGCCAGCAGGATCATGGCGGGCAGCGTCAACGCGGTGGCGATCACCCAGCCGATCTCACCTGACCCTGCCAAATCAGCGGGCGGCGCGGCTTTGAAGGCGAAATACACCCACGCCAGCGTGGCAAAGCTGACCACGGTGTATGCGATCTGAAACCCGCCCGCGCCCAAAGCCTTGACCAGCGGTGCGCGCAACGGATGCGACATCGCAAAATGCGTGCCGACAAAGCCGACATTCGCCGCGATCAGATTCCACAAAGTCTCGTTCATCACCCGCACCTCCCCCGTGCAGGGTCCAACTTAGCCTTCGATTGCAATCAGCTCCACTTTAAAAACAAGCGTCGCATTGGGCGGGATCGGCCCGCGCCCGACCGGGCCGTAGGCGAGGTCTGCGGGAATCGCGATTTCAATGGTCTCACCCACGCCCATGTTCGGGATGGCCAATTGCCAACCCGGAACCAACCGCCCGAGGGGGAAGGTCGCAGGCTCGCCGCGCGCGTAGGAGCTGTCGAACACTGTCCCATCCAGCAATTTGCCTTCGTAATGGACGGTGATCACATCAGCGACAGTCGGCTTGGCGTCCGATGCGCGGTAGGTGATCCAGCGCCACCGCACCCCGCCTTCGACGAAATGCCAGCCGTCTTCAGGCGTAAGGCCCAGCAGATAGATCTGCTGCTGCGCGTGCCACGCGGGGCTTTGCGCATCGGTTGGGGCTTCGGCCTGCGCATTCTGGGCCTGCACAGGCTGAACGGCGAAGACCAGCGCACCAATAAGTGCCGCGGCTACCGGCTTTGACAGCGAACCCATCACCAGTCGCCCCCTCACCAGTCGTAAGCCTTGGGCCGGTCGCTCTCATCCAGATCGATGTAGCGATCGCGCAGGCCGGTCTGGTGATTTTCCAGGCTTTGTTCGACCCCGCCGATGAACACCCGCGTGGGCACCGAGCCGACCTCAAGCGGATCGCCATCCCACATCACCACATCGCCGAGCGCGCCTGCCTTCAGCACGCCCGCCTTGCCGCCCATCCCGCTGATATCGGCGGGGACGGAGCTGATCGCGGCGAATGCCTTGCCCCAGTCCATCCCGCTGGCCCCCGGCATCCGGGTCAACGCCACCAGATTGCCCGCCGCCTGTTGCAAGCGGCGCGGATCCCGCAAAGTCGATGCGTTGAGCGCGACCTTGACCCCGGCAGCGGCGAGCCGCCCGGCATTGCTTTGGGTGGCGCCCAATTGTTCAAAGGTTTCCGGCAAATCGTTCAGCGCATTGGCGATCACCGGCACGCCTGCCGCCGCGATTTCACGCGCGACCAGCCAGCCTTCGGTCGCGCCGACCAGCACCATGTCGAGCCGGGGGTACTGCGCCTTCAGCGCCAGCACCGCACGAATATCGGCGGCGCGTTCGACCGCGACATACAGTTTCTGGCGGCCGGTCACCACCGGCACCAACGCCTCGGCATCGAAACGGCTGAGCAGGACTTCATCATCCTTGCCGATTTCGGTGGTTTCGGGGATGCCCGCCTTGCCAACCAACGCCTGGGCTTCGCGCATCGCTGCACTGAGCAGGGCATAGGCCGCGACCCGGCTGCCGCCTGCACGATCCGCCCCGCCTTCGCCCAGATTGATCATCTGGAACGCGCGCGCCTGCATCACCGCATTGGTGTCGCCGTCCAGATCAATGATCGCGCCTTGGCCGGCGAAGATCGAGCCTGATGGCATCGTGGTGGTCGCCGCGCGAGTGATCCCGGCGGCGCGGTGGACGAGGATGTGCTGCGAGGTCGGGTTGATCGCGGTCGATGCATCCAAAGCCGCGCTGAACGGGGAATCGCCCGCAGTGATGTCGTTGGTTTCGCCCACCGCCGATACATCCGCGAGGCCGAGCGTCGTCACCGTGGCGAACAGGCCGGGGGTGACCCAGGCACCGCCTGCGTCGACACTGGTGCCGCTGGCAGGCGCGCCGCCCGCCGGGCCAGCATAGACCACGCTGCCGCCGCGTACGACCACGGTGCCACCTTCAATCGGAGCGCCGCCATCGCCCAGCACCAGCCGCGCGTTGGTGATCGTCACATCCTGCGCAAAGGCCGGTGCAGCGGTGAGGGCGGTTGCGCCAAGCGCGAGTGCAAGGATCCGCTTCATTTCACATCTCCTTCACCGGGCTGGCCCAGCTCAAAATCGCTCACCGGGCGGGTCTTGGGGTTGAGCGCATCATACATCAGCGCGCCATCGACCCAGACTTTCTCCGGCCGCGAGTAAACCGACAGCGGATTGCCGTTCCACAGCACCACATCGGCCATCTTGCCGACTTCAAGGCTGCCGGTCATATCCTCGATCCCCATCGCCTTGGCGGCGTTGTAGGTGATCCACTGGATCACGGCGGCATCGGGGATATTGATCCCGAGGCGCAGGCCTGCCTTTTGCGCCTTGGCCGCTTCCTGATTCAGGCGCTGAATATCATCCTGGTCATCCGAATGGATCACAACGCAGGCGCCTTCGCGTTGCAGGAAGGCGGCGTTTTCCATGATGCCGTCGTAGCTTTCCATCTTGAAGCCATACCAATCGGCCCAGATCGCGCTGCAGACGTCGTTTTCCTTGAGCAGATCGCCGATCTTGTACGCTTCGACCGCGTGGTGGAAGGCGCTGACTTTATAGCCCATTTCCTTGGCCATATCCATCACCAGCGCCATTTCGTCGGCGCGGTAACAGTGGTTGTGGACGAGGATATCGCCCTTCAGCACGCCGACCAGTGTTTCCTTGCCGAGATCGCGCTTGGCCTTATCGTCATTGGCGTAATCAATCGCGCCCAGCCACGTTTCGCGGTTCACCGCAAAGTTGCCCATCCGGGTCGAAGGCGCGCGCCCGCGCCCGCCGTAAACGCGCTTGGGGTTCTCCCCGCAGGCCATCTTGAAGCCATAGGGAGCGCCGGGGAACTTCATTCCCTGCACGGTGCGCGCAGGGATGTTCTTCAACGTGACCGAGCGTCCGCCCATCAGGTTGGCCGATCCGGGGAGGATTTGCAGCGACGTGATCCCGCCATTGGCGAGTGCGCGGCTGAAGCCCGGGTCTTGCGGCCAGACCGAATGTTCGGCCCATACCTCAGGCGTGGTCGGGCTGGTCGCCTCGTTCCCGTCTGAGTGCGCCTCAACGCCGGGTGAGGGGTAATCGCCAAGGTGCGAGTGAATGTCGATGATCCCGGGGGTGACGAATTTGCCGGTGCCATCGAACACTGCGATATCGGCCGGGATTGGGGTATCCGGCCCACCGACTGCGACGATCTTGCCGCCCGCCATGAACACCACGCCGTTTTCGATTGTGCCGCCCTTGCCATCATAGATGGTCGCGCCTTTCAGCGCGGTGGCGATGTTGGGGAAGGGTTTGTAAGTCGAGGGAAAGACCGGCTCGCCCGCAGCAGTGGCGGCGAATGCCTTGTCTTTGCCGTCCATCATGTCGGCTTTGCCGGTATCGCCCGCCGAGCCAGTGGTGGCGCACGCGCTGAGCGCAAGCGCGCTGACCAGAGTAGCGAACGCGCCAATGCGCGCGCGCTCTTTAACGTGTGAAAGCATCAAAAGCCCCTTCGGATTTCCCTGTCACAATGTGTGCCGAGAAATCCGAAGGGTGTCTATACGGTTGGACGGACGTAGTGTCCGATTGGTCTATTCCGCCGGTCGGGTGGCGGGGTGGATGCCCGCCGCTTGCGGTTCGCCCAGCTCGTCCGCGCCAGCAATGCTATCATCGCGCAGGGTGTCGAGGTGCATCAGCTTCTTGATCAGCGGGCTGACCACAATCACGCCGACACCGACGGCAATCGCGACCCAACCGATCTGGTTGTAGACATCGAGTACGACCTCCTTGCCTGCGCCTTCGCCCGATGCCGCTTCAGAACCCGTCGCCGCAGCGATCAGGCCCGCGACGAAGTTGCCGGTGGCCGAAGCGAAGAACCACGTCCCCATGATCAGCGACGCCATGTGTGCAGGCGCAAGCCGGTTCATCGCCGACAGTCCAACCGGCGACAGGCAAAGTTCGCCGGTCGTGTGCAGCAGATAGATCAGGAAGATGAAGATGACCGGCGTCATGTTGCCGGTCGCAGCGCCTGCGACCAGTACAAGGAAGCCGGCCCCTAGCTGCAACAGGGCAAGACCGAACTTTGCCGGGGTCGAAGGCTCAAGCCCACGGCGACCTAGAGCGGTCCAAAGCCACGCGAAGAACGGGGCAAACAACACGATGTAAATCGCATTGATCGATTGGAACATCGAAGCTGGCACATCCAAACCAAAGATCGTGCGATCAACGTGGCGGTCGGTGAACAGGTTGAGCGACGATCCCGCCTGTTCAAACAGCGCCCAAAACAGGATCGAACCGATTATCAGGAACATCGCGGCAAAGATGCGGTCGCGGTCTTCGTTGCGGTTGATGAACGACTGCCAGATGACCACCAACAGCGACACTGCGAAACCGGCCAACGCAAGGTTGCGCGCGCCGGTATCGGAGATGCTGCCAAGGAACATGCCGATGAATGCAACAATCGCCATCAAGCCGCCGAACCCGAAAATTGCGAGCGGCAATTTGGGTGCGGCATCATAGGAGCCGTGGACAAAGCGGAAGGTCGCTTCACCAAGCACATAAAGGATCAGGATTGTACCGCCCACGCCGAGCAGGGTCCCGACCACGGCCTGATTTTGCACCAGCCACCAGCACGTGACCACCGCGACCAGACCGATCGCGTACAGCAGCCATTCGAGCTTGATGCCCATCACCGGCCCGGCGAGCTTTGCCGGATCACTCGGTTCACCGCGTCCGAGCAGCAACGGCTTGAAGATCGTGAACACGATCAGCCCCGCCAACATGCCGAAGCCTGCCGCGCCGAAACCATAGGCCCAGCCATAGGTCTCACCCAAGTATCCGCACAGCAGCGAACCCAAAGCGGCACCAAGGTTAATCCCCATGTAGAAAATCGTGTAAGCCCCGTCGCGGCGCACATCGGTGCGCGGGTAGAGCTGGCCGACGATCACCGAGATGTTCGCCTTCAGAAAGCCCGAGCCGACGATGATGAAAGCCAGCGCCAGCCAGAAGATGTTGAGGCTGGCCGCGTCTTGCCCGCCGCTGCCTTCAAAACCCATCAGGAAATGGCCGAAAGTCAGCAGCACCGCACCGTAGGTAACCGCCTTGCGCTGACCCAGATATTTGTCAGCCAGATAACCGCCCAGCACCGGGGTGATGTACACCAGCGCGGTGTAAGCGCCATAGATCACGCCCGCCTGACTATCATCAAACAGCCAGTGTTTGGTCAGGTAGAAGATCAGCAGTGCGCGCATCCCGTAGTAGGAAAAACGCTCCCACATCTCGGCGAAGAACAGAACGAAAAGTCCCTTGGGGTGGCCCAGGAAAGTCCCGGCGCTATCCCCGTGCGGAAGCTCAGCTGTAGCCATGTAAGCAGATATCCCTTCTGCGCGCCCCCTCGGACGCGATCCCATGGCGGGCAACCTAGCGCCTCATTCGGTCATGTGAAGCTTTTGTTGCGTGCAGGCGCAATACAGTCGTCCGCCCGCGTCCTTGGCCCCCAAACTTGACCGCATGGCTGTATTATGGCACTGACGCACCTCGCAAGGGATCGCTTTTGACCATGAACTCCAACCGGCCCGTCTATCTCAAGCTGCGCGATCAGATTGCCGCCGCGATTATCGATGGCGTCTATCCCGAAGGCGCGATGCTGCCATCGGTGCGCGCGCTGGCGGCCGAGCAGGGGGCGAACCCTCTCACCGTGGCGAAAGCCTATCAGCAGTTCCAGAATGATGGACTCGTCGAAGTGCAACGCGGGGTTGGCATGTATGTTGTGCACGGCGCAGCCGACCGTCTGCGCAGCGCCGAACGCGAAGCGTTCCTGCGCGAAGAATGGCCCGAGATTCGCAGCCGCATGGCCCGACTTGGCCTCAGCCCGGCAGAACTTGCCGTCGCCACCTGACAATTTACGCCTATTAACACTTGTGGAAGTTGCGCAGTTTCCCGTTTTATGACAGTCTGTTCATTGTCAGACTCGGTGGGATTGCATCGCGCCGCAGGCTGGGATTATAGGGGGGCGCCTCACGGGTCGGAGGCGAGTTGAGGAAACCGCGGGGTCAAACCCGCATATGGCGTGATATGGCGGCGCGACCGTCCATGGGCGCCCGGAGATCGCCATGATCAGATCCGAGTTGTTGCAAGAACTGCACAAAGATAATCCCGAACTGCGCGCAGATGAAATCGAGCAGGTGGTGGATATCTTTTTTGACGAAATCGCTCAGCGTCTGGCCGAAGGTGGCCGGGTAGAACTGCGCGGCTTCGGCGCGTTTTCGACCCGTGACCGCGATGCGCGCAGCGGGCGCAATCCGCGCACCGGCGAAACCGTTGACGTGCCTTCCAAGCGCGTGCCCTATTTCAAGGCCGGCAAGGAAATCCGCGAGCGTTTGAACGATTAGCGTTAAGTGCCCGCCTCCGCGGGCACATCCTCGGTGCTGTTCCCTTCGCTTCGCTACGGGGCACCTGCGGCTCGCGCGCGTGCGCTCGCGGTCGGTGCGCGACCGAAGGCAGCGCATTCTTTTGAGAGCGGCCGCCCCGCAAGCGATTAAGCCCGCAGGGCTTGAAACAGCGCCGCGGACGGGCGTGCGGAGGCACGTCCGCAACACAAATCAAGCAGCCAGAACACGTACCTCATCACGCGCGAGGTTCGGTCCGGGTAGCGCGCGCTCACGCCCCAATGCGGCGAACACCAGATCGATCAGCCGTTCGGCCCCGCCGCTCAGACTCATGTCGACCGGCAACATGCCAAGTGCGCTGAACTCCTCGGTGTCGGCGGCGCTTGGCACGGCGATTACGCGGGCGATCCCCGGCAGGCGTTCCTGCACCAGCGGGGTCAGCTCTCGCGATACGGCAGTGTTGCCGGTTGCGATCACCAGTACTTCGCGTTGCCCCATCCCGATCGCATCCCAGCTGCGCGGATCGGCGGAATTGGCATGGTGGACGTGGTAACCATCGGCCAGCGCCAGCTGGAACCGGGCATGATCGGCTTCCAGCGCGAGATAGCCGATATCATTATACGCCAGCGCATCGGCCAACGCGCGGCCCGCCGGCGTCATACCGATGATCAACACCGGCGCATCGTCGCCCGCCAGCTTGGCATCGGGCGGCCCGGCGCGCAGGCGGCCCGCCAGCTTGCGCCCAATATTCGAGATCAGCGGGGTAACCGCAAGGCTGATGGCAATCGCAGTGACCAGCGCCGATACCAGCCGCCCCTCAACCAGCCCCGCCACCGCAGGCAAGGCCAGCAGGACCAGCGCAAACTCGCTCCCCTGCCCCAGCAGAAACCCCAATTGGATCGATCCCGGCACCGACCAGCGGTTGAGCAGGCCCGCGATCACATTCAACCCGCATTTCAGCGCGATCATCCCGGCGGTAACCCCTGCCACCAGCGCCCAGTCCTGCACCAGCAGCGCCCAGTCCTGCACCAGCAGCGCCGGATCGATGCTCAGCCCGACCGAGATGAAGAAGAAACTGAGGAACAGCCCGCGAAACGCGTCAATCTCGGCCTGCACCAGAATGCGGTAACGCGAATCCGCCACCGCCATCCCGCCCAGAAACGCGCCCAGCGTCAGCGATAGCCCCGCCATCCCGGTCGCCCACCCGGCGGCAAGCGCGATGAACAGCGCGGTGGCGGTATAAACCTCGGTCGTGCCGGCGCGGGCGATGAGGTTGAACAAGGGTTCGGTCAGATACCGCGCAAACAGCACCGCTATCCCGAACGCGGCCAGCGCCTTGGCCCCGGCGAGGCCGAGTTGCGGCAGCAACGCACCCCCGCTCGCCAACGCTCCGGCAGCAACCAGCAGCAGGATCGCGGCAATATCCTGAAAGATCAGGATTGATTGCGCCGCCCGACCGACCGGGCAATCCTCCTGCCCCCGCTCCCGCACCAGCCCGATGACGACGGCAGTGGAGGAAAGGCCGAGCGCAAACCCGGCAATCACCGCAAAGGTGATCGGCAGGCCGAAGGCTGCAAACAACGCCGCGAAGGCTCCGCCCGACACCAGCATTTGCAGGCTGCCGAACCCGAAGATATTGCCCGCCTCAGCCCGAATGCGGCCCAGCGAGAAATGCAGACCAAGGTTGAACAGCAGGAACATCACGCCTGCCTCTGCCATCGCGGCGACCACCGGCCCGCTGAAACCATCGGCGAAACCAAGGCTCGCCAACCCCAGGCCCAGACCAAGGTAACCGACAATCGGATTGAGCCGCAGCGCCCGCGAAGCCAGCGCCGCGCCAATACCCAGCCCCAGCAAGGTGATCGCCGGTTGGATGGTTGCGACCACCGAATGCGCGCTGTCGCCTGCCATGTCAGCCCCTTTGCCCTAATTTCAGGTGCGAAATGGGCGTTAGCGCGGCTGCTGGCAAGCATTGGCCTACGGCACTGATCTACACCACTGGCGCAACACCGGGCAAATGTGCCAAGGCGTATCCCATGCGGGCGTGGCGGAATGGTAGACGCCGGGGACTTAAAATCCCCTGAGCTTTGCTCGTGCGGGTTCGAATCCCGCCGCCCGTACTGGCCATCCGTTCTGGCCACCCGCACTGGCCAACTGTTCTGGCCGCCCTTACCGGCCCCATCCCCCGCCCTCCTTATTCGCAATTATTGCCCCCTTAACGCTTTGCCGCTTAGCGATGCAGGCAGATTTGGGACAACATGGCATGGACACGGGCGCGAGCACGGCAAAGCTACATCACGAACCGCTGGCGGCGGGCGAGGAGCTGCGCGCCGCGCCGCGCTTCACGCTGCTGATCCGCGCGGCCAAGCTGGTGTCAGCCCAGGGCGAATTCGTGTGCGTCATCCGCGATGTCTCCGAAACCGGGATCAGCGTGCGATTGTTCCACAAGCTTCCCGGCTGCAAAACCTTCGCGCTGCACATGCCCGCCGGCGCCGTCTACGAAATCACCAACGTATGGGAACGCGGCAACGAAGCCGGTTTCAGCTTTGACGAGCCGGTGGACGTGCAGCAGTTGATCAGCGAATCGGGCGAATACCCCAAACGCGGACTGCGGCTCGGCCTGTGTTTCCCGGTTAACGTCTCGACGCTCAGCCACCGCTTCGAAGGCGTGGTCGAAAACCTGTCGCAGCAGGGCGCGCGGATTGCCTGCGACGGATTGCTCGCAATCGACCAGAATATCCGCATCGAAGCGCCCAGCCTGATTGGCGAAGTGCGCGAGGTGCGGGCCAAGGTACGGTGGCGGCGCGATTCCCGCTATGGGCTGGTGTTTGATGACACCTTCACACTCGGCGATTTCGCCCGGATTGCCGCCCTGTTGCAGGCCCCGGCATTGCTTGAAGATTAGGCGCCGAATCAGGCCGGCACGAACTTCAGCGCATCGCCATTGATGCAATGCCGCTTGCCCGTCGGCTGCGGCCCGTCGCCAAAGATATGGCCCAGATGCCCGCCGCAATCGGCGCAGTGCACTTCGGTACGGGGATAGCCGATCTTGTAATCGGTGGTGGTGCCAATCGCGCCCTTATCGACTGGCTGCCAGAAACTCGGCCAGCCCGTGCCGCTGTCATACTTGTGCGCTGAGGCATAAAGCCGGTTGCTGCAACCCGCACACACGAATGTGCCCTTGCGCTTTTCCTTGTCGAGCGGCGAGGTGAAGGCGCGTTCGGTGCCTTCTTCGCGCAGGATGTAATATTGATCCTTGGTCAGGATCTTGCGCCATTCGGCGTCGGTCTTGCCCTTGGGGAAGCTCTTGGCCTCAGCCGGGGATGCGCCGCAGGAGGCGACGAACGGCAGCGCCGCGCCAATTCCGGCAGCGGCGATCACAGTGCGGCGGTTCAAATGGGGCAGGCGCATGGTCAGGTGTTCCATCATTCAAGAGGTAGGCGTTCCTGCCTTAATACGCCCGGAACGCCGCCGAAGTTTCACCCCCACTCGAATTGGCCCCGCGCGAACCTCAGAATTCGGTGATTTCGACCTCAAGCTTGCGGAAGCCGTGGACGAAATTGGCCCGCACCCGCTCGACATCACCCGCGACATGCACCCGCATCCGGCGCTTGTGCATTTCTTCGAGCAGCACCTTCAGCTGCAATTCGGCCAACCGCGCGCCGACGCAGCGGTGGATGCCGTAACCGAACGCCAGATGCCGCCGCGCATTATCGCGCGTGATGTCGAGCTTGTCGGGGTTGGCGAACACTTCTTCGTCGCGGTTGGCGGAAAGATACCACAGCACGACCTTGTCGCCCGCCTTGATGGTCTGCCCGAACACTTCGGTGTCCTCGGTGCAGGTGCGGCGCATATGGGCGAGCGGGGTCTGATACCGCAGGCATTCCTGCACCGCGTTGGGGATCAGTTCGGGGTGTTCTTCAAACGCTTTGCGCTGATCGGGAAACTTGTCGAGCGCGTGGATGATGCCGCTCATGGTGTTGCGGGTGGTGTCGTTGCCGCCGACGATCAGCAGCACCAGATTGCCCATGAATTCCTCGGGCCGCATCTGGTTCATCGCTTCGGAATGGAGCATCATTGAGATGAGATCGTTGCCCGGCTCCTTGTCCATCGTGCGTTCGATCCACAGCGACTGGAAATAGGCCCCCATTTCCTGAAGGAAGCCCCAGCGCATCTCATCCATTTCGCGCACGGTGGCGAGCTCGGTGTCGCCCGCCCAGTCCGACCACAGGGTGAGCAGGCGGCGGTCTTCCCACGGAAATCCGAACAGAATCGCCAGCATCCCGGTGGTGAGTTCGATCGAGACATTCTCGACCCAGTCAAAGGTCTTGCCGCGCGGCAGCCGGTCGAGCACTTCGCCGGTACGGGCGCGGATTTCGGCCTCCATATCGGTCACGGCTGATGGCGTGAATTTCGGCGCGACGGTGCGGCGTTGGCCGGTGTGCTGCGGCCGGTCCATCGCAATGAACATCGGCAATTCGCGCGGCGCATGGCCCGCCGCTGCCGCCTCGCTCTCGGTCAGCGGATTGAGGATCGTGATCCCGCCATGTTCCCAGCTTGACGAGAATGCTTCGGGCAAGGCTTCGATATGTTGAATCGCCTTGTGGCCAACCACCGCCCAATAGGGGCCGAACGGGCTTTCGGGGATGTAATGCAGTGGGCCAGCCTTGCGCATTTCGGCGAAGATCGGCTGCCAGGTGTCTTCGAAATAGATGTCCGACCGGCTGACGTCCCATGGGTGCGAATGGGCCGGGCGTTCTTCGGGATGGGCCGCGAAATGCGCCTTCAGCGCGTCGTAGGCGCTCGGTTCGCGGCGCACTTGCGGGCGTGTAGGGGCGGCGATGGTGGCCATGTCTCTCTCCCGTCGGGCGGCCTCCTGATGGGGCCGCTCTCATCCGACTCGCATCCTGCCGCAACTGACAGAGATGTCAATAACAGTTTTGATTCGGGACTTATTCCGCAGGCTCAAGCGTGGCGGGCGCGCGGCGGCCAAACCAGCCCTTTTTCACGCGCCCGGCCCCGCCCGATTTCATCACCCGCTTGCGGAACAACAGCGACCCGCCCTTGACCAGCAGGATCACCGCGATGCCCTGCCACACCAGCGCCAGCGCGTGCGTCCACAGCGTGTCCTCCAACGCCGCGCGCGCCAGCATCGCAAACGGCGATGACAGCGGGAAAGCGATCGAGGTCAGTTCGAGCGGCGTGCCAGTCTGGCCGATATTGGCAGCCGACAGGAAGAACACCATCAATTGCAGCATGGTAACCGGCATCGACATGGTCTGCACTTCGCGCACCGACGATGCCATCGCGCCAATCGTCAGGAACAGCGAACCCAGCAGCAGATAGGCCATCGTGAAATACACGAGCCCGAGCGCGAGGAACATCGGCCAGCCGACCGCCGGCCCGGGCAGATCGCGGAAATTGGTCTGGGTGACGGTGACAATCGCATCCTCGGCAATCGCCCAGAAGCCCCAGCCGACCGTAAACCACACCGCGATACCGACAAACGACACGCCCAGCATCGCAAACAGCTTGCCCATGAACACCGCGTCCATCGGCAGGGCTGCGGCAAGGATTTCGATGATCTTGTTGCCCTTTTCCTCGGCGAGGTTGGACAATACCATGCCGCCCAGCAGCATTGTCAGCAGGAACAACACCATCTGCGCCGCCTGTGCGGTGCGGATGCGGTTGGTGCGTTCAGACGCGGCGCTGGAAGCGACCACTTCGCTCGACGCCTGCGGGAAACGCGCCGGGGCAGCGCCGCTGGCGGTGGCGGCGATCAGTTCAATCGGGCCTTTCCAGCGATCAACCTGCCCTTGCGTGCCGACCAGTTGCGGCGCGGTGAGCGACCCGGTCAGGATTGCCGCATAATTGCCGCGCCGCTGATCAAGATATTCACGCGCATCGAAATTGCTGTCAGCCGACGCCTCGTCAATCACCCGCAATTCGGGCACCAACCCGCGCAGTTGCGGGCGCAGCGCGTCGGCTGCGGTGATCATCGCCGCGTTGTCTTCAGCTGACAGAGCAAGACCGATTTCGATGCTGACCGCGTTGCGTTGCACCTGCCCGCCAATACTTCCGGCCAATCCCCCGATCAGCACCGGGAACAGCGGGCCGATCAGGAAAAACAGGAACGCGCGGCTGAACAATACCGCGACGAAATCACGCCGGGTGATGACCCAGGCGGCTTCGAACACGTTGAGGCGCGGGCGAATGGGGGTGTCGATCTGGCTCATGCGCGGGCTCCTGCCTGATCGGCCTCAAGCTGACGGGCGGCGGCCTCCCCCGCGATGGCAACGAAAGCATCGTGCAGCCCGGCGCGCTCGATCGAGAGCGAAAGGATGCCCGCCTCGCCGTCGATCAGACCTTTCAGCAAAGGCTCGATCCCGGTTTCGGGCAGCGGGAACTGGAAGAAATCGCCGTTGCGCTTGGTATCGGCAGGCAGGGCAGCCAGCCATGCGCCTTCGCGCGCCCGCGTTTCCAACCGCACCTGCGCCGGGATCCGGTCACGCGCGGCCTCGACACTGCCGGCATAAGGCACCTTGCCGCCGGCAATGATGGCGACACCTTCGCACAGG
This sequence comes from Sphingomonadales bacterium Ga0077531, assembly GCA_001464915.1. Classification (GTDB taxonomy): domain Bacteria; phylum Pseudomonadota; class Alphaproteobacteria; order Sphingomonadales; family Sphingomonadaceae; genus Erythrobacter. Next base: position 182,431 of record LNED01000043.1, read on the forward strand.
CGTTCGGCATGGTGAATGACGTGGGTGGAGAAGATCACCGTCACGCCGTCTTCAGCCAGCGCGCGGATCATCACTTCCAGCTTGCCCTGATTGATCGCGTCGAGGCCGGAGAACGGTTCATCCAGCACCACCAAGCGCGGGCGGTGCACCAGCGTGCCGAGCAACTGCACTGTCTGTGCCATGCCTTTTGACAGCTGCCTGATCTGACGGTTGGCGGCATAGCCCAGCCCGTGGCGTTCGAGCAGTTCGGCAGCGCGCAGGCGGCCTTCTTTCAGCGGCAACCCGCGCAGCGCGCCCATGAAGGCAATCGCCTCGATGCACTTCATCGCCGGATAGAGCCCGCGTTCTTCGGGCAGGTATCCGATCAGGCGGCCAATATCGTGCGGTCGGTCATAGCCGAACACGCGGCGCACGCCTTCGTCTGGGTCAATAATGCCAAGCAGCATCCGCAAGGTCGTGGTCTTGCCCGCGCCATTGGGGCCAAGGATGCCGTAAATCGCGCCTTCGGGGACGGAGATATCCACGCCGTCGACCGCACGCGTACCGTCAAAGCTTTTGACCAGCCCGCGCGCTTCGATGGCGAGGGGGCGGGTATCGACGGGAATGGCAATCGAGCCAGCCTGCCGATTGCCCAATGAAGTGTGATTGCTTACCGCCATGTCCATAGCCTACGCGGTTAGTCGGCAGGATTAAACGGGAGCCTCTCCAAACATGGTTAATGCCCCGGTGACATCTGATCTCGAGACACGGATTGCGGCGCAGGCGGCGGCCCTGGGGTTTGCAACCTGCGGCTTTGCAAGCGCCGTAGAGGACCCGCTGCGCTCGGCCCGGCTGGAACAATGGCTGGGCGAGGGGCAGCACGGCAGCATGGAATGGATGGCGGCGCGGCTGGATCACCGCCGTTCGCCGCAAGGGCTGTGGCCCGCCGCGCGCAGCGTCATCGCATTAGGCATGAGCTACGCCCCGGCGCATGATCCGCTGGCGCTCGAAGGATCGTCCACCCACGCACGGATTTCGGTCTATGCCCAAGGCAAGGACTATCACGATGTCGTGAAAAAACGGCTCAAGGCGCTCGCCCGTTGGCTGGTGGACGCTGTGCCGGGAGCAGAGGTGAAGGTCTTCGTCGATACCGCCCCGGTGATGGAGAAACCCTTGGGGGAAGCGGCGGGGATCGGGTGGCAGGGCAAACACACCAATCTGGTCAGCCCGACCCACGGCAGTTGGCTATTCCTAGGCGCGATCTACACCACCTTAGAACTCGTCCCGGCCGATCCGCACCGCGACCAATGCGGGTCTTGCCGTGCCTGTCTGGATGCCTGCCCAACCGATGCCTTCCCCGCGCCGTATCAATTGGATGCACGGCGCTGCATTTCGTACCTCACCATCGAACATAAGGGCGAAGTCCCGCACGAATTCCGCGAAGCGCTCGGCAACCGCATCTATGGCTGCGATGATTGTCTGGCGGTGTGTCCGTGGAACAAGTTCGCCAGCGAGGCGCAGGCGATCCGCGAATTCCTCCCCCGCGCCGAACTGGTGGCGCCGCGTCTGGCCGAGTTGCTGGCGCTGGATGATGCGGGGTTCCGGGCGCTGTTCTCTGGTTCACCGATCAAGCGCATTGGGCGCGACCGGTTTGTGCGGAACTGCCTTTATGCGGCGGGCAATAGCGGAAACCGCACGCTGGCCGCGCAGGTCGAGGCGCTCACCGACGATCCCGACCCGGTCGTCGCCGACGCGGCCCGGTGGGCGTTGGCGCGGCTCACATCAGGTCTTTGATGGGCACCTCGGGATCGGCCAGCAGCGCGAGATCAACCCTGCCCGCCCCGCTTTCGAGCCATTTGCGGCTCTGCACATAATCCTTCATCGTGTTCACACAGTCGAACGCGATCGGCACGCCGTTCTTCAAATAGACCACGGTGAATTTGCGCGTCTCCGGATCGCCGCGCAGCACAGTCGCATCGAAGCCGAGGCTTAGTCCTGCCGTCTGAAGCTTGAGGTCATACTGGTTCGACCAGAACCACGGCAGCGCGTGATAGGGCTCCTTTTCGCCCATGATCGCGCGGGCGACGGTGGCCGCCATGTCATGCGCGTTCTGCACCGATTCCAAGCGGATCACGGCGCCATCGGCAAAGTCGTTGGCGTGCGCGGCGCAGTCGCCAATGGCGTAGACATCGTCCAATGTGGTGCGGCAGCAGAAATCGACGTCGACCCCGTTCGACCCAGCAGCGCCCGCCGCAATCAGCGGCGCGACCGCAGGGACAACCCCAATGCCGACGATCACCATGTCGCAGGCGACCTCATCGCCATTGTCGAGCCTGACGCCGGTGACCCGCCCGGCATCCTCTCCCAGCACCGCGTTGACGCCGGTATTGAGCCGCACGTCGACACCCTGACGGCGGTGTTCGGCGGCATAGAAGTCCGACATCTCCTCTCCTGCGACGCGTGCCAGCAGGCGGGGGAGCATTTCGACCAGCACCACTTCGCAGCCGAGCTTGCGCAGCACGGCGGCTGCCTCCAGCCCGATATAGCCGCCGCCGATCACCACGGCGCGCTTGGCCCCGTCCGCCAGCGCGGCCATCATCGCATCGGCATCGGATTTATCGCGGACGTAGAACACGCCGGGCAACACCGCGCCCGGCACCGGCAGGCGGCGCGGATCGCCCCCGCCTGACCAGATCAGCTTGCGATAAGTCACATGTCCGCCATCGCTCAGGGTGAGACGGTGGGCTTGCGGATCAAGCGCAGTCACCGCCGCGCCAAGCCGCAGCGCAATATCCTTGTCCGCCCAGAATTTCTCGGGCCGGATCATGATCCGTTCAAACCCCTTGTCCCCGGCGAGGTATTCCTTCGACAGCGGCGGACGCTCGTACGGCGGCGCATTGTCGCGCCCGATCATCAGAATCGATCCTTCGTGCCCATGCTGGCGCAAGGCAATCGCCGCCTGCGCGCCGCCGTGCCCGGTGCCGACGATCACTACGTCTGCGTGGTCCGGTGCGTGGCCGAGGGCTTGATCAGTGGTGGATGGTGTCATTGCTGTCCTATGCCCCTCCGGCGGTGTGCGGGCTTTGATGTGCCGCAAATCGCCGAAGGGTCAACCCGCCACAAAGGTTAAGCGCTACCGTTCGAGCAGATTGCGCGCCTGGCTGGCAATCTGCGCCAGCATCGCCGCGCCCACCGGCGGGCGGGCCTGTGCGCGGGCAATCATGCTGCGGAATTGCGCCACCGATCCGGCATTGCGTTCAGCCCACTCACCAATCGCGCCGAGCGGATCGTCCTTCCCGCCCTTGCGCCGCATCAGCCGCCGCAGGAATTCGATCCGCATGTGCTGGAAATCGCGCGCGAGGCCGGACACGAGCAACCGCTCCCACACGTCCGAAGGCGACATATGCGCCGCCGTGCCCTGCGCCCAATCCAGCCCCAGCCGCGTGCCGATGTCGGCAAAGGCGTGGGTCAGCAGCTTGGCATCAATCCCGGTGTCGAGCGCAGTCTGCGCCAGACCCACCGCGCCATCATAGTCGAACAGGTTGGCGACGCGGGCGGCCAAGACTTCGGGCGCGCCGGCGGCGATAAAGCTGCGGCGCAATTCCATGGATCGCGCACGCGGTTCGGCGGTGAGCAATTCTTCGCGCGCGGCGGTCAGCACCGTGACGCCACCGGACAATTCGGCAATCATCGCGCCGGCATCGACCTTGCCCGCAGCGGTGCGCAGCACATCGGACATCAGATTGCCAACTGCCGCTGCCAACCGGTCAAACAGCGCCAGCCGTGCGGCTTCGGGGATCGCGGCTTCGTCCAGCTCGCGCCACAGTACTTCAAGCCCGAACAGGCGTTCGGCGACCACGAAGGCGGCGGTCACTTCGGCCAGCCCCACGCCTTCTTCCTCGGCGAGTTCAAACGGGTGCACCATGCCCAGCCGGTTGACCATGCGGTTTGACAAGCTGGTGGCGATCATCTCCCGCCGCAGCCGGTGGCCCCTGATCTGCGCGGCGTAGGTTTTGCGCATCGGGGTGGGAAAGCGCGCGATCAGCAGCGGTTCAAGCGCGGGATCGTCGGGCAGGGCGCTTGCTTCGATCGCGGACTGCAAGGCGAGCTTGGCTGAAGACAGCAGCACCGCCAGTTCGGGCCGGGTCAGCCCGTTGCCATCAGCGGCGCGGCGCGACAACGCTTCGCCATCGGCCAGACCTTCGGTGCGGCGGTCGAAATCGCTGACCTCCTCCAACCGTTCGATCAGGCGGACATAGGCAGGGGTTGCCCCCGGCCCGCCGCTTTCGGCCACCGACAGCGCGAGCGCCTGCAAGCGGTTGTCTTCGAGCACGATCGCCGCGACCTCATCGGTCATCGCGGCCAGCAGCGTGTTGCGCTTCTTCTCGGTCAGCTTGCCCGCAGCCATGGCGGCGGCGAGCGCGATCTTGATGTTGACCTCGTTATCCGAACAATCGACGCCGGCCGAATTGTCGATGAAGTCGGTATTGATGCGGCCTCCCGCCAGCGAAAACGCGATGCGCCCCGCCTGCGTGGTGCCAAGGTTCGCGCCTTCACCGATAACCCGCGCACGCACGTCGCCCGCATCGACCCGCAATCCATCATTGGCCGGATCGCCAACCTGCATGTGGCTTTCGTGCGGCGCCTTCACATAGGTACCGATCCCGCCGAACCACATCAGGTCAACAGGCGCGCGCAGGATCGCGGAGATCAATGCTTCAGGCTCAATCTCCTTGGCATCGATCCCAAGCAGATCGCGCGATTGCTTCGACAGCTTGATCGCTTTCGACGCGCGGCTGAACACCCCGCCGCCCTTGGAAATCAGGCTGGCGTTGTAGTCCTCCCAGCTTGACCGGGGGAGTTCGAACAGGCGCTTGCGCTCTTTCCAGCTCGCCATCGGATCGGGGGTGGGATCGATGAAGATGTGGCGGTGATCGAACGCCGCGACCAGTTTCAGCGTTTTGGACAGCAGCATCCCGTTGCCGAACACATCGCCCGACATATCGCCGCAGCCCGCCACCGTGACCGGGTCGGCCTGCACATCAACGCCCATTTCGCGGAAATGGCGCTGCACCGATACCCACGCGCCGCGCGCGGTGATGCCCATTGCCTTGTGGTCGTATCCGTTCGACCCGCCGCTCGCAAAAGCATCGTCGAGCCAGAAGTCGCGGCTTTGGGCGATGCCATTGGCGATGTCGGAGAAGGTCGCGGTGCCCTTGTCTGCCGCCACCACGAAATAGGGGTCTTCGCCGTCGAGCACTTGCACTGCCGCCGGGTGCACCACTTTGCCGCCGACGATGTTGTCGGTGACCGACAGCAGCGTGCGGATGAAGATTTCATACGACGCGCGCCCTTCAGCGGCCCAGCCTTCGCGGTTGAGCGCGGGTGAGGGCAGCTGCTTGGGATAGAACCCGCCCTTTGCCCCGGTCGGCACGATCACCGCGTTTTTCACGCGCTGCGCTTTCATCAATCCCAGCACTTCGGTGCGGAAATCATCGCGCCGGTCTGACCAGCGCAAGCCCCCACGCGCGACCTTGCCCGAACGCAGGTGAATGCCTTCGACCCGGCGCGAATAGACAAAAATCTCCCGCCACGGCAGCGGCTTGGGCAGGCCGGGGACGAGCGCAGAATCGAGCTTGAACGCCAATGCCTCAGCCGCAGCGGGCGCGAAGGCGTTGGTGCGCAGCACCGCGTCGATCACCGCGCGGTACGATCGCAGCAGCCGGTCATCGTTGATCGCGGTGACTTTCGCCAGCCCGCGCGTGAAGGCGGTTTGCGCCGCGGTGATAGCCTCGTCCCGCTCCCCGCTGAAAGCCGGATCGTGGCGCGCGGCAAACAGCGCCACCATCGCGCGGGTCACCTGCGGCGCGCCCACCAGCGCATCGACCACGGTGTAGATCGTGTAACTCACCCCGGTCTGGCGCAAATAGCGATAGACCGCGCGCAGCCAGTTCGCTGCCTGCGGAACCAACCCCGTCGCCGCGACCAGCCGGTTGAACGGATCATCTTCCGCCAAGCCATTGAGCACATCGGCCAGCGCATCCTCAATCAAGCCGGCCCGTTCGAGCAACGCGCCCGCTTCCAGCCCGACCGGCACGGTGAGGATGAAATCGTGGATCGCGCCGAGCGTGGGATCGGTCAGGAAGGTTGGCACTTCGGCGGCCACCCGGAACCCGAAGTTTTCAAGCGCGGGCACAGCATCGGACAGCGCCAGCGTCCCGCGAATGGTGTAGACCTTCAGCCGCAGGGTATCCGCGCCGTCGCTCGCCAGCCGATAAAGGCGGGTGGCACGATCTGGCCGAGCGGGGGCGGCGGCCTGCGCTTCGCTGTCCGCCAGCGCCAGCGTGCGCAGTTTGGCGATGTCGCGCGCGGCCTCCTCCGGGCCATAGGACAGGCGGTATCCGGTCGGGAAGGCCGGAGCATAGCGCGCGGCGAGCGCGGCCGCGCGGCCTTCGTCTTCGCTTGTGGCAAGGTGCGTCGCCACCGCCTCGTTCCAACCGCGCAGCAGTTCGACCAATTGCGCTTCAATCGCGGCATCATCGGGCAGATCGTCACAACCGCGCACATCAACCAGGAACCGCAGCAGCGCGAGCGTGCTGCTTTCAACCTCAAGGCTCCAGTCGAGCAGCGCCGCGCCGGGGGTGGCCAGCAGCATCGCCTGAATCTGCAAGCGCACATCGGTCGACAGCTGATCGCGCGGTAACCACACGAACGCGAAGACGTGGCGCTCCAACGTTGCGCGCACCATCACCAACCGCGGGCGCGGGCGATCGATCAGCGCCATCTTGGCAGTCGCCAGCGTGCGCACGCAAGCGGGATCGAACGCGGTCAGCAGATCATTGGGCAGCGAGGTGAAGGCGTGCACTAGCGCCTTGCCATTGTGCCCGGCCGGATCGTAGCCAAGCGTCGCGGTGAGATCGCCCAGCACCCGGCGCAGCATTGGCACTGCGCCCGGCGGTGCATTTAACGCGGCGCTGGTCCACAGCCCGGCGTGGATCGACAGCGCGGTGACCTTACCCTTGGTGCGAATCGGCACGATGAACAGATCGAGCGGGCTGGCGCGGTGGACGCGCGATTGCACGTTGGATTTGATCATCAGCAGCGCGGCGGATGAGTTGCGGTCAAACCACTCGAACGCCCGGTCGAGCGACACCGGCGCCAGCAATTCGCGCGCGGAACTGCGGCAGATGCCGAGCACGTCACTTTCCGCTCCGCCGCGCTGGCGGGTGAGGTGGCCGAGCTGGGTCAGCATCCCGCCGCCCAGCCAGCCGAGCAGCGCGCTCGCCTCGGCATCGACCGCTGCGGCCTGCGCGGCATCTGCCGTGATCACCGCCTGCATCTGCGGCCAATCGCTGACCGCCGCCTGCACATCGGCGAGCGTCGCTTCGAGCGTTTCAAGCAACTCGCGCCGCTGCCGCGCATCGACGCGCGGAGTTTCGAGGTAGATCAGCGATTCGCGCCGGCCTGATGGTGCAAACGCGGTGATCGTGCCCGCCGCGTCGCGCTCAACCGCAATCACCGGGTGCAACAGCAGATCGATGCCCAGCCCCTGTGCAGCAATCGCGGCGGCAATCGAATCGACCAGAAACGGCTTGTCATCGTTGACGATGGCGATCCGCAGGTGGCGGCGGCCTTCGGTGGCGGATTCGATCTGCACCGTTGATTGACCGGGCGTGCGGGTGCGCGCGGCGGCGAGCAGGAACGCTGCGGCCTCTTCCATCGCGGCTTTATCAGGGATGCCGTCGCCGGGGAGCAAGGACGCTTCGAGATGCTGGCGCAGCGCCTTGATCAGCGCAGCTTCGGGCGACTTGGCCGCCGTGCCCGTGGTGGTTTTCGGCCCCATAATTATGCTCCCGGCGTCCTGCGATCCAGCACCTAAAGACTGTAATTATATTGTGCCGAATTGTTTTAATCGTGTCTTTCGCGATACGCGCTTACCCCCATTTGGTGCAAGCGTGTTCAACACCTGAGTTACGCGGCGAGTGCAGTTTCACAGGCCTCGATCGTCAGTTCCATCGATCGGATGCGCGCATCAGGATCAAAGGTGGCGCCTGACAGCAGGATCTCATCGGCCCCGGTGCGCGCCACGAAGGCGGCGATGCTGTCGCGCACCTGCGCCGGAGTGCCGACTGCTGCGGCCTGCCCGACATGCGCGAGCATCGCTTGCGCGGGTGCGGGCAGGTTATCGGTATAGCCTTCAATCGGCGGCGGCAGCTTGCCGGGGGTGCCGGTGCGCAGCCGCACAAAGCTTTGCTGCTGACTGGAGGCGAGCAACCGCGCCGCAGCCTCGGTTTCCGCGGCGAACACGTTCATCGCCACCATCACATGCGGGCGATCCAGCGCGGCAGACGGCTTAAAATCGCGGCGATAAACGGCGAGCGCCGCATCGAGATGATCAGGCGCAAAATGCGCGGCGAAGGCATAAGGCAGGCCAAGCTTGGCGGCGAGCTGCGCGCCAAACAGGCTCGACCCCAGCATCCACAGCTCAACCTTGGCACCCAGCCCCGGGGTGGCGTGGATCGGCAGATCGATATCGCCGGTCAGCAGCGCGCGCAGTTCGACCACGTCCTGCGGAAAATACTCGGCGGCCTGATGCAGGTTCTTGCGCAGGGCACGCTGCAATTCCGGCCCGGCCCCCGGCGCGCGGCCCAGCCCCAGATCGATCCGCCCGGGAAACAGCGCGTCCAGCGTGCCGAACTGTTCGGCGATCTGGAACGGGGTGTGGTTGGGCAGCATGATCCCGCCCGATCCGATCCGGATGCGGCTGGTGGCATTGCCGATATGGGCGAGCACGACCGAGGTCGCCCCGCCTGCGATCCCGTCCATCGCGTGATGTTCGGCCACCCAGAACCGGTCGCAGCCCATCGCTTCAGCCGCACGGGCCAAGTCGGTGGCCGCGGCAAAGGCTTCGGTCAAGGTGCCGCCTTCGCGCACCGGCACCAGATCGAGCACGGAAAAACGGGTCATGCGGGCGGTTCCTCACTTGGTGGTGCAGGGGGCGACGTTTCCTCTGCCGGGGGCAGCTGCGCAAGATATTCCTTCGCCGTGTCAGCCGCCGGGCCTGGGCCGAGCGCGACCACCGATTGCCAGCTTTGCCGCGCGGCTTCGTCACGCCCGGCCAGCACCGCGATCACGCCGGCCTCCAGCCCGATTTCAGGGTCGGTAGGGGTGACCGACACGGCCCGCTCAATCGCCGTCTGCGCCGCATCAAGCTGGCCGAGGCGCCGCAGCAGCGTGGCTTTAAGCAGCCAGCCCTCGGCGCGGGTCGGCGCAAGCGTGGTGGCAGCGTCGAGCGCCGCCAGCGCCTCATCCCCGCGCCCCAATGCGACCAAGGCTCGCGCCTTGTCGATAGCAGCCAGTGCGACCAGCGTTGCGTCGGCGGCGGCTTGCGCATCGCTCTCAGCCAAGGTTAGCAAATCGAGCGCGCCCGCCGCATCGCCGCCCGCCAGCGCGGCATTGCCGGCCAGCGCCGCAAACCGCGCGCGGGTGCGCGTTTCCTCTGCCGGGGTTTCCTCGCGCGCGGCGATAAAGGCAGCCCGGGCGTCGTCCCACAACCCAAGCTCGCTCGACGCGGTGCCGAGGCAGTGGTTGGCGATCACCCGGTCGGTGCCGGTGGTTTCGGTCCGCCGGATTTGCGCCAAGGTATGCGCGCGCGCCGCATCCTCGCCGAGCAGATTGAAACATCCTTCGAGCCAGGCGCTCGTGGCGTTCAGTTCGACCTGGGGGGCAGCATCCCGTGCCGGACGGTCGCGCACCAACTCATCGCCCGCAATAGCGCCGCCCAGGGGATTGGGGCCAACTTGCAGCAGCAGGGCGAGGATCAATGAAGTAAGGGACACAGGGGGGGGGCTATCCGTAAAATTCGGCCACAATGGCCTTGAGGGTGGCAATGTCGCTATCCCGCGACAGGCGGTGGTCACCGTCCTCTATCAGAGTCACCTGAACGTCGTCCGACCGCAATGCGGCTTGGACACGCAGGCTGATCTCAAACGGGACGTCGGCATCGGCTTTGCCGTGGATCAACCGCACCGGGCAGGTGATGTTGATCGCGCGCCCCAGACGCAGGTGGCATTCGGCATCGGCAAAGAACTCGGGATAGGTCGGGGTGGGTTCGGGGCCATAGGGATTAGGCTCGTAAATCGTCTCGCCAGCCGCGAGGCTCTCGCGCTGCGCTTCCGAGTAACCCCAGCGCGTGAAATCGGGCGCGGGGGCGATGCCGATCATCCCGGCGAGGCGATGCTTCAGATGTTCGGCCACCAACAGCATCAGCCACCCGCCCATCGACGATCCCACCAGCAGCACCGGCCCGCTGACATACGACGCGATCAACGCCAGCACCTCGTCCCGCCAGCGGCTCAACATCCCATCTACAAACGCGCCGTCACTCTGCCCGCAGCCCGAATAGTCGAGCAACAGGCAAGCGCGGCCCCGTTCCTGCGCTTCGGCAAACAGCGCGGTCGCCTTGCTCCCCGCCATGTCGGACATATAGCCGGGCAGGAACACCAGCGCCGGGCCGATCCCGTGGGTGTAGCGGAAGGCGATGCGGCGGCCATCGTATAGCGTGTGGTGCATGATATCGCTCATCCTTGCACCATGGCTTGCGCGGGGGGCCCGGTGCAAGCATTGTCATACCATCGACACGTGAGAGGGATATGCGCGCCGCCATGCAAACCACCAGTCAGCCCGCGCGCGCCTCGACCGCGCTTACCCGCCGCAACCTGTTCACCCTTGCCGGAGCGTCGGCCGCACTCGTCGCTGCACCCGCCGCCGCGCGCAGTTTTGGCAGTGGGTTCACCCACGCCGTCGCTAGCGGGGAGCCTTCCGCCAAGTCGGTGCTGCTGTGGACGCGCTTCGTTGCTGAGGCGGAGACGACGCTCACGTGGCAGGTCAGCGAAAGCGAGGATTTCAATCGTGCCGTGGCCGAAGGCAGCGTTACAGCCAGCCCGGCGCGCGATTGGTGCGCCAAGGGCGTAGTGACCGGCCTTTCGCCTGACCGCTGGTATTTTTACCGCTTCATCGCGCCCGGCGGCACGACCTCGCCCGTGGGCCGCACCCGCACGCTGCCCGAAGGCCCGACGTCCGCGTTCAAGCTCGCGGTGTTTTCCTGCTCGAATTACGGGTTTGGCTATTTCAACGCCTATGGCCACGCGGCAGAAGCCAATGATTGCGACCTCGCGCTGCATCTCGGCGATTACATCTACGAATACGGCGCGGGCACCTATCCCGATGCGAATCAGGCCGCACCCGAACGTGTGCTCGCGCCTGTGACCGAGATCGTCGCGCTGGCCGATTACCGCCTGCGTTACGCCACCTACCGCGCCGATCCCGATTGCCAGCGCCTGCATCAGGTGCTGCCAATGATCGCAGTATGGGACGACCACGAAAGCGCCAACGATTCTTACGAAAATGGCGCGCAGAACCATCAGCCGGAAACCGAAGGTGACTGGCAGTTGCGCAAGGCCGCGGCCAAGCAAGCCTACCGCGAATGGATGCCGGTGTCGGATGCCGCCTATGCCAGCTATCAGGTTGGCGATCTGGCGACGCTGTTCCGGCTCGACACGCGATTGGAAGGACGCGATCAGCAGTTCGACCTCGGCATGGTGCTGAAAGGCGCGAGCGATCCGCAGGCGATGACCGCCGCGCTCACCAAATTCCGCGATGGCGACTGGGCGGACGCAGAACGGCAATTGCTGGGTGAGGCGCAAGATGCTTGGCTCGCCAAGGGGCTGGGCGCCTCTACTGCCAGCGGGACAAGCTGGCAGGTGCTGGTGCAACAGGTGCTGATCGGCAAACTCAAGACCCCGCAAGCGCTCGCCAGCCAATTGGGTGATGGCGTGCCCGATTTCGTCAAGCAGCGCCTCGCCGCCTCGGCAATGGCAAGCACCGTCGGCCTGCCACTTAATATGGATGCGTGGGACGGGTACCCGGCGGCGCGCGAACGGGTTTTCAAGGCGGCGCTGGCAGCCGACGCCAACCTCATCGTACTGGCCGGCGATACGCATAATGGCTGGGCGTTCGACCTCGACCACGAAGGCGCGAAGGTCGGCGTGGAACTCGGCGTGTGTTCGGTCAGCTCACCGGGGTTTGAAACCTACCTCTCGTTTGTCCCGCCCGCGACGATGGCCGCGGCACTGGTGGCTGAGAACCAACAGCTCAAATGGGCCGACACGGCGCAGCGCGGGTACATGGTGGTCGAGCTTACCCCCACCCGCGCGGTGACCGAGTACCGCTTCACCGGCGGGGTCAGGCAGCGTTCGACCAAACTGGCGGGGACGAAGCGGATCGTGACTGACAAGGGATCGGCCACGCTGGCGGTTTAGTCGCGGCTGAAAATCGCTTCAATTGGCAGGCCGAACAGATCGGCAATAGTGAAGGCGAGCGGGAGCGAGGGGTCGTAGCGGCCCTTTTCGATCGCGTTGACGCTCTGGCGGCTAACCCCCAGCCGGTCGGCGAGATCCTGCTGGCTCCAGTCGCGTTCGGCGCGCAGCACTTTGAGGCGGTTGTTCACGCGCAAGACCCCCCGTCGCCCAGCGTAAACCGGTTGATCAACTGGCCCAGCGCGAGCCCGAAACACCAGATCGGGAACACATAAAACACCGGCAGGCGCGGGACAGCTGCGAACAGTTCAACCAGCCCCCAGCCGCCGCAGATCGACAGCGTGATCGCCGAGGCCCACAGCATTTTGCGGACCTCCAGCATCCGCAGATATTCGTCCTGCATGTTCACCAGCAGGCTGCCCATGTTCCATATCCAGCCCAGCACGACGAGGCCGGGGAGCAGCGCGAACAGGATGACCATCGGCGTGGGCGCGGCGTTGTCGGGGATGAACAACGAGGCCAGCGCCACCAGCGCGATATAGAGCACCGACAGGGCGATATGGATGCGGAAGAACCGCCGCGTGGCCGGAGTGCGCATGATCATGCCCGTCGCTCCCGGCGAAACAGGCGACAGGATTGCTGGCCGGACACGATGAACGGCACCACCGCCAAGGGCGCGTATTGCGCGACCTGTTCGGGAATGATGTCGAACACCGCCAACACGGAAATCGCGATCAGCACCGCGCCCAGCAGCAAGGCCTTGTGATATTGGTTCATGTCAATGCTCCTTCTCAATATGTAAAGCCTCCTTTGCACTTGACTCGATTTGTGTCAAGCGTCCTTTGCATTTTGGAAAGCGTCCTTCCAGATTTTATCTGCTGGCTTGGCGGTAATGACACGGCAACGCCTTGCGCCTATATCTGGTCGCATGGCTCACCTGCTGACCACCACCCGCATCACCACGACCCGGATGACTATCCGGGGGCGGGGGCGCGCGCTTTAGGCGCATCGCCCGCCGCCCGGTTCGGGGCGGCGCGGTGTTCTTCCCGAATCGGTTGTTCGTTCAACACCGCTCTTCCGGTGCGTAGCCCTTTGTCCTAAGGCGCGGCCAAACCAGACGGATTTGCACGATGACCGAACTGCTCAAGATCAGCCTCCCCGATGGATCGGTGCGCGAAGTGCCGCGCGGGTCAACGCCTGCCGACATCGCCGCCGCGATTGGCCCCGGCCTTGCCAAGGCCGCCCTCGCCGCGCGCGTGGACGGGGAACTGCGCGACCTGACCCGGCCCTTCGATGGTGATGCCGCGTTGGCGCTGGTCACCGCGCGAGATGAGGCCGATGCGCTCGAACTCGCCCGCCACGACTATGCCCACGTGCTGGCCGAAGCGGTGCAGGCCTTGTTCCCCGGCACGCAGATCACCTTTGGCCCGTCAACCGACGACGGGTTCTATTACGACGTCAAGGCGCCCGAGGGCCGCGAGCCGTTCAGTATGGACGATCTGCCTGCGATCGAAGAAGCGATGCGCACGATCATCCGCGCCGACAAGCCGCTGCGCCGCGAAGTGTGGAGCCGTGAGGCGTTGATCGCCAAGTGGGCAGCTGACGGCGAAAGCTTCAAGGCGGAATGGGCCAAGGAACTGCCCGAAGGCGAGGAGCTGACGGTCTACTGGTCAGGCAACGACTGGCTCGACATGTGCCGCGGCCCGCACTTGCCCTCGACCGGAAAACTTGATCCCGATGCCTTCAAGCTGATGCGCGTCGCGGGCGCTTACTGGCGCGGCGATCAGAACAATGCGCAGCTGACGCGCATCTACGGCACCGGCTGGCTCAACAAGAAGCAGCTGCAAGCCCACTTGACGCGCCTCGAAGAAGCCGCCAAGCGCGACCACCGCAAGCTGGGGCGCGAGATGGATCTGTTCCACTTGCAGGAAGAAGCCCACGGCAGCGTGTTCTGGCATCCCAAGGGCTACCGCATCTGGCGCGAGCTCGAAGCTTATATGCGCCGCAAGATGGACGGCAGCGGCTACCGCGAGATCAAGACCCCGCAGCTGATGGACGTGCGCCAGTGGACGCAATCGGGCCACTGGGGGAAGTACGCGCAGAACATGTTCGCTGTCCCCGACATCGTCCCCGATGTTGACGAAGCCAGCGGTGCTGCCTCTCCCAAGGTCGCCGACGATGCCGAATGGCTGGCGATCAAGCCGATGAACTGTCCAGCCCACGTGATGGTGTTCAAACAGGGGATCACCTCCTACCGCGACCTGCCGATCCGGCTGGGCGAGATGGGCTGCTGCCACCGCAACGAGCCCCACGGCGCGCTCCACGGGCTGATGCGCGTGCGCCAGTTCACGCAGGACGATGCCCACATCTTCTGCACCGAAGGCCAGGTTGTAGCCGAAGTGCAGGACTTCATCGCGCTGGCCGATTCGGTCTATCGCGATTTCGGCTTCACCTATGACATCAAGCTGGCCCTGCGCCCCGACCAACGCTTCGGCAGCGACGCCGATTGGGACAAGGCCGAGCAGGAACTGCGCGATGCTTTGACGGCGAACGGGCTCCAATGGGAAGAACTCCCCGGTGAAGGCGCGTTCTATGCCCCCAAGCTCGAATGGCACCTGACCGACGCGATCGGGCGGACGTGGCAGGTCGGCACGATCCAGTCCGACCGGGTGCTGCCCGAACGGCTCGATGCGCATTACATCGGCGAGGATGGTGACAAGCACCGCCCAGTGATGCTGCACCGTGCGATCTTCGGCTCGTACGAACGCTTCATCGGCATCCTGATCGAACATTTCGCCGGGCGGATGCCGGTGTGGCTGTCCCCGGTGCAGGCGGTGGTGGCAACGATTGTGTCGGACGCGGATGGTTACGCGGGTCAGGTCGAGGCGGCATTGAAGGCAGCAGGCCTGCGGGTCGAAGCCGACGTTCGCAACGAGAAGATCAACTACAAGGTGCGCGAACACAGCCTTGCCAAGGTGCCGCACCTGCTGGTGGTGGGCAAGCGCGAGGCCGAGGAAGGCACCGTCGCCGTCCGCACGCTGGGCGCGGAACACCAGAAGGTGATGAGCCTTGCCGATGCGATTGCGCTGATCCGCGCTGAGGCCACCCCGCCTGATCTGAAGACAGAAGCCTGAGGACTGACCATGAAACTGACCGCAACCCTACTCGCGCCCGCCATGCTGCTGCTGGCCGCCTGCGGGGCCGAGCCTGAAGCGCCCAAGGATGCTTCCACCGTGGATCATTCCGCGATGGGCGCGATGAGCGGCGAGACGGCTGACCTCAACGAATCGCAGGCCGCTTACAAGGCGGCTGGCGACCGGATGCACGCCGGGATGGCAGAGATTCCGGCCGACGCCGATGTGGCGTTCATGCAGGGGATGCTCGCCCACCATCGCGGCGCGGTGGAGATGTCCGAGGTCGCGCTGAAATACGCCAAGGATGCACAGGCGCGTGACCTCGCCACCCGGGTGATCGCCGCGCAGAAGACAGAGATCGAAGAGATGGAAGCCTGGCTCAAGGAGCGCGGCGCGAAGTAGGCGCAAAGCGTCAGCATGGAACTGATCGCAGGCTTCACCGCGCTGCAAATCGCGGTCGCGCTGGCGGCGGCGCTCGGCGCAAGCTTTGTGCGTGGGCTGACCGGATTCGGCATGGCGATCCTGCTGGTGCCAATCCTCGCGCTGGCGCTGCCCCCGGTCGAAGCGGTGGTGCTCGCCAATGCGCTATCGCTGATGATTGGCATGACCGAAGTGCGCCAACTGGTGCGGGAGGCGGAGCGGAGCGCGTGGGTGATAGGCTCGCTGGTGGTGGTGGCGACCCCGATAGGCCTCTACGCGCTGTCGCTGACCAGCGCGGATGTCGCGCGGCTCGTGATCGCTTTGATCGCCTTCAGTGCGTTTCTAGCGATCCTGCTCCCCCGGCGAGGGAGCGCTATGCCCGGACGGTTGGTGACCGGCGCTGTCGGCGTGGTGAGCGGGTTGATGACCGGATATGCCGGGATGCCCGGCCCGCCGGTGGTGCCATATTACGCCGGGCGCGAACTGCCGCGCAGCACCATCAAAGCCTCGATGCTGCTGGTGTTCGTCATTGCCGCCAGCGCCGGATTGCTGAGCGCAACCTGGCTTGGCATCCTGCATTGGGAGCTGTTTGCGTTCGCATTGGTGATGCTGCCGGTGATCCTGATCGGCAACCGCTTGGGCCTCGCGGTATCAGGTCGGGTCAGCGATCCGGTCTGGCGGGCGACTGTCGGCGTGGTGCTGGCGGGCGCCGCGGTGGGCGCCTTCGCCAAACTGGTTTAGCTGACCCCCTAACTCAACCAACGCGCAGCGAGCACCGGGCCGCCGCCGGGTTCGCGCAGCACCAGTGCGTAGCGGTTGGCGCCTTTGACCTTAAGCTGCGCGGGCGAGACGACATGGCTGGCCTTGCCGCCCTTCCAGCTGGCGATGGTCTGCTCATCGCGCAGCACGTTGGTGTAGGTGACCGTGCGCCCGCCATTCTCACCGCTGCCGATGCCGACTTCCACTTCGCGGGTGATCGCCACGAGAACCAGTTCAGCCGGCTTGTCCGTATCGCCGCCGAGGCCGACGCCGTATCCTTCCGCGCCCAGATCATTGACCCGGATCGCGGCATTACCCGAACCGCTGTTATGGGCGATGCCGCGGCGCACATCCAATTCGCGCGAACCGACCGTGCCGAACCGGCCATTGACCACTGCCTGCGGGGTATAAACGCCGTTCTGCCCTTCCAACCCGCGCCGGGCATAGGCCTGCTGCAAGTTGGTGTTGGCTTCCTTGGCCAGCGTGTCTTTCCACCCCAGCCGGTCCCAATAGGTCACCGGGCGCGAAATCACGACCAGGCCGGGGCTCGGCGCGATTTTGGCCGCCACCTTGTCGGCGGGCGGGCAGGATGAACAACCCTGGCTGGTGAACAGTTCGATCAGCACCGGCTCTCCGGTGGGGGAGGCGATGCGGGTATCGTTCTGCGCCTGCGCGGGCGCGCCCGGCGATATGGCCGTAGCAACAGCGCCAATGGCAGCAATTCCGGCGAGAAGGGCGATTGCGGTGCGGTTCTTGATCATCGGATCATCCTCAAAGTGGTCGAGGATATATACGCGCCAGATGGCCGCAAGGTTACGGCGCTCTATTTGTCGCGCCGGTCAGAAAGGCAGCGACTGGCCTGCGAGAATCAACGCTGCTGCACACCCGAGCACGATCAGGCGACGCGCAAGTTCAAGCGAACCGATGCGTGTCGCGGTGGAGATTGGCAAAGCGAGAGCAAGGGCACGGTCCATGCGATGCACTCTCACCCCAAATCCCTAACGATTCGTTAAAGCCCGATGCGCAGAGCGGGCATTTGCTGGCTGGCGCAGTGGAATCCGCCGCCGCCTGCCAATACCGCTTCGCCGGGCAGGCCAATCGTGTCGCGGTCAGGGAACAGCGCGGCAATCGCGGCGACGCCGTCGGCATCGTGGGGTGAGCCGAAGGTCGGCACCACCACCAGATAGCTGGTGATGGCAAAGTTCACATAGCTCGCTGGTTCCACCACGCCGTCGCGGGTCATGAGGCCGGGCGAGGGGATGCGCACTACCTCGACCCCAGATGCTTCCGCGCGCGCCGCCGCATCGGCATAGATCGCGGCGTTGGGATCACCCGCTCCGGTCGCCTCAGGCACCACCAGCCGGTTCGGCCCGACGAAGCGCGCAAGGTTATCAACGTGGCCATCGGTGTGATCATTGATCAAGCCATCGCCCATCCACAGCACGCGGGTGAAGCCGAGCTGCGCCGCCAGTTCGGCCTCGATCTGAATGCGGCTCATCTGCGGGTTGCGGTTGGGGTTCAGCAAGCATTGCTCGGTCACGGCGACCAACCCGGTGCCGTCGCCATCCATCGCCCCGCCTTCGAGGATCATCGGCGAGGTCTGGATCGCCAGCCCGGCATCGCGCGCCAGTTCCGCGCCAATCTCCTGATCGCCCGGCATCAGATATTTGCCGCCCCAGCCGTTGAAGCCGAACCGCCGCGCTGTGCGGGTGCCGTCGCCCTCGAACACCACCAACGGGCCGGTGTCGCGCAGCCACACATCGCCATAGGTGCGCCGTTCGAGCGTCACCTTGCTGCTCACCAGCGACTGCGCGCGCGCCTCATTCGCGGCATCGTGCACCAGCAAGCGCACCGCCTGCCCGCTCTCCGCCACGGCAGAGGCGAAATCGGCGATCTGCTCCTGCGCGGGTTCGAGCCAGCCGGGCCATTCATCGGCCAGATGCGGAAAGCCGATCCACAGCCAGTCCTGCGGAGCCCATTCGGGCGGCATTAGCACCGTCATCGTCGGATCAGCAGCCCTTTTCCGATGCGGCGCAATCCTCATCGCGCACGCCCTTGAACTCGTCACCCTCGTTCCAGTTCGGCCAGCTGGTGCTCATCGCCAGCGTGCGGCCGATGCGGTAATACAGCTGCAAGTCAGCCATC
Source organism: Sphingomonadales bacterium Ga0077531 (assembly GCA_001464915.1). Taxonomy (GTDB): domain Bacteria; phylum Pseudomonadota; class Alphaproteobacteria; order Sphingomonadales; family Sphingomonadaceae; genus Erythrobacter. The sequence goes on from LNED01000043.1 coordinate 201,185, forward strand.
ACGCCCGACCAATCCCACGCCTCGTTGAATTCGTCCTTGGGCCCGTGATAGCGGTTTTCAGTGTAATCCTTGGCCACAGCGGCGCCGGCATCACGCCCGCCAGTGATCAGATCCTCACCGCCATCGATATACAGCATCGGCACGCCCAGCTTGGCAAAGGCGAAGTGGTCTGACCGGTAATAATACCCAGCTTCAGGCTTGGGATCGGGGGTGATCGTGCGCCCGTCGGCATCCAGTGCGGCGGTCAGGAAAGCATCAAGCTGCGATTTGCCGGGGCCAACCACGGTCACATCCTTCGCCGGGCCTGCGACCTGAAACGCATCCATGTTGATCCCGCCGACCGTCTGCGCCAGCGGAAACACGGGGTTTTCGGCATAGTATTTGGCGCCGAGCAGGCCGGATTCCTCAGCGGTTACGGCAAGGAACACCAGGCTGCGACGCGGCAGGCCGGCCTTGGCGTGGGCTTCGGCGAGTGCGACCAGTGCAGCAGTGCCGGTGGCGTTATCGACTGCGCCGTTGCAGATGTCGTCGCCATCGGGCGCGGGCGTGCAGCGGCCCAGGTGGTCCCAATGCGCGGTGTGCAGCACATATTCGTCCGGCGCTTCGCTCCCGGGCAGAATGCCGATAATGTTGTGCGAGGTAATGCTGCGGAAATCGCTGGCAAAGCTGGTTCCGGCGGTCAGGCCGAGCGGCACCGGCTTGAAACCCTTCGCCTGCGCCGATTTGGTCAGCGCATCCAGTTCCTGCCCGGCGGCTTTCAGCACTTTGCGCGCCGCATCTTCAGTCAGCCAGCCATTCATTTGCGTCAGCGCCGGAGCATTTTCGCCGCGCTGGGCATAGGCCTGCGGGCCGGTCCACGAACTTTCGACCACGTTCCAGCCATAGCTGGCCGGATCGGTCTGGTGGACGATCAACGCGCCCGCCGCCCCCTGCCGGGCGGCCTCTTCATATTTGTAGCTCCAGCGCCCGTAATAGGTCATCGCCTTGCCATTGAAGGTGCCTTCGAGCCCTGCGGTCTGCCAATCAGGGTCATTGACGAGGACCACCACCGTCTTGCCCTTCACATCCAGCCCGGCGTAATCGTTCCAGCCCTTTTCCGGAGCGTTGATGCCGTAGCCGACGAACACCAGCTCGCTATCCTTGATCACGGTTGCGGCTTCCTCGCGGTAGGTCACGCCGACCCAATCCTTGGCGAAATCCAGCGCGATGTTAGTGCCTTTTCCGGCGATGGTGAGCGGGTCGTAATCCTTGCCGGTGATCTCGATCAATGGGACTTCCTGCACCCACGAATCGCCGTTGCCGGGCTTGAGGCCCGCCGCCTTGAAGCGTTCGACCATCAGCGCGATGGTCTTTTCCTCGCCGGGGGTGCCGGGCATCCGGCCTTCGAAATCGTCGCTGGAAAGCAGCCGGGTGACGTCTTTCATCGTCGCTTCGGACAGCACGCCGGGTTCAACCGCGGGCAGATCCATTCCATCGATCCCGCCGCCCGCTTGCAGCCCGAGCGCTTCGCACCCTGCCAGCGTCAGCGCCGCCGCCATTACCGCGCCAAGCGCCCCGATCCGTGCCTTCATATCCGTGCCGTCCTTCATATCTGGTCGCCGTTCAATCGCAGAGCATAGGCGCGCGTGCAAGCATCGGCGCTTGCGCGCTTAGCCCACGCTCGTCAGAGAAGCGGATGATGGGAGAGCATCACCAATTCGATTGGGCAGGCGCGCTGCACCGCGCGCGCAGTCACGCCCCGTTCCTCGCCCGCGCGTTGGAGCGGCAGCCGGAGCTTGCCGATCTGTTGGCGAAGGGTGATGGCGCGGCAGCGCTCGCTTTGGCGCGGGCGCAGGGCGCGCAGCCTGACGCCGAAGTGGCATTGCGGCGCGAGCGGCTCGCCTTGGCGGCCGCGCTGGCGGTGGGCGACTTGGCCGGAGCCTTTCCCCTGACGCAGGTGGTGGGCGAACTCACCGCCTTTGCCGACCGCGCATTGGATCGCGCGATCCGCACCGCGATTGCCGAACGCACCGATGGCGACGCGCCCGATGGTTTCATTGCGTTGGCGCTCGGCAAGCAGGGCGCGGGCGAGCTCAACTATTCCTCCGATATCGACCCGATCCTGCTGTTCGACCGCGAACGGCTGGCCCGCCGCCCGTCAGACGATCCGGGCGAGGCGGCGCAACGCTATGCTCGCCGGGTGGTGGCGCTGCTGTCATCGAGCACACCCGAAGGCTACGCGCTGCGGGTTGATCTGCGGCTGCGCCCGGCGAGCGAGGTCAGCGCGCTCGTGGTGTCGGTGGGCGCGGCGATGTCGCATTATCAGGGGGCGGCGTTGGCGTGGGAGCGCGCGGCGTTCACCCGCGCGCGGGCGGCGGCGGGCGATATTCCGGCGGGCGAGGCTTTTCTTGCCGCGATCCGCCCCTTCGTGTGGCGCGGCCAGCTGGATTTCGGCGCGATCGAGGAAATCCGCGCACTCACATTGCGGATACGGGAAAGTCACGCTGGCCCGCCGCTGCCCGGCCCCGGGTTTGACGTGAAACGCGGGCGCGGCGGGATCCGCGAGATCGAGTTTTACGCCCAGACCCATCAGCTGATCCACGGCGGGCGCGATACCTCGCTGCGGGTGCGGGGTACGCGGGCGGCGCTCGATGCGCTGGCGGCGGCGGGGTGGATCACGGCGGAAAATGCCGCAACACTGGGCGAGGGCTACGACCGGCTGCGGCAAGTCGAACACCGATTGCAGATGGTGCATGACCGCCAGACCCATGCCCTGCCCGAAGGCGAGGCGCTGGACAATGTCGCGCAGCTCGACGGGTTAGCGGATGGCGCGGTGCTGGTGGCGGAATTGACCGAACTCACCGCGAAAACCGGGCGGATTTACGAACAACTGATCGGTGCGCGCGCGGCTGCACCTGTACCGGTCGCCTTGCCCGTCAGCGCGCTGGCACAGCAGCTCGGCGCGATGGGCTTTGAAGAACCCGAAACCCTTGCCGAACGGATCGAAAGCTGGCGCGACGGGCGTCATGCCGCCATCCGTTCGCCGCAGGCGGTGGCAGCGTGGGACCGGCTGTGTCCGGCGCTGCTGCAAGCGATTGCGGCAAGTGATGATCCGCCGCGTGCGATCACCCGCTGGGAACGGATTATCGAGCGCGTGCCGAGCGCCATCACCACCTTCCGCCTGCTCGATGCGCGGCCTGACTTGACCCGGCGGCTGGTGGCCGCCCTGACGCTCGCGCCCGCGCTGTCAGACGAATTGGCGCGCAAGCCCGAACTGCTCGATACGCTGATTGATCGGGATGCGCTCGACCTGCCCGGCGATGTGCCGGCAATCATGGCGCGGATGCGCGGCGCGGCGATCCGCGATGATTACGAGGCGCTACTTGATGCGATCCGGGTGATCACCGGCGAGATTCGCTTTGCGCTCGGTATTCAGCTGATCGAAGGGCTGGCCGATCCGCTCGCTATCGCCCGCGCCCTGTCGCGCACGGCGGAGGCGGCGCTGACGCTGGCGGCTGACGCCACGACGCAGGAATTCGCCGCCAAGCATGGGCGGATTGCGGGCAGCGAATTGCTGATCCTCGGGCTTGGGCGGCTGGGCGGGGGCGCGCTCACCCATGCGTCTGATCTCGACATCGTCTACCTCTTCACCGGCGATTTCGCCGCGCAATCGGACGGTCCAAGGCCGCTGGGCGGGACCATCTATTACAACCGCCTCGCCAGCCGGGTTACCGCCGCGCTGTCGGTGCCGACCGCGCAGGGCGCGCTTTACGAAGTCGACACGCGGCTACGCCCGCAAGGCAATCAGGGGCCGATGGCGGTAAGCTGCGAAGCGTTCGGCAAGTATCAGCGCGAAGCCGCGTGGACGTGGGAGCACATGGCGCTCGCCCGCGCACGCGTGCTTTATGGCGCGCCCGCTGCCCGCAAGGAGCTGGAGTCAGTGCTTGCCGAAGTGCTCCATGCCCCGCGCGACAAAGCGGCATTGCGCGATGCGGTGCTGACGATGCGGGCCGAGATGGCCAAGCACAAGCAACCGGGCGGGCCAATCGACGCCAAGCTGACACGCGGCGGGCTGGTCGATCTGGAATTCCTCGTCCACTATCTGCAATTGAAAGGTGAGGCCGAAGATGGCGCGCCGCTGACCGCAGTTGCGCCCCACGCGCTCGACCCTGATCTGGCAGTGGCGCTGTCCGGGCTGATTGCAGCGGGTCTGCTGCCTGGCGGTCTTACCGAGCCCCACGCCCTGATGACCCGAATGCTGGTGGCGGGCCGCTTGCTTGCCCCCGATGGCCACGAACCCCCGCCATCAGGTGCGCGGGCGCTGGCGCGGGCGTGCGGGCACGACAGTTACGACGCACTACTTGCCGCCTTTGCCGCAGCACGCTCCACCGTCGCCGCAGCGTGGAAACAAATCCTCGGCACAGACATTCTCGCTACCGAACAGGAGAACACAGCATGAGCACTTTCCCAGGCGTTGGTGACGCCATCCCCGACATCGCGATGGAAACCCCCGAGGGCGGCCACGTGAAGCCATCCGACTTTGTGGGCCACAAGCTGGTGATCTTCTTCTACCCCAAGGACGACACCCCCGGCTGCACCACCGAGAACAAGGATTTCTCCGCCCTGCAGGCAGACTTTGCAGCGGCGGGCACCAAGCTGCTCGGCGTCAGCAAGGATCCGGCCAAAAAGCACCTCAAGTTCATCGCCAAGCATGGCCTCACTGCCCCGCTGGCCAGCGATGCCGAGGAAGGCGGGCTGTCCGATGCGCTCGGCGTGTGGGCGGAAAAACAGATGTACGGCAAAACCTACATGGGCATGGTGCGCGCGACCTATTTGATGGGCGCAGACGGCAAAATCGCACGCATCTGGGACAAGGTGAAGGTCGCGGGCCACGCTGAGGATGTGCTGGCCGCGGCCAAGGCAATCTGACGTCCAACCATGACGTCGGCCGCCGCCGCCATCCGCTCCACCCTTCTGACCGCAGACCCGCGCGCCAAGTGCTTCGCTGCGCGGGCTGCGGCGCGCGACTGGCGGCTGGGGAAGCTGGAATGGCGCTTCGACGTCGCCATGCCGGATCAGCCGGCTTGGCCCGACAGGCCCGAACTGCTGCCGCCGGGACAGATGCCCAAACGCCGCAAGGGTGGGTCAGAACAGGGACGAATCGCGCTGTGGCACGCACTCGCGCATATCGAATTTGTCGCGATTGATCTGGCGCTCGACATGGCGGGGCGGTTCGGCGCAGGTATGGGGCGCGCTTTCGTCGGCGATTTTCTTGACGTCGCGGCGGACGAAGCGATGCATTTCGCGCTGCTCGCCCGCAAGCTCGAAAACCTCGGCAGCTTCTACGGCGCGCTCCCCGCCCACGCCGGGCTGTGGGAAGCCGCGCACCATACCCGCCACGATGTCGCCGCGCGGCTGGCGGTAGTGCCAATGGTGCTCGAAGCGCGCGGGCTTGACGTCACTCCGGCCACGCTTGAACGCGTGCGGGCAGCGGGCGACCAAAATGGGACAAAAATTCTCACCCGCATTCTTGACGACGAAATTCGCCACGTCGGAATCGGCACAAAGCACTTTTTGCGATGTGCCGAAATGGCGCAAGAACCGCCCGAATCCCTGTGGCAAGCCTTGGTGAAACAGCACTTTCACGGGGCCATTAAGCCGCCGTTCAACGACTCAGCCCGTCTCGCAGCCGGTTTGTCGCGCGGATTCTATGCAGAGATTGCGCATTAACGACTCACCCGGATAACCACAGTCCAGCGAAGGCGCGCATCAGACGTGCCGGAATTTTCCAACGGCAAAAGCCGCAAACGGGAACCGGGTCAGTTATGAAATTTGCCGTGCGCCACATGTTCAAGCTCGCCGTATCGGCGTGCGCTGCCGTTGTGGTCTCCGCCGCTTCGCCCGCCTTGGCCAACACCGCCAATTCCGCCACCGCCAGCGCCGACATTGTTGAGCCGGTGCGTGAAGCGCAGGGCGATGTCACCGACAATGGCGACCAACGCTTCAAATCACTGTTCACCAACTGGACCGCGATTGAGCGCACCACGCCGGTTATGGGCACGGGCGCTGAAGCCGATGTGACTGCCTATTCCTCGCCGATCCCGCAGCGCGGCATTTCGGTGCCGTCGCGCATGCCGCTTGAAGGTTCGCAGCTGACCAGCGGTTACGGGATGCGCAATCACCCGGTGCTTGGCGGCCGCCGTCAGCACACCGGTATTGATCTTGCCGCGCCGACCGGCACCCCGGTCTTTGCCACCGCCGACGGCATCATTGGCCGCGCCGATTGGTATTCGAGCTATGGCCTTTACATCAGCATCAACCACGGTGCGTCGATGGAAACCCGCTACGCCCACCTTTCGCGCCTCGCGGTTGCAGCAGGCGACAATGTGAAGAAGGGCGACCTGATCGGCTATGTCGGATCGACCGGCCGTTCAACCGGCCCGCACCTCCACTACGAAGTCCGTGTTGAGGGCCTTGCAGTCAACCCGATTCCGTATATGGTAGAGAGCGAAGCACAGCTTGCTTACGCCCGCGATGCCCGGTTGACCGGCCAAGGCGGCCAGTAAGGCTGAATAAGCCAAGGCAAGCACGCTACGAGATTGCCCACGCAAGTGGGCCGGACATTGGAGAGGGTGTCCGATTTTGGCGGCGGGTTTACCCGCCGCCTTTTTTTGTCCGTGCCTGCCAGGTGCTCATGGGCAGATGCACATGAATCGTCCGCAGAATCAGTAGCATTTCCCATACCGTTTTTGCTTGCGGGACAGCCCCTCTCGGTTCAATTTCCTCACAAAGCCAGACAGCGCGTCAGCGTTGCGGCAAGGGAGAGAGAACCACATGAGCATGCACCCGATCGCGCACGCAGCGACCCGCCCCGATCATCCCGCTGTCATCATGACTGGATCGGGCCAGCAGATGACCTATGGCGAGATGGAAGCGGAATCGAACCGCTTTGCCCACCTGCTGCGCGCCCACGGCATTGGTCAGGGTGATGCCTTTGCGGTGCTGCTGGAAAACCGGATCGAGTATTTCACGATCATCTGGGGATCGCAGCGCGCCGGCACGATGCTGGTGCCGATCTCCTCCCGCCTAACCGCGCCCGAAGCGGCCTATATCATCCGCGATGCGCAAGCGAAGCTGCTGATCACGAGCGGATATTTTGCCGGCATTCTCGAAGACATCCGCAAGGAATGCCCCGGCGTCGCAGTGCTGGTGATGGATGCCAAAGAGCTTGGGGGCGGAGCGGAGGATTTCGCCGCCGCCCTCGCCGCGCAGTCCCCCGACCCGATCCCCGATCAACGCGCGGGGATGGTGATGCTCTATTCCAGCGGCACCACCGGGCGGCCCAAGGGCATCCGTCCCGCTCCGCCCGAAGACCCCGATCCAATGGCGCCAGTGCCCTTGCTGGGCCTCGCCACCATGGGCGCGGGGATGCCCGCCGATGGATCGATGGTCTATCTCTCCCCCGCCCCGCTGTATCACGCCGCACCGATTGGCTGGTGCTCGATCGCGCACCGCTTAGGCGGGACGGTGGTGATGATGGAGAAATTCGAGCCTGAAGCGGCGCTGCAAGCCATCGAACGCTATCATGTGACCGATAGCCAATGGGTGCCGACCCACTTCGTTCGCTTCCTCAAACTCGATCCTGCTGTTCGCACGCGGTATGACCTGTCGAGCCACAAGCGCGCGCTCCATGCCGCCGCGCCCTGCCCGGTGCCGATCAAGCGCGATATGATCGAATGGTGGGGGCCGATCATCAACGAATACTACGCTGGCAGCGAAATGATCGGGATGACGCTGGTCAAGTCCGAACATTGGCTGATGAAGCCCGGCACGGTTGGCGTCGCCGTGCACGGCAAGGTGCATGTCTGCGGGCCGGACGGTGAGGAATTGGGGCCGGACGAGGATGGCCTCATCTTCTTCGAGAATGACAATCTGCCGACCTATCACAACGACCCGGCCAAAACCGCCGAAGCGATGCATCCCAAAGGCTGGATGACGCTGGGCGATATCGGCCATCTGGATGCAGACGGCTTCCTGTTCCTGACCGACCGCAAGAGCCACATGATTATCAGCGGGGGCGTGAACATCTATCCGCAGGAGATCGAGAACCTGCTCGTGACCCACCCCAAGGTGATGGACGCCGCAGTAATCGGGGCGCCCTGCCCTGATCTGGGTGAACAGGTGGTGGCAGTGGTGCAACCAAAGGACATGGCGCAGGCCGGGCCGGAGCTTGAGGCGGAGCTGCGCACCTTCCTCGCCCCGAGCCTGTCCAAGATCAAAATGCCCAAGCTGTTCGATTTCCGCCCCGAATTGCCGCGCGAGGCCAATGGCAAGCTCTACAAGCGCGAATTGCGCGATGAGTATGCGGCACGCGCAAAAGCAGACGCAGCATGAGCGGCGTTAGCAACGGGGCGGTGCTCTCCGGCGATCTGGCGCGCCGGGTGATTGATCCGCACGCCTATGCGCAGTGGGACGGGCTGCTCGATACCTTTGACCAGATTCGCGCGACGACCCCGGTGGTCAAGGTGCAACCCGATACCCCCGGCCTGTTCGATCCGTTCTGGCTGGTGACCGGCTATGATGATGTGATGCGGATGTCGAAGGACAACGCGACCTTCCTCAACAATCCGCGCCCGGTGGTGTTCAGCTTTGCCCAAGCGATCGAATTCAGCCGCGCGGCGACCGGATCGAATATGCTGGTCGATTCGTTGGTGGTGTTCGACGCGCCGATCCATCCCAAATATCGCAAGCTGACGCAGGAATGGTTCATGCCGAGGAACCTTGGGCGGCTGGAAGATGAGCTGCGCGCATTGGCTGCCCGAACGGTTGACCGGATGTTGGAAAACGCGGTAGAATCAGGCGGTGAGGTCGATTTCGTCAAGGAAGTTTCCGGCCCTTATCCCTTGCGCGTGGTGATGCAGATCCTCGGTGTGCCCGAGGCCGACGAGCCACGGATGCAGATGCTCACCCAGCAATTGTTCGGCGGGCAGGACAAGGATTTGTCGGGCACCGGGCTCGATCAGATGACGCCGGAACAGGTGGTGCAGATCGTCGCGGGCGCGGTGAAGACCTTTGAGGATTACTTCGCCGGGATCGCCGAAGATCGCCGCCAGCACCCCACCGATGACGTCGCCAGCGTGATCGCCAATGCGACCGTGGACGGCCAGCCGCTCCCACCGCGCGATATGGCGGGATATTACATCATCGTCGCCACCGCCGGGCATGACACCACTTCGGCCAGCACGGCAGGCGCGATGCAGGCGCTCGCCAATGATCCCGAGCAATGGGCGCGGGTCAAAGCAGACCGCTCGCTACTGCCCGGCATCGTCGAAGAGGCGATCCGCTGGACCACGCCCGTGCAGCACTTCATGCGCACCGCGGCCGAAGATGTTGAACTCGGCGGGCAGCAGGTGAAAAAGGGCGACTGGCTGATGATGAACTACGTCGCGGCCAACCACGATCCGGCGCAGTTCCCCGACCCGCGCCGGTTTGACGCCGCACGTTCGCCCAACCGGCATCTGGCATTCGGCGCAGGCGCGCACCAATGCCTCGGCCTGCATCTGGCACGGCTGGAGATGCGGATTCTGTTCGAAGCCCTGCTCGACCGGGTGGCGAGCGTGGAACCGGCTGGCAAGGCCAAGCGCGCCAGCAGCACTTTCGTCGGCGGGCTGAAGTCCCTTCCCTTGCGAGTCACCCCCGCCTGAAAATCGGCAGAGAATCGGAGCGGTGCTGTCCGATTCCGCTATGGTTTCGCCCGATTTTGCCCTAGTTTTCAGCGCATGGGATTTCGATTTCGCCTTGCATGTCCGGGGCTGGCGGCATGAGCCTGCTTGAACCGCACAACCTGCCGTTCCTGATCGCGTTCGGTACGCTCGCAGTGATTGCTCTGCTGCAAATCACCGGCGTGTCCGATGCGATTGAGGGCGCAGGCGAATTCGATTCGCCTGATGGGCTTGAGGCGGGCGGGTTTGGCGAGGCGCTGACCACGCTGCTGGGCCTAGGCCGGGTGCCGCTGCTGATCTGGCTGGCCGCACTGTTGTTCGTGTTTGCGACTATCGGGGTGATCGGCCAGGCGCTGCTGGCGAATATGCTCGGCGCGCCGCTTTCCGCCGGATGGGCCGCACTGCTGGCGGGCGGGGCGGCGCTTCCGCTCAACAGCCTTGCCATGCGCCCGCTCGGCGCAATTCTGCCCAAGGATGAAACCACCGCGATCAGCCTCGACGAACTGGTGCGGCGCGATGCCGAAATCCAGATCGGCACCGCCCGCGCCGGCAGCCCTGCGCGCGCCAAAGTGATCGATGTGCACGGGCAGGCGCATTTCGTGATGGTCGAACCGCATGACCAGACACTCGCATTCACCGCAGGCGAAACCGTCCTGCTGGTGCGCCGCGAAGGGGAGACCTTCTACGGCGTGCATTATGAAAGCCCGTTGCTCGGGCTGGGCATTTAAAGGGGAGCACAGATGGCTTTGACCACAACCGAAGATTTGGCCACGTCCGGGGATCTCATCGCCGGCGGATCCGGTGATTTGATTACCTACGCAGTTGTCGGCGGCGGTGGGCTGCTCTTACTCATCATCATCCTTGCGCTTCTCGCCCGGCTGTACCGCCGCGCGTCGAAGGAAACCGCGTTTGTCCGCACCGGTCTGGGCGGTGAGCGGGTGGTGATGAACGGCGGCGCGTTGGTGTTCCCGGTGTTCCACGAAACCATGCCGGTCAACATGAACACGTTGGTGCTGCCGGTGGTGCGCCGCGACGCCGAAGCGCTGATCACGCTCGACCGGTTGCGGATCGACGTGAAAGCAGAATTCTACGTGCGCGTGCGCCCCGATGCCGAGGCAATCGCGATGGCCGCGCAGACGCTGGGTCAGCGCACGATGCAACCCGAAATGCTGAAAGATCTGGTCGAAGGCAAATTCGTCGACGCGCTGCGCTCGGTCGCGGCGGGCATGACCATGAACGAGCTGCACGAACAGCGTGCCGACTTCGTGCAGAAGGTGCAGCAGGTCAGCTCCAACGATCTGGCGATGAACGGGCTGGAGCTGGAATCGGTCTCGCTCACCGGGCTCGACCAGACCAGCATCGAACACTTCAACGCCAACAATGCTTTCGACGCCGAAGGTCTGACCAAGCTGACCGAGCAAATCGAAGCGCGCAAGAAGCTGCGCAACGATATTGAACAAGACACCCGCGTGCAGATCGAGACCAAGAATCTCGAAGCCAGCCAGCGCAGCTTCGAAATCGCGCGCGATCAGGAATATGCGCGGCTCGAGCAGGAACGCGAGGTTGAAGTGCGGCGTGCAGGCCAATCGGCGGAAATTGCGCGCGAACAGGCCGAACGCACGCGTGAGGCCGATTCCGCCAAGATCGAAGCAAAAAAGCAGGTCGATGCCCAGCAGATCGAGGCTGACCGCTTGGTCGAGGAAGCCCGCATTGATCAGCAACGTGCGCTCGAAATCGCGCGGCAGGAACAGCAGATCGCGGTGCAGAACAAAAGCCGCGAAGAAAGCCAGGCCAAGGCCGAAGCCGATGACGCCCGCGCCAAGGCGGTCGAAGCCGAAGAACGCGTCACGACCGCGCGCGAAAGCGAAATCGCTGAGCGTCAGAAAAAGATCGAACTGATCGAAGCTTCCAAACAGGCCGAACGCGAGGCGATCGGGGTTAAAGTGCAGGCAGAAGCAGAAAAGGACGCTGCGACCAACCGCGCCGAAGCCGTCCGGCTGGAAGCGCAGGGTCAGGCCGAGGCAGAAAAGCTCCGCGCCGAAGCATCGCGGGTTCGGTTCGAGGTTGAAGCCGCGGGCCAGCATGCGATCAACGAGGCCGCCAATATCCTTTCGAATGATCAGATCAGTCTGCAGACCAAACTGGCGCTGCTCAAGGTTCTGCCCGAGGTGATCCGCGAAAGCGCCAAGCCGATGGAGGCGATTGATTCGATCAAGATCGTGCAAGTCGATGGCCTCACCAATGGCGGGCGCACGGCAAATGACGGGAATGGGTCGGGCGGTGGCAGCGGATCGGGCAATCTTGCCAGCGATGCGGTGTCAGCGGCGCTCGCTTACCGCGCGCAGGCGCCGGTGCTTGACGGGCTGATGAAGGAGCTGGGGCTTGATGGCTCGTCGCTGTCGGGGCTGGTGAAGGGCGCGGCGGAAACCGTGGCTGAACCGGCTCCGCCCGCGCCCAAGGCAGCACCGAAACTCGCCAAGCCGCAGGATAATGACGCAGCCGGCGCGCCAAGCAACGAAGCGGCGGAGTAAGTGTGGCGGCAGGGGCGGCTAACCGGCTGCCCCTGCCAATTACTTCAACAGGTTGAGCGCAATCGCCCGCACCTCTGGGCCCATATCGGGCCGGGCGAGCGCAATCGCTAGCGTTGCCTCAACAAAGCCGACCTTGCTGCCGCAGTCGTAACGCGCACCGTCAAACGTGACCGCGTGGAACGGCTGGGTGCCGATCATCTTGGCCATCGCGTCGGTCAGTTGAATCTCGCCGCCCGCGCCCTTGCCCTGATTTTCAAGCACCCGCATCACCTCAGGCTGGAGGATATAGCGGCCCGACACGATCTTGTTCGACGGGGCGTCAGCCTCCCGTGGCTTTTCCACCAAACCGCGAACGGATCAATCACGCCGTAGGATGAAACCTGCGACATCGGCACTTCGAGCACCGAGATAAGATTGCCGCCGACCTGATTATAGGCCTCAACCATCTGCTTCATGCACCCCGTGCCGCCTTCGCGCGCGACCATCAGTTCATCGGGCAGGAAGATAGCGAAGGGTTCATCGCCCACAATCGCGCGGGCGCACCAGATCGCATGACCAAGGCCAAGCGGCACCTGCTGGCGCACCGCGATCACATCGCCGGGCGTCGCGCGGGTGCAGTCTAGCACCGATAGGTCCTTGCCCCGCTCGGTCATCGTCTGTTCGAGTTCGAAGGCGATGTCGAAATGCTCAACAATCCCGGTCTTGCCGCGCCCGGTGACGAAGATCATCTGCTCGATCCCCGCCTCACGCGCCTCGTCGACCGCGTATTGGATCAGCGGGCGGTCGACCACCGGCAGCAGTTCCTTGGGCACCACCTTGGTCGCAGGCAGGAACCGTGTGCCCAATCCGGCGACGGGGAAGACGGCTTTCTTGATCGGTCTGGGAGACATCACGGCACCTTCGCTGGCCCGTCATCGGGCAGTGATCCCGTGCCGCGCTGCCTCCCCCTCGTCAATCGCTGTTGACCGCTTGGCACGGCATGTTGCGCCAAAAGCACTTTTCGCTAAGGCTGGCGGAATGGACAAACTCATCATTCGTGGCGGCAACCGCCTTTCCGGCTCGATCCCTATTTCAGGCGCGAAGAACGCCGCTCTCACGCTGATCCCGTGCGCGCTGCTGACCGAGGAACCGCTGACGCTGCGCAACCTGCCGCGACTGGCGGATATTGACGGGTTTCAGCACCTGATGAACCAGTTCGGGGTGACCACAGTCATTCAGGGCACCCGCCCCGAAGATTTCGGCCGGGTGATGAGCATGGAAGCGACCCGGATCACGTCAAACGTCGCGCCCTATGATCTGGTGCGCAAGATGCGCGCGTCGATCCTCGTGCTCGGCCCGATGCTGGCGCGCAGCGGGGAGGCAACCGTCTCGATGCCCGGCGGCTGCGCCATCGGCAACCGTCCGATTGATCTGCACTTGAAGGCGTTGGAAGCCTTCGGCGCGCATATCGAATTGGCGCAAGGGTATGTGAAGGCCTACCAGCCCGATGGCGGGATGCCCGGCGGGGATTTCGATTTCCCGGTGGTCAGCGTCGGCGCGACCGAGAATGCGCTGATGGCCGCCGTGCTGGCAAACGGCACCAGCCGCTTGTTCAATGCCGCGCGTGAGCCTGAGATCGTCGATCTGTGCAACATGCTCGTCGCGATGGGCGCGGAGATTGAGGGGATCGGCACCTCCACCCTCACCATCCACGGGGTCAAGCGCCTGCACGGTGCAACCTACCGCGTGATGCCCGACCGGATCGAAGCAGGCTCCTACGCCTGCGCCGCCGCGATTACCGGGGGCGAGGTGCGACTGGAGGGCGCCAAGGCTGACGACATGATGGCGACGATTCATGCCTTGCAGGCCATCGGGGTCGAAGTGACGTGGGATGCCAAGGGCATCAACGTGGCGGCGAATGGAGCGCTGAAGGCCACCGACCTGACCACCGCCCCCTATCCCGGCCTTGCCACTGATATGCAGGCACAGCTTATGGCATTGCTGTGCCGGGCGCATGGGACTAGTGTGCTCAAAGAAACGATCTTCGAGAATCGTTTCATGCACGTGCCGGAACTGGCACGGATGGGCGCAGACATCACGACCGAAGGTCGCACTGCTATCGTCAGGGGCGTTGAAAGATTGACCGGGGCCGAAGTGATGGCGACCGATCTGCGCGCCTCGATGAGCCTCGTGATCGCAGCATTGGCCGCAGAAGGCGAGACGATCGTACGTCGTCTCTATCACCTCGACCGCGGATACGAACGGCTTGAAGAAAAACTGCAATTGGTGGGCGCGAATATCGAACGGGTGGATGATTAAGGGAGACAGTCGGCTTCCTTGATCCTTCTGAAACAACCGGCAAGGATAAGGAACAGCCCATGCTTCTCAAACTCGCAGCTCTCGGTGCCATCGGATATGCTGGCTACCGCTACTTCACGCGCGAATCCTCCGCCAGCCACGCCGCCTTTGCCGATGGGCAGGCCAGCGGCAGCCATACCGACGTCCGCGATGCCGGGCCAGAAGCGATGCGCGATCCGGCGCAGCGGGAGTGGACCGGGACAGATCAGGCGATTGACGAGAGTTTTCCCGCCAGCGATCCTCCAGGCAATTATTGATCCAGGATGCGGTCAACCAACCACACCCGGATCGCGGAAGCGAGACCGGGTGGGGTTGGTGACTTGATCCGCTCGGCATCGATGCGGGCGACCAGCGCGGCAATCGCCATGTCTTCCGCAGCAGCAGCTCGGCGCAGCATATCCCAGAACAGCGGCTCCAGGCTGATCGAGGTCTTGTGACCCGCAATTGACAGCGAGCGTTTGACCGGCGGATGATAGGGGGAGGGCGTGTTCATAAACGCGCTCCTTAAACCGTTTGTGGTCGCATCGCTATTTGCAGAAAACCGGTTCCCACTTTTCTGCGCGATACTCCGGTTATGCCGCTTCGAAGTCGTCCACATATTCGGGCAGGAACATTGGCTCACGCGGCGACCAGCCGGGGGCGGTTGCTGCGGCTTCGGAGAGGGATTGCAGCAGCAGCTTGCGGCGCTCGGGCCGGATATTGGGCAATGCGGCAGCGGCGCAAAATGCGGCGGGTAGGTAGGGCCGCGCCTTTGCGCCAAGCAGCCGTTCGTACAGGAACCGGAAGGCCGAGAAACACTCGATCCGCTCCTGCTCCAGATCAAACGCGGCAATCCGCACCAGTTTGCCAAGGAAGCGTTCGACTTCGTTCGGCGTGCCTTCCTGCGGGATCAGCGCGCGCAGGGACTTCAGATCCTGATAGGCGACATATTGCCGGCGGATCGCCACGTTCTCCGCCTCGCTCCGGCCCCAGCGGCGAAAAGCATCGGTGCGCGCAAGGCCGATATCGAGGCTGCGCTTGATGTAACGCTGCTCGCACGGGGCAAGGCCCGCGAATTCGCGCATCTCGGCAATCGGCATCATCATGGCGCGTGTCTCCTTCAGACAAGGAGAACTGTCGCATGGCATGGTTAATTAAGGGTTAGGTGAGAGTCTTTGTGTTCCGCAGCCCATTCGGGCTGCGAAATCCTCGCTCATGCGACCTGAAGGTCGCGTCGCTGCGGGCGCGCGGTCGCGCTTGCGGCTGCTGCGCAGCCGAACCAGCGCCAACCGCTTTGGTTTTCCTAGATTAGCCCCGCCAACGGTGAGCTAGGATCGGCATACATCCGCCGCGCCATGCGCCCGGCCAGATAGGCTTCGCGGCCCGCTTCGACCGCGAGTTTCATCGCGCGGGCCATGCGGATCGGGTCTTTGGCTTCGGCGATGGCCGTGTTCATCAGGATACCGTCGCAGCCAAGCTCCATCCCCACCGCCGCGTCCGACGCTGTGCCCACGCCCGCATCGACCAGCACCGGCACTTTGGCGCCTTCCACGATCAACCGGATCATCACCCGGTTCTGAATGCCCAGCCCTGAACCAATCGGCGCGCCCAGCGGCATGATCGCGACCGCGCCTGCATCTTCCAACTGCTTGGCCGCAATCGGATCATCGGCGCAGTAGACCATCGGCAGGAAGCCTTCGCTCGCCAGAACCTCGGTCGCTTTCAAAGTCTCGCGCATGTCGGGGTAAAGCGTGCGCGATTCGCCCAGCACTTCCAGCTTGACCAGATCCCAGCCCCCAGCTTCGCGCGCCAACCGCAGCGTGCGCACGGCATCTTCGCCGGTAAAGCACCCGGCGGTGTTGGGCAGGTAGGTGATTTTCTTGGGGTCGATGAAGTCGGTCAGCATCGGCGCCTTGGGATCGCTGACATTGACGCGCCGTACCGCGACGGTGACAATCTCCGCCCCCGAAGCGGCGACGGCGGCGGCGTTCTGTTCAAAGCTTTTGTATTTCCCCGTGCCGACGATCAGCCGCGAGGTAAAGGTGCGGCCCGCCACGCTCCACGTGTCGCCTGCATGATCGCCCCCGCCGACGAAATGCACGATCTCCAACGTATCGCCATCCCCCAACGCAGCCTCTTCCAAGGTCGAGCGCGGGACGATTGCGCCATTGCGTTCAACCGCAACTTTTTCAGGCACAAGGTCAAGTTCGCGCACCAGATCGGCAATGGTGGCAGCTTGGGTGCGGCGGGTGTCGCCGTTCAGCGTGATGGTCTTGGGGTCGCTCATGACGCGAGACATAGGCACTTGCGCCGAGGTTGCAACCTTGTGTTTTGAGAGCGCGTTTAATGCGCCGCGCGCAGATTGATGAGGTGCGCCGCCGATACCAGAGCCACCCCGAACAGCGTCAGCGCGAATTCGTTGGCCCCGTGCGGCACAACCAGC
Source organism: Sphingomonadales bacterium Ga0077531 (assembly GCA_001464915.1). GTDB lineage: Bacteria > Pseudomonadota > Alphaproteobacteria > Sphingomonadales > Sphingomonadaceae > Erythrobacter. The sequence continues at coordinate 218,176 of LNED01000043.1, forward strand.
GCCGCCGCCATCAGCGCTAGCCCCGCCATCGCCACGGCAAAAGGCACCATCCGCCGGTGCCGCAGCATCCCCCAGCCAATGGCCAACCCGCCAACGACCAGCGCCAAAGCCAGCCCGATGCGGTGGATATTCTCATCCAGCAAAAAATGTCCGCCCAGCGCGCCAAACCCCAGCGCCGAAATCACCACCAGCGTCACCAGACAATGCAGCGCGCACAGCCCCGCCAGCCCGATCCCGAGGTGATCAAGACGGCGCCGTAAGGAGGTGCGACTCGGTGAAGGAAGGGAGTTGTGCAGCATGGTCATCCCCCACATATGTAATGTTGTTACATTTCGCAAGCGGTGATGCGTGATTGGAAACCTATTCGTTTTGCGCCTCCTGCATGTGAGCCGCTTGCGAGGATCGCACCGCGCCTTGCGGCAAACAGGCTTGCACTCGCCGCCGCATAGGCACATTTAGCGCCCATTATGGCCACCTCCGCCTCGGTATCGAACCTGTTCCACGTCGCCCCGCATGACAACGCGCGTCCGTTGGCGTTGGCGCGCTGGCTGGAGATTGTCGCAGCGATGGTGGTGATGATCGTAATGGTCGGCGGGATCACCCGGCTCACCGAAAGCGGTTTGTCGATCACCGAATGGAATGTGGTGTCGGGCATCCTGCCCCCACTGACAGACACCGCGTGGCAAACCGAATTCGCCAAGTATCGGGCAACCCCCGAATACCGGCTGGAGGCGGCGCTGGGCGGAATGACGCTGGCCGACTTCAAATTCATCTTCTTCTGGGAGTGGTTCCACCGGCTGCTCGCGCGGACGGTCGGGCTGGTCTACGCCCTGCCGCTGGCGTGGTTCTGGATCAAAGGTGCAATCCCGCAAGGGTACAAGGGCCGGATGCTGGGCCTACTGGCACTGGGCGGGCTGCAAGGATTGTTCGGCTGGCTGATGGTGCAATCGGGGTTGGTGGGCGACATGACCGATGTCAGCCATTTCCGTCTCTCGCTCCACCTGCTGACCGCGCTGGCCCTGCTGGCTGGGCTGGTGTGGACGGCGCGCGATATGCGCACCTTGGCACGTGACCCGGCGGCCAAGCCTGCGCCGTTGACAATAGGTGCCGCGCTGGTGGCGGGGGTGCTGTTCATTCAATTGCTGCTCGGCGCGTGGGTGGCAGGGTTGAATGCGGGGCACGCCGCCTATGATTGGCCAATGATGAACGGGCGGCTGATCCCGCAAGTGGACTGGTCGCGCGGGATCATCTGGACAGTGACGCACGATCCGTTCCTGCTGCAATTCCTCCACCGTTGGTGGGCATGGGTCGCGGTCGCTGCGCTGGTGTGGTTGGCCAGGGCCGTGCGCAAGACCGATCGGTTTGCCAGCATAGCGGTGCACTCGGCGTTCGGCGTGATGGTGCTGCTTGGTATAGCCACGGTGATGAGTGAGGTCTCACTCTGGATCGCAGCCGCACACCAATTGGTCGGCGCCTTGACGGTCGCGGCGACGGTTTGGGCGATGCATAGCCTTGGGCACAGCGACGGGATAGCCCGGCAGAGCAAGGGCGCTGGCTGATGGAAGCTGCGGGGTCAGCGGCGCTGATCTGGTGCCCCTTTCCCGATGCCGACTCTGCGCGAAACGTGGCCGGCACACTGCTCGATGAACGTTTGATCGCCTGCGCCAATATTCTCGGGGGCATCGAATCGCTGTTCGTCTGGAACGGCGCGCGCGCATCGGGCGCCGAGACTGGCGTATTGTGCAAGACCACCACCGAATGTCTGCCCGCTGCAATTGCGCGTTTGGGCCTGCTGCATCCCTATGATACGCCTGCTATTGTCGGTTGGCACTGCGACGCAGCGCTCCCGGCGACAATGGCGTGGCTTACGGCGAGCTGCGCGGTGCCGATTCAGTCAGGCTCCGGAGCGGATTGATCCGCTTTACCTGGGGCCGACCAAACAGCCGCGGACGGGAGGGGGTAGCAATGATGGCAAGCACCCGGCGAGCCTTTTTGGCCGCGCTGATCGGTGCCGGAGCAATCGGCGGGTTTTGTGGCCCGCTTGCACCCCTCCACGCCGCGCCGAATCGACTCTCGCGCCTGCCTTTACGCTTTCCCGACAGCCCCTTGCGGCTTGAACGCCGGCTTGAGCGCGGGATCGGCGATGACGCCGTGATCATGGTGCGCCGCAGCTGGGACGTGCGGTGCTCGCGGCAGGGGCGCGGAATCATGGTGACCGGCGCACAGACCGACGCTGAGGTCATGGCGCCGCCGCATCTCTCCGCGCTGGCGCAGATAGAACAGCAGCGCGATACCAGCGCCATGTTCCCGCTGATGCTGGACGAGGCCGGGATGATCCTGTCCCCAGGCGCGCAGCCGGGCGAGAGCGATGCGGTGGCCGATGCCCTGCGCGCGGCCGAAGCGATGATAGCGCACCAGCCGGTCCCGGCAGACGAACGCGAACGTTACCGTGTGTATCTGGCGCAAGTGCATCAGGCCGGGGCAAGCCTGCTCGATACCTTGCCGCCCGATCTGCTGTTTCCCACCGGCGTCCCCGAGGATCGCAGCGAGACGGTTGCACTGCCCGATGGGCTGACCGGGCAATTTACGTTGCGCTATTACGCCGAGCCGCAAGCCGATGCACCGTGGTTGAAGCGCACCGAGCGGCGGGTAATGACGGTGGTTTCCGGCTTTACCCGCAGCGCCAGCGAAGTCTGGACGCTCAGCCCGCTTTAGCCAGAAATCAGTTGTGGAAATCATGCGGTATCATTTTACCGTATCGATTTGGCCCGGTTTTGCTTGACTTTTGGGGGGTCGGGCGACATTTGCGCCGCTCTTGCCCACCCGATCAGCCGATCTGGCAGGCGATTCTTAAGGCCTCCGCCTGAGAAACAGTTTCGCATTAAGGACACATGCCATGAAGGCACTCAGCAAGCAGACCCGGTCGGTGAAACCGGCAGAGGTCGTAAAGAACTGGCACATCATCGACGCAGATGGCCTTGTCGTCGGCCGTCTCGCCGCGATTATCGCCAACATCCTGCGCGGCAAGACCAAGCCGATCTACACCCCGCACGTTGATTGCGGCGATCACGTGATCGTCATCAACGTCGAAAAGGTGCGGTTCACCGGCAACAAGATGGGCAACAAGATCTATTACAAGCACACCGGCCACCCCGGTGGGATCAAGGAAACCACCCCGGCCAAGGTGCTCGGCGGTCGTTTCCCCGAACGTGTGCTTGAAAAGGCTGTGGAACGCATGATTCCGCGCGGCCCGCTTGGCCGTGATCAGATGCGCGCGCTGCACCTCTATGTCGGCACTGAGCATCCGCATGACGGACAGCAGCCAACTGTGCTCGACGTTGCTTCCATGAACCGCAAGAACAAGGTCGTTGCATAATGACTGATGAAACCACGACCGTCTCGGATCTCGCCGATCTGAAGGACATCGCTGCTGGCGTCCCGCAGGGTGACGCTGCCGAAATCGCCCGCGTGGCCATGCCGCTGCGTGATCGTGAAATCGATGCGCAGGGCCGTTCCTACGCCACCGGCCGCCGCAAGGATGCGGTTGCCCGCGTGTGGGTCAAGCCCGGCACCGGCAAGATCACCATCAATGGCCGCGATCAGGAAACCTACTTCGCGCGCCCGACCTTGCGTCTGGTGATCAACCAGCCCTTCACCATCACCGACCGCAACGGCCAGTATGACGTGATCTGCACCGTGCGCGGCGGCGGATTGTCGGGTCAGGCGGGCGCCGTGAAGCACGGCATCGCGCAGGCACTGACCAAGTACGAGCCGGAACTGCGCTCGGCCGTCAAGGCAGAGGGCTTCCTCACCCGCGACAGCCGCGTGGTTGAACGCAAGAAGTACGGTAAGGCCAAGGCCCGTCGTAGCTTCCAGTTCTCGAAGCGCTAAAAAACACTACAACCCGATACACGAAGGGCGGCCCCACATGGGAGCCGCCCTTTTTGTTGCGCAACGCTGCCAGGTTTCAGCGTTGCAGCAGCATGATTCCAAAAGCCAACCCGCTACCCCCAAAGAACACCGGCCACGACCAGTAAAGTTTGGCATCACCAATCGCCATTTGATGAATCGCCAGCGGGCCCGCGCTGATCCCTTGCGAGCCGACCACCAAAGCAATCGTCGCTGTCAGGATCGCGCCCAGCGTCAGCGCCTTGATAATATCCATCGCACGCACCTTTCGCAGTTGATCGGCAAAGGGTTTTGCATTGGCATCAGCAAATCGGCGGACAACACAGCATCGCCCCCCGGCAAGCCAGCGGTGCCATATGATCAAGGAAGTCTTAACAGTAACCCTAGGGAAAAGGTTAAAGCGCCGATCAGGACGATTGCGATGCTGGCTCGCTCGCAGGCAGGCGCAACCGGGTTTCGATCACCCCGCCGGGCGCGCACGTAATCTCGCGCCAGGATGCAGGCGCGCCGTGACGTAGCCGGGTGGAGAGCGTGCCGGTACCGATCATCCGCATGGGCGGCCCGCCCGTGACCGCGCGTTGCTGATCGAATGGCACATGGACATGACCCGAAATGATCGCGTGGGCGCCCGCCGCCGCAATCTGCGCAAAGGCCCTATCGCCGCCAATCGTGGGGTTGGTGTCAGCATTCTCCGGCCCCAGCAGCGGATGGTGCCCGATGACGATAATAGTGCGTGGATCGCCTTTGAGCGCAGCGAGATCGGCCAAAGTCGCATCCAGTGCGGCGTCGGTCACCACCCCATCTGACCATGGAAACCGGCGCTGCGCGCGCACCGTCGTCCGCAACGACACCAACACCACATCGGGCGAGGAAAACGCCGTTCCCACCGCCGCGTTCAAACGGTTATACCGGCGGAACGGATCGGTGAACCGTTCCCACGGATTGTAATAGGGCATGTCGTGATTGCCCGGTTCGAGCACCACCGGCACGCCGAGCGCGGCGAACCATTCCCGCGCGGCGGCATATTCGGAATGCTTGGCACGCTGGGTCAGGTCGCCGGTGCACACCACCGCATCGGGGCGTTCGGCGGCAACGGCGCGCGCCAAATCGTCAAGCGCGGATGGATCCTCGACCCCGAAATGGACGTCGCTGATATGGAACAAGCGAGTGGTCATCTCCGCCCTATACCCGGCCCGACAGGATCAGCCACCCCGCGAGCGCGTTGACCGCGCTATATCCGCAATAGGCCCAGACAAACCCCGGCCACCCTTCAACCGACAGCAGCAGCGCGAAGAACAAGACGGCGAATTCAGTCACCAACGCGGCGCGCTGACCAAGCGTTTGGCTTGACCGAGGCAGCCGCGCAAACAGCGGGTGTCCGCTGCTGAACACCGCCCGGTTGAGCGCGAAATTTCCGACGCCCAGCACAAAGATCACAATTGTGGCTAATCCCATGCCCGCCAATATGGCGATGCGCCGGTCGATTGGAAACCGCCATTTGTCCGCTCTTTCGCGTCATTGGTCACCCGCCCCCCACACCGGTCGACCCGGCGACACGGGTTCATCGAAGGCTGAATGCGAACGTGATGCGCCGGGCGTATCAAGAGCATCGCAGCGTGTCTGGCACCCCCCGGATCGAGCCCCCGCCCGATCCCAGCCGCCCTGCTGATGGAGGAGGAACCGATGAAATCCCTTGCAAAAATCATTGCTGCGCTTGCCCTTGCTGGCACCGCATTCAGCCCTGCTTATGCCGCTCAGACCGAGAAGATGACCATTCAGGTCAAGTATGACGACATCAATCTGGGCTCGGTCGAAGGCCAGAAGCAACTCGACCGCAGGCTGGAAAAGGCCGTGCGCACCGTGTGCCGCACCCAAAGCCACAATGGCGGATCACGCATCCTGAACCTCGACGCGAAGGCCTGCCTTGCCAAGGCGCGCGCTGATGTGCGCCAGCAAGTTGCCGCCCTGTCCAAAGGTAAGCAGCGCGGCGTCTGAACCGCAGCTGCCAACCTGCACCGCAAACGCGCGCGGTGCAGCCGATACGGCCCGAACTCTCACAGTCCCTGGGGTTCGGGCCGTTTTTTTTGAGCGCGCGGTTTAGGGCCCGCGCGCTAACGCCCGGCCATGCCTTTGACGCGGGCGAGATAGGTGCGCCCGATCCGCAGCGCCTCACCATTGACCAGCTCGGCCGACCATACGCCCAACCCATCGTGCCGCAGCCCGCGAATATTGTCGCGGCGCAGAATGGTGGAACGATGGATGCGGATGAACTGATCGGGATCAAGCCGTTCTTCCAGCCCCGCGATGGTTTGCAACAGCAGATAGGATCGTGCGGCATCAGTCGCGCCAACGTGCAGGCGGACATAATCACGCTCGGCATCAATCTGGTGCACTTCGCTGACCGCGATGCGCAGCAGTTCTGAACGGTGCGGCACCCACAGCTCGTCAAGATAGCGACTGGCGCGTTGCCGTCGCTGCCCGCGCCGTGCCACCGCGCGTTCAATCGCGCGTTCGAGCCGGTCGGCGGAGACGGGCTTGAGGACATAGTCGACCGCGTCCAGATCAAACGCTTCGACCGCGAAATGATCGTGCGCGGTCACGAAAATCACCACCGGCGGCTGATCTTGGGTGGCAAAGCTGCGCGCCACGCCCAGCCCGTCCAATTCGGGCATGGTCATGTCGAGCAGCACCAGATCGGGGTTGAGCTTTTCCGCCAACCGCAGCGCGGCGGCGCCATCGCTGGCGGTGCCAACCACCCGCACGGCCGGGATTTCGGCGCAGATCACCTGCACCCGCTCCACCGCGAGCGGTTCATCATCGACGATCAGGGTGCGCAGGGGAGCTTCCTGGGTTTCGGAATCAGCCATGGCGGTGCGCCTGAGAGTTTAGGGGTTTCGACAAAGGAATGCGGATTTCGGTGCGATAGCCGCCCGGCACCGGGGCCGAGGTAAAGCCAATGTCGGGGCCGAACCGGGCTTCTAGTCGGTCACGCACGTTGGCTAGGCCAATGCCAAACCCGTGGTGCGCGCCCTGCGGCACGCCGGGGCCATCGTCGCTGATGGTAATCACCAACCGATCAAACTCCTCGCGCGCGGCCATTGTGATCGTCACCCGGCGCGAGACCGGCGAGACCGCGTATTTGACCGAGTTTTCGACCAGCGGTTGCAGGATCATCCCCGGCACGCGTGCTTCCTCCAGATCGGCAGGCAGGTCGAACACGCATACCAACCGAGTCGGAAACCGCACCGCTTCAATATCGAGATAGAGCTTTTGCAGGTCAAATTCGTCTTTGAGCGCAACGTCGGCGGTGGGTTCATTGGCGAGGCTGTGACGGTAAAAGCGGCTGATCGTCTGGATCATCATCTCGGCCCGGTCAGCCTTGCCCGTCATCACCAGTGCCGACAATGAATTCAGGGTGTTGAACAGGAAATGCGGGTTGACCTGATAGCGCAAGGATCGCAGTTCGGCCGCCTTGGCGGCAGTGCGAAACTGTTCTTCACGCCACTGCGCGCCGCTTGCCTGCACCCCCGCCAGCAAGGCGAAATAGGTCGCGGCCCAAGCCAGCAGCAGGAAATAGCGGCCCAAGGCAATGTCGAGCAGCTTGCGCCAGAAATCGGCATAGGTTTCAGCAGGCGCGATGATCACCGCTTCGGAACCGACCACCTCACCATCCTTGGCCCCATCCTCGCGGGCAGTTTCTCCAGCGGCACCTTGCGCTGCCGGGCCGACGCGCCTGACCGGCACATCAACCAACAGATTGCCGCTTTCATCGCGCCGCAGGTTGATGTTGTATTTCTGGGCGTAAGCCTTTTCCTGCGCTGCCTCCATGTCCTTGAAGATGAAGTAATTGACCTGCCCGATTGCCAGCGCAACCGGCATCGCCAACGCAATCGCGGCCGAAATCTTGATCCACAGCGGCTTGCTATCGAACAGGCGCAGCAACAACCACAGCACGATGGTGAGCCCTACGCCAATCACCGAGACCAACAGCCGCCGCCAGCCGAGTTCGAATTGCAGGTCGAAATCCATCACCAGGCTGCGGAAGGTGGTGAGGACGAAATAGGTCGCCCACAACACCACCATCGAAAACAGCACGGTGCGAAATGGCACGGTGGCATTGGGTGCAGCCGGGGCCGCTTCGCTGGAACGGGTCATCATCATTATGGCCCAGAGCGATAACGGCCCCGCCCGGCGAACGCCACTAGCAAGGGCGCACATCGTCGGGCAGGGTCAGGCCTTGGTCGAATGATGAACAGCCGTTCATTCTCGACGAGCGGCCCACCGACTAATCCCGCGGCCTGATCATATCGGCGGGCACTACCCACAGCGCGAACTGTTCCTCGGTCAGTAGGCCGAGTTCGAGCGCCGCGGCCTTCAACGTCGTGCCTTCGGCGTGGGCTTTCTTGGCGATCTTGGCCGCGTTGTCATAGCCGATGTGGGGGTTCAATGCAGTCACCAGCATCAGGCTTTCATTGAGCAGCTGGGTGATGCGGTCCATATTCGCCTCAATCCCAACCACGCAATTATCGGTGAAGGCGTGGCTCGCATCGCCGATCAGCTTGATCGATTGCAGCACGTTGTAGATCATTACCGGCTTGAACACGTTGAGTTCAAGGTGGCCATGCGTGCCCGCGACAGTCACCGTCATGTGGTTGCCGATCACCTGCGCGCAGACCATCGTCATCGCTTCGCATTGGGTCGGGTTGACCTTGCCCGGCATGATCGACGATCCCGGTTCATTGGCAGGCAGGCTGAGTTCTCCCAGACCGCTGCGGGGACCGGAGCCGAGCAAGCGGATGTCGTTGGCGATCTTCATCAGGCTGACCGCGAGCACGTTCAAGGCGCCCGAAATCTCCACCATCGCATCATGCGCGGCCAATGCTTCGAACTTGTTGGGCGCAGTCACAAAAGCGTGGCCGGTTTCGGCGGCGACTTGGCGCGCAAACTCTTCCGCGAATCCAACCTTGGCGTTGATCCCGGTGCCGACCGCCGTGCCGCCCTGCGCCAGTTCGAGCACACGCGGCAGCGTCGCTTCGACCCGGGCGATTCCGTATTCGATCTGCTTGGCATAGCCGGAGAATTCCTGCCCCAGCGTCATCGGGGTCGCATCCTGCAAATGGGTGCGGCCGATCTTGACGATGTCGGCAAATTCCTTCGCCTTGGCGTCCAGCGCGCCGTGCAGCTTTTTCAGGGCCGGAATCAGCTGATCGATCGCCTCGCTCGCCGCAGCGATGTGCATCGCGGTGGGGAAAGTGTCGTTCGACGATTGGCCCATGTTGCAATGGTCGTTGGGGTGGACCGGGGTTTTGCCGCCCTTTGTGCCGGTGAGCATTTCGTTCGCGCGGCTTGCGATCACTTCATTGGCGTTCATGTTTGACTGCGTGCCCGAACCGGTCTGCCACACAACCAGCGGGAATTGGTCGGCGAGCGTCCCGTCGATCACTTCGCGCGCGGCGGCGACAATCGCTTCGCCCAGTCGCGCATCGAGCACGCCCAGCGCCATGTTGGCCTTGGCCGCCGCCAGCTTTTGCAGGCCGAGCGCACGCACCAGAGCGGGCGGCATCCGTTCGCCACCAATCGGGAAGTTGACGATGCTGCGCTGTGTCTGCGCGCCCCAGTGGACGTGCGCGGGCACCGCCACTTCGCCCAGCGAATCGGTTTCGATCCGCACGTCATTCCCGCCGTTCGTCATGTCACTCATCGAAGCCATCCCTGCGTAAGTCGAATTCAATCCCGAAGGTTCGCGCGCTTCCCTAAGCACTGTCGGCAGGTGAGGTCAAAGCCCTTGGAACCGCAACGCGGCAAGTCTAAGGCGCGTCAAAGCTTGATCGGCCGCAGATCGACCCTTGCCAGACTTGACGGACTGTATTGTGTGTCTAATACAGCTTCCCGGAGTAGAAATAACCCGATGACCACGATGATGCACAACACTGGGGCCGATACGAAGATCGCCCGCCGCGCGATGATTGACAGCCAGCTGCGCACCAGCGGCGTCAACGAGGAATATGTGCTGGCGCGGATGCTGGCTGTCCCGCGTGAGGACTTCCTCCCCGCTGACAAGGCCTCGGTCGCCTATATTGATCGCGCTGTGATGCTGGGCGCCAATGAAACCGGCGGCGCGCTGGCCGCACCGCTGTTTTATGGCAAGCTGCTGATCGAAGCCGCGCCTGCGCCGGATGACCGGGTGCTGGTGGTGGAAGGCGGCACCGGATACCTTGCCGAACTGCTGCGCCCGCTGGTGGCGGAACTGACCACCGTGAGCGCCGCTGATGCTGCGAAAGGCGCGGGAGCAGGCACCTTTTCGCTGATCGTGATCGATGGTGCGATTGAGCAATTGCCCGATGCGCTGATCGCACAGCTCGGCGACAATGGCCGGATCGCCACCGGGCTGGTGCTGCGGCAGGTCACCCGCCTCGCTTCGGGCCGCAAGGTGGCGGGCCATCTCAATCTCCAGCCGGTCGAAGATCTCGGCATCCCGGTGTTGCCCGCCTTTGCCGCGCCGAAGCGTTGGACTTTCGCGTGACGCGCGTTTCCGCATCAGTGCGGTTAGCCGCGTCGGCAAGCTTGCTGGCGCTGGCCGCATTGGCTGCACCCGCGCAGGCCGATACCCTGCGCGAGGCGCTGGTGGGTGCGTATAACACCAACCCCACCTTGGAAGGCGCGCGCGCCAACCAACGGGCGACCGATGAAGGCGTGATCATTCAGCGCGCGCAAGGGCTGCCGTCGGCCAATGTCACCGCAACGCACGTAGAGTTTCTGCGCCAGTCGGCGAACTCCTTCACCGCCCCCGAACGCAACCTTGGCATCAATGCCCAGCTGCTGGTGCCGGTCTATTCTGGCGGGGCGATCCGCAACGGGATTGCAGCGGCCAAGGAACGAGTCGAGGCCGGCCAAGCCGACCTGCGCAACACCGAAAGCGCGTTGTTCAGCCAAGTCGTCGCCGCTTACATGGACGTGCTGCGGACCGAAGCGCTGGCCGCACTGACCGCAAACAATGTCGCCGTGCTGCGCACCAATCTTGAAGCAACCAGTGACCGGTTCCAGATCGGCGATCTGACCATCACCGATGTGGCGCAATCACGTTCGCGCCTTGCAGTGGCCGAAGGCGACTTGCAACTTGCACAGGCCAACCTCATCGCCGCGCGTGAATCCTATATCCGGCTGGTCGGCCGCGCACCGGGCGAGCTTGAGGCTCCGCCGCCGCTGCCCGGCCTGCCCGATGGGGTGGGTGAGGCCATCGTCAGCGCGCTCGAAAACAACCCCAACCTGATCGCTGCGAAGTTTCGCGCCGAAGCAGCCGGGTTTGATACCAAGGTCGCAGGCTCAGGCCGACTGCCAACCGTAGGCCTGTTCGTCAGCGGTGATTACAGCGATTTCTTCGGCACACTGGGTGGCCCGATTTCCTCGGATTTCGCCCAGAGCGAAACCACCGCCAACGCGGGCGTGCGGGTGACCATCCCGCTGTTCCAAGGCGGCCTGCCCGCCGCGCGCCAGCGGCAGGCGGGTGCGCGCGAATCCGCTGCGCTCGAAGATGTGATTGCAGCAGAACGCCAGGTGATTGCCGAAACCCGTGCGACCTACTCCAACTGGCAGGCAGCCAATGGCGTTATCAAAAGCGCGCAGACCGGGGTCGAAGCGGCCGAGCTCAGCCTTGAAGGGGTGCGCGCCGAAAACTCGATCGGCAACCGCACCATCCTTGATGTGCTCAACGCCGAACAGGAATTGGTCAACGCCCGCGCGCAATTGGTGACCGCACGGCGCAACGCCTATGTCGCCGGGTTCAACCTGCTCGCGCTCATGGGCCGGGCCGAAGCGCGCGACCTGAACCTTGATACAGGCGGCGTCTTGTATGACCCGCAGGTCAACGCCGACCGGGTCAGCAGCAAGTTCTGGGACTGGGACCGCGACCCCGAACCTGCCCCGAAATCAACCAGAACCGTTGACATTCCCGCCCCTGACGCAACAATCGGCCCGCAATTGCTGCCCGGGGAGTGACATCTCTCCCGATTCGGGACAGTTGGGGTGTTTGAACATGGGGCATGTCATGGCGCAGGATAACGAAGCATCGGTTGAGGAAATCCTCGAATCGATCAAAAAAGTGATCGCGCGCGATAACCGAGCCGGCGCCATGGAAGCGCGCCGCCGCCGCGAAGACGCCTCGGATGAAGCCGATCGCAACGCGCCGGAACCGGCATCGGCACCGGCACGCGCGCATGTTGTGCGTGATGAAGACGAAGTGCTCGATCTGGCGGAAATGGAATGCGCGCCCGAACCCGAGGTGTTCGCGCTGGATTACGCCGATGGTTCGCCGCTGGTGGGCGACACTGTGCGCGATGCAATGCAGGAAAACCTCGCCGCGCTGGCGATGCTGGCCGAGCCCGGCGCGCGCCCGCAGATCGTGCGCTCGGGTGAAACGTCGCTCGAAGGGCTGACCCGCGAGCTGCTGCGCCCGATGCTGGCCGAATGGCTGGAAGCGAACCTGCCGGGCATGGTCGAAAAGCTGGTGCAGGCCGAAATCGCCCGAATCGTCGGCAAGCGGCCTTAAGGCACGCCGGACGCACTGGCGCAGGGCTTCAAGGCGGGCTAATCCCGCTGCCATGCGAAATATCACAACCTTCGGCACGCTCGCCGCTGCCGCTTTCCTCGCCGCTCCACTGACTGCGCAAGACGCGTCTGGAGCGCCGCCCGCAGTCTCCGGCCCCGAAGTCTCCGGCGTGGCTGCTGCGCCGATGAGCGCGCGCGACCTAGTCACCCTGCCCCGCCTCGGCGCGCCTGCGGTCAACGCAGCGGGTACGCTGGCGATTTACGGCGTGACCACGACCAATCCCGACAGTTTGGCGCGCATCACCGCCTACTACCTGCTCGACCTGACCAAGCCCGATGCGGCCCCGGTGGCGCTCGATTTCGGGATGGCGGCATCCTCGCCGACCTTCGGGCCGGACGGGCTGCTTTATGTTCTGAGCGATGCGCCGCCGTGGGATGGCGCCGATGAAATCAGCCGGGTGTGGCGCATGGCGCTGGGCACGGATGGCAGTGTCGAACGCAAGCAAGTGGTCGCAGGCTTTGCCGATGTCGGTGTCGCCGGGTTCAAACTCGCGCCCACGGGTAAGCGGATCGCACTGTGGGGCGAAATGCCTGCAGGGTGCGCGGATACAGGCTGCGCCGATGTCGCGCCCCGGCACTTGCCCGGCCCCGGCACCGGGCGGCTGTATGACGGCGCAGACGGATTTGTCCGCCACTGGGATCAGTGGGAGACGCCGGGCAGCCACAACCGCATTGTGGTCTATCCGCTGGCAGGCTGGGACACGCAGCAGGCGTGGGAAGGGCCGCAGGACGGTGTGCCTGTCGCCGGGCGCGATCTCGCCACTGCACTGGTCGCCGACACCCCGACCATGCCATTTGGCGGGGGTGAGGAGCTGGCCTTTTCACCCGACGGCGCGCGGCTCTACTTCACCGCCAGAAAGGCCGATGGGGCCGAGCCGGGATCGACGAACCTCGATATCTATGTCTCCGATCTCTCCGGCGCGGCTCCGTCCCTGCTGACGGCGAGCAACGCCGCGACCGACACAACGCCGATTGTGTCGCCCGATGGCCGCTACCTTGCGTGGCTGGCAATGGCGCGCCCGACATACGAGGCGGACAAGCTGGCCGTGCAGCTGCTCGATCTCAAGACCGGCAAACAGCGCAATCTCACCAAGGACACCGACCTCAGCTTTGGCAGCATTGCATGGAGCGCGGACGGCAAGAGCCTGCTCGCCACCGCGCAAAAGGTGCTCGATACCCCGGCCTTCCGCATCGACCCGAAAACCGGCGCGGTGACCGAACTCAACCTGATGGCGGGGAACGAGGCGCATATCGCCAACCTCACTCCCCTTCCCGGCGGGCGGGCACTGTTCACCCGCGATTCGCTCGGCAACCCGGCGGAACTGTTCATGTCTGATGGCATGGGGCAAGCCCGCCCGCTGACCGATATCGCCACCACCCGGATGGGCGGCCTCGCCAGCATCGTCACGCGCCGTTTCAGCTTTGCGGGCGCCAATGGCGATACCGTATGGGGGCAAATCACCCGCCTCGCCGATCAGCAAGGGCCGATCCCGGCGATCCTCTATATCCACGGCGGGCCGCAGGGCAGTTACAACGACAGCTGGTCAAACCGCTGGAACCCGCGCGTGGTCGCCAGCCAAGGTTATGCGGTGATCTCAGTCGATTTCCACGGCAGCACCGGATATGGGCAGGCCTTCACCGATGCGATCCAGAACGATTGGGGCGGCAAACCGCTCGAAGACCTGCAAAAAGGTCTGAACGCCGCGCTCACGCTCGACAGCCAGATTGATGGGGAGCGCGCCTGCGCGATGGGGGCGAGTTACGGCGGGTTCATGGTCAACTGGATCGCCGGACAATGGCCCGACCGGTTCGATTGCATTGTGCAGCACGATGGCATCTTCGACACCCGCAGTTTCTACTATGCGACCGAGGAACTGTGGTTTCCGCGCTGGGATTTCGGCGGATCGTATGAACAAGCGCGTGATATATACGAGCGTTGGAACCCGGCGAACCATGTGGGCAAATGGAAAACCCCAATGCTGGTGGTGACCGGCGAACAGGATTTCCGTGTCCCCTACACCCAAGGCCTGCAAAGCTTCACCGCCTTGCAGGAACGCGGCATTCCGGCGCAATTGCTGGTCTTCCCGGACGAGAATCACTGGGTGCTGGGCGCCAAGAACTCGCTGCAATGGCACAACACCGTGTTCGCGTGGCTGGATCGCTGGCTGAAACCGGCAGCGGAGGCGGATAAGTGAGCCGGCAGGAACTGCTGTCGGCACAAGTCTCGCTCGCCAAGCATTACGGCGACCCGGCCAAGGGCACTGCGATCACGCGCCACATCATGCTGTGCGCGGTGTCCGACAAACAGAAATGCTGTTCGCGCAAGGACGGCGAGGAAGCTTGGTCGCACCTCAAATCGCAGCTCAAGGAACGCGGGCTCGTCGGCCCCCGGCGCACGGACGAAAGCCCGCGCGGGGCTGGGGGCGGAGTGCAGCGCAGCAAGGCCGATTGCCTGCAAATCTGCGCCGCCGGGCCAGTCGCGGTCGTGTGGCCGGATGGGGTTTGGTATCATTCGTGCTCGCCAGCCGTGCTCGACCGGATCATTGATGAGCACCTGATCGGCGGGGTTCCGGTGGAGGAATTCAGGCTCAACCCGCCTGCTTAATCGTCCTTGGGCAGCCAGAATTCGTCGCGACCGGGCAGTTGGTTATCGACCGATTCGTCATGCCCCGTCCCATTGGACAGGAATGCGAGGCCCATCAGCGCCCCGCCGAGCAGCATCGTCAGGCTGATCCCCAACGCCACCGCGATGTAGAAATGCACGGAAATCATGCCGTTATAGGCAAAAAGCAGCCCCATCGCGATCGCCACCGTCAGCGTGGTGGCTGCCAGCAGCAGCTTCATGATCTGGCGGTAACGCGCCCAAGCGTGGGCCGCGTTGATCGGGTCATCGAGCGGGGATTTGCGGGTCATGGCCTGCGACATGGCGCGGGCGCAGGCGCTTGGCAACGCGCAAAGCATGCAAGAGAGCGTTCGCGCAATGCAATTTTCGGGCAATCGCGGGTTCACCCGGATTCGCCTTTTGCCCGCAAACATGGCACTTTCGCTTTCGAGAGAGAGGGAGTCAGCCATGACCATTGCCCGAATCATCGCCGCCCGCACCGCCGAAAACATCATCGCCTGCGACGTTTCCACCCCGGTATCCGAAGCCGTCAGCATCCTTGCCACCCGGCGCATCGGCGCGCTGCCAGTGCTTCGCGATGGCAAGGTGGTCGGCATTATATCCGAACGCGATGTGATCTACCGACTGGCCGATCACGGGGCCGGGTGCCTCGATCTGCCGGTCGAGTCGATTATGACTTCGCCCGCGGTTACGGTTGAACCGGCCACCACGGTGGACGAAGCGCTCAGCCTGATGACCCGCCGCCGGTTCCGGCATTTCCCGGTGGTAGAGAACGGCGCGCTGATCGCCTTCATATCGATCGGCGATCTGGTGAAACACAAGATGGACGAAGTGCAGCACGAGGCTGAGGCACTGCGCAATTATATTCAGGCGGTGTGATGGCTTGAGGAAGCCGCGCGCCCGCCCTACATTGTAAGCATGACTGCACAGCCCCTCATCCTCACCCCCTCCGCTGCCAAGCGGATCGCGCTGATCGCCGACAAGCAATCGCGCCCGGCGATCCTGCGGCTGGCGGTCGAAGGTGGCGGGTGTTCGGGCTTTCAATACAAGTTCGACCTTGCCGACGCGCCCGAGGGTGACGACAGCGTGAGCGAGACTGACGGCGTGCAGTTGGTCGTCGATCCGGTCAGTCTGGATCTGATCGCGGGCAGCACGGTCGATTTCGTCGAATCGCTGGGCGGAGCGGCGTTCAAGGTCGAAAACCCGCAGGCGGCAGCCGGTTGCGGCTGCGGTGCGAGTTTCGGGATTTAGGTTAGACCCGCGCGCGCTTCTGAGGCATCAGGGCGGGCATGAAAATCGCCACCTACAACATCAACGGGATCAAGGCGCGCCTGCCGCGCCTCCTCGAATGGCTTGCCGAAACGCGCCCCGCCGTCGCCTGTCTGCAGGAAATCAAATCGCAGGACGAAGGCTTCCCCGCCGCCGAGATCGAGGCGCTAGGTTATTCCGCGATCTGGCATGGGCAGAAAAGCTTCAACGGGGTCGCAATCCTCGTGGACCGCCAAGCCGGTTACACCCTCACCGAAGTGCAGCGCGGGCTCGGCATCCCCGGCCCCAATGAAGGCGACGAGGAACAGGCACGCTATCTCGAAGCAGACGTTTCCGGCGTGCGGGTCGCTTGCCTGTACCTCCCGAACGGCAACCCGCATCCGGGGCCAAAATTCACTTACAAGCTGGCGTGGATGCAGGCCTTGCGCGCGCGCATGGCGGCGATCTGGGCCGAGGAAATCCCCGCCGTGGTGCTCGGCGATTTCAATGTAATCCCCGAAGATGACGACACCTGGTCGGTCAAGGCGATGCAGGACGACGCGTTGATGCAGCCCGAATCGCGCGCCGCCTATGCGCGGATGCTGGCCGATGGCTGGGTCGATGCGCTGCGCATCCACAACCCGCGCGGGGGCGTGTGGACGTACTGGGACTATCAGGCCGGCGCATGGCAGCGCGACCACGGCTTCCGGATCGACCACATCCTGCTGTCACCCGAATGCGCTGACCGGTTGGAAAGCGTCGGCGTCGACAAGGAATATCGCGGGCGAGAGAAGGCCAGCGATCACACGCCGGTCTGGGCGGAGTTGCGGGGGCACTAGCCTCCGCGCACCTCACCGATAAAAGATATGCGTGTCGATCTGCGCCAACCGGGTTTTGCGGTGGCTCCAGCTCGGGCGGACGTACTTCGCGTGGAAAAACACCGCGTCGCCCGCTTCGGATTCCCACAGGCCCTTGTGAGCGATTTCAGCGATGGCAACCGCGCGTGACCATGCGGCGGTGCCAGTGCGGATCGCGGGCATCTGCTTGCCGCGCATAAACGAGAACTGCCCCGGCTGCGCGACGACGCCGCAATATGAGCGCGGGAAGCGGCCGTCTTCGGAACGGTTGATGATCACCTGCGCCACGGCCAGCTGGCCCGCCAGCGGTTCGCCGCGTGCTTCGAAATAGACGGCGCCAGCGAGGCAGCGCATCTCTTCGGTCATCGGAGCGGCGGTATCAACCATGCCGATCAGCTCGATGAGCGAACCTGCTTCGGTGACCACCGGCGAGGGCACAGCCGTCGCCTCGGGGAGCGGCTGCACCACTTCTTCTGATACAAAGGTGATGGGTTGTTCGGGCATCAGTTCAGCGGTTTCGGCCACCGGGGCCATCGCGAACTGATCATTGGCCATCGC
Source organism: Sphingomonadales bacterium Ga0077531 (assembly GCA_001464915.1). Taxonomy (GTDB): domain Bacteria; phylum Pseudomonadota; class Alphaproteobacteria; order Sphingomonadales; family Sphingomonadaceae; genus Erythrobacter. The sequence continues at coordinate 235,975 of LNED01000043.1, forward strand.
ATCAAAATTTGCGGCCAGCGCGGCGGCATACTCGCCGCTCGGGAACATCGTGGTTGCAACTGCCACCGTGGCAATTGCAGCAATCGAAATAGTCTTGCGACTCATGCAATCTACAAATTGGGCGGTGAGCGGGCACTGGCGCAGGCGGGAACCTTATCCAAATCGTTGCGGATTGTGGGGGTGAGGTTCTGTGACGCCTGCCGGCCGCTCCCCGTCTGCGTGCTGATCACCCGGCCGAAATGCCGCGACATCAGCCTGCGCTGGAGAAGTGGGCGGGCCAGTAGCCAGCCTGCCGTTTACGTCAACGCCAATCGGCCAATTGCGCGATGAACCGTTCGGGATCCGCGATATCTACCTCGATTAACCAGATATCACGGTCTTGTTGGCGGCGGCGGGCCAAATATTCGGAAAATTCTTGTGGTTTTTCAGGATTTTCCCGCTTTGCCGCAATAAATGTGCGCGATCCATCCAGTTGCGGCATTTTTTCATAAAGCACGCCGCCCGTGCCGCGACACAGGGTTACCAGCAGGATCGTCCCCGCATCATGCTCCCCCTTGGCGAGCACGGTCGCATAGCCACCCTGCGACTCGGCCAGGCGTAGAATCGCGCTGGCTTCAAGGTGGGCGGGCAGGCGGTCATTAACCATTACAGCCCCGAAGGCCCGGCGGCGGCGTATCCGGGCAGGCTCGATAGGGCCATGCGAGATCGCATGAATGTGCCCGTGCCGCGCCCGATTTCGTCGCCCTCTTCATCAACCAACCGCGCTTCGGCAACAAACACCCGGCGCTTGCCTGTCACCCAGCGCCCTTCGGCGATCACGGTTCCGGCGCGCAGGGGCTTGCTGAAAAACAGATTGAAACTGGTGGTCAGCAAAAAACGGTCGGTCGCCAATGTGTTCGCTGCATAAAACGCCGCATCGTCGAGCATCTTGAAATAGATCGTGCCGTGCGCTGCGCCCGCTGCGTGATAATCCTCCGGCGTGACGGTAAAGCTCAACCGCGACAGGCCTTCGCCCGGGATGTGCAGCGACGAGGCGAATTTCTGGTTGATAGGCGCCGAGGCATAAAGCCGCTCCAGCGCCCGGTAATGCTGCTCTGCGCCGGTTGCGGTCGAAGGGTCGTCACTGCCGGGCATTGATCATCGGCTCGTTTCAGGCGGCGTCGCGCTGGAACTGGTGGGTCAGCAGCGCATATACCGCCTCGGTCGTCGGCGCATCGGCGAGCATTTGCAGCATCGCTTCATCGCGCGTCAGGCGCGAAATCGCGGCCAGCGCGTGAAGGTGGGTCGCACCGGCGTTCTCAGGCGAAACGAGCCCGCAAATCAGAGTCACCGGCAGTGCATCGGCGGCGCCGAAATCGATCGGCGCCTCCAAGCGGATCAGCGCCAGCGAAGGGCGGCGGATATCCTTGCTGCGGCAATGAGGGATCGCCACCCCGCGCCCAAACCCGGTGCTGCCCAAGGCTTCGCGCGCTTCAAGGCTTTCGAGCACTTCAACCACGTCCAGCCCATAGGCATTGGCAAGCAGCCCTGCGATCTGGGCCAGAACCTTGGGCTTGGAATCGATCCGCGCGAACGCAATCGCCTGCGGAGAGAGAGCCAGATTAACATCCATGCTGTGTAAGATCCCGAGTGAAAGCGCCGCATCGTGGCGAAGATCCGGCCCGGTTTTGCTTTCTAAGCACCACCGGTCCAGGGCGGAAGCCCCTCCTGCTACCGCCGCCTGAACCTTGGGGTCGCGGCAATTTCCCTTACGGAAAATGCGTGTCCCGGCCCTATTTCGGTTCGACCCATCCGATCGAACCATCGGCACGGCGGTAAACCATATTATGCCGCTCGGTGCCAGCATTTTTGAAAAACAGCGCTGTGGTGTTGCGCAGGTCCATCATCATCACCGCATCAGCCACAGTGGCGGTGGGGATATCGACGCGGGTTTCCGCGATCACCAGCGGCGCATCGGCGATCACTTCGCGCTCTTCATCATCCTCAACCGCGAAGATGGTGTAAGCGGCTTCTTCCTCGGCGCGCGAATGGCTGGTCGCTTCGTGGCGGTCGGTCAGGCGGCGCTTGTAGCGGCGCAGCTGCTTGTCGATCTTGGCCGCGGCATCATCCAGCGCGATGTGCGCATCCTGCGCCGATCCTTGCGCTTTGAGGATCAGGCCCTGCATCACATGGGTGACGATATCGCAGGTAAACGCGCCAGCAGGGGCTTTGCCAAAGGTGACGTGGGAGGACAGGGCGCGGTCGAAATATTTGTCGACGATGGTGCCAAGCCGGTCAGCTGCATGTTCCTGCAAGGCTGCGCCGGTATCCATCTGGTGGCCAGAAATCCGAATATCCATAATCTTGTAGTCCTCCCTACGGTGATGAGGATCGCGTAAATTTAGCTGGGCCGCGCGTTTCCTTAGCGGGTCCAGATCGCGTTGGTGATGCTGGCAATAAATGCGGTGTGGCGTTCCAGCTCCTCCGGGCTGGCAACATGGGGGCGGGGATCGCGCCGGGGGCGGTCGCCGACAGGGCGATGCCACGGGGCGTTAGCGGTGGTGGTCGCGGCGGTATCGACGTTTGCGGCATCGGTCAGGCCAAGCCCGATCTGCCGTCCGCCATTGAGCTCGACATAGACCTGCGCCAGCAGTTCGGCATCGAGCAGCGCGCCGTGTTTGACCCGGTGGCTGCGATCAATGCCGTAACGGGTGCACAGCGCATCAAGCGACAGTTTCGCGCCGGGGTGCCGTTTGCGCGCGATAGCGACGGTATCGATCATCCGATCCATGCTGATCGGAGCGCGGCCGATCCGTTCCAGCTCGTTGTTGAGGAACCCGAAATCGAACCCGGCATTGTGCGCCACCAACGGCGCATCGCCGAGAAACGCCAGCATTTCATCAACCAGCTCGGCAAAGCGCGGCTTGGTCGCCAGGAAAGCGGCTGACAACCCGTGCACGCGTTCAGCCTCGGGCGGCATATCGCGTTCTGGATTGAAGAAAGCGTGAAAGGTGCGGCCTGTTTCGACCCGGCCGATCATTTCGATGCAGCCGATTTCCACCATGCGATCCCCGGTTTTGGGGTCGAGTCCGGTGGTTTCGGTGTCGAAAATAACTTCACGCATTTGCGGCACTATCCTCCCATGCCGCCCGGGTTGCAAGCGTTGCTTGCAATCAAAGTGAAGCAATCAGCGCGGCGACCTGCGCACGCGTTTCGTCGAGGCTGGCGCCGGTGTCGATCACGTGATCGGCACGATCGCGTTTATGGGTATCGTGGAGTTGCAGACTGAAAATATGTTCAAATTTCTGCGGCGTCATGCCCGGACGGGCGAGCACGCGGGCGCGCTGCACCGCTTCGGGCGCGGAGACGACCACGATGGTGTCGACGCTTTCGTGCCCGCCGCGTTCGAACAACAACGGAATGTCGAACACCACGGCGGGTTTGTCGTGATGCATTTCTAGGAATGCGGCACGCTTGGCCGCCACTGCCGGGTGAACGATGGCCTCCAACCGGGCCAGCGCGGCTTTGTCTGCAAACACCTGATGGCCGAGTCGGTCGCGGTCGACCCCGTCCGGCCCGGTTGATCCAGGGAAGGCAGCCTCAATCGCCGGGACGAGTTCGCCGCCCGGCCCCTGCATTGCTCGCACTTCGGCATCGGCATCGAACACGGGAATGCCCGCCTCGGCAAACATCGCCGCAACGGTCGATTTGCCCATCCCGATAGAACCGGTGAGGCCGATGATCTTAGGGCGGGTCATCGGCTGAGAAGCTCACGCAATTCGTCGTCATGCTCGCGCGGGGCGGGATGGCCGAAGAAATGCTTGAAGGCGACTGCCGCCTGCCCGATCAGCATCGACAGCCCGTCGATAGTGCGATGCCCCGCCGCGCGCGCGGTTTGCAGCAGCGGGGTTTCGAGCGGCGCGGTGACGATGTCGTACGCAATGCTGCCCGGCGGTGCGTGGCTCCAGTCGAACACCAACGGTGGCTGTCCCTGCATCCCGAGCAATGAGGCATTGATGATGAGATCGAGGCAGTCCTCACGATCATCAAAGGCGAAATCGGTCGGATCGGCGAAGTGCGCCAGATCGATCGCGTGGTGTTCCCCCTTGGGCGCAAGCTCATCAAGCAGGGCGCGGGCTTTGGCCGGATCGCGGCCCGCGACCACCAGCGTGAAGCCATGCCCCGCCAGCGCGGTGATGATCGCGCGGGCAGCGCCGCCAGTGCCCATGATCCGGGCCATGCGGAAATAGTGGGTTGCGGCCAGATCCTCGCTGAGTGGCTCCAGAAACCCTGCAGCGTCGGTGTTGGTGCCGGTTAGGTCGCCGTTCACCCCCTTCACGATGGTGTTGACCGCACCAATCATGTCCGCGGGCGGGTTGATCTGGTCGAGGTGGGGCATCACCGCCTGCTTGTGCGGCATGGTGACATTGCACCCGCGCCAATCAGGGTCTTGGCGGCGCCCGGCAAGATAGTCGGACAGTTCCTCAGCCAGGACATGACATGCACGGTATTCAGCATCGATCCCCAGCTTGCTGAGCCAGAAGTTGTGGATCGCAGGCGATTTGGACTGCGCGATCGGATCACCGATGACTTCGGCATAGGGGCGAGTCATGACAGCAGCACCCCCGCCTCACGCAGCGCGCCGAGCAAGGGCAGCAGCGGCATCCCGAGCACGGTGAATTGGTCGCCTTCGATGCTCTCGAACAACTGCACCCCCGGCCCCTCGATCCGGAATGCACCGACAGTGTGACTGATCGCGGGCCATTCAAGCGACAGATAATGCGCGATAAAGTCGTCGGACAAATCGCGCACGTGGAGCCGCGCGACACTAGCGTGGCTCCATTCGCAGCCACCGTCCTTGACCAGCGCGGCGGCACTGTGGAGTTCCATTACCTTGCCCGAGAAGATCCGTAGATGTTCACCTGCTTCCTCGACCGAACGCGGTTTATCGAAACGGCGACCTTCGACCACCACCAGCGAATCCGACCCTAGCACCAGCGCGCCCGGATGCAGCGCTGCCACCGCTGCTGCCTTGGCGACACTCAGCGCTTCAGCCACTTCACCGGGGGCAGCGTCTGAGAGCCCGGCCTCCACCGCGCGCTCATCAATATCGGCAGGGATGCTCTCATAAGCAACTCCGGCAGCATCAAGCATTGCCCGGCGTGAGGCGGATTTGCTCGCCAAAATCAGGATCATATCGGCTGCCCCACCCCGCCTTCGCTCGCCGGTTTGCGGCCGCGTTCCTGCGCCAGCCGGATGATCGCCGCAGCGGTTTCCTCGATCGAGCGGCGGGTGACGTCAATCACCGGCCAGCCATTGTCGCTGAACATTCGGCGGGCAAATTGCAGCTCGGCCTTCACCCGGTCGTTATCGACATAGGCGGTCTCAGTCGCCTCGTTCAATGACAGCAATCGGTTACGGCGGATCTGCACCAACCGCTCCGGCGAAGTCGTGAGGCCCACCACCAAAGGGTGCCGCAGCCGGTAGAGCGCCGATGGCGGCGGGCTTTCCACCACCAGCGGGATATTGGCGGTCTTGTACCCGCGATTGGCGAGGTAGATGCTGGTCGGCGTCTTGGACGAGCGCGACACGCCGACGAGGAGAATATCAGCCTCCTCCCAATCCTCATGCGCCAGCCCGTCATCATGGGCGATGGTGTATTGGATCGCATCGACGCGCTTGAAATAGTCATCGTTCATCATGTGTTGCCGGCCAGGGCGGCCATGCGCTTCCTGCCCCAACTGCGCCTCCAACGCGGCGGTCACCTGATCGAGCACTGGCACGGCGGGCAGGCCGAGATGGCGGCAATGCTCTTCCAGCCGTTTGCGGGTGTCGGGATTGACCAGGGTATACAGCACCAGCCCGGGATGCGCGGCGAGATCGGGCACAATCCGGTCGAGATGCTGCAATGACCGCACCATTGGCCAGAAATGGCGATTGACGCTCGGATCATCGAACTGCGCCAACGCCGCCTTGGCGATCATTTCCAGCGTTTCGCCGGTCGAATCCGATACAAGGTGGAGGTTCAAACGGTTCATGTTTGGATTCGCTCGCCGCCCGGGAGTTGGAAGGCTCGGGGGCTGTGGACAGAAGCCCGCATAAACCACGGGAGAGCGGGTCTAACAAGCAGGGGAGCGATTTAAGTCCCCACTGACAGGTGTGTGGCAGGGGGTATTTGCGCACAGGCAGCGGCTTTTGTCGACAGGCTGGCAAGTGTGGGGATAAAGCCTGCTTGACGTCCAATCCCTGCGGATTCGGTCAGTGCATTTTCGGTTGTGCAGGCTGGGGGTAATCGGGCAGGGGCCGGTAATTCCCAGTTTCCACAGGGCCAACAGACTCCATCAATCCTTTTATAATTTGATTAGATTTGTTTAAAGGAACCCTATGCCCGGTCCATTACTCGATACGCTCAAAGGTGTCCGTCAGGACGTTGCCCCCGTCTGGCTGATGCGCCAAGCAGGGCGCTATCTGCCTGAATACCGGGAACTTCGGGCCGAAAAGGGCGGGTTCCTCGAACTGGTTTACGATAGCGAAGCGGCCGCCGAAATCACCGTGCAGCCGATCCGGCGGTTCGGTTTCGACGGCGCGATCCTTTTTTCCGATATCCTGATCGTGCCGCACGCGATGGGTCAGGGGCTGACCTTTGCCGCTGGCGAGGGGCCGCATCTGGCGCCGACGCTGCTCGAGGTCGGGCTCGACAGTTTCACGCCAGCGTTTGAACGGTTCGAGCCGGTGTACGAAACCGTCCGCCGCACCCGCGCGCTGATCGGGCCAGAGGTCACGATGCTCGGCTTTGCGGGCAGCCCGTGGACGGTGGCGACCTACATGATCGCGGGCGAAGGTTCCAAGGATCAGGGCCCGGCGCGGCTGCTGGCGTACCGCGATCCGGGCCATATGCAGGCGATCATCGATGCCATCATCGACGTGTCGGTGACCTATCTGCGCGGCCAGATTGATGCCGGTGCCGAGGCAGTGCAGCTGTTCGACAGCTGGGCCGGGAGCCTGGCGCCCGATCAGTTTGAGAAGTGGGTGGTGGCCCCGAATGCCGCAATCACCGCGCAGCTCAAGCAATCGCACCCTGATACGCCGATCATCGGTTTTCCCAAGGGCGCGGGCGCGAAACTGCCTGCCTATGCCCGCGAAACCGGAGTGGATGCGGTGGGTCTCGACGAGACGCTCGATCCGGCCTGGGCCCATGCCAGCCTGCCTGCCGGGATGCCGGTGCAGGGCAATTTCGATCCGCTCCTGCTCGAAGCCGGCGGCCCGGCAATGGCGGAGCGGCTGCGCACAATCATCGCCGCGTTTGAAGACCGTCCGCATGTCTTCAACCTCGGCCATGGGATCGGACAATTCACGCCGATAACCCATGTCGAGGAATTGCTCGAAGCGTTGAGGGGTTAAGCTGGTGCAAGACCTGCTGCTGTCGATCTATCAGTTCCTCAAAACCGGGCACGTGATCTTCATGGTGTTCTGGCTGGCGGGGCTGTTCATGCTGCCGCGCCAGTGCATCTACATGCTCGACCATGCACCGGGATCTGAAGGTGAGGCCAAGTGGGCGCACCGGATGGGCAAGCTGCGCAGTATCATTCTGACCCCCAGCCTGATCATCGTCTGGGTGCTGGGGCTGAGCCTCGCCTATGCTGGTGGCCATTTCGCCTTCGGTTGGCTCCATGCCAAGCTGACGCTGGTGCTGGTGCTGACCGGCTATCACGGCTGGCTAATCGCACAGACCAAGAAGATGGCGCGGGGGGAACGTCCGCTGACCGAAGCGCGGCTGCGGATGATCGGTGAGGTTCCTGGACTGCTGCTGGTGGTCATCGTGGCGCTGGTTTATCTCAAGCCGTTCTGACGTTGCCGAAGCGCGCGCAATCGGCGATTGACCTTGCGCGCTGCGGCTCCTATTTCGTGACCACCTAACCGGGTACCGGAGCCTTAACCGCTCCATCAGGTCTGCTTTCTCCAAGCCCAGTCTTGCCAGCCTTCTCGGCGAACCCGCAAGACGCCTCTCTTCCCGAGGGGTACTGACCATCCGGCCACTCCTGCTTTCGGAAAAAATACAATGCATCTCAAAGACCTCAAACGCAAAGCCCCGGCCGAACTGGTTCAGATGGCGGAAGAATTGGGCGTTGAAGGCGCCTCGACCATGCGCCGTCAGGATCTGCTGTTCAGCATCCTGCGCGAACTGGCCGAGGACGAGGAATACGAAGAAAAGATCATGGGGATCGGCACCATCGAGGTGCTGCAGGACGGTTTCGGCTTCCTGCGCTCGCCCGAGGCGAACTATCTCGCCGGGCCAGACGATATCTATGTTTCGCCCAACCAGGTGCGCCGCTGGGGTCTGCGGACCGGCGACACGGTCGAAGGTGAAATCCGCGCCCCGCGCGATGGCGAGCGGTATTTTGCGCTCACCAGCCTCACCACCGTCAATTTCGATGATCCCGATGCCGTGCGGCTACGCACCAATTTTGATAACCTGACGCCGCTTTATCCCGATCAGAAGCTCAACCTCGACACGCTCGATCCGACGGTCAAGGACAAGAGCGCGCGGGTGATCGACATCATCGCCCCGCAGGGCAAGGGCCAGCGCGCGCTGATCGTCGCGCCGCCGCGCACGGGTAAAACCGTGCTGCTGCAGAACATCGCCAAGGCTATCACCGACAACCACCCCGAGGTGTTCCTGATCGTCCTGCTGGTCGACGAACGGCCCGAGGAAGTCACCGACATGCAGCGCAGCGTGAAGGGCGAAGTGATCTCCTCAACCTTCGATGAACCCGCCAACCGCCACGTCCAAGTTGCTGAAATGGTGATCGAAAAGGCCAAGCGCCTGGTTGAGCACAAGAAGGACGTGGTGATCCTGCTCGATTCGATCACGCGTCTGGGCCGGGCTTACAACACCGTGGTGCCATCATCGGGCAAGGTGCTGACCGGCGGTGTGGATGCCAACGCATTGCAACGGCCCAAGCGGTTCTTTGGCGCGGCGCGTAACATCGAGGAAGGCGGCAGTCTCTCGATCATTGCCACGGCTCTGATCGATACCGGCAGTCGCATGGACGAAGTGATCTTTGAAGAGTTCAAGGGCACCGGCAACAGCGAAATCGTGCTCGACCGCAAGGTTTCGGACAAGCGCATCTTCCCGGCGCTGGATGTCGGCAAATCCGGCACCCGCAAGGAAGAGCTGCTGGTCCACAAGGACAACCTGTCAAAGATGTGGGTGCTGCGCCGCATCCTGATGCAGATGGGCACCGTAGATGCGATGGAGTTCCTGCTCGACAAGATGAAGGATTCGAAGACCAACGAAGACTTCTTCAACACGATGAACCAGTAGGGGCGCAGCCCAAAACGGGCCGAGGGGTCGGGCCGAAAACGGACGGACGGGAACAGTGCTTAGCCAGTATCTCTATATCAGCACCGCGCCGACGCTGGGGCGCGAGGAAGTGGACGCCATCCTCGCCACCAGCGCGCGCAACAATCCGGCTCGCGGCATTACCGGGCTATTGTTGTTCAACGGGCGCAACTTCCTCCAACTGCTGGAGGGTGATGAGAGTGAGATCGCGACGCTGATGGAGCGCATTAACGCCGATGCGCGCCATTCTGGGGTCTCTGTGCTCGATCGCCGCGGGATTGACGCGCGGACTTGCCCCGATTGGGCGATGAAGCGTGTGTTGATCGCCGAAAGCATCGCCAGTCGACGAGAGATGCTGGAACGCGATCTGCCTGAGGGGCTTGACCCCGAAGTGCGCAAGATGATCGTCAATTTTGCGGTTCTGAATTAGCTCTAGGTCCCATGGACTTAATCACCATCGCCATCACCGTGTCACGGGTCGAAGCGGTGGTGGTGGCGTCGATGCTCGAAGGTTATGGCATTCCGGTGCACATCGGCGCGAGCGCGCAGGCCTCGGTTGAGTTCAATTCCTTGGCATTGGGCGGCCATCGCCTCTGGGTCGCCGAAGCGGATTGGCAAGTGGCATCCGATATCCTGCGCCAGTCTGCTGCGATTGCGCCCGATAGCCTCTCCACCGGGCCACGGCGGGCGATTCTTCGGTATTGGGGCGGGGTTCTGGCAATCTACGCGGCCATGTTGCTGCCGGCGTTGGCCCTCGGCGTGGCGCGGTTCGAGCTGTTCTTGTTGCCGCTCGAACTGATGGTTGCGCCGGTCAATCCGCAGGGTCGCGCGGATTACTACCTTGTGCCGCAGGGCAGCGACTAACTCCTACCCCTTTGCCGCCGCCAGCTGTGCCGCCATCATCTCCCAGACCTTGTTGATGGCCTTAAGAGGCCGAACCATCACCTTGAAATCACTGATCTTCCCGTCTTCATTGAAGCGGATGATATCAACCCCGTTGATGGCGATACCATCCAGTTCGGTGACGAATTCGAGCATCATCTCGTCCCCGTCCACCAGCTCGCGGACATAGTGGAAGCTCTCATTCCCCAGCACATGCGCGGCGGCGACAAGATAGGCCGTCACCACCAGCTTACCTGCCTGCGGGGTGTGCACTACGGGTGAGTGGAACACCGCATCGTCGGCTAGCAGTTCTGCCAGAAGCGCGGGATCGCTCCCGCGCTCCATATATTCATGCCACCGGGCGAGGCCCTTATGGCCGCTCATCCCAGATGCTCGGCAAAGAACGCTGCGGTGCGGCTGTCGGCGAGGGTGGCGGCTTCCTCATGGCGGCGCTTGCCTGTCTCGGTGGCAAAGCCGTGGTCGAGCCCTTCGTAGTCGAAGATTGTCACGCGCGGGTGATCGTCCAATCCGGCGTGCATCGCTGCCTGTGTTTCACGTGAAACAAAGCCGTCTGCGGTGGGAATGTGGAGCAGGAGCGGGTTGGCGATAGCTTCCTTCTCACCCAGCAAGCCGTCAATCCCGACCCCGTAATAGCCGACACTGGCATCGATGCTGGTGCGCGCGGCGGTCATGTAAGCGAGCCTTCCGCCAAGGCAGTATCCGACGCAGCCGACCTTGGCAGTGCCCTCAGTCTCACGCAGGAAGTTGATCGCCGCCTGAATGTCGCGGATGCCCGCGTCCTGGTTGAATTTCCCCATCAAGTCGAGCGCTTGGGCAAACTCCGGCTCGACATCAGGATCGAGCGAGACTTCGGGCACCAACCGCCAGAACAGATCCGGCGCCAGCGCCAGATAGCCTTCCGCGGCCAGCTTGTCGCACTTCTGGCGGATGCCGGGGTTGACCCCGAAAATCTCCTGAATGACGACAATCGCCGCCTTGGGCGCGCCTGCGGGCCGGGCGATATAGGCGCCGAACTGCGCGTCGCCTTCGAGGGTTGGGATGCTGGCGTTGAGGGTCATGGCAGGGTCTCTTTCCGTGTTTGATGCTTGGCGCGAACCCTATCGCTTGCCTTGGTTGGCTGCCAAGCCCAAATGAGTGAGGCACCATCCTGAGAGGAGAGCGGCCCCATGAAGATCAATGTCGAAATCGAATGCACACCCGAAGAGGCCCGCAACCTGATGGGCCTGCCCGATGTCAGCGCGGCCAATTCGGTCTATGTCGACACCGTCACCAAGGCGATGAAGGGCGTGTCGAACCCCGATCAATTGCAGGAATATGCCAAGGCGCTCGCCCCGATGGGGCAGGTCGGGTTGAAGCTGTTCCAAAGCTTTGTCGAAGGCGGGATGAAGGCGGCACAGCGCGGCACCGGGGACACGCCCAAGGGTTCCGACTGATCCCCTTCGCATGACTGCCGGTTCCACCATCTTTGCTTTCTCGAGCGGGGCAGCGCCCTCCGCCATCGGGGTGATCCGCATTTCCGGGCCGGAAGCGGGAGCGGCTCTGACGGCGCTGGCGGGGCGATTGCCTGCGCCGCGCCGCGCCTCGTTGGTTAAGTTGCGCGATGCGGCAGGGGCGTTGCTTGATGAGGCATTGGCGCTGTGGTTCCCGGGGCCGAACACGGCGACAGGCGAGGATCTGGCCGAATTGCACTGCCATGGGGGCCGGGCGGTGATTGCGGCGGTGGAGGCGGCGCTGGCCGCGCTCCCCGGTCTGCGCCGTGCCGAGCCGGGAGAGTTTACCCGCCGCGCCTTCGCCAATGGCCGGATTGACCTCGCCGAGGCTGAGGGGCTCGCCGATCTGCTGTCCGCTGAGACGGAACTTGCCCGCGCCGCTGCGCTGGCCAATGCGGGTGGCGCCCTGTCGCGGCAAGTCGAGGCTTGGCGGACGCGGGTGCTGGTGCTGTCGGCTGAGGTGGAGGCCGCGCTTGATTTTGCGGATGAGGAGGACGCGGCGGCGCTCCCCGAATGTTTCACGTGGAACATTGGCGCCCTTGCCACGGAACTCGGCGAATGGCTCGCCCGGCCGCGCTCGGAACGGTTGGGGGAGGGTTTCCGCGTGGTGCTTGCCGGGCCGCCCAATGCGGGCAAATCGACCCTGTTCAATGCGCTGGTAGAGAGCGAGGCGGCGATCACTTCACCGATTGCCGGGACGACACGCGACGTGATTGAACGTTCGGTAGCAATCGGCGGCGCGGCGTTGCTACGGGTGGTCGAAGGCGGGGCAAGCGCCGACCAAATCGAGGCTATCGGTATTGAGCGCGCGCATGGCGAGCTGGCGCGGGCTGATAAGGTGCTGTGGCTCGGCGTGGAAGGCGAGGGGCCGGACGGCGCGTGGGAGATTGCCGCGCAGGCAGATCGCGCTGGGTTCATCCCCAAGGCGGTGGCGCGGTTTACCGTGTCTGCGACAACTGGGGCGGGGCTGATTGCGCTCAAGACCGCGTTGGTCGATGCTGCCCGCGCGGCGTTGCCCAAGCCGGGAGAGGCGGCGCTCAATGCGCGGCAACACGCGCGGTTGAGCGAAGCCACAGAGGCGCTGGATTCGGCCCGCGCCCTATCTGATCCACTGTTGATCGCTGAGGAGTTGCGCCGCGCGCGCATCGCCTTTGACCGGCTGATCGGGCGTGCGACGACAGAGGATATGCTCGACGCGCTGTTCGGGCGGTTCTGCATCGGGAAGTG
>LNED01000044.1 GCA_001464915.1 Sphingomonadales bacterium Ga0077531
ACCGTCCGGCGCAGTTGGTAGGCATAGGCGGCGCCCGGTGTGCCCGCCGGATCAACCTCCACCGACCAGACATTGGTGACTGAAGCCGCCAACCCTTCGCGGGTGAACATGGCGATGGACTCGGCGTCCACCGGGAAGGATTGGCTGCGCGCCGACCCTCGGGATGCGGTGTCGCCGCCATACAGGGTGACCGCGTCGGAAGAGCCATCGGCATGGCGGTGATCGTGCTTCAATCGCAGGCCAGCAGCGGTGCGGGTGATCAGCCAAGTGCGCGATCTATCCCATGTGCCATCGGCGTTCTGGACGTGGAACGGCACTGCGATGCGGGAGTCTGTGCAACCCGTCACCGCCATCACCATCGCCGATCCCGCCAAGTCGGCATCGGCGGCGTCAGCAGTGACCATCCGCCCGGCATAAGCCTTGCCGCAATGGCTTGAAAGGCTTGCCCAAAATGCGTCCTGCGGATTGTCAGAATTGCCCGGCGTGGCGCACCCCGTCAGCGCCAACAAGGGCACGGTAGCAGCGGCCAACAGGCGGCGGGAAACACGTTTCGCAAGGTTCATATTGGAGCCTGTAACACACGATTGCTCGTGCCGCCGCCCTCCCAATGTAATTTGACCCCGATCAAATACAGCGCGCCGCGCGGCCCCTAATCTGCCTTCACACACCACGGGAGACCACCATGTCCGCGCATACCCCCCACGAATTGCACGATGAATTTCCGCACGATGCCGATGCGATCCACCGGCTCAAAACCAGCAATGCGCACTTCGCCAAGCTGGCTGAGCAGCACCACGAGGTGAACCGCGAGATCCACCGGATCGAAACCGAAATCGATGCCGCAAGCGATGACAGGCTTGAAACGCTCAAGAAGGAACGGCTGCATCTGCTCGATACGATTGCAGCAATGCTCGACAGCGAACCTGAAAGTGCAGACCCGGCCTGAGCCTATTCCTCCGCGTCCGAAATCCCCTCGGCGCGCGGAGAGGCCCGGCGGTCAGTCTCGGATCGGCGGACACTCTTGCGGCGGTCGGGGCCTTCGAAAGGTTGCTGCGATCGCCGCCGATCGCCCTGTCGCCGGCCGTCATCGGCGCCAGCGGTAGAAGGGTCGTTTGCGTCCGGCCCGCCTGTCGTCTCGTCATTCATGCTCACACCCCGTTGATGCGGCGCCCGGCTTCAGCCGGTGTCAGCCAGTGCCGACTTGTCTGATCAAGTCATGCGACCTTCGATCAAAGTATCATCAACCTACGGTAAATCCTAGTTCCCCATTACTTTGGCGCAGCAACCTGCTTTGCACTGGGCCGCCGAGCCGCTAGGGCGCGCGGCAACAGCGCGCTGTGCGCAAGGGATTGGACCGCCCGTGACTGACAAGACCAACCAACCACGCGCAGAAGCGCTCGACGTATCGAAAGCCGAAGTGCTGATCGAGGCGCTGCCCTATTTCCAGCGTTATGCCGGGCGCACCTTCGTGGTGAAATATGGCGGCCATGCGATGGGCGATCCCGAGGCCGCACGCGATTTTGCCGAAGATATTGTGCTGCTGAAAGCAGTCGGCATCAACCCGGTGGTGGTCCACGGCGGCGGGCCGCAGATCGGGCAGATGCTGGCGCGGCTGGGGGTGGAAAGCACCTTTGTCGATGGCCTGCGCGTCACCGATGAAGCCACCGCCAAAATCGCAGAAATGGTCTTGTCCGGCGGCATCAACAAGGAACTGGTCGGCTGGATCACCGCGGCAGGCGGCAAGGCGATCGGCATTTCGGGCAAGGATGGCGGGCTGGTCACCGCGCGCAAGGTCACCCGCACGACGCGCGATCCCGATAGCAATATCGAGCAGGTGGTCGACCTGGGCTTTGTGGGCGAACCCGCCTTTGTCGATACCAGCGTGATCGATACGGCCGTGGCGGCTGGGATGATTCCGGTCATAGCACCGATTGCGGCGGGCGCGGACGGCGCGACGTATAACATCAACGCCGATACAATGGCGGGGGCGATTGCGGCGGCGCTGGGCGCGGCGCGATTATTCCTGCTGACCGACGTAGCGGGCGTGTTGGACGCCGATGGCAAGCTGCTGACCGATCTCACCCCCGCGGACATCGCCAAGCTGCGCGAAGACGGTGTGATCCGCGGCGGGATGGTGCCCAAGCTGGAAACCTGCATCAACGCGGTGAGCGCCGGGTGCGAGGCGGCGGTGGTGCTCGACGGGCGGGTCGGCCACGCGATGCTGCTCGAATTTTTCACCGCGCGCGGCGCAGGCACGCTGGTGCGGGCCTAATCGGGAACACAATTGTGGCGCGAGGCGTATTAACCCGCTAATACGCCTTCAAGGGACCTCACAGGGCGCCTTGGCACTTGGCCAGCGCCCCCGCGCAATGGAAACGGATCGCAATGGAAATACTGGCCGTCCTCGTCGACATCCTCGTGATGCTCACCAATGTGCTGGTGATGCTGATCATCGTGCAGTTCATCATCGGGCTATTGTTCGCCTTCAACGTGGTGAGCCCGAGCAATGATTTCCTCCGGCAGGTGTATGATTCGATCAACCGTCTGCTGGAACCGGTGCTGCGCCCGATCCGCAACATCATGCCCAATACCGGGGCGATCGACTTCTCGCCGCTGGTACTGATCCTTGGTCTGCAAATCCTCACGCGGGTGATGATTGGCTTTGCAGGGGCCTATTGATGCCTGAAGCAGCCCTGATCGATGGCAAGGTCTTTGCCGAAGCCTTGCGTGCCCGCGTTGGCGCGGCGGCGGCGGCGTTTGCGCAATGGGCCGGGCGGCGTCCGGGCCTTGCGGTGGTATTGGTCGGCGAAGATCCGGCAAGCCAGGTCTATGTCGGTGCAAAAGGCAAAGCGTGCGAGGCGGCCGGGATCGCCAGCTTCGAACACCGCCTGCCCGCTGATACGAGCGAAGCGGCGCTGCTGTCGCTGATCGAGCGGTTGAATCAGGACGAGGCGGTTGACGGGATTCTCGTGCAGATGCCGCTGCCACAGGGATTGGACGAGCAGGCGATCATCGCCGCGATCAATCCGGACAAGGACGTTGATGGCTTCCACGTGATCAATGCCGGGCGGCTGAGCGTGGGGCAGGCGGGTTTCATCCCCTGCACGCCGCTGGGCTGCATGATGCTGCTGAAAGACCGGCTAGGCGATCTGTCGGGGCTGGATGCAGTGGTAATCGGGCGGTCGAACATCGTCGGCAAGCCGATGGCGCAGCTGCTGGTCGATGCCAACGCGACCGTCACCATCGCGCATAGCCGCACGAAGAACCTCGCCGACATTGTTCGCCGCGCGGATATCGTGATCGCCGCCGTGGGCCGTCCGGAGATGATCCGCGCCGATTGGATCAAACCGGGCGCGACCGTGATCGATGTCGGCATCAACCGTTTGCCGCCCGAACCGGGCAAAGAGCGCGGGCGTCTGGTCGGCGACGTTGCCTTCGCCGAAGCACGCGAAGTCGCGGGTGCGATCACCCCGGTGCCGGGCGGGGTCGGGCCGATGACGATTGCGGTGCTGCTTAGGAACACGCTGGTGGCCGCGCATGGCCATGCCGGGCTGCCCGCGCCGGAGGGGTTGTGACGCGCGCGCTGTTTATCGCGGGCGCGATCCTCGCGCTCACGGCCTGCGCTGGCGGCGGCCAGAAGCCCAGCCAGCGCACCGTGGCGCAGATCAACCGCGTGCTGACCAATGCGCCCGGCGCCGCGCAGCCGAGCACGATTGTTGCCGCCGAACTCGCCTTTTCACGCGCCGCGCGGGAACGCGGGCAGTGGACTGCATTCCGCATGTTCGCCGCCCCCGGCGCGCTGCTCCACGGCAAAAACGGCCCCTTCCCGATTGAACCGTGGCTAGCGACACAAATCGATCCGCCCGCCGCAGTGCAGTGGGAACCGCGCGCGGTGGCGATCAGCTGCGATGGAGCGCTGGCGGTTAGTCAGGGACGTTACCTCGATCCCGATGGCAAGGTCGGCAACTTCGTCACCGTTTGGGAGCGGCAGGCCGACGGCGAATACCGCTATGTCTTCGACGTTGGTGGTGATGATGTGCCGCAGCCCCCGCCGCGCAAGCCGGTTGAGGAAGGCAATATCGTGGTGACCGCGATTGATGCGGTGCAGGGCCTCGTTGCCTCATGCCCCCGTAGCGGCGCAGCTATCCCGCCGCCGCCGGCGATTGCTGTGGGCGAAGAAGGCAAAACCGACGCCCGCCTGTCGCGCGATGGCACCTTGCGGTGGCGCTGGGAACACCGCGCCGATGGCACCCGCTATGCCGCCGCCGATTACTTCTACGAAGGCCGCTGGCTGACCGCGTTTGAACAAAGCCTTGCGCCGACGGGCGAATGATGTTGAACGCGGGCCCGTGCTGACCGAACTTTTCATTTCCGCCTTCATCACGCTGTTCGTGGTGATTGATCCGCCGGGCTGTGCGCCGATCTATGCCGGGCTGACCAAGGGCGCGACCCGGCAGCAGGCGCGCAGCATGGCGCTGCGGGCGACGTTTATCGCAGCGATCATTCTGCTGATCTTCGCGCTGTTCGGGCAGGAATTGCTCGGCGCGCTGCATATTGAGCTGAACTCTTTCCGGATCGCGGGCGGGCTGATGCTGTTCTTCATCGCTTTCGACATGGTGTTTGAAAAGCGCACGCAGCGCCGGGAAGAACGCGCCGAGAAGGTCGCTGCCACGCCGGAGATTGAGGACGTTTCGGTGTTCCCGATGGCGATGCCAATGCTGGCCGGGCCGGGGGCGATTGCGGCGGTGATGCTGCTGATGAACGAAGCCGATGGGCTGGCGCAATCGCTCGAAGTGCTGGCGGCGCTGGCCGCTGTGCTGGTGATTACGGCGGCGGCACTGGTCGCGGCTGGGCCGCTGATCCGGCTGCTGGGCGACAAGGTTGAGGCGGTGATCACCCGACTGCTCGGCGTGCTGCTCGCCGCGCTCGCCGCGCAATATGTGATCGACGGGCTGAAGGGCAGCTTCGGGATTTAGCGCGCCGGTTTTTTCGCGTCAGGAACGGCGGCAGACTTTCCCGTCGGCCCGGTGCGTTCCGGCTTGGGCGCGGCACGGCCATCGAGCAGCAGCAGCGAAATGCGGCGATTGCGCGGGTCAGCGGGATTGTCGGTAATCAGCGGCTCGGTTTCGGCCACGCCTTCGATCCGGGAAATGCGTTTGGGCGCAAGCCCGCCCAGCACCAGCGCTTGCCGCGTCGCTTCTGCCCGCCCGCTGGAAAGCGACCAGTTGTTCGCCCCCACCCCATCGCGCCACGGCAGCGAATCCGTGTGGCCGCGCAGGATCAACGGGGCGTTTTCGTCCTCCAGCGTGTCCGCCATCACTTCGAGCAACCCGCGCGCATCCTTGGTCAGGATCGTGGTGCCCAGCTCGAACATCGAGAAATCGGCGTCGTCCATCAGGTCGATACGGATGCCTTCGGGCGCGCGCATCACCCGCACCTGGCGCGCGAGATGTGATAGCTGGCGCCGCTTGACGAGCTTCTTTTCAATTTTGTCGCGCAGTTCCTTGAGCTTTTCGGAATCAAGCTCACCGCGCCCGCCGCCTTCTTTCGGCCCGCCGGTCACGCCGCGCGGAATGGTGATCGATTTTGTACCAGTCTGGCCCATAGCATGAGGATAATTATCGACATCGGTGAGTGAGCTTCCGCCCAGTAGCCCGTCTGACCCGGCGCTTTCCTGACGCATCTTGACCAGCGTCGGGGTGAAGTAATCGGCGATACCCTTGCGCGCTTTTTCTTCCGTCGCGCCGAGCAGCCACAGCAGCAAGAAAAACGCCATCATCGCCGTCACGAAATCGGCATAGGCGACCTTCCACGCGCCGCCATGGTGGCCGGCTTCCTGAATTATGATCCGTTTGATGATAATTGGAGCGGGCGGTGCCAGCAGCTTTGGATCAGCCTCGGCCACGTCAGCGGCCCCGCATCATGTCGAGCAGATCGGTCAGCTTGGGCCGATGCGCGGGCGGCAGGCCCGATCGCGCGGCTTCGAGCACCAGCGGCTGCGGATAGCCGTGCAACGACGCGATGATCACCTGCTTGATTGAATAGAAAATCTGCTGATCGTGGGTATTGATCTGTTTTAGCCGCGTGCCGAGCGGCCCTGCGATACCATAGGCCAGCAAGACGCCAAGGAACGTCCCAACCAGAGCGCTGCCAATCATCTTGCCGAGGATTTCGGGCGGTTCATTGATCGCGCCCATCGTCTTGATGATCCCGAGCACCGCCGCAACAATCCCCAGCGCGGGCAGCGCGTCGGCAAGCGACTGGATCATGTGCGCGGGTTCATCCATTTCGTGCAGCTGGGTCTTGATCGCTGAATCGATCACATCCTCCACCGCATGGGTGTCGAGCGTGCCCGACGATACCACCAGCAACGTCAGTGGATCGCAGATCATTCCGGCCACCACCGGATCGCTTTGCAGGCGCGGATATTCGCTGAAGATGGTGGACGAGCCCGGATCAGTCACATGGCTTTCCAGCGCCACCGCGCCTTCGGATCGTAGCAGCTTCATCAGCTTGCTGGTCAGCGCGATCACATCAATGTGATCTTCGTGCGTGTATTTCGGGCCTTTGAAAGCCTTGCCCAGCCCGCCGCCGAGCAGTTTTACCTCATGCATCGAATTGCCAATCAACGTTGCGCCCACCGCAGCGCCGCCGATGATCATGAATTCGAGTGGCAACGCCGCCAACACCGGGCCCATTGCGCCGCCCGCGAGCATGAACCCGCCGAACACCATCACCAGCAAGACGACAATTCCGATTGCGACGAACACGGTGGGTCAGCTCCTAGGGCAGGGCGGCAAGCGGCGCGGCATCAACCGAGCGCGCGGAACAGGTTGAGTTCGCTCACCCGGGCAAATGCTGCTTGGCTCGCTTCCAATGCGGTAAGCGATTGCTGCAATCGGGTGATGGCTTCGGCGATATCGGTATCACCCACACGGCTGCGGCGTTCGGCCAGTGCGATGTCGCGGTCGGCCTGCTGCGATTGCACCTGTTCGACCCATGCGAGCCGAGTGCCGAGAATGGTTTGCGCCCGGTTGGAGGTATCGAGCGCGGCGTCGATCCCTTCAAGCGCAGCAAGCGCAGCATCCGCACCGCCGGGCGCGCCGCCAATCAGCGCGGCGGCCAGCGTATCAAGCACGGCAAACCCGCTCGACGGGGTGCCATTGAGGTCAAACTCGAACACTTCGTTGCCGGGCAAGCCGCGTTCAATCGCGGTCCCCGGTGCGACCGGAACTGCGCCGCTGGCAGGGGTGCCGGTATAGGTGACATTGCCTGCGGCATCGCGGGTGAAGGCGGTGCCGGATGACAGGCCCGCGAACAGCGGCTCTCCGGTCAGCGCGGTGCCATTGGCGCGGCTGAACAGTTCTTCGGCCAGCTGACGGAGTTCGAAACCGATTGCCTCCCGCCCATCCGGCCCCGTTGGCGTGTTGGCGGCTTGCACGGCAAGTTCACGCGCGCGCTGGAGCAGCGAGTTCACCGCTTCCAACTCGTCCGTTGCCGACAGCAAGTCCTGCCCCAACCGTGCGGCATTATCGCCTTCGACACTGGACAGCGCCTCGCGCCGGGTGACAGCGCGTAACTGCGCGGCGGCGGCAGGATCGTCCGACCCGCGCTCGATCCGGGTGCCGGTGGCGATCTGCGTTTGGGCGCGCGTGATCCCTTCGCGCAAGGCAGCCATCTGGGCGAGCGAGCGGTCGAAGAAGGTTCCGGCGGAACTGTTGACGAAAGGCATGGCGCTGCGCTCCCCTTATCCGAGGCCGAGGATGGTATCGAACAGCTCGACAGCGACCTGGATCACCCGGCTGTTGGCTTCAAACGCCTGTTGCAAGCGCACGAGATTGGCGGCCTCGGTATCGAGATCGACGCCCGTTTCCCTGAGGAGTTCGGATTCGGCGCTCGATGCGACAACACCCAGACCATCGCGGCGGGTATCCAAGGCGGAAACGCGGCTCGACAGGCTTAGCAGCAACGCATCGATCCCGGCGGAAGGGCCGCCCGGCCCGGCCAAGGCGGTAAGCAAGCTGGCGAGATTGCCAGTATCGCGGCTGCCCGCGGGTGAACCGGCAGGCGCGGTGGCGAGGCCGTTGGCGGAGGCCAGCACCACATCAATATCGCCCGCGCCGGTTCCAGCGAATAACGGCTGGCCGGGGGTGCCATCGCTGCCCACGCCGCTCGCCTGTGCAGAGTTGGCGAGGCTGATCGTGGTCGCGGCAAGCGCATCGAGTTCAATTTGCAGATCGGCCAGTTGCTCCAGCGCCGCCGCCCGGCCCGCGAACGCTCCGCCGCTGGGGGTAAAGCTGTTGCCTGCGACCGCGAAGGACAGCGTACCATCGGCGGCAAAGCTGATGCTGACGCTTTCCGCCACCCCGCCGGTGACCAGCGGCACCTGCGGCGAGCCGGCCAGCGCGACATCGGCGGTGCCATTGGCGTTGATCGTCGGGACGATCCCGAATTGCTGCGCCAGATCGCGCAGCGCCCGGTCGCGTGAATCGAGCAGCGCCGCGCGCCCCGCCGTGCCTTCGCGCGCGCCGACCAGATCGCGGTTCACCGCGGCCAGTTCAGCGGCGAGTTCGTTGACGCTCAGCACTTCGGCGCTGGCTTCGCCCTGCACCAGGCTGCGGGCATTGGTGAGCGTGCTGTCCGCGACGCGGAAATTGCCCGCCAGCGTGCGCGCGCTCTCCACCGCGGACAGCCGCAATGCCGGTTCAAGCGGATTGCCTTCCAATCGGGTGAGCGCTGCTTCGAAATCGACCAGCCCGGTGAACACGCCCGAACTTTCAATCGCGCTTTCGGCCTCACGCAGCGCGAAAAATTCGGTTTCGGCAGCGGCCAGGGCGGAACTGGCGTCGCGCGCCTGACGCTGCACGAGTGAGCTTTCGGCGCGCTCGATGATGCCAGGGCGCACACCGCCCAGCGAGTCCGCCGCGTTGATGCCGATGCTGCCCGTCAGCACCAGCTCACCCTGCGTCAGGGTGCGGCGCGAATAGCTGGCATTGCCGGCATTGG
The DNA here is from genome assembly GCA_001464915.1 of Sphingomonadales bacterium Ga0077531. Classification (GTDB taxonomy): domain Bacteria; phylum Pseudomonadota; class Alphaproteobacteria; order Sphingomonadales; family Sphingomonadaceae; genus Erythrobacter. The sequence goes on from LNED01000044.1 coordinate 9,007, forward strand.
CGATGTTCTGCGCGGTCAGCTCAAGGCTGGCGCGCGATGCGGTCAGGCCCGAACGGCCGATCGAGAAGATTGCGGTTGGCATCAGCTAACCCTTTTGCCTGGAAGGTGTTGCGCAAGCTGCGCTTCGATACTCCGGGCAAACCCGAAGGCACCCGATTTTGCGGCGATGTCAGCAAAGTGTTCGTCGCGCATGGTCAGATATTGCTGCATCGCCCCGCCGGTGAGCGGGGTTTCCTCGGCAAAGGAGGAGGCGCGCGCGGTGGCGAGCATCCGGCGCAGCATGATCGCCTCGAACCCTTCGGCCGCCTTGCGCAGCTCGGCCAGCTCCGGGGAGGGGGCTTGAGGGCTTGCCGAGCTGCGGGCGGCGACGGGGCCAATTGGGGACATTGGCGCGGTCACAACACGATCATTTCTGCTTGCAGGCTACCCGCCTGCTTCAGGCTTTCGAGGATCACCACCAGATCCGACGCGCCTACGCCCAGCAGGTTGAGCGCATCGACAATCTCCGACAGCGAGGCCGCGGCGGGCACCAGCGCTATCCGGTCAGAGCGTTCCTCAACGGTGATTTCGGAGGATTCCTCGACCGTCGTTTCGCCGCGGCTGAACGGCGCGGGCTGGACCACCGCCGGGCTTTCATCGATGCGGATCACCAGCTTGCCGTGGCTGACTGCAGCGGGCGCAAGGCGCACGGCATCGTTGATCACCACGGTGCCGGTGCGGCTGTTGATGATCACCCGCGCGGCAACAGGGGCCGGGGTAACGGCGAGCATCTCGATCTCAGCCATCACGGCGGAGCGCAGGTCGTTGCCATCGGGCAGGGCAAGCTCGATGCTTACCCCGTCGGCGATCGCGGCGATGCCGGGAAACCGGCCGTTGATCGCATCGCGCACGCGTGAAGCAGTGAGGAAATCGGCCTTGTGGAGGTTGAACCGCAGCGGGCCCGCGCGGTCGAACCCGGTCGCCACGGCGCGTTCCACGCTCGCCCCATCGGCAATCCGGCCCACGGTGGCGACATTGACGCTGACCTGCGAGCCGTCGCGCCCGGTCACGCCCAGCCCGCCGACCGCGATATTGCCCTGTGCCATCGCGTAAATTTGCCCGTCTGCACCATACAGCGGGGTGAGGATCAAGGCGCCGCCGCGCAGCGAAGATGATTGGCCCAGCGTCGACACGGTAATGTCGATCCGCTGCCCCGGCTTGGCAAAGGCGGGCAGTTCGGCGGTGACGATCACGGCGGCGGCGTTGCGCAACGTTGGGCTGATCCCGGGAGGCAGCGGCAGGCCGAGCCGCCCGGAAACGCCGCGCATCGCCTCGGTCACATAGGCGAGGTTGTTGTCGCCCGTGCCTTGCAGCCCGACCACCACGCCGTAACCGGTCAACTGGTTGGCGCGCAGGCCTTCGTATTGGCCAAGGTCGCGGATCCGCTCAGCCGCGGCGGCGCTGGGCGTCCACACGGCGATCAGCGTCAATGCAAGGGCGAGGGTGTGGAGCAGTTGGCGCATCATCTTCATCCCCATCAGAACGGCGAAATCAGGCCGAAGAACCGGCTCAGCCAGCCCGGGCGGCTCGCCTGCTGCACCGCGCCCTTGCCGGTGTAGATGATGCGGGCATTGGCCACCTGCGACGAGGCCAGGCGGTTGTCGCCATCGATATCGACCAGCCGGATGCGCCCGGCGAACTGCACCCATTCATCGCCCTGGCTCAGTTTCATCTGCTTTTCTCCGACCACTTCGGCGGTGCCGTTGGGGTAGATCGCGGCAATGGTCACCGCGACCGTCCCGTTGAGGCGGCTTTGCTGCGCGGCATTGCCCCCTCCAGTGAACGACGCATCGGCCTCAGCATTAAGGGCATTGGGGTTCAGAAAACTCAGTGGCCCGGCGCTGGGCGGGGTGATTCCGAAGCTGCCTTCGCGGTTCGTGCGCCCGGTGGTGCTCTTGTTGGTGGTGGTGGATTCGACCAGCACGATGGTCACCATATCGCCGAGCGACCGCGCGCGGGTGCCGGTGACGAGGCCAGCATAACCCTGCCCGGTCTGGAATATCGAACCCGCGCTCCCTGCGTTCGCTGCCGGAGCCACCGCGAAGGGATCGCCAGCGGTCGCCGCCGTGATCGGCGCGCCCGGCGGGGGCGGCGCGGCAAAGCCTGCTTGCGGCCCGCCGCCACCCAATCCGCCGCAAGCGGTGAGCAGCAGCGGGGCGGCGAGGATGATAAAACGAGCGGTCATCATCACCCTCACAACGTCTGGTTCGCGTTCTGGAGCATTTCGTCGACCGCGCTCACCATCCGCGAATTGATTTCGTAAGCGCGCTGGGTCTCGATCATCTCGACCAGCTCTTCGACCACGTTGACGTTCGAGGATTCTAGCGCGCCTTGGCGCACTTGCCCGCGCCCGTTCTCGCCCCCTGCGCCGGTTTCTGCCGGGCCACTGGCGGCGGTCTCCACCAGAAAGTTGTCGCCGATCGCGCGCAGGCCCGCCGGATTGACGAAGCTGGCGATGGTCAGCTGGCCGAGCAGTGCGGGTTCGGCATTGCCGGGCGTGATCGCGCTGACCGTGCCATCGGGCGCAATCGATATTGACTGCGCCCCGGCGGGGATCTGGATCGCGGGCTGCACGGCATAACCTTGCGAGGTGACCAGCGTGCCGTCTGCCGAAAGGGTGAAATTGCCCGCACGGGTGAAGCCGATCTGGCCGCCCGGCGGCAAATCGACCTGAAAATAGCCGGGGCCGTCCAGCGCCAGATCGAGCGGGTTGGCGGTGGTGTTGAGCGTGCCCTGCGCCTCGATCCGGCTCGTGCCCTGAATTTGCACCCCGGTGCCAAGGTTGAGCCCGACCGCAAAGGCGGTCTGTCCCGACGATTGCTGTCCCGCGACGCGCTGTTCCTGATAGGCCAGCGTGGCGAAATCGGCGCGGTCGCGCTTGAACCCGGTGGTGCCGATATTGGCGAGGTTGTTGGCGATGACGCGCATCCGCGCATCTTGCGCTTCAAGCCCGGTGCGGGCGACATGTAGAGCGGAAGTTGGCATTGGTCAGGTCTCCGGTTCGGAAGAAATCAGCGCATCATCAGCAATTCGCTGGAGGCTTCGTCGAGCTCTTCAGCGGTGCGGATGATGGTGGCGCGTTGTTCGAATGCGCGCTGGGCTTCGATCATTTGCACCAGCGTATCGGCGGTCTCGACATTCGACTGTTCGAGCGCGCCGGGGGTCAGCCGCGCGGTGAGATCGGGCGGCAGCACGCCGTTTGCACCGGTGGCGGTCGGCACCTTCAGAAAGCTGTCGATTCCCTTTGCGAGCGGGCTGCCTTGCGGGTTGACCAACCGCAGCCGGTCGATTGGTTCGGCAGGCGCATCGCCCGCTGCCGGATCGCTGGCGAGGATCGTGCCATCGGCGGCGATGCTGATCGCAAACCCCGGCGGCACGGTAATCGGTGCGCCGCTTTGGCCGAGCACCGCCAGCCCCTCGCCATTCTCAAGCACGCCAGAGGGCGCAACGCGCAGGTCGCCCCGGCGCGAGTAGACTTCGCCTTGCCGATCCGGCCCCTGAAACGCGAGCAGTGCCTCGCCTTCCATCGCCACGTCGAGCGGGTTGCCGGTTGGCGTGACCCGTCCTGCGGTCATATCCGCGCCGCGCACATTGCCGCGCGCCATCGCGCGGGCTTCGATTGAGCCGTCCTTGAGCGTAGCGGGGGTGACCGCGAAGATTTCCTGACGAAAGCCCGGCGTGGATGCGTTGGCGAGATTGTTCGCCGTCACCCGTTGCCGGTCCATCGCCGCGTTCATCGCGGTCATCGCGGTATAGATCAGCCGGTCCATGGTTCAGCGATCAGCTCTGGAGGTTGATCACGGTTTGCGAGATCGTGGTGGCGGTATCGATCGCGCGGGCATTGGCCTGGAAATTGCGCTGCGCGGTCAGCAACGCGACCATTTCTTCGGCCAGATCGACGTTCGACCTTTCCAGCGCGCCGCTGATCATCTCACCGTAATTGCCGATGCCGGGATTGCCGAACTGCGGCAGGCCGGATTCGCCCGAAGCCTGCCACTTGGTCTGGCCAATCGCGCGCAGCCCGTTGGGGGCAGCAAAGGTCGCCAGCGCGACCTGCCCAACCGGGGTGGAGGTGCCGTCGGCATAGGCGGCGTTGACGATCCCGCGATTGTCGATCGTGACATTGGCGAGTGCCGAGCCGGCACCATTGGTCAGCGGCACGATCACATCGCCGGGCGTGGCAGACGTTGGCATACCTGCGGCATCGACCGGAAAGGCTTGCAAGGTGTTGCCATTGGCATCTTGCAACGCGCCGCTTGCCAGCAGGCGGAAATTGCCGTTGCGGGTGAAGCTCAGATCGCCCGAAATCGGATTGGCGAGCGCGAAAAACCCGTCGCCATCGATGGCCAGATCAAGGCTGCGTCCGGTCTGTTCGAGTGGGCCAAGCGCGAAATCCTGCGTGATCGCCGAAACCGTGGCGCCGATCCCGGCGGTACGGCGCGGGTCGGTGGCCGAACCGCTGGCAACCAGATCGGCGAATTGCGCCGAGCTTTTCTTGAAGCCGGCGGTCTCGGCATTGGCGATGTTGTGCGAAATGACGCGCAGATCGGTTTCGGCGTTCTTGAGGCCGCTGAGGGACGTGAAGAAAGACATGGCGGTGTGATCCTTTGCTTATGGGAGGTGGGTCAGGGCTGAGTTGCAGGGTTGGCCGCAGGTGCGGTGGCCTGCGTCAGCGCCGCCTCCTGCGCTGCGATCAGCCGGTCGAGCTTGGCGGAAATATCTTCGAGCGTGGCGGTGCCTTCGGTGGTCGCCGCGAGCGAGGAGAACTGCGCCATCTGCGCCAGCAAAGCCTCGTTATCGGCAGGTTCCAGCGGGTCCTGAAAGGTCAGCTGGGTGGTCAGCAACCGCAGGAAATCGCCCTGATCTAGGGACTCCAGCCCGTTGCCTGACAGCCGCGAGGGCGTGTTGAGCCGGTCAAGCGTGGCTTGCCCTGCTGAATTGATGGCACTGTTTTGCATTACTGGCTCCTCAGGGTTTCGAGCATCAATTGCTTGGCGGTCTGGAGCGCCTGCACCAGGTTCTGGTACTGCCGGGCGCTGTCCATGATCTCGACCATCTCGGCTGTTTCATCGACCCCGGCCTCCCACACGTTGCCATCGGCATCGGCGAGTGGGTGCGCGGGATCATAGCGTTTGGCGGGCGCGGTTTCCGAGCGGACGAGGCCGCTGGTCGTCACCCCGGCGAGGCCCGAGGCGCGGTCAAGCTCGACGGCAAACACAGCCCGGATCGGGCGATAGGCGCCTTCCTCGGTCGATGAGACGGAACCCGCATTGGCGAGGTTCGATGTCGCCGCGTTCATCCGTACCATCTGCGCGCTCATCGCGCGGGTGGTCATGGAGAACAGCGTCATGGGGGGCTGTTCGGGCATGCTTATTCGCCCGTCAGCGCGCGGGTGATATTGTTGATGCGGCCCTGCACAAACGCCAGCGTGGCTGAGTAGGCGACCGCGTTTTCGGCGAAGGCGACCTGTTCGCGGTTCAGTTCAACCGTATTGCCATCCAATGACGGCATGGTCGGGCGACGGTACACCATGGCCGTGCGCGGATCGCTCGCCGCACCACCGCTGATGCGGGCATCAAGCGCGGCGTTGAAATCAATGTCGCGCGCCTTGTATCCGGGGGTGGCGGCATTGGCGATATTGGACGCAATCACGCCCATCCGCTCTGACCGCAGCGTCAATGCCGCGCCGTGAATGCCGAAAAGTCGCTCGTTCACTCGAAGGGCCTCCTGATTCAGGCGGGTTGTCCCGCTATGCTCAGGAGTTCAGCAGGAAGCGTGCCAAATGCGCTGTGGCCGGGGGATAGACCGCGCACACCGCAGGGCGGCGGCAAGGGCTTGCCGCTGGCAACGGCGCACAAAGGCAAGGTGCTGCCGCGTGACGCCGCAGGCTTAATCCGTCGCTCCGCTGGCCGTTCTGTCCTGCACAAGCGCAAGCCAGCGAGGGGCCAATGCCGGATAGTATGACGTCTCTGTTCGATCCCGGCGCGCTGGCGATTGTGTTCGCGGGCACAGTGCTCGCCTGCGTCGCGCGCTGCGGTTGGCGCGATTTCGGTGCGGCATTGCGCGAGGCGAGCGGGCTGGTGGTTCGACGCAGGTTCAACGCCGATGCCAACCGCAAGGCGCTGGCACTCGCGCTTACTGCGATCCAGCGCGATGGTTCGCACCGCGCCGATCCCGCGCTGCCGCCCGACCGGGCGCTGGGCCTGATGCTCGAAACCTATCTGCGTCACGGTACTCTAGAGGCGCTCGGCAACGCCCGCCGCGCCCAGCGCGCGCTCGATGAAGCGCGCCGGATCAGCGCGGCGCAAGTATTCGCCTGGGCAGGGGAGCTTGCCCCGGTATTCGGGCTGATCGGGACGCTGTATGGCCTCACCCAGCTGGCACCCGCCGGCGCAATTAATCCGACTGCGACGATCATGGGTGCGGTGTCGACCGCGGTGCTGACGTCGCTCTACGGCGCATTGCTGGCGCACTTGCTGTGTTACCCGCTGGCGAGCGCGATTGAGCGGCGTGGGCAGGACGAGGATCGCGAACGCGAGGCGTTGGCTGATTGGTTCGTCGAACAGGTCGCCCGCACAGCGGCTTCGGCGCAGGAACGCCGCGCGCATTTGCGGGGGGTGGCATGACCAGCGCAGCGCTTACCCGGCCCGGCCCCGGTTGGCAGTTGATTCTAGCCGATCTGGCGCTGATCCTGTTCCTGCTGACGCTTTCGGCGCTGCCAGCGGTAGAGGCTGAACGCGGGCGCAAGCTCGCCGATAGCGCGGCCAGCGATAAGGACGCGCGCGGCGCTGCCGTGGCCGAAATAGCCGCCGCTCAGGCGTTATTCCGGCGGGTCAAGGACGGGCCGACGCTGGCTGAATGGCTGGCCAATCAGCCGAACGATCCGCGTGCGACGCTGACAGTGTTCGTCCGTCATAAGCCCGGCGGCGAGGTTGGGGCATGGGAGACGGCGCAGGCGCTGGCAGTCGAGGCTGGGGCCAGCGGCGTAGCAGTGCGCACCATTGTCACTGCCGGCCAGGCGGATGAAGTCTACGCCAGTCTCGCCTATGATTCGGTGATTGCCGCAGCACTGGGGACGCAGGACAGCCAGTCGTGAACCGCTGCGGGGCTGGCACGCTTAGCCTACCACCACCCGGTTGCGGCCTTCCTGCTTGGCGCGGTAAAGCGCGGCATCGGCGCGGGTGAGCGCGCTGCGGGTATCGGCATCCTCGGTCACTTCGGCGATCCCGGCGGAAAAGGTGATGCGCCCGAATGGCTGACCGGTTTCGCGGTTCGACAGCTGGCGCGCGGCCTGCGCGCATCGCATGGCATCGACCCGTTGGCGGGCGGCGTCCTTGTCGAGACCATAGAACAACAGCACGAATTCCTCCCCGCCGTGGCGTGCCACGAAAAAGCTGTCGCCGGCATATTCAATCAGCCCGGCGGCCATCGCGCACAACACCCGGTCGCCAGCCTCATGGCCGTGGCGGTCGTTGATGGCCTTGAAATGATCGAGATCGCAGAACGCCAAGCTGAGCGGCTCGTCCTTGGCGCGTGCTTCCATCGCGGCTGACATCAGGCGCCGTTCAAATGCGCGGCGGTTGGGCAGTCGGGTGAGGTGATCAACATCCGCTTCCATCCGCGCCTTGGCGAGGTTGTCGCGCAGCTGCGCGGTTTCCGCCTCGCTGCGGGCCATTGCCGCTTCGACCTGTTCGATCCGCGCCAGCATGGCGCGCGACAGGTCAAGCACCTCGGCAATATCGGCGGGCGCGGCCATAGCTTCAATCTGCACGCCAATCGCGCCGCGGTGCACGCTGGTTTCGGTCTGAGCCGAATGGGCGGTCTGCGCGAACCGCATCAGCGCATATTCAAGCTTATCCATCAGCGTCTCAAGCTCGGCAATGCGAGCGTGGCCATCGGGGTCGATGCGCGCCAGCGTATCAAGCCAGCGCTGATCAATCGGCTCACCCGCAATCTCGCGCGTGGCAAAGGCCTGTGCCAGTTCAGGGTTCGCCCCCGACAGCCCGCCGCACACGCTGGCGAGGTTGTTCGCGGTCACCGCCAGATCGTGCTGGATGATGAAATCGGCGATCCGTTCGAGCAGGGCGCGCCGCGCTTCTTCGGCGCGGGTGCCCGGCAAAGGCGGGGTGCCTGCCGCTTCGCCAGCAGCGCGTGCACGGTGGGCTCGGGATAGAAAGCCGGAGGGAAAATGCATGGTCATCGGTCACAATCACAACATCTCGGATGGATCGGCGGTCTAACCGGTTATGCTTAAATCGCGCCGCGCGGCGCCTGCGCAAGAATGCGTAGCCACCATTTCTGCGCCAGCGTTGCGGTTGATGCCGTGCGGGCTTGGCATGGCCCTTGCTGTGATGCGGACAAGTAATTGTCGCAGATCAAGGAGCACCCCTCGCGTGGACACGTCTTATCCCTGGCCCACAATATCCTGGCGTGATGGCTGGCGGCTGACCCCGCTGGCGCTGCCGATGCTGCTGCCACTGTGCGATCCGCAGGCGCGGGCCGAAGGTCTGACTGACCCGGCAGCGATTGACCTTGCGGTGTTCGAATTCACCGGGGCCGCGATCGGACAGCCCGGCGGTGCACGGATGGCGGCCGACCGGCGCTTGCAGTTGGCCGCCTGCCCCATGCCGTTCGTCGTCAGTTGGCACAGCCCGGCTAAGAACGCGGTGCAGGTCGAATGCGCCGGGCCGAGCAACTGGCGGATCTTCGTGGTGATCAACGCCCCGGCCGCCGCCGCCAAGCCCGATGCGCCTGCGATTAGACGCGGCGATGCGCTGACCATCTTGGTGCGCGGACGCGGCTTTTCGGTGCAGCAGCAGGGCGAAGCGATGGAAAGCGGCGCCGTGGGCGATTGGATCTTCGTGCGCACCGCCCGCAAGGCCGAAGCCCTACGCGCCCGGATCGAACGCCCCGGTCTGGCGGTCATACCGGCGGGATAAGGATTTCCTTGTCGCGCCCTTAAACCCGCCTGCCTTTCGCCGTTCTCCCTCGCAGAAGCCCACTAAGGACAATTCCCATGCCCTCTGTCGAACTCAGCAAATTGCCCGGCGTCAGCGCCCCTCGCGCGCTGGCGACAAGCGACCGCGCGCAGATCGACGCGCGCTCCTCGACCGCCCAATCGCGCGGACCATTGGCCGCCCCGGATTCGGGGATCAGTGTCGAAGTCAGCGGAGGCGCGGCGGCTGCCACCCCGCCGGTCGATGCCGAGCGGGTCAAGCAGATCCGTGACGCAGTGCGCGATGGCACCTATCCGCTGGTGCCAAGCAAGATTGCCGATGCAATGATCGCCGCGCAGGTCAGCCTGTCGCTGCCGGATCAGGCCTGATCCGATGGCCGATAGCCTGCCCCTCGCCGTGCCCGCCGATGGCGGCCCTCTGGCCGCGAACCTGCGGCAAATGATTGCCGTGCTCGAACGCGAGCGGCAAGCGCTTGCCGCGCTTGATGCCGATGACCTGATCTGTTCAGCCCGCGCAAAAGATGCGCTGTGCGATGAACTGGCCGGGATTGGCCCGCAGGTGCTCGATACCGAGACCCGCAGCCTTGCCGAAACCGCGCGCCAGCTGAACGAGGTCAACCGGCGGGTGCGCAACCTGCTTGCTGCCAACGTCGCCGCGCGAATTGAGGCGCTGGGCGGGCGGCATTGGAATGGCCGCGCCACGTACACCCCTGCACGGATGTAAGTGTTCTTACGAAGGTCGTGCCGACCCGTTCTGGCACGGCCTTTGCTGCAACCACGCTTGAGAGTGCCGCACCCCGCGGCGCGGCCTATCAGGCGGAGTTTGCGTGAGCCAGTCATCGTCTTCGTTCGGCCTGCCCGCAGGCTCGATCCGCGCCGGATTTGAATCGGCCGCCCGCACTCATGCAGCTGTTCGAGAGGGTCGCGCTTTGCCTGCGGCCCGCCCAATTGCCACGCAGGGCGGCACTCCGGTCGAAGCGGCGATTGCCAACGCGGCGCAGGCCACCAACGTCGATTTCAATTATCTGCTGGCGCAGGCCGAGGTCGAATCGTCGATGAACCCGGCCGCGCGGGCGGGCACTTCGAGCGCGACCGGATTGTACCAATTTATCGAAGGCACCTGGCTCGACACGGTCAAGAAGCACGGAGCGCGTTTCGGGCTTGGCGCGGTGGCTGATGAGATTGTGCTGACCCCATCGGGCAGCGCCTATGTTGCCGATCCGGCACGGCGCGAAGCTATTCTGGCGTTGCGCAACGATCCGCAGGTCGCCAGCCTGATGGCGGCGGGCCTGGCCGAGGATAACCGCGCGCATCTGATGCCGATCCTTGGTCGCCAGCCCAACCATTCCGAGCTCTATCTGGCGCACTTTCTGGGTGCGGGCGGTGCGGGGCGATTCCTGTCGGAAATGCAGGTTGATCCGGGGCAGAGCGCGGCGGGGCTGTTCGCTCGGCCCGCCGCCGCCAACCGTGCGATCTTCTACAGCGCCGATGGCAGCCCGCGCAGTCTGGCGCAGGTGATGGACGTGATCGGCGGCAAGCTGGAACGCGCGCTCTACCGTGCCAGCGGCAACTCCAGCGGGGGCAGGGCGGTGCAATTTGCTCGGGCCGACTATGCCCCTGCCGCGACACCGGGGTTTACCTCCACGCCCTATCTGATCGCGGACGAGGAGGTGTTTGGACCAGCAACCTTCACGCAGACGAGCTTGCCGAGCCCCGCTTTGCGCGCATCGTCGCGCGCATCCCAAAGGCCTGCAATGTCGCAAGTGCTTGGCGCTGCTTTTGGAGGCGATCCTGCGACAGCGCCCCTACAAGTGCGGCGTGCCTATGATACGCTGAAGGCGTTCGGCCTGTGAGCGGCTCGGTGACTATTGCCCCCACCCCGCTCGCACGGTTGCTGGCGATGCCGGCCAGCATGGCGCTGCCGGTTGGCATCTTTGCGCTGCTGGCGCTGATGGTGCTGCCGATCCCGGCGCTGCTGCTCGACATCTTCTTCGTGCTCAATATCGCAATTTCGATTGCGGTGCTGATGGTTGCCCTCAACGCCAAGCGCCCGCTCGATTTCTCCAGCTTCCCCAGCGTGCTGCTGTTCGCCACCTTGCTGCGGCTCGCGCTCAACGTCGCTTCGACGCGGGTGGTGCTAGTCAACGGGCACGAAGGCGGCGCGGCGGCAGGCGAGGTGATCGAAAGCTTCGCTGCCTTTCTGGTTGGCGGCAATTTTGTGGTCGGGCTGTTCGTGTTCGCGATCCTGATGATCATCAACATGATCGTGATCACCAAGGGCGCTGGCCGCGTGTCCGAAGTGTCCGCGCGGTTTGTGCTCGATGCACTGCCCGGCAAGCAAATGGCGATCGATGCCGATATCGCCGCAGGGCTCGTCACCGCCGATGAAGCGCGCGAACGCCGCCGCGATGTCACGGTTGAGGCCGATTTCTACGGTTCGATGGATGGCGCGTCGAAGTTTGTGAAGGGCGACGCGATGGCGGCGCTGCTGATCCTAGCGGTCAACATCATCGCCGGGTTTGCGATCGGGATGTTCAGCCACGGGCTTTCTGCGACCGAAGCGGGAGAGGTCTACGTCACGCTTGCCGTGGGGGATGCGCTTGTGGCGCAGGTGCCGTCGCTGCTGCTGTCGATTGCAGCCGCCGCGATTGTTACCCGCGTGTCCGACACCCGCGATCTGGCCGGACAGATCGGCGGGCAGTTCGCCGATCCGCGCGGGTGGTTGCCGGTGGCGTTGATCCTTGGCGCCGTCGGCGTGGTGCCGGCGATGCCGCAGATGATCTTCCTCCCCGGCGCGGCGATTGCGGGGGCGGTGTGGTGGCAATTGCGCCGCGCCGCTGCTGCCCCGCCGCCCCCCGCCGCTCCGCCCGAAGAGGTCGCGCCCGATCACATCGCGCAGGCTGATGTCAGTGACGCAACGCTGGTGACGATTGAGCTGGGCTATGGCCTCGTCGGGCTGGTCGATACGGCCCAAGGTGCTCCCCTGATCACCCGGATCACCGGCATCCGCAAGCAACTCTCCCGCGATCTCGGCTTTGTTCTACCGCAGTTTCGGATCCGCGATTCGCTCGATTTGGCGGCGCAGGATTATGCGGTGATGATCGGCGGGATCAGCGCCGCGCGCGGCAGTGTGCGTCCTGGCAAGCTGCTGGCGATTGACGCAGGCGATGTGCGCCCCGGGCCTTATTCCCAGTTGGGACTGACCGGCGAGCAGACCCGCGACCCAAGCTTCGATTGCCCCGCGCTGTGGATTGCCACCTCGGCCCGTGACCATGCGATTTCCGAAGGGTTTCTGGTGGTCGATCCCTCTACCGTGATCGCCACCCACGCCAATCAGGCGTTGCTGGGCGAAGCGCACCAATTGCTCGGCCCGGATGAAGTGCGCGAATGGATCGATGCGCTCAAACAACGCGCCCCTGCGCTGGTGGAGGCGGTGCATCCCGATCCGCTGCCGCTGGCCGCCCTGACCCGCACATTACGCGCGCTGGTATCCGAAGGGATCGGGCTCGCCCACCCGCAGCCGCTGTTCAGCAGTCTGGCGTTGGCCTTGCAGAAAAACCCTGAATTCGATGCGGTGATCGATGCCGTGCGCGCCGACCTTGGCGGGCGGCTGACCGCGCGGATTGCCGCGCCGGGCGATGCGCTCAAGGTGGTGACGCTGGATGCCGGGCTTGAAGGCGCGATCCTCGGTGGGATGGTTGATCCGGCTACCGGACAGCCGCTGATCGAGCCGGATTGCGGCGGGATGATCGTGCGCGAGGTGAACCGTCTCGCCGACGAACAAGGCGGGCCGATTGCGCTGATCGTGCAGCCCCCCGCGCGCCGGGCGCTCACCGCCCTGCTCAAACCCCGCGCCCCGCGCTGTCTGGTGCTGTCGATTGCCGAACTGCCCGCGACCCAACCAATTGCGGTGGTGGGCGTGATTGGCAGCGCGGATGAGGCCCCGGCACTCGCCGCCCAGCCTACTACTAAGGTGCAGGAGCTTGCCGCATGAAGCACGATCACACAGGCTTTGCCGTTGTCGCCCAACCCTACGCCACCGCCCGCGCCGTAGTCGAAGACCGGGTGCGCCGGTTCATGCCGCTGGTGCGGCGCGCGGCTTGGCACATCAACGGTGCAGGGCGAGATGGGCTGGAAATCGAGGATCTGGTGCAGGCCGGCATCCTTGCGTTGACCGAATGTGCACAGCGCCACAACGGCCCGACCGAGGACGGCTTTGCCGCCTATGCCAAGATCCGGGTGCGCGGCGCGATGCTGGATGAAGTGCGCCGCATGGCCCACGACAGCCGCACCGCGCGCGCCAAACGCGCCGGCTATGACCGCGCACTTGAACGTTTGCGCGGGCAATTGGGCCGCGAACCGAGCCGCGCTGAACTGGCGCTGGCCATGGAATTGAACGATGCTGAATTGCTCGCGATCGAAAGCGCAGGCGTCCGCCTGACTCCTATCGATGATGAATACGACGAGACCAGCACCGCCTTTGCCAGCGACGATCCCGATCCATTCGAAGCGCTATGCGCCGCAGAGGACCGCGACCGGCTGGTGGCGGCGATGGTGCAACTGCCCGATCGGCTGAAGCTGGTGCTGCAACTGTTCTTCGTCGAGGAATTGAACCTCACCGAAATTGCCGCCGTATTGGAAGTCAGCGTGCCCCGCGTCCATCAGCTGCGCGCCAAGGCCCTGAAAGACCTGCGCGCGCTGATGGAGGGGGAGCTGGCGGAATAGGCTTTACCCCGCGTCCCCGTCGGCATGGCCACGGCCTGCCTCGGTCGCCGCGCCCGATCCGCCCGCGCCGTTGCCGCCGTTGGCATCCCACCAATAGGGCAGGCGCGTGGCGGTGCCGGTGCCGACCTCGTTCAGCGTCTTGGCATCATACAGCCGCCCGCCGAGCATCACCTGTTCGATATTGTCCGAATTGGCGATATCGGCACTGGGATCGTCGGTCAGGATTACGAGGTCGGCCAGCTTGCCCACCTCGATGCTGCCGATGTCCTTCGCCATGCCGAGCGATTCCGCCGAAGCAATTGTGCCCGCCTTGAGCGCCGCGACCGGGCTCATCCCGCCCCGTGCGAAGCTCCACAGTTCCCAATGCGCGCCAATGCCCGCCTGCTGGCCGTGCGCCCCGATGCTGACCTTGACCCCGCGTTCGCTAAGCTTCTTGGCCTCACGCGCATTGTTGTCATCGACGAAAGCCCACTCAGGTGCCGTGGTGCGGCGACCCGTTTCGGCCAGCAGCGCCTTGGGCGGGGTGTGCACCATCAGCGGGTTCTCCCACACATTGGTTGCCTGCCGCCAATAGGGATCACCCGCCAGCCCGCCATAGGTTACGACCAACGTGGGTGTGTAATTGCTGTTCGACTGGCCGAAGAATTGCAGCACATCCTCGTAGAACACATCGACCGGCACGTTGTGTTCAATGGTCGAATTGCCATCGGCGACGAGGTTCATGTCCATCCCGAACAGCGATCCGCCTTCGGCCACCACCAGCATGTTCTCGGCCGCCGCCGCGCGGGCGACCATCTGGCGTTGTTCGCGCCGGGGCTGGTTGTAGTTCTTGATAGAGATCCCGCCCTGCGCCTTGATCCGCCGCACATGGGCCAGTGCATCGTCATAGCTGTCAATCCGCGCGTAAACGTCCGCAGCCTTGGCGCCGTAGACGATCTCGCCGGTCGAGAAAATCCGCGGGCCGAGCGTCAGCCCGGCGCGCTGGCGCTCAGCCGCGGCAAACACCGTGCTCGCCTGGCTAGATGGGTTGTGCACCGTGGTCACACCCATTGCGAGGTCTTGCAGCAACGACCAGTTCTGTTGCGGGATCAGATCGCCGACGCCGTAACCGCCGTGGGCGTGGGCATCGACGAGGCCGGGCATGATCGTCTTGCCGCTAGCATCGATAAAGCGCGTGCCTTCGGCAAACTTGATGCGCACCACGGTCGCATCATGCACGCCGGTGATCCGGTCGCCTTCGATCACGATCATGCCGTTTTCGATCACGCCCGCATCATCCGCGCCAAGACCGGCGCGCATGGTCAGCACCCGCGCGCCGGTGATCACGGTGGTGCCGGTCGGCTTGGCCGCCTGCACCGTCACCCCCAGCGGAATGCCGGTGGTGGGCGGGGTGTAAGCTGCGGTCTTGTCGCTATCCGCCTTGGGCGCATTGGCGAAGAACGAGGTGACCTGCGCGCTTTGCAAGCTCGGCCCGATTGACCAGAACAAAGTCTCACCGCCATTGGCCCAGCCGATATACTCCGCGCCGCCCATGCTGACCTTGGTAACGGGCAGCGAACCGCCGCTTTCGCTGACATCCACCGGCTTGCCGCCGGGGATCAGCGGCATCGCGAACACCTCGTAATTCTGGCGGAAAGCAACCGTGCGGCCATCGGGCGCAAGGCGGAAATCATTGGCCAGATCGCCCTTGGCATGGGTGCGCTTGGCCTCGCCCGAAAGGTCAGTTGAGACGAGCATTAGCCCGCTGCCTTCGCGCATCAGCATGAACAGGCGGTCAGACGCGGCGCCCCATTGCGGCGTGCTGCCATCGCGGCTGACCAAGCGCGGTTCGCCCGAGCCGTCGGTGGGCATCACATAAATGCCGGGGTTCTCGCCAAAATCGGCGGCGGTGAGATAGCCGCCCTCGCGCTTTTCAAAGGCGATCATGCTGCCATCGGGCGAAAAGGCAATATTGCCGAAATGCCCCGGCCCGGTCAGCACGCGGCGGTTCTGCCCGCTGGCATCGGCGATGATGATTTCGCCCAGCGTCGCATCATTCCAACGCACGTAAGCCAGCTGGCTGCCATCGCGGCTGAAGGCTGGGAAGGCCTCGATCGCGCCGCTCTCATCCCCCGTCAGCGGAGCCGGTGCATCACGCCCCCGCGCGGACTTGCCGTGCAGCCGCCCAAGGCTTTCGAACACCACCCGCGACCCATCAGGCGAAAGCGTGGCGAAACGTGGCATGGTGGTGGTGAAGGTTTCGGGTGCAACGTCGATCACCGGATGCGGCGCATCGGCAATGCCGCGTGTGTCATTGACGCTGAACGGGATCACGCCGTGGCCCGACCCATCGCGGTTTACGCGGTTGAGCTTGCCGCCCGCCCAGAACACGATGCTCGCGCTATCGGGCGTCCAGTCGATATTGGGATAGACCCCCGTGACGGCCCAGGTTTCCTGCACATCGAGGTCCAGCTTGCCGTAGACCATCCGCTCGCGCCCGCTAGCCATGTCCTTGACCCACAGTTGGCTCTGATCCTTGTCGCGGCGGACGAAGGCGAGTTCCTTGCCATCGGGCGAAGGCGCGGGGCGCACGGCCCCGCCATATCCGCTGACGGCGGTGGTTACTTCGCCCGTCGCCAGATCATGGCGCTCAATCGCAAAGATGCCCGCGTTGGAATCCTGCGCGTATTCGAAGCTGTTCCCCGGCGTGGTGTTGCGGGTGTAGTAGATTGCGCTGCCATCGGGCGCGAACACCGGCTCGCCCAGTTCTTTTTGCAGGCGTTCATTGGCGCGCTCCACCACCTGAACCCCGCCGCCGCCGCTGACGTGATACATCCAGATTTCGCCCGTCCCGGCGCTGCGTTCGGTGGTGAAGTGCTTCTTCGCTGCAATAAAGCGCCCGTCAGGCGACCAGGTCGGCTGGTTGAGCAGGCGGAAATCTTCCTTGGTCACCTGCCGCTTGTCACTGCCATCGGCGTTCATCACCCAGATGTTATCGCCGCCGGCGCGGTCGGAGGTGAAGGCGATGCGTGTGCCATCGGGCGAGAAACGCGGCTGCACATCCCACGCAAGTCCATCGGCAATCCGCTTCGGCGTCCCGCCCGAAATCGGCATGGTGTAAATGTCACCGAGCAGCGTGAAAGCGAGCGTCTGCCCATCGGGCGCCACATCGACATCCATCCACGTGCCCTCGTCCGTCTTGATCGGAACCTGCTTGATCACCGCACCCTTGGGCGCCGCAACGCTCCACGCGGCCTCGTCCTTCTTGGCGGCCTTGCCTTTGGACTGGGCGGCGAGCGGCGCTGAAATGTTTAGGGCAATGCAGGCGGCCCCGGCGAGCAGGGCGGCGGCGATATGGCGCATGGAAATGTCTCCTTTGTTGGTGCGGGAGACTAGCGGGGCGAAACGATATTGCTAGGGGGTGAAACGTCGTTGGTCGATTACAGACCGCGCCTTGAGGGGAGGGCACCAAGTGCTGCGCACGATCACCAACAATTTTGCGCTGCTGACCGTGCTGGGCGTGGGCCTCGCCTGGTTCTTTCCACCCGCCTTCACGTGGATGACCGACGGGCGGATCGCGGTTGCGGGCCAGCCGTTGCTGAGCCTTGCGCTGGGCGTGATCATGCTGGCGATGGGCCTGACGCTGACCTTTGATGACTACCGCAAGCTGGCCGCTGCACCGCGCGCATTGGTTGCCGGGGTGGCGTTGCAGTTTGCGGTGATGCCGCTGACCGGTTTTGCGATTGCGCGCGGGCTGGCGTTGGAGCCGGGGCTGGCGGTGGGGCTCATTCTGGTGGCCTGCTGCCCGGGCGGCACGGCGTCGAATATCGTCACCTTTCTCGCGCGCGGCAATGTCGCGCTGTCGGTGGTGATGACCATGGCTTCGACGCTGGCCGCCGTGGTGTTGACCCCGCTGCTGACCGGCTGGCTGGCGGGAGCTTATGTGGAGATCGACCGGTTGAACCTGCTCCTCAACATGGTCAGCATCGTGCTGGTGCCAGTGGTGCTGGGAACGCTGCTCAACCGCCTGTTCCCGCGCGCGGCTGAGCGGGTCAGCGCAGTGCTGCCGCTGGTGGCGATTGTGCTGGTGATCCTGATCGTTGGCGGCATTGTTGGCGGGGCGAAAGCGCAGATCGCGGAGCACGCGGGCGTGCTGCTGCTGGCGACCTTCCTGCTGCACGCGGTCGGCTTTGCGCTGGGCTATGTGCTGGCGCGGGCGCTGGGGTTGGAGGAGATTGCGGCGCGGACGATCAGTATCGAGGTCGGGATGCAGAATTCGGGGCTGGGTTCGGGGCTGGCGAAGACGCCCGCCTTCGCCGCGCAGTTCGCCAACGTCACCCAAGCCGCGCTCGCGCCGGTGCCGGCGGCGATTTCGGCGGTGTGGCATGTGCTGATCGGCAGCCTTCTGGCAGGGTTCTGGCGGCGAGAAGACGGGGGACGGGGCTAGAGCCAAACGGCGCGCCTGCTACATTGTCTGAGATGGCCTCAGGGGTTGTGACTTCTGAATTCCGCAAGTTCATCGCTCCGCTCCGGCATATTCAGGCACTCGACTAAAAAGTGATGAAAGTCCGCGAAATCGACCTCGCTCGGCGATACAGAGCTTTGCCCGGCTACAAACCTTGACCTCGCGAGGCCATGCAGGGCCTGATGAAACGGCCAGATCGCTGCCTGCACAAGCTGCGGTGCATCCTTGAGCCGCTCGCTCACTTCCTCCTCTAAATCATTGAGTACCCGAGAGAGCATCCCATCTGAACCGACCAGTTGGGCATCCGAGAGATCGACCGAAGGAGGCCAGGTTGTGCGCATAAGCTCGAAAAGCTGCTCCGCCTTCACCCGTACATCCCCCGCTTCGGCCCCAGATACCCGAACAAATACGCGCCCACTTTCCGCATCTGGATCTCCTCGCTGCCCTCGGTGATCCGGTAGCGGCGGTGGTGGCGGTAGATGTGCTCGAAGGGCTTGTGCCGCGAATAGCCGATGCCGCCGTGGACCTGCATCGCCCGGTCCGCCGCCTCGCACACCAGCCGGTTCGCCCAATAATTGCACATCGAGACCTTATCGCTGATCGTCCGCTCGATCTGTTCGTGGGGCATGTTGTCCATCTCCCACGCGGTCTTGAAGATCAGCAGGCGCAGCATTTCCGCCTGCGTCGCCAGCTCGACCAGCGGGAACTGGATCGCCTGATTGCGGGCCAGCTCCTCGCCGAAGGGCTTGCGTTCCCGCGCGTATTTCACGCTCTCGTCGATGCAATAGAGCGCCGCGCCGCAGCTTGAGGCCGCCTGCCGGATGCGGTTCTGGTGGACGAAGCTCTGCGCCAGCGCGAGGCCGCGCCCTTCGACGCCGAGGATTGCAGCTTCCGGCACCCAGACATTGGTGACGCTGAGGCGCGGGTGGTCGGTCGGCATGTTGAAGGTCCACATCCACTCCTCGATCTTGAGGCCTTCCGTGGGGTTGGGGACGAGGAAACAGGTGATTCCGCTGGCGTCTCCCGCCTTGCCCGAAGTGCGCGCAAACATCGCGCAGTGGGTGGCGACGTGCATCCCGGTGATCCACATCTTCTCCCCGTTGATGAGCCAGCCATCCACCCCGTCGCGGGTCTCGCGCACGGCGACGGTCTCCATGTGGGTGGCGTCCGATCCGTGGTCGGGCTCGGTCAGCCCGAATGCGACGCGCCGCGTGCGCTCGAACCCGCCGAGGATGAATTCCTGTTTCTGCTCTTCCGTCCCCCACTGGTCGAACATGGCGACGAAGGGGAAGTTGCCGACGATGGAGTGCTCGTTCTGCAAATCGTTGTGGAGGCCGAGGCCTTGGCGCGCGAAGTGCTCGCGGATCACCGCCATCCAGAGGTTGCTGCCGTCCTTGCCGCCGTACCGCTTGGGCGCGGAGAAGCGCCAATGGCCCGCCTTGTCCGAGCGGCGGGTGGCTTCCTTGAGCAGCTCCTCCCACTCGTGCCGGGGCAATCCGCCCGCTTCGAAGTCCGTCCGCGCATATTCGCGGCGGTGATCGAAGAAGCGGATGTTGTCGTCCTGCGCCTCGAGCGGCTTGATCTCGGCGGCGATGAAGGCGTCGAGTTCGGCGAGGTAGACCTGAAGGTCGGCGGGGATGGCGAAGTCCATTTACTGCTCTCCAATCCATTTTTGGCTTGCTGCACGCAGCGCCGGATATTTCGGGGAATCCGATTGCGCCTTCCAGATGGCGAGGTGGCGCAACTCGCGAAGCATCCCGTCTTCTGCCAGCGTC
Organism: Sphingomonadales bacterium Ga0077531; assembly: GCA_001464915.1. Taxonomy (GTDB): domain Bacteria; phylum Pseudomonadota; class Alphaproteobacteria; order Sphingomonadales; family Sphingomonadaceae; genus Erythrobacter. The sequence continues at coordinate 28,946 of LNED01000044.1, forward strand.
TGCGCTGCGGGACGGCCGAGAATGTATTCGGCAAGATCGTCGTTGAAGATGTCGATCGGGCCGCGCCCGTCGCGCGCGATGATGCCCAAGGCGTTGCGGGCGACCGCCAGCTGGAAACGGTCATGACCGGTCATCCGGTCCTTGATAGTCGCCAGCCATTCGCTCACCGCAATCGCCAGTTCGGCAATATCGGCCTCGCCAAGGCCGCCCGTCCATTCGCACCTAAAGAGCAGGTCGGGCATAAGGGGACCGTAGCCCGAGGCCTCCTCCAGCAGCAGCAACAGGTCGAGTTCCTGCTCGCTGGTCCGGCGCGAGATCACCACGCGTTCGAGCATCCGGTCCGCGCCCGAGCGCCATTGCGCGGCCATCTTGAGGCAGCCGAGCGCCCACCACACGGTGCGGTAGATCGTCCAGAAGCGGAAGCGGGCAGGGTCGATGGTGACGCCCGCCTCGGCCTCATAGGCGGCGATGTAGTCTTCGATGCTCCCCAGCCCCAGCGCGGGCCGGTCGTAGCGGGCGAACCGCCACACCGCCATGCAGCCGAAGGCAAGGTCTTCGTGGCAGTCGCCGAAATGGGCGATCTCCCAGTCGAGCACCCCCGCCAGCGCCGAGCCTTCGACCAGCAGATTGCCCATCCGGTAATCGCCGTGGTTGAGGACGGGCTCGACCTCAGGCGGGCAATTGTCCTCCAGCCAGCGCAGCCCCAGCGCGATGATCGGCCGGTCGCCGCCTGCGTCCATGAACTGCTGCTTCAAGTCAGCAATCGCGGCGCGGTAGTCCATCACCGGCACGCCCTCGGGCACGTCCGCCTGCCGCAGCGAATGAATCCGCGCCAGATCCCGCGCCGCCTGCTTCAGCAAGCCCGCCGGATCGTCGCACGCCAAGATAACCTTGGGATCAGCCGTCCCCGGCAGAGCGCGCATCACGAAGCCCGAGCCAAGGCCATCCGCCTCCTCCAGCACCGCCACCACTTCCGGGACGGTTACGCCTTTGGCCCGCGCCGCTTCGATCAAAGCCGCCTCGACGCTATGCCCGTAAGGCCGCCCTTCCATAAACGCGAGGCTCGGCGCGCGGCGCAGGACGAAAGGCTCGCCTCCCGCCGCAAACCGCCAGCTTTCCATCACCGCCCCGCCGGTAAGCCGCTGCGGCTCGCCCGCCAAAACGCCAAGGCCAGCGCGGGAACACACCCGCGCCAGCCCATGCTTCAGTTCATCAGGTGACATCCCCACGCGATCAGGCGGGGACATTGTCCTTCTTCACGGTGATCACCTGCGAATAGGTGAACTCCTTCAGGCCTTCCTTGCCGTATTCGGCGCCGAAGCCCGACTGCTTGTGCCCGCCAAACGGCGCGAAGGGCGACAGGTGGAGGTATTCGTTGACCCACACGGTGCCGGTTTCGAGCTGTTCGGCGATCTTCACGCCGTTGTCCGGATTGCCCGTCCATACCGCGCCCGCAAGGCCGTATTCGCTGGCATTGGCACGTGCGATGACTTCTTCCTCGGTCGAGAACTTCATCAACGGCATGACCGGGCCGAATTGTTCCTCGGCGACGATCCGCGCATCTTCGGGCGGGTTGTCGATGATGGTCAGCGGCACGAAATAGCCGGTGCCTGAAGGATCAGCATTGCCGCCGAGCAGGAACTTGTAGCCATTGTCCTTGGCATCCTCGATCAGTTCGAGGACGCGTTCGTACTGCTTCTTGTTCTGGATCGGGCCGACGCCGGTGCCCTGCTGTGCGCCATCGCCGACGGTGACGGTCTTGGCATATTCGACGATCGCGGCGGACAATTCGTCATAGATATCCTCGTGGATATAGACGCGCTTGGCCGCGACGCAGATTTGTCCGGCGTTGGAGAAGCTCGACCAGAACAGCTGTTCAGCGACCTTCTTGGGATCGGCATCGGGCATCACAATCGAGGCGTCGTTGCCGCCGAGTTCGAGCGTGATGCGCTTGAGGTCAGCCGAAGCGCCTTCCATGATCTTCTTGCCGGTCGCGGTGGAGCCGGTGAAGGTGATCTTGTCGATATCGGGGTGCGAGGTCATCAGCGGGCCGAGGCTGTCTTCGCCGGTGATGATGTTGACGACGCCGGCCGGCACCTTGTCGGCGATCAGTTCGGCGATACGCAGGGTGGTCAGCGGGGTAAAGGGCGAGGGCTTCAATACGATGGTGCAGCCCGAAAGCATCGCGGGGGCGATTTTCTGGATCGCCATCATCACTGGGAAGTTCCACGGTACGATGCCCGCGACCACGCCCACCGGCACGCGGCGGGTGCGGCTGAGGCGCGTGTCGCTGTCCTCGTTGATCTCGTCTTCAAGGCTGAGCGTGGACTGCGCCGCGCTCATCCCGGCAGCGCCGTAGATTTCGCCTTTGGCCTGATCGTACGGCTTGCCCTGCTCAGCTGTCAGGAGGCGGTACAATTCCTCGGCATTTTCCTTGATCGCGCCCGAAATCGCCATGATCGCGGCGCGGCGTTCTTCGATGGGGGTGTTCTTCCACGTCTTGAACGCGGTGCGCGCAGCGGCGACCGCTTGGTCCAGCTCGGCCTTGCCGCAGGCGGGCACTTGGCCGATCACCTGCTCGGTGGCGGGGTTGATCACGTCGAGCATCTGGTCGGTGGTGACCATCTTGCCGCCGATAAGGTTCTTGTACTGGGTAACCATGGGTATTCCTCTCTCGTCGATAGGGGAGTCGTCTCTCACCCGCTGAAGGTGGCGCGTTGCATAGGAAAACGCAACGCTCGCGTTGCCGGATTGTTTAGCCAGTGCGGCGGCACGCATCGCCTAGCGATTGCGCTATTGCAGGGCAGGCTTATGGAGACGGCCAAACCTGCCTTCGAGGAGAGCGTGCATGAGTGATTCCCGCCCCGATCTGGTCATCTATGGCAGCCCGGTTTCGCCGTTCGTGCGCAAAGTCGCAGGGCTCTGCATCGAAAAGGGCGTTGATTACGAGGTTGAGGCGGTCAACGTGTTCGACCCGCCGCAGTGGTTCCGGGACATCTCGCCGATGAAGCGTATTCCGGTGCTGCGCGATCGGTCTGTGGCCGAAGAAGGCGTGGCGGGCACCATCGCCGATTCATCAGCGATCTGCGCGATGATTGAACGCAAGCACCCTGTGCCTGCGCTGTATCCGCAAGCACCGATGGCACTGGGGGAGGCTTTGTTCATTGAGGAATATGCCGACACTTCGTTGGCGATGGCAGGCGGGCTTGGCATCTTTCGGCCGATCTTTTTCGCGGTGAGCAAGGGCCAGGAACCCGATCTGGCCAAGGCGCGCGATGCCTGGGCCAATCAGCTGCCGCCGATCTTCGACGTGCTCGAAACGCGGCTGGCGGGGCGCGGATTTTTTGCCGGCGATGCGCTGTCGATTGCTGACATAACTGTGGCCTGCGTGCTGATGCAGATATCCTTGGTGGCGGAGACTCCGCTGGAGCGTTGGCCGGCACTTGCCGCGCATTTTTCCGCGATGCAGGCGCGCCCTTCGATCGCCGAGCCTTACGCAGCGGCGGAAAAGATGGTCCGCAAGGCCTTGCCCACCCGCTTCGACCTGACCTAAGCCCCCGTTCGAGCAAACAGAGGGCAATCGCGCACATGGCGAGCGAATGGTGCATCGGGATCATCGGCGGATCGGGCCTCTATGCGATGGATGGCATCGAGGACGAGCAGTGGATCGCGATTGATACGCCGTGGGGCGATCCATCGGACGAGATCCTGTGCGGACGGATTGGCGAGGTGAAGGTGCGCTTTCTTCCGCGCCACGGCCGCGGCCATCCGATTACGCCGACCGAACTCAACGCGCGCGCCAATATCGATGCGCTGAAGCGGGCGGGCTGCACCGATATTCTGGCGATTTCGGCGGTGGGATCATTGCGCGAAGAGCTGGAGCCGGGGCGGTTCGCGATTGTCGAACAGTTCATTGACCGCACCGTGCATCGCCCCTCGACCTTCTTCACCAGCGGCTTCGTCACCCACGTTTCAATGGCCGATCCGGTCTGCCCGCGCCTGTCGGAAATGGCCGCGAAGGCGGTCGCCAAAGCCAAGGGCAAGGTCGCGGTCGGTGCGACTTATTTGGCAATGGAAGGCCCGCAGTTTTCGACCCGCGCCGAAAGCCGGATGTACAAGGCGTGGGGCGCGGACATTATCGGCATGACCGGAATGCCCGAAGCCAAGCTCGCCCGCGAGGCCGAGCTGCCCTATGCCCTCGTCGGTATGGTCACCGATTATGACTGTTGGCGCGAAGGGGATTCGGTCGATGTCGCGCAGGTGATCGAGCAGATGCAGGTCAACGGCGCGCTCGCCCGGACGATGGTGGCAAACTTCATCGCCGCCCTGCCAAAAAAGCGTAGCCCATCCCCGATCGATACCGCGCTCGACGACGCGGTGATCACTGCGCCCGATGAACACGATCCGGCGGTGATGGCGAAACTTGACGCGGTGGCCGGGCGATTGTTCAGTTAAGGGCGGAGGCGGCCGCGCATGGCACTGATCCGCTTCAATAAACCTTACGGCATCCTGTCGCAGTTCACTGACACAGGCATGCCTGAGGCCCGCGCGACCCTGTCCGAATTCATCACCATGCCTGGCGTCTATCCCGCCGGTCGCTTGGATCGCGACAGCGAAGGGCTGCTGCTGCTGACCGATGATGGCGCGTTGCAGGCGCAAATCGCCGACCCCCGGTTCAAATTGCCCAAAACCTATTTGGTGCAGGTCGAAGGCCTGCCCGATGCCGCCGCAATTGCGCAACTGCGCCGGGGCGTTACGCTCAAAGATGGCCCGACCCGCCCGGCCAAGGCCGAGTTGATCGATCCGCCCACGCTATGGCCGCGCGATCCGCCGGTGCGCTATCGCAAGACTGTCCCCGATAGCTGGCTGCGGCTGACGATCACCGAAGGGCGTAACCGTCAGGTGCGCCGGATGACGGCGGCAGTGGGGCACCCGACCTTGCGGCTGGTGCGCTGGAGCATCGGCGAATGGACGCTGGACGATCTGCCACCGGGCGAATGGCGGGTGGTTTTACCCTAGGCCCAATCGCCGAGCAGCGGGGTGAATTCGTCCACCCGGATCAACTGCCACACTCCGCCGGTGAGGTACGGATCACCCGCCAGCAACGCGCGCGCGGCGGCTTCGTCTGCGGCCTTCACGATCAGTAGCGATCCGATGATCAGCCCGTCGGCGCGTTTCAGCGGGCCGACGATCACGAAATGATCGGCATTGGCGTGGATGAAATCGAGATGGGCCGGGCGGTGGATCGCGCGCAGGCGGCCGCCGTCTTCGCCGTCGCGGCAATGGAAGCAGAACATGCGCATTGGAACAATCCCCCGGTTGGCTATGCAGGCTAACCGGGCGGGCCAAAGCGATCAAGCAGCCCCTGTTGCAAAGACCGAACTTGAAGCGCAGCCTTGCCCGGTTCAGAGGCCGGATCACGCTTCCGAATCGTTTCAGGTGAAATCAAATATGGCCGATATTGCCGCGACCTTCCCTCCGCTCGACCGCGCTGATCTGCGCCGCGCCTATCGGCAGGAGGAAGAGGCCTGCATTTCCGAACGGCTCGATCAGGCCGCGCCTGCCGCGCGGGTACATGGGGCTGCCGCTGCGCTGGCGATCGACCTGATCGAAGGCGCGCGCGCGCACAAAGCCAGCGGGATCGACGCGTTCTTGCAGCAATATGGGCTCGATACCGAAGAAGGCATCGCGCTGATGTGCTTGGCCGAAGCCTTGCTGCGCGTGCCCGACGCCGCCACCGCCGACGCGCTGATCCGCGACAAGATTGGCAGCATCGAATGGGGCGAGCATCTGGGCGAAAGCTCCTCCACCTTTGTCAACGCAGCGACCTTTTCGCTGATGCTGACCGGCGAAGTGCTCGATCCGCCCGACGCGCGCCAACGTGGGATGGGCGGGACGTTGAAGCGGGCGATCAACCGTCTGGGCGAACCGGTCATCCGCACCGCCACGGGTCAGGCGATGAAGATCCTAGGCGGACAATTCGTGTTCGGCCGAACCATTGACGAGGCGCTGAAACGCGCCGCGCCGGAACGCGCGCAGGGGATCACCCACAGCTTCGACATGCTCGGCGAAGCGGCGATGACCTTTGCCGATGCCGAGAAATACCGCATCAGTTATGAAGCCGCTCTCACCCGCCTGGCGCGCGAGGCGGGGGCAGGGGTTGCCGCGTCTCCGGGCATTTCGGTCAAGCTGTCGGCGCTCCACCCCAAGTACAATTTCTTCCACGCGGACGAAGCCCGCGCCGCGATGGTGCCAATGATCAAGGCGCTAGCCGTGAAGGCACGCGATGCCGATATCCATTTCACGATTGACGCGGAAGAAGCCGAAAGGCTCGAACTCAGCCTCGATATTATTGAGGCATTGGTCGCTGATGATGACCTGTTCCGCTGCCCCGATGGCAGCCGGTGGGAAGGGTTCGGCCTTGCCATTCAGGCCTATCAGAAGCGCGGCGTGGCGGTGTGCGACTGGGCGGGGAAACTTGCCCGCAGGCACGGCCGCAAACTATTCGTCCGGCTGGTCAAGGGCGCGTACTGGGACAGCGAAGTGAAGCTGGCGCAGGTTGGCGGTTACAGCGACTACCCGGTGTTCACACGCAAGGTCGCGACCGATGTCAGCTACCTCGCCTGCGCCGCGCGCCTGTTCGAACACAGCGACGTGTTGCACCCGGCGTTCGCCACCCACAACGCCTATACCATCGCCGCGATCAAGGCCTTGAGTGAGGGCAAAACCTTCGAATTCCAGCGCCTGCATGGCATGGGCGAGGAAGTCTATCAGGCGCTCCGCCGGGTGGAGGGCAACAATCCCACCCCGGTGCGGATTTACGCTCCCGTAGGCGGGCACAAGGAACTGCTCGCCTATCTGGTGCGCCGCTTGCTGGAGAATGGGGCCAACACCAGCTTCGTCAACCGCATGGGCGATGCCGATATTCCCGCAGAAGAGCTGGTCGGTGATCCGGTGGCGGAACTCGCCGCACTGTCGCCGCGCCGCAATCCGGCGATCCCGCTGCCGGGGGACATCTTTGGCAGCCGCCAGAACAGCGCCGGGATAGACCTCAGCGATCCGCTGGTGCGCGAACCGCTAATGGAACGGCTGGCAAATCTCGCCAACGTCCACTGGCGCGCTGAGCCGACCTTCGCCGGCGCGGTGGCGGGCGAAATCGCGCCGATCACCATGCCGCACGACCTTTCCGCCATCGTCGGCACCCGCCGTGATGCCACCGCCGAAGAGGTCGAGGCCGCCTTCACCCGCGCCGCTGCGATCCAGCCGGGCTGGGACGCATTGGGCGGCGAAGCGCGCGCGCTGCTGCTCGAAGAAGCCGCCGATCTGTTCGAAGTGCACTCCGCTGAATTCCTCAGCCTGTGCCAGCGCGAAGCGGGCAAGACGTTGCTCGATAGCGTGCTCGAATTGCGCGAAGCGGTCGATTTTCTGCGCTATTATGCCGCCGAAGCGCGCCACCAATTCAGCGAACCTGCGATCCTGCCCGGGCCGACGGGGGAGGAAAACTCGCTCAGCCTCCACGGGCGCGGGGTGTTTGCCACGATCAGCCCGTGGAACTTCCCGCTGGCGATCTTCATCGGCATGGCTTCGGCCGCGCTGGCAGCGGGCAATAGCATCATCGCCAAGCCCGCCGAACAGACCCCGCTGATCGCCGCGCTCGCCGTCAAGCTATGCCACGAAGCCGGCATTCCGCCCGAGGCACTGCAATTGCTCCCCGGCGCAGGCGCGGTCGGCCAGATGATCACCGCCGACCCGCGGCTGGCAGGCGTTGCCTTCACCGGATCGACCGAGACAGCGCAGGCGATCAACCGCGCGTTGGCGAACCGCGACGGACCGATTGCCACGCTGATCGCCGAAACCGGCGGGCAGAACGCGATGATCGTTGATAGCTCTGCCCTGCCCGAACAGGTTGTGCGCGATGTGCTCGCCAGCAGCTTCCAGAGCGCCGGGCAACGCTGTTCGGCGCTGCGGGTGCTCTATCTGCAGGACGACATTGCCGATCAGGTGCTGGCCATGATCCGGGGCGGTTTTGACGCGCTGACCATCGGCGACCCCGCAAGCCTCACCACCGATGTGGGCCCGGTGATCGATCAGGACGCGCAGGCCGCGCTCGAACGTCATGTTGCGCGCAGCGAGGCGAGTGGACGCAGCGTCACCCGCCTGCCGCTGCCGCAGGAAACCGCCAAGGGCTGCTTTGTCGCGCCTACCATCATCGAACTGGGTTCAATTGGGGAGCTGAACCGCGAACATTTCGGCCCGATCCTCCACGTGGTGCGCTTCAAGGCAGGCGATCTGGCGCGGGTGGTGGATGACATCAACGCCACCGGATTTGGCCTAACCCTCGGCCTGCACAGCCGCATCGCCGAGACCCGGCGCTTCGTGCAATCGCGGGCGCGGGTTGGCAATTTCTACGTCAACCGCAACCAGATTGGCGCGGTGGTCGGCAGCCAACCGTTCGGCGGCGAAGGGCTGTCGGGCACCGGGCCGAAAGCGGGCGGGCCGCACTACCTCGCCCGCTTCGCAACCGAGCGGGTGATGTGCATCGACACGACGGCGGCGGGCGGCAATGCGAGCCTGCTCGCTGCGGGCTGAGGAGCGGAGCCCGGGGGGGAGCCTGTAAAAGCACAGGCAGCTTTTACGCAGCGTTGCGCCTAAACTTGCCGTTCGGATGGCGACCCCATTTCGGACAATGTGTAGCGCGCGGGAGATTGGCCACTAGATCTGAGCTACTGGGCGACCGGGCGTGGCGCGGGTTCATTCACGCGGTATCCATGAGCGTTAGGCGGCAGATCGCAGTACGTTTCGGCCATCCTCTTTAGCTTTGTAGAGTGCTTCGTCGGCTCTTCGCAGGGCATCTTCTATGTCGCCGCTTTCGGTTACCGTGGCGAGACCAGCACTGACGGTCACTTTTGTGAGCCCAGCCACCGCCCAAGTCTCGCAAGCAATCTGCGCTCTCAGCCGCTCAATTATCTTGTAGGCGTTGTCACTACTCTCGCCAGGAAGAACCACGAGAAATTCTTCACCACCAAACCTCCCCACAAAATCTGTTGGGCGAAGCTGACTGGACACGATCGTGGCAACCCGCTTCAAGACTTCATCACCGGCCTGATGTCCATGCCGGTCGTTCACCTGTTTGAAGTGATCGATGTCGAAGATCGCAATTGTCAGTGATTTCTTGTTTTGCGTGGCTGAGCGGCTAGCAATGTGCAGGCTCGTCATGATTTTTCGACGATTGGCTATCCCGGTCAGATAATCTGTCTCGGCCAAGCGCTGCGCAACCGAGGCCTCGTGAATTGCCTCGGTACGCGCAATCCGCAAAGCTTCCAGTGTCTCAGTTTGATCGGTGATATCATGAAATGTCCCGAACAATCCTTCGAAAGCACCCGTTGGGTTGTATCGAGGTTGGCCAATGCTGGAAACGCACCTTATTGAGCCATCGGGTCGAACTATTCGCGCATGGTAAGTAAAGCCTTCGCGGCGCTCCATCGCCCCTAGCAGCACAGCCCGAACCATGTCGCGATCGTCTGGGTGATAGAGCGTTAGCGAAGTGGTTTCCTGAAGGTCCATCTTGTCGTCGAATTTCAGATCAGTCGGCTCCACTCCATGAATTCTGTAGACCTCCTCTGACCAGTTCAATGATTTATAATCATTGCCGACATACCAATGCCCCACGTGTGCAGTGCTTTCTGCCAGCTTTAGATACGCATTGGCCTCTGCGTATTGATCAATCAGCTTCTCCTTCGCCGCCATTAACGCTGAAAGAGGCCAAGCAGCACACAAAAGGCTCAGCAGATAGACCTGCAGGAACAAGGTGTCGCCATTTAGTGCCAGATTTTCTATTGCCGACCCTGAGAAATCGGTTTGTGCTGTCGCAATGATTGCAATCACGCTGATGTTGATGGCGGCTCCGCGCGAGCCAAAGAAATAGGTGACCGCTATAACCCCGATCATCGGGAGAAAGAGAAAGCGCCCGTCTTGGTAGGACAGAGCCAGCGAGCTGACAGCAGCGAAGCCGACGGCAATGAGAAGCAATTGCCAGGCTCTACGCATCGAGAAGTCAGACCTGTTGACGCGCAGTCCATTCACAATCGTCACAATCAAGGGTGTGACAATCAGCGTCCCGAGAGACACCGTTATGAACCAGGAAACAAAGAACGCAGGCGCTAGGTTGCCAGAGAGCCCTGCCGCGAATGCGCTGCTGGCCGCGCTCCCAATAACGGTCGCACCAAGGAATGTCGCAAGCCAGCGTTTGTCATCCAGCGTTCGGGGTATGCCCGATGTCCGGATGACCAGCTGGCTGATCACCAGACCCTCAACAACATTCGCGAATGTGAAACCTAACGCCATTGGTGCCGAAGCGCCAAAAAGTGTGTTCGCAGCTAAACTTGCGAAGCCAACCGCGCATACAAAAGGAACGGATTGGCCGGGTTTGGCCAAGAGCAAGGCTGCTATGAACACACCGCTTGCGGGCCAAATCGTCGCTATCCCACCCACACCTTGAGTAAGATGCAGTGAAACGCATGCGGCCATGAAATACGCAACGCCGACCACGGACCCGAGCGCACAGGCCTGCAACCATATCTGAACCGATTTTGCGGGAGTGTGCATCAAGAACCGCATCGCACCAAAAGGTTAAAGTCGTCTCTGGAACCGGCTGCGAAATCTGCCTAGTGCTCACCTGAATCTTTGGCTGCCTTCCACACAATCGCGGCCATTTTGCGAGCGACCGTATGGCCCGTAAGCAGACATTGGCAACGCGCACATTATCCTCCCGCCCCATCGGCAAGCGCCTGCGCGGTCTTGTAGTCGGGCTTACCGTTGTTAAGCCTGAGCGATTGCGAGGTGAACACATACAGGCGCGGGATCTTGTAACCCGCCAGCCCGGCGCGGGCGTGGGTGTCGAGCGCGGCGCGTAATTCCTCGTTCCCGCCATCCGCCTGCACCACCGCCACCACCTTGCGGCCAAAGCGCGCATCCGGCAGGCTGACGACGCGCGCATCCTGAACAGCCGGGTGGCCTTGCAACACCGCCTCAACTTCCTCGGGGAAGACTTTTTCGCCCCCGGTGTTGATGCACATATTATCCCGGCCGATGAATTCGAGCGTGCCGTCAGCCGCCCAGCGCGCGCGGTCGCCGGTCATCAGCCACCGCTCGCCGCCGATCACCGGGAAGGTTGCCGCGTTCTTCGCATCCTCCCCCAGATAGCCCAGTGGCAATGGCCCGGTGCGCGCGACGATGCCGACCCCGTCGCTGCCAGGCAGGACTTCGTTAAGGCTCTCGTCAAACAGCTTGGTCTCGCGCCCCGGCAGCGGTTGGAATTTGCCCCCGCCGCTCGATCCCGCCGCGGTGGTGATGACGATCCCGGTGCCCGAGCTTTCGGATGATCCCAGCGCGTCGATGATTATCAGTGAAGGGTGGTGCGCGATCAGCCGCTGCTTCACGGCGGGCGAGAACACCGCGCCGGATGAGGTGATGGTGCGCAGGGACGCCAGTACTCCGGCCGCATCGCCGCGCGCGTCAAGGCGGTCGGCAATCGGCAGGGCGAAAGCATCGCCGACTATGAAGATGCCGCGCGCGCCAATCCGCGCCACTTCATCAAGCGCCGCGTCAGCATCGAACTTCTCCGCCGGGAGCAACGCCAGCGTGCCGCCCTTCAGCAGGTGGATCACTGCGGTGAACTGCCCCGCGCCGTGCATCAGCGGGCTGAGCAGCAGCATTGGCGAATTGCTGGCGGGATTGTCGGGGCCGTTCCCGGCCGCCTCGGTCACCTGATCGGCCAGCGAAGTGCTGACAAAGGGCGGCGCCCCCGGCCCGCGTTGCCACACCCCGATGCTGAATGCGCCCCAGGCCTGATCCATCGGCCACATTACCGCTTTGGGCATTCCCGTGGTGCCGCCCGTGGCGGTGAGGAACAGCGCCTGCGGGTCATCATGCACTGCGAACCCGGCGGGCAGGGCGGTGTCGCACAAAGCCGACCACTCATCGCTCCCCACGTCGACCGTCAGCGAGCCATCGGGCATCGCCTGACGCGCTGCGGCGGCAAAATCGCTCGTCGTGAACAGCGCCTTCAACCCGAAGCGGGTGAAAATATCCGCCAACTCGCGTGCTTTGTAATGGTAGTTCACATTGACCGGCACCACACCCGCCTTCACGCAGCCGAAATAGGCGAGCAGATAATCGGGCGTGTTGCGCAGCATCTGCCCTGCAATGTCGCCGGGTTTCAGCCCGCGCGCGGCGAGACCGGCGGCGATCCTGTCGGTGATTGCATCAAGCTCGCCCCAGCTGACCACTCGCGCGCCGTGGATCAACGCGGGCCGATCCGAGGGGATCGCGCCTGCCAAAGCTTTCAGCACAACCCCGAAATTCGCGCCCTGAAAACCCATCCGTACCATTCTCCCTATGTCACTTTCGCTAGCCCCGCTCGGTGCCGGATTCCCCTACGTAAATAATGAGGACATTCCGAAAAATTACGTTATTCTCCCGATTCGGAGCACAATGAGAGGAATAAGGCCAAAAATGGCTACAAATGTTGTCGAATTGCGCACGCCGCAAGGTCGCGAATCACTGGATCGTTTGCTCGAATCGGTGACCATCACCTGCCCTGAAGACATTCATGATGCCGCTGTAAACCTCGCCCGGATCGCGCAGGAACGCGGGATGCAGATCGCGGTGTGCGACGATATCTCCTCGAAAGAACCGATGGTCGATGCCGATGGTACGATCCTCAATGCCGACATCTTCCGCTGGCTGGATGATGGTGCGCGCTGGTGGGAAGATCACCGCTTGGCGCTGCATTCGCCGCTGCCGCGCGCCTGCCGGTATGAAAGCGAACCGTTCTGGGCCAACCGCCACGGCTTCAACACCCGTTGGCGCAATCACTATCTGGCCGAAATTGACCTCACCGACTTCGAAAAGCGCGCGCTGTGCAAGGCGGCAATTGTGGTTCCGGTGCATTTGCCGTTTGGCCAGATTTCGGCCAGCAGCTTCATCAGCATGGACCGCGACAAGGAAGACCTGTCGGCCGAATTCGCCGAAAATGGTGCGCTGTTCGCCATGGTCACGCGCTGTTTTGTCGCAGGCTATGTGCAGGCGATCCGCACCAAGCGGCGGATCCCGTCCGATTGTGTGCTGTCCAAGCGCGAGGTCGAGTGTCTGCGCTGGGCCGCTATCGGTAAGACCGACAAGGAAATCAGCATGATCCTTGACCGGTCGCACGCCACCATCCGCTATCACATCCACCGTGCGGGCGAAAAGCTCGACAGCGTCAACCGCGCGCAGACGATCTTCAAAGCGGGGCAGCTTGGGTATTTGGGGGCGTCTGATTAGGGAACGCGCCTCCGCGCGTTCTTCCTCGGCGCTATTCCTTCGCTACACTCCGGACACCTGCGGGCGGGCAGTCGCCTTTGCGGTCGCTCCGCGACCGGAACAGCGCACCAGATATTCGTCATTGCGAGCGTAGCGAAGCAATCCATGGTCTGACCTTGCGGCAAGCGCTCGGTTCATGGATTGCTTCGTCGCCTGCGGCTCCTCGCAATGACGAGGAGAACTAACCCAACTTCCTGAGCGGCTCGCTACCATCCCAGCCCACACCCGCGGCCTTGATCATCCCGAACAGGTCCGGCCCATCTTTCGCTTGCTGGAGAATCTCCACCAGCGTGCCCGGGCCGCTGCCCGGATCGACATAGATCACCCGACTGGTGCCAAACGTGCCTTCGATCACCACCTCGGCGCCCGCCTCGGCGCAGACCCGGCAAGCCTCGTCGATATCATCGACCAGAATGCACACATGGTGCAGCCCATTGCCGGTCGATCCATATTCGCCGCGATAGATGGAAGGGTGATCATCGCGCGGGCGGATCAATTCGATCTGGATGTCGCCCCAATAGGCGAGCGCGAGATCAAACACCGCGTCGGTCGGCTGGCCGCGATATTTCATGCCATCAAGGTGGATGCCCTCGATAATGAAGAACGGCCCGACGCCCATGATCTGCGTCCAATGCGCCACCGCCGCGTCGAAATCTTCCGGCACAAAGGCCAGCTGCATGATGTCGCCCAAGGCGGCGATTGATCCGGGTAAAGCCATTTTCCTCTCCAATCCGCTAGGGTGACCCCTGCTCGAACCTGTGTGATATTCGCCCCGCTTAGAACTGCACAAAGTGCGAGGACGGAACGGCTCCGATGAACGAGATCAAGGATATTGCCCGCGGCGATCGCTGCCCGGGGCTCAGCTATACCGACATGCTCAACGGCGACACCCGCCGCCCGCCCGACTACCTGTTTGAAGAAACCACGATCGAAATGGGCGATGAACCGCTTTCGGTCGCGCCTTATATCTCGGAAGAATTCGCAGCGCTTGAGCGCGAGAAAATGTGGCCCAACGTCTGGCTGTTCGCCGCGCGCGAGGACGAAATGCCCGACGTGGGCGATTCTGTCGTGTTCGAGATCGCGGGCAAAAGCTTCCTGCTGATCCGCCAGAAAGATGGCGGCGTGCGCGCGTTCTACAACGCCTGCCTGCACCGTGGGCGCAAGCTGCGCACCGAAAGCGGCCCCTCGGTGCAATTGCGCTGCCCGTTCCACGGCTTCACCTGGCGCAATGACGGCAGTTTGAAAGAAATCCCCTGCGAGTGGGATTTCAAGCATCTCGAAGGCAAGGACATGACCCTGCCCGAAGCCCGCGTGGAGTTGTGGCAGGGCTTTGTCATGCTGACCGAGAACCATGCCTTGCCCGATTTCAAAACGTGGCTTGGCCCGGCGGCATCGCATTATGAACGCTATGATTTCGCCAACCGCTACACCGGGATGTGGGTGCAAAAACGCATCCCAGCCAACTGGAAGGCCACCGCCGAGGCATTCATGGAAGCATGGCATTCGGTCACCACTCACCCGCAATTGCTCGCCTTTCTGGGCGATGCGAACACGCGGTACGATCTGATCGGCGATCACTTCAACCGCGCGATCACGCCTTCGGGGGTGCTCAGCCCGCACATGAAGGGCAAGAACTCCGACTACGTGCTCGAAAAAATGAACGAGTTTTCGGGCGGAGCGGATGCCAAGACCAACCGGCGCTTCAATGCCGGCGAAGGGACGGTCGAAGGCTATGACGCCAATGACCCCTTGGGTGCACGCAAAGTGCTGGCCGATGCCGGGCGCAAGGGCTTTGCCGAGAATTACGGCTATGATTACTCTGACGCGTCGGACACCGAAATTCTCGACAATTTCACCTACAATATCTTCCCGAATTTCGCCCCGTGGATCGGGTTCCTGCCGACGCTGGTGTATCGCTGGCTACCCGGCGACACGCCCGACTGGTGCATCATGGAAATCCGCCTGCTGTTCCCCACCCCCAAGGGTGAGGAACGCCCGCGCGCGGTTGCGCCGACCTATATCCCCGATGATGAGCCGTTTGCTTGGGCCAACGATATCATGGGCCCGCAGCTCGCCAATGTGTTCGATCAGGACATGGCCAACCTGCCATTCGTGCAGACCGGCATGAAGGCGATGAAGGACGGGCTGATGGAGCTTGGCCATTATCAGGACAGCCGGGTGCGGCATTTCCAGACCACGTTGAAGAAATATATCGACGGGGAATTGCCCGCAGTTAAGTAAGCATCATGGGCTTTTCCTTTGAACTCACCGGGCGCACCGCGCTCATCACCGGCGCGTCTTCGGGCCTTGGAACCCGTTTTGGCCGCATCCTTGCGGTCAGCGGGGCCAAGGTTGCGCTTGGCGCGCGGCGGATCGATCGGCTGGAGGATATCGCTGACCGGATCGGCGCCAATGCCTGCCCTGTGAAGATGGATGTGGCGCGAGAGGCTGACATCATTGCCGGGTTCGATGCCGCCGAAGCGGCGTTTGGCCCCGTCGACACGGTGATCGCCAATGCCGGGGTCGATGGCGCTGGCATGGCAACTACCATCAGCGAAGAAGAGATCGAGCACACCCTAGCCATCAACCTCAAAGGTGCGATCCTGACCGCACGCGAAGGGGCGAAGCGGATGATGGCGCATGGGGTGACCAATGGCCGGATCGTGCTGGTCGCCTCGATCACCGCGCATGAGCCATCGCCCGGCCTCGTCGCCTATGCGGCGTCGAAAGCGGGCGTGGTGCAGGCTGGCAAGACGCTGGCGCGCGAATGGGCGCGGGCCGGGATCAACGTCAATACCATCTCCCCCGGCTACATCCGCACCGCGATCAATGATGCGTGGTTCGATACCGAGCCGGGCAAGAAGCAGGTCTCGCGCTTCCCCAAGCGCCGGTTGATGGGCGAGGAGGGGCTCGATGCAATGGTGCTGTTCCTGTGCTCTGACGCGTCGGAATTTGTGACTGGCACGAACTTCGTGCTCGACGACGGGCAGACGTTGTAGTGGCGCGGCTGATCTCGCTCGCCGCCGGGATCATGCCTGAAGCGACGCCTGCGCAGTTGATCGAATGCGCCGCTGCGGGCAATTTTGATTTTGGCGGCATGTGGGCCGAGCGCGAGACGTGGACGCCCGCCACCACCCGCGCCATCCGCCAACAGGCGCGCGATGCGGGCGTGCAATTGCTCGACATTGAAGTTGCGTGGATCATGCCCGGCGCGCCCGACCCGTGGCTGAGCGAGCTGGTCGATATCGCCGCGGAACTGGGCGCGCGCAATCTGCTCTGTGTCTCCAGCGATCCCGATATGGCCGCGACCACCGCCAAGTTTCAGGCGCTGGTCGTCCGGGCGAATGGCACCGGGGTAAGGGTGAATCTCGAGTTCGGCATATTTACCGAGGTCAAAACGATCCACATGGCCCGCAGCATTCTCGAAGCTGTCGAAGGCGAGGCCAAGGCGCTGCTGGTTGATACGCTCCACTGGGCGCGCTCAGGCGGGACGGCGGCGGATCTGGCCGCGATCCCGCGCGAATGGTTGAGCTATTGCCAACCCTGCGATGCGCCAGCGGGCGCGCCTGACCTCAGCAATTTCGATGCGATCATTGATGATGCGATAAACCGCCGGATGCCGCTGGGGCACGGCGGATTGCCGCTCGGCGCGATGGTCGATGCGCTGCCGGATGATCTGCCCATGGCGATCGAGGAACGCTCCGCCGCGTTGCGCGATGCCTTCCCCGATCTCACCGAGCGCGCCCGTGAAGTCGCTCGCACCAGCCGGGCGTGGCTGGATACCCGGGGATGAGCATCCTCCCCGTCACTCTCGTCCAGATGGCCTTTCTGGTGCCACAGCTGGAAGAAGGCTGTGCGGCCCTCAACCGCGCCTACGGCTGGGGGCCGTTCCTTGGCGGCACCGAAGGCGTGCTGGCCGACCACACCTATCGCGGCCAGCCGGCCGATCCGATCCGCATCCGCGGTATCTTTGTGCAGACCGGTGACATCAACGTCGAGGTGATTGAGGTCGTCTCTGACGCGCCGAGCGCCTTTCACGAGATGCTGCGCGCCGATGGCCTGCCGGTGCTGCACCACTGCGCCACCTTTGCCGCCGATTACGAAGGCACACGCGATCATTTCATCGCGCAAGGCTATCCCGTGGTCAGCGAATTCGGCTTTGCCGGGCGGCAGATCTGCTACGTCGATACCCGCCCGCTGCTGGGCTACATGACCGAAATCTACCCTGAACTGCCGATCATCCGCGCAATGTATGCCGAAGCCCGCGATGCGGCGACGGCCCGGCCCGGTGCGGCGGATATTACGCCCTTCGCCGCCCATCACTAACCGCGCTATCGATTTGACGCGGCGGCGGCTATCGTCGCGCCATGACCGACGCCGCACCCCTGCGCACCACGATCAAGGTGGCGAGCTACAACATCCACAAAGGCATCGGCACCGACCGCAAGCGCGATCCGGCGCGCATCCTCAAGGTGCTGGGCGAGATGGACGCCGATATCGTCTGCCTGCAGGAAGCGGACCTCAGGTTCGGCACCCGCACCAGCGTGCTGCCGCGCTTTCTGATCGAGAGCCACAGCGATTACATCCCCGTGCCGCTGGATGTGCAGGCGGATTCTATGGGCTGGCACGGCAATGCGATCCTGGTGCGGCGCGGGATTGCGGTGGAGAGCCACGACATCATCCACATCCCCTGCCTCGAACCGCGCGGGGTGGTAACCGCGACCTTGCGCATCGGCGGGACGAGCGTGAGCGTGTTCGGGATGCACCTCGACCTGTCCGGCCTATGGCGCGTTCGGCAAGCCTGCGCCATCGCCGCACTGGCGCAGGCGGCGCGAGCGAAAGGGCCGACGGTGCTGATGGGCGACCTCAACGAATGGCGCGCGAATTCCGGCTGTTTTCGGGAATTCGGGCGGCATTTCGCAGTGCTTGATCCGGGCCCGAGCTTTCCAAGCCGCCGCCCGCTTGGGCGGCTCGACCGGATCATGCATTGCGAGCGGTTGGTGGACAAAGGGTGCGGCGTGCATCGAAGCGCACTGGCGTCGACCGCGTCGGATCACCTGCCGGTGTGGGCGGAGTTTGCAGTGGGGTAGAGGGTGAGCGAATGACCGCTTTCGGGCGGACGGCAGGATGCGCAGAAAGGCCGGATGTGGGTGGGAAGCGGACGGGCAGGCTTCGCTTTACAAAAGATTTGGGCTCCGTACGCCGTGGTCACATTAAGTTTTGTTTGGCAGCCCCGTCGACTAGCGGCTTGTGCCGCAGGAAAGCTCTCACCGCCATGCTGTCGAACGCCTAGATCATTGATTGATCATCATTGAGGGGCTGCATTTCCCTTTGGCGCCGCCGCGCGCGGTGTCGATTGGGGCCAGCGTCTAGACCGTGGTTCAAGCGTATGACGCCCACCGACTTAGCTCCCCCGAGAGGGTGTTGCGCTGACTTCAGTCGCTCGAACTCATAAGTTTGGAAAATGGCCCTTGGCTTGCAGGCTGTCTAGGAAACCCTGCGTATAGGCCTGATCCGGATGCGCACGGACCGCTTGGTCGAGCACCTTAGCGTCCTCCCCGACCAAGATGCGCCATTGTCCGGCCCGCACTCCGTCCAAGATCACCTTCGCCGCCTCCGCCGACGACATCGGCGCGGTATCGCGAAAATCGGCATTGGCGAGTTCGATGATCTGATCCTCGCTCAGGGTTGACGGGTCGATACCCTGCGTTTCCAGAATAAAGCTGAGCTCCTTTTCGACCCCGCCCTGGATCCGCATCGAATTGCCCGCAATCTCGGTGCCAATGTGGCCCGGCATAACGACCGAGCAGGTGATATGCGGCGCGTTGTTGGCCAGATCGACGATCAACGCCTCGGTAAAGCCCTTCACTGCAAATTTCGCAGCTGAATAGGCGGTATGCGGACGCTGCGGACCAAGCGTGGCCCAGAAGCCGTTGATGCTGGAGGTGTTGACGATATGGCCAGCCTCCGCGTTTTTCAGCAGGGGCAGAAACGCGCGGACGCCGTGAATGACACCGTAAAAGCAGATATTGAACGTCCGCTCCCAAGCCGCGCGCTCGCCTGCGACAAAGCTGCCGCCGCCGCCGATCCCGGCATTGTTGAACAAGAGATGGATCTTATCGGTATCAAACGCGGTGCGCACTTCGTCGGCCCATGCATTCATCTCCGCTTCGATCGCGACATCGGCGCGGGTGCAATGAACCATCGTCCCCTGCGGTGCGGCGGCGCGGCAAAGGCGCTCTGTCTCCGCCATGTTGGCCGCCGACACATCGCACATTGCAACGGAACAGCCTTCAGAAGCCAAGGCCAGCGCCAGTTCGCGCCCCATGCCCGTCCCACCGCCGGTGATGACCGCAATTTTTCCTGCAAAATCCTTCACTGCCATTATCTTTCCCCCCAGATTGTCAGACCCTTTCCGGCCGACCGCCACCCTTTTTCATCATTACACCTCAAAAGGCGGATTCCATAACGGTTCGGGCAACCAGATCACTTCCACTCGTGTAAAGATTTGCCGCGGTGTTTCGGCAGCTCCGGGGTCGCTTGCTGAATTTCCGCTTTTGACCCAAATCGCTGCAAAGCGGACAGGGGGGCTCAGGCAAAGGGGGATATTCCCGCGCCGCACCTTGCCCCCGCGCGCGGCATCGGGAATCCCTCACACATGGCGATTCTCTCCGACAAATGGATCCGCGCGCAGGCGCAGCAGCACGGCATGATCGAACCTTTCGTCGAGGCCCAGCGGCGCGATGGGGTGATCTCCTATGGCCTCTCGTCCTACGGCTATGACGCGCGGGTCGCGCCGGAGTTCAAGATCTTCACCAACGTCAATTCATCGGTGGTCGATCCCAAGGCGTTCGATCCGGGCAGCTTTGTCGACCGCGAGACGGACGTCTGCATCATTCCCCCCAACTCCTTCGCGCTGGCGCGCACGGTCGAATATTTCCGCGTGCCCGAAGATGTGCTGGTGATCTGTCTGGGCAAGAGCACTTACGCCCGGTGCGGAATCATCGTGAACGTCACACCCTTGGAGCCGGGCTGGGAAGGGCACGTGACGCTCGAATTCAGCAACACCACCCCGCTGCCCGCCAAAATCTACGCCAACGAAGGCGCGTGCCAGTTCCTGTTCCTGCAGGGCAACGAACGCTGCGAAACCAGCTACAAAGACCGCGCGGGCAAATATATGGGCCAGCGCGGGGTGACGCTGCCGAAGCTATAGGGCCCGAGCTACAGGGCCGAAGCTGTAGACTCCGCCCGCTCCCTCGCGCATCAAGCGGCGCAAAGGGAGAATGATCATGACCACGCCTCGCGAATTCGACATCATCATTTACGGCGCCACCGGTTACACCGGGCGGCTCGTGGCGGAATATCTCGCGCATCATTACGGCAGCCGCACAGATGGCCCGAAATGGGCGATGGCGGGCCGCAGCCTGGCCAAGCTGGAGGAAGTGCGTGATCTGATCGGCGCGCCTGGCACCACCCCGCTCGTGGTCGCCGATGCTGATGACAGCGCCGATCTTGAAGCGATGTGCCAGCGCACCCGTGTCGTCCTGTCCACGGTTGGCCCGTACCAGCTCTATGGTGACAAGCTCGTCGCTGCTTGCGTGAAGACCGGCACCGATTATGCCGACCTCTGCGGCGAACCGGCGTGGATGGCCGAAAAGATTGCCGAACATCAGGCCGCAGCCGAAGCCAGCGGCGCGCGCATCTGCTTCTCATCCGGGTTCGATTCGATCCCGTTCGATCTCGGCGTGATGATGACGCAAAAGGCCTGTGTGGAGCGCTTTGGCAAGCCCGCCCCGCGCATCCGCGGCCGCGTTCGCGCGATGCAAGGCACCTTCTCGGGCGGCACCGCGGCGAGCCTCGGCGCGACGATGAAGGCGGCGGCAAAAAGCCCATCGCTGATCAACGTGCTGCGCAATCCCTTTGCGCTCACCCCCGGTTTTGAAGGGCCGGATCAGCCATCGGGCATGATCCCGTCCCACGAGGAAGACTTGGGCAAATGGGCTGCGCCGTTTGTGATGGCACCGATCAACACCAAGAACGTGCACCGCACCAACTTCCTTCTCGGCCACCCTTACGGCACCGATTTCAAGTATGACGAGATGATGCTGACCAGCCCCGGCGAGGCGGGCAAGGCAGCGGCTTCGGCAGCGCTCGAATTCATGAAGAACCCGTTCGGGGCAAAGCCGCCCAAGCCCGGCGAAGGCCCGACCAAGGAAGAACGTGAGAACGGGTTCTATGATGTCGTCTTCGTCGCCGACATGGCGGACGGTGGCCGCCTGCAATTCGGGGTCAAGGGCCGGTATGATCCGGGCTATGGTTCGACCTGTCGGATGCTGAGCGAGACGGGCATTGCGCTGCTATCCTGCACCAAGCCAGGCGGGATCGGCACGCCGGGCAGCTTCCTTGGCGAAGATCTGGTCAAGCGGTTAGAAGAACACGCCGAACTGACCTTTGCGGTTGAGGCCTGATACCTACGCAAAAGGGGCAGCCGGTATGTCCGACTGCCCCTGATTGCGACCCTGAACTGATTGCGGCGATTTAGAAACGGCTCAAAAACTTAGGCGCACGCTCGCACGGAAATTGCGGCCGATCAGCGGCACGAATTCCTTGGTGAAGCTCGCATGGCGGCGGCCGTTCACATCGAAGATGTTGTCGGCAGCGATCTGCACCGTCACGTTCTGATTGCCCGACAGCGGACGCCACGCGGCCACCGCGTTGACCAGCGTGAAGCTGTCTGTGGGCGTTTCAAACGCAGTCACCCGGTCCTGCCCGTCAAACCATTGCACTTCGCCGCGCAGATCGAACGCATCCGTTTGCGCTTCCAACGCGCCGAGCAGGCTCAGCGGCGGAATGCGCGGCACGGCGCTGCCATCGTCCAGCTCAGCCTCGACATAAGAGGCGCTGAGATCGGTCAGCAGCTTGAACCCATCGGTGTTGATCACCGGGTAGGAAAACTCGGCTTCCACGCCCCAGAAATCGGCATCCTGCTGGAGATATTCGAACACCGGCAGGCCGTCTTCCTCGTCGCCCGTTTCCTCAAGGATGATGTAATCGCTGAACCATTGCCGGAAGGCGGTCAGGCTGAATGTGCCTGCGCCGATGCGACCGCGCGCATAGGCTTCGAGCCCCCACGCGCTTTCGACCTCGAGATCGGGATTGCCAATTTCAAACGCCTGCGTGGCAATGTGCGGGCCCTCCGCAAACAGTTCCTCGGCGCTCGGTGCGCGTTCGGCGCGTGATCCGTTGATGCCTATACGAATGCCATCGACGCCTTCATACACCAGCCCGAGCGCGCCCGAGAATGTGTCGTAATCCCGCTCAAGCCCCAACGTTTGCGCTTCGACATTGGTGAATTCGGCGCGGGCGGCGGCTTCGATCTGGACCGGGCCGGTGCCGAATTCCTGCAAGGTGAAGACGGCCACCTGTTCGGTCAGGTTGGGCGGAACATAGGCTTCAGCGCCTTGGGCAAAGAAATCGCGATGGGTGTATTGCACCCCGCTCGACCCGCGCAGGGTGCCGCCTGCGGCTTGTACCAATTCGGCGCGCGCTTCGACGCTGGTGCTGTCGAAGGTGGTGCCCACTTCGGCGCCTTCGAATTCGGTGTGGGTGTAATCGGAATAGCCGACCCGCAGTTTCAGCCGCTCAAACGCGCCATCGCCCAATGCGATGTCGCCTTTGAAATCGGCGCGGAACTGTTCGAGTCCGATGGTGACCAGTTCCGCACCCTCTTCCTCGCCGCCCTCTTCCTCGGCATGGACCGTGCCCGGACGGGTGGGTACGCCGTAGCTGGAATCGTAGAAGCCGACCGACGCGCCAAAGGTGCTGTCACCCAAAATCAGGCCAAACCCGGCATTGACCGTCCAGCTTTCCGCGCCCGTATTGAGCACGGTGCCGCGCCGTCCGGCAACGGCGCGCAGTTCGGCGGCTTCTTCCAGCGCGCCTTCGCCTTCTTCCTCATCGGCAGCGGCCAGCACCTCGGCGCGCAGCGCGTTCGACAGCTGGAAACCGCCGATGTCGATATCATCGGATTGGCGCCACGATCCATCGACGTGCAGCACGAGGTTTGACGTCACGCCGACATCAAGGCTGGCCGCACCGGTGCGCATGTTGGTCGCGCTGTCGACCCCGCCGAGCGCATCGAGGTGGATGTTGTGATCGGGCATCCGGGTCGGGATGCGCTTGTCGATCACATTGACCGCGCCGCCGATCGCCTGACTGCCATAGAGCAGCACGGCAGGCCCGCGCAGCACTTCGATCCGCTCAACCGTGATCGGATCAATGGTGGTGGCGTGATCGGCCGAGGTGTTCGAAACGTCAGACGTACCGACCCCATCGACCAGCACCCGCACCCGCTCGGCCTGCTGGCCGCGCAGCACCGGGCGCGATGCGCCGGGGGAGAAGCTGGTGGCAGACACGCCCGGCAGCTTGGACAGCAGCTCACCCAGCTGGCCGGTCACGGCATTGCGCTGAATATCGCCGATTTCGAGCACGCTGGTGCCCGCGAGCAGATCAAGCTGCTCAAGGCCAGAGGCGCTGACGATGATGTTGCCTTCGGTATCGCCCTGCCGGTTGTGGAGGTCGTCTTCGAGCGCGGCATCGGTTTGCGCCGCATCATCGGCGGTCTGCGCCAATGCCGGCGCGGCAACAAGCGATGTGCCGAGCGCGATAGCGATGGCAATCGAAGATGGAGCAAGAAGAGGCTTGCGGATCATTATGGGGCTTTCCGTTGCTTTGATGTAATAACGTATCAAGCGCCTAGCGCGCAGCGCGACGCGAATGCAAGCACAAATGCTGCAAACGTATGGCAGCGCCCGATGAAGTGCGGCACAGATGCGACAGGTTCTAGGGAGAGTAAGTGAACGCAGCAGCACACGCCCGTTAGGGCGCGATACTGGCGTTCAGCGAATGCTTGAAAACTGGAGCGGGCGAAGGGATTCGAACCCTCGACCCCAACCTTGGCAA
>LNED01000045.1 GCA_001464915.1 Sphingomonadales bacterium Ga0077531
TTTTCTGGGAGAAAACTGGAGCGGGCGAAGGGATTCGAACCCTCGACCCCAACCTTGGCAAGGTTGTGCTCTACCCCTGAGCTACGCCCGCTCACTGGCGCTGGCAGAAACCGAAACAAACGCGGTCTCTCCCGGAGAGGTGGCGCGGTTAGCAGCGCCTTCCCGTGCCTGCAAGCGCAAAATTGGGCCAATTGGGGCTTGATCCGCGCCGCCCGAGGCTTCAGCACACACGCGCGCTTCACATTGGCGCGCTACGCCCCACATTGGGGCGAGACCGGCGAACCCTCGCCGCAACACACAGGAGCATACCCTTGGCCAGCATGGGATTGAGTATCGACGAGCAAAAGGCGGTCGAACGTTTCCGCAAGGACGTGGTCGATCCGTCGCAAAACAGCCTCGTCATCCTCGATTTCTGGGCCGAATGGTGCGGGCCGTGCAAGGTGCTGACCCCGGTGCTGGAAAAGGTCGCCGCCGAGTATGCCGACAAGGGCGTGGTGCTGGCCAAGATCAATGTCGATGAAGAACAATTCATCGCCGCGCAGTTTCAGGTACGGTCGATCCCGACAGTCTATGCGATGTTTCAGGGCCAGCCGGTCGCCGATCTGACCAGTGCACGCACCGAATCGCAGCTGAAGGCGGCGATCGATCAACTGCTGACGCAATTGCCGGTGCAACCGGGCGCCGCTGCAGCGCCCGCAGCGCCGCAGGGGCCGTCGCCCGAAGAAATCGCGCAATTCATCAAGCTGGGCGAAGACGCACTCGCCGCCGCCGATCCGCAGCGCGCTGTCAGCATCTTTGCCCAGATCACCGAATTCGCGCCCGAGAATGCTCCGGCCCACGCAGGGTTGGTGCGCGCGCTGGTGCAATTGGGCGAAGTGGACGAAGCGCATCAGGTGATGGCGGTGATCGATTCCGACCCGCGCCTTGCCGCCGATCCGGTGATGGCCGCGGCGAAAAGCGCGCTCGAACTTGCGGGCACCAAGGTTGACGATAGCGAACTGACCGCCCTGCG
Organism: Sphingomonadales bacterium Ga0077531; assembly: GCA_001464915.1. Classification (GTDB taxonomy): domain Bacteria; phylum Pseudomonadota; class Alphaproteobacteria; order Sphingomonadales; family Sphingomonadaceae; genus Erythrobacter. The sequence continues at coordinate 1,013 of LNED01000045.1, forward strand.
CACCGCCGCACAGGCCGACCCCGCCAATATGGACGCTAATTTCGCCTTTGCCGAGGCTGCCTTTGCCGCCGGGCACCGCGATGAAGCCGCAGACACGCTGCTGGCGATGGTCGCGGCTGACCGCGAATGGAACGAAGGCGCAGCGCGCACGCAATTGCTCAAGATCTTTGAGGCCACCGGGCTTGAGGATGAATGGGTGATCGGCGTCCGCCGGCGTCTGTCGCGCGTATTGTTTGGATGAACCGCAAAACCATGTCCAAACGTCTTTCAATCTTCCCGCTGACCGGCGCGGTGCTGTTTCCCGGCATGCAGCTGCCGCTTCATTTGTTTGAGCCGCGTTACCGCGCCCTGGTCAGCGATGCGCTGATCCGGGATCGCCAGATCGCGATGATCCAGCCGCAACGCCCCGAAGAAGGCGCGCCGCTCTACAGCGTCGGCTGCGTCGGCCGAATTGGCGAGGTGCAGGCGATGGAAGACGGGCGCTATAACGTCATCCTTGAAGGTGTCGCCCGGTTCCGGATGCTGCGCGAGCTTGATGTCACCACCGCCTTTCGCCAGATCGAAGCCGACATCTATGATGAGGATGAGGATGAAACCCTGACCCACGCCCAGCGCGGTGGGTTTGAACGTGAGGCACGGCGGTTCGCCGATGCCCAGGGGTACAGCGTCGATTGGGATTCGGTCGAACGGCTGGATGATCGCTCGCTGATCAACGGCGTATCGCAAATCGCGCCGTTCGATCCGGCCAGCAAGCAGGCGTTGCTCGAAGCCGAAACGCTGACTGATCGCTGTGAATTGTTGGTGCAGTTGATGCAGTTCTTCGGCCGCACCGATGGCAGCGAGGAAATCACCACGCTGCAATAAGGTGCGCCGCTGACGTTAGGCTGGTGGAAGCATCGGATCGCGGTCGTAAAATTCAACCCGCATCTGGATCGCACCCAATGGTTGAACCTGATGGGGCTGATCCGGTAGCACCAGACCGGGATGGTCGGGATCGAGCACGGTTTCCGATCGCGGATCGAGCACGGTGTAGTGCACGCGCCCGCTTAAAACCCGAATGATGCCCCACACGCCCTGCTTGGTTCTGTGTTCGCGTCTGAGCGCTGCGGGCAGGGTCGTTTCATCAAAGATCGGGGTCGACTTGTATGGTTCGGGCACGGTTATTGCGGCGGCAGTGTGCGGTAATGGACGGCGCGGTTGACCAGATCGGTCATGTGGTGCGCGCCCTGCGTGGTCAGCGGGTGCGCCGTGGCACCGGGGCGCGGCGCGATAAAGGCCGCCATGTCGCGCGCCACCTGCAATTGCCGGTCAGTGCCTTCCGCCAGCACTGCAATCAGCAAATTCTCCAGCGCGATGACGCGGATGCGCAGCTGCACCAATTCGATGTTGGACATGTGCGGCACGTCAACTGGCGGCGCGTTCGTCACGGCCGCGATGGCGCCGCCTTCATTATCCCATCGCGCCAGCGCGCGGCGGCGAAGTTCGGACTTTTCGGGAGCGGGCGTCGGATCAGGCATAATACCATCCTTGGGTGCGGGCGCTGACGGGTTTGCCGCGTAGCCGCATCGTTACGCGCACGGGTCAAGGCAGCCTCAATCGCCCGAGTATAGGCAAAAATCGTCGGAAAATCGCCTGTTCATTCCCCCGGCCCGGCGCAACAGGGCGCGCGCCGTGGGGTGAGTAATTACTGCCCTTGCGACAGGGCGTTCAGCTGTGCCGGATTGGTCTGCGCCAAAATTACGCTCAGCCCTACTGATAGCCCTGCGACAAACCGTCCGCGCCCGGTTTCCAGGTATTCGTCGACGCTGTGGGTCCGTCCGCCGCCCGCGCCGGTGCCGATGGTGATCGCCGGGATGCCAAGGCTCATCGGGATGTTCGAATCGGTCGAGGATTCGTCGAGCCGGGCTGCAAACCCTGCGGCTTGCGAAGCAGCGAGCGCAGCGCGCACCAGCGGATGATCGGCGGGCGTCGTGCCGGCGGGCCGGTCTCCGGTCAGCTGCGGATCGAGCGTGATGCTGCCCGTCCGGGTCGATCGCGCCACATTCTCGCCCGCCACGGCGGCTTCGGCAGCGGCCAGCACGGCACGTTCAAGCTGCGCCAGCACCGCCGGATCGCCCGAGCGCATATCCACTTCGAGCAGGATCTGATTGGGGATCGAATTGACCGAGGTGCCGCCGCTCACAACGCTGGCGGCGTAGGTGGTCTTGGGTTCGGCGGGCACCTGTATGGTGTAGATCCCGCGCACCGCTCCGGCCATCGCCGCCATCGGGTTGACGATCCCGAACGCGCCGTAGCTGTGCCCGCCCGGCCCGTTGAAGGCCAGCCGGTAGCGCCGCGAACCGACCGCCGCGTGGACGATCCGCCCGGCATCGGCATTGTCGATCGAGAGGAACCCGCCAATTCGCCCGGCATAGGCGCTCTTGGTGAACAGGTGGCGTACGCCGCGCAGATCGCCCGGCCCTTCTTCGCCGACCGTGGCGACGAACAGGATCGGCTGGCTGGTGGCGATACCGTTTGCCTCCAGCAATCGCGCCCACACCAGCATTGATGCGAGGCCAAGGCTGTCATCGCCAATGCCCGGTGCCATCAAGCGGTCGCCTTCGCGTCTCACCGTAATCGGGGTGCCTTCGGGAAACACCGTGTCGAGATGTGCGGCGACGGCGAAAACCGGCCCAGCGGCTGCCGCGCCCTGCGTCCCCGGACGGAGCGCCAGCACATTGCCTTCGTCATCGATCGTCACATCATCCAACCCGGCATCGCGCAGCATGGCGGCGAAGAGTTCGGCGCGGGCACGTTCCTTGAACGGCGGGGCGGGAGTTTCGGTGATGCGGATCAGATCGGCGATCACCCGGTCATACTGGCTATCGAGCTGCGCATATAGGGGCGCGGGCAATGATCCTGACGCCGGTTGCCCGGCATGGGCCGGGGCGGCCGGTAAAACCAAAGCCGTCGCCAAAACCGCCGCCATCGCAAACACGTTTTTCCTGATCATCCCGGTTCTCCAGCCATGCTGCGATATCTGTGGCCGATTTGAACAAGCGTGGCCAACCGCCTGAGGCAAGCTATCCCCATTGTTGCAGCTAGCGCTTGGCGCGCCTGAACTCCTTCTCACCAACGACAGCAAAAGCCCGGAACCTTGCGGCTCCGGGCTTGGCTGGCCCACCCCCAGGGGAAAGGGTGGAAGCGGGTATGCAGATTAACGCAGCAGCGACAGCACGTTCTGCTGCGACTGGTTGGCCTGCGCCAGCATCGCGGTCGACGCCTGGCCAAGGATCTGCGCCTTGGCGAGCGCGGTCGTTTCAGCCGAATAGTCGGTATCTTCGATCCGCGAACGGGCGTCGGTCAGGTTGGTCGAAACGTTGGTGAGGTTGCTCACCGCCGATTGCAGACGGTTCTGCACCGCACCCAGATCAGCGCGGGCCGTGGTCACCGAACCGATCGCCGTGTCGTATTGATCGAGCGTCGCAGTGGTCACGGCACCCGGGGTCGCGCCGAAGGTCACCACGGCGGCCAGATCGCCGCCCGCCACATCAAGTTCCGGCAGATCGATGTCGATCGTGTCGGCCGTCTGCGCACCGGCTTGGATGGTGACGGTGTTGGCTGCGGTCGAGAACAGGTTGATGCCATTGAATTCGGTGTTCTCGACGATCTGGTTGATCTGCTCAGCCAGCGCGTTCTGTTCGGTTTCGATGTTGGCGATGTCTTCGGTCGAATAGGTGCCGTTGTTCTTCTGCACGGTCAATTCGCGGCTGCGCTGCAGGATGTTGGTGATTTCGTCGAGCGAACCTTCAGCTGTCTGCGCAAGGCTGATGCCGTCGTTGGCATTGCGGACGCCCTGAGCGATGCCGCGGATCTGCGAGGTGAACGAAGCGGCAATGGCAAGGCCGGCAGCGTCGTCGGAGGCGTTGTTGATGCGCTTGCCGGTCGACAGACGCTCAGCCGCCTGGCCGAGCATCTTGGTTGCTTCGTTGCTGGCATTGGTGGCGCGAAGGGCCGAGATATTGGTGTTGATCACGTTCATTGGTCGATGCTCCTGAATGGTCAGGCAGGACGAACAAGCCCGTCGCTGCTGGCCAATAGAGCGGCTGATTGTCGGGATGTTTAAGCGAGAAAAAATATCTCGCATTTTCAACATTATAGAAAATAACTCGCCCTACAGAACGCGGCAGGTTGCGCCTCAGCCCCCCACCATCATCAGCGCCGTATAGGGAATGCTACGGGGGCTTAAATTTGCCACATATGCAGCGTGGCGGCGGCAGAGGATTGCCGAGACCAACCAAGACCACCGACCAAGACCAAGACCACAGACCACAGACCACAGGGGCCACCATGATAACTCCGGCGAGTACTACTCCGGCGAGCACATTCGCGCACGGTGATACCGACCACGCGACGCTGATCGGGATGACCGTGCCGTTGATGGGCGGGCGTTGGCAACGCGACCGGATCGTGCTGGGTGCACGTATTCCGCCTGCGATGGCCGCCGGGATTGCGCGCAGTGGCAATGTGGCGATTGATCTGGCGCACGCCGCCACCCCCGCGTTGCGCCTGACCGCGCCCGCCCGCGTGGCGCTGGCCTATGATCCGCACAGCCTGCCCGATGCCCGCGCGGCGTTGATTGCGGCATCGGCGCAAGGCGGCTGGCCAATCGCCGGAGACCCGCAGTCGTTGGCGTTGCTGACGCTGGCAGAGCGGATCGCAGCGAGTGAGATTCCCGTCCTGCTCGAAGGGCCGACCGGCACCGGCAAGGAAGTCTTCGCGCAGTTCATCCACCGCCTCTCCGCGCGCGAGAACGGGCCATTTGTCGCAGTCAACTGCGCCGCCATGCCCGAAGCGATGCTCGAAGCCTTGCTGTTCGGGCACAAGAAAGGCGCGTTCACCGGCGCGGCCGAGACGGGCGAGGGCCTGTTCCGCGCGGCGGACAAGGGCACGCTGCTGCTCGACGAAATCGGCGAATTGCCATTGGCCTTGCAGGCCAAGCTGCTGCGCGCGCTGCAGGAAGGCGAGATTTTGCCACTTGGCGCGACCCGCCCGATCACCGTCGATGTGCGCGTGGTCGCCGCCACCAACCGGCATCTTGCCGCTGAGGTTGAGGCGGGACGGTTCCGCGAAGACCTGCTCTACCGCCTCAATGTCTTCCCATTGCGGCTGCCTGCACTGCGCGACCGGCCGGGCGATATTGCCGCGCTCGCATTTGGGATGCTGCTGCGCCATGCGCCTGCGCCGGGACAGCCGGGGTGGATTAACCGCGCGGCGTTGGCCTTGCTGGAAAGCCACCCGTGGCCCGGCAATGTTCGCGAATTGGAGAACGTGATCCGCCGCGCGATCCTGCTGGCGGATGGTGCGGCGATGATTGGCACCGATCACATCGTGTTCGACACGGCGGTGCGCCCGGTGGGCGCGGCCATCACCCCTGCCATCCCGCTCGACTCGGCCCGCTCGCTCTCGGACGTGGCGTTTGCGTCAGAAGCGCGCGCTATCCTCGAATCGCTTGCCAACCATTGCGGCAATCGCGCCGCGACCGCGCGCAGCCTTGGCATATCCGAACGCACCTTGCGCTACCGCCTCGCATCGATGCGCGGCGCAGGGATGCTGGCCGTGGGAGGCGCGGCATGAACGGGGTGGGAGTGTCGCTCGGCGTATCCGATGTGATGGCGCTGCGCAGCCAGGTGCTCGCCCGCAGCAGCGCGCTACGCGATGTGCGCGCGGCGAGCGAGGCGGGGCAGGGATTTGCTCCCGTGCAGGCCCCCGGCGGCGGATTTGCCGATACGCTAAACACCGCGCTGCGGCAGGTGAGCGCGGTGCAGGAGCGATCGGGCGACATGCAAGTCGCCTATGAACGCGGCCAAGTGACCGACATCGCGCAAGTGATGCTGGCCCGGCAGGAAGCCGGCGTGGCGTTCGAAGCGACCTTGCAGGTGCGCAACCGCCTGCTCGAAGCGTATCAAGATATCATGCGGATGGGGGGCTAATCGATGGCCGATAATAGCCTTGCGATCCCCGGCGATGGCGCGGGCCTGCCCGCTGCTCCTGCCGCCACAGGTTGGCGTACCATGCTGCCCGGCCCGCTTGCCGAATTTGCCGCGCAGCCCGCGCTGTCACGTGCGCTCCCTGCTTTGGCGGGTGTCGGCGCGCTGGCGGCGGCGGCTTTGCTGTGGACCACGCTGGCGAACGGCCCCGACCGGATGCTCTATGCCAGCCTCACCGATGGAGAGCGGGCCAAGGTGGTTGATGCGCTGGAAACGGGCGGGATCAACTACGCCATCGACAACAGCACCGGCGCGCTGTCGGTGGCCGAAAGCGATGTCTACCGCGCGCGGATGCTGGTCGCCAGCGACGCCGGGATCGCCGCACCGCAAGGCGCGAGCGAGATGCTCGATGCGATGCCGCTCGGCACATCGCGCACGCTGGAGGGCGAACGCCTGCGGCTGGCGCGCGAACGCGAACTGATGCTGACGATCCGCGAGATTGACGGGATCGAAAGCGTCCGCGTCCACCTCGCCACGCCGGAACGATCGGTGTTTGTGCGCGAAAATAATGCGCCGTCGGCCTCGGTGATGGTGCGGCTGGTCAGCGGGCGCAGCCTGTCACAAGGGCAGGTCGAAGCGATCGTCAACCTCGTCGGTGCATCAGTACCGGGGTTGAGCGCCGATGCCGTGCGCGTGGTTGATCAGAACGGCCGCCTGCTGTCTGACCCGCGCGAAGCGGAAGGCGACGGCCTGAACCTGCAACGCGAATTTGAGGCCAAGCTGCGCGAACAGGTCGATGCGCTGCTGCTCCCCTTGCTGGGCGAAGGCAATTTTTCGGCCGCCGTGCAGGTTGAGCTTGAACAGAACGAAGTCACCTCGGCGCGCGAAACTTACGAGAAAGAAGGCGTGGTTCGCACAGAAAGCGAACGCAATGCGACCCGCACCGGGGCAGCGCCGGTGGGCGGCGTGCCCGGCGTACCCGCCAATACCCCTCCGCCCGATGCCACGTTGGTGAATGGCCCGCCGCAACCGGCAAATCCTGCGGCGGCTGGCGTAGGCCCAACCGACACCGAAACCGCCACCGACCGCAATTACGAGCTTGGCCGCGAAGTCGCGGTCACCACCGCGCGGCCCGGTGGGCTCAAGAAATTGTCGGTCGCGGTCGCGGTCAGCGCCGAGGCTTTGAAAGCCGCCAAGCCGCTGACTACCGCGCAGATCGAAGCGCTGGTCAGCGCCGCCGTCGGCTCGAACACCCAGCGCGGCGACCAGATCGAAGTCGTGGCAAGCAAGTTCGAACCGGTAAACCTTGAACCCCCGGCCTTCTACGAAGAGCCGTGGTTTGCGATGCTGGTGCGGTACGGCACGGCCCTGATTGCGGTGCTGCTGGTGCTGCTGCTGGCGGTGCGCCCGCTGATCGGCAAGCTGCGCGGGCGGGGCGAGAAAACGGCGCCGTCTGGCGATGGCGCGCCGCTGGCGATGATCGGTGAGGGTGGGAAAGCCGCTGCCAATGGCGTGGTCCTGACCCAATCGGGCAACGCCGCGCCAATGGGCGATCTGCCCAAGCAGGTTGAACTCGCCCGGCGCTTGGCCGCTAGCCAGCCTGAACGTGCGGTCGAAGCGCTCCAGCGGATGCTCGAAGCCCCCGAACCTCGCAGCCCTGAGGCAAGCGCATCATGAGCCTCGATACCGACATCGATGAACCCAAGGCCGACACCGTCACCACGGGCCAAAGAATGGGCGCACCCGAAAACCGACTGAGCCGGGTTGACCGTGCGGCGGTGTTCCTGATGCTGCTGAACGATGACGAGGCGACCAGCCTGCTGGGCCGCCTCTCCCCCCCCGAGCTGGAAAAGCTCGGCGCGGCGATGATGGCGCTGGGCGATATCGATCAGCCGCACATGGCCGAGGCGCTGGCCGATTTCGCGGGTGAGGCATCGCGCGAAATGCTGCCGCAGCGGGGGCGGACAGACCGGGTGCGCGCGCTGCTCGACAAAGCATTGGGCCCGACCCGCGCTGAATCCATGATGCAGCGGATCGAACCCGACGCCGCGCCGCGCACGCTTGAAGTCGCGCGCTGGCTGGCGCCGACCGTTCTGGTCAAGCTGATCCTGGATGAACATCCGCAGGTGATCGCGGCGCTGCTGCTGCTGATCGAACCCGAACCGGCGGCGGAAATCCTCGCCATGCTGCCGCTCGACCTGCAATCGCTGGTGGTGGAGCGCGTGGCGCGCAGCGGAGCTATTTCTGGGCAGGCGATTGCCACGATCGACACGCTGCTGTCTCAACGCATCAGCGCCACCTTTGGCACCGCCGCGCTGGTGCTGGGCGGCCCGCGCGAGGCGGCGAACCTCATCAATCTGGCGGCGGGCGAGCTGCGCAACACCGTGCTGCCGACGATTGCGAGCCGGGATGCACCGCTGGCCGAACGGATCGAAGAAGAACTGTTCACCTTCGAAATGCTGTTCGCACTCGATCCGATGGCGATGGGCCGCTTGCTGCGCGACGTCGACAGCGAGAAACTGGTCGATGCGCTCAAAGGCCTCAAGGAGCCCGAGCGTGCGCCGTTCTTTGCCGCCATGTCGAGCCGTGCGGCCGACGGGGTCAAGGACGAGATCGAACTGCGCGGCCGCCTGTCGAAGGCCGATGTGGCCGCTGCGCAGAAGGCCATTGTCGAAATTGCGCGCGGCCTGGCCGATGCCGGCGAAATCGTGATCGGGAGCGGCAATGGCGAATTCGTCTGATTGGCTCGGCCTGGTTGCTGAGCCCGAAGGGACGCCGCCGCCGAGCTGGCTGGCGCTGCTCGGCGCACCGGCGCAGTTCCGCGAGGTGTTGACGTTTGGCGAGGGTGAGCCATCGGCTCCGCCGCCAAACGAACCACAGCCCGATCTCGCCGCCGCTGCGTTGGCCCGTGCCTTTGCCGATGGCGAGGCCGCCGGGCGCGCCGCTGCTATGGCTGAGGCGGAGGCTTCTGCTGCCCGCCAACGCGCGTTGCGGCTGGCGTTCCGCTCGCTCGACGAGGTTGCCGCGCAAGTGCTGAGCGATGATCTCGCCGCGACCGTGCTGGCGCTGTGCGATGCGACGTTGGCCGATTGTGCAATCGACCGCGATGCGCTGCTGGGGCGCTGCCAAGCGGCGGCCAAGCGGATTGGCGGCGCGGCGGAGACTTTGGTGCTGCATCTCCACCCCGATGATGCTGCGATGCTCGGGCCGGATGCGGTCAGCGGCTGGCAGATGACGGCTGATCCGGCGCTGGAACGCGGCACGGTGCTGATCGAAGGTGCGGATGGCGTGGTCAGCGATGGCCCGTCCGAATGGCGCCGCGCGATTGCCGCAGGGCTACGCGGATGATTGCCGAATTGCAGCTTGATCTCGCCCGGATGCGCGCGGCCCCGGTGGCCAGCGGCCCGGTGCTCACCGGCCGCGTGGTGACCTGCGATGGCGGGCTGATCGAGGTCGAAGGCCTGCCGCTTCCGGTCGGTTCATTAGGGCTGATTGAGAATGACGCAGGCGCTGAATGCCTTGCCGAAGTGATCGGCTTTCGCGCCGGGCACTCGCTGATGATGCTGCTGGGTGATGCGATGCTGCTGCGGCCTCGCGCGCGGGTGCGCGCGCTTGGCAATCCGGGCGAGGTGCGGGTTGGCCCCGCGCTGCTGGGCCGCGCGGTCGATGCGCTGGGCGATCCGATTGATGGCGGGCCGCGGCTCGACCTGAAACAGGTGTGGCCGCTCGCCGGGCAGCGCGAAGGGGCGCTGGAACGGTCGAGCGTACATGTGCCGTTTGATTGCGGGGTGCGCGCGATCAATGCGCTGGCGACGATGGGTGTGGGGCAAAGGCTTGGCATCATGGCCGGATCGGGCGTCGGCAAATCAGTGCTGGTCGATACCATTGCGGGCCATGCTGTCGCTGATGTGACCGTGGTGGCGCTGATTGGTGAGCGCGCGCGCGAAGTGTCGGATTTCGTTTCTCGCCACATGGCCGGCCATCGGCGCGGCGGGATCGTGGTGGTCGCCGTCCCCGCCGATCACGCCCCCAACCTGCGGCTGCGCGCGGCGCAATATGCCAGCGCGATTGCCGAATATTTCCGGTCGCAGGGCAAGCGGGTGCTGTTGATCCTCGATAGCCTGACCCGCGTCGCGCACGCCGCGCGCGAATTGGCGCTGGTGCTGGGCGAACCCGGCGCGGCGCGCGGCTATCCGCCGTCGGCGCTTGCAGCAGTGACCCGGATCGTTGAGCGCGCCGGCAATTCGGCGCGGACGGGCGGCGCGGTCACCGGGGTCTATACCGTGCTGGCCGACGGCGACGATGCCAATGACCCGGTGGTCGATACCGCGCGCGCGATTCTGGACGGGCATATCGTGCTGAGCCGCGCGTTGGCGCAGCGCGGGCATTATCCGGCGATCGATGTGCCTGCGTCGCTGAGCCGAGTGATGGACGATCTCGTCCCACCCGCCATCGCTACCGCCGCGCGCCGATTGCGGGCGCTGATCGCCGCGCGCGAGGATAACCGCGATCTGGTGCTGATGGGCGCCTATCGCGCGGGCAGCGATGCGCTGCTGGATGAGGCGCTGGCACTGTCGGGCGTGATCGACGCCTTCCTCACCCAAACGCGCGGGGCCGCCGAACCGCTGGCGGATAGCCACGCGGCATTGATGCAGCTGATGGGCAGCCATGACGCCTGAGGAGCGCCGGTTGGCCCTGCTGCGCCGTCAGGGTCTGATCGCCGAGGTGGCGCGCAAGCAGGCGCTGCGTGGGCTGGCCGAAGCGCTCGACACCGAAGCGCGCAGCCACACGCTCGCCAGCCGCAGCCAGCAGTTGGTCGCCGCCACCGCCGCCCAGCCGGGGGTGACCACCGGCGCGGCGCTGATGGGGCGGGCGGCGTTCACCGCCAGCCTGTCGCACCTCGCCGCGACCGCCGGGGCCGCCGCGCAGGATGCTGCGCGCCAGACCACATGGCAGACCGAGACACTCGCGCTCGCCGAAACCCGCGCCAAACGGCTGGCCGAGCGCGAAGCCGAAGCACGCGCCGCGCTCGATGCCGCCAAGGCCCGCCGCGCGCAGAGTCACGAGGCATCGACGCTGGCACGCAAGTTGCAAAGCAAGAGCGGGGCGTGAGGCCCACCACTCAAGGATGAGCCAATGAATCCCTTCCTGCCCGACCTTTTCGTGTCCCCCGGAGCAGTTCCCTCCGGTTCAGTCCCCCCCGGCGCAGCCGCGCCCGGCCTGTTTACGCAGCCGGGCGCGGCTTTGCGCGGCGGCGCGGGCACGGCGGGCACGGGTCTGGACTTTGCCGGATTGCTAAGCGCCGCACTGCCTGAGGGTGAGGTTGCAGCGCCCGCGCTTACGAACCTGCCTGCAAGCGTGCCTGGCTTTGGGCTGCCGCCGCGTGCGGCTCAGCCCCTGCCCGGGCCCGTCGTAGCTGCGCCGCCCGCCACTCGCCTGCCGCCCGGCACGATTTTGCCGGATAGCGGCGCACTTGTGCCGCAGCCTGATGCGCCGCCGGTGATGTCGGACGCGGCGCTGAACATCCAAGCGCCAGTCGAGACGCCAACCCTACCGACCGAGACCATCTCCGCGCCGCCCACCCCAGAAGCAGCCACGCCGCTGATCGCAGTGCAGCTGCGGGCCGACACCTCGGGCGAGCCGCAGGAGCAGCCTGATCCGATTGGCCATAGCGAGAGCGAGGAGATGGAAGAGGCGCCGCTTGCCCCTGCCGCGCCTGTTCCGGTCGCCGCTCCGGTTATCCTCGCCGCCGCGCCGCCTGCACCGCTCAGCCCGGCACGCGCGGCGATCCGCACCGATGAACCCCGCGCCGGGCCGCCTGTCCGCGCCGAACACCGCGCCCACAGCACCCCAATGCCCATGCAGGGCGCTCTGCCCGAAACCGATGGCGACACAGCGACCACGCCCGCCGCGGCCACGATGCTGGCTGAAGCGCCGCCGCCTGCCGCTGCGAACCCCGCCCAGCAACCCGCGCCCATCACCACCCCGCTTGCCCCCACGCCCGCCGCCGCGCCAGCGATGGCCGAGCGGATCGAACCGCGCGCGCCTGCCCCCAATCAGGAAAGCGCCATCGCAGCCGTGGGCGAAATCCGCGAAGCTTTGCGCGCTGCTCGCCCGGAAATGACCCTGCGCCATGCTGACTTTGGCTTCGTCTCCTTGCGGGTCGAGCCGACCGGCACGCAGGACTGGCGCGCGGTGCTGGCGAGCCGCGATCCCGGCTTTGTTCCCGCGATCCACGCCGCGTTGGCCGAACGGGCGGTGGCGGCCACTGCTGACACCGCCAGTACCAGCTCCAATACGGGCCAAAATGGCACGGCTCAAAATGGGGCAGGCGACCAGCGCTACGGGGCTTCCCCTAATGGGGGTCAAGGATCGTCTCAACCATACTTGGGGCATTCACCTGGCCGTGATGAGGGCCAGCCTTCGCACCCGCAAAACCGCCAGCCGAGCACCACCGATGCGGTGGCCAGCCGTGCCAGCGAAGCGGATGCCGAGCGGCCCGACCGGAGCGAGCGCGGTGTTTTCGCCTGATCAGGCAAGGCGCCAACAGAAAAGGGTGAGTGCGCATGTCCAAGGGCAAGGAAAAGTCCGACAAGGAAGGCGAGGGCGCAGGCAAGTCCAAAAAGGGCGGGATGATGAAGATCATCATCGGCGCTGTGCTGTTGCTCGGCCTGGGTGCAGGCGGTGCTTACGGCGCGTTTGCGATGGGTATGCTGGGCGGCGACGGCCATGACGAACCCGACACGCCCAAGCTGGTGATGAAGGGCGAGGAAGACCCCTATCCGCTGACCGGCGGCGATAAAAAGAAAGACGAAGCGCCCCCCGTCTATGGCGATGGCGGCAGCAAATATCGCACCGCCTATTACTCGTTTGAGGAAGGCTTCACCTCCAATCTCGCGGATTCGCCGGGGCTGGTGCAGGTTGAACTTGCCGTGTCGACCCGGCGCGATGGCCGCGTGCTGCAATGGGTCCACAATCACGAAATCGCGATCCGTTCGGCGATCCTCACCCAGCTCGCCGCGACGCCCGAAGCCGAGGTTTATGACGTCAGCGGCAAAGAACGCCTCGCTAAGCGGCTGACCAAGGCGATCAATGATGTGCTGGAGGAAAACGAAGGCTACGGCGGGGTGGATTCGGTGCATTTTCGCGGGTTCATCGTCCAATGAGGATGTCCCAGGAATTTGCGCCAGCGCGCGCCGCCGCGGTGCATTGTCCCGAACTCACTGCGCATAGCCTTGGGCGCGGCCCCCGGCCTGAAGAACGCAGCGCGATGATGGCGGCGTGGCGGCGCGATCTTGCCCGCACGCTGGCCGATGACCTGTCGCCGCTGCTGTCGGATGATCGGCTGGATGTGACGATCTCCGATCCCGAGCCCCTGACCGGCGCCGATGCGCTGCGGCGGATTGGTGAGGTCGCGGCCAACGGCCTGTTGCGCTGTGGTTCCAGCGGAGAAACCGCGCTGCTCAGCTTTGATCTCGCCACCGCGCTGGCGCTGACCGATCGATCGTTCGGCGGCGATGGCAAGCTGACCGGTAGCATCCCCGAACTGCTGCCGCGATCCGCCGCGCTGATGGTGGATGAAGCCGCGGCGATGATTGCGGGCGCGATCACCCGCGTCAGTTACGGCGATGCGCCACCCCCGGCAGGTACGCCGATGCGCGGCGACGTGATTATCCGTTCAGAAAGCGCCGCACGCCTGAAAGCGTTCGATCTGGATGCTCCTTGCGTGATGTTCACGCTCGCCATCGCCAACCGGCAGGGTTGCGAATGGCGGGCGAGCCTCGCCGTCGCGGCTGAGCGGATGGACCGTTTGCTGCCCGGCGCAAGCCTCGCCCGGCGCGCCCGCCCTGCCAAGCGCACGCCTGCCACCGGCATGGCTGCGCCGTTCGCCAATGTGCCGCTGGCGCTGCACGTGGTGCTGGCCGAATTCGACCTGACGCTGGCGCGGTTGCAAACGCTTAGCCCCGGCGATTCAATCCCGCTCACTATGGGCCGGCAGGTGCCGCTGTTGGTCGGTGAAAAGGTGCTCGCCCACGGCAGCATCGGCACCGCCGAAGACCGCATGGCGATCCGTCTCACCCGCTTTCCGACCCCCGATTTCGCAGAAGGTTTCGCGCCATGAGTGCTCATCAACCCGCATCATTCCACCGTTTCGGCGATGTCGCCGTGCGCCTTTCGGTTGAACTGGGCCGCACCGAGATGGCGTTGCGCGATGTGCTGATGCTGGGGGAGGGCAGCACGGTCTCGCTCGACCGGCTGACCGACGAATTGCTGGATGTCACCGCCAATGGCCGGGTGATCGCGCGCGGCGAAGTGGTGGCCGACAAGGGCCGCTTTGCGCTGCGGATCGTCAATCTGGTGGGTGAGGACGGGCAGGATGTGCCGCCTCCACCTTCTACTGCTGATGCTCCCGCTGATCCGGCGGTCGGCGCGGCTGACGTGCAGTAGGCGGGCCGGGGCGATGATCGAATATCTTCTGCGGCTGGCCTTGCTGCTGCCGCTGCTGGGCGGGCTGATCTGGGGGAGCCTGTGGCTGACCCGCTGGCTGCAAACCCGTCTGCACGGCGCGGCGGGTGCTGCCACAGGACGCCATCTGCAACTGGTCGAAACCAGCCTGATCGCGCCGGGCATGAAGCTGGCTGTGGTGCGGTTCCATGATCGTGAGATCCTGCTTGGCTGCACGCGGCAAGGCATGGTTCGGTTGGGCGAAGCGCTTGCCACGAATACCTCGGAGCCAGAATGATGCAGGGCCCGATGATCCTGCGCGCGGCCTTGGTGGGCCTTGCCGCATTAACCATGTTTTCCCTCGCCCCCGATGTTGCTTTGGCCGCCGCCCCTGATCCCGTTGCCGCGGGTGTGGGGAGCGCGATTGAACGCGCGCTCGGCGATCAGGGCGCAGGCGAGGATACCCCGCTGAGCATGTCGCTCCAGCTGCTGGTGGTGATGAGCCTGCTCACCATCCTGCCATCGCTGGTGCTGATGATGACCAGTTTTCTGCGGATTCTGGTGGTGCTGGCGATTTTGCGCCAGGCGCTCGGCCTGCAAGGCTCACCCCCGGGGCAGGTGCTGGCGGGGCTGGCGCTGTTCCTGTCGCTGTTCGTGATGGCCCCGACGATGGAGTTGGTGAACGCCAACGCGGTCGCCCCCTACGCGGCAGGCACGATCAGCGCCGATGTCGCGATTGGCGAGGCGGGTGAGGCGTTCCACGCCTTCATGCTGCGCCAGACGCGCGAAGCGAACCTGATGATGTTCACCGATATTGCCGGAGGCGGGACGTTTGCCAGCGGCAAGGACGTGCCGTTCTCAATCCTGCTCCCAGCTTTCGTGACGAGCGAATTGGAGACCGCCTTCCAGATCGGGTTCATGATCTTCCTGCCCTTCCTCGTGATCGATCTGGTGGTGGCGAGCGTGCTGATGAGCCTTGGGATGATGATGCTCTCCCCCACGATCATCTCGCTGCCGTTCAAGCTGCTGTTGTTCGTGCTGGTCGATGGCTGGGCGCTGCTGATGGGCTCTCTCGCGATGAGCTTCGCCTGATGCAGGAAGATGCGGCCCTTCTCGCGCTGGCGGATCAGACGCTGTGGGTGACTGCGTTGATCGCCGGGCCGGTGCTGATCGCGGCGCTGGTCGTCGGGCTGGTGGTCGGCGTCATTCAGGCCGCGACGTCGATCAACGAACAGACGCTCAGCTTCATCCCGAAACTCGCCGTAACTGCGCTGGTGTTCGTCGTGTTGGGCGCGGCGATGATGGGCTTGCTGGCTGATTTCATGCGCGAGATCATGGCGCAGATCGCCGCGCTTTCGGCGTGATGCTGTGAACATCCTCGACACCGGCCTCGGCAGTATCGAGGCGCAATTGTGGCAGATCATGTTCCTGTCGATCCGCTGCGGCGCGGCGCTGATGGCGGCGCCGATGGTGGGCGGCACCGCCGTGCCGCCGCCGGTGCGGATCCTGCTGAGCATCGTGCTGGGCTTCTTCATCGCCACCTGGGTTCCGCTGCCGCCTGCGCCCGATATGATGAGCTTTGGCGCGGTGCTCGCCGTGCTGCACGAGGTGGTGGTGGGCCTTGCATTGGGCTTCGTGTTGCAACTCGCCTTCGCGATTCCCTTGATCGCGGCTGAGCAGATTTCGGGCACGATGGGCCTCGCCATCGCAACGTCAATCGACCCGTCAAGCGGCGCGCAGTCGGGCGCGCTTGGCACGTTTTTCGGCCTCATCCTCAGCCTGCTGTTCTACGCCGTCGGCGCGCATTTGCTGTGGTACGAACTGCTGATCGAAAGCTACCGCCTGCTGCCTGCGGGCGAATTCGGGTTCGGCGCGTGGCAGGCGAAGAATGTCGTGATGTTCATGGGCTACGGCCTCGCCACGGCGGCCGCGATTGCGCTGCCGGTGGTGCTGGTGTTGTTGCTGGTGCAGGTGGTGACGGGCCTGATCTCGCGCTCGGCCCCGTCATTGAACCTGTTCGCGCTGGGTCTGCCCGCCGGGGTGGCGGCGGGGATTGCCGCGCTGATCATCGCGCTGCCGGTGATGACCGAGCAGTTTCGAGGCGTGATCGAAACCGCGCTGGAACAATCCGAAGGCCTGCTGAGAGGCACCCCCGATGGCTGAGGAAACCGCTGGCGAAAAAACCTTCGCGCCCACCGACAAACGCCGCGCCGATGCCGCCAAGAATGGCGATGTGCTGCGGTCAAAGGAGCTGGCGACGTTGGCTGCGACCGGCGCGGGCGCGCTCGCGCTGTTGGGGGTCGGGCCGTGGCTCAACGACGCGCTGGGCCAAACCGCACGCGCAGGCTTCCGCTTTGATCGCGCCGCGCTCGACAGCTTTGCCCCCGGCGCGTTGATCATCGATGCCGCGATAGCGCTGCTGCCGCCGGTGATGGCGATTGGGCTGGTCGTCGCGCTGATAACCGTTGGATCGCAGATGCTGCTGGGCGACGGGCGCTTCAACATGGGCAGCGCCGCGCCCAAGGCGTCGCGCATCAACCCGCTATCGGGCTTGAAGCGAATTTTCGGGGTTCAAGGTCTGATCGAGCTGGGCAAAGGCCTGCTCAAACTCGGGCTGCTGGGCGGGATTGCCTATTGGTGGGCGGCGGATCGCCTGCCAGCCTTGCTGGTGCTGGGCCGTAGCCCGCTGCAAGCGCAAATCAGCGTTGCGACCGAGGCGTTCAGCAGCCTGATTGGCACCATGTTGCTCGGCCTGCTGGTGATCGCCGGGGTCGATTATCCGCTGCAATTGTTCCAGCGCAACAAGCGCTTGATGATGAGCCTGCAGGATATGCGGGACGAGAACAAGCAGTCCGAAGGCTCCCCCGAAATGAAATCCGCCCGCCGTCAGCGGCAACGCGATCTGGCGCGCGGCGGGGTGGCCAAGGCGATGAAGGACGCGCAGTTCGTGATCGTCAACCCGCTGCATTTTGCGGTCGCGCTGACCTATGATCCCACGCTCGCGCCTGCGCCGGTGGTGCTGGCCAAAGGGCGCGGCGAAACCGCGTTGGCGATGCGCGAGATTGCGGGCGAGGAAGGGCTGCCGCTGCTCGAATACCCGCAGCTCGCCCGCGCGGTCTATTTCACCACCCGCCCCAACCAGATGGTTCGCGAGGAATTGTATATCGCCATCGCTTCGCTTGTCGCTTTCGTGATGGCGCTGAAACGCGGCCAGCACCCGCGCCGCCCGGTTATCAACGTGCCGTCCGAATTGCAGTTTGATGGTGATGGAAAGCGCGAAGAATGACCTTAAACACCCCCGCATTCGCCCGTTCTTGATAGCATGGAAAACCCAGGCTCCTCCATTCTCTCCACGCTCGGCGCAGGCGGCGGGTTTGACTTTGTCAGCTTTGCCAGCAGCATTTCCGATGCGACCTTCCTGTTTCAGCGCGAAACGGTAACCGCGCGGCGCGACGCGCTCGAAGCGCAGATTTCCGCCGCTTCGCAGTTGCGCAGTTCGGTGACGAGCCTGGCGAGCGCGCTGGGCGACCGGATCCGCAACGGCGACCTTGCCCCGCGCGGCGAGCTGGGCAATGCCGCCGTGGCGCGCGTTACGGTGCCCGCCGGCCTGTCGCCGCGCGGCAATTTCTCGCTCGAAGTAACGCAGCTCGCCAAAAGCCAGACGCTGGTGACCAACACCTATTCGGGGCGCGATGCGCTGGTCGGTGAAGGCACGCTCAACATCCGGTTCGGTACGGTGGATGGCGCAGGCTTTGATCCCGCTGCCGCGCGCGATCCGCTCGCGATCTCCGTCACCGCTGATGATACCCTTGCGACCGTGGCCGCCAAGATCACCCGCGAAAGCCGCGGGGCGGTGAGCGCCTATGTCGCGCAGGGCAGCACTGGCGCGCAATTGGTGCTGAAAGGCGCAGAGGGCGCGGCCAATGGCTTTGTGCTGGAACCCGTCGGCGCGGGCGGCGCGGCGGCGCCGGGCGATCTCAGCTACCTCGCGTGGAACCCGGCGGCTGATGCGGGCGAATTGCGCGGCACGGCGGGGGATGCCACCTTCCTGCTAGATACGGTCGAACTGACCAGCGCGACCAACCGCGTCACCGGTTTGCCGGGCGGGTTCAATCTTGATCTGACCGCCACCAATATCGGCGCGCCGACCACCCTGACCTTTGCCAATGATCCTTCCGCGATTTCATCGGTGATGAGTGATTTCGTCGCCGCGCTCAACGATATCGCCGGGCAGCTCAACACCTTGGCCGCGCCGATTGGTGGGGCGCTGGGCGGGGATGCGGGTGCGCGCGAATTGCGCCGTGATCTGGCGGCACTGGCGAGCCTGGTGGTCGCGCCAAACGCCGCGCCGGGAGAGCCGCGCACGCTTGGCGATCTTGGCGTGGCGATCAACCGCGATGGCACCTTCCGGCTTGATACCGACCGGCTCAATCGCACGCTTGAGGCGGCCCCCGATGCGGTTGCCGGGCTGTTCACCACCGGTGCTACGGGCGTGTTCGCCGCGTTTGATCGGTTCGCCCGTCAAGCCACGCTGCTGGGCGATCCCGGCTCGCTTGGAGGGTCGGTCCAGCGGTTCCAACGGCAGGTGGAACAGGCCGATGAACGCCTTGAACGGATTGCCGAGCAGCAGGAGCAATTGCGCGAGCGCCTGACCCGTGAATTCGTCGCTTCTGGTCGGCGGGTGACGGCCGCGCAATCGACGCTTGATTTCGTGCGCGCAAACTTCGCGCCGCGCGATGATAATAACTAGGGGGCTGCGCTATGCAGATGCTCGCCCGCAATCCGGCTGCGACCTATCGCCGGATCGAACTCGATGCCCGGATCGAAGCATCGGGGCGAGCCGATTTGACGCGCATCTGTCTGGAGGAAGCCCTCGCCGCGCTAGGCCAAGCCTTGATCGCGCTAGACCGCTCGCAGGTGGCGCCCAGAGAGCCGCTAGGCCGCGCGCAAAGTATCATGGTGTGGCTGACCCAATCGGTTGCTCTCGATCATCCATTGGGGGGTAGCTTGCGCCAATTCTACGGCGGGTTGGCGAGCCAGATCGGGGCGAATATCCTACAACCCGAAGCTGAGGTGATTGGCCGGGTTTCCAATGATATCAGAGATTTGCTTAAAGCTGCGGGGTGACTTCGCGCAATGTTTCACGTGAAACATTCGGCGAATACCGGGTTCAGGCGATCCACTCGGCAATGATCCGCGCCGCGTCATCCGGGTCTTCGAACGGGTGAAAATGGGTGCGATCCGGGCGATAGAGATCAGTGCCCTGCGGCAGGATCGAAGCCAGCTCGGGCCAGGTAGGTGAGCTCTTGAAATCCTGTAGATCGGTGTGCTTGGCGCGCACCACCAGCACCGGGATATTGACCCCGCGCGCCGCCTCCAGCACCGCGCCATTGCTGCGGCTTGAGGCATAGACGCTTGCCTCCACTTCGGGCGCGCAGGCGAGTTCCATGCCCTCGCCCGAAGGCGCCGGGACAAGGCCGTAGCGACAGTAATCTTCGAACACCCGGGGGTCGAACAGGTTGTAAGGATCGCGATCTTTGAAGCGTTCAATCATCGCCTCCACGCTCGCAAAATCGCGCTTGCGGCGGATCGCGGGGTGGGGGTTGTCGGCAGTGTAGAGCGGCGCGCCCGGTGCGTAGAATTCCGGCGCAAGGATGACTGGGTCGAATAAAACCAGCCGGTTGAACGCGTCCGGATGATCCGCGGCGACCTGCAACAGGGTATGCGCCCCCATCGAATGCCCAATGCCGACCGCGCCGCTGATCCCCGCCTGATCGAGGAACCCGGCGACATCGCTGGCCACCTGCCGCCAGTCGTCAATCGGCCCGCCGCCCGATTGGCCATGACCGCGCAGGTCGATGGCATAGGCGGGATGAGCCGGGAATTGCTCGACAATCGCATCGAACACGCGCCCGTGAAACCCGGTCGCATGGGCGAAGACTAAGGGCGGCGCTCCCTCCGGCGCGGGCCATTCGTGCACCGCCAGATCGATGCCATTGACGGGGTATAAGCGGGTGGCGGGGGCGGAACGGGTCAGGGTCATGCCGTCTGCAAAGCCGGAATGCGGCAGGGGTGTCAATCGCGCGCTTTTGTCAGGGGTTACTCAGCAGGAAGCGGGGCAGGCTCGGCTTCACCCCGGTTGCGGGCGAAGGCCAGCGCCTCGGCCAAACGATCCGGTGCAATTGCGTGCAGCGCGCCGCCGTACAGCGCCACGCCCACCGGCACCGCCAGCATCAGCGCGAGCAGCGAAGGCAGGCCATCTGGCAGCACGGCGAGCATCAGCGCGACCCCGCCCGCCATCACCAGCGCAGCCGCCAGCGGAGGAGCAACCGCGCGTACCAATCCGCTCAGCCGCAGCCCGATGATGCGCCCCGACAGCGTCACCGTAGCCCCAGTGAGCACCGCCATTCCGCCAACCCAGCCCCAGGCAAACCCGGCAATCCCGAAATGCGACCCGATGAAGAACGAGATCGGCATCACCACACTGCCGATGATCGCGATCCGCAGCGCCGCCCACGGCACCCCGCGCGCATTGGTCGCGGGCGCAAACAGGATCTGCAAGGTCAGCATCGCCATCGCCCCGGCCAGTATTGGCAGCAGCGGGATGATCTCGATCCACTTTTCTCCCAGCAGCACCGGCACCAGCGATTCTGCGACCACCGCCATCCCGGCATAGGCCGGCAGTGCCACCAGCATCACCAGCCGGATCGTCGCCAGCAGCGGCTCCGGCCCGCCTCCTTGCTGGCGCGAATAGGCGGCATAGGCGACCTCATTGATTGGCGGCACGAACTTGGCGGCGAGCAGCTGCGCGATGAACAGCCCGGTGCTGTAAACCCCCAGATCGTGCGGATCGAGCACGCGCCCGGCGATCATTACATCGGATTGGCTCTGCACGAACCAGAACAGCTGGGTCGCGGTCATCACCCCGCCGAACCCGGCGATATGGCCTGCACCGGAAAAGCGGAAACTCGGGCGAATTGGCGCGCCCGATGCCCACATCATGCCGATCGCCTCGGTCAGGATCATCACCAGCGGGGCGGCCACAAGCGTCCATACGCCCCAGTCGTTGAAGGCGCCGGTGAGCGCGGTCGCAGCTCCCATCAGCGCTGCGGCCAGCCGCACTTGCGCCGGGCGGCGGAAATCGAGACGGCGGCTCATAATCGCATGCGGCAGCGCGCAGAACGGCACCGCCAGATACAGCAGCGCCAGCACCCGCAACAGGTTCGTCACCTCGGGCTGACCAAACCACAGCGCCACCAGCGGGGCGGCGAGAAACTGCGTCAGCGCCAGCCCAGCGTTGAGCAGGATCAGCATGCCCAATGTCTGGCGCAAGCGATCCTCGCTGACCTCAGCCTCGCGGATCAGCGCGCTTGCCAGACCCCAGCCATTCATCGTGCTGAGCAGCACCAGCATCACCTGCGCCATTGCGAACAGCCCGTAATCCTGCGGCGCGAGCAGGCGGATCACGATCAGCGTCGAACACCACGATACGATCTGGGTCAGCACCTGACTGCCCGACCGCCACAGCACGGCGGTGCGCACCTGGGACGCGAGCGAGGGGCCCGAGGAAAGCGAATCAACCTCAGCCATGCGCGGTTGCTTGCGGAGGCAGTACGGTGCCCCACACCCGCGCCAGCACCTGCGCGGCTAGGCGGCTGCGGACAAACAGCAGATCGGCCAGATCATAACCCGGAACCGCGCCCATTTCGCGCTTGTACCCGCTGTCGCCAGCGCCGGTGTCAAACAGGTGCTGGCCCGCTGCAATCGCATTGTCCATCGCGCGATAATTGGTGGTTTTGCCGATATAACAGTGCTTCAGATCCTCGGCATGGCTGCCCGCAATGGCATAGCGCACCGGCCCGTCATCCAGATCAAAGCTGAAAGCGACCGGGCGTTCGCCGAGCATAAGGATCGTCGCGGACAGCATTTGCGCAAGCACCGGATCGCTGAGAATGGCCTGCCACATCGCGCGGTGATCGGCGGTGAGGAACTTCGCGCCGCCGCCATCGGTGGTGCGCGCAATCCAGCTATCGGCCTCAATCTGGCCCAGTTCTGCGAGCACATCGGCGGTCCACTGATCGCCGCGCACATGCCGCCAATGCGGGGTGCCAAGCGCCTCCAGCTTGCGCCATCCAGAGCGCAATTTGCGCGCGACCGAGCTGCGGGCATTGCCCTTGGGCGCGGCGGGATCGAGATCGATCACCCAGCTTGTCCCGGCGGGGCGGGACAGCACGCGTATGCGCGCCATCTGCGCAGCTTCGATCAGCAGGCTGATGGTGGCATCATCGGAGCGCGCCGGGCCAATCCGCCACGCCGGGCCAAGGGCGCGGCGCGCGGCGGGGTGATCCAGCGCCTGCGCCAATTCCAGCGCGCTGCAATCGGGGGCGAGTAAGGGGCTGCGGAACGGCCAATAACTCCCCGCGACCTTGCGCGCGCGGGCAATCGCGGGGCCGAACGAAGCCGTGGGGATCGCTGCAATCACGGCGCCATCTGCCGCGCTGCCGCGCCGGATCACCAGCGTGCGCCCTGCCTGCTTTCCGTCGCCGCGGTACCACGCCGCGCGCAATAATCCGTGACTCGACAGGTTGCGCACCGCAAGCGCGTCGATTTCGGGCGGGAAACCCGCTATCGCCGTCACCGTTAGCGGGCTGGCTGCAATCCTGCTTTCGTACATGGCTTGGCGTGGGCTCACCTGCTACGCCAAATGGCGATTGCGAGCCTTAGCCCTTACGCCTTTGGTGTAACCACGCGGTTAACCACAGGGGGTGGGCAGACGCTGCGCGAATAGCCGGAACCACCGGCGGCGGCATTGATTGATGAGGCAGTGCGGCGCGGGAATGCGCCTGTCTTTTGCCTTTCCTTCACCCACTTTGCTGGAGTCTCCCTTGCCCGCTTCTGCCCCGAAAACCCCTGTTTTGGCCGTGGCCCCGGCGCTCGCGTTCCGGCAGTTAATGGGGCAATTTGCAACCGGGGTGGCGGTCGTGTCGCATCGGGCGGAGGGCGGCGCGGTGTCAGCGATGACGATCAATTCGCTGGTATCGGTCTCGCTCGATCCGATGTTGGTGAGCTGGAACCTGAAAAACGCATCGAGCCAGTTTGCCGCCTATGCCGGGGCCGAGCGGTTCGCGATCAGTATTCTGGCGGAAAGTCAGCAGGCGCTCGCCCGCCGTTACGCTGCGCGCGGGGATTCGACGCTGTTGCCGGAGGATTTCGAGGACGGGGCGGGCGGCCTGCCTGTGGTCCGGGATGCGCTCGCTTATGTCGCCTGCCGCCGGTTCGCGGTCCACCCGGCAGGAGATCACACGCTCATTTTGGGCGAGGTGACGGGTATGGCACAAACCGCCCCCGGAGGCCGCCCGCTGGTGTTCTTCGGCGGGCGGTTCGGCGCGCTAGACGCCTAAAACACCACCACAGAACGGATCGACTTGCCTTCGTGCATCAGGTCGAACGCGGTGTTGATGTCCTCCAGCCCCATGACGTGGGTGATCATCGGGTCGATCTCGATCTTGCCAGTCATGTACATGTCGACGATCTTGGGCACATCGGTGCGCCCCTTGGCGCCGCCGAACGCGGTGCCGCGCCAATTGCGCCCCGTGACAAGCTGGAACGGGCGAGTGGCGATTTCCTTGCCCGCTTCAGCCACGCCGATGATGATCGAGGTGCCCCAGCCGCGGTGGCAGGCTTCGAGCGCGGTGCGCATCACTTCGGTATTGCCGGTGGCATCGAAGGTGTAATCCGCGCCGCCATCGGTCATTTCGACGATTTTGGCGACGGTCTCTTCGCGGCTTAGCCCCTTGGAATTGAGGAAGTGGGTCATGCCGAACCGGCGCCCCCATTCTTCACGGTCGGAATTGATATCGACCCCGATGATGATGTTAGCGCCCGCCAACCGCGCGCCCTGCAACACGTTGAGCCCGATCCCGCCGAGACCGAACACCACGACATTGTCGCCGACCTGCACCTTGGCGGTGTTGGTCACTGCGCCCACACCGGTGGTGACCCCGCAGCCGATGTAACAGGCCGACTGGAACGGCGCGTCTTCACGGATTTTGGCAACCGCGATTTCGGGCAGCACGGTGAAGTTCGAAAAGGTCGAACAGCCCATGTAGTGGAAAATAGGCTGGCCTTTGTAGCTGAAGCGCGTGGTGCCATCGGGCATCAGCCCCTTGCCCTGCGTCGCACGGATCGCGGTGCACAGGTTTGTCTTGCCGCTTAGACACGATTTACACTGGCGGCATTCCGGCGTGTAGAGCGGGATCACGTGATCGCCGGGCTTTACGGAGGTCACGCCCGCGCCGACTTCGCGGACGATGCCAGCGCCTTCGTGGCCCAATACGCTGGGGAAGATGCCTTCGCTGTCGAACCCGTCGAGCGTATAGGCGTCGGTGTGGCAGATGCCGGTCGCCATGATCTCGACCAGTACTTCGCCTGCCTTGGGGCCTTCGAGATCAAGCTCGACGATTTCGAGCGGTTGTTTTGCGGCGAAGGCAACGGCGGCACGGGTTTTCATGGGCGGATTCTCCTTGGGCCGAGCCTATTCCCAACTGGACACTGCTTGGCAAGCGTCAGCGTGCGCGCGGAACGGCGGCGTGATCATAAGGGCAATGACGGCAGGTCGAACCGCAGCACTTGCCGCGCGCCAGATGCGCCGCCCGCGTGAACACGGTGTAGCCCGTTTCAGGGTCGCGATAGGTCGCCTCCCCGCGCGCGCAGGCGGCTTCGTGCAGGGCATGCCAGAGAGGCTCAGTCATCGGGGGCAAGCGATAGGGCGAAAGTGTTCCCGATGCCATCCATGAAACAAAATTGCGCTCCTAGGCAGGATACCCGCTTGCGCCGCAAACACTTTTGCGCTCTCTCCCGCCTCTGTCATATTTCGTCGGAGAGCGCCCTTGCGTTTCGTGCTGTTTGTCGCCGCCTTGTTGTTCGCCATTCCCGCTTCGGCTCAGGGGGTGCAGCAGACCAAGGGCAATTTCGAAGACAAGTTTCGCCAGCTTGATGAAGTGCTGCCCGATGCCAATACCTACCGCACCGCAGGCGGCGCGCCGGGGCATGAATACTGGCAGCAAAAGGTCGATTACAAGATCACCGCCGAGCTGGACGAGGCCAAGCGCCGCCTGACGGCGCGCGCGACGATCCGCTACACCAACAATTCGCCCGACGCGCTGCCGTGGCTGTGGATGCAGCTGGACCAGAACATCTTCCGCAACGATTCGATGGCGGAATTGACCGACGCATTCGGCGGTGCGGGACGGCGTGGGCCCAAGGTAACGCTGGGATCGGCGAGCGAGCCGACCAAGCTGTCGATGGAAGAACTCCGCCGCCAGCAGGCGATGGCCGACAACAGCTATGGCTATGATATCAACGCGGTGCGCACGGTGGCGGGCGCAGACCTGCCGCACACCATTGTCGGCACGCTGATGCGGGTCGACCTGCCTGAGCCGCTCGCGCCGGGCGCAACCACCGAATACACCATCGAATGGGCGTTCAACATCGTCGAGGAAGACGCGGTCAACGCGCGTTCGGGCTACGAACATTTCCCCGATGACCCGCGCAAGGGCGGCAATGACATCTTCCTGATGGCGCAGTGGTTTCCGCGCATGGTGGTCTATTCGGACTACGAAGGCTGGCACAACAAGGAGTTCCTTGGCCGCGGCGAGTTCACGCTCGAATTCGGTGATTACGAGGTCGAAATGACCGTGCCGGACGATCACATCGTCGCGTCCACCGGGGTGTTGCAGAACGCCGATCAGGTGCTGACCGCTGCCCAGCGTCAGCGATTGGAAGCGGCCAAGACCGCCGATGCGCCGCTGTTCATCGTCACCCCCGAAGAAGCCGCCGCCAACGAAGCGAGCGGCCCGACTGGCGCAAAGACGTGGAAATTTGCCGCCACGAACGTGCGCGATTTCGCTTGGGGATCGAGCCGCAAGTTCATGTGGGACGCGCAAGGGGTGCAGCAGCCGGGCGCGGAAAACGAAACCGTGCTCGCGATGAGCTTCTGGCCCAAGGAAGGCGGCGATCTGTGGCGCAAATATTCGACCGCAGCCGTGGTCCACACGCTGAAAGTCTATTCGCGCTTCAGCTTCGATTACCCCTATCCCACCGCGCAATCGGTCAATGGGCCGGTCGGCGGGATGGAATATCCGATGATCACCTTCAACGGCCCGCGCACGACCTTGAACAAGGATGGCTCGCGCACCTATTCGCAGGCCGAGAAGATGTTCCTGGTCGGCGTGGTGATCCACGAGATCGGGCACATCTACTTCCCGATGACGGTCAATTCGGACGAGCGGCAGTGGACATGGATGGACGAAGGGCTGAATTCGTTCCTCGATTCGGTTGCCGGCTACGAATGGGATCCGAACATGCCGTGGACCCGCAGTTTGCCACGCGACATGGTCAGCTACATGGTCTCGAACGACCAGCAGCCGATCATGACGCAGTCGGATTCGGTCACCAATCTCGGCTCCAATGCTTATGGCAAACCGTCGGCGGCCTATCACCTGCTGCGTGACACCATCATCGGGCGTGAACGGTTCGATTTCGCACTCAAGGAATATGCCCGCCGCTGGAAGTTCAAGCGGCCGACCCCGGCTGATTTCTTCCGCACGATTGAAGAAGCCTCGGGCACTGATCTCGATTGGTTCTGGCGCGGATGGTTCTACACCACCGATCACGTCGATATCGCGCTGGATTCGATCTACCGGCTCAAGATGGACACCAAGGATCCCGACATCGACCTGCCGCGCCGCCGCAAGGAACGCGCCGACGAGCCCGGTGTGGTCGGCATCGGCCTTAACGAGCAGCAGCGCCTGCCGATCTGGGTGCTTGAAAACCCAGGGGTGACCGACTTCTACGACAAGAACGACGAATTCACGATCGTGCCCAAGGATCGCAAAGGCTATACCGAGTTCCTCGAAGGCCTCGACCGGTGGGAACGTGCCGCCTTTGACCGCGCGGTGAAGGAGGACGCCAATTACTACGTCCTCAACTTCAGCAACAAGGGCGGGCTGGTGATGCCGGTGATCCTTGGCCTGACCTTTGCCGACGGCAAGACCGAGAAAATGCTGATCCCGGCCGAAATCTGGCGCCGCAACGCGCGCGAAGTGGCCAAGCTGCTGGTCTTCCCCAAGGGCAAGGAGCTGGTGCAGGTGGTGCTCGATCCCGATTGGGAAACCGGCGATGCCGATATCGAGAACAACCACTACCCGCGCCGCATCATCCCGAGCCGGGTCGAAGCGTTCAAGGAAGAA
Source organism: Sphingomonadales bacterium Ga0077531 (assembly GCA_001464915.1). Lineage (GTDB taxonomy): Bacteria > Pseudomonadota > Alphaproteobacteria > Sphingomonadales > Sphingomonadaceae > Erythrobacter. Next base: position 28,677 of record LNED01000045.1, read on the forward strand.
GCCAGCAAGGCCCGCGTCAGCCGCGACCTGATGGGCGAAGCCGCCGGGGCCGAAAAGGTGAAAGACCGCAAGTGATGCTGCGCCGCGCGTTTCTGCTGATCGCGCTGCTGGTGCCTCCGCTTTTGGCAGTCCCATTTGCCACTTCGGCTTGGGCGCATCAGCAGAAGGCCGCGATCAGCACGGCCTCGCTCAATCCGCGCACGGATCGGCTGGAACTGGTGCATCAGGTGCCGGTGCACGATGCCGAACACGCTCTCCGGGTGCAGGGGGCAACGGTGCCCGATATCATCGGCAGCGCCGAAAGCCGGGAAGCGTTTGCCCGCTACATCACCCGCCGGTTTCTGCTGGAGATCGACGGGCAGGCGATCACGCCCGATTACGTCGGCAGCGAGATCATCGGTGGCAGTCTGTTCGTCTATCAGGACGCTCCAGCGCCCGCACCGGATGCGAGCGTGCGGGTCAATTCGCAGATCCTCACCGATGTTTGGGCGCGGCAGGAAAACCGGGTCAATATCGGCAGCGGGACTGAGGTCACCACCTTCATCTTCATCGCCGGAGATCCTCCGCAAGCGGCGGTGCTGACCCGCTGATCAGGCGCGCGCTCAGGCTCTTTGGCGCCGTTCAGCCGCCGCAAATCGGCTGCGCAAATCGTCCAGTAACGCCGGGCGGCCATAACGATAACCCTGCACATGGCGGCAGCCGATCGCCCGCAGGTAAGTCTCCTGTTCCTCGGTTTCGACCCCTTCGACCACAACCCGCAGGCCAAGACTGTGGCCCATCTGGACGATCGCCTGAATAATCAGCCGCGACTGATGATCTTCGCCAATCCCGGCGATGAAATCGCGGTCGATCTTGACCTTGTGGATCGGAAATTCGCGCAGGTGCGTCAGCGATGAAAAGCCGGTGCCGAAATCATCAAGGCAGATTGTGAAGCCGCATTGATCGAGCATCGCCAGCGACGTGCGCAGTTGCCCGCCCGCGTCGATCAGCATGGTTTCGGTCACTTCGATGGTGATGTTGGCGGGCCGCAAGCCGCTGTCGTCGATCACGTCGATCAGGTGGCGCACGAAATCGCCTTGGCGCAGGTCTGCTTCGGACAGGTTGAGGCCGATCCGGCAATCCGGCCCGAACAGCGCGAGGATTGCCGGCCCTTCGCGGATCACGCAATCGAGCATCACCCGCGAAACGCGACGCGACAATTCGGGATCAAGCAGGGCCGCAAACACATCGCTCGCCGCTAGCAACCCGCCATCATCATCGCGCAGCCGCAGCAGCGCTTCGACCGACGTGATCCGTCCGGTTTTCAGTTCAACAATCGGTTGATAGGCGGCCAGCGCGCGTCCGGAATTGAGCGCACTTCGCAACCGCATCATCGCTTGCTGGCGTTCGAGCTGGCGCGCTTCCATCTGCGGGTTCCAGCACACTACCGCGCCGCGTCCGTCTTCCTTGCCGCGATACAGTGCCAGATCGGCGCGGCGCATGATTTCCTCGCTGCTGGCCGCAGTGTCGACCCGCGCCACTCCGCAGGTCGCGCCGATCTTGATCATGCTGGTTCCGAACGGAGCAATCTCGCTGAAATCCGCAAGCAGTGCATGCAGGAGCCCGGCGACTTCCTCCTGCGACATGTTGGTGGGGAAAAGCATCGCAAACTCATCCCCGCCCCACCGCGCCAGGAACACGCCCTCGGCGGTCTTAAGCCGGAGCTGCTGCGCGATCGCTTCCAGCACGCGGTCGCCCACCAGATGCCCGAGCGTGTCGTTGACGTCCTTGAACCCATCGAGATCGAGCAGCGCGACCGTGACCGGCTCGCTTTCGACCCGCTGCATTGCAAGCGCGAGCCGCCGGTCAAAGCTGGCGCGGTTGTATAGCCCGGTTAACCGGTCACGTTCTGCCGCACGTTTCAGCGCGACATTGCGCAGATGTTCTTCGGTGCAATCGAGGATGATCCCGGCGACGCTATCGGGTTGCCCATCAATGTCGACCCGTTCGCCCACCATGCGGATCCGGCGGCGCTCTCCATTTTCGCGGGTGATGCTGGTTTCGACCATGAAGGGCATGCCTTCCTCGATCGTGGCGCGCAGTGCGGCGCTGACCATTGCTCGGTCGTCGGGTTGGTACAGCTTGACCGCGTCTTCCACCGCGACGGAGTGGCCCGGCTCCAGCCCGGCAATGACGAAGACCTGATCCGACCAATGCAGCCGGTTGGTGGCAATATCAACGCGCCAGCTGCCGACATTGACCGCGCGCTCGGCCTGACGGAACAGCTGGCTCGATTGGCGCAGCGCGGCGTTCGCGGCGCCCAACTCGCGGGTGCGAACGTGCAGCGCAATGCTCTGTTCGGCAAGCTGCGCGAGGATTGCCAGCGAGGCTACCTGTTCGACCTGAAATGCCGCCGGATCGGGGGAAATCGCGCAAAGGGCGCCGACCACCGTGCCGTCGTCCGAACGGATCGGAACGCCAAGGTAAGACCGGATGTAAGGCGGGCCGGTGACCAGCGCGGTATCGCGCAAGCGTGCATCTTCGCGGGCGTCATCGATCAGCAGCGGCTCTTCACCCAGCGCGGGGATCGCACAGAACGATGCGCTGATCGCCGTTTCGCTGAGTTCGGTGCCGGTGCATCCTAAAAACCACTGGCGTTCATCCTCGACAATCGAGAGCAGCGCGATCGGGCAATCGAGCATCGTGCTCGCGAGCAAAGTGATGCGCGAAAA
>LNED01000046.1 GCA_001464915.1 Sphingomonadales bacterium Ga0077531
TTGCGCCGCGCGCGCATCGCCTTTGACCGGCTGATCGGGCGTGCGACGACAGAGGATATGCTCGACGCGCTGTTCGGGCGGTTCTGCATCGGGAAGTGAGCGCGGTTCGCGCAAAATGTTTCACGTGAAACATTTTGGAGCCGCAACCACTCGCAAATGTTTCACGTGAAACATTTTGCGAAATGAATCCGCTTTGACGACTCCCGCAGTGCGCCCTATCTGCGCACCCATGCATTCCTTCGATTGTCTTGTGATTGGCGGCGGGCACGCCGGGGTTGAGGCCGCTTGCGCTGCGGCCCGCATGGGTGCGCGCACGGCGCTCGTCAGTTTTGATCTGACGGCCATCGGCGCGATGAGCTGCAATCCGGCGATTGGCGGCTTGGGCAAGGGCCATCTGGTGCGCGAGGTTGACGCGCTCGACGGGGTGCTGGGCCGCGCGGCGGATGCGGGGGCGATCCATTACCGGATGCTCAATCGTTCCAAGGGCAGTGCCGTGTGGGGCCCGCGTGTGCAGGCTGATCGGGTGCGGTTCAAAGCGGCGGTGCAACAGATGGTGCGCGCGCAGGCGAACCTGACGCTGATCGAAGGCGAAGCTGCGGCGCTGGTGCTCAAGGGCGGACGAGTGGCCGGGCTGGAACTGGCCGACGGCACAATGTTTCACGTGAAACATATCATCCTGTGCACTGGCACCTTCCTCGGCGGGGTGATGTTCCGGGGCGAAGAACGCTTTGAGGGCGGACGGATTGGCGAGAACGCGGCCAAGCGGCTTGCGCAGCAATTGCGCGGCGCAGACCTGCCGATGGCCCGCCTCAAAACCGGCACGCCACCTCGCATCGACGGACGCACGATTGATTGGGCCGCGCTCGAAGAACAGCCTTCGGATGGCGAGGCTTGGACGATGTCGCCGTTGACCCCGCGTCGGATCAACCCGCAGGTATTCTGCGCGATCACCCGCACCACGCAGGCCGGGCACGATGCAATCCGCGCCAACCTTCACCGCTCGCCGCTGTTTTCGGGCGCGATTGGTGCTGCTGGCCCGCGCTATTGCCCGTCGATCGAGGATAAAATCCACCGCTTTGGTGACCGCGAAGGGCATCAGGTGTTCCTTGAGCCAGAGGGGCTCGACACCCACATGGTCTATCCGAACGGGATCAGCACCTCGCTGCCGACCGATGTGCAGGAAACCGTGGTGCGCACCATGCCGGGCTGCGACCGCGTCGTAATCGTGCAGCCGGGCTACGCGGTGGAATATGACCACATTGATCCGCGCGCGCTGACCCCCGACTTGCAGCTGCGCGCGATCCCCGGACTGTATTGCGCCGGGCAGATCAACGGCACCACCGGCTATGAGGAAGCCGCTGCGCAAGGCCTTGTCGCCGGGCTGGAAGCAGCGGCGGCAGCGCTCGGCAAGGCGGCGCCAGCGCTTGACCGCGCCAATTCGTATATCGCGGTGATGGTGGATGATCTGACGTTGCAGGGAGTGTCCGAGCCATACCGGATGCTGACCGCTCGCGCGGAATACCGCCTGCGGCTTCGCGCCAACAATGCCGCAACGCGCCTCACCGGGCTGGGCATTGCAGCGGGGTGCGTGGGCGACGAGCGCCACGCTTGGTTTGAACGGCGCGAGGGGCTGCGCAAAATGTTTCACGTGAAACATTCGCAGCCCATTCATTCGCGTGATCTCGCCGATGCGGGCTTGGCGGTGCGGCGCGACTTGGGTGAAAAGCTGATTGCTGAATGGCTCCGCTATGATGGGGTGACGCATGAAGCGCTCACGCCGTGGCTGGGGGATATGGCTGCGGCCGATCCGCTGTTGGCCGAGGAAATGGCCGAGGATGCGGCCTATGCGCCCTACCTTGCAAGGCAGGACAGTGAGCTACGCGATCTGCGCGCGAGTGAGGCGTTGTCGCTGTCGGCGGATTTCCCCTATGCTGCGGTGCCGGGGTTGTCGAACGAGATGATTGAGCGCCTCACGAAAGCCGCGCCCGGAACGCTCGCTGCGGCGGGCCGGGTGGCGGGGGTGACCCCGGCGGCCCTATCCGCCTTGCTCGTCCATGCGCGCCGGATTGCCAACGGGCAGCGCGCGGCATGATTTCGAACGAAGCCGAAGCCCGCGCCTATGTCGCCGCCCTGACCGACGCCGAGGGCATGGCGCGGATCGAGGCCTTCGCCGCGCTGGTTCTGGAGGAAAATCAGCAACAGAACCTGATCGCCAAAGCGACCGAACCACACATGTGGCAGCGCCACATTGCGGACTCCGCCCAGCTCACCCAAAATGTTTCACGTGAAACATTTGGCGCCAATGCGGGCGGGCCGTGGCTCGATCTGGGCAGTGGGCCGGGGTTCCCGGGATTGGTGATCGCCGCGCTTCATCCGAATATGCCGGTGGTGCTGGTTGAATCGCGTGCGCGGCGGGCGGAGTTTCT
>LNED01000047.1 GCA_001464915.1 Sphingomonadales bacterium Ga0077531
CCGTTGGAGAAACTCCTCGCCTTATCCGCACCCTTCTCCACAAGCGCCACCCGCTATGTCTTGCCCAAGGGCCGCTCGGCGGCGCAGGAGTTGGAGACACTGAAGCCTTCGATTCGAGCAATGTTTCACGTGAAACATTCCTTGACCGATCCCGAGGCCGGGATCATCGTGAAGGCCTGACACGCGAAACGCGCAGGGATTCCATGCGAATTGGCCTGCGGGAAGGACGGGACACCACCATGCTGACCCCATCATGCTAACGATCGCGATTGCCAATCAAAAGGGCGGAGTGGGCAAAACCACCACCGCGATCAACATCGCCACCGCGATGGCCGCGACCGGCTGGCGCACGCTGCTGATCGACCTGGATCCGCAGGGCAATGCCTCGACCGGGCTGGGCGTTTATGCCGCAGCGCGCGAGGTTTCGAGCTATGATCTGCTGGTGGACGAAGTCGCGCTCTACACCGCGATCGTGCCGACGAGCATTCCGCGGCTCGATCTTGTGCCGGCGACGGTGGATTTGAGCGGCGCGGAAGTGGAATTGGTTGCGGTGGAGGGCCGCACGCACAAATTGCAGCGCGCGTTGGCTGGACATCAGGGGCACGACATCTGCTTCATCGATTGCCCGCCGTCGCTCGGCCTGCTGACGCTGAACGCGCTGTGCGCCGCCGATACGCTGCTGGTTCCGCTGCAATGCGAATTTTTTGCGTTGGAGGGGCTGAGCCAGTTGCTCCAGACCGTGGATCAGGTGCAGCAACGATTCAACCCGTCGCTCGGCATTATCGGGGTCGCGCTGACCATGTTTGATCGCCGCAACCGGCTGACCGATCAGGTGTCGGATGATGTGCGCGATTGCCTTGGCAAGCTCGTGTTCGAGACCGTGATTCCGCGTAACGTGCGCCTGTCCGAAGCGCCGAGTCACGGGCTGCCCGCGCTGATCTACGATCAGCATTGCACCGGCAGCCGCGCCTATATGGCGTTGGCGCGCGAATTGATCGGGCGGTTCCCCGCTGAAAGACAAGCTGCATGAGCGACGATACCATTCAACCCGTTGATTTCGCAGCCGCTTTGCGCAGCGACAAGCCGCGCCGGCT
>LNED01000048.1 GCA_001464915.1 Sphingomonadales bacterium Ga0077531
GCGGTTGCCAAGGCGGGCAGCGCAAGAGCGGGCAGTATCACGCCGAAACGAAGAGCGGTGCGGAGCGGCAGGCGCATGAATCAATCCCCTTGAAACCGCCCAACGGCGGATGGTTACCAAAGGGTTAACACAGCCGCGATGCCGCGCCCAAGCGGTGCTGTGGGCCCTGTCCCGTTTCGGGCCGATTGGGCCCCGTTTCGGGCCGGAAACCGCTCAAATCCGGGTGGAAAGCAGCGCCGCCAGCGCTTCGATCCCCGCTGCATCGGCTTCGGCAAACCGCGCAGGCGAAGGGCTGTCGAGATCGATCACGGCGATCACCGCGCCATTGCGCAGCACGGGCACCACCAGTTCCGATTGGCTTGCCGCATCGCAGGCAATGTGGCCGGGGAAGGCGTGAACATCCTCCACCAGCTGCGTCGCCCCGCTCGCTGCCGCTGCGCCGCATACGCCGGTGCCAAACGGGATGCGAATGCAGGCCGGGCGGCCAACGAACGGGCCCAAGACCAGCTCTGGCGCGGGGCTAAGCTTACTTGGAGCCACCCTGTAAAACCCGGCCCAGTTCAGATCGGGCAGAAATTCCCATAGCAACGCCGCAACATTGGCCATGTTGGCGACCGCATCGGGCTCATCCGCGGTCAACGCGTCAGCCGCGCCCAGCAATTCGCGGTAGAGTTCGGCCGCATCGGCCCCCGCGTCAGGCTTGAAATCATACATCGGAAGGGGCCTTTCGCCGGTTTCCACCAAAGGTTGCCTGTTGCCGGGTGCGCGGCTCGGCTCTATCCACGCTCACATGGCCATTCTTCGCAAAATCGCAATCGCCCTCGGGATCATTCTTGTGCTCGCCGGGGTGGCATTCTGGTTCCTCAGCCGGGGCGACACCGCTGACCTGTCGGTGGAGGAGGTCGCTGGCACCGAACCCGTGTTGCAGGAAGGCGATCCGCAATCCTTCCCCACGGTGCAAATCGCCGAGCCAGTGGGCTGGGCCAAGGAAGAAGCGCCCACCCCCGCCAAGGGGCTGGAAGTGGTGCGCTTTGCCGAAGGGCTGGAGCATCCGCGCACGCTCTATGCGTTGCCCAATGGCGATGTGCTGGTGTCGCTCACCCGCGCGCCGGCCAAGCAGGACAAGGGCGGCGGGATCATGGCGACGATCCAGGGTTGGATCGAAGGCATCCTGTTCGCCAAAGCCGGATCGGCGGGCGAATCGCCCAATCAGATCGTGCTGCTGCGCGATGCCGACGGCAATGGCACGGCGGAAACGCGCAAGGTGATCCTGTCCGAAGGCCTCGATTCGCCTTCCGGCCTGAGCTGGAAGGATGGCACGCTCTATGTTGCCAACCACAATGCCCTGCTCGCATTCCCCTATGAATTGGGCAGCGATGCCGTGACCGGCACCCCGCGCAAACTGATGGATCTGCCCGGCGGGGGCGGCCACTGGATGCGCAACGTCGAAATCGCGCCCGATGGCCAGAACCTTTACGTCGCGGTCGGATCGGTCAGCAATATCGGCGAATCCGGCATGAAGGTCGAAGAAGGCCGCGCGATGATCTGGGAATATGATCTCGCCAAAGGCCGCCAGCGCCCCTTCGCCTCGGGTTTGCGCAATCCCAATGGGCTCGATTTCAGCCCGTGGTCGGGCGAATTGTGGACTACCGTGAACGAACGCGACATGCTCGGGTCAGATCTGGTGCCCGATTACCTCACCAATGTGCCGGTTGGCGCTCAATATGGCTGGCCGTGGATCTATTACAAAGACAACCGCGACCGCCGGGTTGAGGCTCCGATGCCGCGTTTCCTCGATAGCTATGTCCGCAAGCCTGAATTCGCGCTCGGCCCGCACGTGGCTGCGCTGGGGATGGTGTTTTCGAAAGAAGGCAACGTAATGGGCAAGGATTTTGCCAGCGGCGCCTTTATCGCGCGGCACGGATCGTGGAACCGCAAACCGGCTTCGGGGTATGACGTGGTCTATGTGGCTTTTGATGCGCTCGGCAATCCGGTGGGCAAGCCAAAGCCGGTGCTGACCGGGTTTCTCAAGGATGATGGCACCACGCGCGGGCGGCCGACATGGGTGGAATGGGCGGGCGATGGGTCGCTGCTGGTGTCGGATGATACCGCCGGGATCATCTGGCGCGTGCGCGCCCCCGATGCCGCGCCTGCGGCTGCAATTGCGCGGCTACAGGGTGAACGTTTGCCTGCGCGCGAACTGACAGACCCGCGCGCCGCGTTTCAGGAAGATTTCCTGCGCAAACAGGCAGGACAGAAAACGAACTAGAGCCTGAGGCCGGCCCGGCCCGCCAACTCGGTGGCGAATTGCCGCGCGGTGCGGCCTGATCGGTTGCCGCGCTGGATGGCAAAGGTCATCGCTTCCTCGGTGTCAAAGTTGAGGCCGAGCGGCGCAGTGTAGCCTCTGAGGATCGCAAGGTAGGTGTCCTTGTCCGCCGGGTGGAACCCCAGCGTAAGGCCGAACCTGTCGGCCAGTGCCAGCGCATCGTCGCGCTCATCACGTTCGTGCATGGCGCCGCTGGTGTCCTCGCGCTCGACAATCGATCGGCGGTTTGCGGTCACGGCGATGCAGATGTGGGCTGGGCGCGGAGCAACGCCGCCGTCGAGCAGGCTTCGTAGGGCGAGCATCTCGGCCCGCCCATCAGCGCCAAAGCCCAGATCATCGATAAACAGCAGGAAGGCGCGGGGTTGCTGCGCCAGTTCGTCGATTAGCGCGGGGAAGGTCGATAAGCTGCCGGGTGCGAGCTGCACCAGTGCCATCGCGCCGGGCATTTCCGCCTGCACATCGGCGACAGCCGCGCGCACCAGCGCCGATTTGCCCATCCCGCGCGCGCCCCACAACAGCACATCATGCGCCGCGGCACCGCTGGCGAGCCGCGCGCAATTGTTGCGCAGCGCGACTTTTTGCGCCTCGATCCCGTGGAGCTGCGCCAGCGGGAGCGCGTCGAGCGTCGCGACCGCGCGGGCCCGCGTCCCCTCCCACACATAGGCGGGTGCGGATCGCCAATCAGTTGGCGGATGCGGCGCGGGCGCGAGCCGTTCGAGCGCCGCGGCGATGCGCTCCCACGTGTCGCCCCCGCTGTTCACGTCAGCCTGCCAGCGCTTCGGCGGGAAGCGCATAGAGCAGATCAGCCCCGGCAATCGCGCCCGCTTTCAGCCCAGCGGCCTCAGGCACGATCCGATCAAGGAAGAACCGCACCGTCACCGGCTTGGTCGCGCTGAGCGAGGGCGCTGCCCCTGCGGCCACCGCTGCGGCCTGCTTCATCAGCTGCCACCCAGCCACCGCAACCGCTGCCATCGTGCAGAACGGCACGCTGCCCGCGAGGCGATCATCAAGGCTTGCCTCGTCGCGCATCCAGCGGGCGATGGCGGCGCAATCCTGCGCGAGGTGGGCCAGCGTTGGCTCCCCAGCAGCTTCGCGGGCGATGGTATCGAACAGCGCGATCATCGCCTCGCCGCCCTCGATCCCCAGCTTGCGGGTCACAAGATCGGCCGCCTGAATGCCGTTGGTGCCTTCGTAAATCGGCGCAATGCGCGAATCGCGCCAATGCTGGGCCGCGCCGGTTTCCTCGACAAAGCCCATCCCGCCGTGGATCTGGATGCCGAGCCCTGCGACCTCCACCCCGATATCGGTGCCCCACGCTTTTAGCAGCGGCACGATAATATCGGCGCGGTTCTTGGCCGCTTCGTCGCCCAGATTGCCGCGATCGACCTGCCCTGCGCAGTAATAAAGCAGCGCGCGGCAGCCTTCGGTCAAAGCCTTCATCCGCAGCAGCATCCGGCGCACATCCGGGTGTTCGATAATCGCCACCGACGATTTGTCGGGCGACCCGGCGCGCGCCGATTGCACTCGGTCGCGCGCATAGGCCATCGCCTGCTGAGTCGCGCGTTCGGCGATCTGGTTGCCCTGATTGCCGACATTGATCCGCGCGTTGTTCATCATCGTGAACATCGCAGCGAGGCCCTTGTTTTCGTGGCCCACCAGCTCGCCGATGCAGTCACCATTGTCGCCGTAGCTCATCACGCAGGTGGGCGAGGCATTGATGCCGAGCTTGTGTTCCAGGCTGACGCATTTGAGATCGTTGCGTGCCCCCAGCGAACCATCGTCGTTCACATGATACTTGGGCACCAGAAACAACGAGATCCCGCGCGTGCCCTCAGGCGCATCAGGCAGGCGCGCGAGCACGAGGTGGATGATGTTATCCGACAGGTCGTGTTCGCCCCAGGTGATGTAGATTTTCTGCCCGGTGATCCGATACTTGCCCGCATGCGGGCCGTCCGTGACCGGCACGGCAGTCGAACGCAGCGCGCCAACATCGCTGCCCGCAGCAGGCTCGGTCAGGTTCATCGTGCCCGACCATTTGCCGCTGACCAGATTGGGGAGGTATTTCGCCTGCTGATCCTTGCTCCCATGATGCTCCAGCGCCTCAATCGCGCCGACTGACAGCATCGGCAGCAGATTGAACGCCATGTTCGCCGCGCCGAGGTTTTCGAGCACGTTGCAAGACAGCGTAAACGGCAGGCCCTGACCGCCATGCGCGAGCGGGGAGGCAATCGCGTTCCAGCCCTGTTCGACATAGGCATCGTACGCCGCTTTGAACCCGTCCGGCAGGCGCACCACGCCGTTTTCCAGCCGCGCGCCTTCGGTATCGCCGATGCGGTTCAAGGGCGCGAATTCCCCGGCAGCGAACTGCCCGACGCCTTCGACGATGGCTTCGATCAGATCGGCTTCGGCATGGGCGAAGCGTTCGGTTTGGGCGAGCTCCTCAATCCCGGCATTGACGCGGATGGCGAGCAATTGGTCGGCGGTCGGCGGGCTATAGGGGGTCACTTCGGGGGCGTCCTTCGGGTGGGAAAACGGCTGCGCACTTGGCAGGGCGGGGGTTTGAATATAGCGCCGGAGCATGAGCGGCAAGGACGTTACGGAAGTGGTGCTGGCGGATGCCGGAGGGATCGCGAAAGCGGCGCGCATCCTCGAATCGGGCGGGCTGGTGGCGGTGCCGACCGAGACGGTTTACGGCCTCGCCGCGCGGGCGGATTCGGCGGAGGCGGTGGCGCGGATTTACGCCGCGAAAGGCCGGCCCGATTTCAATCCGCTGATCGTGCATGTCAGCGGGCTGGAGCAGGCCGAACGGTATGGCGTATTCTCCCCCACCGCGCGCGCATTGGCCGAAGCGCATTGGCCCGGCCCGCTGACGCTGGTGGTGCCGCGCCGCGCGGATGCGGGCCTGGCGGATGCCGTGAGCGCAGGCCTGCCGACCATCGCCCTGCGTGCGCCCGCGCACCCGGTGATGCGGGCCTTGTTGGAGGCGGTGGACTTCCCGCTCGCCGCGCCGTCTGCCAATCGCTCTGGCTTCATCAGCCCGACCACACCCGCGCACGTGCTCGCGTCGCTGGAAGGCCGGATCGCGATGGTGCTCGATGGCGGGGCGTGCGTAGCGGGGGTGGAATCCACCATCGTCGCGGTGCGCGCGGACGGTTCGCTTGAAGAATTGCGACCCGGGCCGTTGCAGATTGCACCAAGGGCGCTGGCAGGTGGCGCATCGATCGAAGCTCCGGGTCAGATGGCCAGCCATTACGCGCCGGGCAAGCCTGTGCGGCTGGGCGCGGTATCGGCTGAGCCAGACGAATTCTGGATCGGGTTCGGCGCGTGGAGCGGCGATTGCACCCTATCAGCAATCGGCGATGTGAACGAGGCCGCCGCGCGGCTCTACGCCTGCCTGCACGAAGCCGCGCTTGCCCCACAGCCGCGCATCGCGGTTGCCCCGGTGCCTGATGATGGTGTGGGCTGCGCCATCAACGACCGGTTGCGCCGGGCGGCGGCCTAGAGCATCGCGCTGAAAAGTGGGAACCGGTTTTCAGCATTAAGCGATGCCACAACGAAGAATCGGCTTAGTCGTCCTCCGGCTCGACCGGAATTCCCGGCAGAATCGCTTTCATTTCAGCCCGGATCGCCTGGGCTTTCTCGCACGCTTCATCATCACCGTCGGCGCAGCGTTCAGCCTGCTTGTCGAAGTCGCGTTCCAGCTCACCCAGTCGCTCTTCGCGCTTGCGAATCTCGCGGCCGCGGTTCTCATCGGCTTCGGATTGGCTGGTGGTGGCAACATCCACCCCCTTGCTCACCACCCGCACCGGCAACGTCACCACATCCACCGCCGCACGCGCCAAGCAGCCTTGCAAGGCAAGGGCAGCGAGGGTCAGGCCAAGGAGAGCGGGGGTGCGCATGGGTGCATAATGTCACCCACGCCTTGCCCGAATGCAAATGCTATTCTGCGGGTTTGGCCGCGATTGGGGCGGTTGGAGCCTTGGGCGCAATCGGCACGCCGGCATCTGCTGGTGATGCCGCCGCTGCCGGGATCGCTGCCGTAGCGCCCGAACCGGTCGGCGTGCAGGTCAGTGTGCCTGAGCCGAAGGCGTTGACGGTGCATTTGGCATTGCCAGTGACGTTGATGTCGCCCGATCCGGCAATGTTCGCTACCACCGCGCCATCCGAAGCGAATTCGACATCGCCGTTCCCGCCGATCGAGACTTCAGCGGTGTCAGCCTTCAGACCGCCCAGTTCGACATCGCCGTTCCCGCCGATGTTCACTTCCAGCACCTTGGCCGTGCCCGCGCCGCGCACCGTGCCGCTGCCGCCGATATTGATGCCGAGCTTTTCAGCTGCCGCTTTGCCGAAGGTGACTGTGCCCGCGCCGCCAATCGAGACTTCCGCTTGGCTGGCGAGCGACTGCGCTTCGATGGTGCCGGCGCCTGCAATCACCAACTCGCTGGGCGGGGGCATGGTGATGCGGATGGTGGCGGTTTGCTTGCCGCTCCAGCCGTCTTCACGGGTGATGCCGATGGTGCGTTCATCGCGCACGAAGCGGAGGCTGTCGGTGTCGCTGCCTTCGACTGTGATCGTGAAGGTGGTGCCGTCGGTGACGATGACCTTGTCGCCCGATGCCAGCACCACTTCGGTCGGCGGCGTACCGGCAAGCTCGACTTCGGCAAGCGGCACACCCTTTTCGCCGTTGATTTCCATCGAACTGTCGCACCCGGCCAGCGGGACAAGCAGCGCCGCGGCAGCGAACGGGGTGAGGCGGTGAAGGGTGGGGTGGGTCATGCGTCTCTCTCCCGACGGGGCTTTTAGCGTGTTGCCGATATAATACACCCGCAAGGAACGCACAAGCCCGCACCATCAGGCACAAACAAAAAGGGCCGCCCCGGCGGGGGCAGCCCTTGATGTTCGCGACAGGCTGAGAAAGCCTCAGCCTTCTTCGGCGGTGTCGTAATATTGCGGTGCGTGTTCGCGCAGCACGTCGAGAATCTTGTTCAGCGCGGCCGGTTCATCGGTTTCTTCCATCGCCGCCAATTCGCGGGCGAGGCGGCTGGAGGCCGCTTCGAAGATCTGGCGTTCCGAATAGGATTGTTCGGGCTGATCTTCCGGACGGAACAGATCGCGGGTCACTTCGGCAATCGACACGAGGTCGCCCGAGTTGATCTTCGCTTCGTATTCCTGCGCGCGGCGCGACCACATGGTGCGTTTGACCTTGGGCTTGCCCTTCAGGGTTTCCATCGCCTGCTTCAAAGTCTTGTCGGACGAAAGCTTGCGCATCCCGATCGCTTCGACCTTGCCAACTGGTACCCGGAGCGTCATGCGCTCTTTTTCGAACCGGAGGACGTAGAGTTCCAGCTGCATACCGGCGATTTCCTCGCTCTGCAGCTCAATCACACGGCCAACGCCATGCTTGGGGTAGACAACGTAATCGCCGACAGTGAATGCGTTTGCAGTGCTTGCCATGCACGTCCCTTTCTGTGGGCCTGACTTCCAGCGAGAGAGCAGAGAATCTTTCCGGCGGCGCGACCCGCCTCAGAATGAGGCAAAGCGCCGGAAGCGGATCATCCGGTTAGGGGGTTGCTGGTGTCGGACCTTCCTGGTTTTGCCTGCGCGGGCCTCAGCCCTGCGCGGTGCCTGCATTATATAGCACGTCCGCAACAAAATTGCGAGTCGGTGATTGCATAGGCACCCGCGTGTCTGCGAATGCACAGCTTTGCGGGCGAAATCAGTCGCCTTCGCCGGGCTCCGCGCTGAAATACAGCTCGAACTTGCCCTTTTCGCCCTTGTGCGCGTCGGCATCTTCGGGCGGCGCTTTCTGGCTGGTGATGTTGGGCCACTGCGCCGAAAACTGGGTGTTCAGCTCCAGCCACTTTTCCAAGCCGTCTTCGGTATCGGGCAGGATCGCTTCGGCCGGGCATTCAGGTTCGCACACGCCGCAATCGATGCATTCGCTGGGATTGATCACCAGCATATTCTCGCCTTCATAGAAGCAATCGACCGGGCACACTTCCACACAGTCGGTGTACTTGCACTTGATGCAGTCTTCGGTGACGACGTAAGTCATTGCGGGTCTTTCAAAATCAATCTTCGGAAGCGTCGGGCAGATTGCCCGTGGTGAGATGCGACGCTGCTATGGTGTTTTGCCCTTTACGGTCAAGTTCGGCAGCGTCAACCTCACGATAATGCGAACGCGCTTGCATCGGTGAGCCACGACGGTCGGGTAGGATGGTGAGTTCGATCACCCGCACCTTGTCACCCGCAGCGACGGTCAGCACATCACCGATACGCGCCAGTTCGGCCCCGCGCAGCACATGTTTTCTGTTACAACGCAAAGCGTGAGCTTCGATCATCGCCTGCGCGGCAGACCGTGTGCGGGCAAAGCGGAGATACACCAACAGCCGGTCGATGCGGATCGACCCCTTCGCTGGCGCTGTCTCTCCGCTTGCCTTCATCCCTTGAGCAGGTCCGCCAGCTTGTCGAACGCACCGCCAGCGCGAGCCGGGCCGGTATCACCCAAGGGCTTTGGCGCGGGTCTGCCCGGGGTTTGGGCCAGGGTTTGGGCCGAGGTTTGGGCAGGTCTGGGGGGACGCTGGGCGGCATCACGAGCGGGTCTGGCGCTATCGGGCCGACCCTTGGCGGGCTTGCCCCTTGCCGCTTTGCCGTTTTCGCGCGGCTGGCCGGATTCTTTGCGAGCATCGTTGCGATGGGGCCGCGTTTCCTCACGCTCACGCCGATCATCTCCGGGGCGGCGCGGGCGCCAGTGCCAGCGGTCGGGCGCGGGCGGCCCGAAGGCGCCTTCGGGCAAGGCGCGGGCGCGGTCACAGCGGAACCCTGCGCTGCCGAGCAAGCGGCGGGCGTTTTCCGCCTCCAGCCCGATCGACACGCTGAGCGCCAGGTCGAGCCGGAACGACATATTGCGCGCCTTGGGATGCTTCGCGGTCGCTACCGCGCGCGCTTCAAAGGCGGTGCGCAGGATTTTCTCGGCTAGATCAACCCGGATCGCTTGCGTGCCTGCCAGGCGATAGCCGGCGGGCAGTCGCCCCTTGACCCAGGCACCCTCGGCCAGCACCGGCAGCATCGCCTCGTTCAGTGGGCGCAGATCGAGGCCGAGCGCGTGCAGCAAGCGGCGCGGTGCGGGTTTGAGCAGCGGTGCGGCAAAAATATCGAGCGCACCGAAGGTCACGCCCAGCTTGCGCAGATAGGGGCGCATTTCCTTCGGCAGATGTTCGAGCCCCGCCTCTTCGCGGCTGATCACCCCGCGCGCTTCGATCAAGGTAATCAACAGCGCACGCGCCTGCGACCCGGCGGCGGGATCGCGCGCGGCCTCGGCCAATTTGCGCAACGGCTCCAGCGGTTCGAGCTGCTTTTCGAGCCACGTGGAAAGGCCCGCCTCAAGGCTGGCGCGTGATGCTTCGGTCAACAGCGCCAGATCGCGCGTCATGGTGAGGCGCGGCGTGCCGAAATTGCCCGCCCCTGCGTGCCCCGGAAAGGAGATGTCCGCCAGTGCGCGATTTTGCCAGCGGATTGCGCCGCCGGAAATCGTCAATTCGCCCAGCCCCTGCGTCAGCAGCCATTCGGCGCGGCTCGCCAGCAGCGCGGGCAAAGCCTTCTCGCCCGCCGCGAGCAGCATCCGCCGATCTGCCACCCCGGCCGAAGGATCGACCTGGAAGCGGAATCCTTCGAGCCTGCCAATCGTCTCCCCCTCCACGGTCAGGTGGCCATCGGGTTCAAGGGTGACTGGCAAGGCGCTTGCGTCCTGCCCCAGCGATTTCATCAAAAGTGTCGTCCTCCGGTTGACGAAGCGTTCGGTTAGCCGCGCGTGTAGCGCATCCGAAAGCTTCGCCTCAACCGCGCGCGCCCGCGCAGCCATTTCGTCGCGTGCCAGCACCCAATCGGGCCGCTGGCAAATGTAAGCCCAGCTGCGAATCGCTGCGATCCGCCCTTGCAGCGTGTCGATGTCGCCCTGCATCCGGTCAAGCTCGGCGATGCGCGCGGCGACGAAATCTGCGCCGAGATACCCCTGGCCCAAGTCCTGCCACAGCCGCGCGACAAAACGCGCGTGCTGTTCCACCCCGATGCTGCGAAAATCGGGGAGCGAACACGCCTCCCAAAACCGCCGCACGGCACCTGCCCCGCGCACGCCTTGGGCCACGGGGTCTTCGGCGAGGCGTTTGAGCACGGCCAGATCAATCGCTTCGGGCGCGCCGCGCAGCACCGCGTGGTTGGGGCGCGATTCGAGATCGGCGATCAACGTCGGCAGCGTATCGAACCGGGGATCGGCCTCACGCCAATACAGATGCGTCAGCGGCGCGAACTTGTGTTCTTCGATCGCGTAGACTTCTTCATCGGTGAATTCGAGCGGTTCACCCTGCTGCACGGCGCTCATGCCCGACAGCGTGCCAAAGGTGCCATCGCGCTGATGCCGCCCGGCGCGCCCGGCGATTTGCGCCATTTCCGAAGAGGTGAGCCGCCGTTTGCGCCGCCCGTCGAACTTCGACAGCGCGGCGAAAGCGACGTGATCCAGATCGAGGTTCAGCCCCATGCCAATCGCATCGGTGGCGACGATGTAATCAACCTCGCCCGATTGGAACAATTCGACCTGTTTGTTGCGGGTTTCGGGCGAGAGCCCCCCCATCACCACAGCTGCGCCGCCGCGAAAGCGCCGCAAAGCCTCAGCCATCGCGTAAACCTGCTCAACCGAGAAGGCGACCACGGCGCTCCGTTTGGGCAGGCGTGATAGCTTGCAGATTCCGGCGTGCGACAGGGTGGAGAAGCGTGGGCGCGTGGTAATCTCGGCCTTGGGGATCAGCGCCCTGACCATCGGTTCGAGGATAGCCGAGCCGAGGATCATCGTCTCTTCCCGCCCACGCGCGTGCAGCAGCCGGTCGGTGAAAATGTGCCCGCGTTCGGGATCGGCGCCCAATTGCGCTTCATCGATGGCGACAAAGGCGTGTTCGCCCACGGTGCGCGGCATGGCTTCGGCGGTGCAGAGGAAATAGCGCGCGTCCGGCGGTTCGATCCGTTCTTCGCCGGTGATCAGCGCGACCTGTTTATCGCCCTTGATTGCGCGCACCCGGTCGTAAACCTCGCGCGCCAGCAGGCGGAGCGGGAAACCCATCATGCCGCTGGAATGGCCGCACATCCGTTCGATGGCGAGGTGGGTCTTGCCGGTGTTGGTGGGGCCAAGCACCGCGCGCACACGCTGGTCATCGCGCGATGAATTGTCGCGCAGGGCGGATAAACGGGCGTGTGGGGGGACGCTCACAATAAGGCTGCTTGTGTCAGGGGTTGGGCAGGGGGGCAAGGGCGCGGACAGTGGTGGGCCGGGGATTGTAGGCTATGCACT
Organism: Sphingomonadales bacterium Ga0077531; assembly: GCA_001464915.1. GTDB lineage: Bacteria > Pseudomonadota > Alphaproteobacteria > Sphingomonadales > Sphingomonadaceae > Erythrobacter. The sequence goes on from LNED01000048.1 coordinate 11,664, forward strand.
TCGCCCTACCGCATTCGCGAGACGGCTGGCCGCTGGTTAACGCCACATTTACTTTGTTCTGGCAGAAAAATGCGACATGGGGCGACACAGGCATCGCCAGGCTCGCCCCGTTCGGGTGCCGCTATCGGGGCAGAAATGTTGGATCATGCACGCAATCTGATAAATCCGCTGGAGCCGGAAGACGGCTCCGATGCGGATCTGCGCGCGCTGACCCTGCCATCAGACCACAGCCCGGTTGACGCCCAAACTGCGCGCGAATTGCTGCCGATGCTGCGCAAGGGCAAGTCGCTCGCCCCGCCGACCAAGGCCCAGAAGGCCAAGCGCAAAGTGATCACCCGGGTCAACGGCCTGTCCGAACGCTACGATGAATGGCGTCTTGGCGCCTCGCGTTGGTTTGACGGGGTCGATCTCGCCCCCGATCTGGCCGAGGCGATTGGCAGCCGCCGCTGGTTCCGCGGGCTGGGCACGATGCTGGGGCTGGGCGCGGTGGCACTGGCGTTCTGGCCCGACCTCACCCCCTTGGAAGCACGCCCGGCGATGCCGCAGGGCGAGGATGTGACCTCCGAACTGCGCAGCCAGATGATCCTGCCGCTGGCGCTGGGCGGCGATTCCGGCCGCCGGATGGGCCCGACGCAGGCGGTGATCCCGCTGAAAAGTGCGCCCGAACGTCCGCAGATCCAGATGGTGGTGACGCTGGCGCCGGGGGATAGCTTTGTCTCGATGCTGCGCCGCGCCGGGGTTTCGGCGGGCGATATTGATCGCGCCGCCGCCTTGGTCAGCGGCGCGCTGCCCGTGGGCGATATTGCTTCGGGCACGCAGATGGACGTGCTGCTCGGCCGCCGCCCCGCACCCGGACAGCCGCGCCCGCTCGATAGCCTTGCGTTCCGCGCGCGGTTTGATCTGGAGCTGGAACTGACCCGGCCCGGCGTGGGCGAGATTTCGACCGAAGGCACTCCGGTGATCCCGAGCGGCCCGCTGGCGCTCAAGCGCAACATCATCCGCGTTGACGACACCCCTCTGCGGGTGCGCGGCCCGGTCGGATCGAGCCTGTATCGGTCAATGCGGCAGGCGGGCGTCCCGGCCAGCGCGGTGCAAGAATATCTCAAGGCGATCGACGCGCAGATCGACATGGACCGCGAAGTTCGCTCGTCCGACGAATTCGACATCATCATCGGCTATCGCCGCGCCGCCACGGGCGAACGGCAGGCCGGGCAGCTGATGTATGCCGGGGTCGACCGTGCCGGGCGGCCACGCACGCAGCTGATGCGCTGGGGCAGCGACGGACGGTTTTTCGAAGCATCGGGCGTGGGCGAGCAGCGTCGTGGCCTCTTGGCGCCAGTGCCCGGCGGGGTTTCGTCGTCCTTCGGGATGCGGCGACACCCGATCCTCGGCTATACCCGGATGCACGCGGGCATGGATTTCAAGGCGCGTTATGGCACCGCGATTGTCGCGGTCAGCGATGGACGGGTCAGCGCAGCGGGCCGTGCGGGCGGTTGCGGTATCGCGGTGCGACTGGAACATGGCGGCGGGCTATCCACCCGTTATTGCCACATGAGCCGGATGGCAGTTGGTGCTGGCATGACCGTGCGGCGCGGGCAGGTGATCGGCTATGTCGGATCATCCGGCCTGTCGACCGGCCCGCATCTCCATTACGAAATGTACCGCGGCGGGCGAGCGATCAACCCGGCCAGCGTCCAGTTCGTCAACCGCGCAGAACTGGGCGGCACCGAGTTGATCGATTTCCGCCGCCAACTGATCCGATTGAAGGAAATCGAAGTCGGCGCGGCGCTGAAAGACCTCGAACCGCTGCCCACTGAGATCAAGGAGCCGGTGCGCGAGATCGAGAAGGTCGATATTGCCGCTCAATCGACGCGCCGGGGCGGGCTCACCGGCTCGCTGTAACGAGCGACTTGTCGCGCGGCGCGGATTGCGCCAAATCCGGGCTCATGACCGGAAGCTATCCCAACACCCGCCTGCGCCGCACCCGCGCTACTGCATGGAGCCGCGCGCTCCACCGCGAAACCATCCTCACCCCGGCAGACCTGATCTGGCCGCTGTTCGTCACGTCCGGAACGGGGGTGGAGGAGCCGATCGCCAGTCTGCCCGGCGTGTCGCGCTGGTCGGTCGATGGGATCGTGGCGCGCGCCAAGGAAGCGGTCGCGCTCGGCATCCCGGTGGTCGCGCTGTTCCCCAACACCCCGCGCGAATTGCGCAGCGATGATGGGGGCGAGGCGCATAATCCCGACAACCTGATGTGCCAGGCGATCCGCGCGATCAAAGCCGCCTGCGGCGCCAGCATCGGCGTGCTGACCGACGTCGCGCTCGACCCCTATACCTCCCACGGGCAGGACGGGCTGGTTGATGAAGCGGGCTATGTCGTCAACGACGATACGGTCGCCGCGCTGGTCGATCAGGCGGTCAATCAGGCCAATGCTGGGGCGGATATCATCGCGCCATCCGACATGATGGACGGCCGCATCCACGCGATCCGCCGCGCGCTCGAAATGCACGGCCACGCCAACGTGCAGATCATGAGCTATGCGGCAAAGTATGCCAGCGCGTTCTACGGCCCGTTCCGCGATGCGGTGGGCAGCGGTGGGCTGCTGAAAGGCGACAAGAAAACCTACCAGATGGACCCGGCCAACGGCGATGAGGCGCTGCGCGAAGTCGCGCTCGACATTGCCGAGGGCGCGGATAGCGTGATGGTTAAACCGGGCCTGCCCTATCTCGACATCGTTGCGCGGGTGAAGGCCGAGTTTGACGTGCCGGTGTTCGCCTATCAGGTGAGCGGCGAATACGCGATGATCGAGGCGGCGGCGGCAGCGGGCGCGGGCGATCGCAATGCGCTGGTGCTCGAAACCTTGCTCGCTTTCAAACGGGCCGGGGCCAGCGGGATCCTGACCTATCACGCCCCGCTCGCCGCACGCCTGCTGGCTGGCTGACACCGTGCCTGAACACAGGACGGAGTTCCGGTTTGAGACCGCGCGGTTGATCCTGCGCGATTGGCGCGATGATGATTGGCCGGTGTTCTGGCAGACGACCAATACGCCGGCAGTGATGCGCTGGTTGGGCGGGGTCGCTGACGATGCCAAGCGCGCTGCGGCGCAGGATCGGATCCTTGGCTACCACCGTGATCACGGCCACACGTTCTGGGCGGTCGAGCGCAAGGCGGATGGCGCACTGCTCGGCTTTTGCGGGTTGAAGCGTTCCAATCAGGCAGGCGGCCCGCAAGGGATGATGGAGATCGGTTGGCGGCTCAGAGAGGACGCCTGGGGGCAGGGCTATGCCAAAGAAGCCGCCGCCGCTTCGCTCGCACTCGCATTTGATCGGCTTGGCGCGGATGAGGTGATTGCGCTGACGGTGCAGGGCAACACTGGCAGTTGGGGACTGATGCTGCGGCTGGGGATGGAGCGGCGCGCAGACCTCGATTTCGCCAACGCCGAATTCGACCCTGAAAACCCGGTGATCATCGTCCATGCCATTACCCACGACCAATGGCGGGCCCGTTCGCAGGCGGCATCGTGACGGCTCCGGTGCTGACCACCGCGCGGCTGGTGCTGCGCCAGATTGGCGAGGATGATCTCGATTCCCACATGACGCTGCTCAACACCCCTGCGGTGATGGAGCATCTGGGCGGAGTGCAACCGCGCAGCGTTATCGCGGCCAAACACGCCGCCTCGCGCGCCAGCTTTGCCGCCGCTGGGTACGGCTTCATGCTGGCCGAGGAACGCGCCACGGGCGAAATCGTCGCCCATTGCGGGCTGCGCAAGGTCGCCCACCCGCTCGCGCCCAACCCTGACGATTTCGAGATCGGCTGGCTGGTGCGTCAGGATCGGTGGCGGATGGGCTATGCTTATGAGGCGATGCGCGCGGTGATCGACTGGGGTTTCTGCGTCCATCACGCGCCGCACATCATCGCCATAACGGTCGCGGAGAATACCGGCAGCTGGCGGCTGATGGAAAAGCTCGGAATGGTGCGGCGGCCCGAGCTCGATTTTCCTGACTCGCTGGAGAGACCCGGCCAGAGACCGGATCTTAACCATAACATCGTATACGCGGTCACTCACAAGCAATGGACCGACCGCACATGACATCCTCCCGCCGCCCGCTGTTCGTCGCGGCAATTCTGGTTGGCAGTTTTCTGCTGTTCCTCGTCCAGCCACTGATGGCGCGGCTGCTGTTGCCGCGGCTGGGGGGGACGCCGAATGTCTGGAACAGCGCAATGCTGGTCTATCAGGCGTTGCTGCTGGGCGGCTATGCCTATGCCCATTTCATTGGGCGGCTGACGCTGCGGCGGCAGCTGATGCTGCATATCGGGCTGCTTGCGCTTGCCGCGCTGACCTTACCGCTGGCTTTGACCGATATTGCGGATTTCGGCCCTGGTATGGAGGTGTTCTGGGTTCCGGCATTGCTGTTTGCTTCCGTCGGCCCGGTATTCTTCCTGATTTCGGCGCAGGCTCCGCTAATCCAGCGCTGGTATGCGGCCGATCCCCAAGCGGGTGATCCCTATCCGCTTTATGCCGCCTCGAACCTCGGCAGCTTTGCCGGGCTCTTGAGCTATCCCTTGCTGATCGAGCCACTGCTGCCGCTCGGCGCGCAGAGCCTGATCTGGAGCCTCGGTTACGGCGCGATGCTGCTGCTCTTATTGCTGGTGGTGCGCGCCCGCTGGACAAGCGCGTCGCCCGATGTGTCGAGCGCAGATGCCGCGCCTGTCAGTGCCGCGCCGATCGGCTGGCGGCGCATCACGCTGTGGCTGGCGCTGGCGGCGGTGCCTTCGGGCCTGATGCTTTCGACCACCACGCACCTTACGACCGATATCTTCGCCATGCCGCTGCTGTGGGTGATTCCCCTCGGGATCTATCTGCTGAGCTTCAGCGTCGCCTTTGCCGAGAACCGCACGCTTGCCCGCTACATCACCATCGCCGCGCCGGTCGTGGTGTTGCTCGCTGGCGGGATGGCGATGGTGTCGCAATCGGGCGAGAACCCGTGGCTGCTGATCGCTTCGGTCGCGCTGCTGTTTGTGGTGGCGGTGACGCTGCACGCGCGGATGTACGAATTGCGCCCCGATCCTTCGCGCCTGACACTGTTCTATCTGGTTATGTCGGCCGGCGGCGCGCTGGGCGGGCTGTTCACTGCGCTGATTGCACCGCTGGTGTTCGACTGGGTCTGGGAGCATCCGCTGCTGGTGTTCGCCGCCGCAGCGCTGATTCCGGTCGGAGTGCTGGCCCAATGGCAGTTGCGTGTGGCGAACAATGGCACCCAGCGGTTGGCGATGCTCGCCGCGGGTCTGGTGCTGGCGATGGTCGCCGCGCTGTTCCTGTTCCGCGCGGTCGGCGCCGACACGATGGGGGTCGCTTTTGCGATCTTCTTTGCGATGGCGGTGCTGGCGCTGGCGTTGAAGTTCAACCGCATCGCTTTCCTCGCGGTGTTCGCGCTGATGATGGTGGGCATCGGCGCGGTCGGACATGGCCGTGCCTATGCCAACGGCGAGCGCGTTCGCAGCTATTTTGGCGTCTATACCGTCAGCGATCTGACCGAGCATGGCATCCGACAGCTGACCCACGGCACCACCCAGCACGGGCGGCAATATCTCGACCCGGCCACCCGGCGCGAGCCGACCGCCTATTACGGCCGAACCTCTGGCGTAGGTCTGCTGCTGAGCAAGGCGTCCGCAGTGTTCGGCCCGCAGGCGCGGGTTGGGATCGTCGGCCTCGGCGCGGGCACGCTCGCCTGTTACCGCGAGCCGCAGCAATCCTATCGTTTCTACGAGATTGACCCGGCGATCCTCGCCTTCTCCACGCAGGGGCAGTTTACCTTCCTGTCCGACTGCGCGCCCGCAAGCGAGACCGTGATCGGCGACGCGCGCCTCGCGCTCGAGACCGAAGCCGCAGCGCAGTATGATGTGCTGGTAGTCGACGCCTTCTCTTCCGACGCTATCCCGCTCCACCTGCTGACGCGCGAGGCCTTGCAGGCCTATCGCCGGTCGATCACCGACAAGGGTGCGATCGCGATCCACATTTCCAACCGCTTCATCGATCTCGAGCCGGTGCTGGCCGCGTTGGCGAAGGATGCGGGGATGACGGCGACGGTGCGGGTCGACGATCCCGACAGCTCGCGTGGCCTGACTGTGTCGAAATGGGTGGTGCTGACCCCTGATGCCGCCACGCTCAGCGGAATCGCGCAGGCGACCGGCCCCGGTCAGTGGCGCGAACTCGCCCCGCGGATCGATTCGGTGTGGAGCGATCAATATGCCTCGACCTTGGCGCAGTTCCGGTGGAACGTGCTATTCGAGTAACTTCGCGATCAAGAGGCCCCACCATGCAGCAATCCCCCGCCCGAGCCGGCGTCAACATCATCCCGATCCACGGCAAAACGCCGGTGATCCACGACACCGCCTTCATCGCGCCGGGCTGCACGATCATCGGCGATGTCGTGATCGGGGCGGGGTCTTCGATCTGGTACAATTGCGTGCTGCGCGCCGATGTGTTTTCGATCCGCATTGGTGAGCGGACCAATGTGCAGGACGGCAGCGTGCTCCACTGCGACCCGCCGCGCCCGGGCGATCCCGATGGCTGCCCGCTGGTGATCGGCGATGATGTGTTGATCGGCCACATGGCGGTGGTGCACGGCTGCACGATCCACGATCGCGGGTTCGTTGGCCTTGGCGCGATTGTGATGAACAAGGCGGTGATCGGGTCTGACGCGATGCTGGGTGCAGGCGCGATGCTGACGGAGCGCAAAGTAATCGAGCCGCGCGAGCTGTGGGGCGGGCGTCCGGCCCGCAAAATGCGCGATCTGGATGATGCCGCGATTGCCGGGATGCGGATTGGCACAATGCACTATGCCGAAAATGCCAAGCATCACGCGGAAGCGGTGGCGGCGGCGCTTGGATAAAAATGGCACGGCCCAAGCCGGATTTGCCTGATGCTGCGGGTTTGCGCGCGCTGGTCGATGCCGAAGGGCGTTTGGCGGTGAAGGTTACGCCCGGCGCGCGCGATCAATCGGTCACGCTGGTGGATGGGGCGGTGCAGGTGAAGGTGCGCGCTCCGGCAGACAAGGGCGCCGCCAACGAGGCGGTGATTGCGCTGCTGGCCGAGGCGCTTGGCGTGCCGCCTTCGCGCATTACCTTGTTGCGCGGCGCAACTTCGCGGCAGAAACTGTTCCGGGTGGAGGGTTAGGGAGAGGGCGCTCGCTCGACCTGCAAGGCAAAGGCCCACAGCAGCAGTGCAAAGCCGAACGCCGCCCCCGCCGCCAGCTTGGGCGCGATCAGGCATAACGCGCCGCCGCTCGCCGCGCCCAGCGCCAGCGCGCTCCACAACAGTCCGTAACCGCGCGTCGCCGGGATGGGCTGCCCGCCGAGCCTTGCCGCAATCCCCTGACCGAACCGCACCAGCGCCCCGGTCATGTAGGTCACCCCCACGGTCACCTCGCCCGCACGCGCGAAGACGTTGTTGGCGAGCCCCAT